>NZ_JNKF01000012.1 GCF_000702825.1 Prevotella sp. P6B1
TTGAAATGCTCTTTTTAACTTGCTCATTGTTACATTTTGGTTTGCCATATCTCGCTAAAGGTTTTGTATTTCCTTCGGCAAAGATAGTAATTTAACTTCAATGGCAGAACCGAAATGAACTTTTGGTACCGATTCGAGCGCTACAGCGGTACCGATTGGTGCGCTACGCTGGTACCGGTTGGAGTGCTATGGTGGTACCGATTGGTGCGCTACGGTGGTACCGATTCAAGCGCTACGATGGTACCGTTTCGCCGATATTATCAGTTTCTAAATTTCTTTTTCATTTTTGCTTCACTAATTAATTGAGTTAAAAGTATTATTGTGTTTTGTATAACACTCCATTTCTTATTTTTAGTAAAGCCTTTCAAGGAACCTTTTTTATTTTGGGGTCTTGGGTTCGAGCCCCAAACGGATCACAGCCCCATTTCTAGTTAGGCATACATGTCCCCTTTCATCTACCTAGTTTTTTAACGATAATCTTTAGAAAAACTTACAGCGCTTGGCTATTCATAGTCAGGCTGTTCATACCGTGCCCTACTTAACCACAAAGAGGCATGCGCTCCTCGCACACACCTCTTCACCCCCAACTATTATCTATCATCTATTATCTCTTAACTAAATTATTATCTATCATCTATTATCTCTTAACTAAATTATCATCTATTATCTCTCTCTCCGTTCTCTTTGGTTTTCTTTATTATCGCCGTCAACAGTTTCAGCAGTTCATCGTTATCAACCTTCAGCGAGTTGTACTCATCATCGGTAAAGTAGCCAGCAGAATGTATCACATCTAACCAATAGTCCGTCTCACCAGCCTCTTTCAGTGCAATATTCAGTTTGCTTATAAAGTCCTTACGGCTTTGAGCATACAGTCCTTCTCGCACATTTGCTCCGATACTAGTTCCACATCGCAGGATCTGTTTCGACATTACCGTCTCTTTCTTCTTATCATTCAGGTATCGATAGCATTTTGCAATTCTCTTTGCAAATGCCAAGCTTTTCTCCCCTACGATACTTTCCCGCGCCATAACAACTATTATCTTTTATCTATTATCTATTAACTGATAGAATTCCATTTCACCTCGGTTCGAACACCTCACTCCCATCCTCACCGTACTTTCCATCCTTCCCTTCGTATATCACCGAAGGCTCAATCACCTCTACCGTATGCCACACCCCTTTCGGCACCTGGCAGCCGTAGGCGCCATCCTCTGGGCACAGATGGATGCGCTCCGCCTCCTTCAACGTCACCTTGCCATCCGCCAGAGTCACCTCCTCATACAGCACCTCATCCAGTCTACCCTTAATGAGGATTACGTTCTCATTACTCATCGGATGCCTATGGATAGCCACTTCCGTTCCTGGCAGCATCGCATTCAGCATACGCTGCGAGCCATCCTCTGCCGATGTCCTCAGGTCCAGGTTTGTCCTCAGCCGAGGATTCCCCTTCGCCGCTTCAAACAGCCTTTCCAGTAATTCTTGGTTAATCGTCATTTTTGTAAAGTGTATAGTGGATAGTTTATTGTTTAAAGTCAGTTGAATCAGTTACAACCTCTTTACCCTTTTGGTAAGCAATTAGCTTACGGTAACCGAAAACCTCCATATTGTTTCAACTTTAAACTCAATAACTGACTTTAAACTTTCAACGCTAAACATTCAACTTTATTGCTTCTTCAGCGACGCCAGATACGACAAGTCCTCCGTCTGCACTATCAGCTTTCCAAGAGCGAAAAGCATGATAAAAGCTATTCCTATGCTCCCCACATCCCCTGCAAAGCACTTCGCTTTCCCTTTCGGGCGGAAGTTAAAAATGCAGAACACGAGCACCCCGATGATATCGCCAGAGCATAGCCCGCCGTGATGCCGTTGATACCATCCATAAAGTTGATGATATTCATACCACCAACATATACGATGAGCGCAGCTACAATTATCAACCCCATCAACACATAACTCATCAACTGACTATCAACATTCAACCCTAAACTCTCAACTGAGAGATTGTCGAATGGCTCGACCTTTCATTCGGCTTATCAATGATGTTGCACTTATCCGCAATGCGGAAATAAACCAGTTCTGCAACGACCAGAATCACTGCTATAATTCCATATGTAATCCACATATTCATAATTTTATTTCTTTACATAATATCCACCTGTCTTCTTACTACCACGACGCTCTATCATATTCAATTCAAGAAGCACATTTATATGCTTAACAATGGTTCTGAATGGTTTGCCAAGGTCGTCCGCTATTTTGGTTGTATTATAACCCTCGTGAGCCTTTATAAACTCAAAGGTCTCTTTCTGGCTATCGTTTAATTGACCATTTAATTGACCATTTAATTGACCATTTAATCCGCCATTTACATCACCATTGCCTACCACTTGTCCTGTAGCAACCTTCGCCTGCCTAATGGTAGCATACACCATAAACTCATTCTGCCTATACTCCGGTGCAGGCAATCCTGCCTCCGCCATCTCACGAAACATCCTGTCCACACCCTCGCCAAACTCCTTCACCAACTTGTACGACCGCATATACAACGCAACCTTCGGGTTCCTCGAAAAATGCATCCATAAAATCACCCATGCCTCATCACACTACATACGCCTAATCAAACAGCCCATGAGCCTTTAACAATTTGACCGTTCTATCTTTTATAATATCATCATCACCAAGATTCCCCACTATCAAGGGCGAATCTATATGATGCGACTCATGCTTGTGCAGTACTTGGGTCTGACTAAAATTAGCATAGCAATACAAGCAATGATGCATACATGTGTTATATTCACCGATGTCAATACTTTCCACACAGCCACATTCCTTTCGCTGGTTGGGGTCTTTCTTCACCTCCAGATGATAACCGACAATTTGCTCTATCAACTCTCGGTCAACACAATGACCATGACTCACACCCTGTTTATCTAAATCAATGGTCTCAGCGCAACTCTGGATTTTCAAGTCCAAACCCTTACCTATTGCAGCAAACTCAGTCGCTATCCTACGCATTGTTGCCTCATCAGGTGCATACGCACCAGTGCCAGACATATTCCGCTCTGTTTTTTTATATAAATCAAGGAAACTGATGACGCATCGCTGGGTATAGCCCTTCAATATGGAAGACAATTTCTCAAAATACAACAAATGATAGTCCGTATCTATTTCGTTTGTGAAAAAGATAGGGTCATAGCGCCAAACGACTCTCTCTGGCCCAATCTTGTCCGATAGCTTTTTAAAGACATCTATGATACCATTTTTCCTAGCTACTGCCGTTTCTATATTTTTTCCATAAGGGTTCAATGTAAACTGAAAATAGTAGTGATAATCCTTCAATTCATCCAGCTTACTCATCATCGGAGCGGGATTCTTTGTCCAGAACACAATACAGTCGGTAACCTCTGGGCGAATATCTATCCTGCTCACTTGGTGATAGCTCATGGGATTACGTACGCAGGCATACCCTTCCCTTATCCTATTCAGAAACCATTCAGAATAGAATGCCGGTACATCTGTTCTCCTGCTTACACTAAGTATCATAAACGATTATTAAAAGACCTCACGAAGCTTTCTTTCTATCAATGCAACATCAACGTCTTTATATGTATTTCGTAGCCACGACCTTCTACCTGTAGCATTCTTGTTCCTATAGAAATAGTCGCAGAGTTTTGTGACCATCTCATGATACCCTAATTTATTTTTGCCTGTGAACCACTTATAGTCTCTGTGAATCTGTTCTTTTATCCACTCTTCTTTTGGCAAGCATTCCACAATTACATCCCACGGGTCTGTGATAACTCTTTCCTTTTCTTTAGTGGGTTCTTCCGTAAATGGCAACTGTCCGGGTGCTGTTCGCATTAAAGGCTGGAGAAGTATCTTTAATCCCTCCAGTTTTTTCTTGCCTATACCTTTTATCTTTCCGATTGCCTTCAAGTCGTTCTCATCAATAGTACCTCGCCCCTTCTCTACGATTGCAAGAATCTCTGCTTGCTGAGAACTTGTTAGCTTTAATGGCGAATCTTTGAGCAATTCCTTTATTCGATTATCTTTTGAGCTTGTCTCAATAGTTCTCTTTGTAGATGGGCTCCATGCAGTAGTAGGCTTCTTTACCCTCTCCTCTTTCTGTAATACTTCCTGATAACTGTCTGCAACAGGTCTCTTGGGCACCTCTCGTCCTGTCATTACTTCGTATGCTCTTACATAGCAGTCTATTACCCGTTCTTGTTTGAGACCAAGCATGACTGGGAAAGTCTTGGGCATATCAACATAGCCTGTGCTAACACCCCAAAGGCCGAATGCAAGTCCATAGTCCTCCACACCTGTCATCTGCATGTACTTATACATGTCATCAATAGTGTCACCTTTCAAAATGTAGATAGCAAGTGCCCTTAATGATTTATCATGAATCCAGTTGGGATCAAAAGGTTCTGAATAGGCAATGTTCCTTCTTAGACGATCCCAATATTCCTGGCACTCAGAACCTTCCCAAGTGATATCGGCTTCTTCATACACTTTCTTTACGAACTTGGTAGCATCATTAGCAGTTTCCAGTTTCTGCGTCCTGATGCGGTCTATCGACAACCATTCCGTATTATTCATCATTTCGGCCAACACCCGTTCGTAAAGCCTCATACTTTCATCAGAGAAACCTGCCGTGTAACCATCTACACGTAGCATATCACTATCATCCAGTCTCTTCACTTCAGTATATTGTTTCAATATACCTTGAGTGTATTCTGTTATCTGGTTTTTATAGTCTGCCCAATCCCTACTTGTAGCATAATAAACATCAAAACGGGGATTGAGTCTGATTCCCTGCTCAGTGGCGAAAGTATCCATCGCCTGCCTCTGAACACCAAGCCTCTTTAACTGCTCCTCAAAGTTCTTGCCGTCTTTGACTGATGTGAATGTTCCCAACACCAATTTTTCCCATCTCTGCTTAAGTTCTAATCGGTTGGGGTCATTGGCGTTGAATATCTTTTTCAGATTTTCTACAGTATCAACCATTTCCTTGGTGGGGTTTTTCATCCCTGCAAGTGCTGTTGCCAATCCATAGATATGTCGTTCGGCACGTAAAAGAATTGCCAGTTGGGGGGTGAGCGAACATGCCTTACCCAAATAATAGGCAAAGGCAAACCCCTTCAGACTATTCACCTTACGGTCTCTTAATATTTCCGTTGATAAATCGCTTATAGTAGATTCTGCCGCAAAGCCCGATGATGAAGGTGCTGGCCTAACATCAGATATAACGTCAAAAGCATAGCAGCCCCACATTTTATTAGCCAAGCTGCTTCGGCATATGAATATAGTTTCCTTCGCATCATCCACCGACTTAAACAATATTCGGCAATTCCAAGGATAGAGTCTGAGAGTGCTGCTGACTGTATGCCCGCAACTCACACTATTACCAATCAACTGGCTATTGTCCTCAACTAAAAACTCAATATATGCGACATCCTCTTCTGAATCATCAACTTCCTCCGACAAATACAGTTCATAGTCTGACGTATCATCATTGGCATGGTCAAACCTATTGTAACCATACCCTCGCCTCCCGTAGAAAGCCGCTGGTGATATACTCTCAGAAGAGAGAATATTATCCAAATTCGAGCGTAAAACCTTAATATAATATTTCATTACTAAATCTTGTCAAGTGTTGTCATCTGCTCATAACAATCAGAAGTCTCCGGTGGGAAGAATGCTGTATTTATATGACCAGTGTACCCTATATATAAACGATTCCAGGCGCGAGTTATTGCCACATAAAGTGTCTTTCTTCTCTGTTCCTCGAAAAGATTCTCACAGAATGGGATAAACACATCGTTAAATTGTAATCCCTTAGCACTGGTCCATGTTAATATCTTCGGAGTTGGTGACTGGAAATCCAGTTCATTCATGTCAGTTGTGTCACTGCTCATCTTTGCTTCCGAAGGCATACCGTGGGCATCAAGATATTCTTTCACATACTCCACGGAGATATGGCTGTAGGTATCATGACTGTTAGCTGCGGTTTGTTTTGTATTCATTGGAACCAATATACCCACCCTCGTCAAGTTGCGGTTCCTGATGATATTAATCATGGCATCAAGTTGCTCATTGATGTTGTTGCCTGTAAACAGTTGCGGTTTGGCACCTTCTCTTTCGCAATGAGTCACGAGGTCGTGTGTCTGCCCGACGTATTCTGCTAACACTGCATTTTGTTTGGTCAAACGATAATTCTTAAACAGTTCTATCGGATCAACACCAACCATTGCTGCTGTTTCTTCAACTGGTTGCACCTGAGTACGCCAACCGTATATTGACTGTTCGCTGTCGCCAAAGAAATAGCAATACCGGGCATTGTCTATAAAGGTCTGTATTTCTGCCCTACTGAAATCCTGACACTCGTCCACGAAAATATAATCCACTGGCTGCGGTATCCAATCGGCATGATGGAAAACCTTTTGTTCATCTATGCCAAGAGCCAGGAAACCGTCTCGGAAGTATCGTTTCAAAGCCTTGGTATACACAATAAGGACAGCTCTTTTGTCATCACGAACTCTGCCCAGTTTGTGTAATGCAATCAACGACTTGCCCGTACCAGCCTTGCCTTTTACCGCAAGGTGGTCGTGGAACTTGTCTGTGATTATCTTTATCTGCAAGTTGTCAAGTCTAGCATAATCCACATAGAAATCTCCATCCATAGCCTACTTATTTTGAATTGATATCAAATGCATCTTTCACGCCTTTACCGCCAATCATGGCACAATATTCATTATTATCGTTTACTCTATAGTAACTATCTTTAAGTGCTGGGCAGACAGCATCTGCAACCTCTTTATGTGCCACCATACAATATGACAACGACTCAGAAGTAAACACATTGCCATAGAATGTCTCTACAGGATAGCAACGGTTCTTGCAGTCAACACCTTTTGTGTGACATGGTATGGGCACAATGGCAGAGGCATCATCATGTGCTGCCAGAAAACTGCGTAACCCTTCTGTAAGGAAAACGGGCATATAGTCGTTCCGACCTTTCCATGTGGGTTTGATAGGAACATCCGATACCAACATGACACCCTTTCCATCTAAATGTGGATATAGCCCCTCCATGAACTGTCCAATCGGGTTCTCACTAAAAATTCCCCTTGTACACAGTTCATTCACCATCTTCATGGAAACAATAACATCAAATCCTTTCAGGCAGCTACAAAAAAGATCAAAATCCTTTCTGTCCTTCATCGGTACAGGAGAATAGTCTGGGCTTGGAACTGTCTCAAACCGCTGCTGAACCGCTGGGTGCTCAACTATCTTCTTCAACATATCAACTGCATTGAAGTTTCCGTCGTAAGCCACTATGTCTAGAATCCTAATCCAAGGCAATTTCTCGGCTATCGCTCCCATCAGTCCCAACAAATCACCGCCAGTGCCACAACCAAAGGAAAGAAGTCTTAAGGTATCCCTATCCTTCATCATATTCTGGTACTCGGCATTCTCAAATAGGTTGCAGAAAATACAATACGACTCTGTATAGCTCCGAGGAAAGTAAGTACCAAGATACCGTTGGTTTTCTTTCTCTCCGGAGTTCAGGTTGTCACGTGCAGCAATCCTGTCAGGTTGGTAATAGCCGCCCAACGTCTCATATATGAAACTATGCAACCATTCCGGTAAGTTTTCAGTTGTATTCATAGACATCAATTCAATCTTCTATTGTAAAATACACTTGCTTTGACTTACAACAATCTATACCTCCATTTGCAGGATTATTGGGCATTGGGGTAAACAATAAGTTTCCAGTTTCTTGCTGCCGCCACCTATTATTATATGGAACAAAAGTGTCATTGGGGAAATGGAATCTCCTTCCACGCAAAGTATAGCCAAATCTTTTAAGACAATTCATTATGTATTCCATCATTTGTACAGCGGTGTCTAGCTGACCATTATGCCCATATAAACTTATATCATTAAAAAAGACTCTTTTTACATTAGCATGAATAATGAAGTCAACAATTTCGTCAGCAAACACATTCCTTGAACCTATTGCAGAATTCTTTACATAGTCTGATAACAGATAGTTCATCACAAGCATATCAACCCTTTGTTCGGCAAATGGTTGGAACGTTGTGAACAAATTAGTATCGAAGAACCGTAAGATATGCCCCGTATCACTTAGACATGTGCGACTCATTTGTTGTACATCATTCCATATCGAGTTTAAATCATATCCTTGATAATCAAGTTGAATCTGCAAATTTCGATGTCGTATACCATGAATAATACCATAAACTTCCGAGCCTGGTCCACATCCTAATGATACAACATTCAGTTTTGTTATTTGTCCAAAGGTTATGAGTCTTATTACATATTCTATCTCTGAGGCAAATCTATTGAAAAAACGCATTACATAATAATATGTAATTTTATGGCATGGATAAGCTCTGATAGTACCATATCTCTGTATAGCGGCCATACATCTTGAACAATCACCCTCAAGACAACCAAACCTTTGGCAATAATGATTTTCTGGGCAATCATTCCCGCAAAGAGAATAATTCAACCATTTGGTATGGCATTCCGTATATAGATTCAGCAATTCCTGCATATGCAATCACTCTTTATCAAATACCACACGAAAACCATTTTCTATCTTTGTATCCTAATAGACATGAAATTAACCATACTACTGATTATCCTTACAGTATTATAGAACATTTCTATCAAGAAATAGCAAATAAAAAATCTGCCTGCAATTATTAACAACAGTTTCAAGAATAAAAATATTGAGGGGAGCGTAATCTCAACAAACGAATAGTCGTCCAGCCTAACGCTAAAGAAGTTGTAATACATGACATATGTGCATATCAATGCCAAGGCCCATATACCAACTATCACATTCTTTCCAACCAGCACATTAAACTGTTGGACATAGTAAAGAGATTGTTTCTGCCATAGTTTTTCCAGTGCATTCTCATATCTTATTTCTTCTACAGATATCTCAATACTGCGAGTTTGGTCATTTTCTGTTGTCTCCACTCGATAATCTCCATCCTTTTTCCTAGATGGAATATAAAATTTATCTAGAGCAAATACCAATGCTGTGAGAAAAAGCCCTATTAAGATAGCAAGAATCGACGCTCCCAATTGAAGGAAATCGTTATTATATCCTGCAGGAAGTGATATCAATACGATGAAAGAAAGCGGATAAGATAGTAAAAGCCTTCCATTCCTTCGAATGAATGGCTTTCTTCGATTATTTATATCCAACGTCTCACTTTCACGTGCCTTGGAATATACAAAACATATAAACGAGCTATGTTTATCTGGACGCATGATCTTATACGAATAAATCTGGTCTTATCTCTGGTAGCACTTCATCTTGAAAGAGATTTTGGCACAACATATTTAGTTCATCAAATTCAGGAGTGTCATCATCATTATAATTATTTATTCGTCCTTCAAGATACACAACAGGTATTACATTCAGATTCTCATCATCAAAATCAAATGTTCTGTCAGTCTTTGAGAATGGACTGCTTAATTTCATTCTCTTAGATTCAAAATTTATCAGACGCTCTGTTTCATTCTTTTGACGATTAAAACCCAGTTGTTCCAAAAGGTTCCCCATTCGAGACTTCGCATTTAATGAAACATCCCCGTCTTTAGGTTTAATCTCAATTTTAACATCATATAATTGCTTATACGAACTCATGCCTTTCCCTGTAAACACTTCGTCCAGATAAGTATTGCTAAATTCTATAGACTTGATGATAGCCTCGTCTTGAAACTCTTGCTGAAATGATTTGGGGCAGAACATATTTAATGCTGGACGTTGGAAATTTCCTCCTTTAAAAAGTCGTTCCACATATAATTTGAATATGTCTGTTATCGTTTCCTCCTTGCTATTTGAATGTATGATAAAACAACCTTCATTATGGTCTAACGGCAAATAAAGAAGAAAATAGTAATATCGGAGAATGGTTTTGTTCTTTCCAAAAGCGCTTGCTTCTTCAGTATCTACCGACGAGTCGCTCATCATACCATCTCTACCAAATCTGCCACCATTGATAACACCATAAATGATATTCTTCTTTACATCAACAACAGGTTTATGTTCTAAATGTTTATTGGAAGCAGTTTTTATTAGCTTCAACTGTTTCTTGATGTTTTTATCTTTTGCCTTCTCCGTTACCAATTGACTCATAAAATGATCAAACAGCTTATTCATTATTTGAGCATCAGTACTTGGCTTTCGCTGATACAATTCTTGTATTGCGAAATCGCGAAAGGTTCTATACTCCAGATCTTTAGAAACCAATCTCAGTCTGTAAAATTCCAATTTAGGTCTTAAAGCCATCTCGAATCCTATTTTTATTGTTCTGCTATCGAAGCCCAAAACTCAGTATCACCCTCTAGAAGATCCACTTCATTCAAGAATGTAACTACCGAAAGAAGTGCCTGCCTAACATCTTCCGTCCTATCCTCTATTTCATCAGCAAGGACAAGTTCATTACCCTCAAACTTCCCTTTGTACTTCTCAAGAAGGGTATTCAAAAGCATAACCAAATTATCGTCAATAAATACATCCTTGCATTTATTAATACACAATTCAATATATTTTAACGCATCAGGAACAACTACTCCATCAGAATCATTCAAAATAGAAAGCAACTGCAAAATCCATTCATAGTTCACCACCTCCAAAGGAGTCTGCGAAGCGTCCAACCTTAAATATAATATGGCGACAGCCCGACTGATTTTCGAATCGTCTCCCGAATTCAGCAAATCACTGATATTGACAGCATGAGGTTCTCTCGTCTTTTCGTTCCTTAACGCCTCAAACATGTCATGTGTCAACTTATCCGCGTGAGTAATCAGCAACTCACAGCGATATTTTTTCAAAAACTCTCCAGCCTTTTTGTCAACTTCCCGATTTAGCAATTGACTCTTAGGATAAGAATATACAGCTATCCTGCCCCAACGCGACAAAAAATCATTATCCTTAAAAAGACTGTGTTTGAGAGTCTCCTCCAATTGGGTAATGGCGTGGCTCACATCACTACCTTTAAGTTCCACAAAGACTTCTGCAACGTCACCACCTTCTTTTACAAGAATCAGGGCATCGCACTTGTCTCCTTCGGTAATGATATAGTTATCCACCTGATAACGCCAGCCCTCCATCGGCGGATCAAGCGAGAGGACGTATTTAGAACGCTTCTCACAACACACGAATTGATTTCTCACTCCATGATCAACAGCAGTGAAGCCATTGTCCGATAGCTTATCGTATGTCTCCATAAATGACTTCGTTTACCTGTGATGCCTTGCGATTTATTTCTTGCGAGATACTATCCAAATAGTCGCCATCAATAAAACCACTTTCTTTATCCAAGATATCCTTTATCGTACCATGGTCAGCACAGTAAGCACCAAACTTATTAACCGGCAACAGATAATCATCACTCAGCATTCCCTCCTTTTCAATATCAGAATTGTGTGCCACAAAACTCCTAAGCAGTAGGTTCACGGTTGATAGAATATAAGGGCTATGGGTAGTCATCATCACGTAATTATCCTCACCCGTCCTTTCGTTGGTCTCCTTGATAGCTTTGACTATTGCCAACACCAGTTGGTATTGTGACTCGGGGAATAGATTCTCTTCCGGCTCTTCTATGAAAACGCAAGAGCGACGGTAAGTGACAAAGTTCGTTGCCAGTTGGAGTGCTGCATCTTTTAGGTGGATTTCTGTAGTATCTCCACTTGAAGCATCCATCACAATACGGGCTATTGTATTGGTAATTTCTTCGGGAGATACACTCTTTCGCGTGCCAGCTTTCCTCAACGCGCCAAGTATCATTAGCAGCATAGGCAGAGAAGACTGAATACCACTTGAAGTAAACATTGGCTGAATAGGAACAGCTTTATGTCCTACCTCCACAACAGGCATCCGTTTGGCATCGTCATAGTAATACCGTGTCTCACGATCGAAAGGCATCACGAGCGGATTGTTCTTTGTAAAATAGTGCACTCCCTCTTCATCACCATATTCAAATATATAGTTAAAGAGCATATCATATCTGTCCGAGTTAAAATCCTTGCGGATGTTCTTGGATGCATATACTAAATTGCGCTCCGCAGGAAGGAAACAGAGTTTTTCGTTAAAACGTTTCTTGTCAAAATCCTCCACTTTCGTAATCCTTACATTATTTGCCTTCTTGTCCAAGTCAATTGATACACAGTCGCCCTTGTAATGTATTTCACTTTTCTCAGAGAAGAAAGAGTCGCCTAAGCGGAAGAATTTTGAGAGATTCTTAACAAACATCCCATTGTGGGTATACTTATTTACCACCTCTTGATCACCCGTCATTATAGTCTTTTCAAGCCACTCGCAAAAGCAGAGTACCTTCATGAAAGTACTTTTACCCATGCTCTGTTTACCAATTATTAGCATCACAGGCTTTACAAATATCACACCTGTATCTTCTAACGGACCAATATTTTTTATTTGAATTCTGCGCATATAAATATCTTTTTCTGCAAAAATAACGATTTCTCGTCATTCAAATTTCAATCATTACGTTTTTTTATGTTTCTTTAATAGTCACCTCCACAAGCCTGACGCCTGTCAATGACAACTTTCGGTTAACGATTAATTGTTCACGGTTCACGGTAAAAATCATGAACCTTGAACCATTAACCCTGAACCACAATTCCTTCACCATGAACCTTTAATCATTAACCAAAAGTGGACCGTTAATCATTAATCTTGAACCATGAATCGTTATTCGTGAACCATTCACCCTTAACCATTAACCATAAAAGGGCATAGCCTCATCAGCCACATTCCTTTTCCAATCTCCTTCATCCTTCTTTTCAAGCCCGCAGAGCAAATAGTCTGCCCGCAGCCGCTAGCTTTTATATTCATTATCAAACTTTTCTGCATCGAACTTATATACCGAATACCGTTCCTTTAGCCTTTTCGAAACATTATAATTCAAGCCCAGGCTCGATAGGAAGTACTCTAGATCGTTATTTGCTACAACAATGTCATGACTACTAACATAGACATAGAGGTTAGACGTTTTTAGCTTATCAAACATTATTCGGAATTTATTGATATCAATAATCTCATTCTCTTCCAAATTGCCATTATGTAGCAGCAGAAAATCATCGATTTCTTTATCAACAAGATTAAGCATTGCCTTAACTTTACTTATTACGTCTTCCTTTATTGCGATATGATTATCATCTATCTCGCCTTAAATAAAGACTTATATGCTACGTTATCACTATTATCAACAAGATGCCCTTCATTATCAATCATTCCAAGCGACTCAACTGCCATAACATAGTACAGGTGAATAGACCTATACATCAACGCAAGACGCTGCTTTGCCTTAAATATCCCATACGACTTAGGACAGAAATCTGAGAACAAATAGAAAATCATACCTGCTATGTATCCGTAGCAAACATTATCCAAAATTACTCTAAAAGGATGTAGTAAAGGAATACTTATCCCCAGATTTGCAAATGGTACTGCAGGAAATATGAGTGCAAACAAAAGAAGAAACCAGATAAACTTTTCTTCTTTAATCAGCATCACTCTAATCTTCCAAAGCATTTTCTTATTAAAAGCCTTTCGTGCCTTTATTCGAGCTTTGATTTGTTTTACAGTTTCCATAATATATTTGCTTCATTTTTTAGAATGACATACTTCAGTCATTTAAAAGTTCCGGCTTTGTAAGATTCTGCTACCCCAAACGCCGTTTTCAACCTCTGAACTGTAGTATATCTAGCCCCGGTTCCTTTATAGAGTTGCTCAAAAGCGGGCCAATGTTCAAGGATTCTCTCTTTTACCACTATTGCCTCCTCCGATGTTCGAGTCTTTAATAAAGCAACACAATCCGACAAGACGTATTCATCTTGATTATCCAGCACCACTATTTTACTCCTATTCGGATTACAAACTCGCGGAATGACAACACCAAAGCCAGAAATGGCATTATACGATGTCAATATCTTATTTACCTTGACAAGTTTACCATTCTGCATATTTGTTGTATGGATTAATCGCTTGGCATTCTTTGATTTACTTACTTTTAAGCCCTGCATTCTAATTGCACCTCTAACAACATCCTCGATTGGTAAGTCCAGAAAAGGGTTTATGTTACTTTGGCACTTCCTTCGTATATCCCTGTTACCAACATACACCAGCACTATACATGGCGAGCATTTCTTCGAAAAATATACCCTTTCTGGCTCTTCTAATACACATGCATAATGACTCTGTCGCAAATAATCCCATGCTTTTTTGTCTTTATCAGAGTAAACACAACTGATTGGCAGAATGGCATACAGTCCTCCTTCCGTAGAAAGATGTTCTAGAGCCCGCATCACAAATTTCATGGCGGTACTCACCTTAAATACTTGTCCTTCAAATTCAATTGTCTCAACTATGCTACCCTTACATGTAAAGGGAGGGTTCATCATAATGAGATCAAACAAGATGTCCCTTATGAAATCAACCTTGTTTACTGATTCATCATCTTCAAAGTCGCATACAGCCAGTTTCCAATCTGAATGTTTTTCTTTCAAGTTCGCTATAACGTCATTACATATATCCACGCCATAACATATTGCATCTGGATATTTGTCCCTTGCAGCTCTTATGAGTTCCCCATCACCAATACAAAAATCAGCAATCCTTTTTACATGATCTACATCTACGTAATCAGCTAATTTTGTGGCTAAAGGGGTGGGCGTATAAAATGGATCTATCACTTTTCAGTTTTCATTAAGAAGTTTTGTAACGTTGCACGACAATATCTTTCCTATTCCGTCTGTACGATGAACGCTTCTCTTCGGATTATCATACAATAGTTCAACTTCGTCTCTATGCTTGATAGCATATAATATCGCACCAATAGCATGCGGCTTTGTACCGATAGGCGCAACTATCATATAAGGATTTGTATTGTCTTTGGCTATTTGATCAAGTGTCAGATATGCATCAACAATCGAATTGGCTTCTGCATATACAACTTCTTGCCAGCATCTCTTGTTACTCAAACTATGTCTGTTTCCATAATAGGTCTCGTATGGATACCCCAATTGATACCCAGGCACTCCAACAATTGGCCTAATACTAGCTGGAGATGGTTGTTGATCCTCAATAATGAAAGTCAACCTACCTCCTTCAAAACCAAGCAATGTCACAAATAGAGGTTCTTTCTTGGGAGCAAACACTTTTTCAAGACCGGGCAATGAATATATGTCCCCTACTGCCTCCGACAAATCTTTATGCAAGCCCTCTTTCTGAAATTCCTCAATTTTATACCGTGCCGGTTCAGAATACACTACATGTATTTCACATCCGATTTTAAGTCCAGTAATTAATAAAGGAGCTACTAATCTGCAACTCATTCCTGTTACTTCAAGATACACACTTTTGGTATTATAACTTTCGACAAAAGCTCGAATTTCATTCGAACCAGTTAAAGGTATTACTGAGCCATCCCTTTCTATTTTCATCATATCCTCTTCAAGAAGACTGATTTGTTCAAATACAGTTTCAGAATTATTCTTCCTTAAATGAGGCGCACAGAAATCACTTCTGCTTTCTGCATCATGAGCATAAAGGTACAATGATTGTGTAGGCAATTTAACTTCCTCAATATAGTCCCAATGCTCAGTATATTGGTAGTCTCGATTAATCATTGTCGTCAAAAATATCAAAAAAATCCAACTGTTTGGGTTCAGCAATCCTCTCTGCTGGTACAATATTCTTTCTTCTTAAAATGGCAGATACACCTTCTGCCTGATTATCTATACACTTCAAAAATTCTTCATCAGAAATAGGAATCTTCCGTTTTTTCCTAAAACTATACCCAAAATATGGCGCAAATATTGGATGAAGAGAATACATATAATCTCTGACATCCGATTTGCTGCTCAACTTATTAGCAGGCATTCTGACCAATGCCAAATACATAACTCCTGCTGATAATAGTTCTACTGTTCTTTCCGATACTTTTCCTTCTATTTCAAACTGAACGATTTCTGGTGCAAGATTATCGCCATCTTTAGCCAATTGCCCAAAAACGGTGCCGAGCGACTGCACCATTCTTGTTAACTGAACTCCTTTCTTTGTTGTTCCATCCAACTCAGTTAAATTTTTCCATCCCACATGTTTTGCAGCCTTGGTTTGTACATCAAGCGGTATTGGTTTTGAAATATCGCCTCCACTACGAAGATGGTAAAAATAGGCCTTATATACCAACTCCATCAAATATCTGATGTTTCCATTAGATAATTTCACGAATGTGTTCCATCCTGCATAGTATTTTGAAATTTCACCGCTTCCTCGTCCTCTTTTTATTTTAAATAGTAAACTGTATCGATAATTTTCATATCTTACATTCCAATTTTTTCTATTCAGCTCAAAGTCCTTCACTATTGCTTCAAGGTTTTCATTATGGCAGATCGTCCAAAAATACAAGAAAAATTTATATAATGGATGGATATTTAAATCTATTCCCTTTTCTTGTTCAAATTCAACAACCTTTTTACAGTATTCATGTTCCTCAACTCCCCATTTCTGCCCCTCTTCTTCTATACTGATTGAAGTTAGCACCTCATCCATGCACGCAAAGGGCATCCCATCTTCATATAAATTCTTTAGTCTAAGAATACATACATCTTGAGCAAACTTATCAAACAACGTTCCGTTTTCCTTGTCAGTAAAATCACGAACGATATCAAATAACACATAGTCGGCTGGGTCATTAAGCACCTCGTCATCATTTAAAGTCGTTTTTACCCTCCAGCCATTTTCCCTAACTCCAATTTTAAATGTATATGATTCGGGAACATGTTTCAGTAATGAGTTTACAATAATTTGCTGGTAGTCAAGGAGGTTTTCATACTCATCTATTAAAAAATAGAATGATTTATTTCTAAACTGTTTTAATTTCAATGATTCCTCGGTAACCAGTTTTATTGGAACTCCTGACATAGAAAGATTCGGCATATTTCCATCAGCAATATTATTGATACTGCTTTGAAATATATAAAGAGCTGTTTCTATTTCATTAAACAGTTCGTCAGAACTGCATATTGTTTCCGACAGTAGCAAAGTTGAAGCAATAAGTTTACATGCATTGGGTGAGAATTGTTCATCTTCGGGCGATAAAGATTTATGCCAATTTATAAAATATAATACCTCATAAGTAAAAATCAGATTAATATAATGAGAAAAAATAGGAATCCATTTTTCTATACTAATGTTTTTCCCAGAAAATACCGTAACATGATTCGTATTGGTTCTACAATATATGCCAATATATGGAACTTTGTCAAATTCCGCCAGACTTTGATTGTTTAGGGCATACTGTCCTTGGTATGACAATCCTTTTAAGACCGTTGTTTTGCCAGTTCCCCTACCTCCGATAAGTACGCAAGGTCTCCTGTCAGTTAATTCATTCAAATAGCTTGGAGTCGCGAAAAATTTAAAAATATCTTCGTGAAGCCATTCTGCTCGGTAATTTCCAAACAATTCGTCAAGCAGAACTAATTTATCTTTTGTATCCATGCTGATAATGTTTTTTAATTAACGGTTTCCATGTATCAGAATTCCAATAAAAGAAAGCCGGACATGCATCTGGTATGCCATTTTTAAAAGCCAATGCCAATCCCTGTTCGCAAAATCCCTTTGCATCTACAACAGCCGCTCCATCTGTTTCCGGAATACCTTCTTTTTTAACAATCCTCTTATATAAATCCATCCACTTATCATATAGCTTATGGTTTCCTTTCCAGCATAATCCGTCAACGTTAAACAAACTATACTCAGGACCTAACAAATGAAGATAAACCAGATTCAAGCCTTTGCAATACTTTTCTATAGCCTGTTTTCCCATCTCGTTTACAACCAATGGAGCATAAACTACCCGATGCTGTTTCTCATCAACAATTTCCGAAATTGAACCAAACTGCCCTTTCCACAATTCATTCCATGCTTCGCAACACTGCGCTCCTGTTCCTACAAAATCATCGACCAGAATAACATTAAGTGGTTTTTGTGCTCCAACAAGTCGCTGCACCATAGTATATGGATCTACAATATTTTCATTGGGAATATCAAGTTTATCGCGCAACTTGCTTGTAAAAAACGTACCGCTATGAACAAAACCCTTATCATCACCTGGTATAAAACTATATAAGCAACCATTAATAAAACTTTCGTGCGACCAATTTTGATCATGTTTTTGGAAATAGTATCCACATTTTCCAACTACAGTCTTCAACATTTGATCCACATGAAGTTCGGGGATATAAACAAAGAAATCAAGAATGTGTTTTGCTATTTGTCGATCTTCTCCTTCTTCAAAATTCTCTAACCATCTTTTATAGTTAAACTCGGAGGTTAGCGGCCATAGCTGAACATCTTGGTAATACTGATATTTACTGTAATCCATAATCTACTTAATTATCATTCCTCCTTCGCCCTTTCTTTGTGGCCAAAACAAATAAGCGCAAAATTGCCAAAGAGCTTTGATATATTTCATTTCTTTGGCAATTCAAGTATTCCCTCCACCTCATGCTCCACACGCTCGACCTCTGGTCGCTCATTCGAGCTTGTGAGTCTTGAGAACGGCCCCTCCTTGCATTCAAATATCACGCTATCCGGCTCCAAAGCCTCTATCTTATGCCCCCCCTTTCGGAATATTCACACCATATCGGCCATCCTCACTACATAACACCACATCCTCGATAATCGTCCCATCATCCCTATGAGTAGTCACCCGCACCTTCCCTCGCAGAATCACAAACGTTTCATCTTTTGTGGGACGTTTATGTATAGGGACTTCGGTCCCTGGTTCAACCGCATTCAGGAATCTATGGCACTTTTCATCCAGGCTCTGATGAAAGTTGTAGTTCATCCTAAGCCTCGGTGAAGCCTTTGCTTTTCCACAAACCTTATCGAGCAACTCCTTTCCTATAATCATATCACCCTGCACAAAACATACGATACAAAGAACCTCAGTCCGTCCTCTGCTTACTGTCCTCAAGTTCTAGTTTGTCCTCAGGCTTTCACTTGTGCACAATTTCACGAACCACAGGCTTTTCGTAATCTTTTAGCTCACTACGATCAATGGAAAGGCTCACACTCTCCACTATTTGTGGACTTAAAGAAGCATCCGATGTTTGTATAGTATATGGGCCACAATACTGTATTGTAATAACTCTACTCATAATTAAAAATTCAATACTTAATCCACCCAGAACCCTTTGGAGTCAAGTTAAACTTCAGGTTCAAATTCGAATCTCGCCAATATGCAATAGTAATGTCATTATAAAACACTTTTGCTGCGTATGGACTCTCTATAGAGGCCAACATGCATTTCACATTTAATGCTTGTTGCTGAATTACATTAACTTGATTTGCTATTTGATTGTATATTGCTTGTTTTTGCGCATCTGGTAGATTTGCAGGCAAATTGATAACAGGAATACTATTAATAGCCTTCGACGCGTTAGGATTTGCCAGCACTTCGTTTACTACGTTGAACGGTTCATTACATTTCATCTCTGCTTCATAGTCAAGCCACACCTTCCATAACAACCCTTCAAGTTCTGCATCTGGCATAGTAACAGGCAGCCCCATTTTCTTAGCTTCTAAACGCCCTACTGCATATCCATGATGATAGTAGGAAGAGTTTAGTGCCTTGGCAATTTCCTTTATCTTCTTATTGTTTTTTATATGGAAACCAAGCATCTTCTCACTTAACGAAAATGATAGCCGCTGGCTTCTTTTCGACCTTCCTATATTCAAAGCACCCACCTGCTCCATTAGTGGTGGTATTGCAGTCTTCATCTGCTCTTTGTCAGCTTTTACATCAGCCTTTAGAAATTCAATATAGTTTACAATATCCTCAGGGCTGAATTCCAGTTGTTCTGTTGCTCCCGATGGAGTTCTATGCGGTGCAGACAACTGAGGATCAACAGGTCCAATATTTGAGTATGGGTGCATCACCAGCTCATCTGCTCCTAGTGAGAGGATAGTGGCAGCGCTATAAGCTACATACGGCAGTAATACTGATACTGTTTCAAAACGTTCCCTTAGCAGCCCCATAATTCTCAGAGATGTTATTGGGTCACCGCCATTACTGATAATCAGGAAGTCTATACTCTTCTTCTCCTTGGGAATTAGTTCAAGCTGGTCAATTATAGGGCGAATAGAATCGCCAGCCATCTGGCTACCCATTCCAGGACGAATTGAAGTCACATACGTCAGCAAAGGTCTTCGCCTTTTCTGTACAATCTTATCAAAGATCTTTTTTCTCTCTGTATAGCCCATATTTTTAGATGATTTCTACTTGTATATAATCGGATGTTTTTCTCTTCGACATGAACCCTCACCCATGCGTCCAGCGCTTTCCCCGCTGATTTCTCTTCGAAAATCCGTCATGCCGTTGTCCCGTCATGCCAGCCTATCTTTGCCACCATTTCCTCCGCGTTAGTGCAGGACCTTCCTCCCAACCCCACAACACCTCTCTTCCTCATTATAACCATCATTTCAGAATACGCCCAAACTTGCAAGAAAGCCAGGTAAGCATTGATCTGGTAAAAGAAACGGGATATCATGGCCCTTGTACCGCATATTCCCAGGCTGCGGTTTTTGAGAAACCAGTTTGCTGCGATCAGCATATTTTCGCTTCATAAAAACAAACGGGATACCATAAGATTCACTTGGATTATTCGCTTTATCCATCACATCGCCCCTTCGATGAAAGATATCGAAACTCTCACCTAGTTTACTATGATATACGCCGTCAGCTATGATTCGGGCTGCATGCGTCCAATTACCGTCTTTTTGGTATAGAGCAACTTTATCATACCCAGCTTCAGGCAAATCATCATTACATACCTCAAATCCAAAATACCTGAACGTCTCAACCAATGAATTTGGGGCGGTATCCAGGGGTATGTGATTGGGCCACCAAAACCATGCTATATCTCTACCCGTAGCAATCCATATATCTTGATAACCAATAGCAAAAGCGATACAATTGTATTTCTTGTCTTCATCGCTATTGACCACAAAAGCTAGGTCATATTCAAGGTCAGGATAATGACCTATACATTTATCCCTTTCTTCTTTAGTATTTCCAGCCATACCTTACATACAAAGTCTAAAGGCAAATAGCCCTTATATTCCATCTCTCCTTCATAAATCTTGTCCAGGGCATGTACAAGAGGCGTTGGTCCCTTCTCCAATTCCCTGAATATGAACGGTACTGCATCCTCTTTCATATCTACTATAGCATCGAAATAAGAACTTGCAAAATTGTTCACCGACATAAAAGAAGAATCTCTCTGCCACCCTGCTAAGTTTGACACAAATTCGCATTCCACCTGACTACTCCTTGTATCCAAGGTGGTAACTCTGTCTGAACCACAACTTGTCGTTAAGCCAATTTTAACGGATACGCGAGAGAAGTCCTCTTTCAATTCATCGTCTTTGAAAGAGAATGGAGTTGATTGATTGATGTTAAAATCACTCATGCTTAACCAATGCTTTAAAGGGATAGGCTTGCAGCACATTATCATTAACCAAGACCACAACCTCATAATCTCCAGGATTATTCAAGGCTACTCCCTGAATATTTGTACACATAGCAAGACGCACGTCCTTACCTCCACCGTTATGCTTAATCTCCAAGTGGCCTTTAATTTCATGCAATGGTTTCGCATCACCAGCAGGTTTAATCCTTACTAAAATATCAAAGCCCCCTGACTCTTCATGAGGGAAGAGTATTTTCAACGCCAAGCCAAGCTGACCACGCCAAGGAAACTTCTCTGAAACTATATCCTCAAATGTATTAACAATTGTGAGCCTCCCATTGGTATTGAAAGCCCCTTCACATAATGTAAAAAGCTCTATTCTCATAATTTTGAACAATTTAGAATTAGCACTACTTATTTCATTGTATTCGTCCATCAATTTGGAATGTCACGCACCTGTTCCTTCGCATCCCCCTTGGCATAGTAATTTTCCGCAAGGCGCACCTTAAAACATTAAGATTCAGCACTTTACGAGAAGTTTTTAGTTTGTTCACATTTATGTACTCAGGGTGATTTTCGATGTCGACATCCCTTTCCGTTGGCAAATATACGAAATTTCTCTTTACTTCCAAACAAAAACAAGAAAAAATCGAATTATTACCAAATATCTCAAAAAAAATAAAACGCTAACCAAGTATTTCTACTTTGATAGCGGCTACCTTTTTATTTGGGGCTATTAGGGGTGAATGGTGGTGATGATTATTCATTCACATAGGGCCGAGGCCCTACGCTACATTATGAGCCCCTTACAGGGGCGATGGGTGATTGGATATATTGCCCCTACAGGGCATAAAAAAAGGCCGATGCAATGCATCGACCCTCTTGCGTATTCTCTAATTCTTGGGATTTAGAATTTTCTCCAGACCATTTTATTAACAACCCCCACGTAACTCTGAATGATGCGTACCACCTTGGTTGATACATTCTCATCCACGTAGTCGGGTACAGGAATGCCCTGATGACCGTCCTTAATCAGGCTTACAGCCACATCTACGCTCTGGAGCAATCCAATGGTATCAATACCACTCAGCACAAAACAACCTTTATCCAATGCCTCAGGGCGCTCTGTCGAAGTGCGAATGCAAATGGCAGGGAACGGATGCCCAACTGATGTAAAGAAGCTACTCTCTTCAGGCAGAGTACCAGAGTCAGAAACTACAGCAAAAGCATTCATCTGCAGGCAGTTGTAATCATGGAATCCAAGAGGCTCATGCTGAATCACGCGCTTGTCCAACACAAATCCCGACTGCTCCAATCTCTTACGACTACGAGGATGGCACGAATACAAGATTGGCATATCATACTTCTCAGCCATCTTATTTATTGCAGTGAACAACGAAAGGAAGTTCTTCTCCGTGTCAATATTCTCCTCACGATGAGCACTCAGCAGGATATACTTACCCTTCTCCAGTCCAAGCCTTGAATGAATATCGCTTGCCTCTATCTCAGCCAAGTTCTGATGCAGCACCTCAGCCATAGGCGAGCCAGTCACATACGTTCTCTCCTTCGGCAGTCCGCAATCAGCCAAATATCTACGAGCGTGCTCACTATAAGCCATATTCACATCGCTGATAATATCAACGATTCGGCGGTTTGTCTCCTCCGGCAGACACTCATCCTTACATCTGTTACCAGCCTCCATGTGGAAGATGGGAATATGCAGACGCTTGGCACCGATCACACTCAGACAACTATTCGTATCACCCAATACCAACACAGCATCAGGCTTCGTCTCTACCATCACCTTATAACTCTTGTCGATGATGTTACCCATCGTTGCACCGAGATCATCACCCACAGCCTCCATATAGATATCCGGATCTGCCAGCTTCAAGTCCTTGAAGAACACCCCATTCAGGTTGTAGTCATAGTTCTGACCCGTATGTGCCAACAGACAGTCAAAATACTGTCTGCACTTATTAATCACAGCTGCCAGTCTGATAATCTCAGGGCGTGTACCCACGATAATCAGCAGCTTCAGCTTTCCATCGTTCTTAAAATGCTTAATATCCATCTTATACAATTTTGAATCTAATTATTGTCAAATTTCGAGCATAGCGACCCATCAAACCTCCTCGAAGAACGTATCAGGCCGACTTGAATCAAATATCTCATTGCAGTACATCACCGTCACCAGATTCTCCGTCTCCGAGAGATTAATGATATTGTGTGTATATCCGGGCAACATGTGGATGCACTGGATGTTGTCGCCACTCACTTCAAACTCTATCACCTCATCAGTTCCCAACTTGCGTTCCTGAATCAAGCCATGACCGGCCACCACAATGAAGAACTCCCACTTGGTGTTGTGCCAGTGCTGTCCCTTCGTGATACCTGGCTTCGAGATATTGATGCTCACCTGACCGCTATGAACAGTATGAAGTAATTCAGTAAAAGAACCTCTATCATCCTCGTTCATTTTTAAAGGAAAAGCAATTTTTTCCTTTGGCAGATAACTGAGATAAGTCGCATATAATTTCTTTGCAAAAGCGTAATCAGGAATCTCAGGAACCGATGGAGCAGCGAGGGCAGAGTCATGCTCGCATGAACTATGCCGAGTCGCGACAGAGGTCGACCATTGGTCAATCATCAAAGTCTTAGGCTGTTCAGCGAAACTTTTCAAGAGCTCGACGATTTCACCAAGAGTCACTTTGTGGGTGATAGGGCAATACCTGTACTTGCCGAGAGGTCCAGGAATAACCTCTAATCCCTCGAACTCGCAGTGATGACCTTTACCCTGCAAGATGGCAATCATCTCATCTACAAGGTCATCAATGTAGAGCAGTTCCAGTTCTACACTTGGGTCATTAACTGTATAAGGCAGGTCGTTGGCGAAGGCATTGCAGAAGGTTGCTACCGCACTATTGTAATTAGGTCTACACCATTTACCAAACAAGTTTGGGAAGCGATATACATGCACTTCTGCACCAGTCTCTTTACCATATTCCAAGAACAAATCTTCACCAGCTTTCTTGCTTCGTCCATACTCGCTATTACCGAAACGACCAGTCAATGAAGCCTGCTGACTCGAAGACAGCATCACAGGGCACTTGTTCCCATACTTCTTCAATGTATCAAGCAGTGTGCTGGCAAAGCCAAAGTTGCCTTGCATGAACTCTTCTTGATTCTGAGGTCTGTTTACACCAGCCAGATTGAACACGAATCCAGCATCTTTGCAGAAGGTATCCAGCAAAGCAGGATCTGTATCAATATCATATTCATATATATCTTCAATGGCAAGGTCAGGAAATCTCCTGTCCTTACCATCTTTGATATTCTTTAATGCAGCACAGAGGTTCTTACCTACGAACCCCTTTGCTCCAGTTACAAGTATCTTCATATTATACGAGATTCGGAATTCCATTGAGTTCATTCTGGATATACTGCAAAGAAGCGATTTTCTCTTTCGTCTCCTCCAGATTCAGAATTCGCGTGTTGTTTGAGTTAAACTCATCAATCAACGCACGCTTCACATCACCCTCCTTGAAGTACTTATCATAGTTCAAGTCACGGTTATCTGCAGGCACTGCATAGAAGTTACCCATGTCGATGGCCTTTGCAGCCTCTTCCTTGGTCAGCAACGTCTCATACATCTTCTCACCATGACGAATACCAATCACCTTGATTTCCTCCTTCTTGCCACCAAACAGCTCACAAACAGCCTCAGCCTGAGTCTGAATCGTGCAAGCGGGTGCTTTCTGAACCAAGATGTCACCATTCTTACCGTTCTCGAAGGCAAAGAGCACCAAATCTACAGCCTCTTCGAGAGACATGATGAATCGAGTCATCTTAGGCTCGGTCAGTGTGATAGGATTACCCTTACGAATCTGGTCAATCCAGAGAGGAATCACACTACCACGGCTGCACATCACATTTCCATAACGAGTGCAACAGATTTTGGTGTCACCACTCAGACGACTCTTAGCCACAGCAATCTTCTCCTCAATAGCCTTGGTGATACCCATTGCATTGATAGGATATGCAGCCTTATCGGTTGAAAGGCAAATCACGCACTTTACGCCTGCGTCAATAGCAGCATCAAGTGTATTGTCCGTACCAATCACATTAGTTTTCACGGCTTCCATGGGGAAGAACTCACAAGAGGGTACCTGCTTCAAGGCAGCTGCATGGAACACATAGTCCACACCCTTCATCGCGTACTTCAGTGTGCTCTTGTTGCGCACGTCACCGATATAGAACTTAATCTTGTTGGCCACCTCTGGCATACGCGCCTGGAAGTCGTGACGCATATCATCCTGCTTCTTCTCGTCGCGCGAGAAGATACGAATCTCCCCGATATCCGTTCTCAGAAAGCGGTTCAACACTGCATTTCCAAAGCTGCCAGTACCACCGGTAATAAGCAGCGTTTTTCCTTCAAATACACTCATTTTTATTTATTTTTTAATACAATTTCCATTAATATAATCCAGTTTTAACTCTTTTAAGCGAGGAACGACATCTTCCATCAGCCCTCAGACTTCTTACATCTCACGGTACGTTTCACTCCCATCCTCACCGTACTTTCCATCCTTCCCTTCATATATCACCGATGGCTCAATCACCTCCACCGTATGCCACACACCTTTCGGCACCTGGCAGCCGTAGGCGCCATCCTCGGGGCACAGATGGATGCGCTCCGCCTCCTTCAGCGTCACCTTGCCATCCTCAGAAGTCACCTCCTCATACAGCACCTCATCCAGTCTACCCTTAATGAGGATCACGTTCTCATTACTCATCGGATGCCTGTGGATAGCCACTTCCGTTCCTGGCAGCATGGCATTCAGCATACGCTGCGAGCCATCCTCTGCCGATGTCCTCAGGTCCAGGTTTGTCCTCAGCCGAGGATTCCCCTTCGCCTCTTCAAACAGTTTGTCCAGTAATTCTTGGTTAATTGTCATTTTTGTAAAGTGTATAGTGGATAGTTTATTGTTTAAAAATACTCATACGGTCTTCAGCCGTGATTATTGCTTCTTCAAAGACGCCAGATACTCCTCATGCAGATGGTAGTACTTCTTCTTAAACCAAATATACGCCACCACGAACACCGCTGCCACAGCCACCAGATAAATCCAGTGCGCAGCCACTGTATTGGGGCAGAGGTAGATGAATCCCAGCGACACCGCCAACTGCAGCACCATATACAGCAGCGAAATCTTCACATGTCCTATCTTCAGCTCATTCGCCATCAGCTGGTAGGCATGCTTTCGGTGCGCCTCCCCCAGATTCTCATGCAGCATAACACGGTGACACACTGTCAATATACCATCAGCACCATATATCATCAGAAACGCCAGATACGACAAGTCCTCCGTCTGCACTATCAGCTTTCCAAGGGCGAAAAGCATGATAAAAGCTATTCCTATGCTCCCCACATCCCCTGCAAAGCACTTCGCTTTCCCTTTCGGGCGGAAGTTAAAGATGCAGAACACGAGCACCCCGATGATAGCCACGATGAGATAACTCGGTTCTATAAACTCCTCAACTTTCAACTGACTATCAACTATTAGCAATGGCACCAGTATCGCCAGAGCATAGCCTGCCGTGATGCCGTTGATACCATCCATAAAGTTGATGATATTCATACCACCAACATATACGATGAGCGCAGCTACAATTATCAACCCCATCAACACATAACTCATCAACTGACTATCAACATTCAACCCTAAACTCTCAACTGAGAATAGGCCCATACTCCAGAACATCAGCGCCATCGCCACGAATTGAGCCACCAGTCTCACCGTGTCCGGCAGCGACTGCACATCGTCCCAGAAGCTCACCCCGCTGATAAGCACAAGTCCACACATAAACGGCAAATACTCTTGAACTATTAAACTATTGCCCCCTTGAACTACAATCATCCATCCAAACCAAATTACCATCGATATGGCAAATATCACACCACCTCCTCGCAACACAATGGTCGAGTGCGATGACCTTTCATTCGGTTTGTCGATGATGTTGCACTTATCTGCAATCTTAAAGTAAGCTAGCTCCAAGGCAAGCAGCACGGCTGCTATGATAATGTATTCAATCATATATATATATATATATTATTAAACCATAAACCAAAAGTGCCCATGGAAAAGACACCTTGCGTTGTCATCCATGAAAATCTTTGAGCGCTTTAGTATATTGTTCTTAATTCTTGTTTTAACGCACACATTTATCACTTGTCCAGTTTCTCATACACTGAGTTGTTGCTCTTATACTCTGGCACGATCTCCTTCATCTTCTTCACGGTGGCCATGTTGTCGAACTGCTTGGCGATTTCTACCAGTTCGTCAATGTCCTTCTCCACCTGTTCATAGTCGTACTCTCGCACTTGAGCAATACGGATCTTCTCATGGAATGTGGGTTTAGTGCCTTCGAGTTCGTTCAACACTTCCTCATACAACTTCTCACCCTCGCGCAAACCTGTATATTTAATCTCTATATTCTTAGCACCAGACAATGCAATCATTCTTTTTGCCAAGTCTGCTATCTTCACCGGTTCGCCCATGTCAAAGACAAATATTTCTCCACCATTGCCCATCGTTCCAGCTTCAAGTACCAGTTTGCATGCTTCTGGTATTAGCATAAAGAATCTCACAATTCTTTCATCTGTCACTGTCACAGGACCACCATTCTTAATCTGTTGCTTAAACAGTGGAATAACGGAGCCATTCGAACCTAGTACATTTCCAAAGCGTGTAGTCACAAACTGTGTATAGTCAGTAGATGAAGAGCCTTTTTCTTTTGCTTCCTTTGCTAATTTCTTAGCCAAGCTTTGGACATAGATCTCGCAGATACGCTTAGAGCACCCCATCACATTTGTGGGATTCACTGCTTTGTCTGTAGAAATCATGACGAACTTTTTTACGCCATACTTCACACTCATATCTGCTATCACCTTCGTACCATAAATATTGTTCATCACCGCCTCGCTGGGGTTGTTCTCCATCATAGGCACGTGCTTGTAGGCAGCAGCATGGAACACATATTCAGGCCTGAACGAATCGAAGATATACTCCATCCTCGTTCTGCGACTGATGCTAGTCACCACCACCTCACAAGGCACCTCGGGGAAATCCCTCGCCATCATCAGTTCAATGTCATGTTGTGGAGTCTCAGCTTGGTCGATGAGCATCATCTTGGCGGGCTTGAACGTTGCCACTTGCCTTACCATTTCTGAACCGATGCTACCTGCAGCTCCTGTTATCAGCACGCGTTTGCCTGCCAGCAGGTCACCAACCGACTTCATGTCCACCTTGATTTCCTGACGAGGAAGCAAGTCTTCCACACTCACCTCGTGCAGTTGCAGCTGTTCGTCCGTCAGTTTACCGTCCTGGACACTGCTCTCCTGAATCTCGTGTGCCATAAAAATCTTACAGCCTGCGTTAATCAGGAGGTCCTGCAGTTCCTGGTTCTGTCGGAAGTTGTTGATGCGGAAAGGGCTTACCAGTACGGCCTGAATTCGTTCCGTCCGAATCGCCTCCGCAATGTCACCATCGAGCGTATAGACCTTCACGCCCAACAGCTTCATGCTCTTGATGCGAGGTTCGTGCGAGATGAATCCCGCAAGTTCAAACTGCTGCGGGCTCTGCGTGCGGATAAACTGAGCCAGTCCCACGCCACCCGTCAGCGCACCGTAAATCAGCACACGCATAGCTGGAGTATCCTCTTTCGACGAGTCGTAGAGAATCCTCACCACCAGTCTCGATGCCCACATCAATGCCGATGAGATAGTGAATACTACGATGGTCTCCAGCGGCTTGATGGCGCACAGCCATTCTACCCCTGTCCATCGGAACAGGTAGTAGCTTGCCACTGCCAGCACCAGCGTTGTCAGGTTGGCGTATGCCAGCTTGGCCAAGTCGATGGAACTGGAGTAACGTAATACACCTGAATAGGTCTTGAACACCTTTGCACCCACCCAGCTCAATGCCGCAAACAGCAGAGCCGTATAGAGCATAGAAAAGCGGTTCTCAAACGCCATCATAGTTCGGTTTGTCACCCAATAGGTGAACACCGCAGAGATGAACACTATGGCGGTGTCCATCAAAAGAATCACCCAATATGGTAAAACATTCTTTCCGAAGTACCATTGGGATATCTTCTTAATAAAAGAATATCTATTCGCCATATATGCCAAAATTAAAATGGGACGAATCTGAGTTTAGCCTTTACTTTCCATATAGGATAGGCTATAATCTTCTCTTTCCCGTATTTGAAGACTTTTATCAATCGTTTGAACAAAGCCCAGAATGAATATATATTCCCAAAGAAACCTTTGTCAAAGGAGCGGTGTTTCATTGATTCGCTCGACTGCCCAAAGTTTCCTACAGCCATTATATCACTAAACAAAAACTGAACATCTTCTTTTTTGTATTGCCTCATCCACTCAGGGGCATTTATATCTAATGCCAGATATTCTTTTGCGAAACCATAGAAAGAAACCCATGCAAGCGTTGCCCTAACATCTTTTAGATACTGTTGAATTTTGTCCCAATCAATCTCTGCACAATGGCGATGAAGGAAAAGCGTCCAATCACATATCTGTCTAAGCCCGATTCCCGTTTGCACAAAATGATGATGTATGTGCATGAATATAAAAAAAGCATTATATGTAGGATTCGGCTGTCCAATTTCTTGCCCTTCCAATATAAAACTTCTTGGTTCACGCCACTCTTCAGCTCTATTAATACGTTGTAGTGGTTGATTAATGATGGGACTATAATAATGCAATGCCATTTTGTGACATTCCACAGGTGTATCATGCCACATAAAATGAAGATCCTTTCGTGTTTCCTTTTCTATTGCAATTCCGTCTTCCTTAAGAATGTTTTTAACTGCTTCATATTGATCCAAGCCTACGAACAAATCAATATCTCCACTATTCCTGTGCAATGGGTTCCGATATAATGAAGCACACCCCTGTCCTTTTAGAAGGAGTGTTCTTATGCCTTTATCATGAAAATAGCTTTCAAGCGTCTTCAGATTCTCATTTAATACGTGATTGTTGTTTTCTATTATAAAAACTTCACCCATCCAGGTCAGCAAGTCAATCTTGGGAGGTGTTATATTCTTTCCGTCCTTATCTTTCAGCGCCTCAATTCCGTCAAACACGACAGCAGATACAGACTGCTCATCTGCATATTGATATATTACCCCCCAATCAACATCTTTTGTAAACGACGACGCATCGGCCTCATTGCCCCATAAGCCTGAACGCAATAATTCAAAGAATTGAAGTTCGGCTTTCACCTGCATATTTTTGGTCAGATAAACCATGTATTACTGTTCTCTATTAAAATATGCCAGACGATCATCTCCAGGGAGACAAATAGGCCCTGACCCGTTCCTCTCAGAATTACGCAATAAGCTGACATATTCTTTTATAGCGGTATCATACTCATCCCCCATTATCAATCTTGGCTCTATAGCAATACAACAGAATCCGACATTCATACCCTTATTATCTGAAGAGTAGAACCGACCAACTTTGTTTAAGAAGGCAGCACCAGACACCAGACCGGAAATCAAATCAATTAACATCGCAATACCATAACCTTTGAAACCAGCCATAGGCAACACTAATCCTTTCATTCCTTCTTCCGGGTCATTTGTTGGGTTTCCATTCTCATCTAATGCCCAACCATCAGGTAGCTTTTTCCCATCTTCTTTGTATTGTTTGAATTTGCTTTTCGCAACGACACTTGTTGCCATATCGATGATAATGGGGTCGCCATCTGGCACCGGAATAACTGCGGAGAACGGATTTGTTCCCAACATTTTCTCCTTTCCCCCAAATGGAGCCATCTGTGCAGGGCTATTAGAGAATAGAATACCTATACATCCACTCTCTGCCGCTTTTAACGGATAGTAAAAAGCTGGTCCTACAGTGTTGTTATTCTTACTAAACACATGGTACACGCCAACTTTTTTTGCCCGCTCAACTGCATAACTCATACAAAAAGTGGCTGATACTGGCCCAAAACCATTATCTCCATCAATCAAAGCAAAACTTGGTGACTCACGCACAATGGATAGAGAAGGATTTAAGTTATACCCCCCTCTTTTTATTTTCTCCACATGAGATGGCAAGACATTGATACCATGAGAGGTAACACCATAAGCATCTGCTGTAGCGAAACAGTCGGCAACTACTTCAGCTTGTTCCGCAGGCAAAGAAGCCGCAACAAGTTCTCTAATTATAGATTCTTTTTCTTCTAAATATTCCTTTCTCATTTCGTTTTCAAATTAACCGCTTTACGAAGGGCTTATACACCTAACGTGCTGTTTAAATCTTTCAATATATTATTCAGCATAATTGCACGGTCAAAATACTTTTCCGCCCTCATACGCCCTTGAAGTGACAAAGATTCACGTAAAGAGCTATCGCTATAGAGCAGTTCCATCTTATCACACAAATCAACAGAATCATGGTCTTTCACCAATAGGCCTGATACACCATTTTCAACAACTTCAGATGGGCCTGGTACATCTGTAGTTATAATTGGAAGTCTAACGCCCATAGCCTCTTGCAAAACTTTACCAAAGCCTTCACGATAGGTAGGGTGCGTAAGTACATCAAACATGGCCATGTGTGCGTACACCTCATTGGGGGGCACATTGCCTGTAAAACAAATATGGCTGTTTTCCTTAGCGATACGCATATTCTCTTCGCTAATGGGATTTGTGTCATCAATCATACCCACCAATGCAAGGTATATGTCATCGTGTTTTTTCTGCAATTCCAAAAATGCAGTAATAAGTTCATTGATACCCTTATCCGCATTTACTCTACCCACATATCCGAAAAGGAATCCTTTAACTGGAATGCCATATTTATCCCTCAGTCTCAATTTTGCTTCGTTAGCATTAAAACTGTCGCACTCCTTTAGTGACACACCTGTAGTTCCACCTATGCCAACCACGGAAATTTTCTCGGCAGGGCACAAACCTTCATCTATTGCAAATTGACGATTAAGTGGACTTTGACCACGTATTGTAGTTGAAAAGGAACAGGTTAATTGTTCAATAAACTTGAATAAAGAACGCTTTTTCCCTTTAAAAGAAACATATCTTAAACCACACTGATTATAAAATCGACATTTTACACCTGCAAGCCAACCGGCAACAGATGCATATAACGATACGTTGGGAGAAGTGTAATATATCACGTCAAACTTCTCTCGGCGAAAGAGTTTGTATAGTTGGATTGGCACCTTGATGATGTCATGGAGACTTGCCCCTCTACTCATTGGTATATTGATACACTTGGCATAATCGCTATTTCTCTCGGCAAATCCTTCTTCCATATTACAGATAAGAGTAACGTCATAGCCATTATTTGACAAATTGCGCATCGAATCAACTACGAACCAATCCATAGTCTTTGAAATAGTCGTCAAAGCACAAATCTTTATCTTTTTCTCTATCATAATGTTTTTGTTATTTCGTTGACTAACTTCACAACTTCCTGACGGTTTTGTTCAAACTGGTCTTTTGTACACTTTGAAAAACAATCCTCGGCTTCTCGTATCCGTTTTACTTCAGTTTTAAAGAGCTGGTTTATCAAAGCAATATCATCTATCTTGTTAACGTCACAGAAAGCCCTAGATAAGATAGCCATCGAAGATCCGACTCTGTAGTGTTCCATAATGATTTTCTCAGCAGGAAGAACACCATGGCCAAGGCGTGCAATACCCCCAAAGCCGTATGGCTTTCCTGAAGGTCTTATAATATTACATAGTCTGTCAACAGAGCCGTCAGCAAGCAGTTCAAACATAAAACGCATACCCTTGGCAAGATGTAAGTCATTAAGACCAATATGAATCTCATCAACTTCCTTAATTTTTACCACTTCCGACATAATTGAAGCAGCCTCAACAGTTTCTGCCAGCAGTAATGTGGTAGCACGGCCATCAACAGCCTTTAAAAACCGCTCAACATCATCCATGGTCTTATACATTGGCAACATCAAGATGTCCGCGCCACAATAAATTGCACGGCTCACTTCATCTTCCGTGTTGCAATAATCAAGTATAGCGTTATGTATCGGATTAACTCGAACTTGCAATTTGGCAGCTGAAATAGAGGATCTAATTGCCTTTATATCTTCGAAGGTATGGTGATTCTGTACGGTATCTAAGCCTCCTTGTCTAAGGTCTTTACCGATATATTCCATATCGATAAAAATCCTGTCCACCCCTGCTTCTTCTGCAATTCTTGCGACCTCGGGGCGGTTCGTAATATACATTAGTTTTAATGCCATTATATTATTGTCTATTTTGAAAATATCGTCATATCATTATATTGATCCTTAATACTCAACCACATCATTCTTCAACTTGTTGATGATGGTTGTTCCATCATGATTTCGTTTCCCACAATCATAAGACTTTTTGGCATACTCTACTATCAAAGACGGTGTTTCCACCAGTTGATTGAGTACATCTGCTATCTGATTTGTGGTACTACTAACAAAACCAGCATCCTCCTCTCTAATATATGATATGGGGCCAAGATCAGCGTTACCTATACCCCATACACACTTCCCTGCGGCAAAATAGTCGGTTAATTTTGTCGAGAACGACAATCTTGCCGTCAAATCCTCATCGGTCAGCGATTCAACAAACAATAGAATATCTGCTCCCTTCTGTAATTCAAACACTTGATTTTGAGGAACTGGATCATGCAACACGCAACACCCAGAGATATCTATTTGCTTCTTCATCTTTTCAGAAAGTAATGTATTAGTATAGATATCCAATATAACCTTCTGGCCATTTGTATTGATTTCCTTTATTGCTGCTACCACTTTAGCAATTGTTTGATCACGCCCAATCACCAACTTACCTGTGTATAGCATCTTAATCGGCTCACTTACTTTGTATGGAATAAATGGATCCAGATTAAAAATGGGTTTTGTTATCACTATACTGTTCACACCGAACTCTGCATCACATTCACTCTTCATCTTCTGGCTAATCGCAAGTATTTTTGTACATTTACCAACTAATCTACGAGCCATGCGTCTTTGGAAAAACCTCTCAATTTTAAAAAATAAGCTATACGGTCGTTGCTTATATGTAAAATTGTCATCCCAAAAGAATCCGATTACAGTTTTCGGCTTGTATGTATCAATTAAGTATTCGTTGAGCCTATTGAAGTACGGATAGTTTTCTATCGCAAATGCTAAAACTTCCGGTTTATAATCCTTCATGAATTCATCCAATTCTTTGGACTTCCAGTGCCCAAAGAACCAAGCAAATTCGCGCAACCACATAAAAAAGCGCCATCTATGTTTCATAAAGAACCTAACCCTCTTTTGATCTTTCTGATACGACTGTACAAGTTTACTGTTTTTGGTATATTCTTTAACCGACACTTCACAGCCAGTTTGAATATTTCTTTTAAACACACTTTTTACAACATTACGTTCAGAAATGTTGAAATAGCGCGATGCGACCTTAGAATCTGGCAATTCAGGATTAATGAACAAGTTTGCCACATCTTCAGGTTCTGCGAAATCAAATAATGTTGTCCATGTATTTGAACCATTTTGATTCCATGAAGGTATTGATGTTATAAGAATACGTTTCCCCATTGTTTAGATAGTAATCGTTAAAAGAGTTACAAATTACTCCTTAATGCTTATGTTTTTTTAAATCTAATATCTAAAACCTTTTTCCACACAAAAGAGGGCATATACTTCATCAACCAAAGTACAAGTTTATTTCGCCCCATCTGAGAATTTTGCATATAACTACCATAACTCGTCATCAACGAATCGAATAATTCCTTGGCATGAATCCCGTTCTCATCAATCTCTGAATGTCTTAGCAAGCTGTGCAATATATAGAATTGCTTTGAACACAATATCTTTTGGACCTCTGGGTAACGTTCGGGATAGCGTTTCCTAAGCAATTCACAGATATTGCTCTGTATTGTAACCAGTGCAATCTTATTGAGGTTGAAAGTCGCTGTCATCGTACTCCCTTCTCTATTTAAATAGTTATAATAAGGAGTATCAATACAGACTATTCTTGTAGCCTCAGACACTGTCTTGAAGATGTACTCGTCGTCCTCATATGCCCGAACAGGAGAAAACCTATATTTTTGCGCAATATCTCGTTTGAATAATTTACAACAGACACTGGTATTCAAATGCCCACCTTGGGATTGAATCAGTTCATCCAATCCCCGTTCAGAAGTATATACTTCCTTGAAAGGTTCTGAGAACGGACATTCTTTTGTCCCATCGGTTTCCACTTTATACCATCCGCACTGAACGATATCTGCATCCTCCTTAAATGATACGTCTAAAAGACTTTGGTACATCACAGGTTCTATCCAATCGTCTCCGTCGATAAAACCAATATAGTCACCTTGCGCAATATCTAATGCAGCGTTACGCGCAGTAGACTGTCCTCCATTAGCCTTATGGACGACCTTTACTCTGTCATCTTTTTTTGCATAATCATCACAAATCGCTCCGCATGAATCTGGAGAGCCATCATCCACTAAAATGAGCTCCAGATTCTTGTACGTTTGAGCCAATATGCTGTCCACACATTTGTGAAGGTAAGTTTCCACCTTATATGCGGCAATGATTACGCTAATTGTTGGTTCAATCATAAAGAATTTAATATATTTTTCCAATCTAAAGATGAAATAATTATCTCTGGCTTCCAAGATGCATTCCCATTATCCTCGTCTAATGGAACATTTGGAATAAACTTAGAATGAGATACGTTATAATCGTTCATTGTTAAGCAAACCCCAGTATACTCCTTTTTCTCAATTGTTTCCGAAAACTGCTGTACATGTCCTTGCTTCATGAGTTCAGTTTCAGTCAATAGAAAGAACAATTTATTATAATTAATCCTTGATGCACGCCTATACCATTTACTAAGAGCCTCTTCTGGATCATGATAATGCAAGAAATACACTTCGACATCATCAATTAAACCAACAGGATGATTAATGATTCTTCCTTCTTTATATAAACTAGACTTTTGCGGATCTATAAGGTGAACTTTTTGTTTAAAGTAATACTCAGGGATTTGCATGAGTTTTATATAATCACTCGTAGTGAAATACAGCCCTTCTGTTGGAGTATTATATGGTATACCATAATACTGGTACACATAACCACCTGTGCAATTGTTACTGATTATGGAAAAATCCTTACTATATAACCCTATCCTTCGATAAAACTTAAACATCCGTTGAAGCCTATGATAATGAGGCTTTAATGCATTTTTAACGCCGTTTATTTTACTCATACTTACATTAATATTGATTCTTGATCTTTTCAGTTGCCTTAACTAAATAACCTTCAGAACCCCTCTGTGAGATAATCTTTGCCGGAACGCCACCCACTGTCACGTTTGGAGTGAGTATATCTTTTGTTACGACAGCATTAGCCCCTATAGCAATACCATCTGCAATTTTTACATCACCAACAATAGCGGCTCCGAAACCGATAAACACATTATCCCCTATTGTTGGCACCTTATCGTCCTCTGTTGCTCCAATGACAACACTTCCAATGATATGACAATTGCACCCAATCTTAGCAATCTGGTTGATGACTATATTTCCATAATGTTCCAGACTAAGACCTGGACCGCATGTATTAAATCCAATGGAGAATCCGAGCTGATGACTCAAACACACATAACGATATTTTAGCCATTTTCCATAAAGCCGACCAATCATGTCATGCCGGCAGTTCTCAAAGTATTCACACTTCCTAAGCAAACGCTCAAAAATCCAAATTATATCATGTTTGTATCGTGGCCATTTTGTCGTTTTGCGTAGGGCTAATTTATCGCACTCTAAATAATAGAGATAATCTTTCTTAGACTGTATCATCTTTAAACCAATTATTACTTAATAATGCCGCCTTGCTCATCGGACCATAATCATATATTGGGATGTCAGTACCAGCTTTCAGAGCTTTAATCACTTCATACAACCGATTGGCCCCAACATTTGCATTCCATAGGTTCCCCATTGTTTCAACGGCGTTACGTGCTAGTCTCGTCCTTAACTCTTCCGATTCAATTAGCTTCTTTACATTACGGAAGAGAGACTCCTTGTTGCTATTTTCATATATCAAAGCGTTTTCATTATGTTTGACAAGGAATGGTGTGGCACCGATACCATGACTCGTTACAACAGCGCAGCCCGAGGCCATTGCCTCACCAAGGACGGCCCCCCAGCCTTCATTAAAGTCACTTGTGAACAAGTATATGTTAGCGTCCTCCATGTAGGAGCGGACTTCTTGGGGCTTCATTACACCTAAGAAATGGACGATTGCTGTGAGATCCTTTTCTTTAACCTCTTGTTCCAAGGCTTCTTCCATTTCTCCTGTCCCAATGATGTTCAATTCAAATTTATATCCTTGATGTTTTAATTTTGCTGCCACTTGAATAGCCTGTTCAGGGTGTTTTAATCCAATTAATCTGCCAACCCAAAGAATGGAAACGCCCTGCGGGTGTTTCAACCTTTTAGACTCCAATAACGCATCAACGGAATCAAAATTCTTCACCTCGATGAAATGCCCCCACCTAAAGTATTTCCCTCGGAATGCATGTATCTTGTGACAATCGAGTGCTGTATATCCACTTGCGCAAAGCATATAGAAATTGCTCTTATTTCCGGGGATAATAAAACGCTTCAGGACATTGAAGAAAGTAGGAGGGTACAACATGTGCCACAAACCGTTCCTAAAAAGCCGCTCAGCGTAAAAGAAAGTGAGTTTGTTCTCCCTTACACGTTCTGCGATAAACTCGTATGGAGCGCTTCCAAGAATAAGCACGTCAGCCCTTGAGCACGACTTAAGTGCCTTTTCATACTCGCCATTACTTCCATAAGAGCATGTACAATAGGATAAAGAGTTAATATCAATACTCCATCCAAGATTTACACGCTCTTCATCCATTTGCATGGTCTGGATGAAATGAAATTCAACTCCTGGCTTTTTACTTATTTCATCACAAAAGAACTTTTCATGATGGTTAATGTAGTTTGAAACAAAAACAATTTTTATCATTGCCAATAAAATGTAAAGTTATTCAATGCTTCTGATGGAGAAATACGATGAACAAACAAAAATGTTGCCAACAATACAGCTACTAACACAAAAGACCATCTGTTATTATTAGACCGCGTACTAATATATTGTTCAAGCGCTACATATGTAAAAGGCATATAATACAATGACACTCTTTCAACCGTACGACTGACAAGCCTAACCACCCAAAGCGTTAGGGAAACATAATTGGCATTAAGCAATAAAACATTTGTAGCTTTTTTATTTATTATTACTAATCTATTCTTTAAACATAACACAGAGATAATTAAGACGACTAACATAAAAAGTATACCGTTACCCGTACTCTCTATGCCATAATCATAGTTAAGTGCATCAGCAGCTGTCAATAATAGTGGTTCAGCAAAAATAAGCGCTCCCAGCATTATACCAAATGCAAGCAACATGTTTAATTTTGTAACTCTCAAATTCATTATCCAGTACATCGGTAAGAATAATAGAGCAGACTTATGAAATAAATACGCCAAAATAACAATAGCAAAATAAGGAATTAATTTCTTGTTTTGAATAAATGGAAGAGTATATAATAATATAGATATTGACAACGTTTGTCTAATACCAGATAAAGCGAACTGAAAAAAACCCATAGTTACGAAAAAGTACAAAGCTAAAGAATGATTAGTCGCAGTCCGTTTAATGAAAATGAACAATGAAACACATACAATCAGCGATGAAAAAATAAAAAGGGCCTGCGTTGAGCCAAAACATTTATACAAAACAATAGAGAACAACTGAAATCCGAACTCAATTCGACTCGTTTTATCCACACTTCCAAGGTCTGCCATATTCAAATATAACGAAGTATAGCTTGCCGTATCAGCTCCAACTGATTCTGATCTGAATGACAACAAACAGAAAACGGGTAACAATGCTACAACTAATAGCCACTTCTGTTTCTTCGATGACATTTTTGGACTAAAGGCCCATGCACATATCAATATGATAGCAAGCATGAAATAATAAGGAATCATTCCCATATTTTTTCGTAGATTTTAAGATATGATTGAAAGCACAAGTTCTCATCATGCCTACAACGAGCTAACCGACTTATTCTTTCAGAGTTATATTTCAATGGATTATTATAAATATCTAAAACCGCTTTATATAGGCCATTTACGTCACCTTGTCTCACTACAACCCCCATATCCTCAGGCACTGACTCTGGACTTCCACCTGTTCTATACGTAATTACTGGTGTTCCGCAAGTTTCAGCTTCAAGGTTTACGGTAGGGTAGTTATCTTCATAAGTTGGATTTACGAGTACTAAAGCCCCTGAATAGAGCTGTGCCAATTCTTCAACTGAGTCTACACGCTCTTTCCCAATTATAGATTTTGGGAGTCTTGATAATTGTTTTATAGTCAGTCCAATCAATACCATATCAATTATGTCTGGTAGTAATTTTCTCAATTTCATCATGTCATCCAGCCCTTTCCTTTTTGCCCATGCTGGTGCCACTCCCAGCACATAGACTTTACCATTACACGCTGGTTCTGTTTTTTTCCAAATGCAAAAATTCGAGATATTAATACCGTTATGAACAACTTCAATTTTAGTGTTTTCAAAATAAGAATCACGCAACAATCCTCCGAGCCACTCAGAGCAAGGTACCATAACAAGGCGTTCACCTAATGAAGTAAATAGCTCTTTCTTCTTATGCCAATTTTTTTTACTATGATCAACAAAGAAAGACATTGGATAGGACCTATATTGCTGGCAATCGCGACATCCATCTTTCCAGCGCAAGCATTGAACAGTATCAAAATAAGCGCAATGCCCAGTAAAAGGCCAACAATCATGCAACGTCCAAACTACCTTGCATGTTGAATGCTGTAACCACTTAAAGAGCATGGGATAATTCACATAATTACCATGAAGGTTGTGCAGATGTACCACATCAGGTTGTATATCATCCATCCATCTGAGCAATTTTTTTGTTTCCAGTTGTGAAAAAAGCCCTTGCCCATCAGTAAAACGTGATAACACATTGTGGCATATTGCCTCAAAGCGATTTACAATACGAAAATGATGTCTATCTTCTACATTCCCATAACCAAAGGCGACATAAGAAACATGACCTGCGTTTTGCAGGACATTGTCAATTCCCGCTACTATACGTCCCGTACTACCAATGTTATATGTCGTATTAATTTGAAGAACCTTCATATCTGCCTTACTATTATTAATTACATTTTTATATTATGACTTTGTAGCCAGCAGAAAAATCTTATAACATGATGTATGATTTTATTATATCTATCCGAAAGGAACTGTCTATCAATGAAATCTTTGTAAATCTGGGTATGTTTTTCTTTTAGCATACGTTTCGAAAAGATACTTGCACTATATCTTCTTCCCTCTTCTTTAATTAGATTTTTATTTCTTGAAGATATACCATCAGTATAGAAAACTGACAATGGCAAACTAATATGTTGATACGTCGCATCGTTTCTTATTAAAGCCTCATAGAAAAAAATCCAGTCCGATATAAGTTTAAAATCCTCACGATAACCATATTGTCTTATCACAGAGGCTTTTATCAGCGTAGAAGGATGAGGAATAGCACTTCTACTAATAAATGCAGGGGTTATTTCATCTGGTGGTGAATCATATCCATAAACCTCATCATCATCTCTTATAACATCACAAGATACAATATCTTCAGTTGGGGCTTGTTGAATCACTTTCTCAAGAGAATCTGGTTTAAAAAGTCTGTCACCTGAGTTCAAGAAAAGACAATACTCTCCGTGAGCCTGAGCGACGCCTTTATTCATGGCATTATAAATACCTTTATCTGACTCACTTACCCAGTATGCAATTTTTTCTTCCAAGGATTTTATTACATCTACAGAATTATCTGTAGAAGCACCATCAATAACAATGTGTTCAATGTCTTGATAAGTCTGTTCCTGAACACTTTTGATGGTACGCTCAAGTCCATCTCCATTATTAAAGTTGATTGTAACGATTGATATTTTCATCTCAATATCCGATGTTTAAATTCGCGTAGGCGTGTTAAAATATAGAATTTACATATCATAGAATAAGTCCCAATTTTTGAAATGGTTTTTGCATAATCAATCATTTCCTTTTTGGCATCATCTGGCACATTATGCTTAACAAAATTACTACATAATATAGTCAAAACGAAATGGTCAGAATCTGCTTTGTATGCTTCTCCAAAAACTTTGTATATCTCATGATTATGAACAGCTGTTTTTAACGCCTTTTTATAAGTGTTGAACACTGAAAGAGTAACACCACCATCATTACGTCTATAAACACTCATCATATCAGACATACCTCTGACTTTACCTTCATGAGCACATGACAGAAAAAGGGTAATATCACCATAGCAAAAATTCTTATTCTCACGAGTCTCTTTAAAAATCTGTGAATTGTGTATACTCGCCCTATACACCACAGAGGCCGTTGCAACAATCCATTTTCTAAAAAGTTCAACACCATCGTAATCTCTATTTTCTATTATTGCAAATGGGCGATCTGGAAAAGAACCGTTTTCAGAATGCTCAATTGCCTGATGAAAACACATAGAATAATCGTCATGATTTTCTAACCAATCAACCTGTTTTTGTAATTTTTGGGGATCTGTCCAATAATCATCACCTTCACATAATGCAGTGTATTTTGCTTTTTCAGTCCATCTTTCAAAGTACTCTTCTTTTCTTTTTTTAAATTCTGGCACTCGCCAATGATTGTATTTCAAAAAATAGACAGCAAAGTAACAGTTTATGTTGGACTTGTGTCGTATGAATAACATAACATAGTCATCAGTCTCTTCTGTTAAACCATCTATGCAGAAGTTCTCATACACAAACTTTTTCACTACTTCTTGCTCACCATCTGTACTGGCATCATCAATAATACAATGAATCACAGGAAATGTCGTCTCCTGATTGGAAAAGCCACTCAGTGTGTCCTCTATGTATGGCGCATGGTTGAAGGTTAAACATCTTGTGCATACCTTATATTCATATTTCGTATCCATATTTATCTCCTTATCTTTTTAATTAATGGTCTTATCATTTCTTTCATTGTATATTCATTTAACTTGGAAATCTCACATATTTAAAAAAACAAAAGACTCAACAAGAATTTGGATTGAAAGAATAATCCAGTAACTTATTGATAAATTAGTAAGTAGCCAATTCTGACGTATAGCACCAAAAGGACCCCCTTTTAGGGTACCTACGTTAAATATTGGCAAAATTTATTGATTTTTAATTGACTATTATATGCCGATGGTCATTGGAAGCAGGAGATTCTGTTGCGGCACTTGCCGGAGTGCCGTCATGATCTTCACATTCCTCGTCACGGGTCGGAGCTTCATTCTTTTTAGATTCCGGATGTATCTTCTAACTGGTAGAGGCAAAGCGATTCTTCCTACTCAGGCGGATTGTGGAGGTCAGATCCGTAATGGATTGCTGCAGCTCCTGATTCTTCTGGAGTAAGCTCTGCATCTCATAACTGTGTTGTTCAACCATACGATCTATTTTATCAAGTAGGTTAAAGACACGTTTGTCGGCCTCCCTGCGTGCTGCGCTCTCCTCTTCGAAACGCTTCTCTGACACTTCACGGGCACGTTTCTCCTCGTCCAAACGGTCCTGGAGAAACTCTATATACCATATCATTTCGTCGCGTTCCATTGAAAGGTATGCTTTTTGAGGGGGCTCAGGGCTATTCTCCCGAGTCTCCAAGTGGCGAAAATGCTCCATTCTGGACTGTAAATCCTCTAATTCCATACCTTTCTATTTCTCCACAAAGCTACAAAATAAATGTAAGATTTCCAACCATTTTTTGCTTATTTATCTGATATACAGATATTTATGCTAAATATTATTAATCGGGCGGAGAGCTATCTCAGCCGCAGTTTCTTTATCACGGGACTTTCCAATACTGCTACCAAATCCTTCCAGTCCATGCGATCACTCATCTGCCCGCTTTCGTCTCTATACTCGAGAAGCATGAATTTATAGCCATTGGTGAAGACTTTTTCGTGGATATAATAGGCATGGTTCTCAAAGTGGACCATCTTTACTTTCCTGCGGTCTCTGGACATGAATACTAACACATCTCAGTTATAGGGGTCATGATGCGTCATCTGCTTGACTATCTCTAGTAAACGGCAGTAGCCACAGCGCATATCTGTCACACCTGGAATATAGTAGAAACGCATCAAGCCGGATATCGTCAGCATAGGCCCTCCAGTTTCTCTACGAATCGATGAAGACTCTCGTAGTTTAGGTTCTTCCGCTTGATAAAGACGCCATTGCTCATACAGATGGTTACTGCTATGCGAACCGGACCTTGGGAGGGTGCCTGTTCTGCTGAGCCATTTTCTTTGCTTTCCAGAACCGGAGCACCATCTACTTGGATTGGGTGTATTCGTTTGTGTGTATCCCTGTACCATTTATTGAACTCGTTTACCGGGACGCCTTGTTTAAGGCAGAACTCTTCAATGGAGAGGTTGTAAGGTAATCCTTCGCTCTGGTATAAAAACCAGCATTTTTCAAAGTCTTTGCTACTGAACATGATCTTATATTTAAAATGTCAGTGCAAAGGTATGTCATCTCACTTTTTCAGGTAATACGTCAAAATTGGCTGCTTACAGTCGAGCCAGTATTATACTTACGACAAAGGAAGCACCAACCTAAGTGACATTCTCTAAACCACCCCAGATTGTTCCATTCACCGTCTTTTCTTTCAAATTCTGTTCGGGCATTATAATTTTCTTTTGAACTACTATTAATTTACTTACTATTTAAAATCTGTTGAGTTTCCTTTCTTTTTTCATATCCTTTAACATATCCAAATATGAATACGATGGCTTATACCTTAAATCTGCTATAGCATTATCTATTGACATGATATATTGAGGCGCTGATGGCTGATCTGGACGCATAACAATATGGGAATAATCCCCATCTCCAAATATATCTATCATACCTTTAATCTGATTAATTAACGAAGTACCGATTCCTGTTCCAACATTGTAATGTCCATATTCCTTATCAGCGAAGCAAGCCTTATATAACATTTGGCAGAAATCTTTAACATAGACCATATCTTTTACACGTGAAGAATCTCCCCAAACTTCTATTTCCTCACCATTTATTGCTTTATCAATTAGAATACGCCAGGCTCTTTTTTTAAGAACACCATCGACATAATAGGAATCATTTGATGACCAAGAGTAAACTGTAGGAAGTCGGAAAATGAATGCTTTTAGGTTGTGTATAGCATGATAGCACTTGATTAATTCAACCGCGGTGTTCTTCGAAACAACATAAACAGAATGATCTGTGTCATAGCGGAATTCGGGGCTCATATCTGGAGTTAAAACTAACTCCTTTTCAGCCTTGTCTTTAATATCGCCAAAACTTTGTGTGAAAAGGATTCTATCAACTTGATTCTTCACACAATACTCAAGGATATTGAAAACTCCTACTATGTTAGTATTAATATATTGCTCAGGGTCGTATCCATTCATTCGGGCAGGCATCGCTCCAGCAAGAAGAACAACAGAATAAACATCCTTCGGAAGTTTCTCCACATCCTCTTTTTTTGTTATGTCTGCAAGAATATAGTCTATTTTAGATTCAACGAAATCACAATGATGACGTCCGACTCCAATTAATTGAACATCTTCAGGGTTTTGCTCGTAAAAATAATCTACAAAGTACTTTCCTGTGCCTCCATTAGCTCCTAATAGTAATATTTTCTTCATATAAAATGCTCCTTTCCTGTGGACATACTAAAATTTATTCTCTTCACATAGAAATTCTATCTTCTCCAATATTTCTTCATTTAAATGAGAATTACGGAAAAGGGACAAATTGTCATGAATCACATTAATGGGCAAATTCCACCACTGTGCTCTCTCTAGTCGTTCAATGATTTCATCACTGAAGCGCTTCTTAATAACCTTACCGGGGACGCCTACAACAACCGAATAAGGTTCTAAATCCCTTGTAATTACAGCACCTGCACCTATTACACAGCCATTACCTATATGTACATTTCTGCAAATTGAAACACCAGCTGCAATCCAAACATCATTTCCAATCACACAAGGTTCTTCGTATTCCTTTTCATGATAGAAATCCGAATATTTTTTATCCTCCGCAATGCCCCATGAAACGTTATGCCAAAAAGGATGAGTAGAGAGCATATGATAGTCATGATCATCCCCTCCAATTTTAAGATTCCACGACAAAGCACAGAATGAGCCAATCTTAGTTCCTTGAATTGTAGACATTCTACCTACACAAGTATATCTGCCAAGATCCAACCGCCAAATATCGCAATGTCTCTGAATAGAGCTCATCTCTCCTATTTCGCTCTCCCTTATTGTAGAAAAATCTCCTATTGTGGCTTTCTCATGCAGAGTAGTATCAGAAACTCTGCATTGGCCAAAAATCTTACTTGACTTAGGACCAGTAACATTATTGACAATAGAGCCCTGCCCTAAGAATCCTTCATAATTATCCATCGGTAATAATATTGGTTTATTACATATTTTTTTGGAACTCGTTCAATTTTTCAAGCCTGTTCTCATCAATCAGACCTCCCTCCAAATACTTCTTCAAGCAAACTGTGTCATAGGTACTCATCTTAAGTGTATCAACACAGTAAAACCAAATATCCTCCTGATACTCGATAAACTCCAGTTTAGTAATCAATTTCTCATCAATCTTATCCTTTGGAATCATCACAACACCAGAATCATCACATACCATGATTGCACCATCATACTTATCCTTCAACTCCTGAAGAAACTTGGGGTCTATATCAGGACCGTTCTGACGGTTTACACAACCAATAGGGCTGACATCTTGAAGCCAAATAGGATACTTTTCCTTAATCAGTGTGTGAGCATCACGCAACTTACCATTGATAACTATGGCTTTAGCACGCTTATAAAGCATGATGTACTTAGAAACCAAGTCTCCAAACACAGCACGGTCACAATTAACATTATAGACAAAGAGAATTTTGTCTTTGATGTCATCACACTCTGCAAGCTGTTTATGCACCTCATAGTTGCTATTGTTAATAGCATAAATCATTTTCACTTCACCAGCCTTGAACATCTGAGCATTCAAAGCATGGACACCTTCTATCTGACCTGTTTTTCCAAGCACATCACCAATCTCTGTGGATGAGATTTTGTTGGCCTCTATCAGGTCAAGAGCTTGTCTTTTAATAGCTTCTGTATCCATAATCGCTTAATATAAAATTTGGAAGTTCTTTTGTACGTTACTTATTACCTCTCTCAGTTTCTGCATGTTCTCAGAGCAAACAATGTAGAAGCCAATGCGAACAGAATCATTGAGGGCATCCTCAATAGTATCGCCAACCTTGAAGTTCAAACGATAGTGTTTAATATCAGGTTCGTTCTCAATATAATCTAGACCTTTTATTTCTCTCACCTTACCACCACCGCCTGGAGTTTCAAAGAACTTTAGAACAGCGGCACGCTCCTTATATTCGGGGCGCAGTGAGAAATCCTCATCATGGACATTTCCTGTTGCGCACTCAACTAAGTAACGATAGGTGTCATAACCTGTCATATACTGAGTTATGCAACTGGAAATCATATTACCACCACCGCGGGCTGCGATCTCTATGAGATAGAACTCGCCATCCTCAAACTTATACTCGGCATGAGTAAAGCCAAACTGAAGGTTGCTCTTCATCACGAAAGCATCGTTAGTAGCCCTCAGTTTATCGTAATCAAAATATGGATTATAGTGTGAGAACAAGAGTTCGTTGGCAATGCTCTCGTTATGGGCAAAGTGTTTCTTCTCGCTGATAGCCATCGTATAGTGTCCATGAGGTGTCTTTACACCATCAATGGTAAACTCAGTACCAACAATGAAGCGTTCCGCCAACACTGATTTCTCTACGCGCGAGAATGACATGGATTCATCAAAGTGTTTACGAATCTCCTCTTCGTTGCTACACTTAAACACGCCATGACTTGCATTACTATCAAGGGGTTTAATGATGATGGGCTTGTTGATTTCCTTTTGTAAAGCGATGGCATCATCAACGGTCTTACAGAACTTGTATTCCGGATATTTAAGCCCATGCTTTTTACTGAACTCACGCATCAGGAATTTATCCGTGAAGAGTGCAGCTGTTTCCTCATCCATCGCTGGGACATTAAAAGCCTTACCAAGTTCAGCTACCATGTTCATAGCTATGTCACACTCATCAGACATAACAGCATCAATATGCTGCTCTATACCGAAAGCAACAACCTTGTCCTTATCAAAGATGTCGCTTATGAGCGTCATATCTGCCTTTTTCATTCCAGGAGCTTCTGGGTCAGGATTAACTACTAACGCCTGATGTCCCATTTCCTGTATCTTCTCAATCAGCGGCACCTGCCACTGTGTTCCAGGGAACACTAATATCTTCTTGCTCATTTTTTTATCTTACAACTAATTCAAGAACTCTGTTGATATCTTCCTCACTCAGTTCATGATGCATTGGAAGACAGATTACCTCATTTGCAATCTTTGTTGCAATTGGAAGGTTTTCTGGTGTAGCACTTGGCAATCCACGATAGGTGCTAAAATCGCTAATAAGAGGATAGAAATAACGACGTCCCAATACTTTTTTTTCTTTCATCTCAAAATAAAGTTCATCTCGGGTCTTGCCGTACTCCTCCGCATTGATAAAGATGGGGAAATAGCTATAGTTATGACGGACACCAAGCATATCTTCAAAGAAAGAGATACCTGGAACATTTTTCAATGCCTCACGATATTTCTGTGCGACCTTTTGTCTTGCTGCAATGGCAGCGTCCACCTGCTTCAAATTCAAAAGACCGTAAGCACTACGTACCTCATCGACTTTACTATTGATGCCAGGAGCAACGACCTCTGTCTCACCAGCAAAGCCGAAGTTCTTAAGATAGTCAATACGTTGCTTTGTTTTCTCATCATGACATACCAAGGCGCCACCTTCAAGGGTGTTATAAACCTTCGTGGCATGGAAACTCAAGGTTGACATATCGCCTGCATTAAGTACACTTTCACCATTCACCTCTACACCAAAGGCATGAGCAGCGTCATAGATAACCTTAAGACCATACTTGTCAGCTATCTCCTGAATCTGCTTCATCTTCACGGGTTTGCCGTAGCAATGAACAGGCATGATAGCGGTAGTCTTAGGGGTAATAGCAGCCTCAATCTTGTCAGGATCTATGCCGCAAGTTTCTTCCTCAATATCCACAAAGACAGGTTTGCACCCGTTCCACCAAATACTATGAGTTGTAGCTACAAAGCTATATGGTGTGGTAATGACCTCGCCTGTTATACGAAGTGCCTGAAGGGCTGTAAGCAGAGGCAATGTTCCGTTTGTGAAAAGACTGATATAAGGTACTTTCAGATATTCTGCCAATGCCTTCTCCAGTTGCTTATGGAACTGGCCATTATTAGTCACCCATTTACTTGCCCAAATCTCTTTGAGCATCTCATTGAACTCGTCAAGGTTTGGCAACAACGGCGAGGTAACGGTAATTTGTTTCTCTGACATATTTCTATTCTTTTATTTCTGACATTTCAGGATGAGTGAATGTATTAGAATTAATTTCTTCTTTCATCTCATCTATGACCTTAAGTAGATACTGGCCATATTGGTTCTTTAACATGGCTCTAATCCCAGCCAGCATCAGTGCACTGATGGGATAATACACCATCGGCTTATCATATATAGGAAGCAACTGCTTGCTTACACCCTTGGTTATAGGGTAGAGGCGAGTGCCGGAACCTCCGGCGAGTACTATTCCTTTCATTGTATATTCAATATTAATTATTATATTTGCACTCGTTAACAACATCAAGGATGTGGAATAAGGCCGTCCTTTCATTCGTCATAAGACAGTAAAATATGTTCCGCCCCCACTCCTTAACATCCGAATCCGGACAGTTCACTGGGCATTGACCCCGCATTTGCAATGATGGCTCCAAGATGTTTCGATGTTGCATATTATTTAAAATGTTATTGTTATGACTTACATTGGTATTGACGTCAGCAAGGACTCTTTCGTCGTCGCTTACTCTCCAGACAAGAACAGCAAGACGAAGACATTCAAGAACACCACTAAGGGGATTCATGAGTTCATCAGGACTATCTCCAAGGAGGAGCACCATTGCGTCATGGAAGCGACAGGAAATTACAGTGCTCTGCTTGTCTATCTGCTTTCAGAGGCAGGTATAACGACAAGTTTGGAGAATCCGCTCAAAGTGAAGAACTTTGCTCGTGCAATGCTATCTACCGTCAAAACGGATGAGATAGATGCCCGTCTGATTGCTCTCTATGGAGAGAAAATGCAACCTGCGCCATACAAGCTCCGCAGTGATGCCATTCTCACCTTAAAGCAGAAGCGTACAGTCATCCGCCAGCTCAAGAAACAACTCATTGCCACAAGGAACCTCAAAGGCTCCATGGAGGTGCTGCCGTTCTTTGATGCCAAGTGCAAGAAGTCTATTGACAAGACCATTGCTTTCCTTGAGAAGCAGATCAAAGACCTAGAAGAAGATCTTACATCTCTTGCCAAATCTGAATACAAGAAGCAGATGGATTTACTCACCTCTGTAAAAGGCATAGGTATAACGCTTGCAGCTGCACTCATCATGGCCACTGGCGGCTTCACTTACTTTGATAATGCCAAGCAACTCACCCGTCATTTGGGATTGTCGCCGACTTATCAGCAGTCCGGTACTTCAGTCAATTTCAAAGGTCACATCAACCGCAACGGGGACTCTTCTTTAAGGAGTCAGCTCTATGTGGCAGCATTCGCATCTCTGAGATGCAACACTGAATGCAGAGCCTGTTATGACCGTTTGCGGTCTAATGGCAAGCCTGGAAAAGTCGCTGTCATAGCTGTGGCTAACAAACTCATCCGTCAGGCTTTTGCCATTGTCACTCAGGAGAAACCCTATGTTGATGGTTACATATCTTCAAAAAAGTAACTCCTGCATTTTTCCAAAGTGTATCAGGTTGGAAAATCTAATACCTGAAAACACCGAGGGGTGTGGGGGCGAGAAGCCCCCATGAGAGGGTACGAATCAGCACTAAGTGCTAATTATCGTTAACTATATTCATTTTCTTTATTACAGTTCATATATTTGTTGTATTTCTTTTTAAAAATCGTTTTATGTATTGTATCACAGCACCCCTTATATTTGCTGGCACCATTACCACAGAAGATATGCCTAGTAGTAAAGTAGAAAACAAAGTCGTATATACCAACCTTACAAAACTCTCTTCCATATTGCTCATGACGAACGTGACAATAAAAATAAGTGCCGCAAACGGAATTAAAAGATGGCCAGCAATGTTAAGAACGAATTTCGTTGCTGAAAACGAAGGCATATAATTCTTTAAGATATATGCAGGTGCGGCAATGCTTAACAAGCCTACTATAACTCCAATGTAATATGGCAGATTAGCATCCAGCCAACCTAATGCGTATGGAATATATGTTGCAGGGAGAATCAGTAAGTACATCGTTCCAAGGACAATGCCGACTGTCTTAACCTTTCCTGTTGCATGTATGCCTGTGATGACTATATACGTCATACTGGATAATATAGAAGCTATAAGCGATAACTGACAAAAAGATACTGCATGATCAGGAACTATTTTGAGCCACAATTCCAAAACATAATGCATTTCGCAAATAAGCGGAATTCCCACAAGTGAAAAAAGAAAGAAGTTCAGCACACATCCCAGCATGATGAGTCTTTCGGTCTCATCGTATTCCTCACGTGCATAACTTTTGATAATCTGTGGCCTAACCGCTGTTACAACAGTACCTGCAAATTGACCAACGGATGAAGAAACGGTCGCTGCCACTGTTGAAGCAGCATTAAGTGCAAGACCAAAGAAGGAGTTGATAATCATATTAACACCTTGTATTCTGGCTGTACTAGCAAGGTTTCCATACAGGTCCCACCCAGAAAATGTCAACATGGGTCTTAATATTTCTGGTTTCCAAACGAAATGGAAATGAGACTCTTCAAAATGTCTATGACAATATAATCGATAAACTATTCTTATGAAACTGGATACTATGAATACCAATAATCCATAGATAATCAATTTATCACCACTTAGGATTTGAAGCAGATATACGATAAGAAGTTTAAGAGAAACATTCAACAATTCCACATAAGCATATACATCCATCTTCTCATGTGCAATAATACACGCGTTATATGGTACCTGGGTAATAGTCAATAAAACAGATAGGACAGAGAACTGAAACACCCAATTAGCTGCAAAGAGTCGCTCTGGGGCGATAACCATCTTACAATTGATATACCATATACCAACAGTCTCACATAATACAAATACAACAGCTGCTATGATAATATGATTTATGAGAGCAGAAGAGAATGTGTCTGCAAGTCGCTGTTTATCACCCTTGCCTAACTCGTAGGTAATAAAGCGAGAGGTGGAGGCAGACATGGTTGAGTTCAAAAAACCCAACATGGATACTACACCACCCACAAGGCCATAAACTCCAAAATCATCAACGCCCAATGTGTTTAATACTACACGTGATGTATATAAACCCACCACGGTAGTAAGAAGCATTCGGATATATAATGCAATAGAGTTCTTGGCTAATCGTTTGTTATTTGAAGATGTATCTTGCATTTATCAGTGATTCTATTATTTATCTATAGTCCATCTAGACAATTCTTATTTGAGTAACTTGATAAGAGAAAAAAGATGTAAGTTAAATACTCCCCTTCAATTAACTGGGAAATCGGACTTAAATCCTTCCCTATTAGTAACAGGATAAATCTTCTTAGAAAGCTCACGTGCTTTCTGGAAGATTGCTAGCTCTTCAAAGTCCTTTACTGCGGCCATCTTAAATTTCTTAAATTTTTAAACCACTTAAACTCTGAAGCTTACTTTACGATTCCTTTCTCCAAGTATTCAGCTAAGTTGGTTCTAACCTTCGCTGCTGCACCTTCTGCGGCAACCTTGGCAATGTCGTGCTCGACCATAATCTTCACCAACTCCTCGAAGCTGGTCTTGTTAGGATTCCACTTCAATTTAGCTTTTGCCTTTGTGGGATCACCCCAGAGGTTCACCACGTCCGTAGGACGATAGAAATCTTCGCTAACTGCAACAACGGTCTTACCAATCAAGTTTTCTGGGCCTTTTACTACAATTCCCTTCTCGTTGATACCTTCGCCCTCGAACTTCAGTTCAATGCCTGCATGTTTGAACGCAAGTTCCGTGAATTCACGAACAGAGTGCTGAACGCCTGTAGCGATTACGAAGTCCTCTGGTTTGTCCTGCTGAAGAATGAGCCACATGCACTCTACATAGTCCTTGGCATAGCCCCAGTCGCGCAGGCTGTCCATATTGCCCAGGTAGAGGCAGTCCTGCAGGCCTTGGCTGATGCGGGCGGCAGCAAGGGTGATCTTGCGAGTGACGAAGGTCTCGCCACGGCGTTCACTCTCGTGGTTGAAGAGGATGCCTGAGCAGGCATACATATTATAGGCCTCACGATACTCCTTGACAATCCAGAAACCATACTGCTTGGCTACAGCGTATGGGCTATAGGGATGGAAAGGTGTATTCTCGTTCTGAGGGACCTCCTCCACCTTACCATACAGCTCCGATGTCGAAGCCTGATAGATACGGCAGGTCTCCGTCATACCAAGCTGACGAACTGCCTCCAGGATACGGAGCACACCTACAGCATCGACATCGGCGGTGAACTCAGGCGAATCAAAGCTCACCTGCACATGGCTCTGAGCTGCCAGATTATATATCTCATCAGGGCGTACCTTTCCAATCACGCCCAGCACACTCATAGAGTCGCCCAGGTCGGCATAGTGTAGATGGAAATGGGGTGTCCCCTCGAGGTGGGCGATGCGCTCACGGAAATCGACGGAGCTTCTACGAATCGTTCCATGAACATCATAACCTTTTTCCAACAAAAACTCGGCCAGGTAACTACCGTCCTGACCAGTAATACCAGTAATAAGTGCTGTTTTCATTATTTTCTCAATTAGATTGTAAAACGATATATTACTACCGTTTTATAAAAATCATCGTTCCTAATGGACAGAGCGTAATAATCCCTCTCCTAACGCTTAACTATAAAACTATGATTATCAGCGCATTAGGTCGGTTTAGACTAGTAATATCACAGAAATTGAACGAATGGTGTGAATCGATTCATCAATTTTCCGCTGCAAAAATAAACATAATATTTTAATCAACCAAATAAATCGGGGATTAATTTCCGATTCGTCCGCAGTTTTTAAGATAGCGCAATCTACCCTTCCCTTGATAGCGCGATGCCACCAAGAGAGGGCTGATTGCATGCCATAAGCAAAGATACTACAGCTGACTTTCATCGTCGGAATCATCCCCGGACGATTCATGACCATAATAGGTGGTGTTGACAGTCACCGCATTGGGATTGAAACTATCAACTTTATCTACAATTATTGTTACAAAATTGACATTGATAAAGTTCAATGGAACAACAATGATGACGTGCGTCACGGGGCGCCTCGGACGAAGCTTTTTCGTGAGCTTTTTCAGTATGCCTAAATTACACATATTTTCTGTTGAATTAATTCGATTTATAAAACGAGCACGCTCATTTCATCGTTTGAGTTAATTCACGGTTTTCAAGCACCCTATTCAGGCGGGATACGATACCCTCCTCGGGAAGCCTCGCCAACTCGGCCCGAACCGAATGCTCTATAGTGCCTTCGAGAAGCATTGAAAAATGTGACGGAATGTAAGCATCGCGATCGCCAAAGAAACCCCGACGACCTAAATAGCAGATGATATTCGCCACAAAGTTACGATTAAAATTGGTGCCTTGCTGCTTGCCTGGGTTATAGACACGCTCGGCAATCACATCGACACGGAGCAGCTCGTCCCACAACGTCATATAGCTGCTCTTATACGCATCGGCAAGAAGACTGCGCAATCGGCTCACATAGTTCAGGATGTCCTGACGAATGGTCGCAATATCGACAGTGGCAGCCGGATCGGCGGCATCCGAAGCCTTCCTGGTCGTTGCGCGCGTACCATTATAATAGTTGTTTACAACTGTAGCTGCGGGGTTAAAGTTCTCCACATGCTGAATGTTAATCTCCTGGTAGGTGTTACCCGTTCCGGGATCTCCTTTAATGTTGATGTCCATAGTTTTTTAATTATTCTATAAGTTATTGATTATCAGTCCATATTTAGAAAGAAAGTTGGCAGCTGGTTTCTTTCTTGCTTTCAGCACTTCGAAAGGCTACCTTTGCAACGTCAATCTCAAGGCACAACGTCGTGTCGTAGAGAAAATACCAAGTCTCCTATTGACAAGGAGCAACAAGATGGCACTAAAAGTGCAAATGTACAAAATCCACAATCATCTGACTGGTGAGGATCTGGTCATTCCCCGTCTGGTGAATCAGCAGACGCTCGATTTCAACGGGCTCTGTGACTATCTGGCCGACGGCGCCACAGTGACTGCTGCCGATGTAGCTGCAGTGATGAAACTGATCGAGCTGCGCCTGCCTCTGCTGTTAGGTCTGAACGTCAAGGTGATATGCTCACCTGAGGGACTGACCTTCCGTCCGAGCGTGTCAGGTTCCATCAGCCAGAAACAGCTGAGAGAGAAGCTGCAGGCACGACAGGCTGCCGATCCGACTCTCAACATCGACGTGAACCGCGAACTCTCGGTATCCGACCTCACCATCAGCGACCTCACAGCTGATATCGGTATCGAACTGCCCAAGATGTGGATCGATCGATTCAAGACGAAAGCCGAGTTCAAGCGCGTGAGCAAGACCTCTAACGAAGAGTCATCGGAACCTGATCCAGATGCTCCCAGCACCGATGGAGGCGGTAACTCTGGCGGCACCAGCGGCGGCAGCAACACCAGCGGCACCAACGGTGGCAATACCGGCGGTGAAGGGGGCGAGCCCAACCCTGACGGCAGCACCGAAGACTAATGCATCGATGTTTCACCCGACAAAGATAATACATTATGAGCAAAACTCAAAAGAAAATCTGGAAATTTTTAATTCAGACGTTCATTAGCGTGCTCACAGCACTCGCCGCAGCACTTGGAACCGTATCATGTGTAAGCGTATGAGAACCATCACACTCATCATCATCCACTGCTCTGCTGTCCATCCCGGACAGCGGAGCTCTGTAGCCGACATCAACAAGTGGCACAAGGAGCGGAAGACCAAGGATGGCAGGCCCTGGAAGGGTATCGGCTACCATTATGTGGTAAGGCGCGACGGCACTATCGAAACAGGACGCCCCATCGAAAAGGTCGGTGCCCACTGCGTAGGTCACAACAGCCATAGTATCGGTGTATGCTACGAAGGCGGTCTCAATGAAAAAGGGGAAGAAGTCGACACACGGACGCCCGAGCAGAAAATAGCATTAGAGCAACTGCTGGAACGTCTCCACGCCCAATTCCCGAAAGCTCTCATCGTAGGTCATCACGATCTGAACCCCGACAAGAAATGCCCATGCTTTGACGCTGTAAAGGCCTATGCCCATCTACAGCCATAGCTCTCTCTCCCCGCTCATCTTAGAGCAATAAAAAAGCCCGCCGCCCTCAGCTTCGAGGACGGCGGGATAATTTTATATCACCTCATTAATGTGCCTTAATATGTCAAAATTGACCATTTAACGCATAATGGCCTACTTGAACAGTTTACGAGCATCATGACGGACCTTACCAGAATGAAGGTCATCAAAAGCTCGTGTCAGACTTTCCTTGACCATCTGCTGTTGCGCCTGAGTCTGATGCAGCTTATGCTCCTCAAGTATACGCTTGGCCAAAGCCTGACGTACTTTCTTCGACTGACTCTGATAGAGTGTCCAAAGTGCATCGAGGGTACTTATCTCTGTTGACTGTGACTTTATCGTTGTAATCATATTATGTAAGAAGATTAGTTATCATTTTATTGTTATAAACCGATGCAAAGATACAACTTTTTTGAATAAAAAAGAATTCTTTACCATATTTTTTTTGCTCTCTCTCGCTCAGAAGGCGTAGCGCACTTCGACGGTGGTGCCCGAGGAGCCTACGGCTACTGGGCTGTCGGCGCCGAAGAGTTTGTCGCTGAGCCACCAGGTGAGCTCGGCAGCGGCTCGCCACCATAAAGAAAAAAAATCGGATTAAAAGGAAAATCGCCCCATTGGTCGAAAAAAGAACCAATGAGGCGATTAACCTTTGGGGGGGTATGAGGGGGCGAAGCCCCATCAGAATGGCGAATCAAAATCCCTCAACACCTGATGCTTCGTATCTTTCTCCGAAAGAATCGCCTTATCAGTAGGGATACGCCAGTCAATCCCTAACGATTCATCCAGGATGCTGATGCCACCATCAGCCTCCGGATGATAAAACTCATCGCACTTATACTGAAACACCGCTGTTTCAGAAAGCACCGCAAACCCATGCGCAAAGCCCTTGGGGATAAAGAACTGCCGGTGGTTCTCCTCCGTCAGCTCCACCGCCACATGCTGTCCATAGGTGGGAGAACCCTTACGGATATCCACTGCCACATCGAGCACAGCCCCCTTCACGCAACGCACCAGTTTACTCTGCGTAAACGGTGGGCGCTGGAAATGCAATCCACGCATCACCCCATAACTCGACATCGACTCGTTGTCCTGTACAAACCTGACAGGCCCTACCTTCTCATCAAACTCCCGCTGTGAGAACGACTCAAAAAAATACCCACGCGCATCCTTGAATACTTTAGGCTCGATAATATATGCCCCTTCAATCTTTGTCTTAATTACATCCATTACAAAAAAATTAGTCGAGTTTCTCGTATATCGAATTGTTTGATTTGTATTCCGGTACGATTTCTTTCATTTTCCTTACCGTCTCCATGTCATCAAAACCTTTAGCAATGTCAACCAATTCATCGATATCTTTGCAAACCTGATCGTAGTCATATTCACGGACTTCGGCTATTCGAATCTTCTCGTGGAAAGTAGGTTTGGTGTTCTCTTGATCGTTAAGCACCTCCTCGTAGAGTTTCTCACCAGCACGAAGGCCTGTACAAACGATCTCCACACCCTTAGCGCGCGAGAGACTTATCATGCGCTTAGCCAAATCGTATATTCGCACCGGTTTACCCATGTCGAACACGAATATCTCGCCTCCGTTACCCTTAGTACCAGCCTCGAGCACCAACTTACAGGCCTCGGGTATCAACATAAAGTAGCGCACGATATTCTCATCGGTCACGGTGACAGGACCGCCCTCCATAATCTGCTTGCGGAACAGGGGTATCACACTGCCATTAGAGCCAAGCACATTTCCGAAACGGGTGGTCACGAACTGAGTCTTAGCGTAGTTGCGATCAAGTTTACGGAACTCCTGCAGGTGCTCCAGTTTGAGCTTGCGATCCAGGCTCTGCACATAAATCTCACAGATACGCTTTGAGCAGCCCATCACGTTAGTAGGATTCACAGCTTTATCAGTAGACACCATCACAAACTTCTTGACGCCATACTTCACACTCAGGTCGGCTATCACCTTTGTACCATAAATATTATTATTTACCGCTTCGCTTGGGTTGTTCTCCATCATCGGCACATGCTTGTATGCCGCAGCATGGAACACATAGTCGGGCTTAAAGCGGCTAAAAATATCCTCCATACGTGCCTGATTGCAAATGCTGGTAACGATGGTCTCCGCAGGAATATCCGGATAGTTCTTGGCCATCATCAAGCGGATATCATGTTCAGGCGTCTCTGCCTGGTCAATCAGCATCATAGCTGCAGGGCTGAACTTAGCCACCTGATTCACCATCTCTGAACCGATAGAGCCAGCACTACCAGTAATCAGAACACGCTTGCCCTTAAGCAACTCTTCGACAGATTTCAGGTCGACACGGATTTCAGTGCGCGGCAGCAATTCCTCTACACTCACCTCGCGCATCTGCAGGCCAGCAACATTGACATTCTCATCGACCTGACTGTCATCACTCATCTCAATGGCATTCTGCGACATCAGGATTTTTGCGCCTGCACCAATGATAACATCCTGCATCTCCTGATTCTCACGGAACTCCTTTACTCTGTATGGTGCCACCATCACTGCCTCGATATCCCTTTTACGGATAACATCCTGCAAATCATCACACACCGAATATACAGGCTCACCCAGAATCTCCTGATGTTTTGTCTTCTTCATATGGGTGATAAATCCCTTAACCACATATTTTCGTGGACGCTGATTTCGGATACTCTTAGCAAGTCCTACGCCACCCTGCATTGCACCATATATCATGATGCGCATGGCTCGCTTATCTGAGAAAGCCACTTCATAGAGTGTCTTCACGAATACACGAACACACCACATCATCAGTGTGGCCAACAGGTAGATCAGGAAAATACCCGCAAGTCGGAAGTGTATAAACCACTCTTCGGGCAGCTGATCATTAACAAAGTGAGCCAGTGTGACTATTCCCAGCGACACCAGGTTACCATACACCACTCGCATCAGGTCGACGAAACCCGCAAAACGCATAAAGCCCGAATATGTATGGAACAATATGAATCCGGGCGTACTTAGTAACGCCACGATAGCCATCGTATTAAACACACGCAATGTGTTATCGTAGAGTGCCTGCGTACTGTTAAACATCCAGTACGTAAGTGCTCCACTCACCATCACGATGGCACAGTCAATCAAGAATATGCACCAATAAGGCAGCGCATTCTTTGAGAAGTACCAGTTTAATATCTTATCGACAAAATTACTCATATTTATTGAATCGATTCTTTGATACAATCCACTATATAACGAACATCCTCATCGCTAACGTATGGACCTGTAGGCAAGCACAGACCTATCTTGAAGACATCCTCGCTAACCCCATTCACATAAGCAGGAGCGTCCTTATATACAGGCTGCTTGTGCATAGGTTTCCATACTGGACGTGCCTCAATACCTGCATCATTCAGAGCCATACGCATAGCCTCAACATTATTGTTGGGCTGACAATCAGTAACAGCGGTTGATGCTACATGTATCACACCTGCAGCACCTCCGATAGCACCACGTACAATAGTCTTATATGCATTCTCCTCACCCTTCACTTTCAAATCGGGATCCAGGGTAATGGTGCTCAACCAGAAGTTGGAATCATATTTTCCAGCAGGCTGCTTGTGTACAGTTACCCCCTTCACGTCCTTCAGCAGCTCTTCATACAGAGCCTGCACATGATGATGGTGAGCAATATGATCATTAGCCACTGTCATCTGACCGCGACCTATACCTGCACAGATGTTACTCATGCGATAGTTGTAGCCAATAGCATCATGCTGATAATAAGGATAGCTCTCACGAGCCTGAGTAGCCAGCCACATCACCTTGTCCCACTCCTTTTTGTCAGGACAGATCAGCGCGCCACCACCTGATGTGGTAATCATCTTATTACCATTAAAACTCAGAACGCCATACTCACCATATGTACCCAGCACCTTACCATCATAACGAGATCCGAATCCTTCAGCAGCATCCTCAATCACGGGAATATCATACTTATCAGCAATCTCCATGATACGATCTATCTGATAAGGCATTCCATACAGGGCTACAGGTACAATTGCCTTGGGTTTCTTACCCGTCTTTGCAATACGATCCTTGATGGCCTCTTCCATCAAATCCGGGTCCATATTCCAAGTATCACGCTCAGAGTCAACAAACACAGGCGTTGCCCCCAGGTAAGTTACTGGATGACTCGATGCACAGAACGTAAAGCTCTGCACAATCACCTCATCGCCAGGTCCGACACCACAAGCAATCAAGGCCAGATGTACTGCTGCAGTACCTGAACTTAAAGCTACGACCTTTTTATCTTTACCAACAAATGTAGCTAAGTCTTCCTCAAAAGCATTTACGTTGGGACCCAATGGCACCACCCAATTAGTATCGAAAGCTTCCTTAATGTACTTTTGTTCCAATCCCTCCTCACTCATATGAGCGAGACACAAATAGATTCTCTTATTTACCATAATTATATTATTTCATTATTATACTTCATGTGTTTACCCAATACCGTACAGACCAGTAGCTGCAAATCCTTAATAAAGGAGTAATGATGGTAATAATAACAGTTTAGTCGTACCTTATCCGGATAAATGACATTATCATTATACTCTTTGGCTATCTCCTGTGTTACTCGGGGGTCGCCCTCTGCCTGCTTCTGTGAAACATAATCAGCAATCATTTCGTCCTCCAATCGATATTTTAAAGTTGCCGGGCCCGTAATCCCTGGACGTAATTTCAATACGACGCGGGCATCACCTTCAAGTTTGTCCGCATACCCTGGAACATCCGGGCGAGGACCAACAAAACTCATATTGCCAATAAGCACATCCCACAAACCGGGTAATTCATCCAATTTGAAGTGACGAAGCTTGGCCCCAAGTGGGGTTATGCGGCTTTCTCCAGCAACACTTATTGTACTACCACCGTGATCCGGCGTCATAGTACGAAACTTATGGCATTTGAATAATCTACCATCTTTACCCACTCTTATCTGTACAAAGACAGCAGGACCACCTGGCATTTTTATTTTCACCAGTAACGCAACAATCAGCAATACCGGCCATAAAAACAATAGACCAATCAGTGACACCAGCCTGTCAAAAATAAATTTTATTATCATATCTTATCTTAAAAATTGATATGCCAACTTCTTTATCCACGAAGGAGAAACAAGCATACAGAACATGGCAAATCCATAAATATCAGCTTTCCAACTATATCCAAGACATTTATTAATCATTAATCTGTCCTTGAATTGTTTTTTCGCAAAAGCCCACCCACAGCGTCGTTCCTTAAACATAGCATCAGTCATACGGAAATATAGTACTACATCAGGGATATTAGCCTGCAGAGTACCAGCCATCAGTCCATCAAGCCACAACATCGTATCTTGGTTCTGCCGGTATTCTGGTCTGTATTTCCTTCCCTTCAATTTATCAAAGAAACTCTTTCGGAACATCACTGCCGGATGTGCATGGGGATTTCTTTTTGCAAAAAAAGTCCTGCATTCCGAAGGCGTTTCAGGATAAACAATCCTCTTCTTGCGACTATTGCCCCTCTCGTCTATTTCTTCAATAGCACCACCGACAACATCTATCTCCGGGTGGCTATCAAGAAACTTCACCTGTTTTTCAAATCGTGATGGTTCCGAAATATCATCTGCATCCATTCGTGCTATATATTCATACCCGTCTTTGAAACATATATCAAGCAAATCATTAAGCACACAAGCCAAACCGCGATTCTCGTTAAACCTTACAATAGTAGTTTGTTTTGAGTTTTCAATCTGTTGGAAGAATAAATTAATATCATCGCCAACAGGACCATCCACACCTACATAGATGTGATAATCCTTGTATGTCTGCATCACGATACTCTCTATCGCTTTTCTCAAATAATCAACCCTATCCTTCTTATATACAGGAAGAAGCACAGCTACTCTATCTCTCATTCTCTTTTCTTTTTATATTCGATTCCTAATTCCTTCATAAATGTCTCAACTGACTCCTGTGCAGAAAACTTATTAATCTGTGCCCAGCAATGATGAGACAATTCAACTTTTTGTTTCTCAATTCTTTTAAAACCACCTGCTATTTCATCTTCGTCAAGAGGATTAACACAAACACCTGCTGCCCCCACCACTTCCGGAAGACTTGTAGTATTAGAGACAAGTGCAGGCTTATTGTATGCAAATCCTTCTAACGGAGGAATACCAAATCCCTCACAAAGAGATAATAAAACTACAGCTTGACAATTTTGCATCATCCACTCAACATTCTCTCTCGACTGATAGCCTAAATAATGAACATTGTTATTTCCATTTATTCTTTCAATAATCTCTTCCCCACTATTAGCAAGTTTGCCACTAATTAGCAGATTATATTTAATATCACTATTTTGATTAAATATTCTAAATCCTTCTACCATTCTGACAATATTCTTGCCAGGGTGTATATTCCCCACGTATAGGAAGAAAGGCATATTCAAATCAATCTCTTCGCCACCTATACCAGATAGTAGCGGCCGTTCCAGGCTATCAGCCCTTTTTTCACTATTCAAGAAATTGTATGTAATCGTAATATTTTCGGGCTTCACATGGAAATGCCGGATGATTTCCCTCTTGCTATATTCAGATACGGTCAACACCTTATCACACAATTTAAGATAAAGAGCAGTGATCAATTTCAGGTAATTTCTCTGTACAAAGCCATAGCGTTCTTTCTCTGTCAGAAAATAAACATCGTGGAGTGTAAAAATCTTCTTCGACCTCAGAAAAAAGGGCATCGAAGAACAATAACTGTAAAACACATCACAAGGTTTTATATATTTGTAGAATTTTGTTTGTTCGAATAAAATACGCTTGAAACCACGACCCACATTCGGAACATCCACAAATTCAACATTTAAAGACTCGGGAATACCAATATACTCTTTTGATATGCATTGCTGCTTATATACAATAAGCTTGCTATCAAGCAGTTTGTAATTGCCCAACTCCTGCAACAAAAGCTTTATATATCTAAATGCCCCAGAACCCTGTTCTGAAAATAAGGGTATTAAGTTTATACCAATTGTCTTCATTTACCCAATATTAATAAGGAACCCCATTTAGTCTTCTCCATGGCTCTTACGAGGTAATAAGAAACCACTAAAATCAAGAAACTGATTGCAAATAGCATTATCAATGATTGAACTTCATTTAATTCTACATATTTATGAGCTTCATAATATATCCTATATAAAAAATAATGTACAACATAAATACCTAAAGAGCATTGACCAATTCTATTTAAAAATGCCCCCCCAACTGTCATTTTCAACCTGTTAGAAATCACAAGCCAAAACACGCATCCTGCCAGGTTTGTAACAAACCAGATTATAAAATCCAAATTTGAAGCTACATCCTTTATATATAGAATATAATATGTACCAAGTAACAAATACCCTACAGAAATAATAATAGATAGTTTACCATCAACAATACTTCTTCCATTTCCGAACAATTTTAGCAAAACTCCACTTGCGAATATGAGATAATACCTTCGGAAACTTGCAAGACTAAAAAAATAAATAATATCTTGATTAAGAATCTTAGCTAGAAGCACAACAACGACAAAAGGTAGCAATAGAATTAACAATACTTTTGCAAGGTTCCCCTTGTTTATATATTTTTTTAGCAATAGTAAGGATATTATAAATAAAAACAAAACAAACAAGAACCAATACCCTCCTTTAGGGTCCTGAAAAACAAAAGTAAATCCTGGAGGTGTTCCTGAAAGTAGATTTTGATAAAGGTTATATAAGCACCCGACAAAAAAGAAAGGTATTAACAGATGTTTCGCCTGCTTTAACAGATACTCCTTTATAGGTAAATCATTGAAAGATTTTCCTATTGAAAAAAAACCACTTATGAAAAAAAATAAAGAAAGAAAATAGGTGTTTATAAAAGACCTAATCTCCTCATTTCCATGTATAGCAGCAACATGATAAACAATAACTGAAAAGATTGCCCATCCTTTCGCTATATCGAAATACTCTATTCTACTTGTCTGCATCTTTCTCTAATAAAATCCAATATCTTAGTCACTCTCTTCTCTATGGTCAATTCTGAAGCTTTCTTTAAAGCCCCTTCCCTCAAATTCTGCCTCAGAGGCTCATCATTTTTAAGTTTAACTATTGCATCAGCTATCTCCTGTACACTCATAGGACTAACCAACATAGAATTTGATGAGTCAAGAATGTCATAATTAAATGGCAGATCTGAAGAGATAATGGGAAGGCCGCATGCCATTGCTTCAATAACTGAATTCGGACAACCTTCAGCTAAAGAAGGGAGAACAAAAACATCAGCACAATTTAAATATCTCACTATTTCCGCATGAGGCAAGGTTCCCTTGAATAATATGCCTTCACAGTCCGGCTGGGCTGTCTCGTTATCAGCGACACTGCCGATGAAGATTGATTTAATTCGAGGGTCGTTCAACTGAGCAAGGGCTTCTGCTACTCGCATAGCACCCTTACGTTGGTTAAACCGTCCACAAAAACCCACAATGAATGCATCAGGAGGGAATCCCAACGATTTCCTGGCTTCCATCTTATCAATTGGATAAAACTCTTTGGGATCGTATGCATTGGGGAGTACAACACACTTGTCGGCGGTAGCAAGCCCTTGCTGTATACTTTCTTTCTTATTTTTAGTAGAAACACATATCACACCTGACACTCCATATTTTAGCCTGCTGATATCTCCTGCAGAAATATAATTATGAATGGTTATTTTGTCTTCACCCGTAGCTATAAATAGCGGTTTCCCCTCCTTATGTGCTATTCTTTCTGCATTGAAGCCATTAACCCAAAAATGCGAATAAAACAAATCTGGCTTCATGCGGTTCCTCTTAAAAGTGAACTCTGTCGCCCATTTATTAAAACGAGCTGTCCATTTACCCAACAAACCTTCACCGAAAGTGAAAGTAATTGGTCTATATACCTTTATGATTCTCATATCACCAGATACATCTACCTGATCCTCGAAATAACAGGGAGCAAGTTTACCACCTCTTAACAGATATTTAGTTATAGACTGGGGTGCAATCACCACAATCTTGCAGCCTTTTCGAGTCATTTCATGCGCAAGAACCTGAATAAAAGCTGAATAGGGCAACCCTTTTGATGGATAACCATCCGTACAGATACAAATATTCATTATTCAACGCTTTTGGGGGATATACAAGACTTAAACAAAGAAAACAACAAATTCAGCACTATATAAATAATCACTATATATAAGATTCGACATAAGACGAAAGAAAAGGATGCCCTGGGTATATAGACTGACATTGAGGCATACTTTAAGAAAGTAATCATAACTAAAAATGAAGAAATCGACCCATACACAAGTTTTTCATCAATTCGACGATACACCCAACCTACCAAAAACATACCAGCCATTATACCTAAAATACCAAAATCCAAGTAAAAATCCACCAACACAGTCGTACCAAGTCCAATCATGTAATCCTTACCAAAAAAGGAAATAGTAACATACTCATTTGTCGCTGTCCTATATAGATTCAAATCGAATAAGCTTGTTGTAACTCGATTCATAGCTGGAATCGCAGATAGTATTTCACACAAATTATAAAGACCATATTTATATTCCGTCTTATGCTCATCAATATCATGAATAGCTATAAAATTACAATTCACCGATTTAGACAATTCGTAAGTTAGTGGGCTTATTGATTTCACCTCAGAATCATCTCCCAGATCATTAAAACTTCGAGAAACTTTTTCAACAAAAGTTTCGTTAGGATTTCTATAATTACGGACAGTATTTAAAATAGTCATAGAAAACGCTCCTACTGCAACTAAAAGTACTATGACTGATAGTTTAAATTTTCTTTTTGACACCAGCAAATATGAATAAAAGAACATAAGTGCCGTATATATTACCGGACCTCTATCGCCACTAACTAAACGCAATACAATATACAAAAGGACCGATATGAGAAAATAAAACGGAAAAGAAAGAAAATACCGTAATAGAGTAGAAGGTTTGTTATTATTAAGACACTTTTCAGTTGTCAAGGCTACAGTTATAGTCATAAAAGTATCAAAAAGCGTCTCCCAAATAGCAAAAGGTGTTGTTTCTCTATCAGATGCGCCAGAACCTTCATAATCCACGCCTGTTAAAAAACTGACAAGATCAATATTGATTACAAATAGAACAAAAGCAACGCATGATAATAATGCCCATTTCTCTATACTTAGCTGAGAGAGCTTATAAATATGCTTATTAAATATATGTTTCAGTAAAGATGATTCTTTTACAAAAGAATATCCAAACAAATAAAAGACAAGCCCAATTAAACTACAATAAAGGACCTTACCAATATAGCCCGAGTATTCCGTCGTTTCTAAATACGCATCAATTGTATCGTATTCTAACCATGAACTAATAATGACTTGGAAATTTACGATAACGAAAGATAATAAAAAGATATTTGATGGTTTTACCCACGACCTAAATAATTGAGGATCGGATACATACTCCTTAAAGATGAAAGACATCAACAATATGAGGACCCCTCCAAAAAGGAAAGGATAAGAGACGTTATCATCTTTTTCAAAGAAAAACAACATCAATAAAACAAATGTCAAATATATCAAACCAAATATATAGAATATTCGCTCTGAAAATATTTGCAATCTATCATTTTGCATATGATGATTTTCTTAAATATTTTAATGAATAATCCTTCAAATACAAATAAGTAGTCGTATTCAAATATCTGTTCAGAATAATAGCTAATATAATAAAAACCAAATTCATGAAGATCATATGATTAGCTATATCAAACTCACTCATCATCAAGCATACTATACAAGATAAAAATGCTGGCAAAAAAGCTTGTACATACACTTTTAAACTACCCCAAAAAGATATATCACATTTCCATTTCATTTCCATCAAAGAAAAAACAAAGCGTATTAATGAATACATGAGAAGGGCAAAGAGCAAATAGTTTATCCCCAAACCAAACAAAACCAATAAAAGCATCACAAAACAAATGAGTGTGCTTACAATTTCAAACCTAAGGATTGATGATGTATATGCCAAACTCTTCAACAGATTTCTATTAAGGGATGTACCCATCTGGATTAATCCCCAGCACAATAGTATTTTCAGATACGGGGTAGTATCCATCCATTTTTCACCTAAAACAAGGTATACTATTATATCTGCATTTATAATTAATAAAAAAACAAAAGCAGACATAAGAGTGAACGAAAATGAAGATATTTTCATTGAATGATTTATAATTGAATTATCATCTTCTTTACTTAATAATGGGAATAATGCTCCATCGATAACCGTATTAGAAATTGAGGTTATAACACTCTGAAGTTTATAACTTTGATTAAAGAAGCCAGTAATTGTCAAGGATGCTATTTTTGCAACAACATTAATAAAAATATTCTCACTTCCTCCTTTTAAGACATTAGCCATCGTTGTGTTAAAGCCAAATCCAAACATTTCATTAAAGGACTTCTTGGAGAAAGTAAAATTCAATTTATATCTTGTTATGCAATATAACAAAACTGTCAAAATAGCCGAAGAAACAATATATTGACCTATCAGGCTGTACACACCCATCCCATAAACCGCCATAACTATCGCCGTTGCCAAGCCCATAAAACCTGATATCAGTGTTACTAATGAATACTTCTTAAATTCAAGATTTCTGATAAGAATCGTTTTAGGCACAATAGAAAACGATTCTATAACAACAATTAATGCATATACCCTCAACAGATTTGATAAAATAGGAGTTTTATAAAACAAACCTATATAGGGCGCTGATATAAAAATAATAATGTATAAAACAAATGAAAAACTAATGTTATATAAAGATAGCGTAGAAAAGTCCTCTTTACTAACATTTTTCTTTTTTATCAAAGCACCTGCAAGTCCAGCGTCTATCAATGACTCAGAAACAGATATAATAACAGCCATCATACCTATCAAGCCATAATCTTCTGGCTGCAAAAGTCGCGCCAGAATGATAGTAGCCAGGAAATTCAATCCTTGCCGGCCTACAGCTAACAAGGCATTCCAAAAAACGCCTAAAATGAAAGTAGTTCTTTTATCCTTCACTACAATATTACAAAAAGATGACACTATATTTTTACAACTACAACATGACTATAAACCGAAAAGGTTCTTAAGGTCATCTTCTTTGTAAAGCGCATAGATAGAAACGCAGATAAAAGCAAGAAAGAGGCATATCACACAAGAGGACGCACGCTTTGGGCCTGTTTTTTTTGCAGGAATAGTAGATGCCTGAATCACTGCAAAGGCTGGTGTATCCTCCTGGAGTTTCATCTCTGCCTGCTGGTACTGGGCTACCACCTGCTGATAAACGGTGCGCTGCAGCATCATCTCGGTTTCCAGCTCAGCCTTCCTCTGCAGGATACGCTCCTGGAAAGAATGCAAGTTAGCATCTGAAAATGATGCATAAGCACGACTGGCTTTCTCATAGTTCCGTTTGGCTTCAGCAAGGAGCTTTTTATTATACTCCAAATCAACACGGGCTTTGCTGGTACGATAGTCCGTAATATATCGTTGGAGCAGGGCCATGGTTGAATCTGCCATGGTGGTACAAACAAGAGGATCATGGTCCTTGACACTGAGCGAGATAACCATCGTCTTCTTATCGACAAGGCACGTCACATTATCCTCAATGGCTTTGGCCATGACATACTGTTTCTTAGTCAGCTGGCGAGGATTAATCGTATCGGCGTCCTCTTCATCGCTTTTGAACAAAGCCATGAGAGATTTGACTGCCTGACTCCACCAAGGCTTCTTCTCTATATTTTTCTTATAATCATAATAAGAATATTCCTGTGTAGCATCCTCTGGACGAACCTTGATTTTAAAGAGATCGGCCTTAAAATCTACCGAAGTCATCAGGTCGGGATAGAGTGTGGGGAACAGGGCCTCGGATGAGTTACCCATTCCAGAACCTAACTTGACACCGAAGCTACTCGCCAAAGAGGCTAAGCTACTGGTTGAAGTAGAGCGATTGGAGAGTTCCGGGCTCAACTTGACAGTACAGGTATAATAGTTGGGAATGGAAAGCATATATAATGCTGACAGTGCAAATGCCAACGGTAAAACGATATAATACAGTCGTTTATGCTTCAACAGATCACGGTAAATCTTACCAAAATCTATTGGTTTTCTTTTCGGAGTTACAGTCTTATTCTCTGTCATAATCTTATTTCAGTATGTTAGCAATGGTGGCAAACATGGTGGCGAGGCTGGCGGCGCTGGTGCCGATGCCTAACCAGCGGGAGATGGCGTTGTTGTCGCGGGGTGCCTTAGAGGGCACAACGACCTCGCAGCCCGGCTCAATCTTGCCACCCTTCTTGGCGATAGCCATGGTGCCGTTCTGATACACGATATAGGTGTGGCTCTTCTTGGCACGGTTGCCAAAGCCACCTGCCTGCTTCACGTAGTACTTGTAGCCCTGACCTTCGTTGTAGGCAACGGTATTGGGCGCCTGCACATCGCCACTGATACGGACGGTATGGTTGAAACGAGGCACAATGAGGCGGTCGCCATCCATCAGCTCGATATCCTGTGTACATCCAGGATTAGCCAGGGCCTCATCGAGATGGATACCCACGGTATAGTTATCAGACTGGGCAATCTTGTCGATAGCAATCGAGTCCTTACCATCGGCACTCTGGCGCGCCATGCGCAGCACAGCCTGCATACGAGCCTTCTCATCATCGGTCATCTTACGTACCAGACGGGCGCCACGTACATCGCTGCCGGGGATAGCACCGCCAGCCGCCTTGATGACATCGGAGAGGCGCTGGTTCTTGGTCTCCATGGTATAGGTTCCCTGGAAGGCTACCTCGCCCTCGACACTGACACGAACGGGCTTCTGGAAGACCGGGCTCTTACGGATCTGCACGATATCGTAGGGCTCGAGCACGAAGCTGCGGTCGCCATCGACCTTGAACTGATCCTTCAGCGGGAAGCTGAAGGTCTTGGCTATCTCCATGCCTGCCTCAGAGGCGTTGGGGTCGTAGATGCGGCGCGACACATCGACCTTCAGCGTAGAAGCCGCATCGGTCAGACCACCTGCCAACAGGATGAAATCCTCAATGGTCATATTCTCAGCATACTCGTAGGTGCCGGGGAAGATCACCTCGCCATCGATGGTGAGGGTGCGCAGGTTCTGATGTTCGGCCAGGGTCGGAATGAAAATCACATCCTCGTTCTTCAAAGGCATATCAGCCTCGGAACCATTGAGGATGCCCTCGATATTCAGCGAGATGACCTCCTGGGTGCGGTTGGGCTTCATACGGCGCATCACCGCGCGTGAGGTCATCGCCTCTTCGGTCAGACCGGCAGCGGTCTCAATCAATGTGCGGACAGTGCTCACCTTATCGCCCAACTGGTACATGCCGGGACGCCAGACAGCACCCTTGATCTCGACCATGTTCTTATAGCGGTCGTACACGGAATCAACAATCACTGAGTCGCCATCGGTCATCTTGAAGCTCGACAGATCAAACTCCTCGACATTATATACACTCTTCAGGTCCTCGCTCTTACGGAGCACACGGACCTGCTTCTTATAGGCATCGCCAGCGAAACCGCCACTGTACTTCAACAGGGTGGCGAGACTCTCGTTGGCCTTCATCTCGTAAGCCATCGGACGTTTTACACGACCGGTGATATCCACTAAGCAGTCGTAAGCGCCTACCTGTACCACATCGTTGTCCTGCAAACGGATGTTACCAGCCAAGCGACCATTGAGGATGAACTCATAGACATCGACCGTGGTCACCAAGCGACCCTGACGGAACACCTTGATGGCACGCAGCGTACCCAAGTCGCTGATACCGCCTGCCATATACAGGGCATGGAACACCGTGGCAAAGGCACTCAGGGTATAGGTGCCGGGCACCTTCACCTCGCCCATCACATTGACCATGATGGTGCGCGTCTGTCCGACGGTGACCTTGATATCCGAGCTCTGGTAGTAGCCACCCAACTTGTTGCGGATGCGCTTCTGGGCTGCAGTCACCGAAAGACCGCTCACATGGATGGGACCGAAATCAGGCACGGTGACATCGCCATCGGGGCTCACCGTGAGTGAATTGCTCTCCTGTGTGGCGCCATAGATATCGATAATAAGCTGGTCGCCAGGACCCAGCACATAGTTCTGGGGGGTGGCGATATTCATCTGGGGTTCGAACGACAGGTTGGTGCTGTTGAAGATGTCGCGACCAAACACTTTCTTACCCATGGATGCCTGATTGGCAGGCTCGGGCATAGAAGCGAAAGCACTCTCCTGCAGAGCGGTCTGACTGCCAGCGGTCTGGTTGGGGCGCACGGTTCTGTCGGCTTTCACCTCATTGTTCACACGCATGCGCTCCTTCGCACGGTCGATAGAGTTATCGACACTGTTATCAAGACCACGCTCAGTGATCTGTTTGGCATACTGCTGGCGCAGGCGCTGAATCTGTTCAACAGTCGCGCCACGCTGGATCAGTTGCTTCGCCATATCGGCATTTGAAACACCCGAATTTCTCAACTCAAGAGCATACTTCACAACCTCCTGATCAGACAAGGTCTGTGCTACCGCCAGATGCACTGACAGTAACATCATCCAAAAAAGAACGAATTTTCTCATATTTAATTATAGATCTTTCATACATACATAAAAAACGTCTTCCTAACGTTCAGCGCAAAACATTGATTACCAGAACATTAGACATTTTATTAGCGTAATATCACCGTAACATGGAACAATTGATTGAACCGGTTCCACTCTTTTTCTTGCGCAAAAGTAACACAAATAAATGAAACATCCAAAGAAAAAGGCATAAAAATGAAGAAAACACCCAAAAACGTACAATATCTCAAAAAAAAAAAGTACCTTTGCAGCCAAATAAAAGAAAATGGATCAAGTGAGCGACATACAGCAGTGGTACAGCATAGGATGCCTCAGTAGCCTGAAGGAACTGAAGGTGCGCGACGATGCCCGAAACTACGGGTTAGAGGCGTTTGTACCCCTGAAATACCAGATCAGAACCAGTCTGAAACAGAAGCAGCGCATCCTGGTGCCTGCCATCTCGGGGCTGCTGTTTGTGAAGGGTACCGAGGAGGAGGTGAAAGCGTATGTTGACAGAAGCCACTTCCAGGTATATATGCGTAAGTCCACTTTTTCGAACAAAGAGGATTATCTCACCGTGCCCTGCAAGGCCATGGAGGCATTTATTGCGGTGACCGAGAACAACGAGCAGCATATCACTTATTACAGACCCGATGAGATCAAGCTCCAGGCTGGCGACCAGATCCGTGTGAAAGGCGGTATCTACGACGGTAAGGAGGGAATCATCATGCGTATCAAAGGCAAGCGCAACAAGCAGTTGGTGGTACAGATACCAGGACTGTTGGTGGCTGCCGTAGAGATGGCACCCGAGCTGATTGAGTTGAAAGCGCAGCAGCAGGAGATCATCGATGAGAAACCCTCGAAGAATATTGACACTGACAAGAAGTTCCTGTACGACACAGCGCATCGGTTGCTGTTCGACATCACAGGACCTTATAAAGAGAGCGCAGAGTACTTTCTGCTGCTGTCGGAACTGAAGCGCTGTCGCGCCAGACTGCTGCCCATCAAGGGGTTTACGCCTGCTACCGAGGCTGAGTTGGCACTGCCCTTGTATATGGCGGCTGTCATCATCAACGAAGACATTGAACCATGCCAGGAGCGACTCATCAAGGCGATGGCACGGCTGAAGGATTGCAGTAAGCTCAAGGCGAGATGCGAAGAGATGCTGAGGACATTGAACTTTGAATATTGAACATTAAACATTTATAATTTTAACTGATTATGGAAATGATTAAGCTTGACATTACGAAGGCTGCATGCTTCCTGAAGGAAGGCGCAGTGGAGAGTTTTGAACCAAAGGTTGCTGAGGCACAGAAGGCACTTGAGGCTGGTACATGCCCTGGTAACGATTTCCTGGGTTGGCTGCACCTGCCCAGCAGCATCACACCTGCTTTCCTCGATGAGTTGCAGGCTTGCGCCGACACCCTGCGCGCCAACTGCGAGGCTATCGTCGTAGCTGGTATTGGTGGTTCGTACTTAGGTGCACGTGCCGTGATCGAGGCACTGAGCAACGCTTTCAGCTGGTTGGTTAACGATCCTAAGAACCCCACCATCCTGTTTGCTGGTAACAACATCGGTGAGGACTATCTGTTCGAACTGACCGAGTACCTGAAGGGTAAGAAGTTCGGTGTGATCAACATCTCGAAGAGTGGTACCACCACCGAGACTGCCCTCACCTTCCGTCTGCTGAAGAAGCAGTGCGAGGCCCAGCGTGGCAAGGAAGAGGCAAAGAAGGTGATCGTAGCTGTGACCGACGCCAAGAAGGGTGCTGCACGTACCTGCGCCGACAAGGAGGGTTATAAGAGCTTTATCATCCCCGATAACGTGGGTGGTCGTTTCTCTGTTCTTACACCAGTAGGCTTGCTGCCTATCGCCTGCGCTGGTTTCAGCATCAAGGATCTGGTAGCCGGTGCCCAGGACATGGAGAAGGCTTGCGCCCCAACCGTACCATTTGCCGAGAACCCCGCTGCCCAGTATGCTGCCGTACGTAACGGTCTCTACCAGAGCGGTAAGAAGATTGAGATCATGGTGAACTTCCAGCCCAAGCTGCACTTCTTCTCTGAGTGGTGGAAGCAGCTCTACGGCGAGAGCGAGGGTAAGGACCTGAAGGGTATCTTCCCTGCCAGCGTTGACTTCACTACCGACCTGCACTCAATGGGTCAGTGGATTCAGGAAGGTGAGCGCACTATCTTCGAGACCGTGATCAGCGTTGAGGAGCCCGAGAAGAAGCTGCTCTTCCCCAACGACGAAGAGAACCTGGACGGCCTGAACTTCCTGGCTGGCAAGCGTGTGGACGAGGTGAACAAGATGGCTGAGCTGGGTACACAGCTGGCTCACGTGGATGGTGGTGTGCCCAACATGCGCATCAGCGTGCCTAAGTTGAACGAGTACTACATCGGACAGCTCATCTACTTCTTCGAGATTGCCTGCGGCATCAGCGGCAACGTGCTGGGTGTGAACCCATTCAACCAGCCTGGTGTAGAGGCCTACAAGAAGAACATGTTCGCCCTCCTCGACAAGCCCGGATACGAGGCAGAGAGCGCTGCTATCAAAGCCCGCCTCGCGAAATAAAATTGTTGCAAAAAACATATGATAAGAGCGGTGTTGTTTGACATGGACGGGGTGCTGTATGATTCCATGGGGAATCATGCAGTGGCCTGGGTCCAGTCGATGCAGAAGTTCGGTATCAATATGACAACCGATGATGCCTACGCCACTGAGGGAGCTCGTGGCGTAGACACCATCCGTTATATGGTAAAGCAACAACAAGGTCGCGACATCACCGAAGCAGAATCGCAGCTGATGTACGATGAGAAGACACGTATCTTTCACTCAATGCCAGAGGCGCCCATCATGCCGGGAATCTTATCGCTCATGGAGCAGATACACGCAGCTGGCATCACCATTGGCGTGGTGACTGGCAGTGGTCAGCGCCCCCTCATCAACCGCATCCTGCGCGATTTCGGCAAATACGTGAGTATCGATAATATCACCACCGCCTACGATGTGAAACGAGGCAAGCCCAACCCCGATCCCTATCTCATGGGCCTTGAGAAGGCAGGTCATCTGCAACCGAGCGAAGCGATAGTCGTAGAAAACGCGCCACTCGGTGTTCGCGCTGGCATAGCTGCCGGTATCTATACCATAGCGGTAAATACTGGTCCGTTAGCAGACAAGGTGCTCCTTGATGCCGGGGCTAGCATTCTTTTTCCTACCATGATTTCGTTAAGTGAAGCTTGGAAAGATTTGCTTTCTAAATTCTAATTTTTTTTGGTCTTTCGACCAATGGGGGATGCTCCCCCACGGTGTTGAGCGTTCAACCCAAAAACGTCCTGAGCTCAGAGGCCGGAACACAAATTCTTTAAATCACTCAAAGAACTCGCTGCGCTCAAACAGCTTTTCGTATTTCGTTGTTCAGATTGCATTCCGCAATCCGAAACTCAATGTTGATTCAAAGAATTTGCATTCCTCTAAAGACCTCTTCGTGCGGAATGTTTTTGTGTCTGAACACTCAACACCGTCCCCTACTCACTATTGCTGATGACCACCTTTCCCCATTCGTCCTCACAACTACCGACTGCCATCAAAGGCATCTTAAGTGAAGCAAAGATAAAACAAATAAATTTTCAAGGGCTGTATCCCTAAGAAAACATTCCGCACGAGGAGGCATTTATAGGATGTACTATTATCGGAATCGTCTTCGATTCTTGTGTCGCGTAAGCGAGACAAGCAAATCGACATGAGAAGCTGTTTGAGCGGAGCGAGTTCTTTGCAAGCAAAGCGGCAAAGCCGAGCGCATCGAATGATTACGATAATATTACATCCGGCCTCTGAGCTCAGGACGTTTTATTAGGGATATAGCCCTTGCAGTTGATATAAGAGGACACTACTCGAAGGTAAGGGTGATGGTTTTGTAGCCCAATTGGGTGAAGAGGTTGCGGAGTTGGGACTCGGCGTTGGATTGGGCGGTGGTGAGGTTTTCTTTGGTGAGGCAGTGGTGGAGCATCTGGCGGTGGGCCTTTTGGTAAAGGGCCTGGTGGGCTTGGGGGGGCCATTTGCCACTCTCGTAGAACGACTTGGTTTTGGCTTCGTCGATGAAGTCTTTGTCCAGGAGGGTGACCTTGGGTAAGGTTACCTGGAGGGTGTCGCTTTGGACGCGTATCGCGTCCTCGCTTAGGTTTTGCATGTTGATGCCTAAACGAAGCGTTCCGTAATAGATACGCACCAACTCATCATCTGAGAAGAATCCCTTACGGACGGTATCAACCATTTCCTCGGCAGAGATGGACAGAAACTCCCACTCACCAATATCCCTGATGGACTGAATCTGTGTAGGGGTGGGCTCAATATTCTCATTGGAACCAATCTCGATATAGTTGCTCTTCAGGGCACTCTTGACCCAGAAGAAAACCGCTATAACAGCGATGACTACAACTACACCTATGATGATATGAATCTTCTTCATGACTTTAATCCTCCATGCGTGTTAAGCCTTGGAACTTATGCTTGAAATCCAAATCTTTTCGGAAAGCAATGGTGATATTCTGCTCCTCGTAGCCCAACTGGGTAAGCATGGGCACGAGCACCTTAGCCGCATTGGCACGGGCTGTTTCTTCGATACCCATATCAGGAATACTTTGCAGGATGGCCTCCCTACCCTGTTGCTGATAATTAGCAAGTTCCTCATCGCTAAAGTGTGCACGCGTCAAGCCTACATACTGCTTCACGTTCTGCTGATCAATCTTAGAACTGGTCATCACTACCTGTGGATCGGGCAGGATGATGGTAATCTTATCACCACTACGCTCGATATTCTTCTCAGAAAACTCAGAGAAATCGATATATGCCTTGATTTTAGCATCCATGGGGATGGCAATTTTACGGTCCGCCAAAGGCACCTTGAGGTTGAACTGCTTACTCATGAGCTGTCCCTTGAGGCGCAAAGCATCATCGTGAGTAATAATCTTATGCACGCGATATTCGGCCGTATAAAGTTTAGAGCACTTCTGCACCTGCATGATGAGCATGGGCACGGTATCGATGCCCGTGGCGGGAGACAGGTCCCTGGCACCGGAATCGGATGCCAGGGACCTGTCCCCTGGCAGGGAGCAACGGATGATGCCGAGCAACAACAGCAGCAACACCAACACACCACTTGCAACGAGAATGCTACGACGCTGTTTCATACCGCTTACTCCAAATCCTGATCGCGCGAAATGCCTACCTCACCAAAGTTGCTCACCGTCACAATGAGGGGAATATACTCATCGGTCTGGGGATGACATACGCTGGCGGCAAAGATCAACTGGTTGCCCTCAGCCTTATCGAACACAAAGCCTTCGAGTATACCCGTCTTACGATAATCATCATCCAAGCAACCATCGAAAGCAGCCTTGGTGAAGGTCTTGCTACAGAACACACTACCATCGGTACGGATGACCTTCAGCGTGATGCGGTTATCGACAAACTTCTGACCGTTCTCGTCCTTTACCATACGCAAAGAGTCATCGGCTGTTCGCGATACCTCAATCTGATACTGCTTACCCAACCACTGCACATCCTTTACATCCTGATAATCCTGCATACGGATGGGAGCCTGAGGCTTGGGAGCCTCGGTATGCTGTACGATGATGTCATCGTGTTGTTTCTTCTGACCGCAGCTTGCCAATAAACAGGGCACTGCTATAAGGGCTAAAAATACTTTCTTATTCATCTCGCTTTCTTAAATTTGCTGCAAAGATACTATTTTTTTCGAAAAATATTTGGTAATTATGAAATAATTTGTACTTTTGCAGAAAAGAATACCGACTAACCTAAGATTTATGAATATAGGACGAATCCTTTTGGCTACAGCGCTATTACTTGGAACGAGTGCCAGCCACGCAAATATAGATTTTAAGAAAGACGCGAAATACATAGAACTTCGCGACTCGATGAGTCATGCGTTTAACGACGGCGACAGTGCCCGCTTTTACACGCACCTGAAAAACCTGCAGCAATACCTGTTGGACCACAACGACCTGCACGGCTACTACACGCAGCGGTGCAACGACATCGTGTTTGAGATGAACCGTCAGCATATCTTCGAGGCTTATACCAAAGCCCAGGAGCTGTCGAAGGAGTTGCGCGAAAAGAAGTTGACCAAGGAGATGTATATGGCCGTGAACATGATGGGGCATATCAACCGCTACTGTGGTAACAAGGAGGCTGCCAAGAAATGTTGGTACGAGGTAGTAGAGATGATGGAGAAGAACGGCTACTTCGAGAGTATCCCGCCCATCTACATGAATATCATCAATGTGGCCTTAGACGATGACGCTCAGGAGGCATTAGACCTGATGGATAAGGCCAAGGAGATTGCCGAGAAATACTCGCCCGAACGGGTGTTCGACATCGAGACCCGCAAGACCCTGACCTACTATAACAGTGGGGACATCCAGCAGTTCTTAGAGGGCTACAAGGTGTACAAGGAGGGCGAGAAGAAAGGGCTCTCATCCGTTCACGGCCGTAGCATGGAGGCCTACTATCTGGCGTGCATGGGACAGGTGGACGAGGCCATCGCCTATGCCAAGCGCGAACTGGGCGACGAGGGTGCTGAAGCTATCCCGCTGATCTACGAGCGCGCGGGCCGCTGGAAGGAGGCCTACGAGTCGTTCAAGAAAGAGTCGCTCATCAGCGACTCGATCGACAATGTGGTGCTGACCAACAGCATGCAGGGTATTCAGGACCAGTTGAAGCTGTATGAAACCGAAAAGAAAGCCGCTACCGACCGTACCTATGGCCTGTTAGGCGCCATCTTCCTGCTGACGCTGCTGCTGGGTCTGAGCTTCTATATCGTGCGCAGTCGCAAGAGACACCTGCAGGAGCTGACGAAAGCCTATAACAAGGCGCTGGAGTCGGACAAGATGAAGACCGCCTTTATCCAGAACGTGAGTCATGAGGTGCGCACGCCGCTGAACATCATCACCGGGTTTGCCCAGGTGATCTCCGACCCGCAGTTGGACGCCAACCCGGACGAGCGCAGCCATATCGCCCTGATGATGCAGCGCAGCACCCGACAGGTGACGATGCTCATCGACGAGATACTGGGGCTGTCGCTCATCGACTCGACGGAGCAGTGGCCCAAGGACGACCTGTGCCGCGTGAACGACCAGTTGCGCACGATGCAGGAAGAATACCGCAACCTGACGGGAGACGGGGTGACGCTGCAGTTGGACACCACCCTACCCGACGACCTGACGCTGCGCACCAATGAGAACATGCTGCGCCGCCTGGTGAGCTGTCTGCTCGACAATGCAGTGAAATATACCACGGCGGGCCATATCACCCTGCGTGCCCGCCAGACCGACAGCACGCTGGAGCTGACGGTGGAAGATACGGGTAGCGGTATTCCTGCCGAAGAAGCAGAACATATCTTCGACCGTTTCGTGAAGCTCGACAACTTTAAGGAAGGTATCGGCCTGGGACTGCCGTTAAGTCGCAAGCTGGCAGAACAGTTAGGTGGAAAAGTAGAACTGGACACCACCTATACAGATGGTGCCCGGTTTATCGTTACACTGCCAATAAGCGAATAAGCCTATTAGCCTAAGTATTTCATCAAGATGCGAGCATAACCGCTGTCGTGCAGTTTGGTGATGCTCTTTTCACGGATCTGACGGACACGCTCACGGGTGAGACCCATCTCGGCGCCAATCTCCTCAAGGCCACGCTCCTGACAGCCGATGCCAAAGCACTCCTTGACAATCTTCAGTTCGCGATCCTTCAGCACATTGCGCAATACATTATCCAGGTCGGAGGTGAGCGACTCGTAATCCACTAATTTATCGGTACGGGTATCCTCACCACTGCTCAGCATGTCGGCCATTGAGTTGTCGTCGTCCTCACCGAAGGGGGCATCGATACTCATGTGGTGACTGTCGGCCTTGGCGGTCTGCTCAATCTTCGACTCCTCAATCTGGGTGAGCTCAGCCAACTCGCTCACAGATGGACGACGCTGGTGCTGCTGCTCGAACTTATTGATCTCCTGATTGATCTTGCTCAGAGCACCACTCTGGTTCAGGGGCAAGCGCACAATACGACTCTGCTCGGCAATAGCCTGCAGGATGCTCTGACGAATCCACCATACGGCGTAAGAGATAAACTTAAATCCGCGGGTCTCATCAAACTTCTCTGCTGCTTTCACCAGGCCAATATTGCCTTCGTCGATCAAGTCGGTCAGTGTCAAACCCTGATGCTGGTACTGTTTCGCTACAGACACCACAAAACGCAGATTGGCTGTTACTAAGCGTTCCTTAGCCTTTTCGCCCTCTGGACCACCACGACGGATGGCCTGAGCCAGCTCAATCTCTTCATCAATTGTGACAAGGGGTTGACGACCAATCTCAACAAGATACTTATCCAGTGCCTCACTTGATCGGTTGGTAATACTTTTTTGAATCTTTAATTGCCTCATATTTCTATCGTTACTCTGAAAAAGTGTGCAAAAGTACTAAAAAAAACGATACGTTGCAATCAACGCATCGTCTTTTTAGTGTATTTTAACAACCTTTGACTACATTCTCAGAGAAGCGGGCTTCAAATCAATCGCCTCGGCCTTTAAAACGCCATTTCCACGTACCACCACCATGCACTTGCCGGAGAAGGCTTTGCGGCGCGGCGCCTGGAAACGTTCCATCGACGTCTGACAGCCATTATCGGTTCCGATGATCTGTGCATCGCCTGTGGTAGAGAACTCAACCTGGTTCTCTGCCCACGGACAGAGATGTCCCTCCTCATCCACCACCTCAACGGTGACGAAGGTGAGTTCCTGACCGGCATAGTCGACAGAGAGGCGGAGGTGATCGGGTTGACTGGCAGTATGTATCGTCTGTGTGCAGACGGGTTGGCCGTTCTTACGGGTGACAGCCTTGATCTCGCCTGGTTCGAACTGTACGCGCCACATCACATGGTAATCGTGTTCACCCTTACGACGGATGCCCTGACTACGGCCATTGATGAAGAGTTCCACCTCGTCGGCCTGGTTATAGTAGGCCCAGAGATCGATGGTCTGACCAGGGAGCCAGTTCCAATGGGGAAAGAGATGGAGCATGGGTTTGGCGGTCCACTCGCTCTGGTACATATAATAGCTGTCCTTGGGGAAGCCCGCCAGATCGATGAGACCGAAATAGCTACTACGTGCCGGGAAGCCATAGGGCGTGGGTTCGCCGATATAGTCGAAACCGGTCCAGATGAACTGTCCACCCACGAAGGCATGGTGCTTGACCACATCCCACAGCTGTTCGTGGGTGCTCGACCACGAGGCATGCATGTTATCGTAGGCAGAGCATTTGAACGACGGGTCGGTATAGGGCAGCCACCACTGTTTGGGCGCCTTATAGATACTGTCGGAAGGCATCATATAATAGCCGCGCGACTGGAGCGCCGACACACTCTCGGAGAAGATGAAGGGCTTGCCGGGGAAGTTCCTGGGCACGTCGGCCACATGCTCGTGGTGATAGTTGAAGCCAATCAGGTCGATAGCCCCACTCTTGAAGAGGTGGTTATTGGGCGAAGGCTCATTACAACCGGCTGTAATAGGACGGGTGGTATCATAACGCTTCACGATTTCAGCCAGATGCCGGGTGAGCAGGCTCTGTACCGACAGTTCGCCATCCTTGGCGAGGGTCGAGGCATCATGACCGGCATTCAGGATGAGGTTAGCCTGTTCGAGGGTCAGCGTGTCGGCCTCAGCCGAAGACCACTGCTCGAGTACCTCGTTGCCGATAGACCACATGAGGATGCTGGGATGATTGCGGTCGCGCAGCACCAGATCGGTGAGATCGCGCTCATGCCACTCATCGAAGAAGCGGGCATAGTCGTTCTGGGTCTTCTTGCGGCGCCACATATCGAAGCTCTCATCCATCACGATGAGTCCCATGGTGTCGCACATGTTCAGGAGTTCGGGTGCCGGTGGGTTATGCGAACTGCGGATGGCGTTCACACCCATGGCCTTGAGTTTGGTGAGTTTGCGATGCAAGGCATCCTCGTACAAGGCTGCTCCTAAGCAACCGAAGTCGTGATGCTCGCACACACCATTGAGCTTGAAGTTCTTGCCATTGAGCCAGAAGCCCGTCTTGGCATCGAACTTAAAGTCGCGGAAGCCCGTGGTGGTCTCTACCTCATCCACCACCTGACCCTTGACAAGCAGTTGCGTGCGTACCTTATATATATAAGGATCCTCACAACTCCATTTACGGGGTTTCCGGATGGAGGTGGGGCGCCCCTGGGCATCCAACCATGTATTGCGAACGGTGACCTTCTGACGGGTGGGATTCACGTAATCGACCTCCACCTTACCATCGTGAACATACACACCCCAGTGTTTGATGTGGATGGGGTTGGTACGGGTGAGCCACACGTGACGATAGATGCCGCAACCGGAATACCAACGCGAGTTGGGCTGGTCGGAGTTATCCACACGGACCGCCACCACGTTGGTGCCCTCATGCACATAAGGCGTGATATCATATTCGAAACTGGAGTAGCCATAGGGGCGGAAGCCTACCTTCTGACCATTGACATACACGGTGGCATTCATATAGACGCCATCGAACGCTAAGAAGAAGTTGGACAGATCGGCCGACTGCAGATCAGGGATATCGAAGTGCTTGCGGTACCAGCCGATGCCACCGGGTAAGGCACCTCCACCGGCACCACTGGGGTTACTGGCATAGAAGTCGCCCTCGATCGCCCAGTCGTGGGGCACATCGAGGCGGCGCCACTGACTATCGTCGTAATCCACCAAAGCCATCTTAGCATCATCGCCCAGACGGAAACGCCAGTCACTATCAAAACAAACACGCTCCCTGGCTGAACAAGCCAGAGAGCTGAGTATGGCCATCACGGCGAGCAATAGTTTTCTCATCGCTATAGTCGTTATGTGGATGGATTACAACTTAACAGATACCGCCTTGCCGTTATACTGAACCAGTTTGCCTGCGGGGGTATCGAGATTCAGCGGCTGGGCGTTGTCCTTCGAGATCAGCACCACATTGAAGCGGCGGTTCTTGAGCATACCAGCGAACTGACCCTTACGGGCACCGAACGAGATGGTGCGGGTGGCGTCATCGTAGGTGATATCGATGGTGGCATATTTGCCCTTCTCGTAGTTATAGTTGGTACCTTCGTCCTCATAGAGTTGGAAGCTGCCATTCTGACCAGCATAGACATAGAGGTGGATGAGCTCAGCGGGTTTCTCGTCGCTCCACTCCATCTCAGGACCGAATGGGATGATGGCACCCTCGCGAACGAATACCGGGATCTGCTCGTATGGAGCCTCTACGATGAGGCGCTGGCCACCCTCGGTATATTCACCTGTGTAGAGGTTGTACCAGCCGCACTGGGCGGGGAAGTAAACCGAGCGGTTGCGGGCTTTGTAGTAGCCTACGGGACAAGCCATGAGGGCTGGACCGAACATCCACTGGTTACCGATATTCTCTACCTCACGATCGCCATTGAAGTCCATCACCAAGGGGCGCATCAGGGTGTAATCCTTGAAGTGTGCCCATCCTGCTAACGAGTAGAGGTATGGCATGAGGCGATAGCGCAGTTTATCGTAATAGACGAACGACTTGTAGGCAGGATGCTCATCGGGAGCGATGTTCCAGATTTCGCGCAATGGCCACTGACCATGCGAGCGGAACAACGGAATGAAGGTGCCGAACTGGTTCCAACGGGTCTGCAGCTCACGCCACTCCTTCAGGTCCTCGTTCTCTACCCCACTCTTGTCGAAGAGCTGTTGGGCAGCCACATAACGGTTCTCTACACAGAAGCCGCCCTGGTCCATACCCCAGAAAGGAATACCAGAGATAGAGTAATTCAGACCAGCCGTCATCTGGGCACGCATATCCTCCCAACGGGTACCGATATCACCACTCCAGGTGGCGGTAGAGAAGCGCTGCTCACCAGCGAAGCCGCTACGAGTGAGCAAGAATACACGTGGCTCATTGAGCTTACCCTTCCATACTGAACGCTGACCATTGTAGATGGCATCAGCATTCATGGTACTATAAGCATTAAAGTATTCAGTAGATGTGCCTAAAGCAGTTGGGCCAGAGAGAGCCTTGCGATACCACATAGGGGTACAGTCGCGTACGTTGGGCTCCGAGGCATCCATCCACCAGGCATCGACGCCCTTACCGAGGGCGGAATAGAGATTCTCATCCATCTGGCGCCAGAACATCTTGCGGGCACCGGGATCGTAGGCATCATAGAAACCATTTGTATAACCAGGACCAACCCAATCGTGGATATCGTCGGTGGGACTCTGGATATACATCCAGCCCTTGGCATCGAGTTCCTTGTAGTTGTCGGTATTGCAATAGAACTTTGGCCATACACTGATCATGAAGCGACCATGCATCTGGTGCACATTGTCGAGCATCTGCTGGGGATTAGGATAGCGTGAAGCCTCGAACTGGTGAGAGCCCCACTGGTCCTCGGGCCAGTAGTTCCAGTCCTGTACGATATTGTCGATAGGGATATGACGCTTACGGAACTCAGCGAGGGTGCCCTCAATCTCGTCCTGTGTCTTATAACGCTCACGACTCTGCCAGAAGCCTAACACCCATTTGGGATAGAGCGAAGCCTTACCCGTGAGAGTGCGATAACCGCTGACCACCTGGTCGAGGTTCTCACCTGCGATGAAGTAGTAGTCCATATCCTTGGCCATCTCGCTCCATACGCTCAGTTGTTCACGCTCCTGCTTGCTGCGGGGTTCCGATACACGCAGACCGCAATATGCCTCGCCACCATCGGGGCGCCACTCGATACGCAACTGTACACGTTTGCCCTTCTGCAGTTCGGTTGAGAACTTATAGGTGTTGGGGTTCCAGGCTGTGCGCCAACGCTCGGGCACCACCTCCTGACCATCGATATACACTTTTACATAACCTGAATAGTACAATATAAATTGAGCATTGAACATTGAACATTGAACATTGAATGTTCGGGGTTCAATGAACCCCTCATAGACTACGCTGGCACCGGCGAGCTGGAAGCCTTTGGGGAAATTCTTGATACCGCCATTGTCGGTCTTCAGGGCAATCGCCGATTTCTCAGGCGTACCATATTCATAATAGATGCTATCCTCATCGCGCACCAACTTCTTACCACGGGCATCGACATAAGTACCCGTGAGATGACCTGCACGTCCCTGTTTATCGTAGAGTTTAAAAGCCCGGTTGAGTTGGAGATAGTCGTTAGGATTACCAAAACGACAGTAGCTGTAAGAGTCCCACAGCAGACCGTAGTTCTTGTTGGAGAGCACGAAAGGAATGCTCACCTTGGTGTTATACTGGAAGAGGTCCTCGTTCTTTCCCTTCATGTTGAACTCCTCGCTCTGGTGCTGACCCAAGCCATAGAAAGCCTCATCATCGGGAGAGTCGAACTTCATCTGCCATGACAAGCCATGTTTCTGTTCCTCGGGAACGGTATAGCCTGTCTTCATACCTAATTCGCGCTCTGGCACGGTGAAGTCCCAGAACTTCTTGCCGTCCTGTGCCTCTTTGAGCAACTGCTTGCCAGCGGCATCGAAGAACGTGATGGCGCCAGTGGCCTTGGCGACCACGGCCTTGACCTTAGCGGTCTTGACCACGATGGCGGCCCCTTCGTCGGTAATGGTGTAGCTACCCTTCTGTGGAGCCTTCTGAGGGACAATCATCAGTGAGGCCGGCTTCTCAGGGAGGGCCTCCTTACTAGTGGCACGCACACGGATAATCTGGTTGTTCATCACCTCTAAACGGATAACCTTGGCCTGACCACCATCAGGACGGATGGTTACGTAGTTCCCATTTGTCTGCACCTCGGCTGCCAGCATGGTTGAAGATAGCAGCAAGGCTGACACTAAAATCTTTATTCGTTTCATTGTTTATATTATTGGTTGAACTCTTCACTATTCACTAATCAATCTTCATCCAGCATCACTGCCTCTTCGGCAGCTGCCTCAACGGGCAGGGTGATGGTGAATACCGAACCGCCACTCGGGTTGTTCTCGGCCGTGATGGTACCACCATGCATCTCGACGATGGCCTTTACGAAGAACAGACTGATACCAGAGTCGTCATCGCTCACCATGGGGTCGAAGATGGTGTCTTCGCCACCCTCAGGGATGCCGACACCATTGTCGGAGATACGGATAGAGCCCGAGGTAGAGGTCTTATCGACAAACACCTTGATCTTACACTCGGTGGGTGAGAACAGCGCACAGCTGTTGAGCAGCATCTGCACAGCCTGTGCCATCTGCTCGTGGTCGAAGTCGACGGTGAGATCCTGTGCCAGCGGGAAGAACGAGAACTTGACATGCTTGCCAAGCGGCGCCTTGAACTGGGCGCACTGCTCCTTCATGAAGTGCTGGAGGTCGTGCGGCTTCTTGACCGTGGCCTCGATGCTCCAGGCGGCATTATAGAGCTCCTCGGCCTGTGCCTTCTGGTCGCTCTCCTGCTGTTTCTGCAGCTCGGCGCGCATCTCGGCCATCCACTGTTTCTTCATCACCTCCATACGCAGATAGTCGCGCTCGGTCTTCTCGGCCTGCTGTTTCAGGAATTTCCTGCGCCAGAAGAAGACGCCTAAGGCTACCAACGACAGGAAGACGAGCATGATCCAACGGTTACGCAACAACGGTGGGGTGACGGTAATCTTCAGGACAGCCTCGTTCTGACCCATCGTACCATCCTCGTTCAGCATACGCACATGGAGGATGTACTCACCATGCTTGAGCGACATATACGTGATGTTAGGATCGTTCTCCTCGGTACGGATCCACTTATCGCTTGAACCTTCCAGCTGGTAAACGAAGCGTGAGGTGTTATGCATCTCGCCCTTATCGGTTGCCAACTGAATGGTGAACTGATTCTCGTAATAGCGCAGCACCAGTTCCTTGCTGGTGTTGAGATCCTCGGTCATAATGACACGACCGTCGTAAGCCTCACCCACACCTAACTGATGACCGAACAACTTCAGACCGCTGAATACGGGGGTCTCGTTATTATCACCACTGGTCACGAGTTTCGGATTGATCACATCCACGCCACCAACACCGCCTATCAGGATCAAACCATCAGGTGTGAGGCAAGCAGAGCGCTGGTTGTAGGGTCCCTGTTGCAGACCATCCTTACTGGTGAAGCTGCGCACATTAAAGGTCCAGTTGCCCTGCGCATCCTTCTTGGGAACCACATTCGACACGCCATGTTCGGTGATGACCCACATGTTGTGCAGCTGATCCTCAACCAGACCAACGACACTGGAGCCAATCAGACCGCTGTTCATATCGAGCATGGTCTGTTTGTTGGCTTTCCAATCGACCACGCAACAGCCTGATGTAGAGCCATGCCATACCAGTCCACGACTATCCTCCATCACACAGGTGGTGGTAGCCATAGCGGCAACCTGGCCGTTGACCACAGGGATGGTCATCGTTGCCACCTTGCCGCTAACGGGGTTTATGAGCGAATAGAACTGCGAGTGACCAACCATCAGCCAGCCTTTAGCAGTCCAGCTGGCAGAGGTCACGAAGTCCCCTGGCAGTGAGGAGTTATGTGAGTTGATGGAACGGAACTTGCCCGTCTTAGGTGAGAAGCGCTGTACGCCGCTACCCAATGTGCCCAACCAGATATCGCCCCACTTATCCTCGGTAACCGACCAGATGTTATTGTTCAGCAACTGCCCATTGGTGTTCGACATGAGGTAGTTCTTAACCTTTCCGTTGGCAATATGGATCAGACCACCATTATACGTACCGAACCATACCGAGCCATCCTTGGCACCATAGCTCGACACCATGATATCAGATGCGAAGCCACAACGGGCCCTATCGTAAGTCTCAGTCTCACCAGTATCCTTCAGATATTTGATAATACCACGGTTATCGGTACCGAACCAGTAGTTGCCACTGGCATCGACCGTGGCGGTATTGATATCGCCCAACTCCAAAGTATTGAAGCCTAAGAGCTTCTCGATATACTGGTTCAAGCCGTTGCGGTAGCAGCCAATCCACATGTTGCCCGACTTGTCGAGCATCAGGCGTTTCTGGGTATTCTCGCTCACGGAGGTGGCATCGAACTTATTGTTGACGAAGTTCCTGACCTGACCGCCCTTGGTATCAATCACATAGAGTCCCATGTGGTCGGTAGCCAGCCATATCCAGCCTCGCTGGTCCATGCACACATCCCATACCTGTATGTCGGCTGGTAACGGGGCTATGCCGCAAGAAGCCAGATAGTCATTCAGCGAGCCATACCAGGTCTTGTCCTTCTGACTGAACACAAACACATGACCAGTGGTGAGCACCCAGTAGTTGCAATGTTTATCGACATAGATATCATAGCCCTGACTGCTCTGGGCGCCACTGCGCTTCATAAAGTCCTCGCGCCACAGCACCTTACCATTGTCGCCATCGAGTGCCATCAGGTCGCCATCGCTCGATGTCACCAACAGTTTATCGTTCCACTCGGCAAAGTTGGAGAAGTTGTACTCCTTGGGAATCTGATTCTGTTCATAGCCGTATTTGATCAGCTTATAGGTCTTCTTACGAGGATTATAGCAATACAAGCCCTCGTCGTAGGTCTTGATCCAGAAACGTTTCTGCGAGTCGATATAGAAACGGTCGATATTGCCCTTGATGCCCCATTTTGACAAGATGTTGGACGGATTGCGGTTGACACGCTCGGTGACAGGATCGAACACGCTGTAGTTCATGCCCTGTTTCAGCCACAGCTTACCTTCGCCATCCTCCCATATCTGATCGACATAGTTGTTGCGGAGGGTGGTGGTATCGTTAGGATCGGAGTAATAGGTACGGAAGCGGTAACCGTCGTAGCGGTTCAGACCGTAGGAAGTACCAATCCAGACGAAGCCATGCGAATCCTGGAACATATAGTTGATCTGCGAGTTGGACAAACCATCGCGTGCATCCAACCTGCGGAATTTCATATCAGGAATCACTGCCGTGGCTGCACTCACGGTGAGGCAGCACATACAAATGATAGAAGCAATCAGTTGTCTCATATGCCTGTGTTTTTATTTCTTAGCCGAAGTCTCACGAATCACGAGTTTCTGCGGCACGATTTTCTTGTAAACCTTGGTGTCGCCATTGATCGTATTCATCAACAGGCGACAGGCCTCGATACCCATCTCATGGCTCTGATCCACGATGGCAGAGAGCCGAGGCGTCACGTAGCCGGCGTGTACATCGTCGGTGAAACCGATGAGCGCCACATCCTCCGGGATACGCAGTCCTAACTGCTTGATAGCCGTGAAGGCAGCAAAAGTGATGATATCATTGAAGGCCAGGATGGCATCGGGGCGGTTCTCCATCTGCAGCAATCGGGTGGTAGCCTCCAACGCCCAGTCGTAATCAATCTTCTCGCAGACCACGAGTTCACGCTCAATGGGCATGCGGTTCTCGCGGAGCGCCTCGAGATAGCCGTGCTTACGACGGATGACCATGTCGAGGTGGTTAGGACCACCGATAAAGGCAATACGTTTGCTGCCCGTATCAATCAGGTGCTGGGTGGCCATCTGAGCAGCCACATCGCCATTGGCAGTCACACAAGAGAAACGGTCAGACAAACAGGTACGACCGAAGAACACCAAGGGAATAGACATGCTTGACAGTTCTTCGAAATGACTATAATCGCGGGTGTTCTGCGACAGGCAGGCGATGATGCCCTCCACATGCAGATTGATAAAATTGTCGATGGCCTTCACTTCTGCCTCACTATCTTCGTGGGTATTGGCACTAATCACCGAATAGCCAGCCTTACGCGCCTCATCCTCGATACCATCGAGAACGGCTGCATAGTAATGAGTCACCAGGTTAGGCACCACCACACCAATCACCCTCGGAGCCTCTTTACGCAAGCTCTGAGCAAAGGGGTTGGGACGGTAGTTCATCTCCTTAGCCAAGGCCTTCACCTTCTTCTGCATCTCCTGTCCTATCTCGGGCGAACTGCGCAGTGCCCTGCTGACAGTAGCTATACTGACACCCAGTTTCAGAGCGAGATCTTTCAACGATGTCCGACGTTTAGTAGTACCCATATTGTTAATAGTAAAAAAGTGACGATGCAAAGGTACATCTTTTTTTGAAATTTGCAAACGTTTACGTGTGTTTTTTCACTATAAACCACTGATTTCAAACAAAATCGTCGTACCTTTGCAGCAGCAAAATCAGAAATGAGTAATGAATAGTTGATAATAAGTTAGTTAGAAAATGAGGGGTAGGCTGTCGTGATGACAGCCTATCTTTTTTATGTTTTCCCACTTAGAAGGTGGCACGCACCATGAACCTGATGCCCCACTTGTTTGCCGTCGGCAACTCGTTGTAATTGAGGCGACGCACATATTCCACATGCACAATCTTGAAGATGTTATGCACACCTAAGCTCAGCTCCATGTAGGGACGGTTCTTATCGATGACATAGCAGCCCTCGGGGAAGTACATCACGATGGAATTGCCCACGTTGTGTGCCAGATAAGGATTGTTCTTATCGCTCAACTCACCCCAGAGTACACGGAAGGCCACCCACTCGCGCCACTTCAGCTTACGGATCAGCGGGATGCGGTTCAGGATCTTACCGTTCATATCCCAGCTCACCTGTCCCCACAGCATACGGTCGGTGGGGAACTCCATATTGTTGATGAGCTCGAAGGTGTTGTCCTGGATGATATAGGAGAGGTTAGTCTCGGGCATGATGAGCAATGGGAATGGTACTTTCTCCCACTGGATGCCACCCTTTACATACCAGTCCATCTTACCCCATGACTTCAGCCAGAAGCGCTTATAGAGCGACGCCTCGGTGTAGTTATAGCTATACTGACCACCCAGCACGCCCTTCAATCCCAAGGTATGACTCACTGTCAGCACCGGTGCATCGAGGTTGATGGGCAGTCGGCGCTGCTTGGTGTTGATAAAGGTCTCACCAGGCGCGAAACGCAGTTCTGCGCGGAGCTCGGTGGTACGGATCTTCTGCGAGGGAGCAGGAGTGACAAAACGATATTCCGAGTCGTTGATGCGCGGAAGAGGATGAGACCAGTTGGTCCAATCGTCAGGATTCGCGGACATCGTCATGGGAACGAAGAACAGATTACCAGCCGCCTCGTTCTCTTCGACTTTCATTGACAAGGTGGTGCGGAAGCCCCAGTCCTCCTCGCGTTCGAAGGTGAGCGACTGACGGTTGTAGAACATCATCTTATCGACTTTCGACCACTTGATACCGGTGAACACATTATCCTTATCGGTATGCATGAACTTATCCGAAGGCGACATCACATCGTAGGTCGATGAGAAGGTGAGCGTGCGCTTGGGGAACTCGCGTGGCAGATACTCCTTCTTATTGAACGACCAGATGACATCACCTTTATAATACCACTTATGAGAGTCCCAGCCACGGGCCACGTAACCACTCAGGAAGAGGTTTGAATCCAGGTTGGCGGTGGTCTGCGCCGAGATACGGGTACGGATACCATCGATGAAATTCTTGGTGATCATGGTGTTGATAGGACCAATATCCACCTTGCTCGGATGGCCCTTGCTACCTGTCTCCACAAAGTTCTCGACAAAAGCCTTCAGACCGAAGATAATCCACTTGAAGCCCTTAATATTCTGCAATCCGCTGATAAACGAGTCCATCTGACTCTCGCCCTTAGTCAGCTCCACCTGACGATACTGATTCCAGAACTCATCGCTTCGCATCATGGCATTCACATCCTTCACCTCCTTCTTCGAGCCCTTGAACAGTTGTCGGGGCAGTTCGTCGAAGGCATAATCATTGATACGGGTATTACGGATGACCGCGAACTTCTGCAGGAAGCTGGCCAGCTTGAGCTCGGTGAACATGTCATCGACACTGAGCACCCACTCGCCATCGGGCAACTGCGTGAACTCCTGCACCACCTGCATGTTCTCCACCCAGTTCACATCGCTCTTCTTGGGGATGGTCATCTCGCAACGCTTCACCTGCCAGCTTGAGTCGGCCAGGATATACAAGTCGCCACGGAAACCAAAGTCCTGCTGGTTGTTGGGCAGGAAATGCAGATGGTAGCACAGATCGCGGTCGACCATCAGCGTGTCCTCGATATAATAGCGGTAGAACCCGATGGCATCCTTACCGATAGGCGACGTGAAGGGGTACTGCAACAAACGGATCTGGTCGTCGTAGATGTTCACATCGGTAAACACCTCCTTCATCACCGTATTCAGGATGTCACCTGTCTGGAACAGGTCGTTGATACCCTGCGAGTTCATGCCTTTGATGATGGTCTTCTCGTCGTGCGGTTTCTTACGGTAGATCTTCTGCGACACCGTCTCATCCACACTGATAGGCAGGATGAGCTTGTTGTTATACGGGCAAGCCTCTATCTGGTCGATCAGCCACTGTTTCTTCTTGAACTTAGGCGAGTCGAGGACCTCCGGACGGAAATCGTTGAGTGCCAGGGTAATCTTCTGATATTTGTTGTACTGATAGAAGTCGCGATTATCCAGATCGGTCTTCTTCTTAGCGGCAATCACCTTGCGCATCATCTCGACCGCCGGGTTGTTCTTACGACTATAGCGGCCACGCTTGGTCTTGATGGTCACCTCCTTCAGCATACGGTTATCCGTTTTCAGGGCAATCTTGATGACACTCTTGATGCCCGAGTTCACCTGTATGGTATGGGCTACGTAACCCACGGAGGTGAACGTCAGTTGCCAACCGTTATGACGGGCTATGGAGAAATTACCATCGATATCCGATGCCACTCCTACCCCGTGACCCAGATACTGGGCACTGGCAAATGGTATCGGTTCACCGGTCTTCGCATCCACGATCTGACCGCTGATCACATGCTGTGCATGTGCAGTGAACAGTGAACAGTGAATAGTGAATAGTATCACTATCACCCTCAGCATCCACTGCGTTTTCCAATCAATATTTCTCTTCATCACTATTCATTATTGATACTTTGTATCGAGCCCTCTCACGCTCGGCATAGCCCAAGCGAGCTTGGCTCTGCCCTCGCTTAATCGAGGCCTTCACTATTCACTATCTGACGCAAGTCTGTTATTACTTTCCCGGCGGCTGACTCATCGACGGGATCGTCCGTCCAGCCTTCGCCTTTAAACCATATCGTGTGACATCCCGCCTTACCAGCTGGGATGATATCCTTATCCATGCTGTCGCCTACGACCACCACCTCGTCGGGCTGCAGCCCCAAGGCCTCGACGCCTAAGGTAAAAATCTGCGGGTCGGGCTTGCGCACACCTACGACGGCACTCTCAATAATCGATTCAAAAATGCCATCGAGCTTAAACTCCTTCAGTACAGTGGCGATATTACCATAGAAATTGCTCACCAGCACCAGGGGGAACTGCTGCTTCAGCTGTAACAGCACCTCGCGACTCTTGTCGGTCTCTGCAAGTGTCCGAGCATAGAGATCATCCACTACCGCCTGCTCATAGGCCTTGCCACAAGCTTCACTCCACTTGTCGCGGAAGCACTCGAACTGAATGCGGATTTTCTCCTCCAGCGTCCGACGGAACGTGAAATCGGACTTGATAATGGGATTCTTGCCCAAAGTACGCTCACCTACCACGTAAGCATCACGGAACTCCGACTCGCTTACAGGTACCTGCTGACGCTCGTAGGCGTGCCAGATGACCTTACCCCAGTGGTGTCCACCGGTATCCAAGGTCCCACCGTAATCAAATATATAACCCTTTATCATCACTATTCACTCTTCACTAATCACTAATCTCCTTACAGAGGGCCTCGTGCTTGCTGTGCATGTACATATACATGGCCTGGAAGACCGTGATCTCCACCAGAGGATATACCCAGGGGCAATCCAGCAGACAGGTGACATAGATGGTGATGGCGCGCGTATTGAACGTGAGCAGATTGGTGTACTTCATCAACGGACGACTGCCTGCCAACAAGCGCTGACGGACCTCCTCAGAGGGCTGTGCCTTCCAACGGGCGAAGAACTGCTGAAACTGCGGGGTGCGCTGTTCCTGACTCTTACAGTAGTTGGCGTAGTTGTAGAAGAACAAACGCGACAGCCAGTCGCTCTTGGGCAACGACTCGTAGTGGGCACGCTGCTGCTTGTAGTTATCGAGTTCGCTACCCTCCTTACCCAACAGGAAGAAGAGGTGGATCTGACGGTAGTAATCGGCCAGCGAACTCTGTTTGGCATGCAAGCCAATACCTGCAATCGCACAGAGCACAAAAGCCCAGAAGCCCCACTCGATATCCGTTCCCGGGATGTGCTGGTTCCACAGACGGGCGATGATACCGATATAGATACTGGTGAACCACAGATCGCCTGAGAAACCATCCAGCATACGACCAATCAGGGTCTTCTTGCCGGTGATACGTGCCATCTGACCGTCGGTACTATCGCAGAAGTTGGCAAACATCAGCAACAGTACACCATAGATGTTATGCAGCAGGTCGGTGTAATGGAACATCCAACCAGCGCCCACGCCTAAGAAGATGGATACGATGGTAATGACATTGGGGTGGATGTCCAGTTTGTTCCACAACAGGGCAAACACCAATCCTATAGGACGTGTAAAGTGCACGTCCAACCACTCTTCAGTATCCTCTGACTTAAATGATAATTTTAGTAATTCCTTAAAACTTGACATTATTTTAGTTTGCAATTTAATACTTCGTATAGAACTAATCACTATTCACTAACCCCGCGATAGCTTCAGCGGCTTCGTCACGACAACGCGAAAAACTGGGCCAGTCGTTAAAGTCGATGACACAGAACGAGCCATCCTCACGTACGATACAGTCGCCTCCATACACCTGGATACCCACAGCCTGAGCGAGGGTCTCAGCCGTATGCTGCAGCACAACCTCCTGGAACGGATAGTGACGGGCTGAGCCATTACGCGCCTCATCGCCGAATTTGGTATCACCATCGTCGGTGGGATAGTAATAGCGGAAGAAACCGGAACCGCTCACTCCATAGAACTTCACCAGATCGCCAGGTACATGCGCACTCACCGTATAGGCCGTGATGCCACGCTGTTCGAAAGCAGCTATCTTCGCAGCCAGTTCTGTTTTATCGGCCACATACTGCACATCATCCTTGCTCTGTGCAGCTGCATCGCCACGCTTCAGCCAGTAGCCATGGCTGCCCTCCTGTGGAGGTACAGGCGTATCGGACAGTTGCATGATGGTTGCCAGCTGACAACGCCCGCAGTTACGGATAGCCGCAGAGGTGTTGATCACGCCAGCTTTGCTCTGCAGTTTCTCCAGTGTCTCAGGCAAGCGCCCCATGGTCAGCACCCAGTCGTAGCCATCGACATGGGTGAGTTGCTGTTCACCAATGGCATCCACCTGATGCCCGGCTGCCACGAGCTTAGTACCCACAGCATCCAGTATCGCCCGGTCCTTCTCTACAGAGTTAGGAGAGAACTGCTCTGCTCTATATATCAACAGTATCTTCATTTCAAAAAGTCTTCCGCTTTCTCAATATCGCTGGCATGGTCGATGTCGAGCACCTTCGAGAAGGCATAGGCCTTCAGCTGCAGGCCTTCGTTCACCAAGGCACGCTGGAAGTTACGCATACGACTCTCGCCACGGGCTATGCAGCGCTCCAGTACAGGGATAGCCTTAGGGGTGAGTCCATAGATGCCGCCGCTGATATACTGTGGATGGTCGCAACTATCCAGGAACGCGGTGATGCGCTGCGCCTCATCAACAGCCACATGAAGTGGTTTCTCGTCGTCGATATAGTCGGTCACGCCCATCAGGCCATCTACCTCGTTGGTATCGACCAGCTGTTCGAATGTCTTTACATACGTTGAGAATTCCTTTTCACGGAAGATGGTATCCACGGTAGTCAGTACAAAAGGCTCATCCTTCAACCAAGCACTCAGTTCCCACATGCTATGCATTGAGCTGGGGGTGCTCTTCACCTTATATCTCAAGGGTACCTGCCCTGCCTCGGCAACAGCCTTCAGGTGAGCAGCCACATCGGTCATCTGTTCATTACATATCACACATATCTCGCTGGCACCTTGCGCCATAAACACACGAATCAGGCGGTCGATCAGCTGTTCACCCCCCACTTTCACCAGTGGTTTCGGCGCAGCTACGCCCTCCTGAGCCAGTCGCGAGCCCTCGCCCGCTGCTATTATCGCATACTTCATACTTAAATATCCTAACCTGATTTTCCTGTTTTTGTCCCATTTCTGGCTGCAAAATTACGCATTTTTGTTGAAAGTACGGAAACTTCGGCTATATATTTAGGTTTTATTTGCTTAAAAAGACCCTTCACTGGGTGGTATAAGCCATCAATGCCTGATGGGTTTTCTGGTGACCGACAGCGATAATTTTTTCTGACTTATCGTAGTCGAATCCACTAAAACGACTCATCTGGATATCGACCAGGACATCAGGATGGGTCAGCTGCGCCATCAGCAACGAGTTCTGACGAATCATGATGGAGCTGGTGCGCGAGAGCATGGTGTAATAGTTGAAATCGAGGTTATCAGGTAATAAACGGTTCAGGATCTGCTGCGACAGCGAGGTGCTGCGCTTGCGCTTCTCATGGAGTTCCTGATGCATCAGCCATTGCGCCTTGTAATCATGCCCACTCACATCGATACCAATCAACAGGTCGCCTTCCTGGCGCACGACCCGATTGAGGGGAATGGGATTGGTGACACCACCATCGATCAGGAGCATATCGCCACGACGCACGGGCTCGTAGAAGGTAGGCAACGAGATAGAGGCACGGATAGCCTCGAACAGACTGCCTTCACGGATGACCACTTCCTGCCCCGACAGATAGTCGGTAGCCACGGCACAATAAGGAATGGGTAGCTGTTCGATGGGCACATCGGGCACAAACTCCATGATGGCCTCAATAATGCGGGAGCCCTTGACCAAGTGGTTAAGACTGAACGAGAAATCTGTCAGCTCGAGCATTTTCTTACGGTCGATAGTCTTCATCCACTCGCGGAAATCATCGAGTTTACCAGCAGCATAGACGCCCCCAATGAGGGCGCCCATAGAACAACCGGCAACAGAGGTGATGCGGTAATCCTGCGACAGCAGTTCCTGGATAGCACCGATATGCGCCAATCCACGGGCGCCGCCACTGGACAGCACCAAGGCTACATCACGACTCATGGGGCAACTATTTTTAAGCCATCGGTGTCGATATCGCCCGAACCACGTTTGTGCTTACTCATCGTACGTACACTGCCTTTGAGCGAGATATCGCCCGAACCCATCAGTTCGGCATTCACAAAGCCACAGCCATCGCGAAAATCCACTACAATATCACCCGAACCACGGAGCGAGAGATTAGTAGTATCGACCTGGTGCTGACGGATATCCACGTCGCCTGATCCAACCAGACTGACATCGGTCCGGCGTCCTTCAAGGCGCTCGATATCCACATCGCCAGAACCTACTAATTCAATGTCGGCACGGTCGCAAAGGAGGTCAGCGAAATCAATATTACCGGAACCTTTCAGGCGAATCGTCATCACATCGGTATCAACACGGCCCTCACTCAAGAAATCGCCAGAGCCATTGAGCGTCACACCAATCAGATCGGGTGAAGAAATACGGACACAGAGTTCGTCATCGCCACCAAAGCGCACATTGAACAATCCATGTTTGCCACGGTTACGGATTGTAAGGGTGTTCCCCGACATTTCGGTGAGAATATCAGAAACCAGTTCCTTAGGACCACTGACACGTACAGAGAACGAATCGGCCTGGGTATAATAGACCGTGGGCGAACCATTGATCTCAACACGTTCGAACCCCTTGAGCGAACGCGACTCCATGGCCTGCTCGCCACTCAGTTGGATGGAACCATTAAACCCATTGGTATTACAAGCACACGAGGTGATACCCAACAGCACACACATCGATAGAAATAACTTCATTTTCATAACAGTAAATACGCTTTATATGTTTCAACTTATACCCGTTAGACGCAAACAAACAGGAAAAAGTTGCAAACACAACCTAAAAAAATCAACCTAACGGCAGTTCAACCCAGAAACGAGAGCCCTCGCCCAGGATAGAGTCGACACCAATAGAGCCACCTAAGCTCTCTGCATGACTCTTGGCCACCGACAAGCCCAGACCCGTACCAGGAATATACTCATCGACCTTGACGAAACGCTCGAAGATACGCTGACGGTCGGCCTCGGCAATACCCTTACCGGTATCGAGAACCCACAGACAGAGACGATCGCCTTGAGGCAGATCGAAGCCAAGGGTGATAGAACCTTGCGTGGTGAACTTGACAGCATTCTGAACGAGATTGGACATAATCTCCTTGAGCTTGCCTATATCGGTATTCATCATCAGCTCGGGAATCGGGAACTGGGTGACCAGTGTGACAGCCGACGAATCGACCATCGGTGCAAAGGAGTCGGCAATCTGACGAAGCACAGGCACCACATCGGTCTGCGACTTAACCAGACTCTTAGCCTCAGCCTCAACCTTCGACATGCTTACCAGACCATCGATAATATTAAGCAGCTTATAGTTGTTCTTCTGGATTTCGGTGATAATCTGATTACGTTCCTCGGCATCCTCAATCATCGGTAACAAATCGGCAAAGCCCACGATGGCGTTGAGCGGCGTACGAATCTCATGACCCATATTTGCCAAGAAAGCCGTCTTCAAGCGGTCGCTCTCCTCAGCCTTATTACGTGCAGTAATCAGTGCCGCCTCCATCTCCTTCTGGGCATCGATACGCATGGAAGTGCCCACAACACGCAAAGGCAGACCTTCCTCATCGCGAGCTGCGATGGTACCGAAACTCTCCTCCCAATAATAAAGCGCACCTTTACCTAACGACACACGATAGACCTCGTGGTACGACTGTGTCTTTCCCAAGCACACATTCTCAAGGGCCATCTTGACACGTTGACCATCACTCTTATCAAGAATCTCAGGGAGAACATCGAGGGGGAAATCGGGAGGGCCTACCAGACCACCCTTGGTCTCACGATAATCGGCATCCACATACAGTATCCTGCTGGGCACATCGATATGCCACGTACTGAGTTTCATGGCCTTGAGCACGAACTCCGATTCAATATTATTCTGACGGACCTTGGTCAGTTCCTCAAGCTCAGTCTGCAAACGACGACGTGTGCGACGCTGATAGACAATCATCACCATGAGCCACAACACCACCAAGACGCTGCCAATCCACAACGCCTGAATGAGATACGGATTATCCGACTGAGTATAGAGCAACAATCTAACCATAGGTTCTTAATTTCATGTGCAAAAGTAACCATAAAAATTAAAAAACGAACATTTTTAGGCTGATTTTTCATAAAAACAAAGCTTTTTTATTAGATTAACAGAAAAAAAGTACATTTTTAGGCCGATTTGCATTAACTTTGCAGCCTGTAAACATTAATGTAATGGAACAAAAGTATGAATTGATCGCCAAAACGTTTATGGGACTGGAACCTGTACTGGCGAAAGAGCTGACCCAACTGGGGGCTAATGATGTAGTGATCGGTAGACGAATGGTATCGTTTACGGGTGATAAGGAAATGATGTATCGTGCCAACTTTCAGTTGCACACGGCTATCAGGATTCTGAAGCCGATACGTCACTTTAAAGCGAAAAGCGCTGACGATGTGTATGAGGAAATCAAGAAGATTGACTGGACCGAATATCTGGGAACGGACAAGACATTCACCGTTGACTCAGTAGTCTTCTCAGAAGAATTCCGCCACTCCAAGTTTGTTTCGTATAAGGTAAAGGATGCTATCGTGGACCAGTTCCGCGAGAAGACCGGCAAACGCCCCAATATCTCGGTGGCCAACCCCGACATCCGTCTGAATATGCACATTGCCGAGGACAAGTGTACACTGAGTCTGGACTCGAGCGGTGAGAGTCTGCATCGTCGTGGTTACCGACAGGAGAGTGTAGAGGCACCCCTCAACGAGGTGCTGGCTGCAGGTATGATCCTGTTGAGCGGCTGGCAGGGCGATACCGACTTTATCGACCCGATGTGTGGTAGCGGTACCCTGTTGATTGAGGCTGCCCTGATTGCCAAGAACATGGCACCAGGACTCTTCCGCAAGGAGTTTGCCTTTGAGAAGTGGCCCGACTTCGATGCCGACCTGTTTGATGAGATCTACAACGACGAGAGTCATGAGCGTGAGTTCAACCACAAGATCTACGGATACGATATTGACATCAAGGCTGTCAACACTGCCCGTATGAACGTCAAAGCAGCTGGACTGAGCGACGTGATCACGGTTGAGGAGCAGGACTTCAAGAACTTCACCCAGCCTGCCAACAAGAGTATCATGATTTCGAATCCCCCCTATGGCGAGCGTATCTCAACGCCCGACCTGTTAGGCACCTATAAGATGATTGGTGAGCGTCTGAAGCATCAGTTCAAGGGCAACGACGCCTGGATTCTGAGCTATCGCGAGGAGTGTTTCGACCAGATTGGTCTGAAGCCCAGTATCAAGATTCCCCTTTACAACGGCAGTCTGGAGTGCGAGTTCCGCAAGTATCAGATGTTTGACGGTAAGTTGAAGGACTTCCGCTCGGAAGGTGGTGTTGTGAAGACCGAAGAAGAGAAGCGCCAGATGGCTGAGAAGCATCGTTTCAAGAAGGAGCGCGAGTTCAAGAAGCGTCTGGAGGAGAAAGAAGAGAATGAAGAGGCCGACATTCTGAACTTCACATTCCACAAACACGATATCAACAGAAACCGTGGTGGACACGAGAGCTTTGACCGCAGCGGCAAGGACCGCAAGGAGTTCAACAGAGCCCGTAAGGACTTCGGCAAAGGCGGCAGAGACCGTAAGGACTTCAAACGCGGCGGCAAAAGAGAATTCGGCAAAAAGGACTTCGGCAAGAAAAAGAGATTCGACGATGATGAGGATTAAACAGATGGTGGCCACCATGGCCATGATGGCAATCGCAATAACCATGAGTGCTCAGGATAAACTTTTCACATTGGAGGACCTTAACTTCGGCGGTAGGAACTACGCAAACCTTCGACCACAGAACATGTGGTTGACATGGTGGGGTGAGCAGTTGATTCAGACCGATGTGGAGGCATGCTATAAGATTGACACGAAGACAGGCAAGAAGAGCACCCTTTTTACCCTCGACGACATCAACAAATGGGCAGGCAGCAACGACACCAAGTACGTACGCCACCTGATGAACGCCTCGTTCCCCTACCCCAACAAGTCGCTGGTCCTGTTAGGCAACCGCAAGTCGGTGATCCTGTTAGACTTTGTCCAGAAGAAGATTGTATGGCAAGACAGTATCGCTGGTCAGCAGGCCAACGACTGGCATGCCGCATCGCGCGCCACAGCCTACGTAGAGGCTGATCAGCTGTTCGTGGTTGACGGACAAGGCAAGAAGCACCAGCTATCAACTGACGGTAGCCGTGAAATCGTCTATGGTCAGAGCGTACATCGCAATGAGTTCGGCATCCGCAAGGGTACCTTCTGGAGTCCCGACGGTCAGAAGCTGGCTTTCTACCGCATGGACCAGCGCATGGTAACCGACTATCCACAGGTGAACATCTTCCCTCGCAATGCCCAGCACGAGCCTGACAAATATCCGATGGCAGGCATGACATCGCACAAGGTGACGGTGGGAGTGTACGACCTGAAGACAGACAAGACCGTCTATCTGCAAGCCGGCGATCCTACTGACCGCTATTTCACCAATATCACCTGGAGTCCCGATGCCAAGACCGTTTACATGTTCGAACTGAACCGCAAGCAGAACGACTGCCGGTTGGTAGCGTATGATGCAGCAACGGGTCAGAAGACTGCCGAGTTGTATCGTGAGACCTCGAACAAATATGTGGAGCCTCAGAACCCCATTGTGTTCCTGCCCTGGGATGCCTCTAAGTTCGTCATGCAGAGCCAGAAGGACGGTTACAACCACCTCTACCTCTTTGATCAGAGCGGCAAGGAGCTGAAACAGCTGACCAGTGGTACATGGGTAATGATGGAGCTGGTGGGATTCAACGAGAAGACTAAGAGCATTGTCTATACCAGCAACGAGGTAGATCCACGCTATTGCAACCTGTGGAGTCTGAACCTGAAGACAGGCAAGCGCCAGTTGTTGGACCGTGGCATCGGTGTGATTCAGCGCGCCCAACTGTCGGCCACAGGTCAGAAAGCCTGTCTGACGCTCTCGACACCCAACAAGCCCCGTCTGATTGACATCGTGACAACCGGCAAACAGTCATCTCTGAATCTGCTGGATGCCCCCGACCCCTGGAAGGACTACCAGCAGCCCATCTATACCAGCGGCAGTATCAAGGCAGCCGATGGCGTGACCGACCTCTATTATAGAATGGTGAAGCCCCACGATTTCGATCCCAACAAGAAATACCCCACCGTGGTTTATGTCTATGGTGGTCCTCATGCCCACAACGTAGATGCCTCATGGCACTGGCTGAGTCGTCCATGGGAGACCTACATGGCACAGAAGGGTTATATCTGCTTCATCATCGACAACCGTGGTTCGGAAAACCGTGGTCGTGACTTTGAGCAGGCCACCTGGCACCAGTTAGGTCAGATTGAGATGCAGGACCAGATGAAAGGTGTGGATTTCCTGCGCCAGCAGCCCTATGTAGATATGAACCGCCTGGGTGTGCATGGCTGGAGCTTCGGCGGATTCATGACCATCTCGCTGATGACCAACTATCCCGACGTGTTCAAGGTGGGTGTGGCAGGTGGACCTGTCATCGACTGGAAGTGGTACGAGGTGATGTACGGCGAGCGTTATATGGGCACCCCACAGGACAATCCTGAGGGCTATGCCAAGAGCAGCCTCATCAGCAAGGCCAAGAACCTGAAAGGCAAGCTGCAGATTATCACCGGCTATAATGACAACACGGTGGTACCACAGCATTGTCTCTCGTTCCTCGATGCCTGCATCAAAGCCGGTACCCAGCCCGACTTCTTTGCCTACCCCGGCGAGGAGCATAACATGCGAGGGCATGCCTCAGTGCATCTGCATGAGCGCATCACCCAATACTTCGAAGACTATTTAAAGTAATCATAAAGTTCAAAGTTCAAAGATGAAAATCTTACTGTTAGGAAGCGGCGGACGTGAGCACGCCTTAGCTTGGAAAATTGCTCAGAGTGATAAATGCGAGAAACTCTACATCGCACCAGGTAATGCCGGTACAGGCCAGTGTGGCGAGAACGTTGCCATGAAGGCCGACGACTTCGAAGCCATCAAGGCTTTCGTGGTAGAGAAAGGCATCAACATGGTGGTGGTGGGTCCTGAGGATCCATTGGTCAAGGGCATCTACGACAATCTGAAGACTGACGAGCGTACCAAAGACATCCCTGTCATCGGTCCGTCAAAGGCCGGTGCCGTACTTGAAGGCTCGAAGGATTTTGCCAAGGCCTTCATGGAGCGCCACAACATCCCTACCGCACGTTATCAGACTTTCGACGGAGAGCATCTGGAAGAAGGCTTGAAGTTCCTGGAGACACTCGAAGCTCCTTACGTGCTGAAAGCCGATGGTCTCTGCGCTGGTAAGGGCGTACTGATCCTGCCTACCCTCGACGAGGCCAAGAAAGAGCTGAAGGAGATGTTAGGCGGTATGTTTGGCAATGCTTCAAGTCGCGTGGTCATCGAGGAGTTCATGAGTGGTATCGAGTGCTCGGTATTTGTACTGACCGACGGCAAGAACTACAAGATTCTGCCCGAGGCCAAGGACTACAAGCGTATCGGTGAGCACGACACTGGTTTGAACACTGGTGGAATGGGTAGCGTTACACCCGTGCCTTTTGCCACCAAGGAGTGGATGCAGAAGGTAGAGGACCGTATCATCCGTCCTACCGTAGAGGGACTGGCCGCTGATGGCATCGACTACAAAGGATTTATTTTCTTCGGACTCATCAACCGTACTAACACCCCCAGCAAAGAGGCTGAGCCATATGTCATCGAGTATAACTGCCGTATGGGCGACCCAGAGACAGAGAGCGTCATGCTGCGCCTGAAGAGCGACATCGTCGACCTGTTTGAAGGTGTGGCTGAGGGCAACCTGAACGAGCGTGCCATCGCATTCGATGAGCGTGCCGCCGTCTGCGTGATGCTGGTTTCCGGCGGTTATCCCCAGGAGTACAAGAAAGGCTACCCCATCAAGGGTATTGAGGACGTAGAAGGCTCTATGGTGTTCCACGCAGGCACCGCGATGAAGGATGGTGAGGTTGTAACCAATGGTGGACGCGTCATTGCCGTATCATCATATGGTAAGGATAAGGCCGAAGCCCTGCAGAAATCATTCGAGGAGGCTCAGAAGGTTGGATTTACCGACAAGTATTTCCGTCGTGATATCGGAGCAGATCTGTAAGATATAAATAGTGAAAAGATTACAGAATAGAATAGCAGAAAGTCGCCGCACGTTGCCGATAGCCATCCTGTATGGCATCGGCATCTGGCTGGCGTCAGGGATGGTACAGCACCATTGGTGGTTTCAGTTCGCCTGTTTCTTCACCGCAGTCTATGCGATGATTCATCTGAACAACATCAACATGCTGATACGCGTCTATAGCCGCATGGTATCAGTAGCTTATATCATGCTGGGCTGTTCGGCTGTATGGCTTTTTTCTTCGGTCCACGCCAGCATTGTGCAGGTATGCACCATCCTCATCCTACTGCTACTGTTTGCCAGTTATCAGGACACAAGGGCTATCGGAAAGATGTACTACGTCTTCCTGCTCATCAGTCTGGTGAGCTTGGCTGAGCCTTACTTCCTGCTATTCACCCCGATCATCTATCTGCTCATGGGCACCACGGTCTACTCCATGAGTATCCGTTCCTTCCTGGCCACGGTGTTAGGCCTGATCACCCCCTATTGGTTCTACATGGGGTGGCAGCTGTTCACTCATATCAAGGAACCCAGCACCATGCTGAGTTTCCTGTCGCATTTCAAGGATATGAGCTGGAGTCCGGACTATACAGCACTGACACTTCCACAGCTCATCTATTTCGGTCTGCTGGTGGTGCTGTTCGTGGTAGGAGCCATCCATTTCTGGTTGACCAGTTATATGGATAAGATCCGTGTACGTAATATCTATGCCAGTCTGAACCTGCTCACTCTCTACAGCTTTGTCATGATGGCCATTCAGCCACAGGCATACGAGGTGTGGATACAGGTGCTCACCATTACCGTAAGCCCCATTATCGCCCACTTCATCTCACTCACCAGAACCCGCATGTCGAACATCTTCTTTATCGTGGTGACAGCGGTTGTTCTGTTCCTAACCGGCATGAACCTATGGATGTAATCATCAGTTTTCTCACACAGTACGGCTATTGGGGCATGTTGTTGGCAGCATTCCTGGCCGGCAGTTTCTTCCCGTTCTCAAGCGAGGCCGTGATGGTTGGTCTGATGGCTACCGGACTGGACCCCTGGCTGCTGATGATCTATGGCACTATAGGAAATGTACTGGGCTCGGTATTCAATTACGGCGTGGGCCGAATGGGTAAGTTGGAGTGGATTGAGACCTATCTGCACGTGAAGAAGGAAGATCTGGACAAAGCCCACCGTTTTCTGGCAGGACATGGCGCCTGGATGGGCTTCTTTGCCTTTCTGCCTGTACTGGGTAGCGCCATCACGATAGCCTTGGGACTGATGCGATCGAACGTCATCATCACGTTTATCGCCATCACATTAGGCAAGTTATTCCGTTATGTGGTCTTAATCTATGGTGCAGGATTGTTTATGTAAGTTAATTATCAATTGTCGATTGTAAATTATCAATTATAATTTGTACCTTTGCACCACCAAACTCGAATTTTAACGTTAAAGAAAATATTTGTGTAATGAAACAATTCAGGTTAGTAGACAACGCATTGGGCTGGTTCGCTTTTTTAGTGGCTGCCATTGTCTATTGTTCTACCATTGAACCGACAGCCAGTTTCTGGGACTGTCCGGAATTTATCACCACGGGGTATAAATTGGAGATCGGTCACCCACCAGGGGCACCTTTCTTCATGCTCACAGCTAATCTGTTCTCACACTTTGCAAGCGATCCAACGCAAGTGGCACGCATGGTCAACACCATGAGCGCCCTTTTGTCGGCCACTTGTATTCTGTTCCTGTTCTGGACCATCACGCATCTGACGCGTCGATTGCTCATCAGCAACTGGAACGAGTTGACATGGCCCAAGACGATTGCCATCGAGGCCTCAGGATTGGTTGGAGCACTCATCTATACCTTCAGCGACACCTTCTGGTTCTCGGCTGTTGAGGGTGAGGTCTATGCTTACTCTTCAGCATTCACCGCTGTGGTATTCTGGTTGATTCTGAAATGGGAAGATCACGCCGACGAGCCTCATAGCGACCGTTGGCTGATCCTGATCATGTATATGACAGGTCTGTCTATCGGCGTTCACCTGTTGAACCTGCTCTGTGTACCAGCCATCGTATTGGTTTACTACTACCGTCGTTTCCCCGATGCCAACCTCAAGGGTTCACTCATTGCATTGGCTGTGTCGATAGTCATCCTGGCCGCCGTGCTCTATGGTGTCGTTCCCGGCATCATCACCGTGGGAGGCTGGTTCGAGCTGTTCTTCGTGAACACCCTCGGCATGCCATTCAATACGGGCGAGATCATCTATCTCATCCTGTTGGTAGCCTGTGTAATCTGGGCTGTTTATGAAACCCAGACACAGCAGCACTCGCTCACCATCCAGAACATAGCCTTCCTGCTGTCGGTAGGCATGCTGGGTATCCCCTTCTACGGTTGGGGATGGTCGGCATTCTTCATCGGTGTCATCGTACTGGCTGCCCTTTGGTTCCTGCTGAAGTACACGGTGAACAAGCAGGCACTCATCACTGCCCGTATGAAGAACACCATGTTGCTCTGCATGCTGATGCTGATGATTGGCTATTCAAGCTATGCCCTCATCGTGATCCGTTCATCGGCCAACCCGCCTATGGACCAGAACTCACCTGAGGATATCTTCACACTGGGCGACTACCTGGGACGTGAGCAGTACGGTCAGCGTCCTCTGTTCTATGGTCAGGCCTATACCTCACAGGTAGCTCTGGAGCAGGAAGGCAACTACTGCAAACCCGTCATGACGAAGGGTAAGCCCGTTTACCAGCGTAAAGAGAAAGCCTCGGCCGAAGAGAAGGACTCTTACTTTGTTGTACGCACCAAAGATGAATATAAGTATGCTCAGAACATGCTCTTCCCACGTATGTATGATGCCGGTCATGCCCAGGCTTATGAGTCGTGGATGGGCGGTGTAGATGGCACAGAAGTGCCTTACGACCGTTGTGGTGAGCAGATGACCGTGAAGGTTCCTACACAGCTGGAGAACCTCCGCTTCTTCCTGAGCTATCAGTGCAACTTCATGTACTGGCGCTACTTCATGTGGAACTTTGCCGGTCGACAGAATGATATCCAAGGCAACGGCGAACTGGAGCACGGCAACTGGATTACCGGTTTCTCGTTTATCGACGATGCACGTCTGGGCGACCAGAGTCTGCTTCCTACCGATCTGAAGGAGAACAAGGGTCACAATGTGTTCTACTGCATGCCTCTGATACTCGGTCTGCTGGGTCTTTTCTGGCAGGCATGGTACACCCGCAAGCGTAAGGCGATGGTGAATGGTCAGGAGAAGTTAGTCGATGAGCCGATAGGCATCCAGCAGTTCTGGGTGGTATTCTTCCTGTTCTTCATGACAGGACTGGCCATCGTGATCTATCTGAACCAGACACCTATGCAGCCCCGTGAGCGTGACTATGCGTATGCCGGTTCATTCTATGCCTTCGCCATCTGGTGTGGTATGGGTGTAGCAGCCATCATCGACTGGCTGAACCGCAAGCTGAAGAAGGAGAACCTGGTGGTAGCTGCCGTTGTCGGCATCGTTTGTCTGCTGGTTCCTGTTCAGATGGCATCACAGACCTGGGACGACCACGACCGTTCAGGCCGTTACTGCTGTCGCGACTTCGGACAGAACTACCTCATGACCCTGCAGGAAGAGGGCAACCCCATCATCTTCACCAATGGTGACAACGATACCTTCCCGCTCTGGTACAATCAGGATACTGAGGGATTCCGTACCGACGCACGCGTCTGCAACCTCTCTTACCTGCAGACCGACTGGTATATCGACCAGATGCGCCGTCCTGCGTTTAAGTCGCCTTCAGTCCCCATCACCTGGAGCCGTCTGGAGTATTGTGCAGGCACCAACGAGTATGTGCAGATTGATCCCTCACTGAAGAGCGAAGTGGAGAAATTGTACCGCGAGAATCCAGAGGAAGCCAAGAAGAACTTCGGCGAGCACCCATTCGAACTGAAGAACATCCTGAAGTACTGGGTTCGCAACACTAATAAGGAGCTCCACGTCATTCCTACCGACACGGTCTACATGACCATCGACAAAGAGGCGGTACGCAAGAGCGGTATGATGATGGCAGCTGACAGTATCCCTGACCGGATGGTCATCTCACTGAAAGGCAAGAGCGCGCTCTATAAGGGCGACCTGATGATGCTCGAGATGATTGATCAGTGCAACTGGACACGTCCTATCTACGTAGCCACCACCGTAGGTGCTGAGAACTACATGAACCTGGGCGACAACTTTATCCAGGAGGGCTTGGCCAACCGTATCTCACCCTTCACCACCAACGCCCCAGGTGCAAAGAACTTCGACACAGAGAAGACTTATAATAACGTGATGAAGAAGTTTAAGTTCGGTGGTGTGGATAAGCCCGGCATCTATCTCGACGAGACCGTGATGCGCATGTGTTACACCCACCGTCGCCTGATGTCGCTGCTGGCCATGAACCTCATTCAGGAGGGTAAGGACAAGCAAGCCAAGGAGGTACTCGACAAGGCAGAGAAGGAATTGCCAAGTTACAATATCCCTCACGATTATCAGAGCGGTTCGATGGAGCTGGCCCGTGCCTATGCCCTGATTGGCCAGACCAAGAAGGCTCAGGAACTGATCGACCAGCTGTGGAAGAAGTCGGCCGAATACATGATCTTCTATTGTTCGCTCGATGGTCAGCGCTTCGCCAGCTCACAGCAGGATTGTCTGCTCCATATGTACATCCTGAATCAGGTACTCAACCTGCAGCAGGTTGTAGATGAGAAGAAGGGCAAGGAGAAGGAGCAGCAGTTCCAAGGCATCAGCAAGATTTACGAAGCTAAGGGAGGAACTTACGGAAATTAAGATATGTTTATAGAGCAACCGGCAAAATTTCTACGCTGGCTCTACCCTAGAGCATACTGGCGAATGGACCGTCGTGTGAAGGCAGTGTACCTGACCTTCGACGACGGCCCTATCCCAGAGGCTACGCCTTTTATCCTCGACACGCTGAAGGAATTTGGTGTGCGCGCCACCTTCTTCATGGTAGGCGATAATGTACGCAAATACCCCGAACTCTACCAACGCATTCTGGCCGAAGGGCATCAGGTGGGCAATCACACCCACAACCATATTGGCGGTCTGCGTCACTCCATCAAGGAATACAGCTATAATGTGGAGAAGGCCAACGCCTATATCCACAGTCATTATGTACGTCCGCCACATGGCTGGATGCGTATGGCACAGTATGCCTGGCTGAGCAGGAAATACAAGATTGTGATGTGGGACCTCGTGACACGCGACTACTCCAAGTGGCTGACCGCCGAAGATGTGGTCTATAATATAAAGAGGTACGCGCGAAACGGTTCGATCATCACCTTCCACGACTCGCTGAAGAGTATCGACAAACTGAAGACCGCCCTACCCGAGAGTCTGCAATGGCTCAAGGACCAAGGCTACGAGTTCAGGATATTCCCTTAGAACCCCAAAATAATAACAATGAAACGAATTCTAACCACTTGCTTATTAGCAACAACATTCGCAATGACGACAAATGCCCAACCCCAGCTCCGTCCCGATAATATCGACGAGGTGCTCAAGGCAATGACCCTTGAAGAGAAAGCCAAACTACTGGTTGGCGGTGCAAACAATTTCTTTAGTGACAATGCCGTGGTTGGTGGCGAGGCCGACCTGGTAGCTGGAGCTGCCGGCACGTCGCCTGCCATCCCCCGATTGGGCATTCCTGCAACTGTGCTCACCGACGGACCTGCCGGTGTACGTATCGATCCCACCCGTAAGGGAACCACTAAGACATACTATGCCACAGCCTTCCCTATCGGCTCGTGTCTGGCTTCAACCTGGAACACCGACTTGGTAAACAAAGTAGGTCAGGCCATTGGTAACGAGACCAAGGAGTACCGCTGCGACGTGATTTTAGGTCCTGGCATGAATCTGCACCGCAATCCCTTGTGTGGACGTAACTTCGAGTACTACTCTGAAGACCCGCTGCTCACCGGAAAGATTGCCGCAGCCTATATCCAGGGCGTACAGAGCCAGGGTGCCGGCGTATCAGCTAAGCACTATGCCATCAACTCACAGGAGACAGATCGTACTGCTGTAGACGAGCGTGTCAGCCAGCGCGCTGCTCGCGAACTCTATCTGCGTGGTTTCGAGATTGCCGTCCGTGAGAGCGATCCTTGGACTATCATGGCTTCATACAATCAGGTGAACGGTCAGTACTCAATGGGTAACCACGACCTGCTCACCAAGATTCTGCGCGACGACTGGGGCTTCAAGGGCATTGTGATGACCGACTGGATTGGCATCCGCGATGGTCTGACCACTATCAGCGAGGTACATGCCGGCAACGACCTGATGGAGCCAGGACAGCCTGCTCAGGTGAACGAGATCATAGAAGGCGTGAAGAGTGGCAAACTCGATATCAAGGATGTGGATCGCAACGTGCGCCGTATGCTTGAGTATATCGTCAAGACCCCCAGCTTCCATCAGTACCCAGCATCTAACAATCCCGACTTCAAGGCCCATGCAGCCATCACCCGTCAGAGTGCCAACGAGGGTATTGTACTGCTCAAGAACAATGGCTCGCTGCCCTGGAAGAACGGTGCCATCAAGACCGTTGCCCTGTTTGGCGAGAACTCGTACGACTTCCTGTCGGGTGGTACCGGTTCTGGTTGCGTTCACCCACCTTACGTGGTTGACATGCTCGAGGGTCTGAAGAATGCCGGCATCAGCTCATCACCCGTACTCACCGATATCTATCGTAAGTACATCGAGTTTGCCCGTGTCAAGTTCCAGGCCGAGCGTCATCCTGCCAAGTGGTATCAGCGTGAATACTTCGGACAGCAGAAATATCCAGAGATCGGTATCGATCCTATCGCTATCAACAACGAGGTGAAGACTACCGATGCAGCCATCATCACCATTGGCCGTCAGGCTGGCGAGGGTGTAGACCGCGACCTGAACACCGAATTCAACCTCATCCCCGAGGAGCGCGCACTCATCACCGACGTATGCAATGCCTTCCATGCAGAGGGTAAGCCCGTCATCGTCATCATCAACTCGGGCAGTGTCATCGAGACAGCCTCTTGGAGTGGCTACCCCGATGCTATCCTGTGTGCATGGCAGCCTGGTATGGAGGGCGGTAACTCGATTGCCGACCTGCTGACCGGTAAGGTTAATCCTTCGGGTAAGCTCACCATGACATGGCCTATCGCTGCTACCGATCATGCTTCGACCAAGAACTTCCCTGGTCAGATAGACGACTACTCGCTGCAGATGATGATTGGCAGCAAGGCGCCCATCCCCGGACATGCCTATACCAACCACGAGGAGGACATCTACGTTGGCTATCGCTATTTCGACAGCTTTGGTCGCGATGTTGCCTACCCCTTCGGCTTCGGTCTGAGCTATACCACCTTCACCTTCACAAAACCCGTGGTTAAGGCCAAGGGCAAGGAGGCTGTCGAGGTCAGCATCACCGTCAAGAACACTGGAAGCGTCAGCGGTAAGGAGGTAGCTCAGGTTTACGTGCAGGCCCCCAACGGCAAGCTTGAAAAGCCCGCTCAGGAGCTGAAAGCCTTTGCCAAGACCCGTGAGTTGCAGCCCGGTGAGAGTCAGGTACTCACCATGACTATCCCCGTTCGCATGCTGGCCAGCTTCGACGAGGCTGGTAGCCAGTGGCTCACCGAGGCAGGCACCTATACCTTCCGTATAGGAAATAGCAGCCGCAACATTGCTGCGACTGCTACTCTCAAATTGGGTGAATATACCGAAAAGACCAGTAACGCTTTGGCACCTCAGCACAAACTGAATCTGCTCAAGAAGTAAGCGTCAGCAGAAGTCTTTTTTAGAACGATATGGTTAAAGAGCCGCCAATTACGAAAGTATGGCGGTTCTTTTTTACATGTGTGGTAAGAGGCACTAAATTGGCACGAGCTTCCGCTGCTGCCTCAGCAGCCTCCTTCAACTCCATATCAGTTGGATCTGACTGGTATGCCTCATCCAGAAAATCCAGGAAATCAAAGAATGATGGCATCGCTGATTTCATGAACTGGGCGGGGTTATACTCCAGCGTATAGGTCTTGCGACTCATATCGTAGTCGATAAACAAACGCCAGGCATAGTTCTCCTTGTAGGCATAGGTCAAGGAAATACCTGTTCCCCACTTATTACTGTTATTAGCACTAAGCGTGAAGTAATCCCACTTCGTATCGTATGTCTTACCAGCATCAACAAACATATTGTCACTGAACAGGTCAACTTCTTTCACTCTACCCTGATAACGCGCCGACAGATTCAGTTCCTGCATGATGCTACGACCAGCCACCAGCTTAGCACCTAAGGCAAAACGTTTTGAAAGGGGCAGATTGAAGTACAAACCCAAATCAGCAGCAAACTCCGTCAGGTGATCACTCTCAATATTAAACTCCGGTCTCTTATCTGGTGTATTGAACACGATATCATTCAGAGAACTCAGATCGGCATCACTTGACAGACCAGCAAACATCTCCTTCACATCCTGGTCGGCAAAGTCGAGTACACGGTCCCAGCCTTTGATAGGCGAGCTGTTCACACGCAGACGACCACCGAAACCGATGTACTTATTGAAGAAGTAGGCACCTTCGGCCGATACAGCGGTTGAAGCACCGAACTTCAGATTAAAGTTATCGTGGGCATCGTTGGTTTCAACACCGAAATCCAGATTACGCGAACCGAGTCCCAGTCCCATTGAAATCGAGAAGAACGACGGATGGTAGATGATACTACGCTCGCTCACGGCATCGCCACGGAGCAGTCCTTTTCCTTTGAAGATCAAGTCGCTCAAGGCATAACCTAACTCTCCCGACATGATACCGATACCGGCTCCCGAGAGTACATCGCTCACCCAGTGGCGGTTGTTCAACACACGCATCACTCCAGTGGCCGTTGCCACGCCATAACCAGCTACCGAGTACCAGGGCGAACGGGTCAGTCCATACTCCTTATGCAGCACAGTAGCACCTACGAACGCTGTTGCAGTATGTCCGCTGGGCCATGAATTACGGGTCGAACCGTCGGGACGCATCTCCTTTGCGGTATATTTAATACTGTTCACAAATAAAGCCATAAATCCGTACGACATACCTGTCGATGCCAGATAACGTCCCCAATCACTACGGCCTTCTACACCGGCTATCTTCAAGCCTGTCGATAATACAGGACCAAAGAACTGGGTGTAGTTATCTATCTCGGTCTTGAAATCGGTCACCAGTGTATGACGGTTCAACTTCGTATTCTGGCGGAAGGATTTCTTCTCACTCTTGGCTATGATACCAGCCAGGAACAAAGGCACGCCGGCAAACGTCAGGTCGTCCATCACCTGATAGGGCTTCACGTCGGAATTGGTACGCATCCATGTCAGCTGGTACTTCTGACTTCCGGATAGCAAGGGCGCCATAGGCAGTTCCAACTCAGGCCGGTAGGTATAGGCTGCCTTCATATCCAGTTTCATATCAATGGATGGAGTCACCAGTTTCAGGGGTTCCTGATTGGTATAATCCCTGTTTTCTGCCCTGACCTGACTGCATACTGTCAGCATGGCCATCAAAGCAAATAAAGTTTTCATTTTCATATCGTTACTTTTTAGTATAGTTCATTCTGACCTTCTCCCAGCTGATGGTACCGTCTTTCTTCACATGCACACGTATCAGATAATCGCCTGGATTGGGATTATTGGCCTCACACATCGAGTCGAGAGTCAGATACTCTGTATTGCCCACTTTCTGATAGTCCCATTTATGCACATGCCCCAAGAACACCATATCCGTTTCCCACTCCGTAAACTTGTTCAACAGGAAGAACATCTCCTCACGAGGGAAAGTAGAGGCAAACTCTACCGACCGTGGACGGAAGATATTGGTATGACTGAAAACAAAGGTATGACGGATAATTCGCTCACCTGATTCATGATGATAATCATTCAATACACCTTGTTCCAACAGCTTGACCTGTTCACGTCCCAATGTACCACTGGCAGAGTCAAGGAAAATAAAATGATCCAACTGAGGAGGATAGAGATTTACTAAGACGTAAACATCATAGAACGATGAGTGGAATATACTCGACCACAAAGCCCACCCGTTGTGTGTAATGTCGTGATTACCCACCACAGGATAAAAAGGATACTTCACCTGATTAAGGAGGTAGTCTTTATGATATACCGTATCTTCATATACAAAATAATCCGGCAGATCCTTCAGATATTCGTAATCTTCTTCATTGCCCTTGAAATGCTCTACGAAATTTTTCCTGGCATATTTCCATCGATACTCATCTATCAGGTCTTCGAGCGTGATATAGTATTCTGCTTTGGTATCGGCAATATCTCCCAAATGCGCCATCAGCAGATCGTTGTTATCGAGTGCAATCTGCAGCATTTCCCGCATACGCCCATCGTCAGTTGTCAGATGACTGTCGGCTCCCACTAAGAAGGTGTATTCATCCCCATCATAACCAGCGAGCATAGAACCTTCACCCTTATGATCCTGATAATAGGCATTCGACATTTTGACACGGTCCTCAACACCCGTGCCACTTACCAACACTCCTATCGGACTCACTTTATCGCAAGCCGAAAGCAATAGCAGGACAGTTCCTGATAATATATAATGTGTAGTCTTCATGGTTACCATACGTATTTAAGTCCTAATTTCCCTGATGTCTCATATTTACTGGCCAACTGGCTCATACTACCTGCTGGACGCACATTAAACTCACCGAAGAGATACATCTGTTTGTTCAGGCGCCCGTAAAAGTTCAATCCCCAGTTGATGTTCCAGTTCTCATAATAGAAATCGTCGTAGTTACGGAAGAAGAGGCCTACATTCCACGAATTTGTACGCGGACGTATCATGGCTCCGAATCCGAAAGTAACAGTAAGTGGTTCGGTATAGCCGAAGTCACCCGTATGCCAATGAATATACGACTCACCCACACGCAGATAGAAATAAGGCATTTCCCAGGTAACCGAGAGATTGCCAATGGTCTCATTGGCATTCCAACGGTGATAACGATTGTACATCAGTTTAGCATCAAAATAGAGGTCGCCCCACCATACGGGCAGTCGATAACCACCCTGCACATCGTTCGAGTAGAGCTGCTTACCCCACTGCTGCTGTACATCAGCACCTATATGCCAGCGATCAGTCAGATGGCGCTTGTACGAAAGACCTATGCCGCCATAGCCACTAACAACAACGTTATGTCCCGCCATCACATAACCCGACACCTCGTTTCGATGCTTGCCATCGTAACGATGCTGCCCCACAAAAGCGTTCTGCGCAGAAACAGAGAGTCCACCTATCAGGAGTCCAAGGATAATGATTAGTCTGTTCATATAATAGTTTTAAGTTACTTTTGCAAATTTAGGCAATTTTCATCATTTAAAGAGGTTTTTACTCTTAATTATTGTTAATCCAATCCTTTATAGCTATAAAAAGAGGCTCGTAGTAGTAATACGAGCCTCTTATTGCAGATGTTGCTACAACTTGTGTGCGCACTGCGTCACTATTGTCAAAAGGTATTAGAATTATTATTCGAAAGTAATCTAACTTTCACGACGTTGGCGCCGTAGTTCTTTTCATTATGTTCCAAAATCAAATTCACTCATTATTTTTCTTTCTGAGTGCAAAGTTAATACAAAATAATCAAACTCCGTAGAATTTAACATAAAATATCTTAAAACGATGAAATTTTTAGGCTTTCGTCAATAAAATCGATACAAACAAGTCGAATTAAACCCATTTTTTATATTCAGTTTTGAAAAAACAGCGCATTAAACAAATCAAGGCTCGCAGCAAATGCGAGCCTTGATTCTATAACAAAATAAGGATTGATCAGAATGGAATCTTGTAACCCAGAGTCAGCATGATAACACTGTTCTTGTAGCTCTCATCAGTGTAGTCCTTCTTAACAATCTTAGACAGACCAAAGTTATAACGAGCATCAATCACAAAGTCGCCGAACTCATAAGCAGCACCCAGAGGAATAGAGATATCAGTCTTATTGCAATACTCCTTGAAATCAACATTAGAATTCTTAGCCTTTGTCATGAAACCGAATTGTACACCAGCCTTCAGGGCAAAACCAGGAGCTACATAGCAGTTAGCCAATATTGGAACATTGACATACTCTAATTTAAAGTCTCCTACATTATTTTTACCCTTTTCACCTTGCATGGTATAGAGAGCACCAACAGAGAGACCGAAGTTGTCGCTTAGCATATAGCCCAACTCAGCACCAGCCACTTCACCAAACTTCATCTTACCTTCAATTTTGGTAACGTTAGTCAATGTAGCACCAACCATTGGCTTCAAGAATACCTGACCTGCCTCCTGGGCACTTACTGTAACTGCTGCGAGCATCATTGCTGCAATCATCATTAGTTTTTTCATAATCGTTCTGTTTTAAATTAATAAATTCTGTTTCAGTTAATAGAGAGTGTTTTAAAATTCATTTGCAAAATTACACATTTTTTCAATACATGACTTGTTTTTCAAGTTAAATAATATTAAATCAGTGAAAATATGTAGATTTTTTGTAATTTTGCAGCATAAAAATAGCAACTTACATTAACAATTTAAAACTATTACCACATGAAAAAATTGATTTTGACAGTAGTCGCCGCCTTGATGATGTGCTTCGTGGCAGTATCCACCACCAGCTGTAAACGTCAGGTTGCCGAACCAACCATCGCAGCCACCGAAGATGCGAGCAACTTTGTCAGACTGACAGATGTCGTACCCGACGCCATCCTCGAAATCCGTTACTATGGCACCTACAACTTTGTGGGCACACGTATCGACGGCTATTTAGCACCTACGGCATGGCTCACGAAGCCTGCCGCCGACAGTTTGAAGGCTGTCAGCGACGATGTCATCCAACAGGGATACCGGTTGAAGATATACGATGCCTATCGTCCACAGAAAGGTGTCGATCACTTTGTACGCTGGGCCCAGAACATACCCGACACGGTGATGAAACGCTACTTCTATCCCGATTTGGACAAGAGCGTACTGTTCGAGCAGGAGTACATCTATGAGAAGAGCGGTCATACCCGTGGCAGCACGGTCGACCTGACGCTGTTTGATATGAACACGGAGAAAGAGTTGGATATGGGTGGGACATTCGACTGGTTCGGTCCCGAGAGTCACCCCGACTTCTGCGGTAATCCCGAAACAGGCGAATATACTGGCAACAACAAACCGTCGCCTCAAGGTCGCAGTATCACCGCCGAGCAGTTTAAGAACCGCATGATACTGCGCGCAGCCATGCTACGCCACGGCTTTAAACCGTTAGACAGCGAGTGGTGGCACTTCACACTGAAGGACGAGCCCTATCCCGACACGTACTTTACATTCGATGTGAAGTAACCACTCTCATTAATAAACACTTAATCGGTATCCTCGCTGTCGTTATCTGCAGTGAGGATATCTTGTATAGGCAGCTGACGATCTATCTCGGTATGAAACGAGATGAGCGTCTGACTACTGCTCAGTCCAAGTGGCTGAAGCTTGTCATGGATGATGGTGAGCAGATGGTGGTTATTGCGTGCATAGATCTTGATAAACATATCGAAATTACCCGTTGTGTAATGGCACTCCACCACCTCAGGTATCTGCTTGAGCTGTTCGAGCACCTCGTCGAATGCGGCGGGGTCCTTCAGGTTTAGTCCGATGTAGGCACAGGTCTCATAACCTATCTTCTCTGGATCAATCACAAACTGTGAGCCCTTGAGCACCCCCAGTGTATTCAACTTCTGAATGTGCTGATGAATGGCAGCTCCACTCACATTACAGGCACGAGCCACCTCAAGGAACGGGATGCGTGCATCGGCGGCTACCAGACTCAAAATCTGTCGGTCGAGTTCATCAATTTTTACCATATCGTCGTTATTTATTTAATTCTGTTGCACTATAATTGATTTTCAAGGCATAGGCCTGCTGCAGTTGGCGTTTCACCTCAGCCACCAGTCCCATAGGCGCCTTTCGGTCTACACGCAGGTTGACGGTAAGTCGCTGCTGATTTTCAGTCGAGAGACCGCCACGGATATGTTCAATGAGCGCAGGGATATCGGCAGGCTGTACCAAGTCGCCATTCAGCTGCACTCCCCAGGCACCATGATGATGACCGATATACAGGTTCACCACCGCCTGCTTATTAGTCAGTTTCTGCACCTCGCTACCCTGAGGCACCTCCAGACGCACCTTCACCTCGTCGCTACGCATGTGGGTCACAATCATAAAGAAGAAGAGCACCGTAAAGATGAGATCAGGCATCGACGCCACGTTGAGCGACGGTACACTGCGACGGCTCTGATGGAACATGCTACGCATGGGTCTCATTGGTCACCTCCTTTCTCTGCGATGGGCACTTCACTGATACGCTGTGGATAGTATTCGTTGATCAGGGCTCGTTGCTCGGCAGTACAGGTCTCGTAGCTATGACCGTAGTGTTTCTGCGCATACTCATTGCGCAAGGCGTGATAAGCCTCAACCACAGCATCCTGCATACGGAAGTAAGCCTCGTAGGTGGTGGCGGGATCGGCCTCGATCGACACCACATGCCCCGTGCGATTCACAAATGCCAATGCGTGGACCTCGGCTGTCAACTGCTCAAACGTGATGATTTTGCCATCGCATGAGAGTTGGTTATGGGCATCGAGTTTCACCTGCATTACGTTGTCGCGGTTGATATCCTTCGGCTGTTCGTGCTCCAGGGGAGGCGGAGCCATTTGGCGCAGCAATCCCTTCTCCGTGTCCATCGACGAGGTCACGAGGAAGAAAATCAACAGCATAAACGAGATGTCGGCTGTCGATGTGGTGTTCAGCTCCGGAATCTGCTGACGATAGCGCTTACGAAACATCCGATAATCAGTATAATAGAAGTATAGATAAACATATCAGCCACCCGCAGCCACAGCGGGTCGGTAAGCCAGATGCCATTGGTAAGGATGGGTTTGGTAGAACCCAAGGCAAAGGTGAGCGCCATGACCAGTACCAGTCCTGTGAGCACCAGCCAACCAATACGCCCGGCGGGCACACCGTTCACCACATCGTCACCCTTACGACGGAAGCGTAGTCCATGCCATACGGAATAGGCAGTCACGCTCATAGCTACGGCCAGTGTAATATACATCAGCCAGAGCATGACATCAGCAATTGCGGGCGATACGAAATTATTCATCACTCTTCACTCTTCGTTTTCCATTCGGCAATCATATCGAGGAGCATGATAGCAGCTTCTTCCATCTGGGCAGTCAAACGCTCAATCTTCGAGAGGATATAGCTGTAAAACAGCTGCAGTACCAGCGCCACCACGATACCGAAGATGGTTGTAATCAGTGCTACCTTCATACCTTGTGCCACGATGGTAGGACCGATATCACCGGCCTGCTGAATCTGGTCGAACGCCATCACCATACCAATCACCGTGCCTAAGAATCCGAGCGACGGTGCCATGGCAATGAAGAGCTTAATCCACGAGCAACCTTTTTCGAGGTTAGCCGTCTGCAGACCACCGAAATTCGTGATGCTACGCTCGATGGCATCCATAGGCTGCTTGATATGTAATAGTCCCTGATAGCATACCGAGGCCACAGGACCGCGCGTATTGCGGCAGAGGGTCTTTGCCCCTTCCACATCATCGGCTTTCAGGCGTTTCTCTATATCGTCCATCAACTGATGGGTTTTGATTTCCGAGAGTGTCAGGTAGATGATACGCTCAATGCAGAACGCCAGTCCCAACACGAGGGCCAGTGCTACAAGCGACATGAAGGATACATTACCATCCACGAACTTGGTCTTGAGCTGCTTGTGCAGACCACCATCCTCCTCGCTGGCATCGTCGGCCAGCAGACCATCGAGTTCGGTATTAAGGGCTGCCAACGAATCGGCTACCGCAGCAGAATCCTGAGGCAGGATACATTCTGCGTTCTTGACCGTATCGGGCACAACTTTCTCCTGAGCAATACTGGTTTGCGAGAAACTGAGCAAACCTATCAGTGTGAATAGAAAAAACAGTCGTTTCATACCTCTTTGTTCTTCGCGGCGGAGAGAACAGGAAACCTCGGCACTATGCCTCGGTGCTTTGAATCCTCATTCCTCCCCCCTGGCGGAGAGAACAGGATTCGAACCTGCGAGCCGGTTTTGCCGGCTACACGCTTTCCAGGCGTGCCTCTTCAACCACTCGAGCACCTCTCCCCATTGTTAAGCGGATGCAAAGGTAAGATTTTTACCGCATAATCCGCAGGTTAAACATTGATATTTAATACTTTTTTGCAGTTTTCATTAGTCGCTCGTTCCAGCTCTTCTTCACTCACGCCATAAGCTTCGGCCAGGCGCTTCAACACGTAGGCCACAAAGGCTGGTTCGTTTCTTTCGCCACGCTTAGGCACAGGAGCCATATACGGAGCGTCGGTCTCAAGCACCAGACGGTCGAGTGGAACCACAGCAGGCAGTACCTCAGGTAGGTGCGACTTCTTAAAAGTTGACACCCCACCGACACCTAACACAAAACGATCGAACTGTAACAGTTCCTGAGCTTCGAGCTCATTACCGGTGAAACAGTGGAACACGCCACCTGGCAATTGGTCTTTATAGCGTTTCAGGATAGCCACCATCTCGTTCTGTGCCTTACGGCAGTGAATCATCAATGGCAACTGCAACTCTACCGACCAGCGTACCTGTTCCTCAAAAGCCAACAGCTGCTCCTGCTCAAACTCACGGCTCCAATAGAAGTCCAGTCCTACCTCACCGATAGCCACCGGTCTTGGAGAACAGGCAGCATCCAAGCGAGGTCTTATCTGCGCCAGCACCTCCTGCCAGTCGGTCTTCACGTCCTCGGGATGAAGTCCCAACATGGGGTAGCAATAACCGGGATAGCGCTGGCATACAGCCATCACAGTATCAAGCGACGACAAGTTGATGCCTGGCACACCGATGGCCTGCACCCCTGCCTCACGGGCACGGGTTATCACGGCATCGATATCCTCGACAAACTCCTCACCATCAATATGACAATGCGTATCAATCATCAGCTCTGACGTTTCATCATATCGGCAGCATATGCCTTCAGGATGGTCTTGCGCTCCTCGCTGACGTTCACCTTAGCCAGATACACCAGACTTTCCTGATAAAATTCCTCTATCTTCTGCTCGCAGAGTTCACGGATACCTATCTCATTATAGAGGGCAGTCACGGCAGCCACCTTCTCGTTGCGGTCGAACTGCTCAGCCTCAATCCATTTCATCAGCTCAGCACGCTGCTCGGCATTGGCACGGTTCACAGCATTGATGAGCATATAGGTCTTCTTATTCGAGGTGATGTCGCCACCGATGTTCTTTCCAAACACAGCAGGATTGCCATACACATCGAGCAGATCGTCCTGCAGCTGGAAGGCCAGTCCTAACTTCTCGCCGAACTTGTAGAGGTTGTCGATATCATCCTGACTGGCATCGGCCATGATGGCACCAACCTTACAGGCACAGGCCAGCAGCACACTGGTCTTCAGACGGATCATCTCGATATATTCCTCTTCAGTCACATCGTTACGCTGTTCGAACTCAACATCAAACTGCTGTCCCTCACCAATCTCGAGCGTGGTCTGGATAAACACCTGGAACACAGCAGGCAGATACTTGGAATCGCAGTCCTCTACACGTTCGAACGCCTGCAACAGCATGGTATCACCCGAGAGGATAGCACGGTTGGCATCCCACTTCTTGTGCACCGTCTCATGCCCACGACGCATGTCAGCGTGATCCATCAGATCATCATGCAACAGGGTGAAGTTATGGTAAGTCTCGAGTCCGATAGCCTGCGACATGATGCTCAGGGGATCGTCCTTATAGAGGTTATAAGCCAACAAGGTCAGTACGGGACGTACACGCTTGCCGCCGATAGATAGTACGTACTTGATAGGGGCGTACAACGAGGCTGGTTTGCGATCGTAAACCAGATGGTCGAGCGCCTCATTCACTTTCTTGAGAAGTTCTTCTGATGTATACATATACTTATAAGTTAAATACAACTGGTATGCAGACCATGGTGCGACACGGCTTGGCATCCATCATGCCAGCCTTCCACTGGGGCATGGTCTTGAGTACTCGCAGCACCTCGGCATCGCAGGCAGGCTCCAAAGGCTGAACCACCTGCAGGTCGGTCACCGAGCCATCCTTGTTAACCACAAACTGTGCCACTACCCTCCCCTTGATCTTGCGCTGCTGCGCCGAAGGGGGATATCTTAAGTTTTTAGTGAGCCACTTCATAAACTCTGCCGCGCCACCGGGAAACTGCGGCAGGTCCTCGACTACACGGAAGTCGATTGGCTCATCGTACATATCCACCACCTGCGGTTTCTCTTCCTCCGCCTTCAAGGTGGGTTCTTCTTGTTCTGTCTCCTCCTGCAGGATGGGCTCTGGTGCAAGCTCCACATCATTATCAACCAGATGGAGCTGTTGCGACTCCTGTTTCTCCACTTTCCGTTCCTGTGGCATCATCATCGGCACCTCGTCCTTATCGCGTTTCAGCGGCGAGAGCTCCACCTCGGCATCCAGGCTGTCGTCATCGTCGAAAAATGACCAGCCGCTACCGCCGCTGTTCCATTCAAGTGCCACGAACAGCGAAGCCAGCACCACAATCAGTCCCAACAGGAACCCCTGTGTGCGCTTTTGTTCCAAATCCGCTTCGCGGCTCTTCTTGACTTCCATCCTGAATATATTAAAACCGACTGCAAAGATAGTGATTTTTTCCATATAATGCGGAATATATTAAGTTTTTTTGCTATCTTTGCGACCAAAATAGGAGAAATGAACATCAGAAGCATCGTAATAACCACCCTGTTAGCTTGTGCATCGACAGCAGTCGAAGCGCAAGAGAGCGAGACGGTGTACAACTTCCTGCGACTGCCAGTTAGTGCCCATGTGGCAGCGCTGGGCGGCGAGAACATATCGCTGATAGCCGACGATGTCACCCTGATATTCCATAACCCGGCGCTGATTAGCGGTGTCAGCGATAAGACGCTGAACCTGAACTACATGACCTATATGGAAGGCGCCAAGACAGTGAGCGCCTCGTTTGTGCGTCTGGCTGGCGAACGGGCCTCGTGGGGCGTATCGGCACAGCTCATGGACTACGGCAGCATCAGACAGACAACCCGCTTTAATGAGGACTTAGGCGATTTCAAGGCCCACGACATAGCCATCGGTGGCACCTTTGCCTACGAGCTCACCAACCGTATCAGCGGTGGTATTACAGCTAAGTTCATCACCTCGACTATCGCCGGCTACAACTCGCTGGGTGTGGGTGTCGACTTAGGTGTGAACTACCTCGACGACGCCCATGGCTGGAGTCTCTCGGCTGTAGCGCGTAACTTAGGCGGACAGGTCAAGGCTTACGATGATAAGTTTGAGCGCATCCCCTTCGACCTACAGGTAGGTGTCAGCAAACGCCTCATCAACTCACCCTTCCGGTTCCACGCCACCCTGAGCCGTCTGACCAACTGGGACGAAGGTTTCGGGCGCCACTTAGCCGTCGGTGCCGACGTGCTGATAGGCGACAACATCTATCTGGCAGCAGGTTATAACTTCCGCCGTTCACAACAGATGAAGATTACCGACGACGAAGGTGCAGCTGCCCACGGTGCAGGCCTCTCGCTGGGAGCCGGTCTGTCGCTCCAGCGGTTCAAGCTCCATTTAGGCTGGGGCAAATACCACGTCAGCACCTCATCACTACTGATTAACATATCATACACATTATGAAGAAGATAACAATTGCAATCGACGGCCACAGTTCGTGCGGTAAAAGCACGATGGCCAAAGACCTGGCCCGCGAGGTGGGCTATGTATATGTAGACACAGGCGCCATGTACCGTAGCGTAACACTCTACGCCCTGCGCCATAACCTGTTTAACGAAGACGGTAGCGTGAAGACCGCCGAACTGGAACAGGAAATGCCCAACATCCAGATTTCGTTCAAGTTCAACCCCGAGACCGGTCGCCCCGACACCTATCTTAATAATGAGTGCGTGGAGCAGGAGATCCGCAGTCTTGAGGTGAGCAGCCACGTCAGCCCCATAGCAGCTGTAGGTTTCGTACGCACAGCCATGGTAGCCCAACAACAGCAGATGGGTAAGGACAAAGGCGTGGTGATGGACGGACGTGACATCGGTACCACGGTATTCCCCGATGCCGAACTGAAGATTTTTGTCACAGCCTCGGCCGAGGTTCGTGCCCAGCGTCGTTTCGACGAGCTGAAAGCCAAAGGCATGCCTGCCGACTATGAGGACATCCTGAAGAACGTTCAGGAACGCGATTATATCGACTCACACCGTGAGGTAAGTCCACTACGCAAAGCCGACGATGCCCTTGAGTTGGATAACAGTCACATGACCATTGCAGAACAGAAACAGTGGCTTTTGGACCGTTTTAACGAACGAGCCGTATAAAAATTGTTCTTTTTGCGTATTTTTCTCGTCATTTTTTCGCTTTTCTATATTTTTTTGGCTACCTTTGCAGCCGAAATTCATTAGAATCTGAAGAAAATGACGAGAAAATTATTTATTTTAGCCTTATTGGCTATGGCTACAACAGCCACTGTCCACGCTGGTGGACTCATGACCAACACAAATTATCACATAGCATTCGACCGTATGTTTGCACGTGGAGCATCAACCGAAATTGATGCAGCCTACAGCAACCCTGCTGGCCTGGCTTGGGGCCACGAGGGATTCCAGTTTTCCCTGAACTTCCAGAAGCCTTGGCAGTATCGTAACATCGAGGCAGTAACAACAGCTGGCAGTCAGAAGTTTGAAGGTAAAGCCTCTGCCCCCATCGTGCCTGCTCTGTTCGCCTCATACAAAAAAGGAAACTGGGCATTCTCTACCATGATTGGTATCGTGGGAAGTGGCGGTTTCGTAGAGTACAAAGAGGGTGTACCCATGTTCAACATGCTCGTACAAGGCATGTTAGGTCAGATGAACATCGCCCCGAACAGCTATAAGATTGACTCTGAGATGAAGGGCAAACAATACATCTACGGCGGTCAGGTTAACATCACCCGCAAGATCAACGACAACTTCTCGGCTTCAATCGGACTGCGTGCCAACTACTACGACGGTTACTACCGTGGTCACGTATTAGCCAACGAGCATGCTCAGTTAGGCGATCTGACCACACTCGCACTCGATGTTGATCAGCGTGGTTGGGGTTTCGCGCCCATCGTAAGCTTCGACTACCACAACGGTCCACTCACTATCGGTGCCCGCTACGAGTTCCGCACCAAGATTGAGACCGAGAACAAGACCAACACCCTGAACGCTGGTCTTGGCACAAACCTTCAGGCCATGTTGATGCAGAGCAATCCTGCTGCGTTGCAACAGATTGCCACTACCCTCGGCACCTACACAGCCGAATACCAGGACGGTGTGAAGACCCGCTACGATATGCCCTCGCTCTTTGTAGCTGCAGTAGGTTATGAATTCTCGCCCAAACTGCGCGGTGCAGTAGAATACCACTTCTTCGATGACAAGCACGCCAAGATGGCAGGCAACCGTCAGAAGGAGCTGGAGCATGGCACCCACGAGATTCTGGCAGGTGTAGAGTACGACATCAACGATAAGTTCACCATCAGCTGCGGTGGTCAGCGTACCGACTACGGTCTCTCTGACAACTATCAGAAGGATACCTCATTCGCCTGCGACAGCTACAGCGTAGGTTGCGGTGGTGCCTGGAACATCAACGACAAGATGCGTCTGAACGTCAGCTACTTCTGCACCCTGTATAGCGACTACAACAAGCCAGCCAGCTATGGCTCAGAAGTCTACAGCCGCACCAACCACGTGATTGGCGTAGGTTTAGACTATAGATTTTAATTTTTATCAATTCAATCTCTAATTTCGCGAAGCGGGATCATCACAAAGTCGCGCTTCAACATCAGGGGGTGGGGAATCTGCAAGTCGGGTTCATCCACCCTCAGATCGTCATATAGCAGAATGTCTATATCTATCAGGCGGTCGGCATAGTGACCGCCAACCGATTTATGCGTGCGTCCTAATTCACGCTCAATCTGCTGCGTGGCGAGCAGCACCTCGCGAGGCGACAACATGGTCTCACAAAGCACAGCTGCATTGACAAAACGGTTATCCGACTCGAACCCCCAGGGCTCGGTCGAAATAAGAGAGGACTGGCGCAGCACCAGTCCTACTCTCTCGCCGATAAGCGATATAGCCTTACGGATATTCTCTTCCTTGTCGCCGAGATTACTCCCCAGACTCAGGAATACCCGATGTAACTCTTCACTATTCACTATTCACTATTCACTAATTAGTCGTCCAGCATCAGGATAGCATCGCCATAGCAACCGAACTTATATCCCTCCTTGAGGGCACGCTGATAGCCTTCGTACAGCAGCTCATAGCCTACAAACGAAGCCTCGGTCATCATCATAGGCGACTCAGGGTGATAGAAATTACCGATCATCGAGTTGCACAAGCCGAACTCGTATGGTGGGAAGATGAACTTGTTGGTCCATCCCTCAAACTCCTTCAGCATACCGTCGGTACCTACTGCACTCTCGGTGGCACGGGCGGTGCTCACACCTACGCAGCACACACGGTGACCATTCTCCTTGGCAGTATTCACAATATCGCAAGCCTCCTTAGGAATAAACATCTGCTCGCTCGACATCTTATGCTTGGTGAGATCCTCCACCTCGATGGCATCGAAGTTGCCCAATCCGCAGTGCAAGGTGATAAAGGCAAAGTTGATACCCTTGATCTCCATGCGCTTCATGAGCTCACGACTGAAGTGCAGACCAGTGGCAGGTGCAGTCACAGCACCCTCGTTCTTGGCATAGATAGTCTGGAAGTTAGTCATATCCTCCTCGTTAGCCGGACGGCGGTCGATGATATAACGTGGCAGCGGAGCCTCACCCAGTCCGAAGAGCATCTCCTTGAACTCATCGTGAGGACAGTCATAGAGAAAACGCAGCGTACGACCACGGCTGGTAGTGTTATCAATCACCTCAGCCACCATGGGTCCATCTTCCTCGAAGAACAGTTTGTTGCCGATACGGATCTTACGGGCAGGCTCAACCAGCACATCCCACAGACGCTGATCAGCATTCAGCTCACGCAGCAGGAACACCTCAATCTTGGCATCGGTCTTCTCCTTGGTACCGTACAGACGGGCAGGGAACACCTTCGTGTCGTTAAAGATAAAGGCATCGTCCTCATCAAAGTAATCGAGAATATTACGGAAATCAAGTCCCGACTCGATACGCTTACTCTTACGGTGCAACACCATCAACTTGCACTCGTCGCGGTGGAATGGCGGCTCGAGCGCAATCTGCTCTTCAGGTAACTTAAACTTAAACTGTGATAACTTCATATTTTAATAATTTCACTATTCACTAATCACTCTTCACTCAATCGAGGTCTTCACTCAAATTCTCTTCCAGCCATGCAGGAAACTCATCGAAGGTGAGACAGTCCTCCAGTCTGACATCACCCACACGGGTACGACAGAGTGCTGTCAGATGGGCACCACTGCCCAAAGCCTCACCGATGTCACGGGCCAGCGAGCGGATATAGGTACCCTTTCCACAGCCCACACGTATCTGCAGCTGCATCTTCTCAGGATCGAAATCCACGAGTTCGATCTCATCGATACGCACCGGTTTCTCGGCCAACTGGTGATCGCTACCCTTGCGGGCCAGTTCGTACGCACGGTCGCCCCCCACCTTACAGGCAGAGAACAGCGGCGGACGCTGCATGATATCACCAACAAACTTAGGCAGTGTCTGCTCTATCAGCTCTCGGGTGATATGACCAGTGGGATAGGTCTGATCCACCTCGTGCTCCAAATCGTAACTGGGCGTAGTGGCACCTAACTGCAGGGTAGCCGTATATTCCTTGGAGTGCTGCTGCAGAACCTCAATCTGTTTGGTGGCCTTGCCGGTACACAGCACTAACACACCTGTAGCCAGGGGATCGAGCGTGCCGGCATGTCCCATTTTCACACGTTTCACATGCAAGCGTTTCGACAGCACATAACGGATATGTGCCAGCGCCCCAAAGCTCGACATGCGATAGGGCTTATTAATATAGATATATGCTCCTTCCTGGAAATTCATTAATCAACCATTGCTAGTGACTGCCCCATGAGAAGCATTATAATAATGATACTACCTACCACGATACGATAGATACCAAAAGCCTTGAATCCGTATTTGGTAATGTAGTTTACAAACCACTTCATGGCCAGAAGAGCCACTACAAACGCAATTACACTACCAAGTATAAGCATAGTGATGTTGTGGCTTGTGGCCCATGCAGTATCTTCCTTCAGCAGGTCGAGCAAATCGAGCAGTGTAGCACCAGCCATAGTTGGCACAGCCAGGAAGAATGAGAACTTGGCAGCACGACGGCGGGTAAGTCCCTGAGTCATACCTCCTACGATGGTAGCCATCGAACGAGATACACCAGGAATCACAGAGATACACTGGAAAAGACCAATCATGAAGGAACGACGCTCGTCGACCTTATTATCCTCGCTACCCTTATTAAACAGTCTGTCGCAGAAGAGCATGAACACACCACCCAGAACCAGCATGATAGCAACTACCTCTACGCTATCAAGCAGCCAGTCGAGCAAGCCAGACTTCTTGGCAAGAAGTCCGATAACTACTGCAGGAAGCACTCCCACAATCAGTATCCAGTAGAAATTGTACTTATGCTTAAGCTTCTGCCAAAGCGAGCTACCCTGAGGAGCAGGTGTATTATCAAACTCAAAGAAACGCTTCCAGTACAAGCATACCACCGACAAGATGGCGCCAAACTGGATAATAAACGTGAAGGCATGTACAAAGGGATCGCCCTGAGGTACACCTAACAGATTCTGTGCTATAATCATGTGGCCTGTCGAAGAAACAGGCAGAAACTCAGTCAATCCCTCTACAATAGCAATAATAATAGTCTGAATCCAATCCATATCTTATTATTAATCTTTTGGTTTTCTAACAACAGCATATATCATTGACACAAAGCCGAACAGACAAACCACAGGTGCCACCTTGGTACGGCGCACACTGAAAATATCGGGTTCGAACGTGGTGTCGGTAGAGTTAGGACCTACCATCAGCAAGAAGCCAATCACCACGATGACCATGCCGATTGCCAACAATATAAAGTTGGTCTTATCGAATGCAAAATTCTTTTTATCCATATCTATTCACTAATCACTATTCACTAAATTTTATATAGTTCTCCTGCCGACATACGGAGGAACTTGTTCACCGAGATATACGAGCAGGCAGCTGTGATGATGATACCGAACAGCAGTACTGCCACAGCGGTAATCACGAGTTCGCGCCAGGTGATGATGGTCAGCATGTTAGGCTCATAATAGTAGAGTCCGTACACACAACCGCCCAATACAGCGATAGCTATCAGCGCTGCAATCACGCCCACCAGCAAAGCCTGTTTCATAAACGGTGCTCGGATAAAACTCCACGAAGCGCCCACCAATTTCATCGTATGGATGATGAAACGGCGAGAATACACGCTCAGCCGCACGGTGTTGTTGATCAGCGAGAACGACACAAACGTGAGCAGAACGGCTAATGCCAGCAGCACCAGGTTCACCTTGGTCAGGTTCTGGTTCACGCTGTCCATCAGGTCCACCTGATAAGCCACATCCGTCACCTTCGGGTTCTTCTGCAGCTCTTTGGCAATCCATTTCAACGAGTCGCGGTTGGCATAGTCAGAGTGCAGTTGCAACTCCAACGTTGCCGGGAAGGGATTCACTCCTAAGAACTCCGACGGATCCGATCCCATCGCCTCGCTCTGTTCCTTCAGTGCCTGTTCCTTGCTGATGTAATCGATGTTTTTTGAATAGGGACGATGATACAGGTCGCGACACAACAGTTTTGCGCCGTTCACCGATACGTCGTCGCTCAGCATCACCGTCACGGTAAGGTTCTCTTTCACCCACTGTGACAGATTACGAGAGATCTGGACTGAAAATACCACCAGTCCAAGCAAAACCAGCACCATCGCCGTACTAATGCAAAGTGTTACCAACTGCACACCGCGACGGTTGCCAGCATCATTTTTTCGTCTTTTCATTAATTTACGTACGTAAAAATTCGAATTCGGCTGCAAAGATACACAAAAATTTAGACATAAGCATACATGAACAAATATTTTTTTAGTCTTTTGTTCTTTTTATCTCACAAAAAGCGTACCTTTGCACCCGATATGAGTACCATTATTTATCCATCGCCCATTTTCGGGCCCGTTCATAGTCGCCGACTTGGCATTTCGCTCGGCATCAACCTATTGCCAGCCGACGGTAAGGTGTGCAGTTTCGACTGCATCTATTGTGAGTGTGGTTTCAACGAAGACCATCGCCCCACCCTTCCTATGCCTACGCGCCAGGAAGTAGCCGAGAAGCTCGAAGCCAAATTGCAGCAGATGAGTGCCGAAGGTCAGCTGCCCGACGTGCTGACCTTTGCCGGCAATGGCGAGCCCACCTGTCATCCGCATTTTGCCGAGATTATCGACGATGTGATCCGTCTGCGCAACCAGTATTGCCCCAGCGCCAGGGTATCGGTACTCAGCAATTCCACGATGATCCACCGTCAGCAGGTGCATGATGCCCTGATGAAGGTAGATAATAACATCCTGAAACTCGACACCGTAGATCCTTTATATATTAATAAGGTTGATCATCCCAACGGCACCTACGATGTAGCCCAGATTATCGATCGATTGAAAGCCTTTAATGGTCATGTCATCATCCAGACCATGTTCATGCGTGGCACATGCAACGGCGAGAGCATCGACAACACCAGCGAGCACTATGTGGCACCCTGGCTCGAAGCCGTCAAGGCCATCAAGCCCCAGCAGGTGATGATCTACACCATCGACCGCGAGACGCCTGCGCAAGGCTTGGAGAAAGCCACCCACGAGCAACTCGACGCCATCCGCGACCGTGTCATCGCCGCCGGCATCCCCTGCACCGCGTCGTACTAAGAGAATGTAACATTAACCTCCAACTCAACTCATATTGACTGGGGACACTATATGGGCTTGCATCATTTTGCAAGCCTTTTTTGTTGTTTTGAGGCATCTCTATGTTAAAAAGCATGTAACATCGGCCCGCAAAGCATCTACAAAACCACCTTTTTCCGCTATCTGCTACCACCCGCACTAAGGGCATACTATCACGAGAACTCGAGCAACTCATTTACGACAAAGGACGACCAGATTGCCCTTGTTGAGGTCAGTCTCGTCATGAAAAAGCTCGGCTATAGATCGGAACGTAACAGCAAAGGCTGTTTCTACAAGCTTTTCGAAATGGACGCCAACGAGAGTCAACGCGTCATTTCGAACATGATTCATGGCAATGAGTGTAATGAGTGCAGCGATATTTCCTAACTTTCTCTATATAAATATATTCACCTCGAAACAAATGTATTTCTATAACAAAAGTTTGATATTCTCATTACACTCGTTACACTAACATTATTATGGTTTTAAAAAAACAAGTTAGTTTTACCTCGTCATCAAGTTACTTTTCATGCAGAATCAACTTACTTTTCAACCACAATCAATATGGTAAATTTCTACAATAAGCATCTGTTCATCAGCAAGTCAAAGCTGGCCGAACTGGCTGGTGTCTCGTATCGTACCTTCAGCCGCTATCTTGCCACACGACAACCGATACTCAGTGCCATGGGGATATCGCCTAAAACCAAGCTGCTTCCCCCTCAAGCGGTGCGTTACATTTGAGAAGACTACTGTATCGACCTGCCTCCGGACAACTATTCACTAATCATTATTCATTAATTATGTTACGTTACATTTTACAGCAAATCAAAATTACCAGTCACAAGTGTTTTGGTAAGTGGTTCGCCAAGAACGTGGTTGAGGAGACTATCGACCTGGACGCTCTGGCAGAACACATGAGTACTCACAACTCGCCCTACTCCAAGGGCGTCATCAAGGGACTCTTAACCGACATGATCGGCTGTATCAAGGAGCTCCTGCTGGAGGGCAAGAACGTGAAGATCGACGACCTGGCCATCTTCAGCCTTGGCATTAAGAACAAGGAGATGGCACTGAAGGAGGAAGACTTCACCATGAGTAAGAACATCGAGGGAGTGAAGCTGAAGGCCCGCGCCACTGGCGACCTGATGAGTAAGAGCCTCAACCTGGAGGCTACTATGAAGAAGGCCACCTTTGTAAACGGTAAGCTAACCACTGTTCCATCCAACTCGGGTAACACCAGCGGCAGTGGTTCTACCACACCAAGCAACGGTGGTAACACCGGTAGTGGTGACAATACCGGTGGCGGTGGCGACAACACGTCCGGCGGACCTGTTGAGGATTAAATAACCATTAAAAATCAAACGAATTATGACAAAAGTTAACTGGACCAATGTTGCTAAAGTCCTTAAATTTATCGCAACAGTGATTACCGCAGTTCTCGGAACCATAGCCGTGCAGTCATGCGTACAGTAAATACCATTAAAAATCCCTCAGCTGTTGATGAGCTGAGGGATTATGTAATTAGTTATACATATTATTTACACATGATGCCGCGTTTGCTGTTTTCGAGGAAGGTGATGATATTACGGATTTCGGGGCCGTCGGGCACCTGTTCCTTGATCTGGTTGATGACATCGAACACACTGGTCTTTCCATGGAACAGCAGACGGTAGGCGTTGGCGATATGCTTCTGAACCTTGGGATCAATCTCGGCGTAGTTCATCACAGTGGTGTTAGGACCGCCATACTCCATGGGTGAGCCACCTGCAATGACATAAGGAGGCACATCATGCGAGAAGGTGCAACCAGCCTGGATGAGCGAGAGGTCGCCAGCACGGGTGTTGGCATTCTGGATGGCACCAGACGAGAAGATAACACCGTTACCAATCTCGCAGTCGCCTGCTATCTTAGTACCATAGCCAAACACGCAGTTATCGCCCACCACGGTATCGTGGCTGATGTGGGTACCCTCGAGCAGGAAGTTGTGATTACCAATCTTGGTAACACCATCCTTGTTGGTACCACGGTTAATAACCACATTCTCACGGATGACATTGTTATTACCAATCTCCACATACGACTTGGCACCACGGAAGTTGAAATCCTGTGGCAGGGCGGCAATCACCGAACCCTGGTGGATCTTATTGTTATTACCAATGCGCGAGCCGTCGCAGATGCTAACGAAGGGGAAGATGATACAGTTGTCACCTATCACCACATCGTCCTCGATATACACGAAGGGGAATATCTTACAGTTGTCGCCAATCTTCGCCTTTGGGCTAATCTCAGCTTTGGGGGATATTTCGCTTGCCATAATTATTTCATTGAAAATTGAAAATTGAACATTGAACTATTTGGCACCGCCGCCTAAAGCCTGATAAAGACTTACTACAGCCTGCATCTTCGAGAGTTGGTCGGTCACCTCGTTAATCTCGGCATTGAGCAGATTGCTCTGAGCGGTAATCACCTCGAGATAGGTGGTGTTAGACGATGACTCCATCAATCGCTTGGTGTCCTCAACATTCTTCTTAAGTACCTCTACACGTTTGCCATCGAGCTCAGCCTTCTGACTGTAAGAGTTGTAGGCTACGAGAGCGTTCGACACCTCGTTACCTGCCTTATAGATAGCGTTCTGCCACTTGTTGTAAGCCTGCTCGTACTGCATCTTGGCCACCTTCAGACCAGCCACAATCTGTCCGTGCTGGAAGATAGGCTGAGTGAGTGAACCAACAGCCGAGAGCAACCACTTACCTGGGTTTACCATGCCATTATTATTGGTAAAGGCTGCTGTACCGGTAACGGTGATGTTGGGATAGAAACGGCTGCGGGCTGTCTCCACATCATAGAAGCACTGTGCCAGCGACATCTCGTACTGATGCACATCGGCACGGTTGGCCAACATCTGGATGCCAACGCCTGTAGAGAGCTCGGTGGGCAGACTCTGACCGGCAAACTTTCCACGGGCGATAGCCTGACCGGGCTGACCCAGCAACAATGAGAGCGAGTTCTCGGTCTCACGCATCTGGCGCTGCAGATCGACACGCTGACTCTGCACCTGATAGTAGGCAGCCTCAGCACTCTGAACAGCGGTAGAGCGATAGCCAGCACGGTTCTCGTGCATGAACTGCATCTTCTCCCAAGTCTCCTTGGTGAGCTGCTCCATATCGGTCACAATCTCCAGCTGGCGATCAAGCATCAACAGGGTGTAATACAGGTTGGCGATAGTCGAGATGACATTGGTCTTCACTACCGTCTGATAATCCTTAGTAGCGATGAGCTGCATCTGCGCCGAGCGTTTGGCACTGAGCAGATTGCCGAACAGGTCGACATTCCAGCTGGCCGAGATGGGCAGCGAGTACGACTTGGTGGCAGCAGCACCATCAAACGAGGTGAGCGAGCCCTGTGGACTAACAGCCACTGAGGGCAGGAAAGCCAACTTTGCAATCTTCAGCGCCTCGTTCACCATCTGCACATTGAGAGCCGCATTCAGCAGGTCAGGATTATTATCCAGTCCCTGCTGGATAAGCGCCTGCAGCTGTGGATCGGTAAACACTGTGCGCCAAGGCATATTGCCAAACGAGGTGGTATCCTGTACGGCCAGGGTGTCGGTGAGCGACTGTGTGTCGCGCACCAAACCCTTGGTATCCACTTCTGGACGTTCGTATTTATTATAGAGTCCGCAACTTGACAACAGCAGAGCTGCAGACATGCATATCATCAGTTTCTTCATATTACTTCTCCAATTCATAATCTTCATGTTTCTTATGAGCATACTGAGCCAGCTCGGCAGCCACCTCGGCATTCTCCTCATCCTCGAACTTCATCGGACTGAACTTCTCCTGGATAGACTGGAAGATGACAAACAGCGTGGGCACAACGAACAGCTGCAGGATAGTACCAATCAACATACCACCTACGGCAGCAGCACCCAGCGTCTGGTTACCGTTCTTACCAACACCGCTGGCAAACATCATTGGCAGCAGTCCGATAACCATGGCCAGTGAGGTCATCAGGATAGGACGCAGACGGGCAGCAGCACCCAGTACAGCCGACCACGTAATGGCCATACCCGTCTGACGGCGCTCAAGTGCGAACTGTACAATCAGAATGGCGTTCTTAGCCAACAGACCAATCAGCATAATCAGCGAAATCTGCATATAGATATCGTTGGCATGACCGAAGATATTGGTGAACAAGAAGCAACCTGCCAGTCCGAATGGAACAGAGAGTACTACCGACAGCGGCAGGATGTACGACTCGTACTGTGCCGACAGAATGAGGTAGATGAAGATGAAACACAACAGGAAGATGATACCTGTGGTGTTAGAAGCCTTAGCCTCCTCACGTGTCAGACCTGAGTAGTCGTAGGTATAACCAGCAGGCAGTACCTGCTTACCAACCTCCTCAATAGCCTTCAGCGCCTCACCAGTAGAATAGCCACTGGCCACTGTACCTGTTACGTTGATAGAGGTGAACAGGTTGAAGCGGTTGATATTCAACGGACCATATACGCGCTCCAGGTTACAGAACTCCTTAATTGGAGCCATACCAGCCGACGTGCGTACATATATACTATTAAGCGACTCTGGTGTCATACGTGTCTCAGGAGAACCCTGAATCATCACCTTATAGAGCTTACCAAACGAGTTGAAGTTAGAACCATACAGTCCACCGAAATATCCCTGCAGGGTGCTGAGCACCAGTGTTGGCGAGATACCACTCTGCTTACACTTAGCTACATCCACGTGTACCATGTACTGTGGATAGTTAGGATTGTATGAGGTCTGGGCGATCTGGAACTCAGGACGCTTGTTCAGCTCGCCCAGGAACTCCTTCACGATACCAAAGAACTTGTTCAGGTCGCCACCAGTACGGTCCTGCATAACCAGCGAGATACCGCTGTTGGCAGAGAATCCAGGAATCATTGGGGGCGAGAATGCCAAGATCTGAGCATCCTTGATATGAGCTGTCTTAATAAATATCTGGGCAATCACACCTGTTGCATCGTAAGGATTCAGGAAGAAGCGATAGATACCATCACCCTCCCAAAGGCCTGAGATCTTCCACCACAAACCTTTCTGACGCTCACCGAATGGCTTCAGCTTGATGATGAATGTACCCTGGTCGGAACCAGCACCTGCAATAAAGTTATAACCCTGAACCATCTCACGGTTCTTAACAGCGGGAAGCTGCGACAGGATAGAATCTACCTGCTGAACAACCTGCTTGGTGCGAGCCTCTGACGTAGCAGGAGGCATAGAGATAGTACAGAACAATGTACCAGTATCCTCGTCGGGCACCAGACCGGTCTTGGTGGTCACAAATGTCACAGCCAGGATGGCGATACCTACAACCACTGTACCGATGATAGCCAACGGCTTGCGCACCAGTTTCTCAAGGATATTACGATATTTATTGGTAGTGGTCTCGAAAGCGACGTTGAACGACTGGTGGAAGCGATCCACACGACTCATTTTCTTCTCGTGACCATCCTTATCATGAGGCTTCAGGAATACAGCACACAGGGCTGGCGACAGCGTCAAGGCATTTACAGCCGAGATGATAATACTGATGGCCATGGTGACACCGAACTCACGATAGAAGGTACCCGAAGTACCGCCGATGAATGATACAGGTACGAACACAGCTGCCATCACCAGGGTAATAGAGATGATAGCGCCCGAGATCTCGTTCATGGCATCGATAGAGGCAGTCAGTGAACTCTTATACCCCTGGTCGAGCTTAGCGTGTACAGCCTCAACCACCACGATGGCATCGTCCACCACAATGGCGATAGCCAGCAGCAAAGCTGAGAGTACCAGCAGGTTGATTGAGAATCCCATCACATTCAGGAAGAAGAATGTACCTACCAGTGATACTGGCACGGCAATCAATGGGATCAGCGTAGAGCGCATATCCTGCAGGAAGATGTAAACAACCAGGAACACCAGTGCCAGAGTCATGAAGAGGGTGAACACCACCTCCTCGATAGAGGCATACAGGAACTCGGTTACATCGTAGTTGATCTTCACCTCCATGCCCGGTGGCATCAGCTTCTGCTGCGAGTCGAGCTCGGCCTTTACCTGCTTGGCAATCTCGTTAGCGTTAGATCCAGCCACCTGCTGTACCATGGTCATAACCGAAGGTACACCATTGTTCTTCATCGATACCGAATAGCCTTCACCACCCAGCTCGATCTTAGCCAGATCCTTCAACTTCAGTGTCTGTCCGTTAGCATCGCTCTTAATGATGATGTTGCCAAACTCCTCGGCTGTACGGAATCTACCGGTATAACGCATCGAATACTCGTAAGCCACATTGGGAGCCTGCTCACCAAACTTACCAGGAGCAGCCTCGATGTTCTGCTCGGCCAGCGCAGCGGTGATATCCGATGGAATCAGGCTGTGCTGCTTCATTACATCAGGCTTCAGCCATATACGCATAGCGTAGGTCTTAGAACTGAATCCAGAAGCATCACCCACACCCTCGATACGCTTCAGCGCAGGAACGATGTTGATGGCGTTATAGTTGGTCAGGAACTCATCGTCGTAACGTCCGTCGGATGTCAGCGAATACATCAGTACCTGTGACGACTGACGCTTGATGACACGCACACCAATCTGGACAACCTCAGATGGCAGCAGGGCCTGAGCCTGGCTCACACGGTTCTGCACGTTAACCGCACACATATCAGGGTTGATACCCTGACGGAACATCACCTGAATCATAGCCGAACCAGGCGATGCGGTAGAGGTGATATAGTCCATACCCTCTACACCGTTGATACTCTCTTCAAGAGGCGTAACCACGGCATTCTTCACCGTCTCGGCATCGGCACCAGGATAACTGGCCTGTACCACGATGTTAGGCGGTGCAATATTCGGATACTGCTCGATAGGAAGCGAGACCAGTCCGATAAAACCCAGCAGCACGATAAGGATAGAAATTACCGTTGACAGTACCGGGCGTTTAATAAAATTCGTAAATGTCATATGCTAACTATTCACTAATCACTAATCACTATTCACTAATCACTATTCACTACTTCATGGCGCCTACGATGTCGCCGGCAGTCATAGCCTTAGCCTGCTCGTCGATCTTCTGCTGGTAGCGCTCAGGAGTGATGGGCACAATCTCCATGCCATCAGCCAGCTTGGTGATACCATTGGTAACATACTTATCGCCAGGTTTCAGACCACCAGTCACAACGTAGTTCATACCATCGTTCTGTGGAGCTACCTGAATCTCGCTGTACTTCACCTTGTTATCAGTACCCAGCAGGTAAACGAACTTCTTGTTCTGAACCTCAGAAACAGCCGACTGAGGAATGATGATAGCCGATGAAGTGCTGTGAGGAATCACGATAGCACCAGAGCCACCACTCTTCAGCACACGCTGAGGATTCTGGAACAGGGCAATCATCTGTACTGAACCGGTGGCAGCGTCAATCACACCACTCATCTTGGTCACAGTACCATCCAGATCGTACATAGAACCATCGGCCAACTTCAGCTTAACAGGTGGAAACTTAGCTACAGCAGCACTCTGACCGCCCTCGCCCTTGCTCATCTCGAGCGCATCCTTCTCGGTTACAGAGAAGTAAACCTCCATCGACGAGTTGTTTGATACGGTGGTGAGCACATTACCAGTGCTAACCAGCGCACCTACCTTATAAGGCAGGGTACCAACTACACCTGCGGCAGGGCTCTTTATGTAGCAGTAGCTCAGCATCTCCTTATTCGACGAGAGCAAAGCCTCAGCCTGAGCTACTGTGGCCTTAGCCTGCTCGTACTGATTGGTGGCCTGCTGTAGCTCAAAGTCACCAATCACACCATTCTCATGCAACTTCTGAGCGTTCTCATAACTCAACTTAGCTGTATTGAGCGAGGCCTTAGCAGTATTAACGCTGGCCTGCGACTGGCGCACCTGGGCCTGATAAGTTACATTATCAATCACAAACAGCACCTGTCCGGCGCTAACTGTCTGACCTTCCTTTACATTAATCTGAGTAATGAATCCAGCTACCTTAGGACTAATCTGCACATCCTGCACACCCTTAATCGTTGCAGGATAAGTGGTCTGAGTTTCAGAACTCTGAGTACCTACAGCTGTTACAGGATACTCATTGTCGCCAAACTGAGGGCGACCACCACCGCCACCGCATGATGACAATATCAGCGATGCTGCGGTCATTACCAAAAACATTCTTTTTTTCATACTATCTATTTGTATCTAATTTAATTCAAACATACATCGTCTCCATATAGAACGTAAAAAGAGCAACCCGAAAACTTTTCGCATTACGCAGGGTTTTCGGGTTGCAAAGATACGAAATTTATATCTAAGGATATATTTTTCTGAACGAAAATTTAACGTTTATTGCCTATAGCATATGAGGCAACGCACTTTTTAACATTTTAGAATGGGAATACCAAACCAACGTTGAGTGTGCTCAAGCCCTCATACTGAGTCTTATAGCAGTACTCACACTTGAATGAGAGGTTGTCATTCAGAGGGAATTCCAAACCACAGCCGATGTTCAGACCCAGCTTAGAATCGCTGCTGCCATCGCCACTCCAACCAACTACATTCAGACCTGCAAGAGGATAGATGATAAAGTTGGTATTAGGCAGACGGAACAGGTACTCAACATTGACATTGGGGTTCCACATGCTCACGTGATCCTTATTGAAATAATAATCGAACTGAGCCACGCCACGCACATTCTCAGCAAACTCATAGCCGATGTTGGCACCGATACCACAGTTGTTAGGTGAATCGAGCAGATAATTGAAATGACCGCTGATTGTAGTCTTACCAACCTGTGCGAAAGATGTGAGACTCCACATCATAACGCTGATAACCATTAAAAACTTTTTCATAATCGTCTTTTAAGAATTAAATTAATAATACAAATTTACATATCATAGTTTGATATATATTCTCTTTCGATAAAGCAGATAACCAATCAGGAAATTGAGCATCACAAAGTAAACAGCATAAGCCAGCGAAGCCCACTTCAAAGCAGGAATCACAGCATGCATGCCGTTATAGACCGTTTCCGAAACGCCGATATTTCCCAACAAAATAGCCAGCAGCTCGCTCGACACATAAAGCGCCAACGCATTCACACCGAACACATGGAAGAAGGTGGTCCAACCGCTCTTCTTCTGTATGTCTATCACATACATCAGCAGGGCCTGCAGCAGCGAAGCCAAACCGCACGTCATGAGCACGTAGCTGGGGCTCCAGATACGCTTATTCAAAGGCAGACCGTAGCTGAGCAGATAGCCGCCTATCACACAGATGGCTCCTACCACAAAGAGGGCTATCACCTTCTGTTCAACCGTTTCACGTTTGCGGATCAGCATACCACAATAGAAGCCTAACAGCACATGGGCTACTGATGAGATGGTGCCTACCAACCCCTCAGGATCAACCGGACTTTTATGATAGATATGCTCGTAGCCAAACAACTTCAAGTCGGCTTGCGCCAAGAAATTCACGTCAGCATCCTCGGCATAGCCGTTGCCCAGAATCAGGATGGCGGTATAGATGGCCAACAAGCCTGCAATCACTGGCAGGGTGTACTTGTGGTTACAGAACAGTGCAAACAGCGATACGATGCCATAGCACAAGGCAATACGCTGCATGACAGCCCAGATACGCAGATGTCCGAAACACAACAGGTCGCCCTCGATAGCATGATCAAACCAGTTGATGAACAAACCGATGACGAAAAGCAAAACGGTACGCTTGATGATGCGACGGATGACTGGCGACGTAGGTTTGAAATCAGACTTCACTAACGAGAGATAGCATGAGATTCCCATGATAAACAGGAAGAACGGGAATACCAGATCGCAGGGAGTCATGCCGTTCCACTTGGAATGTCGCAGCATCTCGAACGATTCACCCCAACCGTTGTTTACCAGTATCATGCCTGCTACGGTGATACCACGCAGGATATCGAGACTCAATAATCGCTTACTTTCCATTGACCATTGAACATTGACCATTGAACATAAAATCCATCACCTCCTTGGCTACATCTACGGGTGAGCCTTCGGGGATAGCAGAGTATGGAGTCTGGTCGAGTGTCCAGGGCTCCTCCATAGCGTAGTAATCCAGCTTTACCTCCTGTGGCAGAGCCATCGCAAAGAGCTCTGCAGCTGTCTTGGTGGCATTCGGACCACCACCCAACAGCTCTGGCTGGGGTGCTGTCTGAGCCTTCATCTGTTCAGCAAGGGCATCAAAATAGGCCTTCCAACGCACATAATAGAAATCCTTCAGCAGCCCCTGCCACTCCTTATGCGCATAATCGCGCAGACCACCCGTATCAGCACAATAACGGTTGCCCCAGGTGGTAATCTGTACACGGGCATTCCACTCATAGAGTTTCTTCTCGTCAGCCGTAGTACCAGCATTCAGCGCATCCTGTGTCCAGCGTCCTACACGGAACTCGGTACGTGTGCCCAACAGCTGGTCCTGCAGCAACAGCATCTGGAGGAAACGCTTGGCCTCCTTGTCAAACTGTTTCCTACTGAACGCCTTATAGTCGGCAATCGTCTTCTGATACTGGATACGTGCCTGATCGGCCAGAGCCTGACGGGTGATATCCACCAGATCGTACTCGAAGTTATTATTGCCACGATATCGGTTGGCCACGCTGTTCATGAGTTTAGCAGCCCGTTTGGTGTCAGCGGGGTCGTAATAGTTTTTCATCTTCGACCAGCTCGATGCCTGGAAGTTGTTCAACGAAGGCCGTCCGCAGAAGATGCTCTCGTGAGGGCCCTGCTGGTTGTTACCTGCCGGACAATTATAGATACTCTTCACCAGCACCAGCCAGGCCTTTTCCAGGGTTTTATCCTCTACCCCATAACGGGCTTTCACATAGTTCTTGATCCACGCCTCCTTCGTAAACTTCTCAGCACGCCAAGGCAGTTCACTCATCAGTTCGAACATCACGGGATTGTTCTCCGAGCCTTCCATGGTAAAGCCGATGCCCTTGAGCTTGGAACTTTGAGCTTGGAACTTTGAACTTTGCAGCATATAGAAGTTGTCGAGCAACTGGTCCATACGTCCGTGCAGACCTACATTGGCGCCGAAGTTCTCCAACAAACAGAACAGCCACTGATGCTGCTTATAGCCCTGCTCACGCTTCCAGATGCTGGGGATACCGAACATAGGACGGCACTCTGAGAAGAGGTCGAGCACCAGCAGATCGCCCGTCTTCATACCATCCACCATGGCCTCGCGTGGGTTCTCTGTCCATCCCTGAATCACCCACACTGCCTTGGGATTAACACGCTTCATCGCCTGCATCATAGCCTCACCGGCCTTGGCATAATCGATATTGGGATCATCGTTACTCTCGTGGAAAGGATCCATCGAATAGTAGTCGGCTCTACCGAACAACTTAGTCAGCTCATTATAATATAAGGTAGCGATTTCTGAGAATCGCGCATCAGTAGGCAACAGGTTGGCAGGACGCTGGAAACCATTCCACAGACCAGCATCGGCTACATTCAGACCGAGACGTTGCTTGGCATCATGGGGTACCATGCCGCAATAACCAGGCAATACGGGATGCATGCCCAGTTGTTTCATACGTGCCAGAATCTGCTTCTGTAGTTTTTCCTGACGGGCATACCAGGATGTGGGTAGCGGACCGCCCCACCCTTCGAGGTTGTTCATCTCCCACCAGGCCAGGAACGCTGGGCCGGCGATAAACTCGCCCACCTCTTTCTCACTATAGCCTAACTTCAGCAGCATATTACGCCATACGCACTCCTCACCCACGATAGCCAGTGGCAGGTTGACACCATGCAGCGCCATCCAGTCGATCTCTTTCTCCCAGCGCTTCCAATCCCAGAAAGCCATGGAGTAAGAGAAGGTACAGTAGTTAAAGTCGTAACGCAGTGTCAGATCAGTCTCATGGCGCTCTTTCTTAGTGACAGCCGGCATCACTGCTGGCAACTTCGCCTGCATCTGATTCCAGGAGAGGTGGATGCCCGCATAGTATTTCAGATACCAGTTCAGACCCGAGGCGATGTTCACCCACGAGTTACCGCGGATCACCACTTTCTTACCAGCCTGATCGAGTTCAAAAAAGTCCTTGTCGCTCTTCACCAGCTGGGTTTTAAACTTGGCCGAGCCGCCTTTATCAATACGCTCAATCAGTTCATCCACAGGATTCGCATACAGCTGCACTGACAACAGAATACCAATAATAGTTAGTAGTTTTCTCATGATCATATCAGTTTCATTTGTTTTGCTTTTTCCATAAGGAGGGCCATGAGGGGTTCGCGTTCGTTCTCCACCTTATTATCCAACACGGCATCCTTGAGGTATTGCTTCAAGGTACCCACCTCACGACTGGGCGTCAGGTGGAACAACTCCATGATCTCATTACCATCAATCACAGGCTGCAGCAATCGTACATAGTCCTTCTCTTTCAGATCGGCCAGTTTCTCGCGTACCATACGGAAGTTCTCCAGGAACAGCTTTTTGCGTACCTCATTCTTCGACGTGATGTCGGCCTCACAGAGAATCATCAGATCCTCGATATCCTCACCAGCATCGTTCAGCAATCGACGTACAGCTGAATCGGTCACAATATCATCGGCAATAACAATAGGTCGCATGTGCATCTCCACCAGCTTCTGCACATACTTCATCTTCATATCCATCGGCAACATGAGTCGACGGAACAGTTGTGGCACCATCTTGGCACCAATCAGATTATGATTATGGAAGGTCCAGCCAATGGCAGGATCCCAACGTTTCGACTTGGTCTTACCCACATCGTGCAGGATAGCCGCCCAGCGCAGCCACAGGTTATCAGAATGACTGGCCACATTATCGAGCACCTCTAACGTATGATAGAAGTTGTTCTTATGCGCCCGACCGTTTCTCTGCTCCACGATGTCGAGTGCCGCCAACTCAGGCAGAATGAGCTGCAACAAGCCACAACGCTGCAGATCCACAAAGCCTCGTGATGGTGTCGGCGACAGGATAATCTTATTGAGTTCGTCTTTGATGCGCTCGCCACTCACAATCTTGATTCTGTCGGCCATACGCTCCAAAGCCACAAACGTATCTTCTTCAATCTGGAATTTCAGCTGTGTTGCAAATCGGATGCAACGCATCATGCGCAACGGGTCGTCAGAGAATGTGATGCCCGGCTCCAAAGGGGTTGCAATGATACCATCCTCCAGATCGGCCAAGCCATTGAAGGGATCGACCAACTCACCAAAACGCTCCTTATTCAGGCAGATAGCCATGGCATTGATGGTGAAGTCGCGACGGTTCTGATCATCCTCCAGCGAACCGTTCTCCACAATGGGCTTGCGCGAGTCGTGACTGTAGCTCTCCTTACGGGCACCTACGAATTCCACTTCATATTCCACCCCTTTCTGACGGAACTTCACCTGGGCAGTACCAAAATTACGGAACACGGAAAGATGTGCTTTTCTGCCCACCATGCGCTTCAGCTCTTCGGCCACCTGGATACCACTACCCACAACAACCACATCAATATCATTCGAGGGACGTTCCAGGAAGATATCCCTGACGTAGCCACCAACCACATAGCACTCCTGCCCCAAATGGTCTGCAGCCTCACTGATCTGGTGAAAAACCTCTTGATTTAATATCTCTGCTAATTCCTCGTCGCTATATAGTTTCATCCTCAATACTTCTCTTTTAGGGTGCAAAGATAGCATTTTTTCTGCATTTTTAGGCTTTATCACGCAATTTATGTTGAAATATGCGACATATTTTTGGTTTTTTCAGAAATAACTACTATTTTTGCATGCAGATTTTTAAGAAAGTATGGAACCTATCAACGACTTCTTCGCGCTGTTAAGCTCATTCCTTTGGGGATGGCCGATGATTATCCTACTGCTTGGTACGCATGTATTCCTGACCTTTCGTCTACGAATACCACAACGAAAACTGTTGACGGGCATACGACTGAGTATCAAGAAGGATGCCATGGCCGAAGGCGAAGTGAGCCAGTTCGGCGCACTCGCCACTGCATTAGCAGCCACCATTGGCACAGGAAACATTGTTGGTGTGGCAACAGCTGTAGCACTGGGTGGTCCTGGTGCCGTACTGTGGTGCTGGCTGACAGGTATCTTTGGTATGTCGACCAAATATGCAGAAGGATTGTTAGCGGTGAAATACCGTGTAAAAACAGACGACGGCAAGATGGTTGGTGGTCCGATGTACGCATTGGAACGTGGTCTGAACATGAAATGGCTGGGTATCCTCTTCGCTATCTTTACCGCCTTGGCCTCATTTGGCATCGGCTGTACAGTACAGGCCAATTCCATCGCTCTGCTGGCAAACGAGACATTCGGTGTACCCACATGGATTATTGGTCTCTTTGTCTGCATACTGACAGCCTTAGTCATCCTGGGCGGTGTGAAGGCAATAGCCAAGGTGTGCACCATACTCGTGCCCTTTATGGCTGCGCTCTATGTCATAGGCTGCATCGTTATCCTGTGTATCAACGGCAGTTATGTATGGCCTGCCATCCAACTGATTGTAGATTCCGCTTTCAACCCATCGGCTGCCGGCGGCGGCTTTGTGGGAGCTACTGTGATGATGGCAGCACGCTATGGTATTGCCCGTGGACTGTTCAGCAACGAGAGTGGCATGGGTAGCGCACCGATTGTGGCCGCTGCTGCCCAGACACGCAACCCGGTCCGTCAGGCGTTAGTATCGAGTACAGGCACATTCTGGGACACTGTCATCATCTGTGCACTGACAGGGCTGGTACTGGTAAGCAGCATTCTGGCATACCCTGACATCACCTACGACGACGGTGCAGCCCTGACCAAGGTAGCCTTCTCGAAGATTCCCTATGTAGGCGCTCCGTTGTTATCATTCGGCATTCTGACCTTCGCCTTCAGCACCATCATCGGATGGAGCTACTACGGTGAGAGTGCCGTCAACTATCTGGAAGGTCATCGCACCAACAAGTTCTATCGCATTCTGTTCATCGTGTCACTCTTTTTCGGATCGATCATCAATCTCGACATCATCTGGAACATAGCCGACTGTATGAATGCCCTGATGGCCATTCCCAACCTGATAGCCCTCTTGCTCCTCTCGGGTGTAGCGGCATCAGAGACCAGGAAATATCTATGGGACGGACGCTTGGACGAGGTCAGCGAAGACCTCGACGCATAGTACCAACAAAGCATATGGATAGCTAACAAAAATGATAACGGTATGAAAAAGAACGTATTGGTTTTAGCCGTTTTTTTTACGGCAATGCTGGCAGCGACGTCATGCAGTAACAAAAGTCAGAGTCAGAAACAGGAAGAGACTCAAGCCGGACAGGTGAACAATTTCCGCATCAAGCGCGGTACAAACGTCAGCCACTGGCTGAGTCAGTCGGAACAGCGTGGCGAAGCACGTCGCCTGCACATTCAGGAAGACGATTTTGCCCGTCTGGAGGAGTTAGGCTTCGACTTTGTCCGTATTCCCATTGATGAAGTACAGTTCTGGGACGAGAAAGGCAAGAAACTGCCCGAAGCCTGGGGCTTACTGAACAACGCCCTCAACTGGGCTCAGCAGCATCACCTGCGCGCCATCGTCGATCTGCACATCATCCGTTCACATTATTTCAATGCCGTGAACGAAGGCGGCTCTTCGACCAACACCCTGTTTACTTCAGAGAAAGCCCAGGATGACCTGATCAACCTGTGGCGCCAGCTGTCGGAAGACTTAAAGGACCGTAGTTGCGATTCTGTGGCCTATGAGTTCATGAACGAGCCTGTAGCACCAGAGCACGAGCAGTGGAACCAGCTGGTAGCCAAGGTACACAAGGCACTCCGTGAACTGGAGCCTCAGCGTACATTGGTGATTGGTTCGAACATGTGGCAGGGACATGAGACCATGAAATACCTGAAAGTTCCCGAGGGCGACAAGAATATCATCCTCTCGTTCCATTACTACAACCCAATGATATTGACCCACTATGGTGCATGGTGGACACCATTAGGCAAGTATAAGGGCAAGGTGAACTACCCTGGCGTACTGGTATCGAAGGAAGACTATGAGGCAGCTCCTGCCGACATCAAAGACCAGCTGAAACCCTATACTGAGGAGATCTGGGACATCAAAAAGATTCGCGAACAGTTCAAGGATGCCATTGAGGCTGCCCAGAAGTACGATCTGCAGCTGTTCTGCGGTGAATGGGGTGTGTACGAGCCCGTGGATCGTGAACTGGCTTACAACTGGACACGCGATATGCTGACCGTATTCGACGAATTCAATATTGCCTGGACCACCTGGTGTTATGATGCCGACTTCGGTTTCTGGGACCAGCAGCGTCACACCTTCAAGGACCGTCCATTGGTTGAGTTGCTGATGAGTGGCAAAAAATTAGGAGAAAAGTGATTATAATTGAGAATTGATAATTGATAATTAAATTGAAAAAGATTGCATTGGCCGTATTTACGGCATTACTGATAACAGCTTGCGGCGAGACGAAAACCCGAAAGGAAATCAATCGCCGCAAGGCTGCTTTGGTTGAGAAACAGGAAACCGAGTTGAAAAAAGCGCAGGATGAGTTATGGCGTACCGACAGTCTGTTACAGATTGCCAACAAAGAGTTAGAAACCATGACGCAAGAGGTAGAAGCGCACAAGAAGGAACTGAAAGCCACACCCGAGGAGCTGACAGCACTCACCAGGCTGCGTGTGAAGCGTGACAGCATTCAGACGCAATACGAGGCATTAGGTCTGAAAATAAGGTACATACACAAGAAACAGAGTGAAAATAAGTGAATTTTTCACGATTCACCATCCGTTATTCACTAAAAATTGCTACCTTTGCAGCCGATATGATTCAATTTGACAAGACAAACGTTCAGTTTGAGCAGGCTTTAGCAGAGTGCAGAGCCCTGTTCGAGAAGAAGCTTCACGACTATAAGGCATCGTGGCGCATTCTGCGCCCCACGGCATTGACCGACCAGCTGTTTATCAAGGCCAAGCGCATCCGTTCACTGGAGATCAAGAAAGAGTCTCTGGTGGGCGAAGGTATCCGTCCCGAGTTTATTGCCTTGATCAACTACGGCATCGTAGGTCTCATCCAGTTAGCCAAGGGGTTTGCCGACACTGTTGATATTAACAATGCCGAGGCGATGGCCCTTTATGACAAGCATGCCCAAGAGGCACTGGAGCTGATGAAGCGTAAGAACCACGACTACGACGAGGCGTGGCGCGGGATGAGGGTCAGCAGCTATACCGACCTGATTCTGACAAAGATTGAACGCATCAAGGAGATCGAGAACCTGCAGGGCGAGACACTCGTCAGCGAGGGTATCGACGCCAACTATATGGACATTATCAACTACGCGGTCTTTGGAGTAATTAAATTATCGGAGGAGGACGACAACGCCACAGCATGAAGAAAGCTGCCGTTAACATCTGCCGACTACTGCTGGCACTGACATTTATCTTCTCAGGATTTGTCAAAGCCGTTGACCCATTAGGGACGCAGTACAAGATTCAGGACTACTTGGTGGCGATTGGATTAGGGCGCATGATGCCCGACTTCACGACACTCGCCACATCAGTACTGTTGGCAGCCACGGAATTCTTCTTAGGTATCTGTCTGCTCTTTGCCATCAGGCGCCGAATGGTGTCAAAATTAGTGCTGGCTATCATGGGCGTGATGACACCGCTCACTCTCTGGTTGGCCTTGAGCAACCCTATCAGCGATTGCGGTTGTTTTGGCGACGCTCTGGTGCTGACCAACTGGCAGACGCTGTGGAAAAACATCATCCTGCTGGGGGCAGCCATCGTAGTATGGAAATGGCCGTTGGAGCAGGCCCGCCTGATTAGTCAGTCGAACCAGTGGATTGTGATGAACTACTCGCTGGTATTCATCCTGCTGTTCATATCGGTCAAGAGTCTCTACACCCTACCCCAGTTCGACTTCCGTCCCTATCATATCGGTGCTGATATCCGAGAAGGTTGGAACAAGATGATGGAAGGTGAGGAATCACCCTATACCGATTTCTTCGTAGAGAGGCTGAAGGATGGTGAGGACATCACCGAACAGATACTGGCAGACAAGGGATATACCTTTCTGCTGATAGCCCCACACTTGGAACAGGCTGACGACTCACGATTAGACGAGATCAACCAGATGTACGAATACAGTCTGGACTACGGCTATCCGTTCTATTGCCTGACAGCCAGTGGCGCGAAAGCCATCGACAGCTGGCGCGACCTGACAGGTGCAGAATACCCGTTCTGCCAGACCGATGACATCACGCTGAAAACCATGATACGGTCGAACCCAGGTCTCATCCTGCTCAAGGATGGCAAGGTGATACGTAAGTGGAGTCATAACGACCTGCCCACCGAAGAGGCGCTGACCACCAGACTGGAAGACTGCAAGTTAGGTCAACTGCCTACAGAGACGGTGACCACCAAGATACTCTGGGTACTGACCTGGTTTGTATTGCCACTGGTGCTCCTGACGATAGCCGACCGCCTCTGGGCTTGGACCAAGTGGGTGAGACGAGAGAAGACAGTGATTAGTGAAGGCCTCGATTAAGCGAGAGCAGAGCCAAGCTTGCTTGAGCTATGCCGATCGTGAGAGGGCTCGATACAAAGCATCAATAGTGAAGTTTTTATACATATTTAAAATTTTAGTAGAATTATGAGAAAGAAAATTGTAGCAGGAAACTGGAAGATGAACATGAATCTCCAGGACGGTATTGCTCTTGCAAAGGAGCTGAATGAGACTCTGAAGGCTGAGAAGCCCAACTGTGGTGTAGTGATCTGCACACCATTCATCCACCTCGCTTCTATCGCACAGTTCCTCGATCAGGACATCATCGGTCTGGGTGCTGAGAACTGCGCTGACAAGGAGAAGGGTGCTTTCACTGGTGAGGTTTCTGCCGAGATGGTAAAGAGCACTGGTGCTCAGTACGTCATCCTGGGTCACTCAGAGCGTCGTGAGTACTACAAGGAGACTCCCGAGATCCTGAAGGAGAAGGTGCTGCTCGCTCAGAAGAACGATCTGAAGGTTATCTTCTGTATCGGTGAGAGTCTGGAGGAGCGTGAGGCTGGCAAGCAGAACGAGGTTGTTAAGGCCGAGCTCGAGGGTTCTGTATTCAACCTCGCTGAGGAGGACTTCCGCAAGATCGTTATCGCCTACGAGCCAATCTGGGCTATCGGTACTGGTAAGACCGCTACCGCTGAGCAGGCTGAGGAGATCCACGCTTATATCCGTTCTATCATCGCTGAGAAGTATGGTCAGGCTGTAGCCGACGACACCACTATCCTCTATGGTGGTTCTTGCAAGGCCAGCAACGCTCCTGAGCTGTTTGCTAAGCCCGACATCGATGGTGGTCTGATTGGTGGTGCTTCACTGAAGGCTGCTGACTTCAAGGGTATTATCGACGCATTCAAGTAAGAAAGTGAAACGATTTATCATCATAATGACGCTCTGCATCGGCTACTCAATGGTGGCCGATGCTCAGTCGTCATTTACGCAGAGATTGCAACAGAGTAAAGGTGGCGAGGGAAAAATCACCGTCACTCAGGACAAGGCTATCGACGAACTGGTGAACGGTCCGGCCGTTGTACCAGCCAAGCCCAAGACCAATACCACTCAGCTTAAACAGACTGAAAAGAAAGAAAAAGATAACAATACTGCTACAAATCAAGAAAAAAAGACTGAGCCCAAGGTCGTCGTTGTAGAGCAGCATGACTCTACCGAGATTGACACCACCCCCGAGGAACTTCAGAAGAAGGTCATGAAAGGTTATAAGGTGGCAGGATACCGTGTACAGGTGTTTGCCGGAGGCAACACACGTAACGACCGCCTGAAGGCAGAACGGACAGGCAGTGAGATCAAGGCTTTGTTCCCTGGCGTGCCCGTCTATGTACATTTCTATACCCCACGATGGATTTGCCGCATGGGTAACTACCGCACCTACGAGGAAGCTCACGAGGTGCTGGAGCGCGTCAAGAACAATGGCTACAAGTCGGCTATCATCGTCAAAGGGAAAATCACCGTACAATATCAATGAAGATAGAGATTAAGGAATACGACAACGAGAGATATCGCGAGGGACTCGAAGATTTAGCGGGTCACTACAAAGAGATACTGACGCTACTGGGCGAAGACCCCGAGCGTGAGGGACTGGAGAAGACCCCCATGCGTGTGGCCAAGGCCATGCAGGTGCTGACCAAAGGTTACACGATGGATGCCCACAAGATCCTGACGGACGCGCTGTTCAAGGAGGACTACAACCAGATGGTGATTGTGAAGGACATCGATTTCTTCTCGCTGTGCGAACACCACATGCTACCCTTCTACGGCAAGGCACATGTGGCTTACATCCCTAACGGCTACATCACTGGTCTGTCGAAGATAGCCCGCGTAGTGGACATCTTTGCCCATCGCCTGCAGGTACAGGAGCGAATGACACAACAGATCAAGGACTGTATCCAAGATACACTGCACCCCTTAGGTGTGATGGTGGTGATAGAGGCCAAGCACATGTGCATGCAGATGCGTGGCATTGAGAAACAGAACAGTATTACCACCACCAGCGACTTCAGTGGTGCCTTCAATCAAGCTAAGACTCGTCAGGAGTTTATGAACCTCATACACAATAATCAAATCTAAAACTAACAGTATGTATCAAGTTGACAACAACACCAATTACAGAACCAACCAGTCGTTTACACAGGAGTTCACCCGCAGCTGTCTGGGCCGCATACTTATTCTCGGCGTAATCACACTGGTAGGTATGCTGGTAGCCTACTTCACTGCTCCCAAGGAGAGTGACATGACCGAAGAGATGACCGATAACATGATGCAGTGTCTCGAGGTGAACAATGGCATCAAAGGTGACGTAGTTGATGACTATGTAAACAACTTGGCATTTATCTTTACCACTGCCGATACCACTGCCATTTCCAAAGACATCCTGGAGACCTATCACAAATACAACCGTCTGGAGTCGTATCGACACACATTCTACTCTACCTCTTACATCCACAACAACATGCACCCTGAAGGTACCCGTGTAGGCATTGGCATCTTCGGTATCATCATCCCAACAGTGCTGTACGAAGACATCCTGCTGGAAGTAGGTCCTGTACACAAAGGCTACGAGCAGAAACTGAATCAGGAGGTGATTGCGCCACAGGAAGAAGACCTGGGTGTGAATCCGAACATCACGGAGTTCCACTACAAAGGTGACCAAGAGAACTAAGAAGCGAACTAATTAGTATCAATTATTTATATGAAAACCAAGCTTTTACTAAGCATCACCCTGATGCTTTGCATGACCGTGACCGTACAGGCACAGTCTCAAACCGAGAACATGATTGAGAATCCCATGTTATGGGCAGATGTACCCGACCCCGACGTGATCCGCGTGGGCGACACCTTCTATATGGTGTCTACCACCATGCACCTGATGCCTGGCGCGCCTATCATGCAGTCGAAAGACCTGAAGAACTGGGAGACCATCGGCTACATCTTCGACAAGCTGACCGATTCGCCTAAGTACGACCTGTCGGCCACGGCAGGCACCGTGTATGGCCGCGGTCAGTGGGCCACCTCACTGAAATATCACAAGGGGAAATTCTACGCCCTCTTTGCCCCTAACGAGGCTGGTGCCATGGGCGACACCTATATCTGCTCGGCCGACCAGGCAGCAGGCCCCTGGAAGATCGTGTCGCGCATGCGCCACTTCCACGACTGTTCGCTGTTCTTCGATGACGACGACCGCGTGTATGTGATCTACGGCACTGGCGAGATGATGGAGCTGAAGCCCGACCTGAGCGATGTCATCGAAGGAACACATCGCCAGATCTTCCAGCGTGAGGCTGATGAGACCGGTCTGCTGGAAGGCTCACGTATGATCAAACATAACGGCAGATACTATCTGCTGATGATCTCGCACGTGTATGCCCCCGGCCGTCATCGCCGTGAGGTGTGCTACCGTGCCGACAACATACAAGGACCTTACGAGAAGCACACCATCCTGCAGTCGGAGTTCGGCGGCTTCTCCTACGAGGCGCAGGGCACCATCGTCGATACCGAGGATGGCGACTGGTACGGCATCATCTTCCAGGACCGTGCCGGTGTGGGCCGTGTGCTCACCGTGATGCCCTGCCGCTGGATTGACGGCTGGCCCATGCTGGGCGACGAGGAAGGTAAGGTGCCTGCCCGCGTGCGTCCGCTGAAGAGTGGACAGCCAGAGACATCTATCGTAAAGGCAGATGACTTTGGTAGCGAGAAGTTAGGACTTCACTGGCAGTGGAACCACAACCCTGTTGACAAGGCTTGGAGCCTTACAGAGCGTCCAGGCTATCTTCGACTCAAGACAAGTCGCGTAGTACCTAACCTCTATCTGGCACCCAACACCCTCACCCAGCGTATGGAAGGTCCTGGCTGTCATGGTCACATCATGATGGATCTCTCGAAGATGAAAGATGGCGACTGCGCAGGATTGGCTGCATTCAACAGCGACTCAGGTGTGCTGACCGTCAAGAAGAAGGGCAAGAAGCTTTTCCTCGAAATGAGCGAGCAGAAGGTATCGCTAAGCGACCGTGACAAGAAGGTTGAGAAAGTAGAAGAGAAGGTTATAGAGAGCATAGAGCTAAAACAGAATAAAATATGGTTGGGCATTGATGCCAACTTTATTCCACGCACTGATATCGCCGTATTTGACTACAGTCTGGATGGTATACTCTGGCATAAGATTGGCAGCGACTACCGCATGAGCTTTGACTGGCGTCGCTTCTTCATGGGACAGAAGTTCGGTATCTTTAACTACGCCACAAAGAAGGTTGGCGGATATGTAGATATTGATGAGTTTGAATACTACAAAGTTTATACAACAAACGATAAATAACTATGAACAGAAGAATCATTGCTATTCTGGCCCTGATGGCACCCGTCGCCCTGTGGGCACAAGGCGTGAAGATTGAGTTCTTCACCCCTTCGGTGGTGCATGTCGTCAAGTACCCAGGCCAGACCGTAACACCTGAGAGCAAGGTGATCATCGCCAAGCCTCAGCAGGTAGCCCTCACCCAACGGGGCAACACCACATCGAGTAGTGAACTGAGCGTGAAACTCGACGCCAAGACCGGTTGCATCACCTTTATGACCGCCAAGGGCAAGGTGCTGCTGCGTGAGAAGTCACACAGCTTCAGTCCGTTGAACCAGACCTTCACCCTCGACAAGGGCGAGGCCATCTACGGCCTGGGCACCATCCAGAACGGTAAGATGAACCGCCGCGGTGAGCACAAACGCATGGAACAGTCGAACCTCGAGGACTTCCAGAATGTGATCCAGAGCATCAAGGGCTGGGGCCTCTACTGGGACAACTACGCCCCCACACAGTTTGACGACGATGCCAACGGCATGTCGCTCACCTCGGAGGCGGGCGAGGCCATCGACTACTACTTTATGTATGGCGGCTCTGCCGATGGCGTCATTGCCCAGATGCGCTACCTGAGTGGCGACGTGCCCATGTTCCCCCTGTGGACCTATGGCTTCTGGCAGTCGAAAGAGCGCTATAAGAGCGCTGCCGAAACCGAGCATATCGTGGACCAGCACCGTGCCCTACAGGTGCCCCTCGACGGTATCATCCAGGACTGGCAGTACTGGGGTTCCAACTACCTGTGGAACGCCATGGACTTCCTGTCGGAGGACTTCAGCAATGGTCCGCAGATGATTCAGAACGTGCACCGTAAACACGCCCATTTCATGATCAGCATCTGGGCAAGTTTCGGTCCGCAGACCCAGCAGTTCCGCGAGCTCAACGAGAAGGGACTGCTGCTGCCCATCGAGACCTGGCCACAGAGCGGTATCTCACACGTATGGCCGCCCATCATGGAATATCCCTCTGGCGTAAAAGTGTACGACGCCTTCAGTCCTGTGGCACGCGCCATCTACTGGAAATACCTGAAGAAGCTCTACGACTATGGCACCGATGCTTGGTGGATGGACTCTACCGACCCCGACTTCTTCAATCCCCGTGAGAGCGACTACCAGCACCCTGTGACCGGCGGCACCTGGCGCTCACTGCGCAATGCCTTCCCCCTGGAGACCGTGCGGGGCATCTACCAGTCGCAGCGCAAGGACGACCGTGGCAAGCGTGTGTTCATCATGACCCGCTCGGCCTTTGCCGGTCAGCAGCACTATGGCGCCAACATGTGGAGCGGCGACGTGGCCTCATCATGGGATATGCTGCGCAAGCAGATCCCTGCCGGTCTGAGCTTCTCGCTCACCGGCAACCCCAACTTCAACACCGACATCGGTGGTTTCTTCTGTGGCTCCTATAACACCAAGGGCGCAGGCTCAGCCCCTCGCAACCCGCAGTTCCAGGAGCTCTATGTGCGCTGGATGCAGTATGGCTTGTTCTGTCCTGTGTTCCGCAGTCATGGTGCCGACGCACCCCGTGAGATCTGGCAGTTCGGCCAAAAGGGCGAGCCCGTATACGACGCCATCGAGAAGATGATCCGCCTGCGCTACCGCCTCCTACCTTATATATATAGTATCGCCGGACAGGTGACCGCCAACAACGAGAGCTACCTGCGCCCGCTGTTCAGCGACTTTGCTGCCGACAAGCAGGTGTGGGACATGACCGATGAGTTTATGTTCGGCCGTAGCATCCTGGCAGCCCCCATCGTCGAGGCGCAGTACACCCAGGAGAAGATCATCAAGGAAGATGCCATGACCGGCTGGGATAAGAAAAATGTCAGCGGCGACCAGGAAGAGACAAGCGGTATCAACTGGCACGCCACGAAGACCGCCACAAAATACCTGCCCAAGGGTGCTACCTGGTATGATTTCTGGACAGGCAGGCAGTACAAGGGCGGACAGCATGTCACCCTCACCACCCGTTTCGACCAGGTACCCATGTTCGTACGTGCCGGCAGCATCGTGCCCCTGGGCCCGGAGATGCAGTATGTAGGTGAGAAGTCATGGGACAACCTCGAGATCCGCCTCTACCCCGGCGCCGACGGCACGTTCAGTCTCTATGAGGATGAAGGCGACAACTACAACTACGAGCAGGGCTACTACTCGAATATCATCTTCACCTGGACAGAGCGCACACGCACCCTCCACATCAGCGCCCGCCAAGGCGGCTACAAGGGCATGCTGCTCAACCGTCAGTTCCACATCGTGCTGCCCGATGGCACTGCAAAGACCATCGACTACAACGGCAACCAAGTAACAGTGAAACTTTAAAGACACAAAAAAGAGAGGCTCGATTGAGTCTCTCTTTTCTGTGATCCGTTTGGGGCTCGAACCCAAGACCCCAACATTAAAAGTGTTGTGCTCTACCGACTGAGCTAACGGATCGACCTTAAATCATGCTCCCATTAGAAAGCGGGTGCAAAGGTACTATCTTTTTCCGAAACTACCAAATTTATTCAGAAGATTTTTCTTCTAACCCCTCAAATTCCTTATCTTTTGTCACATATTGTTGATAATAAGCAATCAAAAGTGTGGTCAAAGGCAGTGCAATGATGAGTCCGATAAACCCTAACAAGGCACCCCAAACCGACAACGACAATAACAGGATAGCAGGGTTCAGGCCCATGGCCTTACCCATCACCTTAGGTGTCACAATCATGTCGCATATCAACTGCACCACAATAAACACCAGCAGGGCCAACGCCAAGATTCCCCAGAAGTTCTGTCCTGTATCAGCCGACTTCAGCAACGCCAGCAATACCGTTGGTATCAGGGCAAACGTATGCAGATAAGGCACCAGGTCCATGATACCGATCATAATGCCCAGACCGATGGCCATGGGGAAGTCGATGATGGTGAAGCCGATGCAGAACAGCACACCCATGATGAGTGCCACCGTTCCCTGACCGCGCACATAATTGTTAAGTGCCTGTCCGGCATCCTTACCCAGTCCCTGCCAGAAGGGGCGACTCTTCTTTGGGAAGATACGGATCCAGTTCTCAGTCAGATACTCATAATCGAGCAGAATGAAGAACATATATAATAAGGTGATAAGCGATGCCACAATACCGAGAATCACACTGGCGGTCTGACCCAGTACATTAAACAGTCGGGGCAGCACCGTTTTCAGACTATCCGTAAACCTGTCGCTCTCAAAGAACTTCTGGATTTCCCTGCTATTCTGATCTATCCAGAGCTGAATGGCACCGGGGATATCCTTGATATGAGCCTCCTCCTGTATATAGCCGCTCACCAGTCCGCCCAACTTATCAAACTGCTCAATCATTGGTGGGATAATCAGATAGATGATACCACCGAGAACGGCAATCACCACAATCAGTGTGATGATGATACTCAGCGTCCTACTCTTCACATGCAACCGATACTGCACGAACTTCACCATCGGATACAGCAGATAGGCAAAGAACCAGGCAATAAAAAACGGCAGCAATACATTGCTCAGATAGTTGACCAGCCAGAGGATACCCAGCACCAGCAGGCCTGCTCCCACCCAGCGCACCAGTTGGTCAAGCGTGATTGTCTTTTCTTTCATTCTCTTCTTTGATTGCTTTCTGATAACATTCCCGGCACAGAGGTTCATACTCCGTAGTCTCACCCAACAATACCCGCTGTTCGCTCTCCACCTTACGATGACTTACGTAAGCCAGATTGCCACAGTTCACACAGATGGCATGCACCTTCGTCACATCGTCGGCAATAGCGCAAAGCGCTGGCATAGGTCCGAAAGGCACACCCTTAAAGTCCATATCCAGTCCGGCCACGATGACTCTGACGCCACGGTTTGCCAGTTCGTTGCACACATCAACAATCCCCATATCAAAGAATTGCGCCTCATCGATACCTACCACATCGATATCGCTTGCCAGCAACAGGATACTGGCCGATGAGTCAATAGGTGTCGACTGGATGTGTTTCTGGTCATGGCTCACCACGTCTTCTTCCGAATACCTCACATCAATGGCCGGCTTGAATATCTCCACACGCTGTCTGGCGAACTGCGCTCTGCGCATTCGTCGGATCAGCTCCTCCGTTTTGCCCGAAAACATCGAGCCGCACACAACTTCTATTCTACCAGGTCTGTGTGCCTCACCTATTAAGATATCTGTCATATTGGCGACAAAGATACGAATAAGCGAGTAAAATACCAAACAAATTTGGAATTTTCGAGCGAAAGTATCTTCGAACTGCGTTCAAATTTACAAATACCTTTTAAAAATTGCAAAGATTTTGCCTTTTATTTGTCTATTCCGCTATTTTGCCTTATATTTGCCCCTTGTAATGGGCATATTATATATCGTACCGACCCCAGTTGGGAATATGGAAGACATGACATTCCGTGCCATCCGCATTCTGAAGGAGGTGGATCTCGTACTCGCAGAAGATACTCGCACATCGAGCAAACTGCTGAAGCACTACGACATCCACAACCAACTCTTATCACATCATAAGTTTAACGAACACGGCACATCCGCCTCCATCGTAGCCCGACTGCAGGCAGGCGAGAATGTGGCTCTGATAAGCGATGCTGGCACACCTGGCATCTCCGACCCGGGATTCTTTCTGGTTCGCGAGGCCGTACGTGCAGGCATCGAAGTACAGTGTCTGCCTGGCGCAACCGCTTTTGTGCCAGCCCTTGTAGCGAGTGGTCTGCCTTGCGACCGCTTCGCCTTCGAAGGCTTCCTGCCTCAGAAGAAAGGACGCCAGACCAAGCTCGAATCGCTGAAAGGCGAACAGCGCACCATGATCTTCTACGAATCGCCTTATCGCGTGGTGAAGACCCTGCAGCAGTTTGCCGAGTTCTATGGCCCAGAGCGCCAGGTCAGCGTATGTCGCGAGATATCCAAGATTCACGAGGAGAGCGTCAGAGGCACACTCACTGAGGTGATAGCCCATTTCAAGGAACACGAGCCCAAGGGTGAGATTGTCATCATCCTGGCAGGTAATGATCATAAAGAACAAATCAATAAACAAGAGGAATTATGAAGAAACTATTTATCTTTGCAATGTGTGCCATGGCTATGGCAAGTTGTAATGAGGCAGCCAGAAAGGCAGAAAATCAGGCTCGCGCAGAGCGTGACTCACTGAATCAAGTGATTGCCCAGAAAGATGATGAAATCAACGACATGATGACCACCCTGATCGACATCGAGGAGGGATTCCGCGAGATCACCGAGGCCCAGAACCGCGTCACCTTAGCCAAGACTGGCGAAGGCACTAACACGAAGGAGCGCATCGCTGAGAACTTCCAGTTCATCCAGTCGATGATGCAGCAGAACAAGGATCTGATTAACAAACTGAAGCAGCAGGCTCGTGAGAGCTCTATCAAAGGCGACAAGCTGAAGAAAGTAATCGCCAGTCTGCAAGAGCAGATGGAGAAGAAGGACCAGCAGATTGTAGAGATGCAGGAGCAGCTCGAACTGAAGAATATCCATATTGGCGAACTGAAATACGAACTCAACTCGATGAAGGAAGACGCACGCGCCCTTCAGAGCGAGAACGATGCTCAGGCCAAGAAACTGAAGGATCAGGAGAAACAGTTGAATACCGCTTGGTTCGTATATGGCACCAAGGACGAGCTGAAGAAGCAGCAGATTATCACCAAGGACGGTCTGTTCAGTAAGAACAAGATTCTGCAGGGCGACTTCAACCGCGACTACTTCACCAAGATTGATATCCGTGTTGACAAGGAGATCAAGCTCTACAGCAAGGATGCCAAGATCCTGACAGCACATCCCGCCAACTCCTACAAGTTGCAGCCCGATGCCAACAAGCAGTTGATACTCCGCATCACCGACCCACAGGCCTTCTGGTCAACCAGCAAGTACCTGGTAGTTCAAGTGAAATAAATAACGCAAATTATACCCCAACAATAATCGGATGCCCCCTTGAGCATCCGATTATTTGCGAATTCAGGTTATTATTGTCATCTTTACTGATTCATCCTGGTGTTATCTGTAAACAACATAATAAAGGTCCCCGCAGAATTGCAGGGACCTTCCTTATTTTTGAATCATCCTTTTTACTCGTAGAAACCTGTGTATCGCTGTCCTGATACACGGTATGTCAAATTGTAATCATCGTTAGAGAAGACGATGTTAAATACGATACTGTCGTTTGGCATACCATGCAGGTTCTTGGCAGCATTCTCCAGGATTTTTCCGCCTGTTACAGTTGCCTGACCACTACCTTTTGCATCGTAGTCCTTTGCTGAGCACTCGAATGTACGGCCTTCGTAGTTCACGTTAACCTTCATTTTGAATGTCCAGAACTCGCCATCGTCATCCAGCCACATTTCAGTATTATTATTGGCTGCTGTATTATAGGTGTACATGATAACAGTACCCATGCCATAGGGATCTTCATACAGGACGTTACCAGCATCATCTACAGCATCAACGGTAACTTCCCATTTACCAGCCATTTTCTCAACGTTGGTTCCACCTGGCTCGATGTCGGTCTCTACATCACATGCTGTGAAACCGAAAGCACCGATCATGGCAAACAAGAATAATGAAATATATTTTCTCATAATGCTTAATCTATTATTTTATTTTGTTAATGTAACTATAGCGTTATTGCTCGTAACCCAACTAACCACTCCTGTTTCAGGGTTGTACGAACCACTTGCGATACTTGGTTTGCTGCTAAAGTACCAGTCACCAACACCTACCTGAGTAAGCGTATTGTCGGCATTGAGCGTAACCTTGCCTTCAAGATGGAAATCATAGGTTGGTTCATATCCCGGATACATTCCGTAGAAATAGAGACCACACATAATGTCGTCGATCTCATATACACCATTGCCGAGATCGGTAATAGTTATGGGCACATCAGAGTAATGGCGGGCACCAAATACGATATCGCCATAATATGCACTTGCCAGGCTATTAGGATTCTTCACCATGACCAAACGGCTTGTTTCAACAGCGAAATTATCCTTGTTAGCAACGCTATATGTGAGGGTATAGAATCCGCCTTTACTTGTATCAACGTTACCAGAAACTATCACCCTTGAGGTAATATCCTCCTCGCCTTCTGTAGCTACATAGCCAGGATCGGTAAAAGTCTCACCGACATTAATCTCAACGATATCATCACCTAATAACTCGAGGTTTGCGAAATGAGTCACTCTCGAATCGGTAAGCTGATCCTTATCGTCGTTACATGAGGTCAGTCCGAGGGTCGCCATACAGATGGCCAGACCAAACATAAATATCTTTTTCATATTTTCAGCTTGTCAGTTTATTATTTAACATCCCAGAACACCTTGTCCGTAATTGCGCGGGCCTTAGGAGTATTCACATTATATTTGCGAGAGTCGCTTGAGTAAGGGATACTCATTGCAATGTTGCCATTTCCGAAGTAGTTTCTACCTGGAGCAATCAGCTGTCCAGGGGTGTAGGCAGCAGGATTGGCAGCAACCTGTGCGGCAGACATAGCCGACAGCTTGGGTACGTCAGTACGACGAACCTCTGACCAAGCCTCCAGATGATCCTTCAAGAAGAGGGCAGCCCACTTCTGCAGGTAAATCAGTTCCAACTGGTCGTCAGCATTATCGAACGAACCATCGGCAGTCAGGAAATCAGCAGCACCAGCTACACCACGCGAAGTAAAGTCGAGTGTCACAGCTTTCTCATAAGCGGCCTTAGCAGCAGCAGTGTTATTGTTGAAACGGAGTTCAACCTCAGCAATGAGGAACTGCAACTCACTCTGTGTGAACAGATAGACAGCCATGTCATGTGTAACTCCATAATTGAGAGCACTAACAGCGCTGTTCTTGCGGCTTGAAGCATCTGAATAAACGTTAGGTTCCTGTTTTGAACCAGGCAGCTGACCAACGTAAGTATTGTCAGAGCTACGCTTATTGTAAGCATAACCCAAGCGTGGGTCATTCATGGCCTTGTAGTACTCTACGAGTGCATAGCCGGCACAGTGGTTGTTAGCCAATGAGAAGACTCCTGCATACCATGGGTTGAACTGACCTTCCTGATCAGTATATACATCCCAAGCCACATCACCGGTAAAGAAATTACCTGCAGCAACAAGTGCTTTCACTTTGCTGGTATACTCAGCGGCATTAACACCACCGTCGATCAGGCGAAGATACATGCGCAAACGCAATGCATTAGCATAACCTATCCACTGATTAACATTCTTCTTGAGCATAGGATCGGTCATAGTCATCAGGTCTGAAGACTGAATAGCAGCCTGAGCCTCATCGAGTTCAGCTAATACACCTTCATACACAGCCTTTCCTTCGTCATATTTCGGCGTACTGTTTGCACTTGCCTGAAGGGCTTCTGTGTAAGGTGTCTGATCGGTATTGTCCACCAGAATCTGGAATATCTGTGTACGCATAACCTGGCAGGCAAAGAGATCAGCTGTATTAGTGGTTTTACCCTGGATATCCTTGATATCCTGAAGCGCACCAGCATACAGCGTTCTATATCCACGATTGATGAGGTCCTTTGTCTCATCGATATTTAACTCGGCCAGATCGTTATACTGATTGGCCTCGGGCATCTGATCCCAATACTGTACAAAGAATCCTGCATAGTTGAACATCTGGTCGCCTGTAGTAGCAGCTACTGCATTGACTACAGCAGGGAACTGCAAGGAAGGCGTGATGTCTGTGCTTGAAGGATAGTTCGGGTTCTCGTTGATGTCCATATCGCAACTGGCAAGCATCATCAGACCCGCAGCAAATAAATATATCTTTTTCATATTTGTTGTCTCCTTTTTATTAATTAGAATTTAACATTGACATTGAAGCCGAACTTGCGTGAACTTGGGTTAGAACTATACTCACCAAAGTTACCGGTCAAGTCGTTACCGAATGAAGATACTTCAGGATCAACGAAGGTGTTGTTGCTTGGAGTCCACATCAGCAGGTTGTTGCCGAATACAGAAAGACGCACGCCTGTGAGGAATGTCTTGGCAAGCCAAGCCTTTGGCAGATCCCATCCAAGAACTACCTGACGCAACTTGACATAGCTCTTGTCGATCAGAGAGAACGACTCCATCTCCAATGCACCATTATCCCAGTACTTATAGAGGTTTGTACCATAGAGAGGTGTGCTGTTCTCAGTACCGTCCTCATATACAGAATTGGGCACTACAAATGGGTTACGATCGTTGTAAGCTGTCTGGATAGCGTTACCAGTGAAGTACTCGATATCCTTGGTACGAGAGAACATCAGACCACCCTTGCGGATATCAAAGTCGAACGACAATGTGAATCCCTTATAGCTCAGTGTATTGCCGATACCCATAGAGTACTTGTGGTTCATCGAACCAATCTCGTAAGTCTCGTCGGTGTTCTGAGGCATACCGTTTGCATCTACGATGTAACGGCCCTGATCGTCGACCTTAGCCTTGTGAGCCATGAAGATACCCATCTCCTTGCCCTCGATAGCATAGAGACCGAGACCGCCTGAGAATCCGTAAATGCTTACCTGATTACCCAATTCGTCGGGCATCTCTACAACCTTGTTCCAGTTCTTGGTGAAGTTCCAGGTCAGCTCCCACTTGAAGTCCTTGGTCTGTACAGGTACAACACTTACCAGAGCCTCGATACCACGGTTACGGATCTTACCCAGGTTGATATTCTGTGCTGTATATCCGGTAGCAGCATCCATACTGAGTGTAGTAATCTGCTTGTCGGTGTTACGATTATAGTAGGTAACATCGAACGATACACGGTTCTTCAGGAACGCCATGTTCAATCCGAACTCTACCTCGGTGGTCATCTCAGGGCTCAGTGTAGTGCTTCCCAATGTGTTACCAGCGGTATAGGCATTAGTGCCGGTCTTGGTGAATGGGAATGAACTTGAACCCCAACCAGAAGAGCTTGCGCTGGCCTGTCCATATACAGAATTTGTCATGTAGACCGAAGCATCGTTACCAGTCTTACCATAGGCTGCACGCAGTTTACCGAAGCTCAGCCAGTTCAGTTTATCCTTCAGCAACTCAGAGAAGAGCCAGCTTACGGTTGCACCAGGATAGAAGAACGAGCGGTTCTCCTTTGGCAGAGTAGACGACCAGTCATTACGTGCAGTCAAAGTCAGGTAGAGCATGTCCTTCCATGAGGTTTCTACCTGGGCATAAACACCCATAGTACGCAGCTTAGACAGCGATTGATCAACAGATGGGATGTCTGCCGTATTAGTAACATTGTAGAAGGTTGGGATAGTGAGGTTTGAAATACCTGCATAGAGCGATGAAGTCCTATACTCACGGCCATTTAAACCTGCAACTGCATTTACATGGAAATCATCAATTGGCATATCGAAAGTAACCATCGCATCCTGCTCAATCTGACGGCGACGTGTTGTCTGCTGTGAAGCTCCGCCTGTGAGTGAGCTTAGCTCATCGGCGTAGTTAGGTGTATTGGGGAACAGGGCTGCATAGTTAGGAGTACCTGTGCTACGATGCCATGTGCTGGTGTCGAGACCAAAGCGATAAGTAAACTTGAAGTACTTCAGGAAGTCGTAGTCCAACTGGAACTTACCATAGAAGCGTTCAGTCTCAGCCTCGTTTACATGGTTCTGAAGAATATAGTACGGATTCAACACACTGTAAGGAGTATAATAGTATCCTGGTGTATTGAAGATGTCATTCAAATCCTTCAGTTCAGCAATACTGATATCACGTGGAGTCTGCATCAGTGAGTTCATCATTGAGCCTTCTTTCTGTCCACCACCTACATAGCTGTTCTTCTGCCAAGCATAGTTCAGCGAGGTGCTGAAGGTAAGGTTCTTAATCTTGTGGCTGCCACGAGCCGAGAAGGTGTACTTCTTATAGCTATCGGCCTTGGTAGGAACGATACCGTCATCGTGAATCTGTGACAGAGACACAAAATAATTGCTAACATCAGTAGCACCATTGAACGATACGCTGTTGTTGTAACGGAAACCAGTATCGTAGAAGTCCTTCAGGTTGTCCTTGATGGGAAGATACGACTTGATTTTCTGGCTGTTATTGTATTGAGTACCCCAGCGCAGGGTAGAGCCATCGAAACGTGGTCCCCAAGAGCCGTTCTCATCATCGGTCTTATCACCGTTCCAACCCATACCGAATTCGTTCTGCATCTGCGGCAGGCGCATAACCTGCTCCCACTGCAGACCACCGTTATACTCTACGCCAATGCCTTTCTCCTGCTTCTTACCGCTCTTGGTGGTGATGACGATTACACCATTAGCAGCACGGCTACCATAGAGTGCAGTAGCTGCAGCACCTTTCAGGATGGTCATCGACTCAACGTCGTCGGGGTTGATAGCATTTGCACCATTACCAAAGTCGTAGGTATTATCGAGCGAGGTACTGGTGATAGCATTGTTCAGCATAGGAACACCATCAACTACATACAGAGGCTGGTTGCCACCGCTAACAGAGCTGAAGCCACGAATTACAACAGAGTTTGATGAGCCTGGATCGGCAGCACCAGTACTGATCTGTACACCAGCCACCTTACCGGCAAGGCTCGACATCACATCACTTGTACGAGCCTGTGATATTTTCTCACCTTCTACTGCTGTAGCTGAATAACCCAGTGCTTTGGCCGAACGCTTGATACCCATGGCTGTAACAACCACTTCTTCGAGCGCCTGTGCATCAGCTTTCAGGAAGACACGCATACCATTCTTGGCCTTCAGCGTCTTGCTCTCATAGCCAAGATACGAAATTTCCAGCTGATCCTTACCAGCAGGAAGGGTTACATTGAAACGACCGTTTACGTCAGTCAACATACCTGTACTGGTACCAACCACCTTGACAGCAGCACCGATAATGGGCTGTCCGTCGTCTTGTGAGAGTACCGTACCGGTGATCTTAGTCTGAGCCAGCGCTGTTCCTACACACAGGAAGAGGCCGACCAAAAACATCGTTAGTCTTCTTTTCATAAATTCTCTCTCTTTTTGTTAATTATTAAATGTTTAACTATATTAATGTTCGCGTACATATTTATATTTTAGCACAATTAGTGGGCAGAGGTATTACATTATTATGCCCTTTTTGCTAATTTCAGGTTGCAAATATAGTGCATATTATTCTAAAAAACGAATAAAATTATAAAAAAAACACATTTTGATGCCATTTTTTAACAAATCAACATGTCGAGTTGATTAAAATCAATATGAAAGTTGAATAATTATTTATCTTACAATTTGATGTTAAAACTACACTTTCTGTGTAAAATTGAAATCACAAAAGACAGTCTCGCGGTGGGCGAGACTGTCTTGGTTGGATTAGGATGGATGATAGATTATTCCATTCCTGTTGTGGCAGGATAAGCCTGCTTGGTTACAATGTAATACATATCAGGGTTCTCCGTATTCGTCAGTTTAATCATCGACGGATTGCGCGCATCATCAGCCTCAAGGTTGAATGTTCCTGTCAATGGCTGGATAAAGTAGCGGAAGTAGTAAACACCATCCTCGCTCTTGCTGCCCCAATAGTATTTGGCATTGCCTTGCTGTGCACTTGTACCTGCATAGGTTTTAACGGCATACTGGATCTGTGTGTCAGAGAGGAAATCTCCACCCATGCCGAATGCACTCCAGTAGTTTCCGCTCTTGATATACAGCGTTTTGCCAGAGAAATAGCAGTAGCCAATCGTCTCACCTTCTTTTGCAAGGTGTCCGGGAGCAGCATAATCCCAGTATGCCTGTACAGCAGGGCTCATGTTGGCATAGCAGATATACCAAGAGCCAGAAGTAAGTGCAACTGTGAGTGGTGCAACATAGCCTTTCATCACGGCACCGTCCTCATTAGATGTGAACAGATAATCATCACCACCCTGATAATTCAGGTCGGTAATAGTTTTGCCAAAGATGTCGAAAGGTTTATAGAAGTGCATGCTTCCTGGCTGTACGATATAGGGAACCTCATCCTCCTTCAGATTACCTTCTTCGTCTGTGTAGCTGAATGTCAGTTGACGATAGCTTGAGGTAACAGTAGCAGTGTCGGTGCCTACAATGAAGAAGTATGAACCGAACGACATGTCCTCCTCTGAAGCAGAAACCTTGTTGATATACTGACCCCAGTCTTCGGTGGCAGGAGTCATCACGATACGGCTGCCATGCTTCTTACCAGTCATGACAATACTGTCGGCACTAACGGTCTGCATACGGAACTCTAAGTCGCCTTCCATACCTTTTCCTTTATCACCGATTTCCAGAACGTTGTCAGGATCAGAGAAGAAGTGGAAGAGCTCGTTGTATTCATCGAACGAAAGAACTACACCAGCACTCTGCTCCAGCTTGTAGTGTGAGGTTGCGGTAGCTTTACTGCCATATATCTCATTAGCTACGGTAACAGTGTTATCGCTGTTGAATTTCAGGAACATCGTGTAGCCACCATACTCCAATCCACCATAATACTCCATGCGCCATCCATTGGCAGGCGACTGCAGGGTGGTGTTATATTCCTTCATGGCATTCTGGATTCGTACGGCTGAGGGGTTGTCGAAGATGTCGTCGACCTCATTCTTACACGATGTGTATGTGATAGCGAGAGCTGCAATGAGCAGCATGTTGAATATCTTTTTCATACGCTTTGTTTATTTAAGAGTTTTCAAATCCAGATCATATACACCTGCTGTACGCTTCAGTACTTCCTCGCGCAGAGCGTCGAGGCTGATACCCCAGCTGTCGTTCAGATAGTCACGAACCATGTCGACTTTCTGTTGCAGTACGTTGTAGTAAGTCATGTCGCCATCTACGATAGCCTGATTCATGATCTGGTTCCAGACCTTGTCGGTCGAAGTAACATAGGTAGAGAATACTTCCGCCATATCCTCATTGGGCTCGCTGCTGGCATAACCGGTCACAAAACCTTCCAGTGGAGCCTCATCGTCATCCACGTTAATCCAGTCACTGGTGTGATACTTACCGGCTGAGATCAGATTGAAGTCTGTTGGGAAGTTACGTGTCTGGGTCATGATATGGAAGAACTCATGGTGCATGGTGTGGAAATACCAATGGTTCAGATCGAGGGGGAGCGAGTAATGGTTGCGATATGCATCCTCGGTATTGACGAAGATGTTGTCCAAATCAAGCTCGTTCACACGGAACAAGGTGATCTTTACACCGCTCTCGGCATAGCCCAGCACAATGGACCCCTGATTGTTGAACTCAGGAGATCCTAACAGCTGATAGACTTTAGGACCATACTGCTTGATGAAGTTTGATCCAAACACCGTTTCATAGGGATCAATCCACAGTGCCTTCACCAGAATAGCCAGTGCCTTAGCCTTCTCTGGGTCGGCAGGTACTACATTGTAGTAGTTGTCGGTTTCGCTGTCCTGATAGCGGTAGCGGAACTCGATGTTGTAGGGCTGGGTGAAGTTGGTATAGAGCCACTTGTCGAACTCGCTCTGAGGTTTCTCCTCTGTCTTGAAGATGCTCTCCGAAGAGGGGGCGTCGTCGCTGTTACATGATGACACAACTGTCATCAACGCCAGCAGACTCATGATGGATAATATGGTTCTTTTCATAATTGTGATTCTTTTTTAATCATTTCTGCATATCTTCCGACTCGCGCAAAACGCTCATCTCGTCTTTATCTTTATCACTAACGGCTGTGGTAGTCTGCTCACCGTATTCATTAGGTGCGATACCAGCCTTGATAGCATCCTGAGGCAACTGGAGTGCGCCACGTGGGTCGCCTGCCTTGAAGATGATAGGATCGCTGCCATCGATGTTGTGGCTGAACACGATACCATAACGCTTCAGATCCTGAAAACGGAGTCCACGCTGCCATGTCTCGATACGGCGCATGTGCAGAACCATCTGAATGAAATTCTCCTGGGTACCCGACTCAACAGTGAATCCCTGTGGATGAAGCATCTTCTTGGGAGTACGCTGAGTAGCTGTAAATATAGTATCCGGAGTGTACTTGATATTATCGAAAGTCTTATTGATCAACTCTTCTGTAAGGATTGGCTTCTTAGCCGTTCCATAAGTCTCACGACAGTGGTTACCTACCCAGTAGTTCATGTCTTTCAGTGCGTTGTCATACTGCTTTGTCAGTGTGTAGGCCTCGGCACGGACCAATAGGGTCTCGTCGGCACTGAATGCTACGTCAACAATATAAGGTGTACCGGTATTTGCCACTTTGTCGGTAACAGCAAAGAACTCCATCATGACAGGTGTGTAGATAGACTGGTTGGCTCCACCGTACAGCAATTTTGCCTGATACAAAACGTTGTTGGAAGAACCCGATCCCCAAGGCATGCCTGAAGCCCAGACAAGCTCACGCTGCCAGATGTCGTAGTGACAGGCATAGCGACGCCAGCTGCTTGACGACATGGCACGACCTGCAATAGAGTTGGCTGTAACCAACAGGAAATTGGCAGGCTCAGAGGCTGCTACATAAGCATTGTTGATATCGCTGGTTCCCTGAAGTGTCATGTACTGCTCAAAGTTACGCAATACAGCACTGGGATTGCTACCGATAGCGTTTGTGGCATACTGAATGGCCTTATCGTACTTGTGATAATACAGATTGAATCGTGCTGCGAAAGCGTAGGCAGCTTTCGCGTTGAAGTGATATTTGGGCGACTTCAGGTGAGCATCGCTGACCATAGGAAGAGCTGCTTCGATATCATCATTGATCTTCTGGTAGAGTTCCTCAAGTGTACCACGCTCATCAATACTTACGCCTGGTTCTGTGGGATAAGGCAGGCCAAGATACTGGTCGGCCTTGGTGGGGTCATAAGCCATACAGAACACATTGCTCAGACGGAACATAGCGAAAGCGCGGCACAACAAGGCCTCAGCCTTCTGGCCATTCAGAGATGAAGGGTTGCCAAGGTCGGCAATTGCCTGCAAAGCCTGGTTGGCTGTAGCGATGGCAGTATAATGTGAGTTCCATATCCACTGGGGGCTTTCCCATGAAGTAGTTGTAACAGGCTCCCAGCGATACATTGAACCCTGATAGTCCTGGGCTGAGTACTGCTTCCCGTTATCCTGAATGTTGTCTGAAGCATGCTCCATGATGAGAGCTGCCGAACGTTTAGGATATGCTGATACCAGGAACTGAGATACCTTGGTTTCTGTGTCTACCTCAGCACGGTCATCGGGCAGTTTGTCGAGATAATCATTACATGAGGTCAAGCCAAGGCTCAAGGCGATGATGGATAATCCAATATATTTTTTCATAATCATCTTACTTTTATACCTTATTTATATTATATATGATCTTAGAGTCCAACACGCAGTGTGAATGTGAACTGCTTAGGCATTGGAACTGCCACACCACCAGTATTGAAGAATTCAGGATCCTGTCCGTTCAACTTCTTGTCAGAGTAGATCAAGAAGAGGTTGGTGGCCTGCAGCTTAGCGCTCAATGAGTTGATGTTCAGGTGAGCAATCCATGACTTGGGGAAGTCGTAGCTCAGTGAGATCTCCTTCATACGGATGAAGTCGCCCTTAGCTACACGGGCCGTCGACTTGTTATAGGCATTGTATGCATACGACAGATGTGAGTCATTCTGAATCAGGCGCAAGTCGGCGATGGCAGGAATATCTGTGTACTTCTCGTCGCCAGCCATGGTCCAACGGTTCTTGAACTCTTTTGGAGTAGCGTCCAGATCAGAGTAGGTAACATGGAATGCGGGATCCAGACGGATGACATTACCGAATGAGTAAGTGGCAAAGACGTTCAGTGTGAAGCCTTTGTACTTGAAGGTGTTTCCTAACGAACCTGTTGTTGTGGGGTCTGTAGGACCTTCATATACCAGATAGTCGGTATCGTACGACTGGAAGTCGATATCGCTTGTAGTCAATTCACCGTTTGTATTGATGAAGGTAGGAATACCATCCTGGTTCAGGCCCTGGAAGTCCATAGAGAACAGTGAACGATAGGCATAGCCAGGCATGGTGAAACCAGAGTTGCTGATCATGTTGATAACACGAGTGTAAGTCTCAAGCTCGGTTACTTTGGTCTTCACGTGTGAGAAAATGAAATCTGAAGTCCACTGGAAGTCCTTTGTAACAATGTTCTTTGTAGAGATCGACAGTTCCTCACCGCTTGAACGCATAGAGGCAACGTTAGCATAGTCGCGCAGGGTTCCTGTGGTACCGTTGGTGGTACGAGGACCAATCAGGTCGAAGTTGTTACGCTTGTACCAGTCGAACTGTACATTGATGCGGTTGTTCAGGAAGCCCAGGTCAACACCGATGTTTAACTCGTGCTTCTTCTCGTAAGTCAGGTCGGGATTGGCGAAGTCATAAATCTCAAGACCTGATTCCTTGACGTTTGTGAATGGACGCCAGGGGTTGTAGCTCTGGATAATAACCTGTGCGTTGTTGGTAGCAGGCTTATCACCAGTAAGTGAGTATGATGCCTTCAGTGTAGCATGGGTCAGCACGTTCTTGAAGGTCTTCTGGAACCAGGGCTCCTCGTGAGCATTCCATGCTGTAGATACGTTCCAAGTAGGCAACCAACGTGCACTGGTGGCTTTACCCAGACGGTTAGAACCCTCGTAACGGGCTGTTCCGTTGATGATGTAGCGTCCCTTATATGAATAGGTGGCAGTACCAAAGAATGAAACCTCACGGCCATAGGTGTTTGACAGACCGTAGTAGTTGGCATTCTGCTCGTTCGACTGCTTGAAATAACGATAGTCATAAGAAGGCAGATAACCCATGTCGTACTGCATACCAACACCATCGAAGTTACTACGGGTACGGTCAGTGTTGTTGATCTCCATACCTCCGAACAGATTGATGATGTGCATGTCGTTGTTGAAAGCATCGTTGTAGCTACCTGTGAGACGTACACTCCAGTTTCTCATTCTGTACTTCTTCTCATTGTAGAAACCTCCGTTTGGCAATACACTGATTGGCAGTGAGTTGGCATCGTCAGGGTCGGTGTAGAGCCAGGGGTTGGCATCACGCATGGTAGCATCGTCCATCATACGGAACGACATGGCCATGTTTGAGTTCTCACGAATCTGAGTTGCCTGGTTGGTACCAGAATACTTATAGGCTGTCAGTGCGGCGAATTCAAGCTGTCGGATAGGCTTGTACTTCAACTCGGCCTGAACCTTCATATCAAACACATCCAGGTCAATATTGTTGTTGGCCAACTCGTTGTGGATGTTGAATGGCGCGTAATTACGTACATAATAGGCATTTGGATCCAGTGTACGTGATGTGTTCAGAGCGTATGAATATGGGTTGATATCAAAGTCGCGGCTGGTTTCACCAGTTACGGCATTGCTGCTTGAGTTAGTTGAACCGGGTGCCTTCTGCTTACGATAGCTGGCATTTCCAATCAGGTTCAACGAAATCTTCTTCGAGATATTGAAGTTAGCGTTGACATTGGTTGTGAAACGCTCTACCTTCGAAGCCTCAGTCCAACCTGGGTCGTTCATGTAGCTGAATGAGGTGTAGTACTGTGACTTATCAGTACCAGTTGACATAGAGATTGAGTGGTTGTGCATGATCTCGCTTGAGAAAAGCTCGTCAAACCAGTCTGTGTTACGCATCTCGGCAGTCTGCAGGTAAGCATTTCTTGCAGCCTCAGTGTTTGCCAATGCATAGGTACCTGTAGTAGGATCGAATGTGTTCAACAGATGATACATCTTACCATAGACACCGCTGCTTGATGCACGATAGGTGCGACCGAAAGAAATCAGACCATTGTTCTCCAATTCCTTGTAGATTCCCATCTGCTCCTGCGAGTTCATGATGTTGAATGTAGAGTAGCTGGGCTTCAGGCGCATGGTGTACTCACCAGTATAGTTGATACGTGTCTGTCCCTGCTTTCCTTTCTTGGTGGTTACAACAATCACACCAGCCATAGCGCGGGCACCATAGATAGAGGTTGCAGAACCGTCTTTCAGGATCTGGAACGACTCGATATCGTCAGAGTTCAAACCTGCAATAGCCGATGAGATCAGTGTCTCAGCATCACCAGAAGAAAGAGCATCAGCATCTACTTCTGTTACATCTTCCATGATAACACCATCCACTACCCATAGAGGCTTAGATGAACCATAGATAGATGTTGCACCACGAACTCGGATCTTGGGCGCTGTACCAAAGGTACCAGATACGTTCTGAACCGATACACCTGCTACACGACCTTCTAGTGAACGCGAGATATCAGCCACACCGTCGAGCTTGGCTTTCTCAGCATCCAACTTTGAAGTTGCACCAGTAAACAAGCGCTTGTCCAATTTCTGGAAACCTGTTACCACAACCTCTTGAAGGGCAGCGCTGTTGTGCATCACTACCTTCATGCCATCCTTAGCTGTTACCACCATGGTCTCCATGCCGATATAGCTAATACTCAGTTTTTTACCTGAAGGAACACTAATCGTGAAGTGTCCTTCTTCATCAGTCACAGCAACCGTCTTCTGACCTACTACCATGACAGTGGCACCGATAACGGCCTCATTGTCTTCGGCAGAGACGACTGTACCTGAGACTTTACTCTGGGCCACAGCCATACCTATGCTCAATAGGAAGCAGGCCAGAGACATCATAAGTCTTTTCTTCATAAACAGTTTTTTGTTGTTAATATTATGATTAAATTAATAAATTTTAAGCAACGATACATGTCTTTTGTTAGTAAAGTGCCTGAAAACGGTGCAAAGATATACTATACTGATGAAATAAAAGAATAAATTTATAAAAAAAGCATTCTATTTTTCTTTTGTTAACAGTTTTGCTGGTATTTTAGTCAATTTGAGTCAGTCTGAAAGCAGAAATGCCGTTTTGCTAACACTTTGCTTTCCTAACTACTCTTTCTGCATAAAAATGACATTTTCATTTATATTCCCAACGTGGGAATATTTGTTTCCCAACGTGGGAATATTTCATTCCCAAGCTGGGAAATTCTGCCAAGCTGCGAGTTACGTCAGAATCATAGTCGATTGACTATGATACGATTAGCTTCGGCCAGTCGATTGTCATTGATTTCCTTGATATAGGTAAGTGTGGTTTGCGGATTTGTATGCCCTAAGGCTTTTGAGATGACGGGCAGATCGACATTAGCACCATAAGCCACACTGGCCCAGGTATGGCGAGCTGTGTAGGAAGTGAGTCGCAATGAAAGACCTGCTTTGCGGGCCAATGTTTTCAAACTGCGGTTGTAGTGATTCAGCATGAGCAGATATTCCTGATAGGCTTTCTGTGGATTGTTTGACTTTAGCAGTGGGAATACGTATCCGCTGTCAGACTGATAGCGATTGATGATCTCAAGCATACACGGCTCAAGTGGCACAACTACACGTTGTCCAGTCTTATGGCGATGGTAAACCAACTGCTGGTCTGTGATTTGATGACGCCGCAAAAAAGCTATATCGACAAAAGGCATTCCTAAGGCATAATAACTAAACAGGAATATGTCGCGAACCAGACAGAGAAAAGACTGCGGGCGGAGTTGGGTTTGCTTGATACTGGTGATGTCGGCCTCGGTGATAGCTCGCTTCTCAGTTTTAGCACGACCTGTGTAAACACCATCGAAGGCGTGTGTGGGATTTTCGCCCTTAATCCGATTGAGCAACGAGCGTATGGAACGCATATAGCATGAGATGCTATTTGTGCAAAGGCCCTGATCGCGTAGCCATCGTTCAAACCCCTTCATCAGTTGCTGGTTTACCTGAGAGATGTCGATATCTTGTTTCATATAACGTTTCAATGCACGTAATGCAGTTTTGTAATTCTCCGTTGTAGATTGACTAAGCGATGCTTGGAGTCGTTCTACTTCAGTCTCTGCTGCCTGCAAGAAGTTCAGTTTTGAAACAGATGACGTTTTTTCCTGCTTTTTACTTTCACACTTGTTGATGTGAATGTGTAGTTCAAATTTGATACTGATACTCATAATAAAATCCTTTCTGTAATTTAAAGAAGTCCATATATAATATATAATAAGGTGAAAAAATGCACACCTCTGCCCACTAATTGTGCTAAAATATAAATATGTACGCGAACATTAATATAGTTAAACATTTAATAATTAACAAAAAGAGAGAGAATTTATGAAAAGAAGACTAACGATGTTTTTGGTCGGCCTCTTCCTGTGTGTAGGAACAGCGCTGGCTCAGACTAAGATCACCGGTACGGTACTCTCACAAGACGACGGACAGCCCATTATCGGTGCTGCTGTCAAGGTGGTTGGTACCAGTACAGGTATGTTGACTGACGTAAACGGTCGTTTCAATGTTACCCTTCCTGCTGGTAAGGATCAGCTGGAAATTTCGTATCTTGGCTATGAGAGCAAGACTCTGAAGGCCAAGAATGGTATGCGTGTCTTCCTGAAGACCGATGCCAAGATGGTTGATGAAGTGATTGTAGTTGCTTTCGGACAGCAGAAGAAGTCGGCCTTCACTGGTTCGGCTGCCGTTGTTGGCGAGGTTGAACTGCAGAAGCATACTGTATCAAACGTGCAGCAGGCTCTGGCCGGTGCCGTTCCTGGTCTGCAGATTCGTGGTGCCCAGTCAGGTGCTCCTGGATCAAGCGGTGGTGCAGTTAGCATTCGTGGTATCAACTCACTTTATGCTGGTACCGACCCTCTGGTAATCGTGGATGGTGCTCCTTATACAGCCAGCCTGTCAAACATTCCTCCCAGCGATATCGAGTCAATCTCAGTCCTGAAGGATGCTGCTTCTGCAGCTCTGTACGGTGCTCGTGGTGCAGGTGGTGTTATCATCGTTACTACCAAGAAGGGTAAGAGCCGCGACGCTCAGATCAATGTTGATATGAAGTGGGGTGTTAACTCTCGTTCAGTTCAGGACTATGATGTCATCAAGGATCCTGCTCAGTTCTACGAGACCTACTACGCTCAGCTCTACAACTACAGCTACTACGGTCAGGGTAACAGCAACGCCGCTGCTAACCAGTGGGCTAACAAGACCATGCTGTCACACCTGGGTTACAATGTTTACACTGTTCCCGATGGCGAAAACCTGATTGGTCTCGACGGCAAACTGAATCCTAACGCCACTCTTGGTCGCAAGTACGACTATAATGGCGAGACTTACTACATGGCTCCTGAGGATTGGACTGACGCTGCTTATCACAATGCGCTCCGTCAGGAATACACCATCAGCGCTAATGCAGCTAACGAGAAGGGTAGTTTCTACTTCAGCCTCGGTCACCTGAATGAGGATGGTATCGTAGAGTACTCAAGCTATCGTCGTACAACAGCCCGTTTGAAGGCCGACTATCAGCTGAAGAAGTGGATGAAGGTTGGTGCAAACATTGGTTATGTACACTCTAATACCGAAAGTAACCCCAACCTGTCGAGCGATACTTATGGTTCAACCAACCTGTTCTACTATACTTCACGTATTGCTCCTATCTATCCTATCTACGTTCGCGTGATCGATCCAACAACAGGTCAGCCAGTTGTTCGCACTGATGCCAACGGCAATCCTCAGTACGACTACGGTGTAGCCTCGTCAAACTATGGTGTAGGTCGTGCATTCCTTGAGACTGGTAACCCACTCGGTTCTAACCGCTATAACAAGGTTTACACTATCGGCAACCAGCTGAACGCCAGCGGTACACTGGATATCAACTTCACTGATAACCTGAAGTTCAACAACACCAGCACCATCATCTGGGGTCACACCCTGTTCTCTGACTATGAGAACGCACTCTATGGTCCTAAGGTAGGTGTAAACGGTGAAATCACCAAGTATCAGAGTACTACACTCCGTCAGAACCATGTTCAGACACTGACCTACACCAACGAGTGGACTGGTCACGCTCTGACAGCTATGATCGGTCATGAGTGGTACGACACCAAGACCCGTTATTTGGATGCAGCCCGTACTGGTGGTTTCAGTGCAGAGATTCCTGAGCTGAACGCCTTTGCAACCATGTCTGGTTCACACAGCTATACCAGCGAATACAATGTAGAGGGTTACTTCGCTAATGTACTCTACAACTTCAACGAGAAATATTACGGAAGTGCTTCGTTCCGTCGTGATGCCACCTCTTATTTCCATAAGAACCACCGTTGGGGTTCGTTCTGGTCAGTAGGTGGTGCCTGGATCATCTCTAAGGAGAAGTTCATGGAGAGCACTAAGAACTGGCTCGACATGCTGAAGATCAAGGCCTCTATCGGTCAGCAGGGTAACGATAACATCGGTTCATTCACCTATGTTGACACCTACACACTCTCTAAGTCAAGCGACACCTCAATGGCCCCCAGCTTCCGTCTGCTTGGTAACCCTGAGATTACATGGGAGACCATGACTAACGTGAACTTGGGTCTGGAGTTCGGTCTCTGGAAGGGTCGTCTGACTGGTAACGTAGATTTCTACTACCGTAAGACTGCCGACCAGCTGTTCTGGCTCTCTATTCCTGAGTCAGCAGGTACACGTGGTTACTATGGTAACGTAGGTGACATCCGCAACCAGGGTGTTGAGCTGACACTGACAGGTCAGATTATCCACACCAAGGATCTTGACTGGACTGTTACAGCCAACATCTCACACAACTCGTCTAAGATTCTGAAACTGCCCGAGGCAAAGGTTACAGAGAACGGTGGATTCTATGAGTCTCCATTCTGGTATGCTGAGGGTCAGCCCATCAACAACTATATGAATTATGCTTATGCCGGTGTAAACGAGAATGGTGAGGCTCTGTACTACTATGATGCAGAACTGAGTCCTGCTGGTGGCAAGGTTACCACTAACGTGATTAACAAGCCTGGTACACAGAAGAGTGGTACAACCACTAACATCGGTGAGGCTTCTCGTTATACCAGCGGTACCACACTGCCTAAGGCATTCGGTGGATTCGGAACCACATTTACCTGGAAGGGCATCGACGTATCAATGAACTTCGAGTACCAGATTGGTGGTAAGATCTACGATTCACAGTATGCTGGTCTGATGACCAACCCAACCAGCACCTCTGATGCAGGTCAGACCTACCACAAGGATATCCTGAAGGCTTGGACTCCTAACAACACCAGCTCTAACATTCCTCGTTGGCAGTATGGCGATGAGTATGCAGCATACGGTTCAGACCGTTTCCTGACCAACGCCAGCTATCTGAACTTCCAGTCATTCACTGTAGGCTACACACTGCCTAAGAACTGGATTTCATCACTTGGTTTGTCAACTCTCCGTGTTTACGCTGCAGGTGAGAACCTGATGCTCTGGTCAAAGCGTAAGGGTCTTGATCCTCGCCAGTCATTCTCAAGCGTAACCTCAATTAACAGTTATGCTCCTGTACGCACAATCTCAGGAGGTATTCAGGTTTCATTCTAATTATAAAAAGAGAATAAGTATATGAAAAATAAAATATTATCTATTATAGCGGTTGCTACACTGATGACAACGGCAACCAGCTGTATCAAGGAGATTGAGCCTCAGTCGAACTATGCTACAGTCGGCCAGGTTGCAAACGCTCCTGGTGCATTCCAGAATGCTGTTGATGCTATCACTGCCACGCTTACAGGACAGTTCGTATATAGCCCAAGCGATGAATATCTTTACGACCTGGGTATACCGGCCTTCTATCTGGAGCGCGATATCATGGGACAGGATATTGTATATCCTTACCAGAACTGGTACACCTATTGGTACACAGCTCAGTATCTTGGTCCGTCATACCGTTTCGCCCAGCTCCCTTGGACCTACTACTATAAGTGGATCAAGAGCTGTAACGAAGTGATCAGCATGGCTGGCGACGAGCCAACAGAAAAGCAGAAGAACGGCGCAGGTATTGCCTATGCTATGCGTGCCTACTTCTACATGGACCTGGCTCGTATGTACTGCCAGAAGCCCTATGCCGTTGACAAGAACGACGTAACAGTACCTATCGTCAGCGAGAAGACTTCTGTATCTGATCTGACAAGCAACCCACGTGCTACCAACCAGGAGATCTGGGACTTCATCATCTCTGACCTGGACAAGGCTGAAGAATACTTAGCAAACTATAAGCGAAGCGATATTCTGACCCCTGACCAAAGCGTTGTATATGGTCTGAAGGCTCGCGCTTACCTTGAAATGGAAGATTGGGCTAATGCAGAGAAGTACGCGAAGTTGGCTCAGAACGGCTATACCATCATGACTGCCGACCAGTACACTGACTGGGAGACTGGCTTCAACACTCCTAACGGTGCTTGGATGCTGGGTATGCAGTACAAGAGCGACGATCCTCAGATTCTGCGTAACGACGCTGACTCAAGCTGGGGTTCACTGATGTGTATCGAGATCAATCCTAAGGTTTCTGGTTGCGGATATGCTGCTAACTATGGTCAGCCATTCTGTATCGACCGTCACCTCTATGAGACCATCCCTGCAACAGACTGCCGCAAGAAGTGCTATATCGATTTCGATATCGACAATCTGCCTTCTGATGCTGCCAAGGTTGAGGCACTTGCTGCCTACAGCAATCACCCCGACTGGCTGCTCACAACGGGTAAGGCCGTTGGTAGCAAGGGCTACTGCGGTGTAGGTGGTCTGCCTTTGAAGTTCCGTACCGCCGGTGGTGAGGCTGGTCGCGATAACCAGTATGTAGGTTTCGTGGTAGCCGTACCTATGATGCGTGTTGAGGAGATGTACCTGATCGAGGCTGAGGCTGCTGGTATGCAGGACGAGGCTCGTGGAAAGCAGCTGCTGGAGAAGTTTGCCAAGACCCGTGATGCGAACTATGAATATGGAACTCATGGCAGCGAGGCTTACTACAACGGTAGCACAGGTCAGTTCCGTAACGAGGTATGGTGGCAGCGCCGTGTAGAGCTTTGGGGTGAAGGCTTCGCAACCTTCGACATCAAGCGTCTGCAGAAGGGTATCATCCGTAGCTATGCTGGTACAAACCACACCGACCAGTATCAGTGGAATGTACAGACCACTCCCGAATGGATGAACTGGTGTATCGTACAGACAGAGACCAACTACAACACTGCTTGTACCAACAACCCAGACCCGAAGGCACCTGAGGGCAACTCTGCTCCATACGCATGGTAATATCGTGTTCAAATAATAAAATGAAAAAAGATATGAAAAAATATATTAGTTTAACACTGTCGCTTCTCGCCATGCTGGCATTCACTGCTTGTACACTGGAGGAAGGAACGACACCAGGAGGCGACTCTGCCCCCTATGTAAACGTCAAGCAGTACGAGGTAACAGCTCCTCTGAATCCTGACAATGATGTTCAAATACGTATCTTAGCCAATAATAAGGCCAGCGACGTGTATTATCTGGCAGAGAAGTCTGCTGATAAAGATGCTCGCGGTTTGAGTGCTGATGCATATGCCGACTACGTGGTTTCTAATGGAACCAAAGCAACTCTTGAGGACGACAAGCAGTCGGGCGGTAAGGTTGTCGACGTTACTCTGACTGACTTGTACGGCGAATACACCATCACTGCTGTTGCTGTTAACGGTAATGCAAAGAACGTTTCATCAACCTCATTTACAGGTCTTGACTGGGCAACAGTATGCGAGGGAACCTATCAGTTCGGCATTGCGACAATTGGTAATTTGGCTGGTAGTATAGTTCCAACAACACTTCAGGTTTGCACCACTAATGACAAACTCTATCGCTTTAAGGATGTATTCGGCGAAGGTCATCACTTGAAGATTAATCTCTTGACCATTAAAGGTGAAAATGAGGGTGCTGCTTATACATTCTTCCGTATCCCTGCTCAAGGTACTGGTCTGACATTTAAAACTTATGGCGAAGTATCTATTCGCGATTTAGGTTACTGGCAGGGTTCCGATGCATATATTACCGATTATGGCTATGAGAGCGGAATGTTTGAAGATCACCTCTGCTTCATCTGTGCTCAGTACTATGTTTCAGCAGGAAACTTAGGTTATTCTCTGGCAAGTGGTAACGATTACGATTACTTTACTCCAGCAGAGTAATAAGGTTTAAATAAATAGAATGGGGCTTGGTAAGCAAGATTATCAAGTCCCATTTTTCATTCAAAAATCCTTTTTGTCTATGAGAAAGTCTTTACTCTTTATTCTATCCTTACTTCCATATCTGTGTCTGGCCAATCCAGTTTCCGAAAGTCAGGCCCGCCAAAAGGCTCAGGCATTTCTGAACAGCCAATCTAACAAGCATCAGGGCACCACACGTGCCATGAGCAATCATCTGCAGTTAATCGATACACATCATGACCAACTGTTCGTCTTCAATACTGAATCATCCGACGGTTTCGTTATTATATCGGCCAACGATCAAACCCCATCAGTACTGGGCTATAGCGATACTGGTTCCATATCAGCCGAAAACATGCCGCCACAATTAGTGTATTGGCTGGATGAGATCAACAGACAGGTCAAGGCCGTTGGCAACGGCTGGGCCAAGTCAGCCATGACACGAAGCACCACACACGAGGCTATCGCACCTATGGTGACCAGCAAATGGAACCAATCGGCTCCATATAATCTCCGTGTAGCAACCAGCAGTAATCAGTACGTAACAGGTTGTATGGCCACAGCCATGGCCCAGATACTATATTACCACAAGTTTCCTGAGCAGGTAACCGAGAGGGTGCCATCGCCAGGAGCGGCTCTGATTGACCTGGAGCCTACCACCTTCAACTGGGAACTGATGCGTGATGAGTACAACAAAGATGATACCGACGAGGGGGCACAGGAAGTAGCCAAACTGATGGCCTATTGCGGTTATGCCACCCAGATGGACTACGACATGGGTAGCTCCGGTGCCCATGAGATTAATGCAGCAGAAGGGCTCCGCAGATTCTTGGGAAGCGACAAAACCACAGAAGTCATCTATCGTGCCAACTACACCTCCCAGCAATGGGACGACATCATTTATCAGGAGTTAGAAGCCCAGCGTCCTGTATTGTACTGCGGCTACGCTGCCGGAGGTGGACATGCCTTTGTATGCGACGGTTACGACGGAAATGGCTACTACCATATCAACTGGGGATGGGGCGGATACAGTGATGCCTACTTCCTGCTCTCAGTGATGAATCCTGAAGACCAAGGCATAGGTGGAGCACCTGGCGAAGACGGATATTCCATCTGGCAGTCGGCTATTGTCGGTATCCAGAAAACTCAGGAACCTTACGAGATCAAGAGATTGACAACCTCAAGAGTATTCACCCAAACGCCAGATATTCAACGCGCCTCAACATCAGACAATTTCTCTCTGAAGGCATATGCCTATCTCTATAATTATATCACACCTGAAGAGGACGGCACTTTTGATCTGGCGTTCGGACTATATCAAGGCGAAACACTCCTGAAAATCTTTGAGGGCACAACAAACAAGACTATCAAGAGCAGTAAGTTCGCCCAATTATCGAACACCATGCTGTTCGGAAAGGATCTTGCAGACGGCATCTATCAGATTCGTGCACTCCAGCGCGTAAGCGGAACATCAGAATGGCTGTATGCAAGTTTGTCGAAAGCAGTTTTCCTACAACTGCAAATAGCAGGAACCAGACTGATTTCAACTGAGATAGACGCTTCGTCAGACATCACAAAAATATCGACTACGTTGGAAGTCATGTCAGCGTCAGTCAACGGGGATGCATATGCCCAGAATGCAGTTGAGATCATAGCCAGCGTGAAGAACACTGGCAATCAGAATACGGGTGTCATGGATCTGGAGATAGCCAAGATGGCTGACTTCAGTGATGCGACGCTTATTTCACGAGTTGGTGTGAACATCGACCCCGGCCAGACCGAGGATGTTACCATTCACTTTACCCCAGAGGAAACAGGAACATTCTACCTGCGTTTGGTCAATTTCAAGGACGATACCGTATTGAAAGAACTGACGGTGCAGGTAGTAAATGCACCACCTGTGATATTACAGTGTTCGGGTAGCATCGAGAATACAACCTTGAAGAGCAACTATCAGAACTACTACGATGTGGACGGGAACACACTGAAGCCGAGTCTGCTTATAAAGAACCTTGGTTCAGCAGCTTATAAGAACTATGTGTATGTCTATATTTTCAGCAAACTCCCTGAAGAGCAACAATTCCAGTCAAGCACCACCTACAAGGTAGCATATGTTGAGTTAGAACCAGGCGAATCCAAAACATACGATTTTGAGTTCAGCAATCTGGCTGCAGGCAGAGACTATGCCTTCTCAGCCCTTTACACAGACAAAGGTGAACGAAAACAATTCACTGATGTGGGCTTCGGCATTTATTTAGTATCGGACGACACAGGCGTATCGGGCATTAAAGCAGACAGTTTGAATCTGACCATCTACGATCTCCACGGTCGCAACTGGGGAACCAACCCAACAAACCTGCCTAAGGGCATATATATAATAGGTGGAAAAAAGACCGTTGTCAAGTAAGAAAAAGTTAATGCTAACAGTAATCGGATGTTCGAACAGGGCATCCGATTATTATTTCACCCCAAACTGAACAAAAGAAAGCAAAAGATGCCTTTTGCTGACGTTTTGTAATTTTAATTAAAATATCGCTTTCATATTGACATAAATCAACCTACTCCGGATAATTATACGAAAAACATAGCAAAAGTGATATTTTTTAATTAATTTGTTTCTTTTTTAAGAAAGAAATATATACTTTTGTGCCAACTTAAAAAGATTTTTATTAGGATAATTAATCAAAGAGAGTGAATTTATGAAAAAAAGTCTAACAATGTTTCTTGTCAGCCTTTTCCTGTGTGTAGGAAATGCGTTGGCACAAACGAAAGTTACAGGAACAGTTCTTTCACAAGAAGACGGACAGCCTATTATCGGTGCTGCCGTTAAGGTTGTGGGAACTCAAACCGGTGCATTGACCGATGTGAACGGTCGCTTCTCAGTATCTCTTCCAGATGGAAAGAACCAGTTGGAAATCACCTATCTGGGATATGAGGACAAAACTGTTACAGCCAAGAATGGCATGCGTATTTTCTTGAAGACCGATGCCCAGGCTATCGACGAGGTGGTAGTAACCGCCATGGGTATTTCACGCGAGAAAAAGGCGCTGGGATATGCCGTATCAGAAGTTAACGGCGACGAACTGATTAAGAGCCGTGGTGGACTAAGCAACCCCGTAAACGCCCTGCAGGGTAAGGTTGCAGGTCTGCAGATCAGCTCTGGTGCAGGTTCTATGGGTGGTTCATCAAAGGTACTCATCCGTGGTAACAACTCACTGAGTGGTTCGAACCAGCCTCTGTTCGTTGTTGATGGTGTACCCTTGGAGGGTAAGGACTTCAACTCTAACGACACACAGCGTGGTGGTGGTGGTTACGACTATGGAAACCTGATTCAGGACCTGAACCCAGATGATATCGAGAGTGTATCAGTACTGAAGGGTGCTGCTGCATCGGCTCTGTATGGTAGCCGCGCCTCAAACGGTGTAATTATGATTACCACCAAGAAGGCCAAGAAACAGCAGGGACTGGGTGTAGAGTTCAGCTCAACTGTTGGTCTGGAGCGCGTTACCAAGCTGCCTAAACTGCAGAAGCTGTATGGTGGCGGTTATGGCGAAGACGACTTTGGCGAGGTGACCATCAATGGCAAGACCTATCTGACACCTGATTATGGTATGGACGAGAGCTGGGGTCCCAAGCTGGATGGCCGTCAGGTTCTCTCATGGTACGACCTGGCTAAGTGGGAGGCTAACGGAAAGGTTGGCGATCCTACCACATCAGCCTGGAGCGCACCAAAGCATGACTATGATGACTTCTTCGAGACTGGCGTATCGTTCACCAACAACGTAGCCATCTCTCAGGTTTACGACAATAGCGCTTTCCGTATCAGCTATACCAACACCAGCCTGAACGGCTATCTGCCCAACAGCGCTATGTATAAGAACATCTTCAATGTCAACGGCAACATCATGAGCCCCGACAAGAAGCTGAACGTATTCACCAGCGTGAACTTCTTCAACAGTCGCGCCAAAGGTCGTCAGGATACTGGTTATGGCGACAACAACATCATGGTGAAGTTCGTACAGTGGGGACAGCGCCAGCTGGATATGACCGAGCTGAAGGATATGTATAAGTATCCCGATGGAACTCAGGCCACCTGGAATCGTAACGATGCTGACGATCCCACACCTGCCTATCATAACAACCAGTACTGGAGCCGCTACATGAACTACGAGAACGATTCACGTAACCGTATCTATGGTAACGTAGGTGTCAGCTACCAGATCCTGCCTCAGTTGAAGGCTCAGTATAAAGTAAACCTTGACTTCTTCGTTGACAAAGAGTACGAGCGCAACGCCGTTGGTTCACAGGAGGAGTCACGCTATATGGAGATCTCTCGTCAGCAGTACGAGATCAACCACGAATTCATGCTGATGTACAACCAGACCTTCAATGACTTTACATTGAACGCCAACCTGGGTGCCAACATCATGAAGAACCACTACGAGTACGTATATGGTGAGACACAGGGCGGACTTGCTATCCCCGAGTTCTACAACCTGGCTAACTCAATGACTCAGGCCGCTGGCTACAACTACCGTCGTGAGAAGTCTATCAACTCACTCTTCGGCGACGTTACACTGGGTTGGAAGAACATGCTGTACTTGGAAGGCACCATCCGTGGTGATAAGTCTTCTACCCTGCCTAAAGGCAACAACACTTATGTATATCCTTCAGTGACTGGCAGCTGGATCTTCTCTGAGCTGTTGAAGGACAAGCTGAACTGGCTGAGCTTCGGTAAGCTCCGTCTCGGCTTCGCCAAGGTAGGCAACGACACTGATCCTTATCAGCTGTACAACACCTTCTCACAGTACACTAACATCGACGCAACCACACCAGGTTATCGTTTGCCTAACACCATGCAGAACCCTGACCTGAAGCCAGAGTCAACCACCTCGTTCGAGGCTGGTCTGGAGATGAGCTTCTTCAACAACCGCTTAGGATTCGATGTTACCTATTATAGAACCAACACCAAGGACGAGATTCTGCCTCTGTCAGTATCTGGTACAACCGGTTACATCTATAAGTATGTAAACTCTGGTGAGATTGAGAACAAGGGTTGGGAGTTTGGCGTACACGCTACTCCTGTGAAGACCCACGACTTTGAGTGGAACACCAACCTGACACTGGCCACCAACAAGAACAAGGTAAAGTCGCTGGCTGATGGTGTTGACTATTATCGTATTGCCAGCGCTCCATTCCTGGTAGAGATTGGCGCTATGGTTGGCGAGGAGTATGGTGTTATCATGGGTACCGACTATGTATATGATGAGAACGGCAACAAGCTCGTTGGTGATGACGGTCTGTATATGGCTACCGACGGCAACCAGGTGATTGGTCATATCTTCCCAGACTTCACTGGTGGTTGGACCAACGCATTCCGTTATAAGAACCTCGACCTGAGCTTCCAGCTCGACTTCTCTAAGGGTGGTCAGTACTTCTCTACCACTTACCTGTGGGGTATGTACTGCGGTATGTTCGAGGAGACTGCTGCCAACAACGTTCGTGAGACAGGTATCATCACTCAGGGTTACACCACAGACGGCAAACCTAACACACAGGTTGTGGCTGCCCGCGACTACTACGAGAATTTCTACACTGGTCCTGCTGCACAGAGCCTGCTGAAGAGCGACTATATCAAACTGCGTGAGGTAAGCGTTGGCTATACCTTCAACCTCAAGCCCCAGTGGTTCGTTAAGAGCCTGCGCCTGTCGGCATTCGGTCGTAACCTGGCTGTATGGGGACCTGATGTAAAGCACTTCGACCCAGAGATGATCGTGACAGGTTCTGGAAACATCCAGGGTGTTGAAGGTGGTGCTACACCAATGGTTTCTACCTATGGATTCACTGTCAATATGAAATTCTAAAATAAAGGAGGAAACATAATATGAAGAAATTAATTAAATATACACTGATTGGTTCTCTCTGCTTCGCTACTGTTGCTTGTACGGATCAGGAGGCAATGAATGTCAACCCTAATGTTGCTTCGAATGTTCCTTCGAACATGATCATGAACGCAGCAGAGAAGTGGACAATGGACAACATCTACGACAACTGGTTCAGCGGTCGTCAGTGCCTGGTTTACTCACAGCAGTGGAGCCAGCGTAACTACACCGAGGAAGACCGCTACCAGATTCGTGAGTCTGTCAACAACAGCTACTTCAAGTACATGTATCTGGGCTTGAACAACTTCCAGAAGGTGATCAACATGAACACCGATGCTGCTACCAAGGATGCCAGCTCGGCCTATGGTGCTAATGCCAACCAGATAGCAGCTGCTATGATCATGAAGGTTTGGTTGGCCGACCTGATGACCGATACATGGGGAAGCATCCCCTACTCTGAGGCTCTGAAGCTGGAAAGCGATGGTCTGCTCTACGCTAAGTACGACGATCAGAAAGAGCTGTACGCTCAGCTGATGAAAGAAGTAACAGAGGCTGTAGAGATGATTGACGAGAGCGAGCCTGCTTTCACCAGCGGCGACGTGATCTACGATGGCGACGCCTCGAAGTGGAAGAAGTTCGGTAACTCACTGAAGTGCCGTCTCGCCATCCATATGTCAAAGGTTGACAGCAACTGGAAGTCCTACATCCAGCAGGCTCTGGCCAGCGGTGTATTCGAGAGCAACGACGATGCAGCCAAGTTCCAGTATTCAGCTACAGGTACTGAGTACTGTAAGTTCTACGAGGGTTTCTTTGTTGACCGTCGTAACGACTTCGCCATCAACAAGACACTGGCCGACCTGCTGAAGGGTCAGACCGACACCCTGAACGTTGAGGCTCGCCCTTCAAAGAAGCATCCTTGGGAAGGTGTTATCGACCCACGTATCCACGTCTATACTGTAGATGATGGCAAGTGGAACGGTATGGCAGTGGCTACTCAGACTGGTGTTCAGGCCCGTCTGTTTACACAGGACGGTGTGGCCAGCTGGTATGCTGCTCAGCCTCCTGTATTGGCTAAGACATACGCAGTGCCCCTGATGACCTATGCAGAGCTGAAGTTCATCATTGGTGAGTACAACGGATTCAGCGCTGACGACTATAAGGAAGGTGTTGAGGCAAGTATCGCCTACTGGTACGATGTGATGGGCGCTACTCCCGATGAGGATGAGGTGGCCACCTATGTAGCCGCAGCCTGCCAGAACATCAATGCCGAGACCTACGCTATCCAGAAGTACATCGACCTGTTCACCAATGGTACAGAGGCTTGGACAGAGATCCGTCGTACGGGTTATCCTGAGCAGATTGTACGTCCAGGTGAGTACAGTGCAGCCTTAGGCACTACTCTTTACAAGTTTGAGCCTCTGTCGGATGTAAAGGGCGATATTATCAGCCGTGTTAAGTACCCCACCGACGAGAGCACACTGAACAGCGAGAGCTGGAAGGCAGCTGTAGCCAAGTTGCAGGATGGCACCAACAACTACTATTCAAAGATGTTCTGGGATGTTCGTACATCAACCTACGATCACCCTGCCAACAAATAAAGAATAGTTGCAGATAAAACATTTAGCAGGCGCTTCATTTCGAAGTGCCTGCTATTTTTGGTTTCAACTCGTCGGGACTCTCGCGGGTAAACATATCTACCTTAGGAGCCTGACGGGTATAGAGATGGGTAATCACATCGGGCGAAAGGTTGAGCGATGGTCGGAAGTCGGCACTCTGCATATAACGCAGGACAGCCTGACGCATCTGACGGGCTACCAGGCGATGCTCAAGATCGGAAGAAAGATCCATCGTGGTCATCAGCAGTCGTCCCTTCAGCACACGGGCTTCGATCAGCATACCAAGTTTACGCGAGACATGCCACGTATCAATCGGCTGGATGGGCGACTGGTAGTCGAGCGGAAACTCACTGAGGTTCATCACCTGCGCCTTGTTCAGCAGTTCCCACCAGTTCAGGTTTCCCCAGTCGTCCGTAGGAAACCCATAGCGGAACAAAGGATGCTCCTTATCGATATAGGCACCTGTGGTGTGTGGCGGACGCATCTTAAACCACGACGTGTTCCAGAACACTGGCAGATAGTGCTGCACCACATCGCTACCAAACCTGATACGACCAGCAGCTGTGAGCAATACTGTACCACCTCGCTGCAGTTCGGCCAAAGCACGAGCGTCGAGTGTATCGGCTATCAGTACCTTGTCAGAAGCCGGCATCGCCACAGAATCAGGATAGACCCAGAACTCCCAATGGTTACGCACGGCATTGCTACCCACACTCACTGCGAGTGTCAGTTTCTGTGGCGCCGTGACAGAATCGAGCGGGAACACAATCTCACCTACCTGCGTATGCTTAGCCAGAGGGATATCGCCAGAAGCCAGTAAACCGCCAGCCAGCACCTTTCCAGAATCGGTATAGATATAATAGCTGGTACGTACGTTACGCAGATGACCATACATGGCATTATAGACCTCGACTGGCACACGAAGGGTGTCGCTGTTAGCAAAGACAAACTTACGGAAGCGGGCCAGAGGCACGATGGGACGACAGAACTCTAAGAACTCGCGGGCATTGGTATAGCCCTTCTCACCCCAATGCACATTGAGCACACCTTCAAGGGCAGTACCCTGACCGCTATAGTCGTTGAGCCCCAGGAGCTGGAAACCTGCATAATCGGTAGTACGCAGATTGCGTTCTATCTCGTATTTATAGCACAGAGTCTGTAATCGACCGCTGGCCGTCAGGAACTTCTCGCTCATAGAGGCCATACCATGATCGGCCAGCAAATCGCGGAACAGCTCAAAGTTACGCGCCTTATACACACCTACATACTGCGGTATCTCCTTGAAATCAGGGAAAGCACACCACTGTCCTTGCTCATGGGCAATGATGGGCGAGTTGTTATCAACGGTATCGCGATAGTTGCGCGGACGGAGTATCTGGTCATCATAGTCGTCATCAGAACTGGGCGCATGCTTATCCCACGCCAAGCCACGGGCTCCTCCTTTGACATGATAGTCGGAGCCAGCATCCCAAGCCCATCCGCCACCAACCGAGGCACCGCAATAGATACGATAGGGGTCGTAGGCCTTCATCTTCTTCACCCAGTCGGCACAGTACTCCACCCAATTGCCTGCTGGTTCGTTGCCAGCTGCCATCATGATAAACGAGGGATGATGACCATAGGTATCTACAATACGTTTCGACTCCTGCAACAGATAGTCGTCGATAGGCTGCCCCTGCCCTAACTTCACCCCATGGTTTGGCCACGAGGGTCCCTCAGGTTGCAGATAGACACCTAACTTATCAGCCGCACAGAAAGCGGCATCGGGCGGACAATAGGAATGGAAACGCACATGATTCAAGCCATATTCTTTGATCTTGCGGAAGATTCGTTCCCACGAAGCCTCGTCGGTAGGTGGGAAGCCTGTTTCGGGGAAACAGCAGTTCTCCACAGTTCCACGTAGGAAAATGGGATGGCGGTTCAGAAATATCTGACGCTCCACTACCCCCACCTCACGCATACCGAAGGTGGTCTCATAATAATCGTCGCCAGCACTGACAGCCAAGCGATAACAGTTGGGGTGGAACTCATCCCACAGCCAGTTACCATCAATCACCGGCACCTCAAGTTTCATGTGGTTCGACCAGATATCATAGTTGGCCACATAGATTTTTGCCGTATCACAATTCTCACGTTGTATCATCACCTGCATGCCATAAAAACCAAAATCGGGCGATTGTCCACGAAGTTCAATCTCGAGCCCCACTGAGTTAACAAAGGGATGCGGATGGATCTTTACCTTATCAATATAGAGCTTACGAGGTTGGGCACGAAGTTCCATGCGTCCGATGATACCGTTCCAGTTACCCTGCGTCTGATCGGAAACACTATGCGAGTCCTGTCCCACGCACACATGATCGATACCATTATACACCTTCACCTCGATGGTATTACGTTGCCCAGGCAATACATAGTTGGTTACATCATAGACATGAGGAGTTGACAACGACATGTCGTGGCCTACCTCAGTGCCATTCACCAACACAGTCGTCTCGATATGCGGACGTTCGAGGAAGAGCGTGACACGACGTTTCTCCCACGACTGAGGCACATACACACTACGACGATACCAGGCACTGCCTACATAATGACGATCGGGTGTCAGGAAGAAAGGGAACTTCAGGTTACCTTCCTGACGATACTTCTGTAAATAGGGATTGAAATAATAGCTCGAATCATACAACGAGCCCGTCCAACGGGTAGTTAACGACACTGGGTCGCCTTTACCATTAGTAAGCATAGAACCTGGCAGAATCACCTGATCAGTATAACGAGGTGTCTCGCCAACACAGAAATCCCAAGCGCCAGAGAGATTGACAACCTCCTGGGCCACGATGGATAGCGGAGAAAGAGATGCTATCACAAAGGCTATGGTAAACAGTATTCGTTTCATGGCTGCAAAAATAATGTTTTTTTCCTGACCAGCAAAACAAAACAAAGAAAAAAGGCAGTTAGAAATGAATCTAACTGCCTCTCTTTTGGTAGCGGGACCCAGGATTGAACTGGGGACCTCATGATTATGAATCATGCGCTCTAACCAGCTGAGCTATCCCGCCATTTGCTGTTTTGCGGGTGCAAAGGTAGTACTTTTTTTGGAACTACCAAAATTTTTCGGCAAAAAGTTTTGTTTTTCGAAGATTTTTTGTAATTTTGCCGCATAAAACAATACTAGAATCAGTAATTCTAACCCAAAAACATATGGGAAAGCAGAAAATAGACATAGAATATCCATTGGCCATCAAGTCGCCAGCATTAATATGGGAACAGATAGGTAGCGCTCACGGACTGGAGCGTTGGTTTGCAGACCACGTCACCGAAGAAGACGGGATTTTCACTTTTACCTGGGGAGAACCATGGACAGAACAAGACGTGAGAGTGGCACACGTCGTCGAAGCCCAGAAATTTGACCACATCCGTCTGAAATGGGACGAGGAAGACGATGATACCTACTTTGAGATGCGAATAGCACAAAGCGACCTGACCCACCAACTGAACCTGCTCATCACAGACTTTGCCGATGACGACGATATAGACGGTCTCAAGATTCTGTGGGAGAGCATGCTTGACCGACTGCACAGAGCAAGTGGACTATAATGAGTGAATAGTGATTAGTGAATAGTGAAAAAAACACAAGGGGAAACAACTTTTCACTATTGACTATTCACTATTCACTATTTTTTTTGTAATTTTGCAGCCAAAATTGCAAAATAGCAAATGTTTCGAATCAAGAAACTGGACATATTCATCGCTAAACAGTTCGGAATGCTGTTTGTAGGAACCTTCTTCATCTGCCAATTTGTGCTGATGATGCAGTTCCTATGGCGTTATGTTGACGAACTGATTGGTAAAGGACTTTCACTGGAGGTGATGGCCCAGTTCTTCTGGTACATGGGCCTGATGCTGATGCCACAGGCCTTCCCTCTGGCCATCCTGCTTTCATCGCTGATTGCCTTTGGTAACTTAGGCGAGAGTTCTGAGCTGACCGCCATCAAGGCGGCTGGCATCTCACTGATGCAGGCTTTCCGTTCGCTTATCATCATATCGGTACTGATGGCTGGCGTTTCATTCTACTTCCAGAACGTGGTTGGTCCACAGGCTAACCAGGACTTCTACCGTCTGCTGTTGGGTATGAAACAGAAAAGCCCCGAGGTTGAGATTCCTGAGGGCATGTTCTACGACGGTCTGCCTAACACGAACATCTACGTACAGAAGAAAGACCTGAACACAGGTATGCTATACGGTATCATGATCTACCGTATGACTGGCAGCTACGAGGATCAGGCCATCATCCTGGCCGACTCGGGTATGATGCAGAGCACTGCAGAGAAGAAACACTTGTTGCTTACATTATATAATGGTGTATGGAACGAGAATATGCGTTCGCAGGATCTGGCAGGGACTGCCGACGTACCCTATCGCCGCGAGACATTCGTCACCAAACGCATCGTCCTCGACTTTGACGGTGGCTTCAGTATGGCCGATGTCAACGATATCGCAGGCGACGCGAGAGCGAAGAGTTTAGGAAAGATCCTGCACGACAAGGACTCACTGCAGGAGTTTAATGACAGTGTAGGTCGTGCCTACTACAAGGAGGGAACCAGTTTCTTCTTCAGAAAGGCCAGCGTATCGGCAAGCGACTCAACAAAGATAGCCCAGCAACTGGCAGGAGGCCACACCACCCTCGACTCGCTATTCAACAAATTGAACGACAACCAGAAGCAAGCGGCTATGCGTGTAGCGGTCAACAACGCCCAATCGTGTGCTACCGACCTGGAGATGAAGGGCACCTATGCCAAAAATCTGCATCGTTATTTCCGTACACACCAGATTCAGGCCATCCTTAAATTCACACTGGCCCTGACCTGTATTATCTTCTTCTTTATCGGAGCGCCCCTTGGTGCCATCATCCGTAAAGGAGGACTGGGTGTACCTGTCATCATATCCGTACTGGTATTTATTGTGTACTACATTCTGGACAGTACAGGTCAGAAGATGGCACGCGACGACCAATGGACCGTATGGTATGGCATGACGATATCAACCGTTGTCCTGGCACCTATCGCTGCCTTCTTTACCTATAAGGCAAACAACGACTCGGTGGTATTCAACATCGACATGTACAAGCAGGTATTCATGCGTATATTCGGTCTGAGAACACACCGCCACATCTATCGCAAGGAGGTGATCATCGAGGATCCTATCTATGCACTCGACTCGTACTATCTGCTGCAGATCAGTCAGGAAATCAAACAATATAGCGAGGAGCACAAGCTGTTGCATCTGCCTAACCCCATCCACGTGTTCTTCCACCCTGGTGACGACCAGAAGATCCAGAAGATTGTAGAACAGCTGGAAGAAGTCATCGACGATCTGGCCAATACCAAGGATGCACAGATACTGGGTTACCTGAACCACTACCCCATCGTGGCTACCCATGCGCACACCCGTCCGTTCCGCCAGAAGTGGCTGAACATCATCACAGGTTTGATTCTGCCACTTGGTGCGTTCTTCTATCTGAGAATGTGCCGGTTCCGTCTGCGTCTGCGCAAAGACCTGAACCGCATTCTGGAGACCAACGAGAGAATACTGGAACGTGCGGCCAAATTCGCACCACCAACACCTAAGTCGTTCGAAGATTTAGAGAAGATGCCATTCGTATATGAACTGGCACGCGACAAGGAGTCAAAAAAGCATAAGGATTAACTACTATATATAAATAAGGTGTAATAAAATGGAAAAGATGAAGTTGAACAGCATAGAAGAAGCCGTTAAGGACTTCGAGCAGGGTGAGTTCGTGATTGTTGTGGACGACGAAGACCGCGAGAACGAAGGCGACCTGATTATCGCCGCCGAAAAGATAACAGCAGAGAAAGTAAACTTCATGCTGAAACACGCGCGAGGCGTGCTTTGCGCACCTATTACCATCGAGCGATGCAAGGAACTGGACCTGCCACATCAGGTACAGGACAACACCTCAGTACTTGGCACTCCATTTACTGTCACCGTGGATAAACTCGAAGGTTGCACCACCGGTGTAAGTGCTCACGACCGCGCAGAAACTATCAAAGCATTGGCTGATCCGACCGCCACGCCTGAGACATTCGGACGTCCAGGACACGTGAATCCCCTTTACGCCCAAGACAACGGTGTATTGCGCCGTAGCGGACACACTGAAGCTGCCATCGACCTCTGTCGCATGGCAGGTCTCTACCCAGCAGGCGCACTGATGGAAATCATGAATGAGGATGGCACCATGGCCCGTATGCCCGAACTGATGGCCTTTGCCAAAGAGTGGAATCTGAAGATTATCAGTATCAAAGATATGATTGCCTACCGACTGAAGAAGGAGTCATTGATTGAAGTAGGCGAAGAAGTAGATATGCCCACGGATTACGGTCACTTCCGCTTGATACCCTTCCGCCAGAAGAGTAATGGTCTGGAGCACATGGCCCTGATCAAGGGCGAATGGCAGGAGGACGAGCCTATACTGGTACGCGTACACTCATCGTGCATGACAGGCGATATCTTAGGCAGCAAGCGCTGCGATTGCGGTGAGCAGCTGCACAAAGCCATGCAGGCCATCGAGAAAGAGGGCAAAGGCGTGGTCATCTATATGCAGCAGGAAGGTCGCGGTATCGGTCTGATGAACAAGATTGCCGCCTACAAACTGCAAGAGGAAGGTCTCGACACCGTCGACGCCAACGTGCACTTAGGTTTCAAGCCCGATGAGCGCGACTACGGTTGTGGTGCGCAGATGCTGCGCCACATCGGCGTACACAAGATGCGTCTGCTGACCAATAATCCCGTAAAGCGCGTAGGTCTGGAGGCTTATGGTCTCGAAATCATAGAGAATGTGCCCATCGAAGTTACTCCCAACCAGTATAATCTGCGTTACCTGGAGACGAAGAAGAACCGTATGGGACATACGCTCCATCTGAAATAACACTCAGAATGCCACAAATTCACTCCTGAAAGTGAAAAATTGGCACATTTATTTCGTATTAAAAAATAAAATGCGTAATTTTGCACAAAATTTAGAATAATATGGCACAATTATCCAATCGTCTGCAGCGTTTAGCCCCATCAGCCACGCTGGCAATGTCTCAGAAAAGCTCCGAAATGAAGGCGCAAGGTATCGATGTAATTAACATGAGTGTTGGAGAACCCGACTTCAATACACCTGATGCTATCAAAGAGGCAGCCAAGAAAGCTATTGACGAGAATTATTCACGCTATTCTCCCGTCCCAGGCTATCCCGATCTGCGCAAGGCTATCGTAGCCAAGCTGAAGAACGAGAACCAGCTGGACTACACCGTCAATGAGATTCTGGTCAGCAATGGTGCCAAACAGAGTGTGTGCAACACAGTGATGGCCCTGGTGAATGATGGCGAAGAAGTCATTATCCCAACCCCATATTGGGTGAGCTATCCCCAGATGGTACTGCTGGCAGGTGGTACTCCCAAGTTCGTAGAGGCCGGTTTCGACCAGAACTTCAAGATGACGCCAGAGCAGTTAGAGGCAGCCATCACCCCCAAGACACGCATGATTATCCTCTGCTCACCCAGCAACCCAACAGGTAGCGTTTATAGCAAGGCTGAACTGAAGGCGTTAGCCGATGTCATCCTGAAGCACGACGACCTGTTTGTACTGGCAGATGAGATCTATGAGCACATCAACTATATCGGCAAGCATGAGAGTATCGCCCAGTTCCCTGGCATGAAGGAGCGTGCCATCATCGTAAACGGTGTATCTAAAGCCTATGCGATGACAGGCTGGCGTATTGGCTATATTGCCGCCCCAGAGTGGATTGTCAAGGGCTGTAACAAGCTTCAGGGACAGTACACCAGCGGTCCCTGCTCAGTAAGTCAGAAAGCCGCTGAGTTTGCCTATGTGGCCGATCAGCAGTGTGTAGAGGATATGCGCCAGGCTTTTGAGCGCCGTCGTAACCTCATTGTCAAGCTGGCAAAGGACATCCCCGGACTTGAGGTAAATGTGCCAGAAGGTGCCTTCTACCTCTTCCCCAAGTGCAGCAGTTTCTTTGGTAAGAGCGATGGTGAAACCACTATCAATAACTCGACCGATTTCGCCATGTATTTGTTAGAAAAAGGTCATGTCGCAACGGTTGGTGGAGACGCCTTCGGTGATCCTGAATGCTTCCGAATGAGCTACGCTACAAGCGATGAAAACATTGTGGAAGCCATGAAGCGCATCAAAGAAGTGGTAGTAAAACTAAAATAATTCGGAAATTCTTAGTTAAAATGTATTAATTTAGCTTGTATTCCGCTTTATTTTGCTACTTTTGCGAGGTGAAACAAATCTTTATTTATTTATAATAACTAAAAAATTATTTTTAATTATGGCAACAACAACAAAGGCTGCAGCCCCAGCCAAAAAGAATTCGGGCTTTGGTGGTATTAAGGCAGCATGGGTTATCTTGGTAATTTGTGCAGCTCTTGGTTATGGTGTATGGTACTTCGTTATGGGTGATCCCAACAACTTCGTTGGTGGCGACCGTAGCGGTCATCCTGCAAACCTGCTGGGTACTGTATATAAGGGAGGTTTCGTTGTAGGTCTGATCCTGACTCTTCTCTTCACCGTTATCTGCCTGGGTATCGAGCGTTTCTTCGCTATCAAGAGCGCCGCTGGTAAGATTAACCTCGCCAAGTTCACCGCTCAGGTTAAGGAACTCATCAAGGCTCAGAAGTTCGATGAGGCTGACAAACTTTGCGACAAGATGCAGGGTTCTGTAGCTAACGTAGTTAAGGCTTCTATCGCCGCTTATAAGGATGTTGAGGCTAACGATACTCTGAAGAAGGCTGCTAAGATTGCTAAGATCCAGCAGGCTCACGAGGAGGCTACTCAGCTTGAGATGCCTACTCTGCAGATGAACCTCCCAATGGTTGCAACCATCGTATCACTCGGTACTCTGACCGCTCTGTTCGGTACTGTGCTCGGTATGATCGGATCATTCCAGGCTCTGTCTGCTGGTGGTGGTGCTGACTCTATGGCTCTGTCTGCAGGTATTTCTGAGGCTCTGGTTAACACAGCTTCTGGTATCTTGACATCATGGGTAGCTACCGTAGTTTATAACTTCTTCTCAAACAAGATCGACAAGCTGACATTCGCTCTCGACGAGATTGGTTACACAATCGCCGCTACATACGATTCTAACCACAACGAGGCTTAATCTTTATCCATTTTTTTAACGCATTAAAAAAGCATTTAGAGAATGGCTAAAATTAAGATACAGAAAAAAGACATCTGGATTGACATGACGCCTATGTCAGACGTGATGACGCTGCTTCTGTGTTTCTTTATGTTGACTTCAACATTCCTGACACCAGAGCCAGTTTCAGTCACAGCGCCTAATTCTGTGTCAGAGGTTAAGATACCTGAGCAGGATGTGCTCAACATTCTGGTAACTCCAGAAGGACGCATCTACTGTGGTACCGAAAACAAGAATAACATGCAGGCTATGATGGAGACCATGACCGACAAGTTTGGTATCCAGCTGAATGCCAACCAGATCAAGCACTTCCGCGAGGATGCTATGGTTGGTGCGCCAATGGCTCAGCTTGCTAACTATCTGAACCTCGATACAGAAAAGATGGGCGAGGCCATCCAGAAGCTCGGACTGCCGCTCGATAGTATCAACGGTGGTAAGAGTGAGTTCCAGGAGTGGGTGACAGCAGCCCGCGAGGCTAACCCCGACATCAAGCTCGCCATCAAGTGCGACTCAAAGACTTCTTATGGAACCATCAAGAAGCTGATGTCAGAGCTCCAGGACATGAACGAGAACCGTTTCCAGCTGATTACGAATCTCGATGTTAAACGTTTAAACGACTAGTAGTATTATGGCAAAAAAGAATCTATCAAAGCAGAAAAAGATGGATACCCGCGTGAACTTCACGCCAATGGTAGACATGATGATGCTTCTTATTACCTTCTTCATGCTGTGTACTACACTGGCAAAGCCACAGGCTATGCAGTTGACTATGCCATCAAACGATGACACATCGCAGCTGAAAGAAGAAGAGAAGCAGGTAACAAAGGCTTCTCACACCATCACACTCTATTTGGGTGCAAACAATAAGGTATGGTATGTAGCTGGTCTGCCCAACTACGACGATCCTTCATGCGTAAAGCCCACCACTTATGGTAAGGATGGTATTGAGAAGGTTCTCAACGAGCACACTACTGAAGAGGGTATCAACCCTATCGCCAAGATCAAGTTGGCTAAGAAGGAGCTCGATGCGAAGAAGAATGAGTACAACTCAAAGATGACCGACGAGCAGTATCAGGAAGCTCTGAAGAAGCTGAAGAAGGGTGAACTGCCCTCAGGCGAGAAGGTTCCTACTATGACCGTCATCATCCGTCCTCTGAACACAGCTACCTATGAGAATATGGTTGCTGCACTCGACGAGATGCTCATTAGCAATATTGATAAGTATGTGATTGACAATGTCGACAAGATGAGTGACGACGATAAGGCACTCATTGAGAAGGCTGGCGTCAAGTAACCCCTAAAATGTAGAATAGACTATGGCAAAAATAGATCTTATTGACAACAGCTGGGTTGACCTCGTATTCGAAGGTAAAAACCAGTCATACGGAGCTTATCAATTGCGCAAGAAGACGGGAACCCGTAACTTGAAGGCACTGCTGACCATGATTGCTATATTTGCTCTTATCGCAGCAATCGTGATTGCAAAGGTGCAAATCGATAATTACATCGCTTCCCGTAACGCAGCCATCGAAACCGACGTTGAGTTGGCCAGTCTGGCTGACAAGAAAGAGGCTAAGGTGGAAAAGAAAGATGAGCCCGAACCCGAGAAGATTGAGATTGAGCGCGTCAAGAGCTCTGTAGCCTTCACCGTTCCTGAAATCAAGAAGGACGAAGAGGTTAAGGAAGAGCAGGAGATGAAGTCTCAGGAAGAACTGCAGGAGACCAACACCGCTATCGGTGCTTTCAACGTTGAAGGTAACGACGAGACAGCAGGTGAGGTTCTTAAAGTAAAGGAGACTATTGCTGAGCCCGAGCCACCAAAGGTTGAAGAGACCAAGGTGTTCGACGTGGTAGAGGAAATGCCTCAGTTCCCTGGAGGTAGCGCAGCTCTGTTCGAATATCTGTCTAAGAATATCAAGTATCCAGTAGTAGCCGAGGAGAACGGTGTACAGGGTCGTGTAGTTGTAACCTTCGTTGTAGAGCGTGACGGTTCTATCACCGATGTAAAGGTTGTAAGAAGCGTTGACCCATCACTCGACAAGGAGGCACAGCGCGTTGTTAAGTCAATGCCACACTGGATTCCTGGTAAGCAGAACGGTAGCGCAGTACGTGTAAAGTACACCGTACCTGTTACATTCCGTCTGCAGTAATGCTCAACAAAATCTGAAATGAACGCATTCAACAAATTATCACAATTAGTTGGATTAACCTTGATATTAGGCTTGTTCCCCGGATGTGGGAACAAGCCTAATCCTGAAAAGGAGCAAGCTTATCAGAAGGCTGCCAGCATACTGACAGCCGATGAAAGTTTCTACCCTATCATTGACGAAGAACTATATTATTTCACTAATCAGACACTCGACTCCATCACACCCGTTTATATCAACGAGCAGGATGCTGTTAAGAAACTGATGAACAAAGAAACATGGCTGGCTTTCACCACACGTGATTTCACGAAGAAAGAGCGCCAGACACTGATCAGCCAGAAATTCCTGCCAAGAGCCATACCTGTAGCTTACGACGGTCTGGCCATCATCGTCAACAACTCAAACCCCGACTCTTGCATCACCATCAAGGATTTTGCACGAGTGCTGAAGGGCGAGATTACCAAGTGGGACGAGATATACCCACAAAACAAACTGGGAGTCATTGATGTGGTATTCGACAATCCACTCTCAAGCACCGTACGTTGGTGTGTAGACTCCATCCTTGGTGGCAAACAATTCAGCGCCCCCAACATCGGAGCAGCCAAAACAAGTGCTGCCGTTATCGACTATGTTGAGAACCATCCAAACTCTTTGGGTATTATAGGTTCGAACTGGCTGAACGACAAGCGCGACACCACCAACGTGACCTTTAAGAAGAATATAACAGTGATGGGCGTTTCAAAGCTCGATTCGGCAACGAAATACAACAGTTGGAAACCCTATCAGTACTATTTATATAATGGCAATTATCCCCTACGTCGCACCATCTATGCGTTGCTAAATGACACACGTAACGGCGTGCCCAGTAGCTTTACTCACTTTGTACAGCTACCCAAAGGACAGAAAATCATCCTGCGCTTCGGACTGCTCCCAAGAACAGCCAATATGAACGTCAGAGATGTGATTGTCAATAAGCAGTGATTAAACCAAAATCAAATATAAACGTCATAAGAGAGAGAACAGTAAACAAAGTAGAATTAAAAAAACACGAATTATGAAAGCAATTAAATATCTATTAATGGGTGCGATGCTGACAGGTTTCAGCGCCGCCGCTAATGCACAGGAAGCAGAACTCAATGCTGCTCTCGATGGAATTAAGTCAAAGGCTCCCAATGTAGCCGAGTTAGCAAAAGCTGCCTACAAGAAGAACAAGAAGGACGCTGCTGCGCTGATTAAGATCGGTCAGGCCTTCTATGCTCAGAAGGATACAGCTAATGCACGAATGTTTGCCAACTATGCCAATGAGGCTGGCAAACCTAAGTATCAGTATGCACCCGCATATCTGCTGTTAGGCGATATCGAGTCGGCTTACGGTACTGATGGTGGTAAGGCTGCTGGCTACTACAACCAGGCTATTACCTTCGACCCAAAGAATCCTGAGGGTTACAAGAAGTGGGCCATGGTTTACCGTAAGATCAGCCCAACTCAGGCTGCCAAGAAATTGCAGGATATGAAGGCTCAGTGCCCTGATGAGGACGTAGATGCTATCACCGCACATATCTATATGCTGGCTGGTGACGAGAAGGCTGCCTACGAGAACTATGCTAAGGCTGATATCAACAAGCTCGACAAGTTAGGACTGAACGAGTTCGTACGTTGTAGCTACTTCACTGGTCACTTCCAGGATGCTCTCCGCGCTGCCGAGGCTGGTATCAAATTGGAGCCACGCAACCCAACATTCAACCGTCTGGCAATGTTCTCAAACTATGAGTTGAAGAACTACGAGGCTGCCAAGAGCTACATCAACAAGTATTTCTTCGAGACCGATAGCGCCAAGGTATCTGAGTACGACCACTTCTATACAGCACTGATCTATCAGGCTCTGGAGGATAAGGCTAACATGTACACTCACTATGACAAGGCTCTTGAGCTGGTTAACGATCAGTCAATGATCAAGCGCTGGGCTATCCTGAAGAGTGTATCTGACTCTTATCTGAAGGACAAGGAGTTTGAGAACGCCATCAAGTACTACGAGCAGTACATGGCTTGCAAGCCCGATGTAAACTCTGACGATATGGAAGGTGTAGCAAAGATCTACTCAAAGTATGCTGACGAGGATGCAAGCCGCAAGGCTGAGCTGATTGGTAAGGCTATCGAGGCTTATCGCGCTATGGGTGAGAAGTTCCCCATCCAGTCAACATACGTTGCCTATCAGTGCGCTACCATGAACAACAAGCTCGACAAGAATGGTGAGAAGGGTCTTGCCAAGGCCGACTACCAGAAGGTTGTAGAGCTGCTGGAGGGTAAGGCCGACCGCACCAAGGGTGAGGACACCATGCTGAAGTATAGCTTGCACTACCTGATGTCGAACGCTTTCCTGTATGGTAAGAACAAGCCACTGGCTAAGGAGTATGCCAACAAGATCCTGGCTATCGACCCCAACTATGCTGCTGCACAGCAGATTCGTGATCTGAAGTAATTCAAGCATTACAATACAAAGAAAGAGGTGTTCAGCAATGAACATCTCTTTTTTTGTGAGTATTTTCCAAGTTAGAAAATGGTGTTTTCTAAGTGAGAAAACATTGGTTTCCAATAAAGAAAACAGGTGTTTCCAATAAGGAAACACCTGCTATACTTTCACTATGTCCTATCTTATTAGGGAAGGCTGATAGCCTCAGAGGGACAAACAGAAGCACAAGTACCACACTCTGTGCAGAGATCGGGGTTGATAGAATACTTCTCACCCTCAGAAATAGCCTCTACTGGGCACTCACCCTGACATGTACCGCAAGCGATGCAGTCGTCACCAATTACATATGCCATAATTCTTAATCAATTTAAGTTATTAATACTGTTAATACTCACATTTAATGATGCAAAGGTACAATTTATTTTCGAAATATACCAAATTTTAGGTATCATTTTTAATAATTTATACAATGTCAAAATAAGCACACACATAATAAGATAAGTATTTCTCCGTTATTAATATGGTATGAAGCAGAGATTTCTAACCGTCATCATAACGCTATGTATCGCCATGAGTTGTCAAGCACAGAAGCGATACGTGATACAGCACAAGCCGTACATCGACTTGCGCCCTATGCACTTTGGTATATCCGTAGGTATGAACATGCAGGATCTGGAGTTAGAGAACACCAACCCGTTTGTATATGATGCAGACCGCTGGAACGTGGGATTCTCAGTAGGCGTGCTCGCGGATATGCGCTTATCCAGTAATCTGAACCTGCGCATATCGCCCACCATGCATTTCGGCGCGAAGCACCTGATATTACAGAATCTGCAGGACTTAGATTCTGAAGGCAACCCCAAGACAGAGACACAGGACATGAAGAACACCTATCTGGCCGTACCTGTCGACCTGAAGTTCTCCGCTCAGAGATGGAACAACATCCGCCCTTATATGGTAGCAGGCGTTAGTCCGATGGTGAACCTTACCAACAATCAGCAGGAGATTGTACAACTGAAACGTACCGTCCTCATGCTGGAGGTGGGACTGGGTTGCGACCTGTATCTGCCATTCTTCAAGCTGATACCTGAGTTGAAATTCTGTTATGGTCTGGGCAACAAATTGGACAAGAGCCATGTTGCCAGTCTTAAGGACGACCAGAAAAAAATGTATGCCAACTCTGTTAAGAGCGGGCATACAAAGATGATAGTATTAACTTTCTATTTCGAATAAGCTTACTTCTCAAAAGTCAGCACCAGCTTGCCGATATACACGCCATGCTTACCATTCTGATCTACAGGAATCTGCTTTCCGGTCTTGTCTGGAGCATATTCCAAGGCAGGCATATAGGTATGAGTATGACCTCCCAGCACCAAATCGCAGCCCTCTATCTCACGAATGAACTGCTGATCAGGATATTCAGATATCTCCCATCCTAAGTGTGACAAACAGATTACCACATCACACTTCTCTTGACGACGCAGGATATCAATATACTTCTTCGAAGTCTCAACAGGATCGAGGAACTTAACGCCCTCACAGTTCTTATTCGACACCAGTCCCTTCATCGGCGCACCAAGGGCAAAGACGCCAATCTTAAGTCCTTGACGCTTCAGGATGATATAATCCTTTACCAAGCCCTCGCAGGGAGTACCAGTAAAATCGTAGTTAGAACAAACCACGGGGAAGTTGGCCATACGGAAGATCCGTGCCATATTCTCAAGGCCAAAGTCGAACTCATGGTTACCGATAGTCACCGCATCATAGCCCATCTGATTCATCAGACCGATCTCAACCTCGCCCTTAAACAAGGTATAGAAACCCGAGCCCTGAGAGAAATCGCCAGAATCGAAGAACAACAGGTCAGGATGCTGCTGGCGCTGTTCCTTGATCATATTGATACGACGCAGGAATCCGCCACGACCAGCCAGGTTCTTATTATCCAGATTCTCATTCAGCGGCAAAATGCATGAATGTGTATCATTGGTATGAAGTATTACCAACTCTTTTTTGGTCTTAGCACCTGCCGAAACTACCGACAAGAGTGCTACAAGTATCATCAGGTGAAATCTGCGCATAACTTATTGGATTTTAATACGACCTTCAACATTCGAATCGACCACCAAGCCACGAGCCTGATGATCCTTGAAATAATTCATAATCAGGAAGCGTGTGTTATTACTCTTGTCATTGGGGGCAATGATATTAGTACCCTCCTTGAGCGCTGGCATACCGTCGTTACCTTCAATCAGATAGTTGATTGTAGCCACACGATACTCTGCCTTCGGATCAATCTCCTTACCATGCAGACGGCAAGATATCAACTTCTCGTCCTTGGAAATCACAAGTTCAACACCATGACTAACTCCCTCGCCGCCTCGTTTGGCAATCTGCTGGAAGAGCTTCAGCATCTTCTCGCCTGTCAGCGTGATAAAGCATATCTTATTCTCAAACGGAGCTACATCGAGCACATCGCCATAGGTGACCTTACCTTTGGTGAGATCGGCACGAATACCACCCATGTTATAAATGCCCAGAACAGGCTGCTCGCCGTAATCCTTAGCCGCCCATACCAGGATATCAGCCAAGAGGTTCGACAAATCGCTCTCTGGACGATCGGCATGCATGTTATGTGCCACCATACCCACTACCGGTCCCATGATACTGTCGTTAACCCGTTTGAAAGGTTCAATAAACTTGATAGCAGCCTCGTCGGGATTCTGATCGTAACGATCATCTACAATGATGCGAGTGCGCTCAATATGAGATAGTTGATAATTCTTTGGAGCACACGAGAATAGCATCAATGAGGCAAAAGAAACATAAAAAACGCGTCTTATACTCATAATTTATTCTTTTAATGGTGCAAAAATACAAAAAATATTCGAAATATTTCGTTGAAACAAAAAAAAAGTTGTACCTTTGCACCCGCTTTTCGGCGTAATCGCTGGCAGGAAGTAACGAGAGGCCTGTTATGTTGCGTTGGAACGATACAACAATTTAATTATAAAAAAGTACAATGGATTTAATTAAAGTTGCTGAAGAAGCATTTGCAACCGGCAAAAAGTTCCCAGAGTTCAAGGCTGGTGACACCATCACTGTCGCTTACAAAATTATCGAGGGTGCCAAGGAGCGTATCCAGCTCTATCGTGGTGTAGTTATCAAGATTGCAGGTCACGGAGACAAGAAGCGCTTCACCGTTCGTAAGATGTCTGGTACCGTTGGTGTAGAGCGTATCTTCCCCATCGAGTCACCCAACATCGAGAGCATCGAGGTTAACAAGGTAGGTAAGGTTCGCCGCGCTAAGCTTTACTATCTGCGCAAGCTCACTGGTAAGGCTGCCCGCATTAAGGAAAAGCGTCACAACGTTGGCGAATAAAAAAGTAAAAAAAGAGGCTTCACCCAAGTGTGCGAGCCTCTTTTTTTATTCCCCATGCAGGGCTTTCTGAAAATCCTCCCAACTCTGGAACCCTGCCAACAAAGAAAGACGGTCGAGCGTTTTCTTATCAGGTTTTCTCAGGATTTCCTTCTCCACTGCCTCCAGCAGCTTCCGAAGCGCCAAACGTTTCTTCTCCATGTTAATAATTTAAGTTTGGTGCAAAATTACAAAAATATTTTGTACCTTTGCACACAGAAATAAAAAATATCGCAAAAATGAAAGAATTAGCACTCAAGTACGGATGTAATCCCAACCAGAAGCCCTCGCGCATTTTCATGACCGAGGGTGAGCTCCCCATCGAAGTAATCAACGGTCGTCCTGGATATATCAACTTCCTCGACGCATTCAATGCCTGGCAGCTTGTCAAGGAACTGAAGGCCGCTACCGGTCTGCCTGCAGCAGCCTCGTTCAAGCACGTAAGCCCTGCTGGTGCAGCTGTTGGTCTGCCCCTGAGCGACACCCTGAAGAAGATCTACTTCGTGGACGACGTGAAGGACCTCGACGAGAGTCCTATCGCCTGTGCCTACGCCAGAGCACGCGGTGCCGACCGTATGTCGAGCTATGGTGACTTTGTGGCTCTGAGCGATACCTGCGACGCTACCACAGCTAAGCTGCTGAAGCGCGAGGTGAGCGATGGCGTGATTGCACCTGATTTTACACCTGAGGCTATTGAGATTCTGAAAGACAAGCGTAAGGGTACCTACAACGTGATCAAGATCGATCCTACCTACGTTCCCGAGCCTATCGAGCGCAAGCAGGTATTCGGCATCACCTTCGAACAGGGCCGCAACGAGATCAAGCTCGACGACGATGCACTCTTCGAGAACATGCCTACCCAGAACAAGACCTTCACTGCCGAGGCTAAGCGCGACCTGATCATCGCCCTCATCACCCTGAAGTACACCCAGAGCAACTCAGTATGCTACGTGAAGGATGGACAGGCTATCGGTATCGGCGCTGGTCAGCAGAGCCGTATCCACTGTACCCGTCTGGCTGGTAACAAGGCTGATATCTGGTGGTTGCGCCAGCATCCAAAAGTGATGAACCTGCCTTTCATCGACAATATCCGTCGTGCTGATCGTGATAACACCATCGACGTGTATATCTCAGAGGATCACGACGATGTACTGCGCGAGGGCACCTGGCAGCAGTTCTTCAAAGAGAAGCCAGAAGTGCTGACGATGGAAGAAAAGAAGGCATGGATTGCTCAGAACACCAAGGTGGCTCTGGGTAGCGACGCTTTCTTCCCCTTTGGCGACAATATCGAGCGTGCACACAAGAGCGGCGTAGAGTTCATCGCTCAGGCTGGTGGCTCTGTTCGCGACGACCATGTTATCGACACCTGCGACAAGTATGGTATCGCAATGGCCTTCACTGGTGTACGCCTGTTCCACCATTAATCATTGGCAAATTGTAAATTCATGGACGATTTTCAGAACATTCTTGAGAACGGCATCAACTTCGGACGTGGAGGTGACAAGCCGAAAGACGATGGCAAGGTGAAGACTAAAGCCAAGAAAAAGAAGTATATCACTGGTGCTCACGGTAGCGGCTCTGCAAGGCAGAAAGCCAAATACCGTGAGCAACGGGCCAACCGTCATAAGAAATAATCAATATCATAATAAAATGAAACTACTAAAAATATTACTAACAACTACCCTACTCTGCGGCATGAACACCCTTCATGCCCAGAAGTATGTAGGTGGCGACATCTCATTATTGCCCACCTACGAAGAGCATGGTGCCAACTACATGGATCCCGATGGCAATCCCATCAACAATCTACTCCAGTATTTTAAGGATCAGGACCTGAACGCCATGCGCGTGCGCCTGTTTGTAGACCCCAGCCAAGCCAGCACGGAGGATAAAGGCGAAGGTGTGCGACAGGATCTGGCCTATGTAAAGGCATTAGGAAAGCGCATCAAGGATGCTGGTATGAAGTTCATATTAGACTTCCATTACTCTGACACCTGGGCCGACCCCAGTCAGCAAGCCACGCCCGCATCGTTCAAAACGGTAAACACCCCAGCCACCGAGTATATCTACACCTATACCAAGGACTGCCTGAATGCATTAGTTGAAGCAGGCGCTACGCCCGACTTTATCCAGACAGGAAACGAGATCACCTACGGCATGATGTGGGATTCGGGGTGTAAGGTTGAAGCCAACACCCAATGGAATGGCTATAAGGACACTAATTGGAGTAGCCTCACCACTGCCCTAAAGAATGCAGGAAGAGCCTGCCGCGAAGTATGTCCAAATGCCAAAATCATTATCCACACAGAGCGCGTGCCCAATATTCCGCAGATCACAGACTTTTATCAGAGAATGGATCAGAACGAAGTGGATTACGACATCATCGGCACCAGCTATTATCCATACTATCATGGCAACCTTACCCAACTGGACGCCGCATTAACAGCATTTGAGACCACATTCCCCACAAAAGATATCATGGTGGTGGAAACAGGTTGTGGCTACCACTACCAGGTAGGCGATAATGCCACAGGCTATCCCCTTACATACGAAGGTCAGCGCCAATTCACTGCCGCCTTGGTAACCACCCTCAACCAGCATCAGAATGTGAAAGGCCTGTTCTGGTGGTTCCCTGAAGCCAATGAATATGGTCTTGATTGGAACACCCAACGCGTAACTGATGGTTGGTACAATGCCTCACTCTTTGATAATGAAACGGGTAAGGCTCTGCCAGCGCTCTTCGAACTGAAAAAATTCTGCGATGAGAGCGCAGGGATGCAGCTACTACAGACAGAGACAGCGCAACCAGACTGCTGGTACACCCTTAGTGGTTGCAAAGTAAACAAAAAGCCCGATACAAAAGGGATTTATGTAGCTAACAAAAGAAAAATCATCGTGAAGTAATTTATATTTCACGCTTTGAAATTTAAATCCCAAACTTTGCAACATAAGTTTCAAAGTTTGGGATACAAAATAGATAACGTAGCTTAGAAATTCAGTTCCTTGCCGCGATAGAACTCCAGCAAGGCGTGCTGATACAGATTCTCATAGCGTGCCTGAACCATATCGGATTCCGACTTCAGGTAGCTGTTCTTCGATTCGTTGAACTCTGTAATGTTTGCCTTTCCGTTCTCATACTTGGCCTGCATCAGTTCGAAAGCGTCTTTCGAGCTCTGTACAGCCTCAGCCGAGCTCTTCTCCTTGCTCTGCGCATTCAGGGCGTTGTAATACACCTGCTGAATCTCCTTATAGAGCGTTTTCTTCGTATTGTCGAGCTGTAACTGCTGGTTTTCCTGCTGGATACGGGCGTTGCGAACGCTATTGCGTGTCTGGAAACGATTAAAGATAGGCACACTCAGATTCAGACCGATATACTGGCTGAAGTTGTTCTTCAACTGCTTGCTGAAGCCATCAGACTTAAAGCCCGAGGTGGTGTAATAGTTGGTACCCAGTCCGCCACTCAGTGAGAGGGTCGGACAATGTCCTGCCTGAGCAATCTTGATGTTATGCGCAGTACCCTTTAGCTTCAGCTGTTGTGAGAGGATCTCTGGTCGTACCCCCATAGCCTCAGCATAAATCTGATCGGGGCTCACCATACCATCCAGCTTGCCAAGTGCATCCAGCTCCTCATCCGTAGGGCGTACAATCGCAAAACCTTCAGGGGTTGCTAACTCTAACAGCTGAGTCAGACTCAGCACAGCCAGTTTCATGTTGTTATCAGCCTGGGTAGCAGTCAACCTGCTGTTAGCCAAAGTGGCTTTCTGTCGTGAGAGTTCAGCCTCGCTGGCCTTACCGTTATCCACAAAAGCCTGCAGACGAACCACCTGAGCCGAGTCGATTGCAATCTGTCGATGCGCCACATCAGCCATCTCCATATCGTAGAGTATCTGCACATAAGCCTGAGCCACCTGCATACGGATATCGTTTTTGGCCTTCTCCAGGTCGGCAGTAGCAGCCTCCAGATTCAGCTGGTTCAGCTTTATCTGGTTAGGAATCTGGAAACCAGTGAAGATAGGCACGCTGGCACCCAACTGGAACGATGTCGATGAGGTATTGGTGTTAGTATAAGTATTCTGGGCAGTCAGACCACGGCCGAACGAGAAATTCTGTCCCAGACTACCATTCAGATCCGGCAGTCGTGAGTTCTTGGCATTGCTGAGTTGCAGCTCCTGCTGACGACGCTCATTCTGCTGCTGCTTGATACTGATATTATGCTCGATGGCATAGTCGCAGCACTCGCGCAGGCTCCACGCCTTCTGGGCACTGGCAGTCCCCAATCCCAACGAGCCAACAACGATGGTTAATATATACTTTTTCATAACCGCTTACTTTTCTTTATCATCCGTAATAATCTCTGGGCCACGAACCTTATCCTTAGTTGTGATACCCTTCTTGATCTCAATGTTCACACCGTCAGAGAGTCCTGTCTCCACATAAGTACGATTGTAGGTTTTGTTCTTACCCTCGCCCTTGACCACATAAACAAAGGTGCTGTCGCCGCTGAACTCGATGGCGCTCTCAGGAATGCAGAGTACCTTATCAACCCTTGCCAGCACAATCTCGGCATTGGCGCTATAGCCTGAACGGATTTTCTTGCCGTTCTCCGACAGTTTCACAGCTGCCTTGATCTCGAACTGGTTAGTACCATTGCTCTCCACAGCCTTTGGCGAGATATACTCCAAGGCCGCATCGAACTTCAGGTCCTGCAGAGCACCGATGGTTATCTTCATGTTCATGCCGCTAATGAGCTGACCTACCTCTGTCTCGTCGATGTTTCCACGGAAAATCAGGTCGTTCATATTCGCTACAGTGGCAATAGTCGTACCATCGTTGAAGGTATTCGAGAGGATGACCGAGTTACCCACCTTCACAGGGATATCCAGAATCACACCGCTGATAGTTGAACGGATGAGCGTAGATGAAGCCTTGGCATTCGACTTCGACACACCATCGCGCACTACCTCAAGCGCATCCTGAGCAGCTATCTTCTCATGTTTGGCCTGAGCCAAGCTCATCTTGGTCTTATCAAACTCATCGGCACTTACTAACTTCTGATTATAGAGGTTCTCCTCGCGCTGGAAGTCGGTCTCAGCCTGTTTCAGATTGATTTCTGCCAGACGTACACGCATCTCAGCACTCGACAGCTGCGCCATATCAGGAATCACCTTCACCTTGGCTATCACATCGCCAGCATTCACATAGTCGCCTGGCTCTTTCAGCAGTTCAGCGATGATACCAGAGATCTGCGGCTTGATATTCACCTCGTTGCGAGGTTCAATCTTACCTGTAATAATGGTGGTTTTCTGGATACTGTCTGTCTGGGGAGTAAACTCATTGTAGACAATCTCCTTGGGTTGGCTCTTCTGCCACAGGAACACGAATGTTCCGATGAAAATCAGCGCTACGATAGCGGCGATAATCAGTTTGCTGTACTTTTTCATACTTTTATAGTTTTTATTATTTTCTTTTTCACTTTTATTCATCTCGCATGGCGTCAACGGGTTTGATGCTCATAGCTCTTGCGGCTGGGGCCAGTCCTGCCAGCACACCTAACGTGCTGACCACGAAGGCACAGAAGATAGCCGTCCAGAAGCCTACCTGGAAGTGGGTCTGTATAATTCCATCCTCAGTATTATACATCTCCAGCATCTGCAGAATCATCACAGCGAAGAGGATGCCACTCATACCTGCCACTAACGTCAACACGATACTCTCTGAGATAATCTGCGAGAGAATCATCTTGGGAGTAGCACCGATGGCTCTGCGGATACCAATCTCTGTGGTACGCTCTTTCACCGTTACCATCATGATATTCGACACGCCGATGGCACCTGCCAACAGGGTTCCTAAGCCCACCAACCAGATCAGGACGTTCACGCCTTTAAACAGGTTGTTGATCAACTGGAACATCAGCTCGGTATTGAATACAAACACACCTTGTTCATCAGTTGGATCGATATAGTGTGCTCTGGCAACAGTCGCACGGATACGAGGCGTAATCTTATTCATCAGCACACCAGGACGGCCTGTGGCAGCAATGATATCAACGGCATTACCACGATTAAAGGCAGCCTGCATCAGGGTGATGGGGATGGTGATGCGCTCTTCAGAGCGACCACCAATAGAGATACCACCTGAGCTATAGTCAACGCCAACCACCTCGTAATAGGTAGAGTCCACACGGATTTTCTTGCCACAAGGGTCGCCACCTTCCTTAAACAGGTCTTTGTATATCTTCTTACCAATCACGCACACCTTGCGCTGTTCCTGAATATCCATCTCGTTGATGAAACGACCATAATATATCTTTGGTGTGATAATATTCACCATCTCAGGCACAGCACCCTGTATTCTGGGGGTAGTTTTCTGGTCTCCATAGTAGGCCGTCGATCCACGTCCCATCAGGATTGGCGCAACAGCATCCAGTTCTGGTACTTGCTGCTTCAGTCGGTCCACATCCTTATACTCCATATACCAATAGCGCCCCTTGCGGAAGCCCTTATAGGGTTTCGAGGTTGGATCGGCACCAATAATCACGGTATTCTGCGCAAAACCATCGAAATTGCTATACAGTTTCTCCTTCACGCCCTGTCCGGCTCCCATCAGTGCCACCAGCATAAACACGCCCCAGAACACACCGAATCCAGTGAGGAACGAGCGCGACTTATTGCGAGTCAGCGTATCGATGATTTCTCTATATGAATCAATATCTATTCTCATAATCAATCAACTCTTAATGCCTCGATGGGGCGGATTCTACTTGCTTTATAGGCAGGGATGAGTCCTGCGATAGTACCAGCTATCACCATCACCAGCGTGGCCTCGATACATACATCCAGTCCTACTGTAGGATCAACAAACAGGGTTATCTTCTCCATACCCAGGTCAGTCACCTCGTGGCCCAGCGTGGCATCCATATACTCGTTGGCAAAAACGCCGAACAGCATACCTACATAGCCAAAGATGGTAGTGATAATCACACTCTCTGTGATGATAAGTCGCAGTATGCTCCATGGCTTGGCACCAATGGCCTTACGGATACCGAACTCATGGGTACGCTCCTTCACGGTGATGAGCATGATGTTTGATACGCCTACGATACCAGAGAGTAAGGTAAAGAGTCCTATCACCCAAAGGAAGGTATGGATGATGGCGATACCATTGTTCATCTGCATGCCCTGCGTATAGTTATTCCATATCCAGATGGCGCGCTTGTCGTCAGGATGAGCCTGGTGAGCACCATTCAGACGCCTGCGATAGTCCTTCTCAAAGTCATCGTTGGCCTTCTCTGTGTTCAACCCGTGGAAGGTAAACTCTACTCTACCTATGCTGGGTGTATTGGCACCATAGATACTCTTGATGGCCGAGTACGATGAATAGGCATTACCCCACCCTTCGTCGCGACTCTTATAGATGCCCACCACTTTGAATGAGAAGTTGTCCACCTTGACAAACTTACCCAACAGTGTCTTGTAGTCCTTAGGCTCCAGTTCCTTGGCCTGACTGTCGGCAAGCACCAGCACCTTGCGGCGCTCTTTCTGATCGATATCGTTGATGAATCGTCCACAGATGATATGCGTTTTCACAATCTGGGTATGAACAGGGTAAACGCCTGCTATCTGGATACTCTTATAGTTATCGCCATTGGTAACCATGGCGGTGGTATAGTAACAGGCACCCACTTCATCTACGTTCTCCGAAAACTCTGTTTCCGTAGCTTCCATATCGTGCTTGTTCAGTTGGATATAGCGGCCTTCCTTCATACCTTTGTAAGGCATCGAAGTCACACCTTCGCTCACCTCTATCGAGTTAGTCAGGTAGTCTTCGCTCATCTTCATCGTGGCATTGATGAGTCCGTTTCCAGCTCCAAGCAGCACGATAATCATAAAGATGCCCCACGCCACAGCAAATCCTGTGAGCGTAGTACGAAGTTTATTCCTTCGTGCCGTCTGCCATATTTCAGTTATTATATCGTGCATAGTCTTTATTCTTTTGCAACGGACTACAGGACATAAGGACTTTTTTCTTAGGATTAATCAGTCCTGTTAGTCCTGTTGTCCGTTGCTAATATTACTACTTCATTAGTCCTCCGCTGCCGAATGGCGATGCATTATGATCGAGGTTCTCTTCGATATTGCCGATGATGCCATCCTTGATATGTACGATCTTGTTCGTCTCGTTAGCCACACCGCTCTCGTGAGTTACCACCACAATGGTCATGCCATCCTCCTGGTTCAGCTTCTTCAGCAGCTGCATCACCTCCACAGATGTCTTCGAGTCGAGGGCGCCCGTAGGCTCGTCGGCCAGGATAATCTGTGGACGGGTGATGAGTGCTCTGGCTATAGCCACGCGTTGCTTCTGTCCTCCCGACAGCTCATTGGGGTAGTGCTCAGCCCAGTCGGCCAAGCCTAACTTATCCAGATATTCCATCGCCATCTGGTGACGCTTCTTTCTGGATACCCCCTGATAGAATAATGGCAACTCAACGTTTTCCACGGCGGTCTTGAAAGAGATGAGATTAAACGATTGGAAGATAAAACCAATCATCTTGTTGCGATACTCAGCAGCCTTCCGCTCTGAGAGATCCCAAATGGGTACGCCTGCCAGCTCGTAGGTACCCGAATCGTAGTTATCCAGGATACCCAGGATGTTTAGCAGTGTAGACTTACCGGAGCCCGAGGCGCCCATGATGCTGACGAACTCACCTTTCTCGATGTCGAGCGAGATACCCTTCAGCACATGGAGCGGCTGAGCACCTTGATAGGTCTTGTTGATGTCTTTTAAGTGTATCATACAATATGTTATTACCTTTATTAATCATCTTTTTGACGTAGCTTACTCACCAAAAGTTGCAGCATACGCATTTTTAACATCCTCTAACGTAATGCCTAACAGCTGCATCTGACGGAACAGTTCTGGCAGTCGCTCTTTCATAAACTCCTGTTTGCGTGCTTTCAGAATCTGATTCTTGGCACCTGGCGTTACAAAGTAACCCAGTCCACGCTTGTTGTAGATGATTTCCTCGCGAGCCAATTGTTCGTAAGCTTTTACAGCGGTATTAGTGTTTACTTCGAGCAACACGGCATACTCACGTACGCTGGGGATGCGATCATCGTCTTTATATACACCCGAGAGGATTTCCTCGCACAGCCTGTCGGCCATCTGGATGTAAATCGGTTTATCATTTGTAAAAGTCATAATTCATCCACTTATTAGTAATTAATTCAAATCTCTTGAAGATACGGAACGATGCCCAGTAATTCACCACAGAGAATACAGCGAAGAATGCTGTAAGTATATAGGCGATGGTGCCTACCTTTTCAACCATGCCAACACCTTCTACGTAATAGGTACAGAACATATTGATTTCGTGATTCTTCGAAAACCAAACCAACATGGTAAAACCTGCTACCAGCACCAAACTGCTGATGACGAACGCATACTTGCGGAACAGTGTGCCACCAAGGGTATAGAAAGAGTGCAGCCACACCAGTCCACTAACCAAAAATGCCAGAGATATCAGGCGATAACCCAATGAATGATATGAACTTATACCATCAAATGTCATCATCTTAAACAATTCCGGGAAAATAAACGAATTCCACGAATCGCCATAGAACAGGCCACGGAACACCACACGCAACGTATCACCAACGATAAACGACAGGTACATCGTCAGGATTCCACATACAGTAGAGAATATGGTGGCTGCCAGAAACTTCTCTAAGTTGGTAGCAGGCAGCATCAGGAATGCCTGGCGATTTGGTTTCTTATCCAGCTCGACAAACAGGTTACAAATACCTACCACTACACCTATAATGATGTAAACCACAAAGAATGCAGCCAGGCTACCAGTATGGGTTCCTACAGGTTCTGTAGAACGGAATATGCCCAATATCATCATCTCGCCCAGAAAAACACCCAGCATTAATCCCAAGGCCCACATCAAAGATGAGCGAAAGTTGACACTTATCACCCAGCGTAAGGCCTTTCCAAATCTATTAATATCGAAACTGTTCATAACTCCAATTTTTCAACTATTAAATTCTTCAATTCATCACAGGTTCACAAATTTGCCAATGTTCTGAGTTCTGCAGAAGATCTTGTACGACAGCCAGTAGTTAACAATACCCCAAATACCGTAAACTGCATCAGAGATATGAAGCAGCGTCATAGCATCACCGTGAATCATATCAAACTGTTTTTCGTAAGAAATAGGGAACAACCATGTTTGTATCATCGACAAGAAGATGAGCACCAAGATGGTAAGAATCCACGAGTACTTGTGCGAACGGAAGAAGGTGGCACCAAGGGCGAAACACGACTGCACCCAAAGAAATAAAATAATCAGGGCGTTAATAACCGTAACCTTCTTTGAGCCAATGGCTTCCCAATTAACTGTGAAAGGATTTAAGCGACCGAACAGAGCACCTGTTACAAACTGCGGATTATTACCTATCAGCCAGTTAATCACATACTGCACCAAGTCGGCACCAAAGTAAGCTACAAACGTAAGACCCAATACATATATCCAAGTGGTGTAGCGCATCAGGTACTTCTCGAAATTAGAGGCGGGCAACAGCAACAGGGCCTGTTTGTCGTATTTTCCCTTCATACTGTTGAACATCATCGATGGCCCTATGGCTATCTGAATGATAAACATCAGCACCACAACCACGCAACAAGGTCTATAACCCGTATCAGCGCCTCTCAACCAGTAAAAGCTCGTGGTGAAAAACAAGAATATCAATGTCAACACCACAAACATCTGGAGCAGTGTGCGCACGTAGTAGCTCTTGTCGTTAGTGAACGACCAACGAGCCACATTGGCAAACCTATGTATATTAAACTGTATCATAGCTTCTTAAATTTTACCTTCGTTTACAGCATTAAACAGCAACTCCAAATTAACCTGAGTTTCAGCACTATCCTCCTTGCGTGGTGCAATCACGGCATTACCCTGAAGCGAAGGCTCGGCATAAAGCACATCGTCCATCTCGGCAGGCGTACGATACTCAAAGGTGTACTTATCCTGAATATCAGCCACACTGGCATTGAGCAACAGCTTCTGTGGTGAGAGAATCAGGATATGATCCAACAGCGACTCTACATCGTGCACCTGATGGGTAGAGATAATGAGCGTACGATCGCCAGTCATATACTGTGTTACCACCTTGCGGAACTGACTCTTCGATGGGATATCCAGTCCGTTGGTAGGCTCGTCCATTAGCAGCACACGAGTGTTTGTAGCCAAGGCAAAGGCCATAAACACCTTTTTCTTCTGTCCCATTGAGAGGGCGTTCAGCTTCACATCGCTGGTCAACTCGAAATCCTTCAGACAGCCTTCCAGTACAGTAGTGCTGAACAAGGGATAGAAGGGGCGGTTGATCTTCACATACTCATCGAGCGACATAGCGGGCAGGTCGAACTCCTCAGGAACAATAAAGATATCCTGCAGTGTTTCAGGGCGGCGCAACTTGGTCTCAATACCATCAAAGCTAACAGTACCCTTCTTGGGGCGCAGCAGTCCAGCAATCAGGTAAAGCAGTGTACTCTTACCTGTACCGTTCTTACCCAACAAGCCATAAATATTGTCCTGCTTCAGTTCCAGACTGAAATCATCGAATACCAGGTTCTTCTGCCCTGCATACTTAAAACTGATGTTGTTTACCTCGATCATAATTCTATCTATTTTTAATGTTCAATGCTAAGTGTTATAGTGTACCACTTTAATAGTACACTGCAAAAGTAGAATAAAAAACAATACGCTCCAAGCTTTTATGCAAAAATCTCCATTTCGTTAACACTATTTAGCACCCCATCCCTCGCGCGTACATAAATAAAAAGCATAGCAATTGTTGTTCGCAAAAATGTAACTAGTTAGTTTTCAAGGTACAAATACTAAGCTTTGCAGGTACAAACAGTAAGGTAAACAGGTACAATGAGCCTACTACAATATCGTTTGCCTATACGCAAACGATTATTCGCCTATACCCAAACGATTGTGCGCCTATACGCAAACGATCGTTCGGGTATAGGCGAATTGAAACTTTTTTCTCATCGTTCGATACCAAACTTGCTGAGTCTGCTCACGCCCGAGGAGAAGGTGGGACTAAGGACTTGAAAACCATCGATTTTGTAGTAAAGTAATCAGCGGGTATCAGCACCCCACATCATTTTTTCGCGTAGGGTGTTGAAATAGCGATGATCAGAACGCTTAACAACCTTGATATCAAAGGGGGCGCGACGGAGCACAATCTTCGTGCCCTCTTTGCATTTCTCTGATCGACCGTCGATAGCCACCAGGAAGTTATGAGAGCGGCTCTCCACATCGAGTTCGATCACCGACGAATCAGCCAGCACAATGGGGCGCACATTCAGCGAGTGAGGCGCTACAGCCGTCATCGAGAACACCTTGGTGCCAGGCACGATGATAGGACCACCATTAGAGAGCGAATAAGCCGTTGAACCAGTTGGTGTAGAGATCACCAGTCCATCAGCCTGATACGTGTTCAAATACTGTCCGTTGACATTGGCACGTATCGAAATCATCGATGCCGTATCACGTTTCAGGATGGCCACATCGTTCAGCGCATAGCTGCACTCGCCCAAAGGCGCACCATCAACCTCAACCTGTATCAACGCACGACTCTCTACCGCATAATCATCGTTATATAGCGCCCTCAGACAGTGCTCAATATCATCGGGGCTGATATCGGCCAAGAATCCCAGTCGCCCCATATTCACACCCAAGATAGGAATATTCTTATTACCCACCCTGCAAGCCGCCTTCAGGAATGTACCATCACCTCCCATCGAAATCACAAAATCAGCATCAAAGTCATTATCCGAGAAAACCTTTGTGGCCTTCACATCCAGACGCTGATGATCTTTCAAGAAGTAATAATACTCCATGTCCACATAGAGCTCTGCGCCATAGTTGGCTATCGTTGAGAGCACCTTCTGGATACTGGCCGACTTACGGGCCTGATAAATATTGCCCAACAGGGCGAACCTGAGTTTACGCTGTTTCATTCTTGTATCTTTTGGGTGCAAAGATATAAAAATTCGTGTAATTCGTGCGATTCGTACAAAAAAAAATTGTATCTTTGCCGTCAGAATAACAAATTATCAAGAATATTATGGCTAAAGTTTATGTTTTCCTGGCAGAAGGTTTCGAGGATGTAGAGGCCTTGATTCCTATAGATGTATTACGTCGTGGAGGCGTGGATGTGACTACGGTTAGCATCTCAGAATTTCCTTTGGTAACGTCGGCTCACGGCGTGAATATCGAGGCCGACATCTTGTTCGAGCAGGGTATGTTTGGCGATGCTGATCTGCTCATGTTGCCAGGCGGTATGCCTGGTGCCAGCAATCTGTTTGAGCACGCTGGCGTGCGCCAGGCTGTAACAGCCCAGTTTGCCGCAGGCAAGAAAGTGTCTGCCATCTGCGCCGCCCCAGGTGTGGTGCTTGCGCCATTAGGCATCCTTCAAGGCAAAAAAGCCACTTGCTATCCTGGATTCGAGAAAGCGCTTGCAGAAAATGGCGCTACCTATACTGCCGACTTGGTGACCGTTGATGGTAACGTGACCACGGCTGAGGGGCCTGCCGCTGCCTTCCCATACGCCTACGAGCTGCTGGCTCAGCTGGTCGACAAGCAGACCTCAGACCAGATAGCCGAAGGCATGCGTTTCAAGCACTTAATGCAGAAATAATGGACTACATTATAATAGTAGCAGGCGGTAAGGGTTTACGCATGGGAAGCGATATTCCCAAGCAGTTTCTGCCCATAGGTGGCAAGCCCGTGCTGATGCGCACACTGGAGCGATTCCGCGAGTACTCGAAGGATATCCAGATTATCCTGGTATTGCCTGAGGCCCAACAGGGTTATTGGCATCAACTTTGCGAAGAGTATCATTTCGACGTGGACTACACCTTAGCTAATGGCGGACAGACACGTTTCCACTCCGTACAGAACGGACTGGCCAAGGTGCCCGATGATGCCATCGGCGTGGTAGGTGTGCACGATGGCGTGCGCCCATTCCCCAGCATCGAGGTGATTCGTAATTGCTATACGACAGCAAGAGAAAAAAAGGCCGTCATTCCAGTCATCCCCGTTGTTGAGACCGTTCGCCATCTGGAAGGCGAGCAATCAAAAACAGTACCTCGCGATGACTATCGACTGGTGCAGACACCACAGACGTTCGACATCCAACTGCTCAAGGCTGCGTATAAGCAAGCGCAGAACCAAACGTGTTTGGGTTCTGCCGAGCGTGAGCAGTCTCGACCGGAGGTCAAGGACGCAAACAAACAGCCATATAACGATGGCTTTACTGATGATGCCTCGGTAGTTGAAGCATTCGGCTATAACATCACCCTCGTAGAAGGCAACCGCGAAAACATCAAGATTACCACCCCATACGACTTAAAAATCGCAGAGGTTTTAATTTAATGGATATATTAGATCAGGATATAAAATATTTACCTGGGGTAGGCCCCAACCGCAAGAAAATGCTGAGCAATGAGCTCGGCATTGAGAGTTATGGTGACCTGCTGGAGTATTACCCCTACAAATATGTAGACCGCTCGAAGGTGTACACCATCCACGAGCTTACAGGCGATATGCCCTTTGTACAAGTGGTTGGTCATATCCTGAGTTTCGAGACCTACGCTATGGGCCCACGCAAAGAGCGTGTAGTAGCACATTTTACTGATGGCACCGACATCTGCGACCTCACATGGTTTAATGGCGGGAAATACGCTAAGCAGAATTATAAGATAGGAACCAAATATCTGGTCTTCGGCAAACCAACGGTGTTTAACAACCGTATCAACTTCACCCATCCCGACCTGGACGACGCTTCGAAAGTCGACTTATCAAGTATGGGTCTTCAGCCCTACTACAACACCACCGAGAAGATGAAGAAGAGCGGTCTCAACTCGCGTGCCATCGAAAGATTGACAAAAACGCTGATTGAGAAACTGCCGCCTCAGCCCGAAACCATCCCCGATTTTATCTACCAGCCCTTGCATCTGGTAGGTCGCGACGAAGCCTTGCGCACGGTGCACTATCCGCAGAACGCCAAGGACCTGGAACGAGCCCGACTGCGATTGAAGTTCGAGGAGCTGTTCTTTATCCAGCTTAATATATTAAGGTACGCGAGCGATCAGCGCCGCAAGTTCCGCGGCTACGTATTCCCCACCATCGGCGAGGTTTTCAACACCTTCTACAACCAATATCTCCCCTTCCCACTCACAGGTGCCCAGAAGCGTGTGATTAAGGAAATACGCAAAGACATGGGGTCAGGACGCCAGATGAACCGTTTGCTGCAAGGCGACGTAGGTAGCGGCAAGACACTGGTAGCCCTGATGTCGATGCTCATTGCCATCGACAACGGCTATCAGGCCTGTATCATGGCACCAACAGAAATCCTGGCAGAACAACATCTGCAGACCATCATGGGATTTCTGAAGGATATGAACCTTCGTGTAGCTCTGCTCACAGGTATCGTTAAAGGCAAACGACGCGAAGAAGTGCTCGAAGGGCTTTTAGACGGCACCATCCATATCCTTGTGGGCACCCATGCGGTCATCGAGGACACCGTGCAGTTTGCCCGCTTAGGCTTTGTGGTGGTCGATGAGCAGCACCGCTTTGGTGTGGCTCAGCGTGCCAAGCTTTGGAGCAAGAGCGCGAATCCACCCCACGTCTTGGTGATGACTGCCACCCCTATCCCCCGCACATTAGCGATGACCCTATATGGCGACCTCGACGTGAGCGTGATCGATGAGTTACCACCTGGTCGTAAGCCAGTACAAACCACACATGTCTTCGATTCGCGCATGACCTCACTCTACGACGGCATCATCCGACAGATTCAAGAAGGACGACAAGTGTACATCGTATTCCCTCTGATCGAAGAGAGCGCCAAGAGCGACCTGAAGAATCTGGAAGATGGCTTCGAAGTACTGAAAGAGGCGTTCCCGGAATTCCGCCTGAGCAAGGTTCACGGACGTATGAAACCGAGGGACAAGGAGGAAGAGATGCAGAAGTTTGTAAAAGGTGAAACTCAGATACTTGTAGCCACAACGGTTATCGAAGTAGGCGTAAATGTTCCTAACGCATCAGTGATGGTTATTCTCGAAGCCCAACGCTTCGGACTGGCCCAGTTACACCAGCTTCGCGGCCGTGTAGGTCGTGGCGCCGACCAGTCTTATTGCATCCTCGTCACCCCCTTCAAACTGAGCGACGACACCCGCAAACGTATCGACATCATGTGCGACACCAACGATGGTTTCCGCATTGCTGAAGCCGACCTGAAACTGCGCGGTCCTGGCGACCTGGAAGGCACCCAGCAAAGCGGTATGGCTTTCGATTTAAAGATTGCTGACATAGCCCGCGACGGACAGATTGTACAGATGGCCCGCGACGAGGCACAAAAGATTATTGACGAGGACCCAAATTGTAACTCCGAGAAATTCAGCATGTTATGGAACAGGCTGCGCCAATTACGTAAAACAAATATTAATTGGGCGGCTATTTCCTAAAACTATGTTAACTCGCGCTGTTACCGCACACGTATTTCAAAAAAAAATCATACCTTTGCAACCAGAAATCTTTTTCAAAATAGTAGTCAAATGAAGAAATTGTTTATTTTTGCGCTGATGATGATGCTTTCTATGAGCGATCTTGCTCTTGGAAAGGTTAATCCTGATCAGGCTCCCGATGAGAACAGCGAGGAGGCTGAGATTGGCAATTTCGATTTCATTTATGGGCCACAGGATAATCTGAACGAGGCATTCGAGCGCACAGAGATGTTGATGAGCGAAGCCTTCTCTCATCTGGGCACCCGCTATCGTTCTGGCGCCAAAGGTCCCAGTGCTTTTGATTGTTCAGGTTTCACCAGCTATGTTTACAAGCAGCAGACAGATGTATTTATTGGTGCCTCTTCGAGAGACCAGTATGCACGTAATACCCCCATCACTCGCGACGAGTTGCAGTGTGGCGACTTGGTATTCTTTACCAGTCCCCGTTCTGGTCGAGGCGTTGGTCACGTAGGAATTGTGGTTGATGTCAACCCCATCAGTCGCACATTCACTTTCATCCACGCCAGCACCAATGACGGCATCAAAATCAGCAACTCTACCGACTCTGGTTACGCTAAGCGTTACATAGGTGCAAGGCGAGTTCAACTATAGAGATATTTCTCTATTTTGGACTCAAAAAAGGAAAAAAACAGGTGTAAAGTGTTAAAAGTGAACAAAAAACACCAATATTTTCCGGATTTTCATACATTATTAGTACCTTTGCACCGGAATTTTTTGACATTTTGATATTAACTCAACTAAAGAATATGAACTTTACAAGTATAAAAAAATTTTTTCTGATAGCATTTGCAGCTTTTGTGGCGGTACCTGTGTCCGCTCAGGATCTGTTAGCCAAACAGGCTCCAGTTGATCGCAAAATGAAGGCTGTAGATTCAATGGTTCTGAAGAGAATCATCGAGCAGGAAGAGAAATACAACCCTTCAGCCGACCTCTACGAGGACTGGAACAACGTATATGCTCATAACGAGACTACACTCCCCGATTCATTCCGCATCGACTTGAGAGGCTTCCATATGCCTACCGATAGCCGTGTGCTTACATCAAACTTTGGTGCCCGTTGGGGACGTCAGCACAAAGGTCTCGACATCAAGGTGTATATCGGTGATACCATCCGCGCTGCATTCAGCGGAAAGATCCGTATCGTGAAATACGAACCAAGAGGTTATGGAAAATATGTCGTCATCCGCCATCACAATGGATTGGAAACCATCTACGGTCACATGTCTAAGCACTTGGTTGTTGAGAATCAGGAGGTCAAGGCAGGTGATCCTATTGGACTGGGTGGAAACACAGGTCGTAGCACAGGTTCTCACCTGCACTTCGAGACCCGTCTCTGTGGTGTAGCGTTGAACCCAGCACTGATGTTCGACTTCCGCAATCAGGATGTTGTAGGCGACTTCTACTATTTCAAGCGTAATAAGTATGCATCTGAGTCGGCTCAGGCCACACGTCTGCGCGGCGTTGGTGGCATTAGCACCAGCGATAGCGATCAGGACGACGAACTGGCCATTGCATCACCCGCACGTACATCTAATGTACACTTCCATAAGGTGAAGAAAGGCGATACCCTGCAGGCTATTGCCCGCAAGCATCACACCACGGTTGCCAAGCTCTGTCAGCTGAACCACATCGGCAAGACAATCCGCTTGAAACCTGGACAAATTTTGAAATACAATTAAAACTCATATAGAATCCCGTCAAGCCGACGGGATTTTTTTTACTAACCTAAAATCAAAAAGCGTATGTTCGATAAGGAAAGAGGGCTTTACATAGCCCACTGCAAAAACGGAGCACTGAGTATCACTGGTAAGATGGCTAACCGTCATGGTCTAATTGCAGGTGCAACAGGTACGGGCAAGACCGTCACCCTGCAGGTGATGGCTGAGACATTCTGCCAAGCAGGCGTTCCCTGTTTCATGGCCGATATGAAGGGTGATCTCTCGGGTATCTCTCAGGCTGGTAAGCTGAGTGGTTTCATCGAGAAGCGCATGCCAGAATTTGGCATCGAGTCGCCCGAGTTCCAGAGCTGTCCAGTACGCTTCTTCGACGTCTATGGTGAGCAAGGACACCCCATGCGCGCTACCATCAGTCAGATGGGACCACAACTGCTATCACGCCTGCTTGACCTCAACGAAACACAGGACGGTGTACTCAATATCGTGTTCCGCATAGCCGATGAGCGCGGTCTGCTGATTCTCGACCTGAAGGATCTGCGCGCCATGCTCGATTATGTCTCACAACATGCCAAAGAGTACACCACCAAATACGGCAATATCTCTTCTGCCTCAGTAGGTGCCATCCAACGTGCCCTACTCCAGTTGGAGAATCAGGGGGCCGAGAAGTTCTTCGGCGAGCCCTCATTCGATATCTTCGACCTGATGCAGACTGAAGGTGGGAAAGGCATCATGAATGTGCTGGCAGCCGACAAGCTCATGATGCAACCCAAACTCTATTCCATCTTCCTGCTGTGGTTGCTCTCCGAGCTCTACTCTACCCTCCCCGAAGTAGGCGACCTGCCATTGCCAAAACTCGTATTCTTCTTCGACGAGGCACACATGCTGTTCGACGGCTCATCCAAAGCTCTGCTGGATAAGATTGAACAGGTGATCCGCCTCATCCGTTCGAAAGGTGTGGGCATCTATTTCATCACACAGAGCCCAACAGATATTCCCGAAAATATCTTAGGTCAGTTAGGTAACCGTGTACAACACGCCCTGCGTGCCTATACTCCAAAAGATCAGAAAGCCGTTAAGACCGCTGCCGACACCTTCCGTCCCAACCCTGATTTCAAAACCGACGAAGCCATCATGAATCTCGAGACGGGTGAGGCACTCGTCAGTTTCCTTGACGAGAAGGGCGCTCCCAGCATGGTGGAACGTGCCAAAATACTCTTCCCACTCTCACAGATTGGAGCTGTTACCGAGGGCCAGAGATTAGACATCATCAAGCAGAGCCGCATCTATGGCAAGTACGACACTCCTGTGGATCGCGAGAGTGCTTTCGAAGTGCTGATGGCAGAAGCCGATCGGGCTCTGCAGGAGCAAGAACATGCAGAGGCACCTCAACCAGAGACTAAAGGGAAGAAGAAGGCAGGCATCTGGAGCAAAGTGGGCAAGGCTATCCTGACCGCCATCACCTCTACCCTCGCCACGATGTTGGGAACTTATGTCAGCGATAAGGTTACAGGCAAGAAAACCAAGTCGAGGACCTCAGCCAAGGGACGTGTTGTAAAGAATGCCACCAGCGCTGCCACCCGTACCATCACCAAGGAACTCACTCGCGACATCCTCGGTAACCTCATCAAATAGTTTTTTTTCCTGCGAATGGTACACATTATGCAGAATTTTATTACCTTTGCAGAAAAATTAGCAAAAAGATGATGGTTGTGATATATGTGATTATTGGAATAGCAGTAGGTGCCCTGGTGCTCTATCTGCTGATGGACCGCCGTATGGATGCCCTGCGCATTGCAGGCGGTAAGGCTGATATAGAGCTGAAGATGAAAACTGAACAACTGGCAGAGAAGACCAGTCGTGTACAGCATCTTGAAGCCGAGAACAGAGACCTGCACGCCAAGGCCGAATCGCAGGGACGTGAGTTGCAGCTGCTACATCAGCAGATGACCGAAGAACTGCAGCGCAACGAGGCACGATTCAAGAATATGGCGCAGCAACTGCTGGAACAGAGCGCCTCCAAGCTGAAGGAGTCGAATACCGAGACCATGTCGGGCATCACCCAACCGCTGAAGGATGCGATAGCCAATATGCAGAAGGCCATCAACGATAATCAGAAGGAGTCAGCAGCCCATTCGGCTTCGTTCCGCGAGCAGATGCTGATGATGATGCAGCAAACACAGCAGTTGGGCGAGAAGGCAGAGAGCCTGACCAATGTGTTGCGCCGTGACAATAAGGTGAGCGGAAACATGGGCGAGATCATACTGGGCGACCTGCTGACATCGCAGGGACTCACCGAAGGTATCCACTACGAGGTGCAGGCACGTCTGCGCGATGAGCTGGGACGTCCGATGAAGCACGACGAAACAGGTCGCGAGATGCAGCCCGATGTCATACTGCACTACCCACAGGGACAGGATGCCATCATCGACTCAAAAGTATCGCTGGTGGCCTACGAGAAATATGTGAATGCCGAGACACCCGAGGAGAAGGAACGCTATCTGCAGGATCATATCAAGAGTGTGCGTCAGCATGTCAACGAGTTAGCACGCAAGGACTATTCCAAGTACGTGAAGAACGGTCGCGACGTGATTGACTTTGTGATTATGTTTGTGCCGTTCGAGTCATCGCTACAGTTGGCATTGGCCAACGACCCCACACTATGGCGCGAGGCCTTTGAGAAGAAGGTGTTTGTTACAGGTGAGCAGAACCTATTAGGAATATTGCACATGATTCATATTGCTTGGGTACAGAACCAGCAGGCCGAGAACCAGGAGAAGGTATTCGGTCTGGCCGAGCAGTTGCTTGATCGTTTGGGCGATTTCGTTCAGCGTTACAATGACCTGGGTACAAAGATTGAGGCTGTACAGAAGGCTTACGACAACACCAACAATAAGCTCATCACTGGTCGCCAAAGCGTCACCCAAAAAGCCCAGGAGCTCATCACCTTAGGTGCCAAGGAAAATCCCAACCGCAAGATTCCCCTCCCAGAAGTTGGATTAGAGTAAATATTTTGCAACGGACTACAGGACTCAAGGACTTTTTTATGTTATACGAAGAATTATCAGGTAATATTTTGAAGGCTTATTTCAATGTATTGAATGTCTTAGGTACAGGTTATTTAGAGTCTGTATATGAGAATGCTATGTGCATTGAATTAGAGGAACTCAATATTCCATATGAAAAGCAAAAGCCTCTTACCGTGATGTATAAAGACAAAAAAGTCGGTGAGTTTGTAGCAGACATAGTTGTTGATAACAAGATTATCTTGGAGTTAAAAGCTGTATCTAAATTAGTACCTGCACATAGTGCTCAATTAATAAACTATCTTACTATAACAAAATTAAAAGTAGGGTTATTGCTTAATTTTGGTGAGGGAAGAGATTACAAAAGGGTTTATCTAAAAGATTAAGTCCTTAAGTCCTGTAGTCCGTTGCAAAAATAATCTGAATATGGGAATATATATAAGCGAGGATATATGGAAGTTTGATCTGGAGGCGGCGTTGAAGGATATTTCGGAGCAACGGCGCGAACAGGCCCTGAAATTCAAGCATGAACAAGGGCAGCGACTCTGTGTGCTGGCCTATCAACTATTAAAAGAAGGACTGCAGAAGGAGTACGGCTTAACAGGCAATCCCATCTTCGAATACAACGAACATGGTAAACCCACCATCGTAGGTCATCCTGAGATATACTTCAACCTGAGCCACTGCAAAGAGGCCGCCATCTGCGCTATCAGCAACAAACCCGTTGGTGTGGATATTGAATCTATCCGTGAGTTTAAGGATAGTCTGGTAAACTACACGATGAACGATGAAGAAAAAGTAGAAATCTCATCATCGTCTGATCCGGCAACCACTTTCATCCGTCTGTGGACCATGAAAGAAGCCACCTCAAAACTCATGGGCACCGGTATCACCCACGATGTAAAAACACTCATCGATACCACCAAATATCAATATACTACTGTTGAGCAACAGCGGTATATCTATACCATCTGTCAGTAAGCCTCATCGATTTGGGGCTTAGGCCAGTTTACCAAATAGAGGCGTTCGGTGGCACGGGTGAAGGCAGTGTAGAGCCAATGGATATAGTCGGGTGTGAGCATATCGTCGGTCATATAACCTTGGTCAATATAGACATGCGCCCACTGACCACCCTGAGCCTTATGACAAGTGACTGCATAGGCAAACTTTATCTGCAAGGCGTTGTAATACTTATCTTCCTTCAGTTTCTTGATGCGTTCGAGCTTGGTTGGGATGTCGGCATAATCTTCCATCACAGCATTGTAGAGTTGATCCTGCTGTTCACGCGTGAGCGACGGAGCCTCGGTGGTGAGTGAGTCGAGTATGACCGTAGCAATGAGTTCGTAGTCGTCGTAATCGGGCAGCGTCATGGTAACCTCGGCGAAACGGAAACCGTAGAGTTCGTGGATATGGCGTACGCGCTGAACGATGGCAATGTCGCCATTAGCAAGGAATGATATATCCTTAGACTTTTCGGTCCAGTAATAATTGTTTTTGACTATCATCAACTGGTCGCCTCGACAGAGCTCATCCTCGCGATCGAGTACCATATTACGGATACCTTGATTATAGATATTGGCGCGCTTGTTGCTGCGAGTGATAACCATTGTCTCATCCATACCCGCACGACTATAGCTGGTAGCCAGCGATTCTATCAGTTCATCGCCTGTCACATTGACGATATCGGGGAAACCATGAAAGCGGATCTTAGGCAGGCTCCATCCGCCATCAGCCATCATCCCCCTGACTTGCGTAGCATTCCATAGGATACCAGAATCCTCGCTCTGACGGAGCACTTGATTCAGGTCGCACTCATAGACACGCATGCCGTAGCCACGTAACACATCACTCATCAAGGCAGGACTCTCATCTTCGCCTACAGGTGGCAACTGTGCCTTATCGCCCACCAACAGCAAACGGCAGTTCGTACCAGAATACACAAACTGCATCAGATCATCGAGCAGACAGCCTGAACCAAACGAACTCTCACCATACCCCAGATTGGCAATCATCGACGACTCATCGACAACAAACAAGGTATCGTGATGATTGTTGAAGTTAAGATTAAACGACGAAAGGCTACGGGTAGGCGACCTTAGGCCGGGAATGATGTCGCCAGCAATCTTCTGCCGGTAGATGCGTCGATGGATAGTATAGGCAGGATGACCGGCATTGAGCGAAAAGACCTTGGCTGCACGCCCTGTAGGTGCCAGCAGGATCATCTTCTGCTTAAGCGATGTCATCGCACGCACAACGGCACCAGCCAGCGTGGTCTTACCTGTACCAGCTGATCCACGCAGAATCATCACCACGTGGTCATCCCGGTCGGTCATAAAGAGCGAGAACACGTCGATGGCATGCTCCTGCTCAGCCGTAGGCACCATGCCCAAGGCCTCCCGGATACGGAATTTAAACTCATCGCTTATCATTTCGGATGCAAAGTTACGAAAAATTTAACATTTAATATTCAACATTTAAAAAAAAATAGTACCTTTGCACCCAGTTATGCAGATGAATCAAAAAATAGTCACAATTCTTCTGGCTGTGGTTGCTGCAGCATTGCTTGCACTATGCGTAGCCAGTGTGATGAACGCAAAATAGATGAACGTGAAGAAAACGATTATTCGCATTGGGCGTAACACGCTCTCATTCACCTTACTCGATGCCCCCGGCACTGAGCAGTCTATTCAGTATCGTCCCTACGTGGTTCGCGGCGGCATCTCCATGTCGGCCAATCTGCGTGAGGCTTTCAAGACACCTGACGTCCTGAGCGACAAGATCGACAAGGTTCAGATACTGATCGACACCCCATCACTCCTGGTACCTATCGAACAGTTTGACGAGAATGAGATGGAGACACTTTTCTCTTTTTCGTTCCCTGCTGGTCAGGAGAAACGTGTGATCCTGTATAACGTCCTGCCCGACCTGAAAGCGGTGTGTATCTTCGCCATCAACAAGAATCTGGACACCGTGATTCGTGACCGCTTCGAAGGCGGTGTGGACTATATCCACGCCATGAGTCCAGTATGGCGCCAGCTGCATCAGCGCAGTTTCACAGGCCATCGCAACAAGTTGTATGGTTACTTCCACGGCAAACAGTTGGAAATCTTCAGTTTCCAGCAGAACCGTTTCAAGTTCTGTAATACCTTCGACACATCCAACGCCCATGATGCGCTCTACTATCTGCTCTACGTATGGAAGCAGTTGCGCCTGCAACCTGAGCACGACGAACTCCATATCTTAGGAGCCATACCAGAAGAGGAATGGCTATTGGAGGAGCTGAAGCGCTATCTGCAGAATGCCTACGTCATCAATGCCTCGGCAGAATTCCAGGAGGCCCCCGCAACCAAGATTAAAGGTATGCCCTATGATCTGATGACGCTCATCACCAAAGGACGATAAAAAAAACAGCAAATCATGAGAATCATCACAGGTATCTATAAGGGGCGTCATTTCGATATACCCCGTACGTTCAAGGCACGTCCTACGACCGACTTTGCTAAGGAAAACATCTTTAACGTGCTCACCAGATATATCGATTTCGAAGGTATCAATGCCCTCGACCTGTTCTCAGGCACTGGTAGCATCTCGCTCGAGCTGGTATCGCGCGGTTGCGAGCACGTGGTGAGTGTTGAGATGGACCGCGATCACCACCGTTTTATCACAGACTGTCTGAAGAAGTTGGATACCAACGTCTGCCTACCGTTGCGTGGTGATGTTTTCCGTTATATCAAATCATGCAAGCAGCAGTTCGACTTTATCTTTGCCGACCCCCCATACGCTCTGAAGGAGCTGCCCACCATACCTGGTTTGATATTTGAGAAAGATCTGCTGAAGGATGATGGCATCTTGGTGTTTGAGCATGGTAAGGAGCACGACTTTTCTGATGCCCCCTACTTTGTTGAGCATCGCTGTTACGGTAGTGTCAACTTTTCGATATTCAGAAAAGAGGCGAAAGCATCCTTGTAACACTTTCCCACAGTCTCACAAAGAAACCGTTGTGCATACGGTCTTTGGCTTCCTCAAGCGATATGGTATGCTCCATATCGCGCAAGAAGATGTTTTTCATGCGTAGTGCCATCCCTTCGTCGAAGAAGAAGATATTTGCCTCGAAATTATTTTCAAAGCTACGGAAGTCGAGATTGGTAGAGCCACAGGTGGTGATGGCATCGTCGCATACCAGCAGTTTTGAGTGCAGGAATCCGGCTTCATACAGATACACCTTCACACCAGCCTCCATCACCTCGCGCAAATAGCTACAACTGGCCCACTCTACGAATTTAGCATCGCTATGACGGGGACAAACAACCCTGACATCGACGCCCCCTAAAGCGGCCGTCTTGAGGGCAAACAGTACTGGATTATTGGGTAGAAAATAAGGTGTTTCGAGATACAGATAGCGCTTGGCACCCAGAATGATACGCACATATCCCTGCATGATCTCTGGATAAGGCGTGGTTGGACCACTGGTCACCACCTGAGCCAGGCAGTTATTCGTGATATCCTCGCAACGCGGATAATATCTGCGATCGGAAAGCAGCGTACGATCCACAAAATACCAGTCGACCAGAAAAGCGCGCTGTAGCGCATGTACAGCACCGCCGCTGATGCGCAGCATCGTATCACGCCAAGCCAGATTTTTGGTGCCTTTCACATAACGCTGGGCAATATTCATACCACCGATATACCCCACCTTACCATCGATGACGATAATCTTACGATGGTTGCGATAGTTCACCTTACTGGTGAATGAAGGGAAATGTACAGGCATAAACGAGCGCACCTCGATTCCTGCCTCACGCATACGCTCGAAGAAACGGTGACTGACATTCCAGCAGCCCACATCATCGTAAACCAGACGCACCTCAACACCCTCATTACGCTTGTCGATCAACGCATCGGCCACCATCATACCCAACGGGTCATCGGCAAAGATATACATGCCGATATGGATATGATCCTGGGCACGTCCAATGTCCTCCATCAGCTCGGCAATGAACTGGTAGCCATCCGTACAGATATCCACGAGATTATCCTTGAACGGCAGGGCCAGATTCTGATTGACAAAAAGGTCAATCAGCGGTTTGTGCTTATCAGGAAGTCGCAGATTCTGTTGCTCGACAAACTCCAGCATGGAACGCTTGGTGAGCTGGTTCATGGAACGCTCACTGATATAGCGCTCCTTGCGGTGGTTGATACCAAAGAAGAGATAGAAGACAATGCCTACGACCGGGATAAAGTAAATCACCATGGCCCAGGCCATCGTCTTGGCGGGTTGACGGTTGTCCATCACGACGTGTACGATGGCGATAGTCACCACCACATAGTACACGAGCCATATGATATTAAACCAACTCATCGTCCCAGTTTCTTTGCCACCTCTTTATATATTGCGTCAACTTCCTGAAATTCCCTCAGGACAGCCCTGAAGTCACCCTTACACGTATCCACTGCCTCTTTCAATTCCTTCACCTTGGCACCCAGACAATAGTAGCGGAAGTCGAGCACCAAGTGCTCCACACGCTGGCGCAAGCCGTCCTCGCGCTCTTTCAACTGGAAACCTTTTCCGAGCTGATAGCGGTCAACGGCCATGTGTGCAGCTATCGAGCTGATTTCATAATCAGGGTGTCGCGTCAGGTATTCCTCCGCCTTAAAGCCTTCTTCACCACAATGTGCTACCACCTCATGCAGCATCTGGTTATAAATAGGGTTACTGCGGAAGCTGAGCCTGTCTGATTCCATATCATAACTGATAAACTGCGCCACAGTGAAGTTAACGGTCTGTCCGTCTTCTGTCGGCACGTTTTCGTATATCACCTTCTCGCCATCGCGCACAATAGCTATCATCAGCAAATCCTCCACCTGCTTCATCTGGTCGTTAATGGTGTGCAGACCGATGGCCATCGGCTTACCTTGTGCCTCACGCTCCAACTGCTGAGCGTTCTGGGCCTGTTCACGATTGTATTCCTTTTCCTTCTCCTCGCGGTCGCGGATAATCATACCGTTCATCGAGTTGAGCAGTGTATCCTCCTTGATGCCCAGACGTCGCGACAACTGGGTGAGATACTGATCGCGCAACAGGTTATCATCGACCACCGAGATGCTCTTTACAATACCACCGATAGCCTCGGAAAGCTTCACGGGGTCGGTCACGTTCTCAACCGTCAGTTTAGTCTTAAACGAGATAAAGTCCTCAGCATGTTCCTCGATATAAGCCTTGAACTCCGTAGCCGTGTGTTTGCGAGAGAAAGAATCCGGATCGTCGCCGTCAGGCAACAGCAACACCCTGACCTTCATGCCCTCGGCCAGCAGCATATCTGTTCCTCGCATCGCGGCATGGATTCCAGCCTCATCGCCATCGTAGAGCAGGATGATGTTAGGCGTGAAACGGCGCAACAATTTAATCTGATGTTTAGAGAGCGCCGTACCACTGTTAGCCACCACATTCTCCAGTCCGCACTGATGCATGGCAATCACATCGGTATAGCCCTCCACCATATACACACAGTCCTCCTTAGCAATAGCCTTCTTGCCTTGATAGAGTCCATAAAGCTCACGCTCCTTATGATAGATCTCTGAGTCGGGCGAGTTCACGTATTTCTGTTGCACACCCTTAGTACGCGCATCAAGCAGTCGACCACCAAAGGCCACCACCTTACCACTGACATTGAACCAAGGGAAGATGACACGACCTGCATAACGGTCGTACACGCCCTTCTCGCCTTTGATGCAAAGACCGGTCTTGAGCAGGTACTCCTCCTGATAGCCTGCCTTCTTGGCGGCAAGGGCCAGCGCATCACGCTTAGGGAGCGAGAAACCCAAGTTGAACTTCTCGACAATATCATCGCGGATGCCACGACTACGGAAATACTGACGCCCGATGGCTACGCCATCAGGATCGTTATGCAGGACGTCACTGAAGTAGTTCATCGCCCACTCGTTGACAATGAACATTGACTCACGGTCACTCTGTTCCCGTTTCTCCTCGTCAGTCAGTTCCTTTTCCTGAATCTCGATGTTGTATTTCTTAGCCAACCAACGCAGCGCCTCTGGATAGGTGATCTGTTCATGCTTCATGAGGAAGTTGATAGCCGTACCACCCTCGCCGCATGAGAAGCACTTACAGATCTGCTTGGTGGGCGACACCATGAATGATGGCGTCTTATCATCGTGGAACGGACATAAACCCTTATAGTTTACGCCCGCCTTTTTTAGCGTCACAAACTCGCTGACCACATCTACGATATTGGTAGCATCGAGTATCTTGTCAATCGTTTCTCTGTCAATCATACACTATGGTTTCATGAACACAAAGTACACAGCCATTACCAGGCAAAGTGCAGCGGCAGCATGATTCCAGTGTAACTGCTCGTGCTGGAAGATGAGGTTGGCAATGACAGCAAACACCACTAACGAGATGCACTCCTGAATGACCTTCAGCTGTACCAGATTGAAAGGACCACCATTATCCACAAAACCAATGCGGTTAGCTGGAACCTGACAACAGTACTCGAAGAAGGCTATCATCCACGAGAAAGCGATAACGAGATATAGCGGCCAGTTAGACGACACGCCCGATTGCTGCAATCGTAAGTGTCCATACCAGGCAAAGGTCATGAACACATTACTCATAATGAGTAGCAGGATGGTATATATTCCGTTTGCCATATGATTATCTGTTGTTTAAAATGCTTTCAGAGTAAAACCGAATACGAAATAAGTATGTTCTGTACTGGGATTGACAGCTATCTGTGCAAACACTGGCAGAGAGAACGAATCAGTCATCTTGATATCACGCTCAGCACGCAACGACACATTGTTGACAATAAAGCCATCAGCATTATAGTAGTCGGTATAGAAAGGTACGGCTCCCACCGTTGCCTGCCAATCACAGCCCCCTAACTTAAAAGGAACGCCAGCCTCCACATAACTACTGTAGGCACGATGGTCACAACAGGTCTTACCATCATTACCAGCAAAGTTGGTGTACCACTGCAGCGATAACAATCCGAAATCGTAACCCACATTAGCCTCGAACACATGGTTGGTTGAGTGTGCGTTATAACGCAAGTAACGATTCTGTGGATCAAGTCCCTCCGTCATCCAGTAATCAGTAATGCCAATATTGAATCGGCCTGTGGTATAACTCAGCGTCAGGTCGATCTCACGAGGATCATTCGAATCAGTCAAACCAACACTCCCCCAAGCACTCAGTGAAAGGCCTTTATAACCTACACCCAGTGTAGGCTGTATCGATACATGTCCCATATCCATACCACGCCAAACATACTGGCTCACTACATCAGCCTCGACAGAAGCCTCAACTTGTTCCTGTGCTTCAACAACAATAGTTCCGGCAAGCCATGCAAGAACAAAAAACACAAATTTCTTCATGATCTCAATATTAATACCGGTGCAAAGTTACAACATTTCAGTCAAAAAACACACTTTTTACTTAAATATTAAGTCCATAATTCTGTTTAATCTCGCTCATGACGAAGGTGCTCTCAATGGCGCTGATATTGCTGATATCACCTAATTTATTGAGCACAAACTCCTGATACTGTTTCATGTCTCGCGCGCGTACCTTTAGTAAATAATCGTAAGCACCCGAGGTATTATAACACTCCGTAACCTCAGGAATACGCATGATACGACGTGTGAACGAGTCGGCCATCTCATGATTAATCATCTGCAACTTCACCTTACAGAACACCAGCAGTCCCTGGTTCAGTTTCTCAGGGTCAAGAATGGCCACATACTTCTTGATGTACCCCTGACGTTCGAGACGTTTTTGGCGTTCAAACACGGGTGTTGGGGTTAAATGTACCGCATCAGCCAGCTCTTTTGTGGTCAATTTAGCGTTTTTTTGCAGCGTTTTCAGTATCTGCAGGTCAGTTTCGTCTAAGATTTCTGCCATAATTTGGAATTTTATTCTGTTTGTGGGCAATCAGACAGCCCGAATTGGAAACTTATTCTTTATCGACCGCAAATTTAGGTATATTTTCTGAAATAAACAAGAAATTTGGTAGATTTTTCTAAACCACTTACCTTTGCACCCAGAAAGTTTTAATAAAAAGAATGTATAACAAATAAAAAATAGAAAGGATTAGATTATGAGTACAAAGAATTATCGTTTTGAGACATTGCAACTCCACGTAGGCCAAGAGCAGGCTGACCCCGCTACCGACGCACGCGCCGTGCCCATCTATCAGACCACATCGTACGTATTCCATAATAGTCAGCACGCCGCCGACCGTTTCGGTCTCCGCGACGCAGGTAACATCTACGGTCGTCTGACCAACTCTACCCAAGGTGTATTCGAGGATCGTGTAGCAGCTCTCGAAGGTGGTGTAGCCGGTCTGGCCGTTGCCAGTGGTGCTGCCGCTATCACTTACGCCCTGCAGAATATTGTACAGAATGGTGACCATATCGTAGCAGCCGATAACCTCTACGGTGGTTCTTATAACCTCATTACCCATACCTTAGCCACACAGGGCATCAGCAATACGATTGTCAACGTGAACGACCTTGAGGCTCTTGAGGCAGCCATCCAGCCTAACACCAAAGTGGTTTATGCAGAGACCTTCGGCAACCCCAACAGCGACGTGCTCGATCTGGAAGGTGTAGCAGCCGTAGCCCACAAGCATGGTATTCCGTTCATCGTTGACAACACCTTCGGCACCCCATACCTTATCCGTCCGCTGGAGCATGGTGCTGATATCGTGGTTCACTCGGCAACCAAGTTCTTAGGTGGTCATGGCTCTTCATTAGGAGGTGTGATTGTTGATGGTGGCAAGTTCGACTGGAAAGCGAACCCCGACAAGTTCCCCACCCTCGCCAAGCCCGATCCCAGCTATCACGGCATCGTGTTTGCCGATGCAGTAGGTGCAGCCGCCTATGTCACCCGCATCCGTGCCGTCATCCTGCGTGATACCGGTGCTGCCATCTCGCCCTTCAATGCCTTCATCCTGCTACAGGGAGTTGAGACACTGAGTCTGCGCGTAGAGCGCCACGTAGAGAATGCCCTGAAGGTTGTAGACTTCCTTGCCAACCATCCCAAGATTGCCAAGGTGAACCACCCTGCCCTCGAGAGCCATCACGACCATAAACTGTATCAGAAGTATTTCCCCAATGGTGGCGGTTCTATCTTCACCTTCGAGATCAAAGGCGGACAGGAAGAAGCATGGAAGTTTATCGATGCCCTGCAGATCTTCTCGCTGTTGGCTAACGTGGCCGACGTGAAGAGCCTGGTGATCCACCCCTACACCACCACGCACTCACAGCTTTCGCCTGAGGAACTGGCCGAGCAGCACATCACCCCATCGACCGTCCGTCTGAGCATCGGAACAGAGCATATCGACGACATTATCGACGATTTGAAGCAGGCTCTCGACCAGATTTAAGCATTATACCCTATTTATGGTATGTAAAATACCACAGTAAGATGATTGTGGGTATGCGAAAAAAGTTGTAACTTTGCACCGTGATTAGTTCACAATAAAACAAAGATGAGTTATTAATAAAAAAATAAGGTAAGGATTATGACAAAGATTGCTAAACAACTGACAGAGCTCGTGGGCAACACCCCACTGCTTGAGCTCAACAAGTATTCACAGGCAAAGGGACTCGAGACTCCCGTCATTGCCAAAGTAGAGTTCTTTAACCCTGGCGGCAGTGTAAAAGACCGTATCGCACTGGCCATGATTGAGGATGCCGAAGCAAAAGGCATCTTGAAGCCAGGCGCCACCATCATCGAACCAACATCTGGAAACACGGGCGTAGGACTGGCACTGGTATCAGCCGTCAAAGGCTACCATCTGATCCTTACCATGCCTGAGACCATGAGTGTAGAGCGTCGCAACCTGGTGAAGGCCTACGGTGCCGAGGTTCGCCTCACCTCTGGTAAAGACGGTATGCCAGGTGCCATCCGCGCTGCCGAGGAACTGCGCGACTCTATCCCAGGCGCAGTGATTCTGCAACAGTTTGAAAATGCAGCCAACCCAGCTAAGCACTATGCCACCACAGGTCCTGAGATCTGGCGCGACACCGATGGTCAGGTAGATATTTTCATCGGCGGTGTAGGTACAGGTGGAACCATCAGCGGTACAGGAAAATTCCTGAAGGAACAGAATCCCAACGTGAAGATTATCGCTGTCGAGCCCAAGTCGAGCCCAGTACTCAATGGTGGTCAGAGCGGCCCTCACAAGATTCAGGGTATCGGTGCAGGCTTTGTGCCCAAGACCTACGATGCCAATGTGATCGACGAGGTGTTTGATGTAGAGAACGACGACGCGATCCGCACAGGTCGTGAGATTGCCCAGAGCGAAGGTCTGCTGGTAGGTATCAGCGCAGGTGCTGCCCTCTACGCAGCCATCCAGGTGGCCAAACGCCCAGAGAACAAAGGTAAGAAAATTGTGGTATTACTGCCTGACACAGGTGAACGCTATCTGAGTACAGTGCTCTATGCCTTTGAAGATTATCCACTTTAAAAACGTATCATAGAGAGAGTGTTAACGGCCCGGTGCTATAACAAGCATCGGGTTTTTATTGCACAAAACACTCGATTTGTGCACATTCGGTGTATTTTTGTGCATTTTATTTGGCTGTATGCATAAAAAAGTGTATTTTTGCAGCCGATTTTGAAATTTCATTCACATTATTAAAAATATGGCTTTAAAGATTGTTGTGCTGGCCAAGCAAGTGCCAGACACCCGAAACGTGGGTAAGGACGCCATGACTGCCGAAGGCACCGTAAACCGTGCAGCCCTGCCCGCCATCTTCAATCCAGAAGATTTGAACGCCCTGGAGCAGGCCCTTCGTCTGAAGGAGCAGAACCCAGGCTCAACAGTAGGAATCCTCACGATGGGTCCTCCACGTGCAGGTGAAATCATCCGTCAGGGATTATATCGTGGCGCTGATACTGGTTGGTTGCTTACCGACCGTCTCTTCGCTGGTGCTGATACCCTCGCTACATCTTATGCGTTGGCTACTGCCATCAAGAAGATTGGCGATGTCGACATCGTAATCGGTGGTCGCCAGGCTATCGACGGTGATACCGCTCAGGTAGGTCCTCAGGTGGCTCAGAAGCTGGGTCTCAACCAGGTTACTTATGCTGAGGAGGTTCTCTCAGTAAAGGATGGCAAGGCTACCATCAAGCGTGTCATCGACGGTGGTGTGGAGACTGTAGAGGCTCCTCTGCCTGTTGTTATCACCGTTAACGGAAGCGCTGCTCCTTGTCGCCCCCAGAATGCTAAGCTGGTGATGAAGTACAAGCGCGCTACTTGTCCTATGGAGCGTCCTGCCGAGGGCACACCATACGACTATCTGTACGACGAGCGCCCTGAGCTCACACTGAACCAGTGGAGCGTGGCCGACGTGGATGGCGATGTAAACCAGTGTGGTCTGAATGGCTCACCTACCAAGGTTAAGGCCATCAAGAACATCGTGTTCCAGGCTAAGGAGTCGAAGACTTTGACGGCTTCTGATGCTGATATCGAGGGAATGATCAAAGAATTGTTGGACGAAAAAATCATTGGCTGATATGAATTTCTGGAGCAGCGAATGCCATCAAGCTTGCTTGAATGGCTGAGTCGCGACAGAAATCTATAATTCGAAGAATTATGAACAACGTATTTGTATATTGCGAAATTGAAGGTACTCAGGTACAGGAAGTATCTCAGGAGCTGTTGACCAAGGGTCGCAAGCTCGCCAATGAACTCAAGGTTGAGCTCCACGCCATTGTTGCCGGTACTGGCATCAAGGGTAAGGTTGAGGATCAGATTCTGCCTTACGGTGTCGATAAGCTGTTTGTTTTCGACGCTAAGGACCTGTTCCCTTACACCTCAGCTCCTCACACTGATATTCTGGTTAACCTCTTCAAAGAGGAGCAGCCACAGATCTGTCTGATGGGTGCTACCGTTATCGGTCGCGACCTCGGTCCACGTGTATCGTCATCACTGACCTCTGGTCTGACTGCCGACTGCACAGAACTGGAGATTGGTCCTTTCGAGGATAAGAAGAACAACAAGACATACGAGAACCTGCTTTATCAGATTCGTCCTGCCTTCGGTGGTAACATCGTAGCTACCATCGTTAACCCCGACCACCGTCCACAGATGGCTACAGTACGCTCTGGCGTGATGCAGAAGGCTCTGTACGATGGTGAGTGCCGCAAGGAGGTTGTTTATCCTGAGGTAAGCAAGTATGTAAGCCCCGAGGCTTTCGTAGTAAAGGTGCTCGACCACCACGTAGAAGCTGCTAAGCACAACCTGAAGGGTGCGCCTATCGTTGTAGCCGGTGGTTACGGTATGGGCTGCAAGGAGAACTTCGACCAGCTGTTCGAGCTCGCAAAGGTTCTGCATGGTGAGGTTGGTGGTTCTCGTGCCGCTGTTGATGCTGGCTGGTTGGATCACGACCGTCAGATTGGTCAGACTGGTGTTACCGTTCACCCCAAGGTGTACATCGCCTGTGGTATCTCTGGACAGATTCAGCACATCGCTGGTATGCAGGATTCTGGTATCATCATCTCTGTCAACAGCGATCCCGATGCACCTATCAACAAGATTGCCGACTACGTCATCGTTGGCACCGTTGAGGAGGTTGTTCCAAAGTTAATTAAGTACTATAAGCAGAATAGCAAATAATTATGGCAAACTATTATAGCGATCATCCTGAGATCGGGTTCTACTTGAACCACCCCCTGATGGCTCGTATCGTTGAGCTGAAGGAAAAAGGCTTTGCTGATGCAAAGGAATATGACTATGCCCCCGTTGACCTGGGCGATGCCATCGAGAACTACAAGCAGATTCTCGACATCACTGGCGACGTGGCTGCCAATATCATCGAGCCAAACTCTGAGAGCGTTGACCTCGAAGGTCCACACCTTGAGAACGGTCGTATGATCTACGCCTCTAAGACTTACGAGAACCTCGACGCCACCCGTAAGGCTGGTCTGTGGGGTGTATCAATGCCTCGCCGTTATGGCGGTCTGAACCTGCCTAACGCAGTATTCTCGATGCTCTCTGAGATGATTTCTGCTGCTGATGCCGGTTTCCAGAACATCTGGAGCCTGCAGAGCTGTATCGATACCCTCTATGAATTCGGTTCTGAGGAGCAGCGCCAGAAGTACATCCCCCGCGTTTGCGCCGGTGAGGGTATGAGTATGGACCTGACTGAGCCTGATGCCGGTTCTGACCTGCAGCGCGTGATGCTGAAGGCTACCTTCGACGAGAAGGAGAACTGCTGGCGTCTGAACGGTGTGAAGCGTTTCATCACCAATGGTGACAGCGACATCCACCTTGTGCTGGCTCGTTCTGAGGAAGGCACGAAGGATGGACGTGGTCTGTCTATGTTCATCTACGACAAGCGCCAGGGCGGTGTTGACGTACGTCACATCGAGCACAAGCTGGGTATCCACGGCTCACCTACCTGTGAGCTCACCTATAAGAACGCTAAGGCAGAGCTCTGCGGTAGCACACGTCTGGGTCTGATCAAGTATGTGATGGCTCTGATGAATGGTGCCCGTCTGGGTATCGCCGCACAGAGTGTAGGTGTTGAGCAGGAGGCTTACAACGAGGGTCTGGCTTACGCTAAGGAGCGTCAGCAGTTCGGTGATAAGATCATCAACTTCCCCGCTGTTTACGATATGCTCTCTCGCATGAAGGCCAAGCTCGATGCTGGTCGTTCACTGCTGTACGAGACAGCCGCGTATGTGGATATCTACAAGTGCCTCGAGGATATCGAGCGCGACCGCAAGCTCACTCCCGAGGAGAAGCAGGAACTGAAGAAGTACCAGCGCCTGGCCGATGCCTTCACACCACTGGCCAAGGGTATGAACTCTGAGTACGCCAACCAGAACGCTTACGATGCCATCAGCATCCACGGTGGTTCAGGTTTCATCATGGAGTACAAGAGCCAGCGCCTGTTCCGCGACGCCCGTATCTTCTCTATCTACGAGGGTACCACTCAGTTGCAGGTTGTAGCTGCTATCCGCTACATCACCAACGGCACTATGCTCAACAACATCAAGGACATGCTGGCTGCACTGCCTGCTGAGGCTAACGCTGCTCTCAAGGCCCGTGTCGAAAAGCTCATCCCCGTTTACGAGGAGGCTCTCGCTGCTGTTAAGGCTCTCGACAATCAGGATGCTCACGACTTCCTGGCTCGCCGTCTCTACGACATGACAGCCGAGCTGGTAATGAGCCTGCTCATCCTGCGCGACGCAACCAAGGCCCCAGAGCTCTTCGAGAAGAGCGCTAACGTATACGTTCGCATGGCCGAAGAGGATGTTCTCGGTAAGAGCGCATACATCAAGGCCTTCCAGGTTGAGGATCTTGCTAATTTCCGCGCCGCTGAAGAAGAGGTTGCAGAGTAAGCAATCCCCATATAACAAAAAAATGAGCATCCCGAAAAAGGATGCTCATTTTATATTTGGTTTATCGTAACTGCCTATAATCAGGCACCTACTCAAGCGCACTCTTAATCGTCTCGACAATATACTTTACGTCATCTTCACTGACACACGGGCCAGAAGGTAGACACATACCTATCTTAAACAAAGCTTCTGATACGCCGTTAACATACGCAGGTGCCGATGCATAAACTGGCTGCTTATGCATAGGTTTCCACAATGGACGTGCCTCGATATTGGCTTGATTCATAAATTCTCGCAGTGCCTCTACATTATCATTTGGCTGACAATCAGTCGTAGGCGAAGATGCTGCATGAATCACACCTGCTGCTCCGCCGACAGCACCTGTCACAATAGTCTTGTAAGCATTTTCTTGCCCTTTTATTCTTAACTCCGGATCAAGCGTAATTGTACACAGCCAATAGTTACTGTCATATTCCCCTGTGTTTGGTTGAGCGTGGACGTGAATGCCGTTCACGTCAGCCAACAACTCCTCGTACATCTTCTGAACATGCTTGTGATGAGTCAAATGATCCTCAGCTACTGTCATCTGACCACGCCCGATGCCCGCACAGATATTGCTCATACGATAGTTGTACCCTATCTTCTCGTGCTGGTAGTAAGGATAGCTTTCGCGGTACTGTGTGGCATACATCATAATCTCTCGCCACTCAGCATCGTTGGCAGTAATCAGCGCACCACCACCAGAGGTCGTAATCATCTTATTACCATTGAAACTCAGCACACCATACTTTCCGAAGGTCCCAAGCACCCGACCCTTATATCGTGAGCCGAATCCCTCAGCAGCATCCTCCACAACTGGTATGCCGTATCTATCCGCAATTTCCATAATTTCGTCAATCCGATATGGCATACCATACAAGGCCACAGGCACGATGGCCTTCGGTTTCTTGCCCGTCTTGGCGATGCGGTCTTTGATGGTCTCTTCCATCAGTTCCGGATCCATATTCCATGTATCGGGTTCCGAATCGATGAATACAGGCGTTGCTCCAAGATACGTCACTGGGTGCGCTGAAGCACAAAAAGTAAAGCTCTGAGTAATCACCTCATCACCCGGCCCTACCCCACAGTTCAACAGCGCAAGGTGGACAGCAGCAGTTCCTGACGAAAGCGCCACTACTCTCTTAGAGAAGGACTCGTATCTTCCTTCTTCCTTCACCTCTCTTACATCCGATACAAATGTCTCGAGGTCCTTCTCAAACCCATCCACATTAGGTCCAAGAGGCACCACCCAGTTTGTATCAAAAGCCTCTTTGATATACTTCTGTTCAAGTCCTTCATCCGACATATGCGCCAGACAAAGATATATTCTTTTTCTTTCCATTATATTTCAGATTTCTTTTAGTCCTATTTACTTTTAAATACAGGCTAATAAGGGAGTGAAGAAAACTCTCCCCCACACGATACCTCAACAGAGTTCTCGTGGCTGTAAGGAGCAATATCCCGTTTAGATCTTTTCTTGCAGAAAACTCCTTTTTGAACTTTTTGGTACTTTGTGCAAAAGAAGGAATCTTCGGATTGTTGATATAGTGGTAACAGATACTGCGCGTATAACATTTTGCCTCCCTTCGACTATCATTTTCTGTGAAATGATTCGCAATTTCTTCATATATGACACTAAAGTGTCGAGCCTTCTCTGCCTTGTCCAGACCTGTTGTAATAGAGCGAGGGCGCCTATAATAGATATAGGTCATGTCAGGAATGGCATAAAAATGTCGAAGATATTTCACGGCATAGAAAAACCACAAAATGTCTTCATACAAAAGTCCTTCCTTAAAATACAACTGGTTTTGATGCAGGAAGTCTTTCTTTATAAGCTTATTCCACATATAAACATTTATACCCTTCTTTCTAAACCAATAATCTCTGACGGCCTCCAAGGAAGACAGTTCAATATCCGTTCCTTTTTTGCATGGTGATAGGTTCGGGGGTGTAGGAGAGCCCTCCGTACAACGAACATAGCCTCCCATTACCATCTCAATAGATGTATCCTTCAAGACTGGTCTTACCAGTTTCTCAATGCAATCTGCAGTCAATTCATCGTCACTGTCAAAGAAGAATAAATAATCACCTGTAGCCGCTTGTAATCCGGTATTCCTGGCTGCAGACAGCCCTCGGTTCTTCTCGTGATGAAGAACAGAAAACCGAATAGGTCCTTGATAATCGGCAATGAGACGCTCACATTTCTCAATACTATCATCGGGGGTGGCATCATCCACAATAATACACTCGATGTTTGAATAAGTCTGGTTCATCACAGACCTGATACAACGTCCAATATAGGCAGAAACGCCATACACAGGTATGATGATTGATATATTAATTATGTCCATTAAATGCTTCTATAGTAGCTGATTCTCCTGATTCGTTGTTGATATCAGCTCGTTTAACAACCTTCATTATAGTTATCCATATTACCTTTAAATCAGTCAATAATGTGCAATGATCCACATACCACACATCCAACTTAAACTTCTCTTCCCAACTAATATTATTCCTTCCATGGCACTGTGCCCAGCCACTGATGCCAGGACGCACCTCATGGCGGCGCATCTGCTCTGCACTATATAATGGCAGATATTTCACCAACAAAGGTCTCGGTCCTATCAGAGCCATATCGCCTTTCAGCACGTTTATCAACTGTGGCAATTCGTCAATCGATGTTGATCTTACAAATTTACCCACCTTTGTCAAGCGCTGTGCATCTGGTAGCAAATTACCATTCGCGTCACGTTCATCCGTCATAGTCTTAAACTTGACAACCTTGAATATCTTCGCATCTTTACCCGGTCGTTCTTGAAAGAAAAACGCTCCAGCCCCCTTATTGGCAAAATGTAACCAGATGGTTACAACCAACAGAATCGGGGAAATGCAGACTAAAGCAATAAGCGAGATACAAAAGTCCAGCACTCGCTTAAAGAAATGTTTATACATATTTTATTTATAGATTCACCACATTCACTTTTCCCCAATCTATCAACCTATCCGCCTCTCCGACACTCACAAACTCATGTTCCGTCAGCAGTTGCTGCAGCTTGCCGTAAGCATCTCCTTTTCCTATATTCATCTTCACATAGCGAACAATTCTGTTCTTCAGTGTGCCCGGTTCTTTGAAATTCTCCTCATACTCAGCCTTACTCTTGAATTCGAATCTGTGATGAATCAAGTCGTTTAGGTGGAAATAGCAGATATTATAGTCACGCTGCTTCATGGTCTTCGACACCAGCCAATAAGGCAACAGCCTGAAAAAACCGCCACCTGAATAAGCCATATTTTTTCCCAGAATTGACGTCAGGCTAATGGGATATTCTTTTAATGTAGCACCCTCGTGCTTGATGATGCAGGGCGTGTCCTGAGGGAAGGCCTTATAGCCTCCGAAATCCCGCGAAGTTGGGAAGATGGAGGCATCACTCTCTATGCCACAGTCAGCCAGCACATTGACAGCCCACTTGTTCTGATGAGTAATGGAAAAGGCAGGTGCACGATAGCTCACCACTTTCTTTCCTATTACGTTCTCCAGAGCTTTCAGTGCCTCTTGGGTATCTTTCAGCAGTTGCTCTTCATTCATCTTGTCCAGCCAGACGTGCTCGTTGGAGTGGCAGCCCACCTCATGTCCGCGCCTTGCTATCTCACGAACCACTTGCGGGAAGTCTGTTGCCAGCTTACCTAAGCAGAAACACGTTGCCTTAATATTTAATCTGTCAAGTTCGTCTAAGACCTTTGCAAAGGCCTCGTCGAACTGTTGGTATCTGAAAGCCCTGCCGTCGTGCAGTATCTTCTCCAAATACCACTCCTCTACATCAAATGTCAGTATATTCACTTGTCTCTCGATTTTTGAAAATCTCCATACAACCTTGCTGCTAATTTGTCATCAACCCCACAAATCTTTTCGATTCCGAACTTCTTGCGGAAAGCATCTGAATGGGCCCTGTGCTTCTCCACATATTCGTCGAAGCTGCAGATACGTCTTGCGGGAACGCCTGCATAAACCGAATTGTCGGGAATGTCTTTGTTGACCAGACTGCCAGCACCGATGATGACATTATTGCCAATGCGTGTATTATACAATATCCGTGTACCCGCACCGACAAACACATTGTTCATGATTTCAATGCAACCAACCTTCTCCATGAATTTACGCCCCCCGTTTTGGTTATTGAGCAATAAATGGATTGCATCATGGGTAGTAAAATGAACATCCGTGGCAATAATCACATTGTCGTGTATAAAAATAAGGTTTGAATACAATGGAACCTTTTTAATGTTTACAATACAATTTCTCCCCACATGTCCGAAGAGACGAAACAGTTTTATTACCGTCATCCTAATGCTGAGACTTGGAGTTGCAGACAGAACCGCACTAAATAAGAGTCTTTTATTTCTGTTCATATTTCTGTTACTTCGAAAAATATATACTTCTTCTATTCTTTGCTCGCATCCGGGCTTTCAGGAGCAGACCTTTCTGGTATCTCTTTGACAACTTTGGCCGGACGACCTGTTGCAATAGTCCATGCCGGAATGTCTTTTGTCACTAACGATCCGGCACCTATAATGGCTCCTTCTCCAATAGTCACACCTGGCATAACGAAAGATTCCATTCCGACAAGTGAGCCTTTGCACAGATGTATTGGTTTCAGCTTATACCCTAATTTGGCATAATCGTCACCAACACAATAATGACTCAAATCACGCTGATGGCACAAAAGCCTTGTACCTCCGGCGATGTGCGCATGGTCATCAATATAGATTAAGTCCGCATGTCCGGCATCAATTCTCACGTTATCGCCGACAAATATGTCCTTGCCAACATGACAGCCTATCTTCTTCAACACCCAGGGTCTGATCTTGCGAGGCTCCAATGGTGCCAGCAACCATGAATTCATCATAAATTTAAGCAAGAAATCATCGCGATAGGTCTTACAAACCCGTTTAAATACTTGCCATAACGAAACCTGCCCATACTCTTCTTCAGAATAATTTAGCCCAATTTTCCTTAACATCCTATAAGTAACACTCAATTTTTCCATAATCGTACTATTTCCTAAACTTGGCGTAATTCTTCAATCGTAGAAGCATCTATTTCTATAGACTGAACGGATTATAGCAATCTAGCCGAGGACGACCATATCGGGGATCACCATCGGCTTCGTCTTCAGCAGCATCGTGCCCCAGCTGAGACCGAGGCCGAAGCTTGAACCAAGGATGGTGGCAGGTTCCTTGCGCAGTTTGTCAGCGATGCGCGTCACCATCAGCGAAGGGATGCTGGCACCACCAAGGTTGCCGAACTCCTCGAGATTGTAGGGGCACTTCTCTATAGGCAGCTTCAGCTTCTTCACCACACGATCGACAATCATCTTGTTCGCCTGGTGAATCAGGAAGTAGTCGATGTCCGTATTGCGGTTGATGTTGTAATCTGCCATGAACTGCTCTACCGACTTAGGCGGACGGCTAATGGCAAACGAAAACACGTTCATGCCATTGATCATCGTATGTATAGGGGCGCGTACGATGCCGTTGCCGAAGTCCTCATACTCAAAACTCTCCGGCGTGGCCGGATGGCGGAAGCCGCCGTGAGGTGTCATCAGTGCTTCATACCCTTTACCCAGTGTATGGAAGTCGATGACGATGTCGTTGGCTGTCTCATCATATTCTAAGGCGAGTGCTGTTCCGCCGTCGCCGAAGAGGGGCACGCGGCTCTTGTCCTTCATCGAGCCCATCCTTAAGGCGGTGTCACCCACCAACACCAAGGCACGTTTGATCTGCCCTGTCGTCATCAGGTTGCCAGCAACGGTAATGGCATACATGCACCCGCAGCATCCCATCGGGATATCCACACAGAAGCAGTCCTCACTCAGCCCCATGCGATACTGAAGCAGGCAGGATGTCGGAGGCGTGCGATAGTCACCTGTCACCGACTCGAAGATGAGTGCGTTGATGCTCTCCTTCTCCCATCCCAACTCTTCCAACAGTTTCTCACCTGCCGCCTGACACATGTCTGAGGCGCACATCGTGTCCGGTGCGATATGACGGCTCTTGATGCCGACGGTCTTGTCAAAGACATCGGCCTCCTCCTGTGTAAACAGGTCTATCTCGGCCGTCTTCACCGTGTGCTCTGGCACCGCCATCGCCACTCCGGCGATGTTTACGTTCTTTATTTCCCAGCGTGCCATTATAGCTCAACGTCGTATTTCTTCAACAACTCCTTGCCTTTTGCGTATGAGGTCATCTCCATGATGTCCTCAGGATCGAACATGATGTCGAAGGCCTCCTCAAACTGGGCTATCAGGCTCAATTGATGCACAGAGTCCCACTCACCTACCGTTTCCTTACCATAGTTGTCATTTAGGTCTTCAGCCTTTGCGCCGAACACCTCTACAAAAGCGTTGTTGTACTTTTCTATATTCTCCATATTTTTACCTTTTTACTCTTTTACTTTTCATTTAGTTTTGCATATAATATTTTGCCAGCTTCATTCTTAGGTATCTCCGGGATGACACGTATCTCGAACGACGAAGCGACAAGTTTGAGCCGCGCAACCAGTTCCTCTTTCACATTATCTTTATTATTCTCGTCGGTGAGATAAACAATCATCTTCTCGTCTGTGCCCACACAGGCGCATTCCAGCCCGGTGAACTTGCCTTTGACGATACGCTCGCACTCGTCCAGTCCGACACGCATGCCGAAGAGCTTCAGGAATCTGCCCATGCGGCCTACGATATAGAAGCAGCCATCCTCATCGAAATAGGCCAGGTCACCTGTGCGGATGAACCCATGACGCTCATCACCAAGGAGCAAGTCCTCACGCTTGCGGGCATAGCCCATCGTCACGTTCTTGCCACGATAGCACATCTCGCCCTCCGTATTCGGAGTAGCAATGAGATGACCGTCCATGTCTATCAGCGACAGTTCTCCGTTGGGTACGGCGATACCGATGCTGCCCACTTTCTCTATCGCCCACTTGGCCGGCAGCCACGCCATGCGGGCCGTACACTCCGACTGGCCGTAGGTGGCGATCCACTGGCGGCCGGTATCACGGCACCACTCCGCAAACTTCAGGTTCAGTTCGCGCGGCATCCGTCCCCCGCCCTGCGTCAGCAGCTTCAGGTCGGGCAGGTCCATGCGGAAGATGCGCATCAAGTTCAGTATCTCGAAGCTATAAGGCACACCCGTGAAGCTCGTAGCACGCTCCTCCTTCATAAAATTCCAGAAGTTACGGTCTGTCATGCTCAGATTCGTAATCAGCACCGTGGCTCCCACATAGAAGTGGCTGAACACCATCGAGAGGCCCATCGTATAGTATAGCGGTAGCACCATCAGCGGGCGGTCTTTCTCCGTCAGTTCAAAGAACGTGGAGATATTCAGGGCTGCCGCTTCAATATTATCAAATTTGTGGCGTACTAACTTCGGACTGCCCGTACTGCCTGATGTCGGCAACAAATGCGACAACTCGTCGTTCATCGGACAAGTCTCATGCCCTGTCTTCATCAATGTATAGCCATAACATGTAGCAATTGTATCATAACGGAATTTCTCTGCCATCCCTTCTGGTACACAAACAAATGGCGGTTGATAGAGCTCATATAGGCTCTTATATAGTCCTTCATCCAGATGTGCATTCAGTATCAACGGCACATTCCCTGCACAGATATTCCCAATCGTCCAAGCTATTCCACCGACATTATTCTCCACGAGTAGAAATACCAGCGACCGCGAAGGCATCAGATGCTCTGCCTGTTCCGCAAAGTTCCGCAACTCACCATATGTCAATTGTTCCCCCTGCGAGTCAATCGCCGCAACTGCCTCCTTCTTCCATCTGTCCAGATTCAGAATCATCTTCAATTTTCAATTATCAATTGTCAATTGTCAATTAGATTGATGCACATCCATTTACCCCAAGTATCTCGCCTGAGATATAACTTGCCCTGTCGGAAGCCAAGAATGCACAAGCATTCGCGACATCTTCCGGAGTTCCCAAACGTCCCAGTCCTATTCGTGAGATACGCTGATCAATCTTTGCCCCATCACTCTCATAGAGCTCAGCAAAACGTTCCGTCTTTACAATGCCAGGAGCAACGGCATTTACGCGGATGCCCTGCGGAGCCAACTCCTTGGCTGCAGACTTAGTGAACGAGATGATGGCTCCTTTCGTAGCAGAATAGGCTGACTGTCCAGGAGAGCCAAGAACAGCTGTCACTGAGGCTATATTCACGATGGAACCACCTCCATTGCGCGCCATCAAGCGCGAACAAAGCTGCACCATCTCAATGACAGCTATCACGTTGATGCGGAACATCAGTTCTGTTTCTTGTCTGACTATCATGCCTATCTTCTTGTTGAATACGACTCCGGCGTTATTCACCAATGCATCAATACGCTTCTCAGCTTTGAAAATAGCCATGAAGGCATTCTTCACAGCCGCAGCATCCGATACATCAAAATACATTGGAATAATGTGTGTGCTATTTCGCTCTGAGCATTCTTTTGCCCATTCATCCATGCTGCCTTCACGCAAATCACAGGCATAGACAATGGCCCCATCAGTGGCAAAACGCTCGGCAATACCTTTTCCGATTCCCTGGGCTGCACCAGTGATGATACATACCTTATTTGAAAGACTTCTTTCCATCATCTTTATTTGCTATTTACATTTTTCGAAACATCTATCACATCCTTTTGGCCAGTAACGTGTGGCAGGTATTTCTTCATCAGCGGAATAATGAGCTGATAGCTGAACATGACCACCCCTAATACGATAAAGGCCATGATAGGTTTGGGCAAATCCACCTTTCGCGACAGAGGCATGAATACCTGAAGAAGGAGACCGTGAGTACACAATATAATCAGGGAGTATCGTCCCCAATAAGTAATAAAAGGCAAATCCTTCAACAACTTGGCCGTAAAGATACTCCCCATAGTGCCCGTTATGCCACACACATACACCAAAATGGGATGAAGCTGAAAGCGGTTTGACATCCAACCGCTGTGCCCACCTACATAGAAGGTTAGGGCGAAACACAATACGATAATGACAGGAAGATATTTGTCCCACCGGTTCGATGTGAATATATCGGTGTACTTATTGGACAGATAGCCCATGGCAAAAAAAGGCAGAGCCGACATGGCTGTGTCTGCAAAACCAGGAAGGTTGTAATGGTTACTGAAATACACCACACCTAAGAAGCCTATTGCAAAAGAAACAACGGTCAACGTGACTGCCTCGTATGTGGGATTTGAAGTCAAGTGTTTCGTGAGCACAAGTATGACATAGAAATAGATATTTATCAGAAAAAGCGCCCACAGGAACCAGATAGGGTTGTTGGCAAATTTCTCATCGGTGATAAAAGCCCAGAGGCCACTGATACCAAGCGACTGAGTAGCAGCAACAGTAAAACCAAAGAGGTTCAGAATGTTAGGCAAAACGAAGGACGTCGTCAAATAGAAAAATGCAAAGGGTATAAGCACCTTGTTCACTTTGCGGAGAAGAAAGCCCCCAAAACTCTCATACTCTTTGAAGAACAGCCCCGACAAAAAGAAATACAGGGGCATCAAAAACACGGGTAACAACTTGACAGCGTATGGCCTATCATGTTGATGTATGCAAATATGATACAGCACCACCAATATGATGGATAAGCCTTTAGCCAAATCTAAGTATTGTATTCTCTTATTAGCCATAAAAAGAAGTCTCTTCGTAACTATGAACTGTGAATTAGCCAAGCGTCATTCCTCCGTCAATCTTCAGAGCAGCACCTGTTACAAACGAGGAAGCATCTGACAACAAGTACACGATGCCATTAGCAATATCTTCTGGTTGTGCAAATCTTCGTAGTGGATAGTTTTGTTTCTCTTTTTCCTTTTGTTCTTCTGTAAATGAACCTATGAGTGCAGTCTCAACCATTCCAGGGTTCACACTGTTGCAACGAATCCCCTTAGGTCCGAACTCAAGTGCCACTGTGCGCATGAAGGCATCAATACCGCATTTGGTCGTGGCATAGATTCCATTACCAGGTGACACCCGATAGACACCTGCAGCTGAAGCAGTAAACACAATGGAGCCACCTTTCTTGACCTTCTTTTTCTTCAAGAGGGAACGGGTCAGAAGGATGGGCGCATTCAGGTTGATTTTCTGGATACGTGTTAGTTCCTCCTCTGTGATAAACTGAGTAAGGGTCAGCTTCATCACTCCTGCATTGCAGACCACACCATCTAATACCGGGCAAAAGTCAACCAATGCAGCCAACTGGTCTGCCTCTGTCAAATCTGCCGTAAAGCAGAGATTGGGTTCTGCCGACCGGGACTCCGGCAATGATTGCAGTGTGGCAGCAAGTGCCTCCTCACGAATATCCGTCAGAATTACTCTTGCTCCGAGTTTTATACAAGTGTTTGCCACAGCAGAGCCGATTCCACCGGCTCCGCCTGTAATCAAGATGGTCTTGCCGTCTAAAGAAAACGGATTGTACTGCGCCATTTATTCTGCCTTAGACTTCACCGTATTAAACAAGTCCTCGATGGTGACTGCCGACGACATGTCGTTGGCGTTCAGCGTCACACCGTATTCCTCATCGACCATGGCAATGATGCTCAGTGCAATCAGCGACGTGTACTCGTCCAGTTCGTGAAATACCGTATCCGGTTTAAGTTCACTCAGATCGGTGTCATCGAACTGTTCTGCAAAGTTCTCAATAAACTCTTTGATTTCCATAATTATTATATAATTGTTTAACTATTTCTGTGTGGACTCACATCAGTTTCTTCGCTGGATTTCCCATGACGGTCGTACCTGCCTTTACTTTCTTGAATACAAAGCTCAGAGCACCGACATGCGCTCCGGTCTCCACCACTACCTTATGGCTAATCACTGCCGAGGTGTGAATATTAACGTCGTCTTCCACCACTGTGCCTCCGACGCAGGTCACATGCGTATCGATGCGGTTCCAACTGCCTATCCTTGCATCATGTCCTATAACGGTATAAGCCTGTATCATGTTGTAGTCACCTACAACGGCGTCATTGCCGATGACCGTATAAGCCCCGACGAAGTTACCCTTTCCCAGTTTCGCGTTCGTAAGGATGCGCGCCGTCTGGTGAATGAGTTCCATGAACTCACCGCCACGGCAGATAATCTCCTCCATGCATGGCCGCCGAGCAGCCCCACCGATAGACGAGACGAACACATCGTCAGGCTGAGGCTGATAGTCACGGATGGTATCAATCACAGGCGGATAATTGGGGAATCCGTCCAGTGCTTTAAGGTTATCGTCAATAAACCCTTTGACCACAAAATTCTCTCCATAGCCGACACTCTCCAGTGCATTACTATACACCGTGCGGCCCATACCGCCTGCTCCGATAATTATTAGATTTTTCATTTATTGTTGCTTTTTTGCTTGATTACTTTTCCAAAGATTTCTTCCAGTTGTCCAACAATTGCCTTGGCAGAGAAGCGTTCCTGTATGTATGCCCTAATGGTCTCAGGTTGATACTTGTCAATCGTCGTTTCCATTTGCCTCATGGCTTTCGTCAGTAGCTCCACGTTGTCAATGTCGACCAACAAGCCATTATCAGAGTTGACAAAATGCTCTGGTCCGCCACAGGGTGTGGCAATAACAGGCAGTCCCATGGCCATGGCCTCAATATAAGCCACTCCGAAGGTCTCTCCTCGTGAGGGCAGCACAAAGGCATTGCTCTCGTTCATCAGGCTGACGATGGCTTGCTTGTCAAGCATACCCGTGAACCGAACACGGTCGGCTATGCCTAACTGTTCTGCCTGAGCATGCAGACGTTCGTTTTCTGTTCCACTACCTATGATAATGAGCTGTTCCTCGTTCTTGGACGAGCCAAGCGGCAAAGCCGATCGGTCAAGTTGGGCGAATGCCTCTATCAGCACGTCGTAGCCCTTTCTCTGAATCAGACTTCCCACGGCCAGCCACACAAAAGGCTTCGCGTTTTTTTTCGGGATAACAGGTTGTAAAAAAGCGTCGCTGACCATGTCAAAAACCACTTCGGCTTCCACACCGAAATGCCTCTTCATCTGTGCCTGCAGACTGGGCGACACAGCCAGCAGACGGTCGGCAAGTGTGTATGCCGTCCGACCCATTTGCATGAGCCTGGATGGTAATGTGGTCTTGTTCAACTCGCTCCAATGCTCTATGCCTACAATAGGGATTGCATACTTCTGTTTGACCAGGCGGAGTCTGGCCATGCAAAACATATAGTGGGCATAAATGACATCGGGTATTCCCTCTGCACGGAAAATCTTACGGCAGAGACGCAGCATCATCCGTTCAAACACAAAACGTTTCATCCGACTTGGTATCAGCTTGCCCGATAACAAAAAATAGATGTAGGCACTGATGGGGCCATCGCTGATGTGGCTGATGCCAAAAGTCTGATTTGAAGGGCGGAAGCGCATGTCCAACACGGCCACCGTCACACGATGCCCCATACCCACCAACGCTTCGGCTTGGTCTTTTTCGAAGCATCCCCATTGTGGGTCCTTGACGGTCGGATAACCGTGTGAAATAATCAATACGTGCATGCTTATTTGATTGTTATGTTGGAAATAACAGGACAGTGGTCGGAAAGATAGACACCCTGCTGCTTTGTTTCCTGGGGTATATTGAACGTGTTCACGTCTATACTGTCGCTGACAAAGATAAAATCTACTCGCTTGCGTTTGGCCATCGCTCTTTTCCCAAAACCATGGAAACTATAGTCCACGCCTTCGCGCTGCTTGGCCATATAGTAGGTGTCATGCAATTCGAAATTGTTGTGCAACGCAGGCTGGTACACTGCACTGTCAGCCTCGCTGCTATTCATATCGCCCATAAGGATGATGGGATACTGGGTGGCGAGCGATGCCAGACGCTCTTTCAACAATTTGATACCTTCTTCACGTGCCTGTTTACCCGTATTATCAAGATGGGTGTTAGCCACGCAGAACGTTTTGCCCGTAGCCCTGTTTCTGAGTACAGCCCAATTGACAAAGCGTGGATGGCGACCATCCCATCCGATAAACCCTGCGCTGTCGGGAAATTCAGAGAGCCAAAACGTACCTTGTGATATCTTCGTGTACACCGACCTCCTGTAAAATATGGGAGCATCGGCACGCTTTTCTTTGTTCTCCCGCCTGACGATGGCATATCCGGACAGACCTTTGTGAATGTCCTTCATGGCCCGTGGATAGACTTCTTGCAGGCCAATCACATCTAAATGTTGTTGTTTGATGAAATCAAACAGGTGCAGCTTGCGTTGCCCCCATCTATTCAGACTGTCCTTCTTTGAGTCCACGCGAATATTAATGGTGGCTATAGTCAGTTCTGTTGCCTGTGGGGATGCAGTATCAACACAGCAAAACAACAGCAACGAAACTAAGAGCAGGGAAACATGGAAAAATCTATTTTTCATTCGATGTCAGATGATTGGAGATGGAATCTTGGATGAATACGCCTGAACTTCTGGCCATGTCAGACAGAAGGGGGGTAACAAAGGCATAGTCGATGGGTGGAACATGCTGCCATGTATCAGTGTAGCTCTCAGGGATGTGAAGGCAATTTAGCAGTGATGTGACACGCCCGGCTCTCTGCCCCATGCCCACGGCGAAAAACTGCTTCTGGAAAATGAGTGACAGGGCCACACCGTGGAAAGAATTGCTCACCACATAGTCAGCATGAGCGAGAAGCGAGAGGAAGTGTTCCACCCGTGCTGTGCGACAGTAGCGCCGACCACTAGTGAAGGGGACATACTTTTTGTTCACTTCTACTATGGGCAAGTTCTTCTCTTTGCTGAGTCGCTCAGCAAAGTTCACGGTCGAAGCCTGCCCTAACAGGTTATAAACCAAGATATAGTGCTGGTAGGCTGGCTGTTCTGATGCTTTGTTAGCCAACGACAGCCAAACCTCCTTCTCCAGCAGGAACACGGGGTCGCAGACAATCTGTGACTGTATGCCCAGCGAAGTAAGCCATTCTTTCAGCGAGTCTTCCCTGACACTGATAGCCTCGAACTTCAGCAGATGCCGTCTCAGGATTTCCTTCTCATTCTCTTTCACATCAATGCTACCCATGCTCGCAGCGTAAGCTATTTTCCGGGCATGCACGTTGTCAGAGCCGAAATACCAAAAATCGAAACCCGGGTGCGATGGCATGCGCTGGCGGCGCCATATCTGGTCGCTGCCATAGAACACGACGTCGAATTCCTTGACAACATCATGGTCGTTGTGGTATCGGGCCTCCAAAGGTAGCCCCAACTCTTCGTGCATGAAGGTCTGCAGGTTCTGTTGGCGCCGTTTTCGGGCTTGATGCCAGAAAATGGTGTAGTAGAGCAGCACCATTTTACCCCTCAGGCTGCTCTCGCGGAATTTTCTCCACGAGAACAATTCGAAGTAGCGACGATGATAGTCGGGCCAATAGTCTACAAAATCCACATTATGCCCCAACCCTACAAGGTAAGTCCTCAAGGCGTATGCCTGCAGGAGAGCGCCATAGTTTTCTGCGCGGTGATATGTCAGTATGCCTATTCTCATATTTTTTCCTCTATTTCTAGTGTGGCGTGGTTGTATATCTTGTTCATCATCTCCTTGTAAATGGGAAACATCCGTTCGGCTTGCTCATCACGCCAGACGAAGGTGTTCACATTCTTGTCGGAGACGTATGCGTCTATCCTGTGGTAGCCATAGAGGCGCAGCAAGCTTTGCTTCAGCAGGCAGCGATAGGAGGCGATCTTCAGTTTGCTGCCGATGTGTGCAATGCAGACTGCGGTGATGTTACGCAGATTTTTCCGCATTTTCAGCAAGGCAAAGGTACTGCCGAGATTCTTCGCTGGGCCTTCCTGGTTGCGTTTGCGCCACTGGGTTGAGCGTGCGGCCTTGCGCTTCTCCTCTTCCACGTCGGCGGCATTTTCCAGATGCAGGCGGACGCTGAGTATAATGCCTTTCAGTTCGCCACGTTTGAAGGCCGATGAGCGCTGACTGAACCGCAGTTCCTCTCGGCTGTAGGTTTTGACAGTGCCGTCGGGCAACAGGCAGTTAAGGCTCTGCAGCAGAGCAGTGATGCTGCATTTGAAACACCCGGCATTGCCTACCACTGCGGATGCCACCGTTCCTGGTAGGGAGGTCAGTCCGCAAACGCCGGCATAGCCCTGCTCCATCAAGTCCTTGGACAGCCGCATCACGTTGACACCGCAACCACAGGTCACGATGTCTCCCTCTTGACTGTAGTCGTTCACCCGTGTGGTACATATCACAACTGCGGGATTACTAGTGGAGTGGAAGAAGATGTTGGATGTCTGTCCAACAATCTCAAACTGCTGTTTTTCCCTGTACAGCCAGCGGCACACCTCCGTCAACTGGGTAACGTCGTGAGGGATTATCCAGCAGCCGCATGTGCCACCGGTTTTGATCCATGTCTTTTGTGAGAGAGCCACATCCGTCTCATATTCAATATGGGAACTGTCAAGAAAAGTTTTCAATGCTTGGTTCATAGCTCAAATGTTGATTTATGTGGGAACTTCGCTTCAAACGCACGATGCAGGAAAGTTCGGCACTCTTCGAAGTCCTCGTCTTGCACTTGCGTTGTGTCGTTCAGGCAGAGGGAGTGAATCTTCTTTGAACGAAGGGCCGCGCCTATCTGTTTTAACGACTTGACGTTGATGGTCATATACCTGCCAAAATTGTTGCGCACAGGATGAAACCTATTGGTAGCAAACTGCCAGTAACGGACAATGTAGGGGTTGAGGCTCACATCCTGCCGGAATTGAGAGCAGGTGCGCTTGCACATATCAGGCTCATGCTCCCATATCTCGTCGAATACAGACCGCAGCATGGGCTGTTCTATATGGCGCAGGGCAAAAGCAACGAACTGCTGTTTTCCGAAAAACAACAGCGACGGGACAAAAAACTTCCCCCAGAGATGTGTACCGTACCATTTCAACGGTGCCTGCCTAACGGTACGCTGGCGATTGAAGTGATAATTCAACACGCCCACATTGCAAAAGACCTGAATCTTGTTGCTGAAGAGGCCTCGTGGATTATACGTGGGTGTCTCATATTTCTCAGCGTTGCAGTCACAGGGCAGACCGTTACGGAAATACCACGTCGGCTCTGTAGGCTGGTTGATATAGAAATCGTCATTAAAATAAACGAAATGCTCCGACAGTCCGGGAATGCGCCCCAGGCACATCTCTATGGCGCACGAGTTGAAAGTCGGCAGATAGTCCTTTGGCATGAAATCGGCATGGCTTACCAACACCAGCTTGGGATGGAAAGCGTTTATCCAGTCAGGAAACTTACCGTTGGTTACCAGAAACACCTTGTGTACCCACGGGGCATACAGCTCCACAGCCCTGAACCAGTAGCGGAACAAGTCCCAGTTGCGGAATCGTCCCTTATCCTCGGCATGAGGCCCAGGGCGCAGCTGCCTGTATTGTTGTTGCCACTCAGGGTCGTTGCTGTCGAGCCATGTGACCACGAAATCTATTTTCTCTTTGTTCCCCATATTGTTATTTGGTTATCGTATGCTGCTATAATGTCTATGATAGGTATAGCCATAAACGTTATTATAAAATAAGGTGGCATGACATCACTGCGCTGATAGAAAGACAGCCAGTAGGCTATCAGGAAACCATAATCTTTGATGTCTGGTTTTCTCCTCCGTCTGCACAGAAAAACCTTGTTGAAAGTAATGAACAAGAATGCCAGTGCAACAAATCCATACTGGAAGATCCATTTCTTACCTCCTGCATTGCCACCACGGCTTTCAGCGTTGATTTGTTCTGGCAGATTGTTTACTCCGACACCAAGCCACAATTGTCCGTTTTCAAGGGCTTGGTTAAAGTATTTATCAAAAGCCGCTGTCGTTCTGTTGTCAATAGCATCTATGTCTTCCATTTCACCATCATCAGCCATAATTCTCAAAACTACCTTTTCTTCAAAGCGGTCGAATACCACATAGATTGTTGCCCCGATAATCGCTATTCCGATGATCATTCTTTTTAGGCTGACACGAACATGCGTGATTAGGAATATGCCAAGCAGAACGAAGAAAGCGAGGGAGAAAGAGATGATGCCACTGATAACGAATACAATGAAAGGAATATGCAACGACCGTACCCTCCATGCAAGAAAAATCAGCATACCGCACAATGTTCCTATGCGCCCCGGCTCATCGGCGATACTCCGGAAGCGTGCCTCTCCATAGTCTGTACCTATCAGGTTGAAAACGAGATTGACAAAATGTGTTTCCCTGACCACCGTCACACGCGTCGCTTGTCCCAGCACAACACCCCAACCTGTTGTCTCGTAAATGGCAAATTCCACTACAGAACATATCAGCAGTATAGACAATATCCAGACAAAGCACTTGACAACGCGAACTTGCAACTCATAACTGATTCTGAGGAATAATACGGCATATATCAAGCAGAAGAATTCTATAGGTAAGGGTGGACTGAGATTGAAAAAAGTGGTAATGGAGTAGATGACCAGTATTCCCACCAAAAAGATGGAGGATTCTGTCCTCATTTTGTTTGTCAGCCTCCCCTTGTCAGGGGTTATGAAGTAAATGATCAAAAACAGGAGGAATAAAAGAGCGTAAGAAACTCCATTCTTGGGTATGTAGAAATTGGCTATAAGCGTATATATAGCCATAAAGACAAAAGCCCATACCAATATGTCGGCTCCCTTTTTCACCATTATCTTGATTTCTGTGTAATTTGTGAGATCTGTGTGACTATACAGTCTGATTAGTTATGAATTGCGTAGAGCTCAGCCGCATCACGGCGAGGCGCTCACCCACCGCCTTGTAGTTGATGCTGCTGATCATATCCACAGGCTCTGTGGCGGCAACGATACGGTCGGCCAGTCCGAGTGAACCTAACAAACCTTCAACCCTCCCCGAACGACGTGACTTGAGCGCATAGCATTCTTTCTGGAATACTATTGACAGTGCGATGACATGGAACGAGTTTCCCACGATGCAGCGGGCATACTTGATATAACCTAAAAATTCTTCAGGTGACATGGATTCCCTAAGGGTGACCAGTTTATCGCGGCGGCTCTTCAGCTGCGGCTTGGCCTGCCCCTTAATGACAACAGAGGTGCCTAACCGGTTGGCCAGTCGGTGGGCAAACTGGCTGGCTGCCGGGTCGTCTAAGACGTTAAACAGGAACACGTAATCCTGCTCTTCCGGTCGGATGGCAATTCTATCAAAAACAGTGGCATCCACCAACAACGTGGGGTCGAGGCAGACCGTAGCAGATACCCCACAATGTTCCTGAAGTGCCAGACATAGACTCTTTTCGCGTACAGATACAGCATCGAAAACCTTGATTCGCTGTTCCACTGCCAACCAGCCTGACTTGTCCAACTCGCTTATCTCGCCTATACTGGCAGCGTAGGATACGAAGCGTGCGCCATGCTTCTCAAACTCTCCCCAGAACACTGGGTTGAAGCCTCGGCACAGTTTCGGACTCCATATCTGGTCGCTGCCAAAGAGAATGCAGTCATATCCTGTAGGAATGTCAGCTGCAGTAGCAGCCCGTGGCGAGAGATGTAACTGACTGACCATAAAATGATGGAACACGTTTATGGTCTCTCGCCAGGCTGGCCACGCCAACAGCCTGGCAAAGAAATATTTCAAAAAGGGAACAAAGCCCCGGCGACGCAACTCCGTTTTGCTGAGAAGTTTTTTCTGCTCTTCAATGAACCGAATCCTGTAGTCGATAACCTCCACGTCATGACCTTTCTCTTGCAAGTAATGTTGCAACGCATAGCATTGGAGCACAGCACCATAGTTCAGCGCGTTATGGAATGTTAGTATGCCAATCTTCATAAACTATAATCATATATGTGATCGTGTTCATAATCACGCATCACGTTACGAGTGATTATCTTCAGTGGACTGCCACTGTGTACACAGTATGGCTCAAATGGGCCACTGTGAGTAATAACGCTGCGAGCACCAAATATACAGCGTTCAGGTGTTACAACCCCTTGCATGACATAACACTGCGTTGCAATCCAGTTGTAGTCACCAATGCTGATGGGAGAAAAGGCACGTTTGAATTTTTTCTTCTCCATGTCCCATAGTGGATGGTAATTGGTGTCCATGATAAGTGTCTCCCAGCCAACGCGTGCGCTCTTGCCAAAACTAATGCCACACTGCGATGTGATCCGCAAACACCCTGTATTTTTGAAATCATCTCCAAAGACTATTTTACCTTGTTTGCCACAGACAATATATGAGTCGTTGCCAATGAGACAGGTACCTTTGAACACGATTTTCCCATCATTCTTGAAAGAAATGCCCGTGTTGGGATAGAGTGCACAGCGTGGGAATCCCAAGCGTATCATGCCATAACGAATGTTAGGGCAGTCAATAACAAACTGTCCCTTTTGACTCCGATATTTTGGTTTATACACCCATATGGGTAACTTCACTGCCTGGCGCAATGGCAAGTGGCGCAGGCAGAAGGGAATGGAGAACAGAAAAGTCCTCATCATAATCATCTTGTTACGGAAAAATTTACTCATTGTTTCTTTCTACTTATTAATTTTATGATTGCCTTCACATCGCTCCTACTGAATGCCACAATCAGATAGATCACCACGACCAACATGGCAGCAAGAGCAGAGTAGACGAAGAAGGCCAACAGGCTGTCGGCCCAGTTATACATTGTTTTATATATAATAGCGGCTATCAGTAGTGAGGCCGCGACAAGGCGTGCAAACATCAGCAGATAGCGCATAAAGGAAAATCCAAGCATGGAGCGCAGCAGCCAGGCGCGCACCAAGGCTGTCACGATGGAGAGCATGATGGATATCATCATTGTAACCTGTGGCTCGGCTCCCATCAACAGGGCTGTATAGGAAATCGGCAGATTCAGCATGATAAGCGTGCCAACAATTAGTTGGTATCGGCGTATCTTGCCCGTGGCCAGCGCGGCAGCGATGGTGGGGCCGTTGGTGCAGTCAATCAGTCCGTTAATTAACACCAATTGGGTGAATACAACGGTGTAGTTTGGCACCTCTTTCAGCCATACGCCCAAGAGGTAAGGCGTGTTGGCCAGGATGGGGAACACCAGTATCGATGTGAGCAGCGATGACATCACCGTGCTGCGCAACACGAGCTGCTGCATGGACTCAAGCTCGCCTGCCGCATAACTTTTGTATATCTGAGGCTTTACGGCTGTGAAGAAGTTGCCTGAGAAATGCGACACAGCGTGATAAATCTGGAAAGCTACGGCACGGGCTGCATTAACCATCGGGTTGAAGAACAGGTTGAGCAAGATGTTGATGCCGTGGCTGCGCACTGCCATGGCAAGGGTTCCGTAGAAATGCCAACCGGAGAAGCCAAGAAGTTCTCTGATGTCCTTGATGTTCCAATAAAAACGGAACCGAGACTCTGCGAAATGTCGCCGGTCATAAATCACGTAGGCAGAGGCAATGCATAATGAGACAAAGAACGTCAGCATGCTATAAACAATCAATCGATCCCATGTTGCGAGGCTCAGAAGATAGACCACAGCAAGACCGAGCATAGCCTCGACGATACTAATGTAGGCAAAGGCACTCATCTTCTCATGAGCCACAATCAGCGCATTGTAGGGGATAGAGAGAAACTTGACACAGAAGGCCATAATGGAGAACTGATAGACTACGTTGGCCGCCGTCATGCGTTCCGCTGGAATGGTCATCTGAGTATTGACGAACCACAACCCCACGGTCTCGGCCAGTACCACAGCGCAGAGAATGAGCAGCGAGAAGGCTGTAATATTTGTACACATCCATTGGCCTAACCGCTTAAAGTCGCCCTTGGCCAGTTCGATGGAGAAATAGCGCTGAGAAGAAGTGGTCAGTGTACTCTCCACAAACGAGAGCATGGCCACCACGCCACCTACGACATTATAAATACCATAGTTTTCCGCTCCCAAAAGGTCGAGGGTCACACGCACCGTAAAGAGACGCACAACCATCACCACCAGCATTCTTATATAAAGGAAGCTGGTATTCTTAACGATACGCCGATTGTTTACTACACTATCCTTCATCTGTAAGCCTTCCTGTCAGTTTTTCCGTTAAAGGTTTTAATGAGCGCATCGACGACATCTATAACCCGGGGAATCTTGTACTTTTCCAGTTTATCGGAGAGGAAAGCATTGAGTGCCACAGGGTTGAACTTGTTCTTGTCCTCTACTACAACAAGAAGTTTAAGATAGGGAACGCCGAATTCGTCATGGTCCTCAATGCAGAGACACTCTAGGACTAATCCTGACTGTAGCGCAAGGTTCTCTACATCAGTTGGTGCTATCTTATAGCCTCCAATATTGATGACATCATCCTTGCGCCCAATGTAATAAAGGTAGCCTTCTGTGTCGAATGTTCCGATATCACTAGATACGAACCAACCGTCCTTGAACACCGATTGAGTCAGCTCCGGCTCGTTGTAATACCCTTTCATCACTAGTTCGCCCTTGGCGCAAATCTGCCCTTCTATACCAGCCTCCTTGGTGAAATGTCCGTCTTCAGTCAGGATGGCTATATCCATCGTCCTGATAGGCTTGCCGATACAATTGGGGCGGAAATCCTCCTTGGCATAATTATATGTAGTACCTCCAGGAATCTCAGTAGATTGATAAGAGTTATAGAGCCTGGAATAGGGCAAGAGTTTCTTGAGGCCATCGCTGTCGCTGGCAAACAGCGGTGAGGAGCTTGAGACAACAAAATCTATCTGATGCTTAAACATGGAAAATCTGTCGCCAGTCCTGTTGATGATGACCCGAATGGAGGCAGGTGGCAGGAACATCGAGGTGACATGATGTTTCTCTATGACGGCAAAAAACTTTACCAAGTCGCCCATACCCTCTATATATACGACGCAACAACCATTGGCAAGTGGGAAATGCGTGCCTCTTATTCCCCCTACATGATTCAATGGCGCAGCCACTAAAAACCTGGTGTTTATCTTAAGTCCATAATTATCAGCAGTAGCTGAAGTATAAAGGCTCTGTTGACGATGTGTCAGCATAACACCCTTCGATTTTCCTGTAGTGCCTGTGGTAAAGACAATATCGCAAACCAGGTTGACATCAGGATACTTAATCGCTGTATCTGCCGTGAACTCGTATTTGTGTTCAATGGCATAAATATCGTCGTAGGTTGACCATGTTGGTCGTTTGGGAGAATGGTCGTTTGGTTGTTTGGTAGAGGTGAACTTCGCAATGACAAAACATGAGTCTGTTGCAGTAGCGATTTCTAGGATGCGTGACTCTGGTGCCGTTTTCTCCACAGGCACGGCGGCAGCTCCGACAAGGTGGATAGCATACCAACATGCCGGACATGTCACTTCATGTGAAGCCTGCACAACTATATGATCGCCCTGCTTGACACCCTTTGCTTTCAGCCATACAGAGATGGAATAAATCATGTCGGCCAGCTCTTGGTAAGTGGTCTCATGGTCGTTGGCTATGATGGCAATGTCATTAGGGGCATTCAGCGCATGCTCTAATATCCGCTGTACGATAGGTTTCCATGTTTCTGCCTCATCAAAGGGAATCGGGTTCCCCAGTCCCTTAAATGGAGTAGTGGCTTCCGCATTTTCATGGGGCTGTGCGGCCTGGGGCTGTGTTTGCAATCCCTGCATCAAAAGGGCCATGCGGTCAACGCTGTCGAAGTGGTCGGCATTGACCGCCTCAAAGGGAATCTTACAGGAGAATGCCTCCTCCAAAAGACTGACCACGGTGATGAGCGACAGAGAGTCGAGGTCTCCTTTAGTTATGAGTTGTTTTTCTTTCTCAAAATCTATGCCGCTAATGTCAGCCGACAGAACCTTGATGATTTTTTCTCTGACAGCCATGCTTACCCCAGAATCGATGCCAGCACCTGCAACATCAACCTGTTCTGGAACGGCTGCGGCTTGCCTGCTCTTCTCGAAGAAGTCCCATTCTGCTGCGGCAATCTCTGGCGGAAGCACCTGGTTCTTGAAGTGATAGGAGTGAGCCTTGCTCATCAGGCGTGAGGCGACTAACATGTCAAAGCGTCCGATGACCTTGGCGGGGTTGCCCGCCACGACGGAGTTCTCGGGAATATCCTGCGTCACGACACTGTCCGCAGAAATGATGCAATTCTTGTTAATCCTCACGTTTGGCATTATCCTCGAACCTGACGCAATATAGACATTGTCCATGATTTCAATGCAGCCAATACGCTCATGGGGTCCGAAGTCTTCTCCCGGAACCGCTCTTTTCAGAAAGGTATTGACCATATCGTGCGGTACAATGCGTACCTTGCCGTGAATAACTACGTTGTTGTGCAACTTGATAAGTTCAGGATAGAGCGGTAAAAGGGTTGGCCCAAAGTAACAATCATTTTCCACCCCACCCAATATATGGTGTTTCTTGAGATAGTTGGCCCGCTTCCTGCCACTTCGCAGGAATAACAGGGCGATGGAATGGATAAGTCTTTTAGCTTTCATGTTTTATAAATTAATCTCCCTCGACCTTTTCAAGGAAGTGTGGGGGGATATAGGCGGTGGTGAGGCCTGATTGTAGGCCTTGGATGTGAATGACCACTCGCTTTTGGCGGGCTACACGGGCGACACGACCTATGATACCCTCGAAAGGACCGTCGGTGACACGTACCAGCTCGTCTGACACGAAATGGCAGGTTTTCAAATCTACTTCCATCACATGCTCGTCGAGCAGGGCAGTGGCCTTAATTAAAGGCTCCATATCTCTGCTGCTGACGGTCAACGGTGGATTATAGCCGTTTGCGTCAGTAACGAAATGATTATAATAATATGTAATGAACTTCGACATGACGGAACTCTTGACATACTTTTCTGCCTCTTCCGCCGTCATATAGGCAAAAAGAAGATTCATGAAAGGAAAGAGCTTTCGCTGCTTTTTGCCCGTCTCCCTGTTTATGACATCTTTCCAAACTTTGGCCAAATAGACATAGGTGCCGTCTTCGATCATAGCATCGGCTACTGCCTGAGCTTGACCATACTTGATACGGAGAACAAACCATTTTTTGTTATCATCAGGGATATATCCTACCGACACCCCGGTTTTTGAGTTTATGACTTCGGGGAGGGCATAGGAGGTAAGTCCTAAGCTATTTTTATCCTTGATATTAGCATTATCCAACGCGTTCATATCGGACTAAAAAACCGTATTCTGGTTAATAATAACGGCGACAAAAATACAACTTTTTTGTTAATTTCAGCAGATTTCATCGATTTTTTTCGCAATTTCTCATAAAAAACTGCGATAAAACAATTAAAAAGTAAATATACGACCTATTGGTTTCTTTTTTATTTGCGACTCTTATAAAAAAGAGTATTGTATAATCATGCAAAAACGACTTTATATATTGATGCTGCTTCTGCTGACTGGCATGTTCACTTATGCCGGGCAGCAGAAACGTTTCACCGTCATGGGATTCGGCGATTCCATTACCGAAGGCGGTGAGAACTTCTCTTCCTACCTCTATCCTTTATGGGAAAGACTCATTGCAGCTGGCTATGAGTTCGACTTCATCGGTCCTAACAAAAGCGAATGTGAGATAGGTAAGCTTGCCAATAGTGGTTTCAGAGGAAAACCAGTAGAATATCTGGACCAGATAACCGATAGTATCTACAGGGAATATCCTGCCGACTTCGTATTGATACATGCAGGACATAATCATCACATCGACCAGAATCCCGTCAAGGGAATCATACAGAGTTACCGCTCTATCATCCAGAAGATTCTGACTATCAACCCTCAAGCACATATCTTCCTCGCCACCGTAACAGAGAGCGGGAAACTGCCCAAATATGGTTATATCCCCAAGCTTAACACAGAGATTAAAAGGTTTGTCAAAGCACTCAACAACAAACAGGTTATACTGGTTGACCAGAATGCCACGCACGATTGGCGAACCATGACAATAGAAGACAAGGTGCATCCTAACCAATTGGGGCGCGAACGTATGGCAGAGGTATGGTTTAACGCCATGAAACCCTACTTAGAGGCGTTTTAATGGGCTCATTCTGAAGAAAAGCACGCCCATAATACTAAAAAAACAAAAAATTACTTGTTTAACCTATAGTATTTTTATATATTTGCGACATTATCTGTAGAAGGTAATGAGGAGAAATCTCCTATGTAAGGAAAAACTTTGATTTGCCCACATCTAAATGACCAGAATAATGGAAGACCTATCTCGAGAGCTGTTACTAATTGCAAATGGTAATGAGCTTGCTTTTAACGAATTCATGAACCGATACATGGAAGGATTATACTACCATGCATTCGGTATTTTGTCGAATAAGGAGATGGCAGAAGAGGTGGTGAGCGATGTCTTTCTGGAAGCCTGGCGCAATCGCAAGATACTATCCGAGATAGACAACATGAAGACGTGGCTCAACACAATTGCTTTTCGCAAGGCTGTATCTTACTTAAGGAAAGAAAAGAACAGCACAAAAGTTGTCTCGATCGACAGCCTGAACAACTTTAACTTCCCTGAAACTGAAACGCCTGTTGATGGCATTATTAATAATGAAGAGGTTAAAGCCCTACATGCAGCCATAGAAGAATTGCCTCCCAAGTGTAAGCATGTTTTTTTCCTCGCTAAGATTGAGCAGTTGCCCTATGCACAGATTGCCAAAGTACTCGACCTTTCACTGGCAACGGTAAACTACCACATAAGTGCTGCCATGACAGCCTTGAGAAAGAAAATGTCGTCAGGATAGAAAAAAAAACGAGGTACGACCTATATATATCCCAATAAATTGCGTCTTACAATATAGAACCCTGTATAAACATGGAAGAAGATTTAAAAACATATCAATACGGAGAAAGCCTGGAGGACTGTAAAATCAAGTCGTTCGTGGAAGACTCCAAACCCAAACAGCATATGGATATAGCAGCCATCAAGCAGAAGACGTTTCAGAAGATTCATGAGGAAGAGCGTAGAAACAAGCGCCGCCGCATGACGACCATCGTTGCCGCAGCAGCGAGTCTGTTGCTGATTGTTGGTTTTGGTATTGGTCGCCTGACAACTGCCGACCATGAGCTGAACCGCCAGCTAGCTGCTCTTTCCAAGAAAACCGAGACAGAGGTGATGCAGATGATAAAGGTACCCGTAGGCGAGAAAGCAACCATTATTCTGGCTGATGGCACCAAGGTGGTAGCCAACTCGCGCACAGAACTGCTCTACCCTAAGAACTTCAAAGGTGACACGCGCGAGGTGACCGTTCATGGCGAGGCCTATTTTGAAGTAGCTCACGACACAGAACATCCGTTTATAGTGAAGGCCAACAAGTTCAATGTCAAGGTACTGGGCACCCGATTCAACATCTCAAGTTACGATGCCACGACATCGAACGTGGTATTAGTACAAGGTTCTGTTGAACTGACGACACTGAATACAGACGTGGTACGCATGAAGCCCTCAGATAAGGTGGATATCAGCGATGGTGCCATCACTCAGAAAACACAGGTTGATCCTGATGATTATATCAGTTGGATGAATGGCGTTATCAACCTACACGGAGAAACAGTAAGACAAATAACCCAACGGCTCAGTCAGCACTATGGTGTGAAGATTGTTTGCGATGCAGGTGGCGACACGCCGCTCTATGGAAAGTTATCCATCCAAGGCGCACTTACTGATATCCTCAATGTGATCAACAACATGGCCGGCGTTAAGACGGTAGAAAAAGATCACGTAATACATCTCGTTTCAAAGAACTAACATATCTGATTTTACATTAACATCTGGTACATCCCTTCAATGGGTAAGGGGACCTTATATTCAATTATTATAATATGACTCTAAACAAAACAACACTCTTAAGTAGCATTTTGCTTGCTGTTGCTTCCACATCCATCAAGGCAAAGGATGTGACGGTAAGCATCATGCCCGATACGGTATCTGTGCTCCGCAATCCACTGAACGGATGGGTGATGTATCTGGGGCGCAACTGGGATGAGCAGTTCTGGACCAACCAAGGCTATGATGCCATGCCAGCAGACCATCACAAAACCACAGTAAAAGTATCGGACTATGCTAACACCTGCTACATACGCACCAGCTGGCGTTCGTTTGAACCGGAAGAGGGACAATATATCTGGAAGAATCCTCATTCCCGACTGATGAAGCTGCTACGTAGTTGTCTTGACCGCCACATGAAATTAGCATTCCGCATTGTGGTTGACAGCCGCGACCAAGGTCAGAACACACCTCTTTATGTAAAAGAGGCTGGTGCCAGAGGGTTCCAGGACCCCAACAACCCTCAGAACTGGAGCCCCTACCCCGACGATGCTGTTTTCCAAGAGAAATATGCCAAGTTTCTGAAAGCTTTCGCTACTGAATTCAACGATCCTGACAAGGTGGATTTCATTGATGCCTTCGGATTGGGCAAATGGGGCGAAGCACATGGTCTGATTTATGAAGACTACCAGAACAAGGGAAAAGTCTACAAGTGGATCACAGATTTGTACGCACGTACGTTCACACGTATTCCATTAATCATCAACTACCATCGTCTGGTTGCCGACACCGTGAGTTGGGCTGCACCAAACCCCAATAGCCGTCGCATGCTGGAAGAAGCTATCCAGAAGGGATACAGTCTTCGCCACGATGCCTTTGGGATGACAGGCTATTATCAGGATTGGGAAAAAGAGTTTGCAAAAAAATGGAACTTCAAGCGCCCTATCATCATGGAAGGCGGATGGATTACAGGGGCTCATCATCGCTACTGGATAGATCCCAGCAATGCCTACCGGCAGGGCCATTCAGAAGACGTGCGAAGAGGCGAATACACCTTAAGTGGCGAGGCGCATGTGAACATGATGGACCTCCGTGTGGGCGACGAGACGCATTCCTGGTTTAACACAGCCTTCGACCTTGTGAAAAAGTTTGTTCATGAAGGTGGATACAGACTATATCCCTGTACACTGACAATGCCTGATCAGGCCAAGCGCAATGAGACAGTACTCATCCAACACACTTGGCGAAACATCGGCTGGGGCTATTGTCCAACCAATATTCCGCAATGGCATCAGAAATACAAGGTGGGAATAGCATTAAAGGCCCCCAATGACCGAATTGTAAAAACCATTGTTGTAACCGATTCCGACCTCTCGACATGGCTGAAAGGCAATGACACTACATATACAACCTCCGTATCGCTTGCCGGGGTAGAAAAAGGCAAATACATCTGGCTCATCGGACTGGTTGATACGACCAAGGGCAATCAGCCAGGCCTACAGATGGCGGTTGCAGCCGACAAACAATTTAACGGCTGGCTGAAAGCTGGAACAGTGACAATCAAATAGAATATTATCCATTTAACAAAATATTAGTTTATGAACCTAACATCATTTTCAGTTATCACCAGAAGATCTACAAAAACCATCTTGCTGGCTGGACTGATGACCATTCCCTCTTTTTCTATTCAAGCCTCTGACATTTCAATGACAGAGAAGAATGGTTTTTATGTCCTTAAAGTTGATCAATCAACAGTTAAACAAGTATTCGATTACATTGAACGCAATAGCAAGTATGTATTCGTTTACGACAAACAGGTAAAAAGTCTCCTTGGAAGTAAAGTGAGCGTTGAAACCAAGGGAAGAAGTATTGAGGCAATTCTTGCTGATGTGTGTAGCCAGGTAGGCCTATCTTATCGCATCAACAACCGACAGGTCTCTATCACGGCAGGGGCGAAAACTGCCAGCAACCAAGCGCAGCCGAAGAAAGGAACGACCAAAGTCAGCGGAACCATCAAAGACGCAAACGGCGAACCACTCATCGGTGCAACCATCAAAATAAAGGGTACTAATCAAGCAACTGTTACCGATTTCGATGGCAACTACAGCATTGACGTTCCTCTGGGAGCTGATCTTGAAATCAGCTACATCGGATTCATCGACCAGCACATACACGTAAGCAACAAAGCAACCTACAATATCATACTCGAAGAGAGTGCCAACAATCTGGAAGAGCTCGTTGTGATTGGTTATGGTTCCGTTAAGAAAAAGGACCTGACTGGTGCTGTTGCCGCCGTTAAAGGAGATGAACTGGTAAACAAACGCACCACCATGCTTTCGAGTGCTTTACAGGGAACCCTCTCGGGTGTCACCGTCAACCGCACAAACGGTTCACCTGGCTCAGGTGCCAGCAGCATCCGTGTACGTGGTATCACGACCATTGGCGAGAGCAGTCCTTTGATTATTGTTGATGGTGTCGAGGGCACCCTTGATTATGTAAACGCCAACGATGTAGAGAGCATCTCTGTATTGAAGGATGCTGCAGCAGCCAGTATCTATGGTTCGAAAGCTGCTGCCGGCGTTATCCTTGTCACCACCAAACGTGGAAATGATACAGGCAAACTTGACTTGAAATACACCGCAGAGTTCGGATGGGAGATACCGACCCGCCAGCCAAGTATGGTAGGTGTCACCCGTTACTTAGAGATGAATAACGAGTTGATGTATAACGACAATCCTTCAGGAGGTTTCTTCCAAGTTTATACTGCCGACCAGGTCAAAAACTGGGTAAAATACAACGCTACCGATCCCAACAACTATCCTATCACCGACTGGCAGGGGATGATGCTGAAGAACAGCGCCTCACGAATGACCCACACTCTGAGCGTATCGGGCGGCAATAAAGCTGTAAAATCAATCGCAACACTGTCGTACGATGAGGTTGGCGGACTATATCAAGGACGTGGTTTCCAGCGTTATATGTTCCGCTCAAACAACGACTTCAAAATCAATGAGAAGCTGAGTGCCCAACTCGATGTAAACATCCGTCATGCCAAGAGCAAAGGAACAAACTACACCCCATTCAGCGACATGCGTAAGATGCCAGCCATCTACCCTGCCCTGTGGGATGATGGTCGCATAGCATCAGGTAAGAGTGGCGCTAATCCATATGGACTGCTGACCACAACAGGCAGTTCAATTTCTCACAGCACCCAGATAGCTGGTAAAGGCCAACTCACTTATAACCCTTTCAAGGGGTTGAGTCTTTCTGCCATTGTCTCTCCGTTTATCAACTATCAGAAGTCAAAGGCATTCCGCTTAGCATCATGGTACACCCTGATGGATGATCCAGAAACCATAGGCGGCTATCTGGATGGCGGTTCACTCTATGCAACCAATAAGCTGACCGAAGGACGTAATGACAACTGGCATGTAACCAGTCAGCTGCTGGCCAACTATATACGCAGTTTCGGCAAACATGATATCACTCTCATGGGAGGTTTTGAGAATTACTATATGAAGAGCGAAAGCCTCACTGCTGCTCGCGACCAGTATGAACTGACCAACTATCCATACCTGAATATCGGTTCTGAGGATTTCCAGACCAACAGCGGCTCTGGTTCCAAATATACCTCGAACTCATTCTTTGGTCGTCTGCTCTACTCTTACGCCAACCGCTATCTCCTTCAGGCCAATGTCCGCCATGATGGCAGTTCGCGATTCGCCAAGAATTACCGCTGGGGAACCTTCCCTTCATTCTCTGCCGGCTGGGTCATCTCTGAAGAGCCTTTCATGCAGAAGGCTAACATCAACTGGCTATCATTCCTGAAGCTTCGTGCTTCATGGGGTAAGTTAGGTAATGAGCGTATCGGTAGCAACTACTATCCATACATCGCCTTGATGTCATTCGGAAACAGTCTGTTCTACAATGCTGATGGAACAGTTACATCAAGCAAGACAGCCCGTCCTGGCGTATTAGCCGTTGAAGACATCTCATGGGAAACAACCACCAGCACTGATTTAGGCTTTGATGCAAACTTCTTCAACAATCGTCTGCACTTCAATTTCGACTATTATTGGAAGAAGACCACCGACATGCTGTTGGCTATTGAGATACCCTACTCTATGGGCTACAGCAATCCAAGCACCAACGCAGGAAAGATGTCGACACATGGTTACGATATCGACGTAACCTGGCAGGACAAGATTGGCGAATTCCGCTACAGCATCAGCCTGAACTTCTCTGACTATCTGTCAAGAATCGACTATCTGAACAACGCCGATATCATTAGCGGCAGCACTATCAAGCGTGCAGGCATTCTCTATAACGAATACTATGGCTATATCTGCGATGGTATCTACCAGACACAGGAAGAGGTGAACAATTCTGCCACCACCAGTACTACTGTCACCGTAGGCGATTTGAAGTATCGCGATATCAGCGGTCCTGACGGCGTTCCTGATGGAAAGATCTCGCCAGAGTACGACCGTGTACCTCTGGGCAATTCACTGCCACGCTATCAATATGGTGGCAACATCAATGGTTCCTGGAGAGGATTCGACTTCAATATTGCCTTCCAGGGCATTGGCAAGCAGAACGCATATCTGTCAACAGTTCAGGTTCAGCCACTACGTGACAACTATGGAAATATACCTGCCATCATTGAGGGGAAATACTGGAGTGCATTCAACACCGATGCAGAGAACGCAGCAGCCAGCTACCCACGCTTATCAAACGTATCAAAGAACAACAACTACGCCACATCATCATTCTGGATGTTCAATGGCTCTTACTTCCGTTTGAAGAATCTTACTATAGGTTATACACTTCCACAGCAGTGGACAAACGCTATCGGTATCAACAAGACACGTTTCTACGTCAGCGGATCGGATATCTTCTGCATCAGCAACTTCCCCAAAGGATGGGATCCAGAGATGGGTGCAACGGATTATCCTATCACAACTTCTTTGATCTTAGGTGTACAAGTAAACTTCTAAATACGACAAACAATGAAAACAAAGATATTTTTAGCAGGCATCTGCCTTGCAATGGCATCTTGTGAGAGCATGGACCTGGTGCCAGACTATCAGGGTAATACCGCCTCATGGTATACCTCAGAGACCGAACTGCAGTTGGCAGCGAATGAGTTCTACATCCTTGGCTACTGGCAGGAGCCACTCAGCTCATCAGAGCAGTGGAGCGACAATACAACCTATCGTCTTCAGAACCGTAACCCAGGTAGTAACGGAACTATCCTCGACGGCACCATGAACGGTCAGCAATGGGAAGTTTATTCACTCTGGCAGCAGAGCTATAAGTTGATTGCCCGTTGCAACACCATGTTAGAGAACATCCACAAGGCCGAAGGTAAGGTGAACGCACAAGTCAAGAACCGCTATGCTGGTGAAGCTTATTTCTGTCGTGCATGCAAGTACGCCGATCTGCTATTCTTCTATGGCGATATACCATATCTCGAAAGGACAGAGACCATTTCTGAGGCAGAAAGTCAAGGACGCATGCCCAAGGCTGAAGTGAAAGAAAAGACATACGCCGATTTCGATAAAGCCATCGAATATCTTCCTGTTGAGTATGGTCTTAATCAAGCCATCCATGCCACCCGTGGTGCAGCCATGGCTATGAAAGCCCGTTTTGCGCTCTACATGGGCGATTACGACATTGCCGCACAAGCTGCCAAAGCATGTATGGACCTGGGCATTTACTCACTGGAACCCGACTTTGCAAAACTCTTCAAACAGAGTACCAAGGTTAATCCAGAGAAGGTATTCGTCATACCACGCTCTATAGAGAACAATGTGATACTTGACAGTTGGATTGTCAAGAACGGATTACCACGCAATGCCAATGGCTATGGTTCGTACAACCCTTCATGGGATCTGCTTGCAGCCTATCTCTGTACCGACGGTCTGCCCATCGACGAATCTCCCCTATTCAATCCTCAGAAGCCTTTCGAGAATCGTGACCCACGCTGCGCCATGACTATCGTGGAGTTCAATACCGAACATTGCGGTTTCGAATATGATCCAAGTCCAGCAGCGAAACAGGTTATGAACTATACAACTGGTAAGATGCAGTCGAACAACGACTCACGTATCGTCAACCAGTATGCTTCATACACAGGCTTACTATGGAAGAAAGGCATTGATGCCACCTGGATGGAAAACGGTCTGAAAGTTGAACAGGACTATATCATCATGCGTTATGCAGATGTATTGCTCATCTATGCAGAGGCCATGATTGAACAGAATAAGATTGACGACAGTGTGCTGAAGGCCATCAACATGGTGCGCTCACGTGCCTATGGTGTTAGCTATAACCAAACCGACGCCTATCCAGCTGTAACTGCAACAAGCCAAGCAGCCTTGCGTAAGGCAGTCCGTATCGAACGCCGTATGGAGTTTGCCATGGAGAATCAGCGTCTGCAGGACCTGATGCGTTGGAAGTTAGCCTCAAAAGCGCTGAACGGCTATAACTACATCATGCTTCAACCACAGGATTTATTGAACGATGTAGTGAATAAAGGTCTCTGGTTCTGGGCAATTACACCACAGATTGATGAAGACGGACTGGCAGATTTCTCTGCGCTCCTTAATGGCGGTTATTGCACTACCGGGGCCAAACGCATCTTCCCTGATCGTGAATACCTATGGCCCATCCCAACGCACGACATGGAACTGAATCCAAACCTCACCAATAATGAAGGTTATTAAACAGGGTATTAATTTCATTTAGCAACTGATGAATCATTATGAAAACTAAGAATATTATCAAAACACTTACGGTTACAGCCATGGTCTCTATGACCATGCTGTCAACCTCTTGCAGTGACACTATTGACAACCTGTACTCGAAGAATAAATCGGAAATACAGTTGAATATCTCGAGCGACTACATCAAACTTGATGAAAGTAATCCCGACGCAACGGCATTAACCATTGACTGGGACGCAGCTCACAATTTCGGTGAGGATTATATCACTACCTACAAATACGAATTCCAGCTGATAGGTTCAAAAGCTGACGAGCTCAAGGAATATGAGGACGACGGTAAATTCCAGCGTACTTATACCAATAAGGAACTTCAGGATATCCTGGTGAATCATTTCGGATTAACGACCTCTACGGTGGGTAATGTGCTTGTCACAGTTACAGCCACATTCGAGGGACCGAAACTGATCGTACCGGATATCTCAACCGTCTATCTGAAGATCAAGACCTATGGTCCCAAACAGTTCAAGGCAGACAAACTGTACATCGCAGGTAGCGCCGTTGGCGAAGATAAATTGGAACTGACTGCCAACGAGACCTCGCCAGAGCTCTATGTATGGAACGGAGCTCTGAACCCTGGTAAGGTATTCTTCCCTGTTACTAATGCTGATGAGCAAAACGCTATTGGTCCAGCAACAGCGGATGAGCCCGTTACGACGTCCGACATGGAAGCCATCATCAGCGATGAGGCAACAACTAATTCTTGGGTCGTAAGCAAGGCGGGAAACTACCGTGTTACAGTTAACATGAATACCCACAAGGTAAAGATTGTTGAAGAAGGCGCCGTAGTAGAAGTCGATCAGATGTATATGGCTGGTTCGGCTGTTGGAGCAGGCCAAATTGAACTGGCCCAGACCCTTGAAAACGAAAACGTATATGCCTGGCGTGGTGAGCTGGCTGCAGGAAATCTCTATATTCCACTGTCATTTGACGGTGCACAGGAAGTGTCGATTGTACCTCAGGACGCTAATAGTCACGACATCCAAGATGGCGAACCTACCGCATTCGGACAAGCTGCCACATCAACAGCGCTGTCAAAGCGTTACTGGACTATTCCCGCTGCCGGAACTTACCGCATAGTTGTCAACACCAATGAGAAGACGATTGCCATCTATTCGGCAGCCACCGACATGCAACCCAAGCAAGTTAGCTGGAATAACACAACACTCAAAATCAATCCTTATGTACAGAAGGTCAACGTTCTCTATATGTATGGTACTTTCAACAGTTTTGCCCATGATGAAGGCGTGTTTACTGGTTTCCAATCAAAATACAACCTCATCCAGAGCGCTGCCAATCCATACGTATTCGTTTACAAAGGCGATCCACTGCCACGTGAGACAGCCAAGGACGAACGTAGTAATGACGTAAAGGCTGCCGTGAAGTTCTGTACCGATAATCAGAACAACAACATCTATGCCTACGGTTCGACCGCAAGCGCCAAACGTAACGACCACAACGGATATGTAGAGGCACAGTTAGGCAAATCAGAAACACTTGTTGCAGGTCAGGGCGACAACCGTTATGCCTACTTCGTCATTCCTGAGGGTTGCAACTATGTAGAAGTGAACATCGACAAACTCACCGTCGTATTTGATCAGAAATAATCATCTTTAAATCATAGAAAAGAACAATGCATAATAATTTCAAAAGCAAGTTGACAACATGGTCAATGGTCCTTTTAACCTCACTGCCCATCATTGGAACCTCGTGTTCCAGTGATAAGGTAGCCGAGACCTCAACAAACAATTGGAATATATCTGGTAACACTATTGTAAATATCAAGCCAGAATACAACAAGCTACTTCGCAATCCACTTCAGGGCTGGAACATCTATACAGGTCTTGGCGATGGACTCATTAGTGATTTCTGGGAGAAGTATGATCATTTCGAGTCACGCATCGGTCAGGTAAAAGTTTCCGATTATGGAACTACACTCTACATCCGCGGTGCATGGAGTTACTTTAATCCAGAGGAGGATAAGTATATCTGGGACGAAAATAACAACGACATCTATGCACAACGCTTCCGTATGCTTGCAGAAGGTGCCAAACAGCGCAACCTGAAGTTGGCATTTACATTTGTCGTTGACAGCCGTGACAAACATGAGTTCTTTACCCCCCAGTTTGTTAAGGATGCAGGCGCCAAATGCTATGAAACAGTTACTGGTACAATGAAAGTATGGTCGCCCTACCCTGACGATCCTATTTTCCAGCAGAAGTATGAGAAGTTTCTCAGAGCATTCGCTGCCAAATACAACGACCCCGACGTCACAGCCTATGTCAGCGGTTTCGGCTTAGGCAAGTGGGGAGAGACCCATTCACTGATCTACTCTACTGGCGACGAGAGTCCTAAACAAGCTGTTTTCGACTGGATTACCGACCTGATGTCGAGCCTCTTCACCAAAGTGCCTATCTTCATTAACTACCACCGTTGCCTTCTTTCTACCAAGGAGTATCAGAGTTCGCCAAGTGATGATTCTAAGCGTCTCATCACTGAGGCTGTCAACAAGGGATTCTCTCTGCGTCACGACGCATTTGGTATGAAGACCTACTATAGCACGTGGGAACGTGGCATCGCCGCTAAGTTCTACGGTATTCGCCCCATCATCGAAGAAGGCGGCTGGGTAGAGTCTTCACATGGTAATTCTATCAAAGGAGATGGCTATGCAAACTTCGCCGAAGTCCGCAAAGGCGAATTCGACGAAGGCAAAGTAGCCCATGTTAATATGATGGATCTTCGTTACTCAAGTTCAGTTAAGACAGGAGAGACGCATTCATGGTTCAACGATGGTTTCACCTACCTCAACGAGTTTATCTCGGAAGGCGGCTACCGTCTATATCCCGACAAGGTATCCATTCCACAGTCGGCCAACATCGGTTCCAAGGTACAGATTACACACCGTTGGTCAAACCTTGGTTGGGGCTATTGTCCCAATAACATTCCACAGTGGAACTATAAGTATAAAGTAGCATTTGCCTTACTCGACAAGAATACTCAGAAACCTGTCCAGACATTTGTTGACGAGACACCAAAGATTTCGGATTGGTTGCATGGTAACCCACAGACATACACCTCCGATTTCTCATTACAGAGTGTATCAGCAGGTAGCTACACGTGGGCTGTAGGTATTATCGACTCATCAAAAGGTAATGATGTGATTGGTTTGAACCTCTCCGTACGCGACGATGATCTGACGCCAGAAGGATGGGTTAAACTCTCTGATGTGACCATTAAATAATTTTCATTGAGCTATGATAGAAAGACTCATCACGTTGTTGATAGTTGTAATTGGTTGCCTGACGGCAGAAGCCTCGGAAATCTTTTTAGAGACCGAGAGCTTCAGCCGCCACGGTGGCTGGGTTGTCGATCAACAGTTCATGGATCAAATGGGCTCACCTTATATCATGGCTCATGGTATGGGAGTTCCTGTAGCAGATGCAACCACGGATTTTGAAGTATCTGTATCCGACACCTATTATATTTATGTACGCACCTACAATTGGACATCGCCTTGGACCTCACGCCGTGGTCCTGGCAGTTTCCAACTGAAGGTCAATGGTAAATACCTGTCCGAAAGACTTGGCGACACAGGCTCACGATGGCAATGGCAATTTGCCGGCAAAGCCAGACTACGAAAAGGTATCAACGCCATAGCCCTACATGACCTGACAGGTTTTGACGGGCGATGCGATGCTGTGTATATAACCACCTCACCTGTATTGACAGACTCATTGTCAGACATGACAACAACCCAACAACTACGTCAACGTTTAAATCCCAACAAGGTGACCCATGCTGGCCGATTTGACTTAGTGGTTGTCGGTGGTGGCATTGCAGGCATGTGCGCAGCCGTTAGTGCAGCCCGATTAGGCAGCAAGGTAGCATTGATCAACGACCGTCCACTATGGGGTGGCAACAACTCATCAGAGGTACGTGTCCACCTAAGCGGTATCATTGAGGTCGGTCAATATAAAGGTCTTGGTCGCCTCATCCGAGAGTTTGGTCATTCAAACAAAGGGAATGCAGGCCCCGCAGAAACCTACGAGGATGACAAAAAGAAAGCATTCCTTGAAGCTGAACCAAACCTTACACTCTATCCTTCTTATCATCTGGTAGGTGTCAAGAAGGCTAACAGCAACATAGAATCCGTAACCATACAGAACATATACGATGGCCAGCAATATGAACTTGAAGCACACCTGTTCAGCGACTGTACAGGTGATGGTACTCTGGGTTTTCTGGCCAATGCCCATTACCGCATGGGTCGCGAGGCCAAAGCCGAATATGGTGAGAGTTTAGCACCTGAAACAGCCGACTCGATTGTTCAGGGTGCATCATGCCAATGGTATTCAGAGAAGCGTTCTCATCCATCCACATTCCCGGAATTCTCATATGGTGTAGATTTCAATGCTAACAATTGTGAGCGAGTGGACAAAGGCGAGTGGAAATGGGAAACAGGTATGAACCGCAACCAGATAACCGAAGCAGAACGTATTCGTGACTACGGCATGATGGTTATCTATTCCAACTGGAGTTGGCTGAAAAATCACGATCGTACCAAAAAGAATTACGCCAACAACCAACTGTCTTGGGTTGCTTATGTCTTAGGCAAGCGCGAGTCACGACGTTTGTTGGGCGACTACATCCTGTCAGAGGAGGATATCAATAAAAATGTATTCCACGAGGATGCCTCATTCACTACGACATGGGCCATCGACGTCCATTCCGTAGATTCTATGAATCACATCCATTTCCCTGGCAATGAGTTTAAAAGCCGGACTGTACATCGTTGGATTTACCCATATGGTGTTCCCTACCGATGTCTCTACTCCCGCAATGTAAACAATCTGTTTATGGCTGGAAGAAATATCAGTTGCACACACATCGCACTTGGTACCGTCCGTGTGATGCGTACAACAGGCATGATGGGCGAAGTGGTTGGCATGGCAGCAGCCATATGCAACAAACACCAAGCACTGCCACGTGATGTATATCATCACTATCTCCCTGAGTTGCAAGCACTCATGCAGCAAGGAGTTGGACGCAATGACGCGCCAGACAATCAACGTTTTAACGGCCCGAATCAGTTACTATCGGTTCCCAGGGCTTTCATGACAAGAAACCTTTATGAATAGATTTTTCATACACCTCATCATGTTAAGCACCATGGCTCTGTCACCCGCTCATGCGGAGAGACAGAGTTATGCCGTCATGCACGGAGATACACTAAAATTAGGTAACAGTCTTGTGGAGCGCACCTTCCTTTGGAATGGTGGCGCTCTGAAGACTGTACGCTTGGTTAATAAGCAACATAAAACAGCCATCCTTGCGAAAGGAACTATGCCTGATTTCGCTATGGTCAAGGCTGAGGTTGACAGTGCCTGGATAAAAACCGAATGGCTATCCGCTAATGGGGTTCATCCAGCGTATCTAAGAGTCAGTGTATGGTCACGTCAGGGTACACTTGAGTGCTTACGTCAGTTCCGTGTTTACGATGATTGTCCAGCAATTGCCTGTGACTATTATCTCAAAGGACGTATCAATCCGCTGCATCAAAGTACGGTGGTCAATCATGCCGACCGCAAGAACATCGAGTCGACCGCCGATATGGGTATACAACTGAAAACACCGACAATTGACAGGATTCAGCTTGATGGAAACCATTGGCAGACACGTGTAGTAGAGTTTCTTGATTATACCGACTGGAACGATAATCTTGTAGTAGAACGCCAATTCATCCCATATCGTCGTACAGGTCATCGAGGGAACCTTCTCTTTTCGAAAGACGAACTAACAGGAAAGGGCTTTTTCTTTCTGAAAGAGGCACCAAGTTCAAGTACACAGTTACATTACACCGGCTCTGACTTCATCACAGATTTCAATGATTTCATGGTTGTGAGTCCTGGTTTTACTCATCAGGATATCAGTCCTGACACATGGACCCGTATCTATGGTTGTGTGATAGGCGTATGGAATGATCGAGAAGTGGATGCTCTTATTGCCCTTCGCTCTTATCAGAAACAGTTACGGAGCGCCACATCCCAGCGAGACGAGATGATTATGCTTAACACATGGGGCGACCGGAGTCAGGACGCCAAGATTAACGAGGCATTTTGTCTGGCAGAGCTTGACCGTGCCAAACGTCTGGGTATCACCGTATTTCAGCTCGATGATGGCTGGCAAACGGGAAAGAGCCCAAATTCCAAAACTTCAGGCGGTTCGTTTAATGACATCTGGAAAGACAATCTTTACTGGACACCCAATAAAAGCAAATTTCCTCATGGTCTTGAACCTATCGTGAAGAAAGGCAAAAAACTCGGCATCCGCATAGGTCTCTGGTTTAATCCGAGCATACAGCATGACTTTGCCGATTGGCAGAAAGATGCAGATGTCATCATTAAGCTCCATCAGCAATATGGTATTGAGTGTTTCAAGATTGACGGTTTACAGATACCGAACAAAACGGCAGAGACAAACCTACGGAAGCTTTTCGACCGCGTCTCTACCGAAACCAATCATCAGGTGATCTTCAACCTCGATGCGACGGCTGGTCGTCGTGGCGGCTACCATCTGTTCAACGAGTATGGTAACATCTTCCTCGAGAATCGCTACACCGATTGGGGGAACTACTATCCGTACCGCACACTCCGTAACCTATGGCAACTCAGCCGCTATGTGCCTGCAGAAAAACTGCAAGTGGAGTTTCTTAACAAATGGCGTCATGCTGAGAAATATCCTGCCAATGATAGTTTCGCCCCTGCGCACTATGATTTTGACTACCTGTTTGCCATCACCATGGCAGCCCAGCCGCTGGCATGGATGGAGGCCGCCAATCTACCCCAAGAGGCATTTGCATTAGCAACACTCATGAGTCAATACAAGACTATCCAGCATGCCTTTCATCAAGGTATCATTTTACCCATTGGTGAAGAACCTTCAGGACGTGCCTGGACGGGATTTCAGTCAATGGCGTCAGAAACGACAGGCTATTTCATCGTCTATCGCGAAGACAATCAGCGTCCCCAAGCCGAACTGTCAACATATCTCACGAAGGGCGCCACCATTGGCTTAGAACTTATTGCCGGACGAGGTAGTTCGTTTAATGCACATACAGATGACGAGGGCAGACTCCTGTTCAAACTCCCTCAGAAGAATCAGTTTGCAATCTATAAATACACGATTATAAAATGAAGAAGATCATATCTTTATTACTTTTATCCCTATCAACAATGGCTGTCATGGCGGCCGATACGTACATCTCCAATGTCTATGGTAGGAGCTACCAACTACTCAATGGCAAATGGGATGCGATTGTTGATCCCTACGATGCAGGACGTGGAGCCAGGATTTTCTTAAATCAGAAGCCCACAGGGAAAAGCGACTTTTATGAATATGCCTTTGAAAATGGCATGCGCCTGAATGTTCCTGGCGACTGGAACTCCCAAAACACAGAGCTGAAGTATTACGAAGGGACGATTTGGTATTCACGCCATTTCAATGTCCGAAAAGTTGGTACAGAACGACGTTTTCTCTATTTCTGCGGGGTAAGCTACCGCTGCAATATCTACCTCAATGGTGCGCTCATCGGTTCACACGAAGGTTCATTTACGCCTTTTCAGTTTGAAGTCACCGATAAACTGAAGGATGGTGATAATAATCTCATAGTTGAGGTGAACAACCGTCGCCAGCAAGATGCCATCCCCGCATTGTCGTTTGATTGGTGGAACTATGGTGGAATTACACGCGATGTGATGCTCGTTACCCTTCCTCAGACCTATATCAGCGATTACTTTATTCAATTAGACAAACATCTGCCGAACGTGATTCATGCAGAAGTCAGTCTCTCTGACGAGAAAGCTGACGAGACGATAACGCTACGCATACCTGATTTATCAACGAGCATCAAGATGAAAACCGACAAATCTGGGAAAGCAAAGAAAACCTTCAGGATAAACAAATTACAACGCTGGTCACCAACACTTCCTAAGCTCTATGATGTAGAGATAGAAACAAATACGGATCAAGTCAGCGAGCGCATCGGATTCCGAAACATTGAAACGGCAGGTACAAAAATCATGCTGAACGGGAAAGAGGTTTTCCTGCGAAGTGTCTCTTTCCACGAAGAGATTCCTCAGCGCATGGGACGTGCCTGCACGCCTGGCGATGCCGAGTTTCTGCTTAGCGAGGCCAAGGCTTTAGGAGTAAACATGGTACGTTTGGCACATTATCAACAAAATGAGTATATTGTGCGTCGTGCCGAAGAGATGGGTATCATGCTTTGGCAGGAGATTCCTGTATGGCAAGCCATCGATTTCACCAACAAGGAAACTCTTGCCAAGGCTCAGCAGATGCTTCTTGAGACCATCAAACGGGATCGCAACCGTTGTGCCGATTGTTTCTGGGGCATTGCCAACGAAACCCGCCCTTCAGAAGCACGCCATGCATTCCTCACGACACTGCTTGAGACTGGCAAAGACATAGATACCACCCGACTCTTTGTGGGAGCTTTTGACAACGTGTATTTCCAGCAGTCATCACAACACTTCGAGATGCACGACGCGTTTATCAACCAACTCGACATGATTGGTGTAAACAAATATATGGGCTGGTACGCAGCCTGGCCACTATCTCCTGAGAAATGCATCTGGCAAGTAGCCGAGAACAAACCACTCTTCATCTCAGAATTTGGAGGCGAGGCCTTATATGGACAGTCGGGCGATGAAACAGTAGCCTCTTCATGGAGCGAAGACTATCAAGCCAAGCTCTATCACGACAATCTCACCATGTTCAAGGGCATTCCTAACCTCGTTGGTATTTCACCATGGGTTCTGTTCGACTTCCGTTCCCCCACCCGTTTCCATCCTCGCAATCAGGAAGGCTGGAACCGCAAAGGACTTGTCTCCGATCAGGGACAGAGAAAGAAAGCATGGTATATCATGCATGATTTCTACAACCAGATGAAAATGAAATACGAATTTTAAACCACTTTTCAATGATACACAATCCTATGATAAGAATCAAACAGCTACTGCTCATCGTTATCCTGACTTTAGCAACCTCAGTCAGTGCAAAAGACGGCATTGTCCGCATCCTGGCCATCGGTAACAGTTTCTCTGAGGATGCCGTCGAGCAGAACCTTCATGAGTTGGCTGCTTCCGACGGTCATCAGACCATTATAGCCAACCTGTATATTGGAGGCTGTTCTTTGGAACGCCATCTGAATAACGCACGAAACAACACCCCTGACTATCGCTATCGAAAGATCGGGACAGACGGTATTCGCAAACAGTCAGACCACATGACCCTCCAGCATGCATTAACAGATGAGAAATGGGATTACATCTCTCTTCAACAAGCCAGTGGTTTGTCTGGACGTTATGAAACCTATGCCCCCTACTTCCCAGAGTTGCTGACTTATGTAAAATCGTTAGCACCAAAGGGGTGCAAGATTATCTGGCACCAGACATGGGCCTACTCCATCGATTCGTCACACGGTGCATTCAAGGATTATGGACATCAGCAGATGCGTATGTATCAGGCAATCATGGACTGCTCGCAACGCGCCATTAAGGAAAATGGTCTTTACATGGTTATTCCCTCGGGTACTGCGATTCAGAATGCACGCACCACGTTTTTGGGCGACAACATGAACCGTGATGGTTACCATCTGAATCTGTCCTATGGCCGTTATACCGCAGCTTGCACATGGTATGAAGCCATCTTCCATAAAAACGTAGTTGGCAACAGATTCGCGCCTCAGGGTATGCATCCCGACATTGTGAATGTGTGTCAGCAGGCTGCACATGCTGCAGTGCTTAAGCCATTCGAGGTGACCATTCTCAGCAACATGAAACCAAACGATGTATTATACAAGAATCCATCCATACCGATAGATATCCGTGTCAACGACCTTCTCTCTCGCATGACCCTGAAAGAAAAGATCATGCAAATCAACCAATACACCCTTGGTACCAACAATATTGAGAACAACAAAGGTGTTGAGGTGAAGCAGATTCCTGCCGAGATCGGGTCGCTCATCTACTTCCCCACAGACCCAGAGCTACGCAACCGTATGCAGCGTCATGCCATGAACGATTCAAGGTTGGGGATTCCCATTCTTTTCGGATATGATTGTATTCACGGATTCCGTACCATCTTCCCTATTCCATTAGCCCAGGCTTGTAGCTGGAATGTGCCCTTATTTGAAAAGGGCTGCCGCGTAGCTGCACAGGAATGTCGCATGAGTGGTGTCGACTGGACGTTCTCGCCCATGATTGATGTCAGTCGCGATCCTCGATGGGGACGTGTAGCAGAAAGCTTTGGCGAAGATCCTTATGCCAACGCCACCTTTGGCAGTGCTGCCGTGCGTGGCTATCAGGGCCGGAACATGTCAGATAGTCTGTCAATAGCAGCATGTCTGAAACACTATGTGGGCTATGGTGCTTCCGAGGCTGGTCGTGATTACGTCTATACCGAGATTTCCAGACAGTCACTTTGGGATACTTATCTTCCTCCCTTTGAAAAGTGCGTACAGGCAGGTGCAGCTACGCTGATGAGTTCGTTCAATAATATCAGCGGCATTCCTTCTTCGGCCAATCACTACACACTGACTGAAGTGCTACGCAAAAAATGGGGATTCCGTGGGCTCATGGTATCCGACTGGGGCGCTGTTGAACAGCTCGTCCATCAGAACATGGCTCGCGACCTGAAGGAAGCTGGTCAGCTCGCACTCAATGCCGGTGTGGATATGGACATGATGTCGCATGCCTACGACACCTATCTTGAGACGCTCGTCGATGAGGGAAAGATTTCAACAAGCACACTTGATGAGGCTGTTCGCCGTACACTACGAGTTAAATTCCAATTGGGATTATTTGAACATCCTTACACGCCTGTATCAAAACCAGAAAATCGTTTTCTGCGTCCACAGAGTGTAGCGGCAGCCCGCCAGATGGCAGCCGAGTCGATGGTCCTCTTGAAGAATGAGCACCAAGTACTACCTTTGAAGCAGGGATTGAAGATTCTTGTAACAGGTCCTGTTGCCGATGCGACTCACGATCTACTGGGTTGTTGGTGGGGACATGGTGAGGATGGCGACATCGAAAAACTCAACGAGAGTATACAGAAAGAGTTTGGGTCGCAGGCAGAGGTTCGTTATATCAAAGGGTGCGATTTCGATGGCACTGATGAGCGTCAGTTCAAACAGGTAGAGAAACTCTCTCGTTGGGCAGATATTGTTATCACGTGTGTGGGCGAAAAAGGTTCATGGAGTGGTGAGAATAATTCGCATGCAGACATTGCGCTCCCTACAATCCAGCGTCATCTCATCCAATGTGTCAAAGCTTCGGCCAAACAGCTGGTACTGGTACTTGCCAATGGTCGGCCTATGATTATTACAGATGAAGTTGCCATGGCCGATGCCGTTATTGAGATGTGGCAACCTGGCCTTTATGGAGGTTCGGCAGTGGCAGGTATTCTGTCTGGTCGCATAAACCCTTCAGGTCGTCTGGCTATGACTTTTCCCTATTCTCAAGGACAGATTCCCATCTACTATGGACGCCGTCATAGTGCCCGTCCACATCAGGGGTTCTATAAAGATCAGACCAGCGAACCACTCTATCCGTTTGGCTATGGTCTCAGCTACACCACATTCGCTTACGGTGAGCCCCATACGAATTCACATGAAGTAAAAGCTGGCGATAAGTTCGATGTCATCATACCAGTAACCAATACTGGTCAGCGTGATGGTTTGGAGACCGTCTTCTGGTATGTCTCTGACCCCTATGGAAAGATTACACGTCCTGCACAGGAGTTGAAACATTTTGAAAAGAAACTGATCAAGAAAGGCGAGACCGTTGATTTCGTATTCCATGTGAATGTCAATCGCGACTTCGGTTATGTTGATAGCGAGGGGAAACGTTTTGTTGAGCCGGGCGACATCATGATTCTTGTTGGTGATAAGAAACTTAAGTTCACAATCAAATAATGCAGTTATTCTTTCAACATATCAGGCTTTTTCTTCTACTATGCAGCTGCTTTAGCATAGCCACTCTTTTTGCTCAGCGCACAGTAACCGAACTCAGTACAGGATGGCGCTTTGCTTTAGGCGAAAGGGCAGGAGCCGAAGCCACATACTATGACGATAAAGCATGGCAGGAAGTACGCGTTCCTCATGACTATGCCATCCTTGGACCATTCAGTCGCGACAACGATCTTCAGGACGTACGTAACATTCAGAATGGTGAGACACAAGTAAACCGCAAGACTGGGCGCACTGGTGGTCTGCCCTACTATGGAAAAGCCTGGTATCGTCGCTCATTCACGGTAAAAGGCAAAGGCCGTTGGTTCATCTATTTCGACGGCGCCATGAGCGAAGCTACCATCTTTGTCAACGGCACCAAGGTGGCGTTTCAGCCAAATGGCTATGCAGCCTTTGAAATAGATGTCACTCCTCATGTACATCAGGGGAACAACATATTAGCTATCCAACTGGATGCCAAAGCACACTCTTCGCGCTGGTATCCTGGCGCAGGTCTTTTCCGCAAGGTTGAACTACTACATACTGCCAGTCATTACATCCCCTTATGGGGGACTCATGCCATTCCCCTCTTGCAAGGCGAACAAGGCATTATCAATCTGACCACCCGTATTTGCGGAGGTAATCAGGAGGTCATGCTTCAGAGTCAGCTTTTAGATGCGCAAGGTCATGTTGTCGCTCAGACCATAAACAAGCTGAAAGAACAGGACTCATCCCTATGCCATCAGAGGATCGTTATTGACAAGCCGCAGTTATGGAGCCCGGAAAGTCCTTATCTCTATCGGTTGGTGCAACAGGTTATATGGCGAGGCAAGGTCGTTGACAAACAAGTACAGTCTATCGGTATCCGTTCGGTAGCGTTTCGCCCATACGAAGGATTTTTTCTCAATGGTCAGCGACACAGTATTCAAGGCGTATGCCTCCACCACGACTACGGCATGCTTGGAACGGCAGTCAACGAGTCGGCTCTTCGCTACCGTCTGCAGTTACTCAAGGATATGGGATGCGACGCCATTCGCACATCGCATAACCTCCCATCATCGCTTCTGGCTCAGCTCTGCGATGAGTTAGGATTCATGCTTATGATCGAGCCGTTTGATGAATGGGATACGCCCAAATGCGAGAATGGATTTCATCGATACTTCGACAAGTATGCCGATGACCTCGTCCGCCAGATGGTACGCCATTTTCGCAATCACCCCAGCGTAGTACTATGGGGCATCGGCAACGAAGTACCCAACCAGCGCGATGAAAACGGTTGGAAACTTGTTCAGCATTTCCAGCAGATATGCCACGAAGAGGATGCCAGCCGTTCCGTTACAGTATGTATGGACCAGATTCCCTATGTACTGAAAAACGGATTCGAGCGCGAGATTGATATTCCTGGCATCAACTACAACACCCAGAACTACCCCCAAGCCTATGCCCAATGGCGGCAACATATCATCTTAGGGTCAGAAACTGCCTCAACAGTCAGTTCACGTGGTGTATATAAATTTCCAGTACAACTACGGGAAATGGCTATGTATGATGATCACCAATCATCAAGCTACGATGTAGAGTACTGTAGCTGGAGCAACACACCTGATACCGACTTCGCGCTTGCAGATGATAACCCATGGTATGCCGGACAATTTGTTTGGACGGGATTCGACTATCTTGGTGAGCCGACACCTTATAATAATGACAGTTGGCCCAGTCATAGTTCTGTTTTCGGCATCATCGATCTGGCAAATATCCCTAAGGACCGCTATTATCTCTATCGCAGCAAATGGAATCGTCAGGCGCATACACTTCATGTACTCCCCCACTGGACATGGCCAGGACGCGAAGGCCTCATCACACCAGTCATGGTCTATACCGACTATCCTGAAGCCGAACTCTTTGTCAATGGCCGCAGCATGGGACGACAGCGTAAACTGTCGGCGACAGAAGTTGCCACTTCGCTGCATGACTCACTGGCATTGCTACGCCGTTACCGGCTCATCTGGGACAACGTCAAATACGAGCCAGGGCAGATTCAGGTTGTTGCTTATGACTCTATGGGACGTGCCACCTTGAACAAAACTATCAAGACCGCAGGTGCACCTCATCATCTTGTTGTTGAGACCATCAACGATACAATCAGCCAAAGCGATGGAAGCCTGGCCTTCCTCCGGGTGTCAGTGGTTGACAAGGAGGGGCAGCTCTGTCCAGATGATAACCGCTTGGTCAGTTTCTCTGTTTCAGGTGTAGGCAGATATGTGGCAGCTGCCAATGGAGACCCTACCGATCTCCACCAGTATCACCTGCCCCAGATGCCACTTTTCCATGGTCAGCTGATGGCTACCGTTTCAGCCCTGGGCCGTAAGGGAATCATCAGATTTACCGCCCAAGCAGATGGCATAGCCCCCTGTACATTCACACTGATAACAAAATAACATTGACAGAATATGAAAAAATTATTGTATTTACTTTTATGCTTCTCAGCGTTCAGCCCTGCTAAGGCTCAAATCATTGATGAGTCAGCCAAGCAACGGGCCAAACAATTAGTCAGCCAGATGACACTCCGCGAGAAAATCGACTATCTCGGCGGTGAGACCTCGTTCTCCTTACGTGCCATTCCACGACTGAACATACCACGTATTCTCCTTGCCGATGGTCCGCAAGGCATCCGTAATCATGCCCCACACAGTACACTCTATCCTTCAGGCATACTCACAGCCGCCACATGGGATCGTACACTGGCACGCAAAGTGGGCGAAGGACTTGGCCTTGATGCACGAGCCCGTGGCGTTGGAATTCTCCTTGGCCCTGGTGTCAACATCTATCGTGCACCAGTGTGCGGTCGAAATTTCGAGTATTTTGGCGAAGACCCGTACCTGACCTCAGAGATTGCCAGTCAGTACATTCAGGGTGTACAATCGAAGGGTGTCATGGCTACCATCAAACACTTTGCAGCAAATAATCAGGAATGGAATCGTCATCACGCCAGTTCAAATATCGACGAGCGTACCCTTTTTGAAATTTATTTCCCTGCGTTCCGCAAAGCTATCCAGGAGGCACATGTAGGCGCAGTCATGAACAGCTATAATCTACTCAATGGGGTTCACGCCACAGAAAACGAATGGCTCAACGTCCATGTGCTACGCAATACCTGGGGATTCGACGGACTACTCATGTCCGACTGGACCTCTGTCTATAGCGTAGTCAACACAGCCAATCACGGACTCGACCTCGAGATGCCTAAAGGCCGTTATATGAACTACGACAATCTGATGCCAGCCATCAGGAAAGGTCTCGTCACCGAAAAGACCATAGACCTGAAAGTCCAGCATATCCTGCAGTCGCTCATTGCCTTTGGACTGCTCGACCGCGAGCAGAAGGACACCACACTACCACTCGATAATCCAGCCACTCGACAAATGGCGCTCGACATTGCACGTGGAGGTATCGTGATGTTAAAAAACGAAGACCATGTGCTGCCACTCCGTGGTAGCATTGCCATCATAGGCGAGAATGCCGATCAGATAACCACAGGTGGCGGCAGTGGAAATGTCAGCCCATTCCGTTCAACCACCCTCGCAGATGGTCTGAAGGCAACTGGAAGAAAGATCATCCAACTGACCGACAATGTCATCTTTGATGATATCTCTACTCAGGTGTATGCCGACGAAGCCATGACACAACATGGTTATCAGGCTCAGTATTTCAAGAATCAGAAACTGGAGGGAAGACCTGACTCTACCGGAATCGAACAGCAGATCAACCATACCTGGCGTGCTGCTGCCATTGGTGCAGGTTTCCCTGCCGACCACTTCTCCGCCCGCTGGACTTGTTACTATCAACCCCAAGCTGATGGTTTGCTGCGTGTATCCTTAGGAGGCGACGATGGCTACCGTATCTTTGTTAATGACAGTCTGCTGACCGGCGATTGGGGCAACCACTCCTATTCAAGCCGTGAGAAGACTATCAAGGTAAAAAAAGGTGTAAAATACTGCTTCCGACTGGAATATTTCGATAATATCAGCGATGCCTATATCAATTGTAACATACGCCTGCTCAACGAGCAACGCCTGATGGCTGGACTTAAGAAAGCCAATCATGTGGTCTATGCTACTGGTTTCAATTCAAACATCGAAGGCGAAGGGTTCGACCGTCGCTTTGCGCTCACCGAGTATCAGGAAAGTATGATTCAGCGTCTGGGGCGCATCCATAAGAATCTGGTTGTTGTTCTCAATGCAGGCGGTGGTGTCGACATGAATCGCTGGCTCTCATCTGCTAAGGCTGTCCTGATGGCTTGGTATCCAGGTCAGGAAGGCGGTACCGCACTGGCAGAAATTCTCACAGGCAAACTCTCGCCCAGCGGCAAACTGCCCATTTCCATTGAGCGTCGATGGGAAGACAACCCTTGTCATGATAGCTATTATGCCAACGACAAGAATCATGAGTCAACATCAATCACCTATTCCGAAGGCATCTTTACTGGTTATCGCGGCTACGATGAGTCGGATACCAAGCCGTTATTCCCATTCGGTTTTGGTCTGTCCTATTCTTCTTTTGCTTACTCCAATCTTGCTCTGAAGCCAGTTGCCGATGGGGTTGAAGTATCGTTCGACATCAAGAATACTGGAAAATGCGATGCAGCCGAAGTTACAGAGGTTTACGTCAGCGATATAGAGTCGTCAGTAGCCCGCCCCCAGAAAGAACTCAAAGGTTTTGAGAAAGTGATGCTCAAGAAAGGCGAGCAGAAACATATCACCATTTCTCTACCATCCGACGCCTTTAAATTCTACGATATCGATACTCACCAGTTCGTACTCGAACCAGGTCTTTTCAATATTATGGTAGGCGGTTCATCAGACAATCTGCCATTAAAAGGCACTATAAACCTGTAATATATTGTTATTCATGGAGCCAGCTTTATACTCTATAAGGCTGACTCCTTTTTTCTGTTCTCCAGAAGTCGTCCACTTCATCATGATCATAGACTTATCTCAGTATAATAGTTTCTTCATTGAAAATCAGCAACGACTCATTCATTTTGCTTCGGTCTATGTACGAGACAACATGGTTGCAGAAGACTGCGTCATAGAAACAATGATGGAATTTTGGGAACGACGACAAAGGCTTCCCGACAATACCAATATACTTGCATGGGTTCTTACTATACTTAAGCACAAGTGCATTGATTATTTAAGAAAGGAAAGAAGACTACAAAGTTCTAACGACTATAACGATTCTATCTGGGAACTTGATGAACGTATTACTGCTCTTGAGGATTTCGACCCTCATGAGATTTTCACCCAAGAGATACGCAATATCATCGACAGTACCCTCGATGCCTTACCTCCACAGGCGAAACAAATATTCATTTTATCTACCTATGAGAATAAAACTCATCAAGAAATAGCAACTATAACCAACCTCACCCTTCGAGGCGTAGAATACCACTTGTATAAAGCCAAGGATGCGTTAAGACAATCACTAAAGGATTATTTACCAGCCATGGTGCTATTTGTTTATTTTTGTTAAATAATCAAGACTTTACTATGAGTTTAGTTTCATAGTAACGTTAACTTTATGAACTTAAGCAATGATGGACAAAAATCTATTATATCGTTACTTTATTGGCCATGCTTCTGCCAACGAAATACATCAAGTCAGAACATGGAGCGACGAGTCAGATGAGAATCAAAATCTGCTTCGTCGTGAAAGGAAACTGTTTAACGCAATGATCATGGCTGGGTCTGTTAAGAAGCCTATGCCTATCAACAATGATAAGACATATCGGCCAACTAATAGGATATGGCTACGGATAGTCGGTATGGCAGCCTGCATAGCAGCCATTTGTTGCATTAGCATCATTACCATTTTCATAGGGCACTCCGACACACAACTTGCCATGCAAACTATTCATGTACCTTCGGGGCAGAGTGTTGACCTGATCCTGCCAGACAGTTCACATGTATGGCTCAACGCCAATACTCGCATGACTTATCCTCTGTCCTTTACCAAAGGAATACGCGAGGTGTCCATTGAAGGAGAGGCCTTTTTCGAGGTGAAGCATCATGATAAATGGCCTTTCATTGTTCATACCCCGCATATGGATGTGAAGGTTCTTGGCACGAAGTTTAATGTAGAAGCCTATTCTGACAAGCCACTCACAGAGACCTCACTCATAGAAGGCAAAGTACAGATAACACTTCCTAAACAGGATGGCGTATCTCCCCAATACATATTGCAACCTGGCAGAAAGTTATCGTTAACAGAAAATCAGGTAGTTATAAGTGACATAACCGACCCGGAGGTTTATCGGTGGCGTGATGGACTCTATTGCTTCAATAACAAAACTATCGTTGACATTATGCACGATTTCGAGAAATACTATGGTATAAAAATCGTAGTTCAAGAAGAAAACCTTAAAAAGGTCGTTCTATCTGGAAAATTCCGTATAGCCGAAGGCTTGAACTATGCTTTGGACGTTTTGAAATCTGAAGTTCATTTCAGTTATCACCGTAGCAGCGACAACAATACATTATTTATCAAATAACCAAACCTAGTTTATTTATGAAAACTTATTTAAAAGTATCTCTATTCTCGTCTATGTTCACTTTGAGCATGCTTCCAGCTCAAACACATGGACAGAATGCAAAGGTAACAGTAAACCGAAACAATGTTACTGTAAAAACAGTTCTAAACGACATCGAATCGCAAACGAACTATCTGTTTATTTATGGCAAAGACATTAATGTCAATCGCCTCGTCAATGTGTCATCATTGCAGCAACCTACCAGTAGTTTATTAGACAAACTATTTGAAGGAACGAACATCAGCTACGCATTATGTGGCAATCACATTGCGTTAAAACTGGAGAATGAAGGACGAACTGCTACCAGTACTCAGCAAAAGGGTGACACCAAGACGATTAAAGGACGTGTCCTTGATGCTAACGGTGAACCCCTTGTAGGCGTAGCCATATCGATTGAAGGCACTAATCGCATGTCAACAACCGATATGGATGGTAACTATTCTATCAAGGCAACAGAGGGTGAAACGCTCAAATTGACCTACATTGGTTTCAATCCTTTCTTCCAGAAAATCAGCAGAGGAAACAGCTATAATATCACGATGAAAGAAGACACCAAAGCACTTGATGAAGTGGTGGTTGTAGGTTATGGTACCATGAAGAAAGCCGATTTAACCGGTGGCGTTGTCAACGTTGGTGAAAAGGACCTGAATCGTGTGGCAAGTTTTAACCTGATGGATAAAGTAGCAAGCCAGATACCTGGATTAAATATCACAACTGGCAATGCTGCTCCAGGTGTAGACCAGTCCATCCTCATCCGTGGTCAGAACTCTCTTACGGCAGACAATGCTCCTCTCGTGGTTCTTGATGGCATTCCCTATAATGGTTCTTTAGCCGACCTTGATCCAAATACCATAGAGAGTATGAGTGTGCTGAAAGATGCATCAGCAGCTGCCATCTATGGTTCACGCGGTTCTAATGGTATTATCCTTATCCAGTCAAAGAAAGGGCGTATTGGTGCACCGCATGTTTCCTACAGGGGTGAGTTCAGCATCTCAGAGCCACAGCATCGTGTTAACGTCATGAGTCCGGAAAAATACTTAAAATTCAAACAAGATATTGCCCGCCTTCAGGATGGATGGGAAGGTGAGCAACTCAGACCAGAGAACATCCTCAGTGCCAGCGAGCTCAGCAACTATTATCAGGGTATTACTAACGACTGGCAGGACATCATTTTCCGCACAGCCTTTTCTCACGACCACCAGATCAGTCTTTCGGGTGGTACCGAACAAACTACTTACAATGCCGCTCTTGCCTACCTCAATCAGCAGGGGGTAGTCTTTAATTCTCGCATGGAGCGCTATAACCTCGACCTTGGTGTAACTCAAGTACTCAACAAGTGGCTCACCATTGGTATCAATACCAAGTATATCCAGAAACAGTCTGGTGGCATCACCCCAAATATCGAGCATGCCGTCAAGCAGAGTCCTTATGGCATCTTCAAAGAGGAGAATGGTAACTATTATGAGGAGCCTATGGACCAGTCGCTCATCCGCAATCCCATGGTGGATGTTAATGCCGATCAGGACAACACCAGCCGCAACCTCATCATCAACTCCTATGCCAATATTGTATTCCCCGTCAAAGGGCTCTCTTTCCGAACCAATTTCGGATATAACAACCGTACTATTTTTACAGGAACTTATTACGGTCGCGACACCTTCACCGGTAAAAGCGTAGGCGGTAAAGCCTCTATCAACAACACACACTATTATGATTACACTTGGGAAAATATCCTGAAGTATAATCGTACGTTTAGGAAACATACCATCGACCTTACAGGTTTATTCTCTTTGCAGAAGACATGCAGCAACAAGGCTGGTGGCTCGGCTGAGAGTTTTATCAACGATGACTCCAGTTTCCATAACCTGAGTGCTGGCGAGAAGAACAAGACTGTGACCTCAAGTCTCCGCGAAACCCAGATGTTGTCATACATGTTCCGCGCCAACTATAATTATGCAAACCGTTATCTGCTCACACTTACTGGCCGTACAGATGGCTATTCTGCTTTTGGAAAGAACAACAAATATGCATTTTTCCCTTCTGTAGCAGTAGGTTGGAACATCCATCAGGAGGCATTCTTGGCTAATACACATGACTGGCTCGATCAGTTGAAGATCCGTGTCTCCTATGGTTCCAATGGTAATCAGGCCATCAACCCCTATCAAACACTCGACCGTCTTCACATTGGTACTTATGTATGGGGCGACAATGGCTCTACTGCCAACGCTGTCTACCTGCCTAACGATGGTGCAGGAAACCCGAACCTCAAATGGGAGACAACTCACACCTTCAATCTTGGTATCGATTTCTCATTCCTCAATGGACGTATCTATGGTAGTATTGATACCTATGTTTCCAATACAAAGGACTTGCTCATGAAGCGTACCGTACCTATTATGAACGGTTATAGCACCATCATGGACAATATCGGCCGTACACGAAACAAAGGCATAGAAATCAGCTTAAATACAGTGAACATCAAGCAAAACGATTTAGAGTGGCGTACAGGTATAAACTTCTCACTCAACCGCGATAAGATTATTGACGTTCGTGGCGATAAGAAAGACGACATCACCAACAAATGGTTTATCGGACAGCCTATACAAGTGTACTACGATTACAAAGTTGTAGGTATCTGGCAAGAGGGTGATACCTATACCACTACCGATGCCAATGGAAATACCGTACAAATCCAGAAAGGTGCCAAACCTGGCTCTGCCAAACTCCAAGACACCAATGGCGATGGTATCATCAACTCTAACGATAAAGTCATTATCGGCTCAAAGAAACCAAGTTTCCGTATGGCGATGACCAACGAACTCACATGGCGAAACTTCTATTTCTCAAGTCTGATTAGCGGTACCTTTAAGGTTACACGTGAACTGAACGAAGCCAATATCGGTTCTTGGGCTTACAATCTCTATAACTATCTGGAAGATGCCGACTACTGGACTCCAGAGAATCCGAATGCCAAATATTGTTCTCCTGTATACAGCAATTTTGATGGACATACCTTCTATCACGACTTTACCTATATCCAGATAAAGAACATCACTGTTGGTTATAACCTTGATCACAGCCTCGTTAAGCGCATGCATCTCCAAGGAGCATCCGTCAACCTCAGCGTGAATAATGCATGGACATTCTGCGACATCCGCTCCATGCTCAATTACGACAACAGCTGGTTCGCTTCATATCCAACAGCTCGTTCATATGTATTAGGTATCAATTTGACTTTCTAAAAACCACAAATATTGAAAACAATGGAAAAGAAAAATATTATATCAGCATTATTTGTATCGCTCTCCATCATGGCTACCAGTTGTTCTGACTATCTCGATGAGAAATTAAAGAGCGAACTTGCACCAGACAACACATATACCAGTTCCTATGGGTTTGAGACAGGCTCTGCTGGTATGTATGCTATTGCGCGTGCAGAGTATAACACATGGGGATCGACCGCCTTTATGCACAGTGCAGCCTGTCCATACGAATCACAACAGATAGCTACTGACTTAGCTGTCATGGGGACCAAGGATGGTTCTATTCAGCCTTTCGGCTATTGCACATTAACATCCAATACGGGTATTGTTACTTCTACATGGAAATGGGCATACAGTCTAATTGCAGCTGCGAATGAAATCCTTGCCTATGCAGAGAAATGTACAAACTGGGATAAGCCAACCGATCAGGCAAACTATATGGCAGAAGCACGTTTTTTCCGTGCATATGCATATCGCACTTTGGTTTATCTCTATGGTGATGTTCCTTATGTTGATAAGATTCAGGAAAAAATCCACACAGATTTTACAAGAACGCCTAAGACAGAAGTCATTCAACACATGATAGACGATCTGAAATATGCATCAGAAAACCTCCCTATTGATCCTGACAATGTTTCTAAAGTAGGTAAGCTTACCAAATGGGCAGCGGAACATCTGCTCAGCGAGGTTTATCTTATGAACGGTGATAATGCCAATGCTGAGAAATCCGCGCTCAACGTCATCAATTGTGGCTATTTCCGTCTTATGAGTAATCGATTTGGTGTTGAAAAGAATAAGCCCGGTGATGTTTTTTCTGACCTTTTCAAAGAATATAACCAGAACCGCACCTCTGGCAATATGGAGAGTATATGGGTTATGCAGTTCGAATACCAGACCAAAGGAGGTGGAGATGCTTACGACGATTGGACACGACGTGCTTGGGAACCAAAATACTTCGAAATTCAAGGTTTCACACTTGCAGATACTCTTGGCGGTCGTGGTCTTTGCCAGTTGGTTCCTCTGAAGTGGTGGATTGGTGACAACACAGGTTTCTTCGATGCCAACGACATCCGAAACTCAGAATACAACATCAAACGCAACTGGTATTATAATAATCCGAAAACACCAAATCTACTGGGTAAACGATGTGAAATAACTGATGAAACCTGGTTTACAACCTATCGTCTCTATCCTGCTCTCGTAAAATTTTTCTATGGCAAAGCAGACAATCTTACTTATACGGGAACCAACCGCGATCGCATGAAGTTCCGTCTTGCAGAAACCTATCTGCTTCTTGCCGAAGCGCGATTGAATAAAGGCGACAAAACCGGCGCATCAGAAGCACTGAATGTTGTACGGCGACGTGCTCACGCTTCTGAAATATCTTCAGAACAGATAACGATGGACGTTATTCTCGATGAGCGCATCCGAGAACTGGTTGGAGAAGAGTCACGCCGATTCACTCTCTGCCGCACAGGAAAGCTCCTTGAACGTTGCCGTAAATATAACACCGAGGCTGGTCCGCTGATTCAGGATTATCATGTACTATGGCCTATTCCACAGGAAGTTATTGATTCAAATACAAGTACTGAGTTCCCTCAGAATGTTGGTTATTAAAAGTTAGTTGCTGAGTTGCGGAGAGATTTTCTCTCTGCAACTCTTTAATAAAAAAGAGATGAAAAGAATATCAGTTTTATTTTTCATGATGGTGCTCTCTGTAAGCACATCAGTTTGGGCTCAGGTGCCTTTTAGTAAACAAGCTACTTACAATAAGATGCGGCAGGTTGCCGATTGGCAAATTGCGGATTTTAATACGAATCAGCGTCACGACGATGTTAACTGGGCTAATGCAGCTCTTTATATTGGCATGGCTGATTGGGCGCAACTCAGTGACAAAGTTGATCAGTACGAAGTTTATTACCAGTGGCTTGACAGCATTGGGCGTCGCAATGACTACCAGCTGGGACGCAAAATCTATCATGCCGACTATATGGCTGTGGGGCAGACCTATATGGCACTCTATGAAAAGTATCAGGTTCCTGAGATGCTGTGGCATATCCAAGCACGCCTCAACTGGATTATCACTCACCCGTCTCACTACAGCATGCAACTCGACGAGAGCCTTCCCCATACCTGCGACCGTTGGTCATGGTGCGATGCTCTCTTCATGGCTCCACAGGTATTTGCACACATGTACACCCTGACAGGCGACAAGAAATACATCGATTTCATGAACCAGGAATGGCTCACCACTTACAAACTTCTGTACGATAAAAATGAACATCTCTTCTATCGGGATACACGGTATTTAGGCAAACGCGAGACCAATGGCAAGAAAATATTCTGGGGACGTGGAGCAGGATGGGTTGCAGCAGGTACGGCTAACCTGCTACGCATCCTTCCTGTAAAAGACAAGAACCGCAAATTCTATGAAGAGTTCTTTATCGAGAACTGTACACGTTTAGCTGCTTTACAATGTGCAGATGGATACTGGCACGCCAGTTTGCTGGATCCAGAATCCTATCCATCGCCAGAAACCAGCGCCACAGGCCTCATCACTTATGCTTTAGCTTATGGTATCAATGCCGGATTGCTTGATCAGACCAAGTTCCTGCCCGTAGTCATCAAGGGGTGGCAGGGGATGCTTAAAGCCGTTGACCCCTCAGGCAAGTTAGGATATGTTCAACCTATCGGAGCCGACCCACGTAAAGTGACACGCGACATGACCGAGGTCTATGGCGTTGGCGCCTTCCTCTTAGCAGGCTGTCAAATCTACCAAATGGGGAAATGATATTATGGTACCAGGTCGAATACAAAAAAAAAATCATATAATACGCTTTTTTGAACAAAAAACATATATCTTTGCAGGCAAAAAAGGTAAAGATGATGACAGATAAAGAATTAGACGAGCGCGTAAATCGTGCGGTGGACAACTTCATGCAGGGCTATGGCTGTTGCCAGAGTGTGGTGGCGGCGTTTGCCGACCTGTATGGATTGGACGATACTTTGGCTAAGAAGATAGCCGCTGGCTTTGGCGGCGGTGTGGGACGCCTGCGCATGATGTGCGGCGCCGTATCGGGCATCGTGATGCTGGTAGGACTGGACTGCGGACAGACCGAAGGCAGCGACCGCGAAGGAAAGTCGGCCTGCTACAAGGTGGTACAGGATCTGCTGGCACAGTCGAAAGCAGAGAACGGTAGTGTGATCTGTGCAGAGATCCTAGGCCTGAAAGGTTATGAAAAGGCACACGCCAGCTATGTAGCCTCGGAACGCACGGCGGAATACTACAAGTCGCGCCCTTGTGCCGCGAAGGTAGAGAGTGCCGCCCGCATCTTTGCCAACTACCTAAAGAGCAAGCAGTAGGTTCTCAACCAATCGAGGCAGGGCATATTGTTCAATGTCGGCCTCGGCTATCCAGATATAATCGGGGGGAAGCGCAGGCTTCTCTCCGATTTCTAACAGGTAGAAGTCGGCATAGAGTACCCGATGGGTAAGCACGTGGCGGACGCCTTTTTTCACAAGCCGTAGTGAAAAGCGATGAGTGAATAGTGAATAGAGCTCATCGTTGAGCAACAAGGGTTCCCAAAGTCCTTGCCAGATATCGCCTGGTCCACGACGATGGATGGCGGTCTCGCCGTTACATCTGATATACACGTAAGACAAGTGGCGCTCGGTAACTTTGAGCGTCTTGAGTTTGACGGGGAGGTGGGCCACCGTGCCTGAACGAAAGGCAACACACGACTCGACCAAAGGACAGAACATGCAATTGGGCGAGGCGGGTGTACACTGGATGGCCCCGAAGTCCATGATGGCCTGATTATAGGCAGCTGCCTGCCCTTGGGGCAACAGCTCTTGAGCGAGAGCCGCAAACACCTTCTTGCCCTCGGTGGTGTTGATGGGGGTATCGATACCGAAATGGCGGGCAAGCACACGATACACGTTACCATCGACCACAGCGGCAGGGATATCGAAGGCAAAACTGGCAATGGCAGCGGCAGTGTAATCGCCAACACCTTTCAGCTGCTTGATATCCTCTAAGGTATCAGGGAATTGTCCCATCGATACAATCTGCTTGGCAGCGAAATGGAGGTTACGGGCGCGACTGTAATAGCCCAGTCCCTGCCACTCGCGGAGCACCTCGTCCTCAGTAGCAGCAGCGAGTGCCTCAACGGTGGGCCAGCGATGCATGAAGCGCTCCCAGTAGTCCCACCCCTGCTTCACCTGGGTCTGCTGGAGGATAATCTCTGAGAGCCAAATAGGATATGGGTCGCGCGTCTGTCGCCAGGGCAGATCGCGACCATATTCCTTATACCATGCTAATAAAGTAGATGCGAACGCCATTACATCACGCCTTGATCGCCGAGATATGAGTCCTTGAAGCCAAGGAAGTAGAGCACACCATCAAGTCCGATGGTATTGATGCTCTGTTCGGCATTGGCCACTACACGAGGCTTAGCGTGGAAGGCGATACCCAGTCCCGCCTCACTAATCATAGGCAGATCGTTGGCACCATCGCCCACGGCAATAGTCTGTGCCAGGTTCACCTTCTCAACCTGAGCAATGAGCTTCAGCAGCTCGGCTTTGCGATGACCATCCACAATCTCGCCTACATAGCGACCTGTCAACTTGCCATCATCGCCAATCTCAAGCTCATTGGCATATACATAATCGATGCCATAGCGGCGCTGCAGGTATTCGCCGAAATAGGTAAAACCTCCAGAGAGGATGGCAATTTTATAACCATAACGCTTCAGGGTGGTCATCAGTCGATCAACACCCTCGGTGATAGGCAGTTTCTCGGCTATCTCCTGCATCACACTCACGTCGAGGCCCTTGAGCAGACTCACACGACGTGTAAAACTCTCCTTGAAGTCGATCTCGCCACGCATAGCACTCTCGGTGATGGCACGCACCTGATCGCCCACCCCATTACGTTCTGCCAGCTCGTCGATACACTCGGTCTGGATGAGCGTTGAGTCCATATCGAAACAGATGAGGCGACGCATACGACGGAACATATCATCCTTCTGGAACGAGAAGTCGATCTCCATATCGCTCGATAGCTTCATCAGTTTCGACTGCATATCCTGACGGTCCTTGGGCTCGCCACGCAGCGAGAACTCGATGCAGGCACGGGTGTGCTTGGCTGGATTCTTGATGCTCTTACGACCTGTAAGACGGATAATCGAGTCGATATTCAATCCCTGCTCGGCAATAACCGAGGTGGCGGCCTCTATCTGGCGGGCCTCCAGTTGGCGTCCCATCACGGTGAGGATATAACGGTTCTTACCCTGATGGTCCACCCAGTCTTCATACTCATCGTCGCCAATGGGCGAGAAACCTATCTGTACCCCCAATTCGGTGGCCTTGAAGAGCAGTTCCTTCATCACCTGACCTGAGTTGGTCTCGTCCATACGGATAAGGATACCCAACGACAATGTAGAGTGGATATCAGCCTGACCGATATCCAGGATCTGTGCATCGTATTTTGCAAGGATACCCATCACCGATGCCGTGAGTCCTGGGCGATCCTGACCTGTAATTCTAACTAATATCTGTTCTTGTTTCATATTTCTAACTAATCACTATTCACTTACACAAAGCTGTACATACTTTATCCTGAAAATTGCGCCCATCGTCACTCTTCATCACACCCTGATTGATGATGCTGAACGCCAGAATATGGCAATCGGCCGACAAGGCATAACCAGCCAACGACGATATACCTGTAACAGTACCTGTCTTGGCGCGGATATTGAGATAGGCAGGCGTGTCCTTCATGCGACTCTTCAACGTGCCGTCCTCGCCGGATACGGGCAACGACGAGTAGAGATGCCGGATGATGCCCGACTGGCGATAGGCATAGACGAGCAGTCGGGTGAGCAGGTCGGGCGTCACGTAGTTATAGAGCGACAATCCACTGCCGTCGGCTATCTTATACTGGCCTCTGACACCCGCCTTCTGGAGTGTTTTCAGCATCACCTGCCTACAGTGCGAAGCCTTGGCAGGCTGAGCTCCTGTCGAGGCACCCAACTGGTAGAACATTGCCTCGGCAAAGAGGTTATCGCTGTTCTTCATCATCGGGCCAAGCACATCCGTCAACGGATGGGTGCGCACGCAGAGCTGCTTGGCCTGCTTGGGCAGCGTACCATAGTCGGCAGGCGCATCTACAAAGATGCCCAAGGCATCGAGCTGCTGCACCAGTCTGCTGATGAACACATCCTTCTTATCGATGAGCAGCGGACTGAGCGTGGGGTTATCATCGTCCCAGCACCAGCCTTCGCCCAGCAGGTCGCTATCCTTGAAGTTTCTCACCTCCACCAGTTTGCCACGAATGGTATGGAGCCCCAGCGCCTTCACGCTGGCGGCAAAGGCCTGCATATCGGCGATATCAAACAGAGGGTCCATGCCGCCCACGCAATACAGATTGCCTGTGAGTACACTGTCCTTCACCGTGCCTGTGTAATACAAAGAGGTGCGGAACTGGTATTTAGCGCCCAATGCATCGAGGGCAGCAACCGACGTGAGCAGCTTCATGGTCGAAGCGGGCCTCATGGTCTGACGCGCATTGTAGGCATAGAGCGTCGAGTCGGTCGTCAGGTCGTACACCACCAGTCCTAACTGTGTACTGTTCAGTAGCGGGTCGCACAGCAGCGAGTCGATACGCGCTTTGATGCTATCGGTCTGCGCCTGCAGCGTGGCCAGCGAACATATCCATAAGAGTGTTATTATCCAATATCTGTATTTCAACTTCATGTTTTGTTTCCTAATCAATTGCGCTGGTACGTTGAAACCAGCTTACGTATCGCCTTATCGAGCGATTCAGAGGGTTCTATGATATTATAATGCTCCCAGTATTCGGGATCCAGGAAGTACTCCACTTTGTCGTAATAGGCCTCACGCGAGTCGAACGAGTTGCGGCTCTGGATGGGTGTCACACCTTCCGACTGGCTATCAGTGACGGCCATCTCGCAGGTAGCGGTAAACGAGGTACTGAACAGGCGCTTCTTCCAGTCGCAGTTAAACCTGAACGTGTTGCGCAGGTAGCTGATACGGGTGACGCCATCGGCATAGCGATAGTCGACCACGCACGACAGCTCACGCGGCTTGAACCTCACGCCCATCGGCTTACGCACCAGCATGGTGCGGGTGGCCTTCTCCTTGTCGCTCATATCAAGATCCAGCTCGATACGGGTGAACGCCAGACGTTCGTTGTCGATATATAGCTTTCCATGATAGAGCGCATAGGGCTTCGGGAACTGCGGTTCCATCAGCACCACCATCTGCAGGCGGTCGTTGATATATTCCGGTGTGCCCCAGCTGTAGCTGTAGGCATCCATATCCTCCTTGTTCAGCAGCAGGTCGCTGTTCTTCACCACGTCGAGCTGCACAGGTAGCACAGGTCCACCCATCACCTTCAGTCCTAAGGTGTCGCCCTGCTTCTGACTGAGCAGGCGCCTACCCTTCACGATAGCCACCTTGTCGCGGAGTATGCCACGCGTATAAGGCGTCTTATACATATCCTCCACACCTTCTGCCACATAGATGAAGTGCTTACGCTTCATGGCCGTTTCGCGATAGAACGCCTTCAGCAACTCAGGCTGTCGGCTGTAGTTCTCAGGAATCTTGCGAATGGCTATCTCAACGATTTCACGCGGGTCGCCCGTATGTATCACCACCTCGCGCAACTGGATGACAGTGGGCTGCAACTTGATTTTCAGCCCTTCTGTCTGCCCTGCCTGTAGAGCCACCTTTCTGGTTTTGTAGCCCAGATGCGATACCGTGACACTCTGCGGCGCGCCAGCCAGTTTCAGGAGGAAGGCGCCATCCTCGTTGGTGACGACAGAAACTCTGCCCACGGAAACACTAACTTGAGGCAAAGGCCTCCCCGTCTTCTCGTCTAAAACGGTTCCGCCAATGGTTGTCTGCTGTGCCAGCACCACCATCGGGACCATCAGCATGAATATAAGCACTAGTCGTTTCATTGTGGTATTTATTGAGGGTTTTACGATGGCAAAGATACAAAAAAAACGTCAAGATGCAAAGAATATTCGAAATTTTAAGTAATTTTGCAGCAGATTTGTGACAATTACATTATCAGTAGTATGGTATACAAGTATGATTTCCTAGTGATAGGAGCCGGCGTAGCAGGCATGAGCTACGCACTGAAGGTGGCTCGCGCCAACAAAGGCAGAGTATGTATGATCTGTAAGACATCGCTCGACGAGGCCAACACCTCGTTTGCTCAGGGCGGCGTGGCATCGGTCACCAATCTCGAACTGGATAACTTCGAGAAACACATTGAAGACACGATGATTGCTGGCGATTACATCAGCGACCCGAAAGCCGTAGAACAAGTGGTAAGAATGGCACCAGAACAGATTAAGGAACTGGTGAACTGGGGTGTTAACTTCGATAAGACCAACGAGGGCAAGTTCGACCTGCATCGCGAGGGCGGACACTCAGAGTTCCGCATCCTGCACCACAAGGATGATACGGGCGCTGAGATTCAGCGCGGGCTGATGGAGGCTGTACGCAGCAATCCTAATATCGACATCAAAGAAGATCACTTTGCCGTAGAGATTATCACCCAGCACCACCTGGGCGTACGCGTCACACGCCGCTCGCCCAACATCCAGTGCTACGGTGCCTACGTACTGAACCCCGAGACGCAGAAGGTGGATACCTATCTGGCCAAGATGACCGTGATGTGTACCGGCGGTTGCGGTGCCGTCTATGTCACCACCTCAAACCCCGTCATCGCTACTGGCGATGGTATCGCCATGGTATATCGTGCCAAAGGAACAGTGGCCGACATGGAGTTTGTGCAGTTCCACCCCACCGTGCTCCATAATCCCAAGGAGACCCACCCCGCCTACCTCATCACCGAGGCCATGCGTGGCTACGGCGGCATCCTGAAGCTGCCCAATGGCGAGACCTTCATGGAGAAGTACGACGACCGTCTGTCGTTAGCACCACGTGATATCGTGGCGCGTGCCATCGATAAGGAGATGAAGATCCACGGACTGGATCACGTCTGCCTCGACGTCACCCATAAGGACCCTGCCGAGACCCGCAAACACTTCCCAAACATCTACCAGAAGTGTCTGTCGATGGGTATCGACATCACCACCGACTATATCCCCGTTCGCCCTGCAGCCCACTATATGTGCGGCGGCATCAAGGTCGATCTGAATGGCCAGACCAGCATCGAGCGCCTCTACGCCCTGGGCGAGTGCTCTTGCACAGGTCTGCATGGTGGTAACCGTCTGGCCTCTAACTCCCTCATCGAGGCAGTGGTCTATGCCGAGACAGCCGCCAAGAATTCGCTGGAGCATGTAGATTACTACGAGTTCAACGAGAAGGTACCCGAATGGAACGACGAGGGTACGATGACCAACGAGGAGAAGGTACTCATCACCCAGAGCGTCAAGGAGGTCAACCTCATCATGTCGAACTATGTAGGCATCGTCCGTTCCGACCTGCGCTTGCATCGTGCCTGGGACCGTCTGGATATGCTCTACGAGGAGACCGAGCGCCTCTTCAAACGTGTACGCGCCACCCGCGACATCTGCGAGCTGCGCAACATGATCAACGTGGGTTATCTCATCACCCGCTGGGCATTGGAGCGTAAGGAGTGCCGCGGATTGCACTACACTACCGACTATCCCGTTCACGCTTACGATAAATAGTTTTCCATATATTAAAATTAGATACCTAAATCACTTGTATTGACGACTGAGTGATTTAGGTATTTTTTTACATATTTCTGTATATATTCCCCCGATGTTAATTGGAGTGCCTAAAAACCGTGAGTTAATTCAAACGATCAATCGAGCCGGCTCAAATCATCAATCGAATTAACTCAGCATAAAAATCGACCGAATTTACTTAAGCCAGAAACTCTAATAAAAAGTTTTTACAAGCATCAGAGATAAAAAATTTAACTGATCAATAGAGGGAGAAGGCCGTGCAACGGTAGCTTTGGTTGACGCTACCTTTGCCTTACCGCTGTTGTTTTAATACTTGATGGCAACGCCATCCTTTGGGGTTTGACTGATGATGAACTGACGGATATCCTCATTGCCTTGCTTCAGGTCTTCCTGACGCACATAAATCATATGACCACTGCGATAGCCTTTGAAGATGAAACGGTCTTGGAACTTGCCGCCACGATCAATCTGCCAGAAGTTGTACTTGGCATTGAAATAGTCGCAGCCGCCATCATAATAGCCCGACTGTACGAGCACCTTCAGGTCGGGATTCTGCGACAGGGCCTTGCCTAAGTCGTCGCCGGTATGGTCGTTGTCGCGATTCCAGGGATACACATTGCCAAAGAGCAGATACTCCACATCGGTCTTGTAGTTGAGCTGGTTGCGCACATACAGGTTGTAGGCGGTAGAGAAGGCGCGGTTCCAGGTAGAGAATTCGGCACTGTAGTCGGGATATTCGCCTGCTGTCTGGATGTCACGACCGGTATAACGCGAGTCGAGACGACCGATATGCAGGTCGCGGTTACGCAACAGCTCTTTCCAGTAATAGCGGGTGGGGATCACCAGATTATGGTGCAGCACCTCCTGAACGCTGATGCCTGAGTAGCGCGCCACCTTGGCGGCAATAGCGTTTCTACGAGCCTCGGGCAGACTGCCACCCCAGGCTAAGGCTGGGATATACTCCTCGACGGTGAACTTCTCCACCTCTGGCAGGATATCGTCCAGGTCCTTGTTCTGCAGGTCGGCACCTAATGCCTTGTGATACCACGAGGTGGCAGCCATATAAGGCAGGGTGAGCGCCTTGCGGTTGACACTGCGGGAGTCGACACCCAACTCGGTAGGCGACAGCAGGATCACGCCATTCACATAGATCCAGTGCTTCTGTTGCAGACTGTACACGAGGCCTGAGGCACGGGTGGTGCCATAGCTCTCGCCAATGATAAACTTGGGCGACTCCCAACGGTTGTGGCGGTTGATGAAGTTCTTCACCCAGTCGCTGATATAATCGATGTCCTCATTCACACCGAAGAAAGGCGAAGCGCTCTTAGAACCGGCACCCTGACGACTGCCACGACTGGCACCCTGAGAAGGCTCGCCACCTTCCTTCTTCTCTTTATTGACCTTGATGACTCTGGAGAAACCCGTGTTCACAGGACAGATATACACGATATCAGCCACATCGAGCACAGAGTAGGGGTTGTCGTGGATGCCATAAGGCTGGGTGACCTGACCCTCATCATCGAGGTTGAGCAACACTGGACCGGTGTAGCCAATCTCCATCCACAGCGAACCGGAACCGGGACCGCCGTTGAACGAGATGAGCAACGGACGGTGAGCTTTATCCTTCACACCATTCTTCTCATAGTAGGTGTAGTTAAGACCGGCAATGATATTGCCATCCTTATCCCATACAGGCTGATGCCCGATGGTGGCTGTATAGGCCACCGTATGGCCGTTGAATACTGCCTGGTGCTGGGTGCTCACCGCATCGTCAGGATCAATCGTCTCCTGAGCCTGTACAGCGCCTACCGAAGCTCCTAAAAAGAGGAGCTGTAATAGAAAAACTTTCTTATTCATCATGCTTTGTTATTGATTAATATCTGGGTGCAAAGGTACGGTGTTTCAAAGACATGTGCAATCGCCCGTTTAGGGTATTCGTGTACCAAACATATGTCATAAATGGGATTAGCTTAACGGCTAATCCCATTATCTATTAAACTGAATGTTCAAAGAATAATATTATTTAAACAACTCATTAAGAAATAAGTCCAAATCATTGCCTTTCAAATTGTGGGCAATTATTTTACCCTCTGGAGAAATTAAAAAATTTGCAGGAATCAGACGAATACCTAGTTGTACAACTCCGTCGCCAGCCCATGCTTTTTGATCAACTAACTGTAACCATTTTAGATGATCTTTGGTATAAGCTTTTTCCCATCTTTGTAGGTCGTTGTCAAGCGATATACTGACTATGCTGAACCCTTTATCTTTGTATTTAGTATAAGCCTTTACCAAATTTGGATTTTCTGCACGGCAAGGTGGACACCAAGAAGCCCAGAAATCAAAGAGTACATAACCTTTCCCAATCAGTGAGGATGCTTTGACTTCTTTGAGTTCTTTGTCAAAGGCTGTAAAGTTAGGGAAACTCTCGCCAATATTCACCTTCTGTAATGTAGTAGCCAATTTCTCAAGTACAGTTACATACTCAGTACCCTTAAACTGGCTGTCTACATAATCAAGAGCCTTACGTAGTCTTTCGGGGGTAATACGGAAAGAGTGATAGCGGTATAAAATATAAAGAGCTGCTAATGACTTTGGATTCTCCTGAATGAGTGTCACGATATCTTTATGCTGACGCTGTAATTGGAGAAAGTGGTCGTGCTCTTTTGACCCGCTAACAGTAGTATGTTTATATTGAGCTATAGAATCTAGCTTAACTCTAATATCGCCTTGATCGAGGAATATGATGTAAGAATCAAATGGATTGGCCGTTGATGAGGTGTATGACAAACCATAAATCTCTGGTAACTTTAAGTCTGAACGTTTCTGAAAATCAAACTGACCATCCTTAATCTCTACAGAGTCAATAGTGAAAAAAGACTTATTAATATATTTCTGCAGATATACATATCCTCCATTGGGGTTTGATACATAACCAGAAAGATGTATCTCTTGTGCAGAGACTGCTGTTATACCAATCATGGTAATTAGCGCATTTGCTATTATTTTTTTTATCATAGTGTTTATTGATTAATCAACTTGTTAGTGAGAATTTCTGAATTTGGAATAGGGAAGATATAATTCTTGTCATTTGGTCCAACAGCAACAGGATTCATACTGCTAAGTGTTGGCTTTACAGGGAAAATGTCTAGTTTGCGCAGGATATCTGTAGCCCTAAGACCTTCGCCTAGCAGTTCGATGCGTTTTTCCTTAGCTATCGTCGCTTCTATATTGTTTGCTGAGAGTGCAGACTCGCTGAATTCATAACTGTTGTCAGAACGGAGACGGACAGCTTTCAATAATTCTACAGCGAGAGATAAATTGCCGGTCTTTGCAGCAGCCTCAGCATAATTTAGCAGTACTTCAGCATAGCGAATAGCTGGAACATAGTCTATTGATGGACTGACATGCTTAAACTTTGCCAAGGTATATTCTCCAATAGTGGTGTTGAAAGTTACAAAAGTGCGACGCTTGTCTGTCTCACGCCACTCTGTATCAGAAATGATTCCAGTTGAGGAGTTGTTCAATACATAGTCTATACGATTAGCATAAAAAGCCTCAGACAAAGAAACACCAGAAGGAGTGTCAGATGCGGTCATTGGGAATGAAAGAATGGACTCTGTAGAAGTATAGTCAGAGTAGAATATAGATGTAACGTCATCTTGTAAAGTTGCCTTCACTCCTGTAGTAGCACTAAATGGTCGTATGGTCTGAGGAACTATTTTTATAGCTTCGGATACAACTGAAGCATATTCTCCTTTACTTAGAAATACACGTGTCTTGAGAGCAATAGCCGTATTTTTGTGGGCTCTTGTAGTATTCTTCAGTTTTGACTCGTAACTTTCAGGCAGGAGCTGTTCTGCTTTGTTCAGATCGTCGACAATCTGTGCATAAACTTCTGCCACTGTACTACGGGCCAAATCATTATGTTCTGAAGAGTTCTCAGCAATCAATCTAAGAGGAATTCCCTTAGAAGTACCTTGATCTTTGGTATATGGTTGCGCATAGAGTGTAACGAGATGGAAATAGGCAAGACCTCTTAGGAAGTAAGCTTCACCTAAGTAATGGTTCTTTTGAGTAGCGCTAATAACTTCTGATGACTCTAGGCCAGTAATGTAGTTGTTCACATTGTTGATTACAGAGTATAATTGTTCCCAGGTGTTAGTGATATCACCTGTTGTATTAGCGAAAGTATTAGACCATACGTAGCCGCCTGTAAGAGCATTTTCAGTACGGCAAACAAAGTCCTCTGCACGTAAGTCACCGTATAGAAGAAGATAGCCACTATATAGATTCCCAGCTTTCATCGACTTATATAAGCCATTGGTTAATCCCTCGATACGAGCCTCTGTATCGAAAACTGTTGCAGAACTAAGTGATGTTTCAGAGGATGTATCCAGCTTGTTATCGCAAGATTGTAGTGTAACGAATATAACAAGGAATAAAATGGGAATCCTATTCAGGATAGTTATTAAATTATAACGTTTCATATACTTCTGATTTTTAATTTACTAAAGTGCAATGTTAATACCAAATGTGAAAGTGCGGCCATATCCTCCAGTGTTATAATCAACTCCTGGAGTGGTGTTTGAATTTCCGTTTGCTGAGAGCTCAGGATCAACACCTGAGTACCCTGTTATAATGAATGCATTGGTAATCTGACCATATATACGCACATTATTAATAGATTTTATTTTGGCAAGAATGTTTTTAGGAAGACTATACGCTAATGTGATATCTTGCAAACGCAGAAAGTCTCCTTTCTCAACATGCTCTGAAATGGGTACGGATCCTCCAAAAGAGTAGCGGTCACCTGTAACAAGTCGTGGAATGTTAGTTTCCTGACCAGGCTCTGTCCAACGATTGAGTATCTCTGTTGAGTTGTTGAAGAATATCTGGTCTGTGATTGTAGACTTAGATCTGTTCATGATTTTATTCCCTCCTGCATAGGTGAAGTTAAGGTTCAGTTCTACACCTTTCCAACTCAGATTAGAAACAATACCGCCATACCAACGAGGCAGAGCATTGCCTAATAAGTAATAGTCACTACCTCCTAATGCGGCAGCAGGGCTTCCGTCAAGATATGTCCATTTTCCTAGACCATTATATTGCACTTCTTCGCCTGCACCATTCAGAAATACACGTTGTCCGTTTTCTGGATTAACGCGGAGTGTCTTCAGACCATACAAACTACCAACGGAATATCCAACTTTTGTAATGTTGGTTGTGCCAGAGCCTGTGCTTGAGATAATTGCATCTTCATTGCCTGATAAGGAAGTGACCTTATTCTTCAAATATGTGAAGTTGCCTGATACATACCAATTCCAATCTTTTTTGGAAAGAACGTCATAGCCTATACTTACCTCAATACCTCGGTTATACATACTACCGACATTTGCTAGAATAGAATTTCCTACAATACCTTTTGATGGTGATTGTGGAACACTTAAGATCAAATTGTCTACGTTATTATTGAAATAAGCGGCTTCAATATGAAGTTTGTTGTTAAGCGCATCAATACTAATGCCAATATTTGTTTGACTGCTTGTCTCCCAACTCAGGTTGTCGTTACCTTGCTGAGAATTAATCCATGTGCTAGCATCACCATAGAGTGAAGATGTATAAAGACTATAAGAACTAAAGTCGTTTGTAATGTTTCCATTGCCAACTCTTCCCCAACTAGCATTTAACTTTAGATGATTAATGGTATTCTTTGATATAGCTTTTTTAAAGAAAGATTCCTCAGATATCATCCAACCTGCTGAAATTCCGCCAAAACTACCAAATTTGTGTCCTTTAGCTAAAGCAGAGTTACCATCACGTCGGAAATTAGCAGTAAGGTAATACCTGTCCTTTAGAGTATAGTTCCCGCGTACGAAATAAGATACATAATTACGCTCACCAATCTGGTTGCCTGTAGCTGAGATATTTGCCCAACCTCCTTGGTAGTTACGGAAGAATTCATCACTTTCATTTGTAGCACGTGCACCCCAGAAATTTGTAACGTTGTGTTGATAGTCAAAACCTATAAGCACACCTATATTATGAATTTTACCAAATAGGTCTTCAAACTTAAGTGTTGTATTAAAATCCTCGTTCTGATATTCCCTTGAAATATTTGATACGGAACCACCTGATGATGTTGCACCTGAACCAAGTTGGATACTTGAGAACGAATAACTTTGATTATTGATGCGGTCAAGTGAATACTGCCCAGTCCATGTAATTTGCCGGATGGGTTTTATTTGGAACTTGATATCACCAATAAAGTGACTATTTTTGGAAATACTATTTGTTAAATCAAGGCGGGCTGCAGGGTTGTATAGAGGAAAGCTGGTTTTATTCTCACCAGATCCCAATGTTCCGCTGATAGGATTAACATTGTATGTTCCATCTTCATTATAAGCAGATACATTTGGTGGTAGTACTAATGCCAGACGTGTTACACCATACGAGCTCATTGATGAGCCAGGACGACTACCTGTGTCTGGCGATTCGTTGAAGCTTGTACTATAGTTGCTATTCAATGTTAGTGTTAACCAATTAGTAACTTTGTCTTCTGCATTGAAACGAATGCCTTTTCGCTCGAAATTGTTGCCTTTAAATAGACCTTCTTGATTTGAATAGTTTGCAGAAAAATAATAACTAAGTCGATCATTTCCTCCAGAAATGTCAATTGTATGATTATGTGAGATGCCAGTACGATACACATAGTCTTTCCAATTGGTATCAACTATAGAACCATCAGATAACTTTTGTATTTGGTATGTTAGTGCACGATTTCCACCATCAATAAGGTTGGCATTGGTTATAGCTTCATTCTTAAGATCTGTATACTGTTGGGCATTTAGCATCTTAGGTAGACGAACAGCATTGGTGAAACTAATCCATCCATTATAATGTGTTGACACTCTACCTGCGTGCCCTTTCTTTGTTGTTACAAGAATAACACCTCCTGCGGCACGTGAACCATAAATGGCAGTTGAAGCAGCATCCTTTAGAATATCTATACTCTCAATGTCACTTGGATTAATATCACTTAAAGGGTTATTAGAAGCGCTGTTTGTCGAAATGTCGTCACTGTATAGAGGGACACCATCAATGACAAACAGAGGAAGTGAACTAAGAGAGATAGAATTTACACCACGTATTCTAATCACTGACTGTGCATTCAATTGACCACTTGAAGCAGCGAGACTTACTCCTGCGGCTTTACCTGCTAATGCTTGTTCGAAGCTTTGTATTGGGCGTTCATTTACGTCAGAACCAAGAATGCTGGAGATAGAGCCTGTAAACTCTTTGCGGCTCTGGGTTCCATAGCCTACTACAACGATTTCACTAAGTGCATTTGAATTCTCTGCTAAGGCTATCTCTACAGGCTCCTCGAAATCATAGACATCTACGTCGAGGGGGCGGTAGCCTACGTATTCCACACGGAGGGTGAGGGGCGCTTCCTTCTTGGTCGTCAGAGAGAAGTTTCCATCTATATCGGTTACTACGCCTTGTCCTTTTTCACTCTTGACGATAACTGATGCACCGATGAGCGATTCGCCGGTGCGAACATCAGTAATGTGACCTGTTATCACATTCTGCGCAAAGGCCACTAAGGGCCCGATTGCAACGAGTGTTGCAATAAACAATCTCTTTACCATAAGTTGATGCTGTGTTTTTTATTTAAGATTCAATAATCCGAATTCGTGGTTGTACTTAGTGCCTTGGGCCACTACCCAGTCGAGGAACTTGTTCACTTCTTCATCGGCATGGGGGGCGCTGATGCCCACCTTTTCGATGACCACTTCTTTCACCTTGCCGCTCTCGAGGGTGGTAAGCAGCTCGTCGAGGGTGGTATTGTTGAAATCACCGATGATGGTGAGGCTCTCCTTGATGTGGCGGCTCTGCAGGTCGAAGATGTTGGGCAGGGCATTGAAGGATACGCCTAAGGGATCCTTGGTGAGGGCGGTATTCAGGAAAAGGTCGTCGCCTGATATACGCTTGCCGCGGAAGTTGCTGCTCTCCTCGCCAAAGTTGTGGGCAAACGATGAGGCTACCGATGAGGCGTTGCTGCCGCTGTAGATGACGAGCTTGTCGAACTGTTTGATTTTCTTGGTGTCCTCGTCGAACTCATCGTTCAGGAAGTATAGCTGTTTCAGCTTCTTCGAGTTCAGGTGCTTGCCTTCCAGCACTTTGGCGGCCTCGCTGCCGCTGGCTGTGATAGGCAGCACGGCGAACTCTCCGAAATAAACAACGTGGCAAAAGTCTTTCGCTTTTGATTCTTGATTGTCGAATACTACATTCAAGTCGATGTTGGCCTGAGCGCCCTTGGCTATCTGGAACTGTACACCTGGCTGTGTCTTGGTGTATTCTGCTATCCATTTCTCTACCAACGGACGGGCGAAGCGTGGTGCCTTGACATAGCGCACGGTGCTGGCATTGGTTGAGTTACCTTCAGCCCAAACCTGGCCGACGTTGATACTCAGTAATACTGCTATTGCTAATGCTAACTTTTTCATATGCTTTCTAACTTTACTGTTTCTGGGTGCAAAGGTACGGCGATTTCCGCATACCCACAATCCCGATTTCATGGCATTCTATATACCAGATCCATGGTATAAGGCCCTCCATTCTGAATCCGAGAGCGTTCGATGAGTCGAGAAACTTATAATAGGTTTCCATATATATTAAAAAACACCTAAATCACTTGTATTGACGATTGAGTGATTTAGGTATTTTTTTCACATATTTCTGTATATATTCCCCCGATGTTAATTGGATTTCTGTTTCATATAAAACAGTCATGGTGAAAATACAGGTTCAAACCTTCATAACAGCCTGATATTCAGAAATAAAAGCCACCGTTTTGATACTCTTTGAGGTGGTGATGGTGACGTGTATTACAAACTTTTTATAGAATAAAAATCTACCACTTTTTTCTCGCGCGTATGTAGGTTTAAAGACTGTACCAAAGTATGCCGACTGGTTTGATGCCTTTGATGCGCTGGAGGAACATTTGAGCAATCTTCCAGCTAAATAATTGTTAAAATCGACGGAAATTGAAAGTTTTTTGCTTTTTATTTGATTTTTTTGCTACCTTTACAACGATTTTCCGCATTCTCTGTTGGATGACTGTCGTTTTAAGCGACTATTTGAAAACAAAACAGCTCACGCCGTGCTGAGAGAGGCGAAGTCTTCGGACGGAGTCGAACGAGGCGGGCTGCATCGGAAAAGCCGCAAGGCGATTCCGCCAGAGGTGGAAAGCGGAAAATGGCATCGAACCGATGAACGATCGATAGCTCAGCCGATGAAATGCAAAAAAGGTCCGATATGAGCACATTGTCTAATGTGGAAACTGGACGAGGCCAGGCAAATCCTCCGAGTGTCAGGGTTGCTCCTGATACCATCCCCGAAGCAGTAAGTGCACTTACCGGGGTGTCGGTAGAATATGTGCCTGCACCAGACAAGCGCTGGTATGTGTTCCGAGCTTCATACGGCAGAGAAAACAAAGCATTTGATTATATCGTAGCCGACGGCACGTTTGCCTACATAGCCAAACGCTACACTCGCAAGTTTGTGAACGGCAAACAAAAGAAGGTTCTGGAGGCGTTGATTCCGAACCTTCTGTTCGTATATACCACTGATGCCAAGGCCAGTGAGTATATCAAAAACACCCCCCCCACTTCCTTTCTATCCTATTATTATAACCATTTTAGGTTAGACGAAAATCAGAAGAACCCACCGCTAACCATTTCCAATGAGGAAATGGAGAACTTCATCATTGCCACCTGCAACCAGAGTGAGCATCTGAAGCTTGTCACCGAATCGCAATGCCATTTCAAGGGCGGTGATACGGTCATTGTCATCGACGGTCCCTTCAAAGGGACAGAGGGAAGGGTCGCCCGGGTATCAGGACAACAGAGGGTAGTCCTCTCTTTGTCAAACGTCGGACTCATTTCTACGGCTTATATACCAACCGCCTTTCTGAGAGTAAAATGAAGGGAATAAAAAATCATAACCAGACCAATCGCCTCATCAAGTGGACAGTCATTGCGTTTGATTTTGTGGCACTGTGGCTGCTACTGCCTGTTGTGACAGACTTTATTCCCGATGCTGAGGAATGGACTGACGACAAGCATCGCCTATTCTGGGGAATATGCACCATGAGCATGGTGCTGGCTGAGTATTGGTTCTACTCTACCATCCATCAGCGGATGGTGGGGGCTGGCGACATCCTGCGGCGCGGCACCCTATTAGTGGCAACACAGGTTGTGGTGTCATACCTGCTGCTGCGTTCCGTCGGGTTCATGTATCGCATAGGATGGCAGTTGCTCTTCATGGGGCTGGCTCTTTGGACTGTCATCATGCTGCTGCGTTTCGTTGAACGCGAGGCGCTGAAGCGACTCCGCAGACAGGGCTTCAACACGCGTACAGTCACTTTCGTCGGGTCCGACGAGGAGCTGCAGCGACTGCACCAGCGTATTCTCAGCATCCCATCCTACGGCTATAAGTTGCGTAGCAGTTATGCCTCCACCGCCGAATTTCTCGCGTTGCTGGGTCACCCCGAGGACCTGCGCCTGGGCGATGAGGTCTATCTGTGTGCCCCGCGACGAGAGCGCCAGCTCATAGAGCGGACAGTAAGTCTGTGCCGGCACCGGATGATAAAATTCTACTATGTGACTACGGCAGAAGAAAAACTCAACATGCAACCTGTGCAGATGGATGACCTGGAAGTGATGGGCACCTACTCCAGTCCGTTGGAGGACCCGCTGAACAGACTATTTAAGCGTCTGGCCGACATCCTGCTGTCTGCCATTTTCCTGGCACCCACAGTCTTGTTGCTGCCATTCATCGCCATCATCATCAAGCGTCAGAGCCCTGGTCCCATCTTCTTCCGCCAGCGGCGCACGGGGCTCGACGGGCGCAAGTTCTGGTGTTGGAAGTTCCGTTCTATGCACGTGAATAGCACCGCCGACAGCCAGCAGGCAACCAAGGACGACCCGCGCAAGTTCCCCTTTGGCGATTTCATGCGCAAGACCAACATCGACGAACTGCCTCAGTTCTGGAACGTACTTTTAGGCAACATGAGCATTGTGGGGCCACGACCACACATGCTGGCTCATACCGACCAATACAAGCAGTTGATAGACAAGTACATGGTGCGCCACTTCGTCAAGCCCGGCATCACCGGCTGGGCACAGGTAACTGGTTTCCGTGGTGAGACCCCGGAGCTCTGGCAAATGGAAGGGCGTGTGGAGCGTGATATATGGTACATCCAGCACTGGAGCTTCTGGCTCGACCTGCGCATCATCTGGATGACAGTGAAGAGTGTTTTCAAGAGAGACGAGAAGGCGTATTAGCATATTAAACAAAAGCTCAATAATTATATTAGTAACATGATGAAACAACCCATTGAAATGCGCAATCTCTACGAGCACGAGACTGACGCTTACAATCTGGAAGGCTTCAAGCCCCAGATTGTCGATGCCGAGTATCTGAAACAGCTTGGCGTAACCATTGAGCCCTCCGACGAAACCCTTCAAGGACTCATCCGAGGATCGAAACTGTTCATGAAACGTCTGGAGGAACACACTGTCATCCCCAAGTCGGTGCTCTACTTGGAGGACTGCGACCCAGAAGCGGTGGAGACTGAAATCCACAACTATACGGGCCGCTGCCCGACGCTGACCTTCGAGGTGAACCCCATCAAGGGCTGTCACGTGGGCTGTCAGTACTGTTTGGTTACTGACGGCGTTCACGAACAGAAGCTGGTGGCCTACGAGAACTACCACCTCTATGTGCGCAAACTCCTGGAGGAAATGAATGGTGCCTGCAGCGAGGACCCCAAAGCAGTGACCAAGGAAGATATTCAGGAGCGTAGCCGTCTGTTGCAGGAACTAGCAAAAGCCATTGTTGAAGCACCTGAGAAGAAGAAGGAGATAGAGCGGCAGATTGTGGAACTGAGCCGTGGTAAGAACTGGAACCACTACTACTACTTCACGCCCAAGACCGAGGCTCTGCAGGAACCGACACTCTACACCGGCATCGCCCACCGCATTCTGCGTGAGTTCATTGCCCACTTCAAGAAGTACCCCAACAGCAACGCCCGTCTCTTCATCGCATCGAAAGCCGGCACCAAGCACCTGTTGGTGGAGAACGAGGGCGAGACCATCCTCGACCTCTTCGAGCAGCTGAAGGATAAGATGCAGTTCAACACTTCGGTGAGCATCATGCCCAAAGCCTTCCGCGACTTGCTGGAGCCTTACGCCGCCCCTATAGAAGAACGCATGGCCGCCGTGAAGATGTGTCAGGAGCGCGGCATACAGGCCAACTCGGCTCTGGTACAGCCCATCTTCGTGCCCTACCTCACCGACGAACACGTCAAGGAGTTCTTCGACATGCTCCATGATGCCGGTATCGTGAACTACAAGCCGGAGTTCCTCACAGCCTGCATGGAGAACCTGGCTCAGTTGGGCCAGTGGCTCGGCCATTTCGACAAGACAATGGAGCGCGACCTCTACATGGACTATATCAGTCCGAAGAATGCTGACCACCGCAAGCAACGCGGACGTACGGCTCCAAACCGTGCGCTCTCCATTGAGAACATACAGCGACTGATGAAATATACCGAGACCATCGGCATGTCCACCAGCATCTGCTTCTGGGTGCGCAACCAGTTGAAGGTGCCCACCAGCATCATCCCCATCATCAACCGCAACGGCTTCCAGTGCTTGGGCTACCAGTCGAAACTCTTTAAAAGTGAAAAATGAATTGCCAGGAAGTTTGCTTTCAGCTGTTTGCTGACAAGACAGCCTACTACCACCAGTGGTATCACGCCCGCCCGATGTTGATTACATCGGAGCGGCGCGACGAACTGCGGCGCATGCAGGCGCTGCTCTATAAGTGCATTGCCTATATGGCGGTGCACTACCGCGAGTGGGTGCCGGATTATATGCCCTTAGACGATAAGGTGATGGATATTCTGGAACGCCAGAGCCGCTATCCATTCCGGGTTGGAGCTTACCGGCCAGACTATCTCATCAGCGATGATGGCCGACTGTTACTGGTTGAGATTACATGCCGATTCTTCGGACACGGTATCTGGGCCAACTATCCCTCTGAGGTCAAGGCTGAGCAGTTCATGGCAGCTCATCCGGAAGCAACTTGGGGGAGCAGCTACAATGAGTTGTTGACCTACATGCGTGACATCATCCCTGCAGACTGGCCTATCTACGTCCTAAAGAGCAGCGACCGGGGTAGTGAGAGTGTTTTCTACACGAAGTTCTATGAGTATTACGGACACGAGGTGACCGTCTATGAGGCCGCTGAAGTAGAAGCGAATATCGACAAGTGGAGCCATGATGCCGTAGTGATCAGTGCGCTCAATCAGGAAGACCTGCTTTCTTTCAAGATGGAGACCCTGCAGGCGATGATTGATGCACGGATGCAGAACGACTTCAGGACCATTTTCCTAGCTCATGACAAACGCTTCCTACATCTCATCTTCGTGGATGACTTCACTCGCCAGTGTCTTACGGAAGAAGAAACGAGGTTCCTCCGCCAGCACACTATCCCCACCTATTTATATAATAATAGGAACAAGGAGATTTGGGAGGATGCTCTGATAAACAAAGATGACTACATCATCAAGCCATATGACTTAGGCAAGAGTGTAGGTCTGTATGCCGGTGTGATGACTGATGAGGAAACTTGGCGGCACGCCTTGCGTTCAATGTCCAATGTATTACAGCCATTTGTGAAACAACGCACCTATCCCTGCGAGTGGGAAGGCAAGCATTACAATGAGTATGTCTGTGGTATGATGATGTGTATGGATGACCGCTATTTCGACAGCGGTGTATTCCGCACCAGCAGCGCTCCTGTGACTAACAAGGTGGATGACCGCAAGATGTGCGTCATCCATAGTGACGATGAGGAATTAAAAAAAATCTGTTATGTGTTATGATTGAAGGAAAAAAATGTATTGCCATTTGGCAACCGTACTTCTTTCCGTACATCGGCTATTGGCAAGTCATCCATGCCGCTGATTTGTTTTTTGTTGGCGACAATGCTCACTATATCAAAAACGGCTGGATACACCACAACCGGATCTTAGGTCAAGGATGCCAACCGCTGGACTTCGGCATCGAAGTCAGCCATGCTTCCGTAGATCGTTACATCTGTGAAACGAAACGTGTGGTCAACCTTAAACGGGCAGACAAAATGTGCCGGTTGTTGGAGTACTACTACAGCAAAGCGCCATATTACAACGAGGCGATGGAAATCATCAGGCCTATCATCATGGACGAAGAAACAGATTTGACTCGTTATCTCGTAAGGCAACTGAGGACCGTGGCCGAATATCTGGGCATCACGACAGAAATCAGGTTGCTCTCGGAAGTGTCAGCCCGATGGGATTGCAAGGCCCCGGAAGTTATCCGTCGCACTTGCTTGCATTGCGGTTGTACGGACTATATCAACTCCATCACCGGAACGAAATTCTATGCCAAGGATGCTTTCGGTGAGATGGGCATCGACCTCCATTTCATCCGGCGCAACGACGATATCCGTTACAAGCAACGCTCTGACGAATTTGTCCCCGACCTGAGCATCATCGATACGATGATGTACTGCTCGCGCGATGAGATACATGATATGTTGGACCGTTACCATTTTGTATAAAACAACTAAACAAGAATAACAATGATTAATGTTTTTCAGCCTTCATTAGGAAAAGAAGAGCTTGATGCTCTTCAGCAAGTCTTTGAGTCCAATTGGATTGGGAGAGGCAAAAAGGTAGTGGAGTTTGAAGAGAAGTATGCCAAGCATATCAAATCTTCAAAGGACTTAGTGTTAACGACCACTTGCTGTAGCGAGGGATTATTCTCCTCCATGCACCTTTTAGATTTACAGCCTGGTGATGAAGTGATTCTTCCTACCATCAGTTTTATCGGAGCCGGCAATGCCATTTGTGCTCATGGTGCCAAGATGGTGCTTTGCGATGTGGATCCTCACACGTTGAATGCCCGTGCCGAGGATATAGAAAAGGTGATCACACCAAAGACAAAAGCGCTTTTGCTTCTGCATTATGGAGGCATACCTTGTGAAATGGATGAGATCATGGCACTTTGCAGGAAACATGATATAAAAGTCATCGAGGATGCCAATGCAGGCGTATGTTCTTTCTATAAGGGGAAAGCCGTCGGTACTTTCGGCGACATGGGTATGTGGTCGTTTGATGCTATGAAGATTTTGGTTTGCGGAGATGGTGCCATGCTGCATTTCAATACACCGGAACTTCGCAAGAAGGCAGACCGCTGGCTCTATTTTGGCCTTGAAACCAAGAGCGGCTATACAAACAGCGTGGCTCAGAAATGGTGGGAGTTCGACATTTCCAGTTTTGGTCATCGTGCTATTATGAATGACATAACAGCGGCTATGGCATTGGAACAACTGAAGAAACTACCTGCATATATGAAAAGACGTGCCGAGATACATCAGTACTACAATGAGCATCTGAGGCAATTCTCATGGATAGCGTTACCACCTGTCTTGCCTGATTATGTAGAGACATCTTACTATTTCTATCACATTCAGATTAAGAACGGCAAGCGTGATGAGTTTGCAAGATTCTTGCGCGAGAATGGCATTTATACCACATATAGGTATTTCCCTCTTCATCGTGTGCCTGGCTATGGCGTGACCGGCGAGTTCCCCAACGCAGACTACGCCGCAGACCACACATTGAATATTCCTATGCACCAGTCCCTAACTGATAACGATTTGGAGTTCATTATTGAAAAGGTTCGTGAGTATGATACTATATGCAAGTGAAGACGAGGCCTATCAGATCCGTACAGGCCATGAAATCGTGGCGGCTTATCCTGAACTCTACAATGCCTGGACTATTCAGGATATCAAGCAGAAGTTGGAAACATGTGCCAAAATCAGACCTGACATAGCGGGCGGCAGGAGCATAGAGGATATCTTTGCCATCGCCACCTACGACTATTGGCAATATGGTATCGGTCCAACTGAAGAATTTTACAACCAATTGTTATGCGCTTCCCACGACAAGAAGTGTCAGTATCTCACCTTCAGGGGGCGTTTCAACTACATCGATTACCTGAATAAAAAGAAGGACATGCACCTGCTCCGTAACAAGTGGCATGCATATCAGTTGCTGAAGGATGCCTATAGGCGCGAGGTGCTGCTGCTCGAAAGCGAAAAGGACTACCCTGCATTCGAGGCCTTCTGCCATCGTCATTCCTCATTCGTGCTTAAGCCCATTGGACTTGGGCAATCAATCGGCATCCGCAAGGTGGAGGTTGGGAATACGGAGCTCCATAAGCTCTTCAACCAACTGTTTGCCGAAACTGAGGCAATCAACAGCCATTATAACAGTGCCATCAGGGGTGGATTGCTGGTCGAGGAAGTGATTGAGCAGGGCGAGGATATGGCAGTCCTTCACCCGGCAAGTGCTAATAGCGTACGAATAACAACGGTTTTCCTGGGTGATGGAGATGTTCGTATGTGGTATCCCGTAATTCGCATCGGGGTCGGTGGAAATTTCATTAGCTCGGGGGCTGCAGGTAGCTTGGTGGCAGGTATCAATATGTGTACAGGTATAACAGAAACCCCAGGTGTTGACGAGTTTGGAAGGATTACAGAAGTACATCCCGACACCCATATAACCATCAAGGGCATCAAGATACCCCGGTGGCGGCAACTCTGCAACAAAGCCTTTGAGCTGGCAGAGCGCCTACCTACCCTACGCTTTATCGGCTGGGATTTTGTCTATGATAAGGACAAGGAATGGGTAGTGATGGAGGGTAATGAGAACGCTGAAATACTCTCCCAGTTTGTCTACCATAGGGGAGAGCGATGGGAATTTGAACAGTTCGTCGGCTATAAACCCACTAAGCAGTACTGGTGGCAGGACTTATATCCTTCAAGATTCGAGAACATCCAATTTGCGCGTAAATAAAAAAGAAAGTGGAAGAGTCTTTGAAGAATAAAACGGTGAAAGGCTTAGGCTGGTCGGCACTGGATAATGCCGCCCGCTATGGCATGCAGTTCGCGGTGGGCATTGTGCTGGCCCGACTGCTGTCGCCCGACGACTATGGCTTGCTGGGACTGGTGGGCATCGTCACGGTGGTCTGCACAGCCCTTGTCAATGGTGGCTTCACCACGGCCTTGATACGAAAGAAGGATGCCACCGACGATGACTACAACACCGTTTTCATCTGCAACCTCGGCATGAGTCTGCTGCTTTATGCTGTGACTTTCCTCTGTGCACCGCTGATAGCCAACTTCTTTGAACGCCAGGAATTGACAGCGTTGGTACGAGTATCATCGTTAGGACTGATTGTCGGGGCATTGGGGATGGTTCAGCAGACACGCCTTACTAAACGCATCGACTTCAAGACACAGACAAAGATTACGATTGCTGCCACTGCGTTGAGCGGCATTGTAGGCATCGGCATGGCACTGACGGGCTTTGGCGTATGGGCACTGGTAGCCCAGCAACTCATGTCGCAAATCATCAGCACTGTTCTCCTATATATATATAATAGGTGGGTGCCCCGATTATGTTTCTGCAAGGAAAGTTTTCACGACTTGTTCGGATTCGGCTGGAAGATGATGGTGAGTGTACTCTTGGACGCTGTTTGGGAAGAGCTACACCAGGTGATGGTGGGAAAGTTCTACAGCCCAGCGACGTTAGGGCAATATACTCGGGCACGGCACTATGCCGGGCTGTGCTCGACTAACCTGACAATGGTGGTGGAACGAGTCACCTACCCTGTGCTGAGTAGTATTCAGGACGATAAGAAGCGTATGTTCTCGGCCTATCGCCGCATCATCCGCACCAGTATGTTCATCACCACCGTAGCCTTGTTCTCTCTCGGTGCTGTCAGCGAACCGCTTATCTACTGCATGATAGGACCCAAATGGCATGAGGCCTCCACCTACCTGCCGCTCATCTGCATCAATTACACCCTCTTTCCACTGCATGCCATCAACCTGAACATGCTGCAGGTGCAGGGACGCAGCGACCTGTTCCTCGGACTTGAGGTCATTAAGAAAATCATCATCTTGCTGCCCCTGTGCATCGGTGCTTTCGTAGGCATCATGCCCATGTTGTGGGCGAACCTCGCCGTGGGCATCATAGCCTACTTCCTCAACTCACATTACTCAGGTCGCCTGTTGGGGTATAGCTCTTGGATACAGTTGCGCGACATTGCCCCCTCCTACGCTTTGGCTATAGCCATCGCCCTGCCGGTCTGGTTCCTGAAGTTTCTGCCCCTGAGCTACTGGATTGTGCTTCCCATGCAAGTCCTTGTTGGCGCGTTCACATTTCTAGCTGTATGTAAGGTGACCAAGATAAACGAATACAGTGAAATCTTGAATATACTAAAAAGGAGGAAAAACAAGTGACAGAGCATCCATACACGCTCGACGGCCTCTGCCGTCTGCATTTATTAGACTTAAGATAAAGAGATGAGAGATTTGAGCGTATCAATAGCTAAGGGAATCGCTATCATCCTGATGGTGATGGGGCATGCCGGATGTCCTGATACAGTGAATAGTTGCTTGGGGATGATGCGTATGCCACTGTTCTTTTTCATGAGCGGCTATTGCTTTAAAGAAAAGTATCTGTCCGATGCTGCAACCTATATGAAGCGAAGGGTAACTGGCATCTATTGGCCATACCTGAAATGGTCTCTTTTTTTCCTGTTCATTCACAACATCTGTTTCTCTGTAAACATCTATAGCGATGAGTATGGTTTCCTGGGAAAAACCTCTATGCTATATTCTACAGCAGATTTTCTTGAACATGGAAAGGACATTGTGACAAAGATGGCTGGACATGAACAATTACTGGGGGGATTCTGGTTTCTGAAGTCACTCTTTGTCGGATCTATTCTCTTCTTTGCCACGAGAAAAGTGGTTAGTAGGTTTTGGGGCATTGCATCACTTCTGATAATTGCAATCCTTCTGTCATACTTTGAATGGAAAATGCCATATTTCCGTATATCTTCAAGGGAATTCCTTGCATCCTGCTTCATTTATGCGGGACATCTATACAAGAGTTATCAGTTAAGTTGGCATAAGAACCTATGGTTCTGCTTCTTTGCTATTATCGCAGTAGGCATTGGATGTGTCTATTCCCCTGCTTCGATGCTCTCATACAAATGGTGGCAGGTTGTGCCATACGCCCTTTGCGCCCTACTTGGCACGCTGGTCATTTTCAATATCAGCTACCAGCTGTCTCAATATACAGCAAATGTCGGCACGAAATTCTTGATATACGTAGGTGGCTACACTTTCAATGTACTCACATGGCATTTTCTGTCGATGAAATTAGTTTCATTGCTGTTGATAGCCATCTACGGATTGCCAATCAAGCAACTTTCTGAATTCCCTGTCATAGAAAAGTACGCTCATCAAGGCTGGTGGATTCTGTATTTATGTGTTGGCGTAAGTATACCCGTTCTTTGGACTTACTGTTATCACCGATTAAAAGATACTATATGCGGCAGTAATATATAATTTTCGCCTGCTGCAAGCTGTTCAAGATGAACGAATATAAAGAGATTATAGATATTCTGAAAAAAAGAAAATAGTATAATGGCACAAGTTCAAACTATAAGTCACTTTAAGGTGTCTGTGTGGTGCAACACTTACAACCAGGCATTCTATATCAAGGATACCATGGATGGCTTTTGCATGCAGCAGACGAGCTTTCCGTTCGTCTGTCTCATCATGGACGATGCCAGCACGGACGGGGAGCCAGAGATCATCAAACAATACCTGAACGACCACTTTGACACAGAGTGGACAAAGGAAACCGAAGACTACCACCTCACGCTGGTTCGCCATCAGGAGAACAAAAACTGCTACTTTGCGGTTTATCTGCTGAAATACAATCACTACAGCATCAAGAAACCAAGACTGAAATATTATCGGGAATTGACAGATGAGATAGACTATGTCGCCCTATGTGAGGGTGACGACTATTGGACCGACGCGCATAAACTGCAAAAGCAGGCGGATGCCTTAGACGCCAATCCCCAGGCTACATTAGTCTATACCAACTTTCAGGCCATTGATGGTGAAGGGAATCCGATAAGCAGACCATTTATAAAAGATTATCCTGGCCGTTCCCATTCCGGTGACAATCTGCCTACGCTGCTCCGTTACGGCAACTACATCATGGTGCTCACAAGCATGTACCGCTATAAGGTGTGGAAATCTGAATCCTTCGCCAACTGTTCCATAAAGATGGATTTTGCCCTTACATTGAGTGCCGCCCTGATGGGCGACTTCATCTGGTTGCCGGAGCAGACGGGTTGCTACCGTATATTGGAGAGTGGAATAACAAGAACTTCGCAGCGGCGGGGAGAAAACTGGCTACACGATATCTATCGCTACTATGCAGGATTGGTGATGAATGGGCAATGCAAGCCGTTGTCATTCGGTCAACGCATTAATCTCACGACGCTTATCCTTATAAGGGCACTGAAGAAGAAAGACCGTCAACTAAAAAAGGATACATTGAGCGCCAGTAAGCTCGCACCTCTATTGCTGCCAGTGGCTTACATCAAGCTGAAGAGTGAAAGATTAAAGGATAGAATCAATCGATTGAACAATTAATGAAGATTGTTGCCATCATAGTCACCTTGGTGTGTTGTTGTCTGATGTTCTGCGTGAAGCGGGAATGGAAGGCGGCCATGCTCGTCATGGGTGCTATGACACTGTCGGCGGTGAGTATAAGTGGTATTCCTTTACGCAAGGCAAACCTCTTACTACAAGTGGCTTTCCTGTTATCAGAAAGGGAATATTTGCAACAGCATATCAGGTATTTGCGGCGTGTGCCTTGGCTGAGGAATCTGTTTCTTCTGGTTAGTGGATCTGCACTGTTAGCCGCATTGACAAGCCCCTACACAGGAATAAAGGAAATGATTGAGAACAATCTTTTGTTCGGCTATTTTTCCCTCGCATATGCCTTCTGGGCTGTCAAAAATGAAAAATCATTAAAACCCATATTGAAGGTTTCCCTGTATTGTCTGATTGTGCTGTCTTTCTTTGGTGTTCTCAATTACATGGAAAAGAGTTCAATGTTTGTCAATGCTATGACAGAAGGCAGAACAAGTATGTATGGAGATGTTGCTATTGGTGACCGTTATACGGAAAGCAGCCGTTTCAGAGTACAGTCAATGTATAATTCTGCTTTTGATTATGGCTATATATGTGTTGCCATATTATTGCTTCATTTACATGGATGGTATCGGCACTTAGAAAGCAAAAAAACTTTTTTTCTTGCCATCGTATGTTGTTTTTTCGGAATAATAACGTGCGGATGCCGCATAGTATGGGTAGGTGCTATATTGTCAATTGCTTGCTACAATATGTGGTCATTCAAATTAGGCAGAAATGTTATGCTCGGCATTTTTGCAGCGATTCTAATGATAATATCATATAACACCATTCCTGCGGTTGAAGAAAAAGTCAATAGTGTGACTGATGTTTTCGTTGAAGACAGTGAAACAAAAGGGAGTTCTATCTCATTGCGTATGTCGCAATATGCGTATGTTCTTATGTATGTAGAAGGACATGAATGGTTAGGATTGGGGAGTGGATATTGGGCATATTTTTTGGATAACGATCCAAGGTCAATCCGTAATCTCAATGGTGTAGAAAGTGTTATACTTGTATATTTGCTTGAACGGGGTATCATCGGTCTGGTTATATGGGCGACTTTTTATACAATCATTTTCCTCTACTTTGGGAGAAAACGCAAAAAAAATAAGTCTTTAACCGGCTTGGGAGCGTCTATCCTTACTTTGTACCTAGTATTCTCTATTGGTACAGGAGAGTTAGGGTCTGTTTATCCAACGATGTTATTACTTGGCTTTGTCATCAAGGCTATCGAATATCGAAGACTCAAGAAACTGTATAGGTTGCTTATAAGATTGAAACAAATAAGAAGCGTTTCACCATCATGACACACCGACTTGCCATCGTCATCCCTGCCTACAAGGCTACATTCCTGCCCGCTGCGCTTGACTCTATTGCCATGCAGACGTGCAAGGACTTCACCTTGTACGTGGGTGATGATTGCAGCCCAGAACCAATAACTGATATCGTTGAGCAATACAGAGATAAGATAGATATAGTTTATCAGCGGTTCGACACCAATTTGGGCGGAAAAGATTTAGTTGCGCAGTGGGAACGGTGTATTGCCATGAGCCAGGATGAGCCTTACATATGGCTATTTAGCGATGACGATGTGATGGATCCGAATTGTGTGAAGGAACTGTTCTATCAGATAGAGAATACGGACAGATCTTATGATGTTTATCATTTCAATGTGGATATAATAAACGAATGTGGAGCATTTGAAAGACGGAAACCTGATTATCCGGCAGTGCTTCCAGCATATTGCTTCTATCGGGGTAAGAGCTCGGGAAGATTTTCTGCTTTTGTCGTGGAGACTGTATTCTCGCGAAAAGTTTATGAACAATATGGGGGCTTCATGAAATATGATTTGGCATGGGGTAGCGATGTGGCTACATGGGTCGTGTTCTCTGGTAGAAAGGGAATATGCACGGTGCCTGGTGCAAGGGTGAGATGGCGACAAAGTTCACAGAATATTACACCCGATTATTCATGCCAGATTGCTGAACGTAAATTGAGGGCTGAGTTGGCATTTCTGAACTGGGCTTTTCGGTATTTTGCAAAGGAACCTGACATCTACGCCACAAACAGGGCATTCTTTATCCTTTTGATACATCGTAACAGAAGATTTGTCAGCAAGGAAAGTATCAAGAAAGCATTTACATCTTTCTTTGCAGTGCATGGACGTAAAGGGGATTGGCCGCTGATATATTTGTTTGCCTTTCTTGTTGACGGAATCTACTACCGAATCAGGAAAAGATTTTATTGGCTGTATGGAGAATTTGAAAAGTAAAAGATGAAGATTATATATTTTAGTACCCCTTTTTTTGCAGACTGCGATTTTCCTTTGATAGGAGAGTTGCAGCGTAAAGGCCATGATGTGAGATATTACATCACTATAGCATCTTTTAGCATGAGGTCAACACTCATTGACTTAAAAGAATTGTATCCGCATACAGGTATTTATCCTGCGACGGAAATTTATAAGGAGTTTGATGACTTCCGTAATATTCTCGATCTTTCGCATGTATATGTCGTCAATCAAAAGCACAAGCAGAAATTTCATCCTGCCAACCTGTTATTGATGATAAGACTATTCGTGCGTTTTCTTAAGCAAAAGCCTGACATCATTCATTTAACCAAGCCGCCTTACTTGACACAGAAATTGTTATATCTGGTAAAAAAGAAACTGGTATTGACTGTTCATGATACTTTCCAACATACAGGTTATACAAATAAAAGGGCAGAGAGGGATAGAAGAATGGCTTTCAAGAAGATTCCCAAATTGGTTTTACTCAACAATAGGCAGTCTTCATCATTTGCATCCTATTATCATATACCTAATAACCATATATTTATTAACAAATTGGGTATGTATAGTAGTATTCTGTATGTAGATCCAATACCGCTGCAGATTGACAGACCTTTCATTCTCTTTTTCGGGCAAATAGTGGAATACAAAGGAGTTGAGTTTCTTTTGGAAGCTATGAAGATTGCACACAGCCATTATCCCGAATTAATGCTGGTGATAGCCGGTGGCGGGAAATATTATTTTGACATTGAGTCCTACAAGAGACTGGACTATGTTAAAATCATCAATCACTATATAGGTACCAGGGAATTAGCAGGCATGCTTCGGGCTTGTGAATTTGTAGTATGTCCTTATAAGGATGCAACGCAAAGCGGCGTTGTTCAAACAGCCTTCACTTTAGAGGTGCCGATGGTTGTTACCAATGTGGGGGCTCTTGCTGATGCCATTCAACATAATAAGACAGGAATTGTAGTAGAGACCTGTGATGTGAATGATCTGGCTAATGGAATCATGGAATTGCATTCCGACAAGAAAAAACTGAATGCGATGAGAAATAATATCAAGGAAGAATGGATGAGGAACATGAGTTGGGAGCCTATCGCTAATGATTATCTGAAGTGTTATGAAGCCAGGATATAATAGAAAGTGTTATGAAAATATTACTATTGACATCTTCACTTGGAGGAGGTGGCGCTGAGAGAATTGCCATAAGTCTATGCAACAGATTTGCAGCAAATAAAAATGACGAGATCGTTCTTGTCTCCATCCTGGACGATTCTGTTCCAGGAAATGTTCTTTACAAGAACGATTTGTCTCCTCAAGTACACCATATCAACTTGCACGGGAAAACAGGACTGGAACCAAAAGCTATTTGGAGACTATTCAGAATTATAGGAAGTGAACGCCCCGATATTGTTCATTGTCATGTTTCTGCAACATCACTGCTTTTGCCTGTTATCTTTTTTGGAGATATTCAATATTTTAATACCATTCACACATTAGCAGAGCGGCATAATGCTAATGCGGGAATCATCAAGAAGATGCTGACACATTATTTGTTCGGATGCAACAAAGTCAAGCCAATAACTATCTCCGAAACATGTCATAAGTCTTATTTTAAAACATACAGAAACCATTATGATATATGTGTCACAAATGGAAGTGAACCATTGAAAACCACAGAGAAATTGGAAGAGGCAAAAAAGAAGATAGACGCATTAAAGAAGAATTTAGAGACCACGGTTTTTATTCATGTAGGACGCAATCATCCGGTCAAGAACCATGGCAGACTCTTCAACGTTTTTTCCCGTCTTGAGGCTGAGGGTGTCAATTTCATTCTTATTGTATTGGGTGATGAATATGATTCATGGAATGTGACATTGAAAAACAGCAAAAACATCTTCCTGTTGGGTCCGAAAAATAATGTCGGAGACTATATGGCTCAGGCAGATTTCTTCGTGTTGTCCAGCGATTTCGAAGGGCTCCCTATGACCTTATTGGAAGCTATGTCTATGGGGGTTGTTCCCATATCGACACCTGCCGGAGGTGTAGTTGATGTCATAGAAGATGGCATAACAGGATACCTGTCTGAAAACTTTGACGATGACAGGTTTTATCGAAAGGTAAAACAGGCTATCGTGGAAAAAGGACATATTACGTCTGTGGCAATAAAGAGTTATTATGAAAATCATTATTCCATGGAAACATGTGCAAAAAGGTATTACCAGATTTATATAGACACCTGCAAAAAGTAATAGTAACTATAAAAAAGTAGAAATATAATCATGTTTATCAACAAGACTAAATTCTTACAATTTCTTATGACGGGTTGTTATATGACCCCGGAGAATTATTTGAGAAGCAAGGGCGTGGAAATAGGCGTGGGATGTAATATTTCCGCATGCCGACTTTCTGCCAAAGAAGGCTATCTGATAAAAATAGGGAATTATTGTCGTATAGCCAGAGATACCGTCTTTTTCACTCATGGCGGGCTATATAGTTTGCGACACTTATACAATGATCCCAATGTGGATTATTTTGGAAAGATTGAAATTGGAGATTATGTTTCAATAGAAGAGGATTGTAAGATATTGCCAGGTGTGAAAATCGGAAATAATGTTATTGTCGGTGCCGGCAGTATTGTCACCAAAAGCATCCCCGATGGCTGGATGGTGGCAGGCAATCCATGTAAACATGTGGGCTATACAGAAGATTGGTATCATAAAGTAAAAGAGATGGATTTACAGTCTAAGAATCTGAATGATGATGAAAAGAAAAGATTCCTGCTATCCTTACCAGACGACAGATTCGTACAGAAACCCCTTATGAAACCCAAGAGTTCTATATAGGAAAGGTTCAGATATATAGAGTATATTTGGATATGGATAAAGAAAAGTAGATGTTTATCACCAATATAAGTAAACAAAGAGTAATACCTAAATCAATTGCGGTATTCGTCAAGAACCTCACCAGTGGTGGTGCAGAGAAGCAGGCCGTATTGCTTTCCAAGGTCCTATCGACTGATTATGATGTTCATTTCGTTGTCTTTAATGCAGCAAAGACGCATCAGAAATACCTTGATATGATATATGAGGCACCAAAGGTTCATTTGGCTCTCTTAAACGGAGGACATTTGAGTAGGTTTCGTAAACTCCTTTCGTACATCAAGGAAAACAATATTGAATTGATTTTCTCATACCTGACGGCTGCAAATCTCTATGCTTGTCTTGCAGGTTCTATCACAGGAGCAAAAGTTATAACAGGACTGCGCAATGCAGAACTGCCGACAAGAAAGCTAATCGTTGACAGGTTCCTAACCAACCACATGTCTGCCATTACCATCGCAAATTGCTTTTCTGGAAAAAGATACTTTGTTTCTCATGGCTTCAAAGAGAAGAAAATACATGTCATACCCAATTGCTTTGACAACATTTCTCCCTTTTCTTTAAAAAACGAGAAAGATACGACATGCATTATTACAGTAGGTCGTTTCGTGGAACAGAAGGACTACATGACTGCCATCAAAACTGTATCTCTGGTATATAGAACCCACAAGGACATACGTTTCATCATCATTGGCTTCGGAAAACTTGAACAGGAAATAAGAAGGTGGGTGAAGGAAGAAGGTATTGTTGATATTACCAATATTATCATCAACCCAGATAACATATCCAATTATCTTAGCAATGCCGATATCTATCTCTCCACCTCGCTGTTTGAAGGAACCAGCAACAGCATTATGGAAGGACTGAATGCAGACCTACCAATCATTGCCACTGATGTAGGTGATAATGCATATCTCGTAGAGGAAGGCAAGAATGGTCATCTTACGGAGAGAAAGGATGTAGATGCTCTTGCGAAAGCAATCTGTAATCTTGTATCAGACAAAGTAAAACGACAAAAATACGGCAGATACAGTAAATGTCTGTTAATTGAGAAATACTCAACAGGGACTTTCCGTGACAGGTATCTGCAAATAATCAAAGAAATCAATTAAATCAATTAATTATGAAAGTGGTAGTAACAGGCACACGTGGCATACCTAATATAATGGGTGGGATAGAGACACACTGCGAGGAGCTGCTGCCCCGATTGGTCCAATTAGGGTATGACATTACAATCATTAGAAGGAGTAGTTATGTCAGGGAAGACAAGCCTCTCACCGAATGGGAAGGCGTGAAGATCATTGATATTGATGCCCCCAAGTCAAAGAACTTCGAAGCAATCATCCATACTTTTAGAGCTATTAACAAGGCAAAAGCACTCGGAGCAGACCTTGTTCATATCCATGCTATCGGCCCAAACCTGTTATCACCTTACGCACGACTGTTAGGGATGAAAGTGGTGATGACACACCATGGCCCCGACTATAACCGTGACAAATGGGGAAAGGTTGCCAAAATGATGCTGAAACTTGGAGAAAGACTCGGTTGTATGTTTGCCAATCAGGTGATAGTTATCTCCAACACCGTCAAGACGTTGATTGAAGAAAAATGCGGTAGGACGAAAAATGTCACACTTATCCCAAATGGCGTGAAACACCCCGAAACATGCTCCTATCCTGAATATTTCTGTGAACTTGGTATTGAGGAGGGCAAATACATCTTAGGCATGTGCCGCTTTGTTCCAGAAAAGAACCTGCACCACCTCATTGATGCTTTCCTGTTACTCAAGAAATCGAAACGTATCCCCAATGACATGAGGCTTGTGCTGGCAGGTGACGCAGACTTCGAAGATGATTATTCAATGTCTCTCAAGAAGAAGGCAAAAGAGAATCATGTCGTCCTGACAGGATTCGTCAAGGACAGGAAACTTCACTCGCTACTAACCCATGCCTCGTGTTTCTGTCTGCCAAGCAGCCATGAAGGACTGCCTATTGCGCTACTTGAAGCTATGGCATACAACATTCCCGTTGTGGCAAGCGATATACCTGCTAATATGGAAATCAGACTTGATGAAAGCCACTATTTTCCTTGTGGGGACATAGAAAAACTTGCTGACAGATTAGAGGGGATGATTTCCCGTTCACAGAAGATACACTATGACATGAGTCTCTATGCCTGGAACATCATAGCCATACAAACTGCTGAGGTATATAATAAAAGTATGCCCCAAAATAAATCGTAAGTTTGTGTCAGACAAAGTTAATACAAATCCCTCAGCTCAAGCTGAGGGATTTGTAATGGTATTCACTGTACGCATGACTGCACGGCTATGGTTCCGAGAACTGCAGTAATCACTGTTGCGATAAATTTAAGGACTTTAGCAACATTGGTCCAGTTAACTTTTGTCATAATTCGTTTGATTTTTTAATGGTTACTTAATCCTCAACAGATCCGCCTGGCGTATTGTCGCCACCACCACCGGTATTGTCACCGCCACCGGTGTTACCACCGTTGCTTGGTGTGGTAGAACTGCCACCGCTGGTGTTACCCGAGTTGGATGGAACAGTGGTCAGCTTACCGTTTACAAAGGTGGCCTTCTTCATAGTAGCCTCCAGGTTGAGGCTCTTACTCATCAGGTCGCCAGTGGCGCGGGCCTTCAGCTTCACTCCCTCGATGTTCTTACTCACGGTGAAGTCTTCCTCCTTCAGTGCCATCTCCTTGTTCTTAATGCCAAGGCTGAAGATGGCCAGGTCGTCGATCTTCACGTTCTTGCCCTCCAGCAGGAGCTCCTTGATACAGCCGATCATGTCGGTTAAGAGTCCCTTGATGACGCCCTTGGAGTAGGGCGAGTTGTGAGTACTCATGTGTTCTGCCAGAGCGTCCAGGTCGATAGTCTCCTCAACCACGTTCTTGGCGAACCACTTACCAAAACACTTGTGACTGGTAATTTTGATTTGCTGTAAAATGTAACATATCCCCATGGCACTGAGTATCGGTTGTCGTGTGGCAAGATAGCGGCTGAAGGTACGATACGAAACACCAGCCAGTACGGCCAGCTTTGACTTGCTGATGAACAGATGCTTATTGTAGATATTTACCATATTGATTGTGGTTGAAAAGTAAGTTGATTCTGCATGAAAAGTAACTTGATGACGAGGTGAAACTAACTTGTTTTTTTTTAAAACCATAATAATGTTAGTGTAACGAGTGTAATGAGAATATCAAACTTCTGTTGTAGAAATACATTTGGTTCGAGGTGAATATATTTATATAGAGAAAGTTAGAAAATATTGCTACACTCATTACACTCATTGCCATGGTGACCCTTACCAACAAAAACCCGCAACGTGGCATGGACTTCCTGCGCCGGTTGGCCGTATGCTATAACCGCAGGGCCAATGCCGACAAAAACGAGGTGGCACTGCGCACCGAGGAGTTTATCAACGAACGCGTGAAGAAAATCAACGAAGAGTTAGGACTTACTGAAGATGAACTCGCCGACTATAAACGCCGCCATTCCATGACCGGCCTTTCAATGGATGCCACACAGGCCGTACAGTTGAGCAACCAGTTTTCTGCTCGCTTGTCGGAAGCCGATGCCCAGATCCGACTTATCGACTATCTGCGCGATTATGTGGGCGACCCTCGCAACAAGTATCAGGTGATATCTCCAACGTTGGGAAATGCATCGACCGGCAGTCAGACTGTGAGTTCCACCCGTGCCCTGCAAACCTACTTGGTGAGCAACAATGGCACCATATCTTTTCCTGTACTGGGTACGCTGAAAGTCGGAGGACTGTCGAAGGCAGAATGTGAGAAACTCATCCACGACTGTATCATACGCTACTTGAATGGCAAGGAAGACCCCGTGGTGACAGTACGCATGGCAAACTATAAAATATCCGTATTGGGCGAGGTGGCACGTCCCGGCATGTTCACCGTGAACAATGAGAAAATCAACATCTTCGAACGACATCGTTTACGTAGAGCCCAACAAGGTGAAAGCACGCAACTCCAGCGTGGGGCAGACTACCACACTATGGCTTACATCAACAAGCATACTGGTTTCTGTGGCATCATTATTGTTTAACATCTTAAAATAATGAGTATGTCTGATAATCATTCGCATCATCACCATCATCATAAAGAAGACTATGGCTCGCGCTTCAAGCGACAGAGCCTCTCTTCGATAGCCTTCCGACGCAGTGCAGACAAATGGATGAAGATAATTCTATTCGCCCTTTCAGTTGTAATGATTCTTCTTGTCATCCTGACGTATGTCTTTTAATAGGACTATTATGAAGATAATTTGAATCACCAGCAGACATTGGATTGGCATTATCATGGACAGCCGGATTTTGAACGATTGGATTGCGTTGATAATTCGGATTCTTGATGGGAGCATCCTGCCCGTCCACGAACCAGAACGCCAGACAATGAATGGTGTGGATGGTCGTGCGGTTATTGGCAATAGATGTGAGAATCCCCACCTCGTTGAAGAGGTCGATTATTTTCTGTGCAGACTGGTAAAGATGAATCAACGTTCCATAAACAGGTCATCCAATGTAATTGATTGGTTAACGATACTGGCATGTTCGCCTCTTGCTATTCCCATTGTCGTAACCATAACCAGTTGGATGGACACTTCACTAACCAGATATGACTTGCCTATGCGTCTGCGTCCATAGATGGCCACAAACTCAGACTTCTTAGAATACAAATTTTATTTTGAACCCCACCATTCTTTGTCTAAAAATCAGCGAAAAAGGGAAATATTTCTTGATTTTCGCTGATTTTTGAAAGGCATGCTGCTCTATTTTATGTGGAAATGGTAGTCATCTTCATTAGGTTCGTCTATCATGATGCTACCCTTGTTAGGTTGGAACTTGAAGTTGCGGATACTGCATTTCTGCAGGCTGTCGGTCGATTCTGGCATCATGCCAGACAGATTTACCTGACCATAGACCGACATCGCTCCAGATAGATTTATTAATTCGGGGGTGTAGATAGATGGTAGATCATTGATTCCAACTTTGCCTTGATGTCGGCATCGGGATAGCCATACGGCGTTGTACACACGATTCGCAAATCGTAATTATTGAATAGTTCTTTGCAGCAATCCTGAATATCCTGTTCGCTGACTTCGTGCTTGAAATACTGGTACGTCGGTTCCTCCTTGACGAGTGGCTTGGAATGAATAAAATTAGCCTTGATACAGGAATGGGTATCCAGCACCTTATAGTCACGGATATTGGTCAACGCTTGCTGCTGGAGTTCCTTTTGCTTTTCTATCGTTAGTTGTTCTATATGAGCCTGCACCCCGTTGTGTATGATGTCATCCAGCTTCTTCGTGACATCATCGACAAAGTCACTCAACTGACGCTCGTCGGCATAGAGGTCTAATGCCGTCATCATTCTCAATTCAAAAACGGGGCATCGGAAAAACGGAGCGTCTTCATCCATCGACACCGTTACTTGCGCATCCTTAGAAGTACCAAGAATCTCGCCAAGTCGGCCGTAAACCGCCTTTTTTCGAAGATAGTCCAGATTCTTGGTCGCCGATGCCGCTACACAAGGTTGCACGAAACAGAACTGAAGATAAAATGCCGGAACGTCGTGCTTTAACATCAGCAGCTTCTGGTGGTTCAGTTTATTCACGCCCCTTTCGGGAGCGGACATATTGGGACAACTGCCGAATTGCTGCTTGATGATATCAACGATATCGTCTGGCGCTTTGCCAAACACATACAGACACTGATTCTGTGGCACATACCAACGCTGGTAGTACGCCTCAATCTGCTGGAGCGTAATGCTGCGGATACTGTTGATTTGTTTGTTAATCAACTCATCGAGGGTACATCCATCCACAAATGTGGCCTTTAGGCTGTTTTCTCCGGATTTTGCAAGGTCGTATCTGCTGTTAGTGATCTCGTTGACCAGAAACGTCTTCTGGCGCTCCAACTCAGAATCCGAGAAACGGGCATGACCTGCTATCTGGGATAGCAGCTCTACACACGACGCCGCATAGGCACGCTCTTTCTTCAAACGAAACAGATTGAACTCCGTACACCCGTTGTCCATCTCTGAACAGTAGGCGGGAATATCGGGTATAAGGCCATTAAGGGCACGGAAACTGGGGATGCGCTGCATATTCAGGGCATCGAGATGATCCTTTACCACGCCAGCTGATCCTACAGTGAGATTCTCGGAGAAAAGCATCCTTCTTAATAAGAGCGCGATGCCAGGGGTACCCTCATCGTCTCCAGTGCCAGATTTCTGGATGAGTCGCATTTCCAGCCCATTACCTGTAAAACCGTTGTCGCACAGATAATAGCGGAAACCATTGTCAAGAACGCCTTGAGAGATATTTGAAGGGGTAACGAGGAAATCCTCGTACTTAACAGTCTCCGACTGTGCCGATGTCTGGACGGCGAAAGCACAAGCCATCGTAAATAATAAGAGTTTTGTTTTCATCATTATATCAATATTAGTGCCGCAGAAGGGCGTTCAGTTTTTCAGTTATTTCATTCTCAGGATAGCCATACGGGAGGATGCAGTCGATCTTGAGCACAGACTTGCGGACAAGCTCCTTACAGAAATTCGAGAGATCCTTGCCACTAAGCACGAACGACCAATAGGCATCAGAATCCTCCTGCTTAAATAACGGTAGAGCATAAGTGAAACATACATCGGGTTGCATAAATGGGTCGATAGTATTGCCCTTACCGTCGCCCTCCTGCAGTTTTTTCATTGCCAGAGCGCGATGCTGTTCAATCACATTCCTTTTGAGCGTGTCCTTAGGCATTTGTATCTGAACACCGTTGTTCCTGACATCATCCAGTAAAGCAGCCACACTATCCACGAAAGCCGGCAAGCCTCCACCGGGTAGTTCTTCATTAAGGTTGTAAGCAAAGGTTGTAGTCAGCATCATGCGGTTTTCAACCTGATAACGTGTAAAACAGTTGCTTGCAAATTTACGTTCCTTCATCTTCTCGTAGAGGGCGTGATTGATTTTTTTCAATGCATAATAATCTCTGATGAACTGAGGGTTCTCCTTTTCCGCCTGTGTCAGATGTGGCAGCGCAAAAGTCAGCGTTAACGTACAGGATGCGTTTCCGCATCTCTCGACAAGCATATCCCTCTTACCGAAATCCAAGATGGTGGGCGAAGGAGTAGGAACACGGGGGCGATTGCCGAATTTGCGTTTTATCATCTCCTCAATGCCATCAGGGATTTTACCTGTAACCAGGAGGCACTGATTCTGAGGTTGGTACCATTTCCGATAGAATGCCTCAAGCTGCGACTGCGTGATCTTCCTGGCACTGTTTAATCGCATTTCACGCCATTCGTCGGGATCATGCCCGGACCAATAAACTGCCATGCCGGCATCCAGCACTCTTCGGTTCAATACGTATTTCCGATTAGCAACCTCGTTCAACAATCTTTCTCTCTGCCTTTCCAAATCAGCGGAATAGATGTTGGAACCACCGGCAATTTCAGCTAATATCTCCATACACGAATCGGCATAGGCCCGTTCGGGCTTGAGTCGATACAATTCGTATTTCATAAAATTTGCCCAAGTGAAAGCGTTGAAACCTGTACCGTAATCCTTACCGAGCTTTTTCAGATATTGGATGAGGGTGTCTCCTCTAGCAATCGGTCGATTCGCAGTTGACAACATGTGTTCCAATAGATGCGAAATCTCTATTGTTTCGCCATCATCATGACACCCAGTCTTCTGCAGCAGACTCATCTGAAAACAATCGTCGGCCCGCTTGACGATGTAATACTGAAAGCCATTGTTGAGCGTACCATGAATAATCTGGGAGGTATCTCTCAGCAAGAAATCCTCGAACCTGAGATTTCCGGATTTAGCAAACGCCTGAATTCCCAGAAGCCAGGCGAGCATGATTAAAACACACTGTAGTTTTCTCATCATTTGTCTATTTTAGATAGTTTATATTCATAATTTAGCCATTTAAGTTATGACGGTGCAAAGATATGGCAATCGGCTTAACTACACAAGACATATATGGTTTGTATCATGGTATTTCATACAAATACGCATACCGACAGACTGCTATTGCACTAACATTCAAACAGTTAGTCAACCATAGCATTTTCGCAAAGGCATTCGAATGTATAACGTGTGTATAAGGGCTGATGGTGGTTATTCTGGGGGTTATCGGGTCAGTGAGAACTTCATGGAGAGTCCGAAATCGTAAGTGGTGGTGGGATAGCTGTTGCTGGAGAGCAACGGGGTGTTGGTCTGACTGTCGAAATAGGCCGTCAGCGTGAGCAGGCGTGAGAGGGTGTAATCGGCCATGAACGAGAACTTGAAGGCAGAGTTGCCACTCGAAGCTGACGACACGCCTGTGGCGATATCGCGGGTGATGGCAGCCTGCTTGCGCAGCGATACATCGAGACGGAGATTCAGGTCGTGGTTGACACCGGTTCTGCGGCTTTGAGCATTAGACCTTGAACTTTGAACATTGCTGTCGCCTGCAGACTTCTTACGGGGATTCTGGGCTTTAGCCACCTTGCGGTTGCCCTTAGCGCCAAAGAGATTGAAATCACGTAGCTTATAGGCCAGACCTACCACCCAGTCCTTGCTGAGCGACTCGTTGAGCTGGATGCTGGTCATCGAGAGGTTGAGCACACGAGTGGTACGATACTCCAATTTAGCCGTCAGATCGTTCTGGAAGGTGGCATCGACACCCAGCAGCGGCGAGAACGCCTCGTTGATACTCACCGTAGAGTAGCTGGTATTGACATAGCTACCCACACTGTACACGCTCTTATAACCATGGTTGAGGTTCAGGCTCTTCAGATGATCCTTCACCCAAGGCAACTTGGACAAACCGCCATAACGCATGCTCCAGTTGGGCAACAGACGTGTGAGTGCGGGGAAGATGCTGAGCGACTTGCCAGCCCCTGAGGTGTAGGCCGACAGGAAGGCGGGGATGAGCACCTCGGCCGAATACTCCTGCCCTACCCGCTGCTGGAACTCAGGTATCAGCTCACGGAAATGGTCGAAGGCTGCCGAGTGGTAGCCGTTGTTGGCATTGCCCATACCTGCCAAAGCCCCCCGCAGCGAGATGGTGGTCATATTAAAAGTGCCACTCAGGGTGGTGGGCATGCCGGCATACATATACTGCACACTCTTAGCACGATTATCGGTACGCGAGGCCGCGAGATCTATCTTCAGATCACGGATAGGCTCGACCACCGCCTTGATCTGCAGATCCTTGCTGATATTGATATTAGCCGGTGTCGACACACTGTCGTTACACAACAGCCAGTCGTGTTCCATCGCCTTGTCGATATAGCCATCGCCCATCAGTCCGAAGGCGAAGTCGAGGCCTGGTGCCAGGGCGCCACCCGACTTGTTCTGTCCCAGCATATCGCCCACATTCGGCATGAAGCCTGGCAGCAGCAGCGAGTACTGGGTGCGATAGCTGATGTTCACACTGCGCACCATCATCAGGAGCCGTGCCACACTCTGAGCAGGCTTGTACCACCACGACTGTTCGATGTCGCGCTTCACCTTGACAGAGTCCTTGACGCCAGGCTTCTGTGTTGCGGCAGGCCGCTTGACAGCAGTCCTCGCGTTCTTAGCCGTCGCCCGCTGAGTGCGCTTGAAACGGTCGTTGACTTTCTTCAGGAACGGGATGTGGTTATAGAGTGTTTCGAGGTTCAGGGCGCTGTTGATATTGAGCTGACGGTTGCTGGTGATGGTATTACCCAGACTGGTGCCATCCTCCATTTCGGTACCACGCTCCCAGGTGTAACGGCCTGTGTATGAGGCATCGGCTGTCAACCAGTCGAAGATGGGCAGCTTGTTGAGCGGCAACTGGTACGAGGCGGTTACCTGCTGTTGGTAGTCGAGCGGCGTTCCCCAGTTGCGGATGCTCTGCTTCACAGAGTCCTTCCAAGCCACATACTGCTCGGGATAGAGGTCCTTGTTAATCGGCGTATAGGGTTCCTCAATCTCAGCACGGGTGGCCGACTGGAAGGAAAAATGCAGGTTTTTGGTGAAATCCCAGCGCAAAGAGAAGTCGCGGTTCCAGAGGAACTGCTCCGAGAAGGTGAGCGGCAGGTTCTGGTTCTCCAGACTCTCGAGGTCGCGCTCCTGCAGTTCGTAGTAGTTGCGCGTCATCTCCGTATTGAACGTCACGCTCTGAGGCAGATAGTTGAAGCCCAACGCCTTGGGGAAGTTGAGCCACTTCGACTTGCCTTTCAGCTTCTTAAACGGCTCCCACGTCTTATAGACAGGCGAGTAGCTGTAGTTGAAGGCGCCACGCCACTGGTCTTCCTTCTCATAGACGGTAGTCTTACCCGAGGTGTTACGATGGGCATGACTGTACGACAGCGAGAAGTTGGCAGGGTCGTAAGGCATGGGATGGCGCTTGGTCTTCAGGCCCCAGCGCAGGTTCGACAGCGAGAAGTTGGTGTTACGGGTCTTGGTGATGGCAACACTCTCAATACTGTCGCGCTCGTGCTGGTTGGCAGCACTTTCCAGGGCATCGCTCAGGCGCATATCCGAATCGAGCGGATTATAGCGTGGGCGCACCTCTTCATGACTGACAGAGTAATAGAGCGGCGCACTCACCTTGGCCTTGTCGGGGAAGAACTTACCCAGCTCTAACTGGGCAGTAAACGAGTACTCCTTCTGCGTATCGGTAGAGCGCTCCATCACACTCTCCTCCAAGCCGCCGAAACCATCGCCGACATAACGGCCGGAGAGGTTGACTGTTCCAAAATCAGACAGCTGTACGTTCATGGTGCCCGATGCTGCCCAACCACCATTATTGTTGGCATCCATCAGGCGGAGTTCGTTCACCCACACCTCGCCCGACTTCACCTGGTCGGAGATGTTACGCACACCTATCATCATCACCTTCACCTCGCCTAAGGTGGGGTTACCCTGCACACGCACTGTGTTCTGGGGCTTTCGGGGGTCGGGCTCGCTATACAACTGGTTGAAGCTGCCTATGCCCTGTGCCTTGGCCCGATTGCGGGCCTTCTTAAGCTTAGTGAACACGTCGAGGTTGATATCCAGCATATTATCCTCGGGCCATACCGCACGACGATCGGCAGTGGCATACTTGCTATAGTCGCTGCGATCGGGGGTGAGCGAGAGGGGGATCTCGTATTCGTAATAGTTGTTCTTATAGTCGCTACCCATGCGCACAAACACAGCCAACTGGCCATCACGCAACTGGGTGGCATCGGGCATTAAGTGGTTGGCATGCACAAACATCTGCATGTGCTTGTACTGGCGCAGGTCGAGGTTCATGTTGCGATACACCGCCTTCGACTCGCCACGCTGCAGGTCCTTTACCACCATATCGAGCGACTGCTCGTTGTTCTCAACCAACTGCGGCTGTGAGGGATCAGTCACACGACTGATACCTGGCGGCAACACGTAGTTGACGGGCGTCTTATCGTTGTTTTCCTCGATGTTCACGGCACTCACCTCGATGGTTCCACCTTCGGCACCTGTGCCTAAGCTCTGCTTATACACACGCCACTCGCCACGCACCAGGTCGAGCGAACCAAAGCGCAGGACGATAGGCTTCTGGAAGCCCGTCATAAACATACGCATGAAGCGCACGCTGGTGAAGTCGCTGATACTGCCCACCTTGCGTTCGTATTCAGTCAGCGGGATACGGAACTGGAACCAGTTCACGCTGGTGGTGTCGCCGTTACGGAGTTTCACACTGCTGGTACGCATATCAGTGATAAAGCAATCGGCAGGAGCCGCCCCATTGCGATAGGCATCGAGTATCTCAGGGCTGATGCGCACCTTGTACTGGTAGTAGCGCTCGTACTCGTTCAGCGTGTAGTCCTGATTGATATCCTCCACATCGGGTCCGCTCTTGTAGCTGGTATCATAGCTCTCTGTCTGATCCTCCGTTTCAGGCGAGTTACCCTGAGGGTTGTTGATACGCTTATAGCGCTCGAGAATACTCTTGCGCTCGCTATCGAAATCAGAACCACGATAGTAGTGGTAGTCGTCGCCGGCAGGGTCCTGGCGCCAGGCATTCATGGTACTGTCGTTGGTCACGATGGCACTGGCAGCATTCAGCCACTCGTTATAGGCGCCGAACTGCTGTTCCTCCTCATCAGTCAGTCCGTTGTAGCCCACATCCTGTTTCTTGCGCGAGCCAGTAGTGGTGGCGAAGGCATAGGTCTGGGTGGCCTGTACGGGTATCCTACCCCATTGGGTGGTGGTATAGTTCTGACTGCCATCCACTGGCATGCCGCTCTCGTAGAACTTCTTGCCATCGCGCAGGATATCCTCGCTCACCTCACCCAGGTTGAAGTACAGGTCGCCCGCATAGTCAGCGGCAGTGCCCTGCTCACGGGTGTAGATGAAGGGATCGAGCAACCAGAACTCGATATACTCGATGTTGGCCTGCTCGAAGTCGTTGGTATCAATCTTACGCATCATACCACCCCATTTGGTCTGCGGCTGCTGCAAGGTGCCATCGCTGTTCAGACTCAGTGAGAGGTTGTAAGGACCACGCTCCTGTGGGTAGTAAGCCAGGTTGAGGATGGGCAGTGTAGAGGTAGCGCCATTGTAGGTACTCTGGTCGCGGTTAGGATAGAGCTCCTTCACATACACCTCACGCACATAGTGGTTGGACAACTGTTCCAGATCGCTCTTGATATGCGCAGGCGTGAGCGTGGAACTGCGACGGGTGAAGATGGGATCAACATTATACCAGGCCAGCAAGGCACGGTTATAGCCACTCGAGACACCAGTCTTATCAGCACTCTCCTGGAACATCGAGGGCACGCTCGACAGGATCCACTCCTTGGGGTTGCTCATATCGAGGTAGCTCTTGGTATTCTCGAAATCGTCAACATACGAGGCGTTATCCTGTGTGCCACGGGCACGTCCGGCTATCAGCTGGGCAAACTCACCCGTGAACGAGATGTGCGAGGGCTGCTTGACGTGCAGGAACGGAATCTTGTTGAGCATCGAGGTGAGCCACTGCGACTCCTGCTTCCAGTTGATGTTCAAGCCCCAGAGGGTGTTGCTCAGAGGCTCCTCGCCCATCGCCACCTTCGAGGTGAGTGCCTGCTCGTGGAGATGCATCAACGTACCGCCAATGGTCAGGCTCTTGGAGAGCTCGTATTCCCAGTTGACGCCCAACATGGTCTTACGCTGCATGCCGTATTCGGTATCTGATTCGAGCGACACATTCACGTTGGTACCCGCATCGATGATGCTCTGATTGAGAATGGTCACCTCGCCTGCCGAATAGTCGACCGAGTAGTCGGAGCCCTCTTTCAGTATAACGCCGCCAGCCGTTACCACCACCGAACCGTGAGGCACGTTCATAGCCCCCAACGAGATGACATTGGCCGATGAGCCCTTGTACTGGCCTACCAGTATATACTTATCCTTCTCGGCTATCAGCTTAGCCACCGTCTTGGTCGAATCGTAGAGTTCGCTGAACACGTATTTCTCAGCCTCCCCTGCAGGCAAGCCGTTCTTCTGCAGCTGTTGGCGCAGGTAGGCACCAAAAGGCTCGGCCGAAGGCAGGAACACACGACCATCGCTCACGGTATAGCCCTCTACGAAATCGAAGTAGCCGTTAGAGTGCAGTTTGTTGTTATTATCCAAGCGGTCGCATCCCAGCATCTTCAGGAGCGTCTGACTCTTCACACGCTGATCGGGGATATAGGTGAGATAGACACCAGCCGTATCGCTCTGGAACTTGATGTCGAGACGGAACTTGGTCTTTTCCACTTTCGAGGCAAGGTAGTACACGTTTTTCATCATCAGCTGCCAGTTGGGCTGCAGAGGGTTGTTCGATGTATTCTTCAGCGCCTTCACATAGAGTGCCTTCGAAGTCTCTGTGATGTCGGCAGCAAACTCACCTACCTTGTAGGTCACGCCACCTGATGTGAACTCATAGGCTACCGCCAACACCTGATCAGTCTGCAGACCAGCCTTCAACGAGACATAGCCCAACGCCTTGTTGACAGTAAACTCCGACGAGGTGAGCAGACGGGCACTGGAGAGTTTCTCGTAGTCGCGGCCGTTCTCAAAGTCGGGCATACCAGCCAGCACCGTATTGGTCTGGTCGATATCGCGCGCATCGGCATATTGTGTGGTCAACAGGTTGTACAGGTTGTTAGCCTGGTTGTCGGGAACGCGCTGTGAGCCCTCGCCCAAATTGGCCACAGCCACGATATTACGGGTGTTCGAGGTGGTGCCCGTCTTGTTGGTCACCCAGATTTCCACACGGGTAATCTCAACGCCAGTAGTGAGATTGGGCAGGGTACTCATGGCCTGATCGTAGCGGTTACGGAAATAGTGCGAGAGGAAGAAGTGACGGTTCTCCTCATAGTCGGCCACATCCATCTCGAAGGCTGTTGTCTGTGTGCCACCTTTCGACGAGACACTCTTCGACGAGGATTTCTTCTGTGACACCACGGCCTGCAATTTCAGGTGTCCGAACTGCATATCAGTACGCACACCAAACAGACTGCTGGCGCCTTTCACCAATGAGTTGTTCGACGGGAACGAGATATTACCAGCCTCAACCAGTTTGATAATCTCATCCTCCTTACCTTCGTATTTCAGTTTGAGGTTCTGGGCATCGAAATCAAACGTGGCATCGGTGTTGTAGTTCAGGTTCATGTTCACCTTGTCGCCCACCTTTCCGTTGAGGTTCAGGTTCACCTTCTCATCGAAATCAAACGAGGTGGTCTTACGGTTACGGATGGGCAGCGAAGGGTTGTCAATCTTCTTGATGTTACCACCGATCTTCAGTTCGGCAGTTCCCTGGGTTTTGATACGCACACCACCAGGACCGAATATCTTCTCGGCAGGTCCCAGGTCGAAGTGCATATCCATCAGGTCGAACTTATCCTTACCTGCATTCTCTGTGTTCTCGGTATTCTTCTTGTAGAAGAAATCGTGGAGGGCACGCTTCTCCACCCACTGACGATATTCCTCAGGCGTCATCAGCGTGGGAGCATGGAGGTACGTGTCGCCCATCTTCTGACCGATATAGTACACGTTGAGCGAATCATTGTACTCTACCGTCTCGCGGACATTAGGAGGCAATGGCAGCTGTTTCTGCGCATACGTACACACGCACGCGTAGAAAAAAACAAGCACTATAATCCCTAAACGCCGCTTCAAAGGAGATGTTATTTGATTTGTTTGAGGGCAAGTTTCACCACTTGCTCAACAGGCGCATCGGGCTGTTCCTGCAGAATCTGGAGGACCACCTTCTGGGTAGGCGCAGGCGAGAAGCCAAGCATGGTCAACGCGGCTATGGCCTCATCCTTCACCTGACTGTTGACAGGTGCCGTAATCTGTCCGCCAGCAGGAATCTCATCCGAGATACCCAATGTCACAATCTTATCTCTCAGATCGACAATGATACGCTGGGCGGTCATCTTACCAATACCCTTGATATTCTGTATCATCTTGGCATTACCCGTAGAAATAGCATTACATAGCTCTGCCACACTCATGCCCGAAAGCATCATACGAGCCGTGTTGGCACCAACACCACTCACAGTAATCAACAGGAGGAACATCTCGCGTTCCTTTTTATTCACAAAGCCATATAATAAATGAGCGTCTTCGCGAATAGCCTCGTAAACGTAGAGTTTCACCTCCTTTTTTCCTTGTATCGCACTGAATGTGTTCAGTGATATGTTTAAACCGTAACCGACTCCTGCCGCCTCGATGGTTGCCAATGCGGGGGTTAACTCGGTCAGTTCACCCTTGATGTATTCAATCATAACTTACTATTTTGTATATATACACCTATTTAAACGAGGAAACCTTTCATTTTATTGCATATTTGGCCCATAAAGTTTCAATTTGTCACAAAGTGAAAGATTTTAGATTATTTTTCTGGCAGATTGTTACGCAATTTACAAGAAAAGCATTACTTTTGCAACCGCAAATTAGGAAATAATCAAGAAAAGAAGTTTTATAATATGAAAAAGATCAGAGCAGCCGTAGTAGGTTACGGCAACATCGGTAAGTATGCACTTGAGGCTCTCGAGACCGCTCCCGACTTTGAGGTAGCTGGTATCGTGCGTCGTAATGGTGCAGAGAACAAGCCTGCAGAACTGGCTCAGTATGACGTTGTAAAGGACATTCGCGAGCTGAAGGATGTAGATGTAGCCATTCTGGCCACCCCAACCCGCAGCTGCGAGGAGTATGCCAACCAGATTCTGCCTCTGGGCATCAACACTGTAGACTCTTTCGATATCCACACACAGATTCGTGGCTATCGTGAGCGTCTGATGAAACTGAACAAGGAGACTAACACCGTCAGCGTGATTGCCGCTGGTTGGGATCCAGGTTCTGACTCTATCGTACGCACCCTGATGCAGAGCTTGGCTCCAAAGGGTCTGAGCTACACCAACTTCGGTCCTGGTATGTCGATGGGCCACAGCGTATGTGTACGCTCTAAGGAGGGTGTTAAGAATGCACTCAGCATGACAATCCCCTTGGGCGAGGGTATCCACCGCCGTATGGTATATGTAGAGCTGGAAGAGGGCGCTAAGCTCGAAGAGGTAACCAAGGCTATCAAGGCCGATCCTTACTTCGCCAGCGATGAGACTCACGTGTTCCAGGTAGAGAGCGTAGACGACGTTCGCGACATGGGTCACGGTGTAAATCTGGTTCGCAAGGGTGTAAGTGGTAAAACTCAGAACCAGCGTCTGGAGTTCAACATGAGCATCAACAACCCTGCCCTCACCGGTCAGGTTCTGGTTAACGTAGCTCGTGCTTCTATGCGTCTGCAGCCAGGCTGCTACACAATGATTGAGATTCCCGTAATCGATATGCTCCCCGGCGATCGTGCCGATCTCGTTGAACATCTGGTATAAAGATGAAAATGTGAAGCTGTGAACATAGCGATTTTCGTATCAGGAAGCGGTACCAACTGCGAAAACCTGATTAAATATTTTGCTGGCTCCGAGCGTGTGCATTGCGCGCTCGTAGTCAGCAATAAGTTTGATGCCTACGCATTAGTACGAGCTGAACGTTTAGGAGTGCCCACAGCCGTAGCCCCCAAAGCAGAGCTGAACAATCCTGACGTAATGATGCCGTTACTCAGGCAATATGGCATCGACTTTATTGTATTGGCAGGTTTCCTGCCTCTGATTCCCAACTTCCTTATCGAGGCCTACCCACACCGCATTATCAACATCCACCCCGCTCTTTTGCCAAAGTACGGTGGAAAAGGCATGTGGGGACATCATGTACACGAGGCCGTGAAGGAAGCTGGGGAGACAGAGACGGGAATGACCGTACACTGGGTGACGCCCGTCTGCGATGCCGGCGAGATAATCGCCCAATACAAAGTGGCGCTCTCGCCCGATGATACTGTTGACGATATCGCCGAGAAAGAGCACCAATTAGAAATGAAATACTTCCCCAAAGTCGTCGAGGAAGTATTAAAGAGCATTTAAACTAAAGTCCGCTGCTAATCAACAGCGGACTTTAATATTTCTGACAGTGTAGGATGGATGTGGACCATATCGGCGAGTTCGGCCATAGTGGTGTGTTTGCACATCAGGACACTGACCTCTTGGATGATATCAGCAGAATGAGCGCCATAGGCATGACAGCCAAGGATGAGACCATCGGGTGAGACAAACAACTTTAACAATCCCTCTGTTTCATTCATGGCCATAGCCTTTCCATTGGCGCGCCAGAACGACTTCTTGCACTCGTAAGCAATACCTTGCTCTTTAAGCTGATCCTCAGTAGGACCTACGCAGGCTGCCTCTGGTTGGGTGAATATCGCAGCTGGCATGATGCTGAAGTCGATACCATCTTTCTTGCCAATAATCTGGTTCACAGCATGTATGGCCTGCATCTCAGCGGCATGAGCCAGCATCTGCTTGCCATTTACATCGCCAATGGCGAAGACATTGAACGCAGAACTTTGAGCTTTGAACTTTGAGCTTTGAACTTTGAAATTTTCGTCTACGGGGATGGCACCATTGGGGGCGAGAGCAACGCCTAAGGCCTCGAGGCCCAAGCCCTCGGTACGGGGCTTGCGTCCTGTAGCCATCAGGACGACATCGGCATCGATAGCAGCGATGTCTTCTACAGCCGTCTTCATCTTGAAGGTGATACCCTGCTTTTCAAGATATTTACGCAGACGCTTGGCGATATCGCTATCAAGGGCAGGCAAACATTCCTTCAGATACTCAATGACTGTTACCTCAGAGCCAAAGCGATTGAACACTGAGGCGAACTCCATACCTATCACACCGGCACCAATAATAGCCAAGCGTTTGGGCTGGGTTTCAAGGTTCAACAAACCTGTAGAATCTACCACACGCGGATCATCCATCCCCTTGATGGGGAGCCATTTGGTTTCGGAGCCAGTAGCAATGATAATGTTATCAGCGGTGTAATCGCCAACGGTATGAGCATCTGCAAACACGCCCTTCTCGCGCACCAACGTGATGTTTGGATGTGAGAGGATGCCCTCCACACCCTGACGAAGTTGGGCTACAACGGTAGCCATACGCTCACGGGCCTCGGCAAAGGTGGCGCTATGCACGTAGGTCTTAGTGGGTATACACCCCACATTCAAGCAGGTGCCGCCCACCTCAGAACCTTCGAAGATGACAACCTTCAGGCCTTGTTTAGCAGCATATTCAGCGGCGCGGTAACCACCTGGGCCCGCGCCGATGATAATCAAATCAACTTTTTCCATTGAACATTGACCATTGAGCATTGAACTTTACAACTCTGCCTTAAGCTGGCGATAGGTTGTTACAGGATGCTTAGCGGCGAGGACATCGTCGACACGTCCGATAGGTGTCGTGTGTGGTGCACTCTTCACCATCTCAGGATCGGTCTTAGCCTCCTCGGCAATCTTTCGCATCACATCAATGAATCCATCAAGCGTCTCCTTCGACTCGTTCTCCGTGGGCTCGATCATCAGGCTCTCGTGGAACAGCAGAGGGAAGTAGATGGTGGGTGCATGATAACCGTAGTCGAGCAGTCGCTTGGCCACATCCATCGTGGTTACTCCTGTACTCTTATCCTTCAGTCCGTCGAACACAAACTCATGACAGCACAAACCATCAATAGGCAGTTCGTAGACATCCTTCAGACTCTCCTTGATATAGTTGGCATTGAGTACTGCCAACGGACCAACCTCCTTGACATGCTCACGGCCCAACGAAAGGATATACGCATAGGCACGCATCATCACAGCATAGTTGCCTTGATAGGGCGACACGAAGGGGAAGCAATCCTGCAATCCCTCGCGAACACCTACAGGACCTGAGCCAGGACCGCCGCCACCATGAGGCGTTGAGAATGTCTTATGCAGGTTGATATGCATCACGTCGAACCCCATATCGCCAGGGCGACAAGCACCAAGCATTGGATTCAGGTTAGCACCATCGTAATACATCAATCCACCGCAGTCATGTATGAGTTCTGCAATCTCGGGGATACGGGTCTCGAAAAGTCCGAGGGTATTAGGATTAGTCATCATCATGGCAGCAATCTCCTGACCTTGTTCAGCCACGATATGCTGCAGATCCTCGAAGTCAACCTGACCGTTGGCCAGTGATTTCACCTCAACAATCTCCAATCCGCATACTGCTGCCGAGGCTGGATTAGTGCCATGTGCGCTATCAGGTACAATTACCTTTTTACGCAGCAGGTCACCACGCTGGCGATGATAGTTATCGATAGTCATCAATCCCGTCAGCTCACCATGAGCACCAGCGTATGGTTTAAAGGTGAAGTGAGCCAAACCAGTAAGTTCGCAGAGCGATTTCTCCAAAAGTGACACCAAAGCCAAGGCACCCATCACCGTCTTCTGAGGCTGCTCTGGATGCAGATTCTGGAACTGAGGCAGAGCGGCCATCTCCTCGTTGATTTTGGGATTGTACTTCATGGTACAAGAGCCCAACGGATAGAAGCCGGTATCTACACCAAAGTTATTATTCGACAGATTGGTATAATGACGCACCACCGTGAGCTCGTCGCACTCAGGAAGTTCAGCATCCTCAGCACGCTTCATCGAAGCAGGTATCTCGTAACTACCATAGTTATTCTTTGGCAGACTGTATCCTTTGCGACCCTCCTTTGAGAGTTCAAAGATCAAATTTCCATAGAGTCGGTTGTTCATAGGGCTGCTATCTTTACGAGGTTATCAATTTCTTCCTTAGTACGCTTCTCAGTAACAGCGAAGAGGATGCCATCGGCCAACTTAACACCACCAAGGAATCCTGCATCGACGAAACGCTTCTGCAATGCATCAACATCGCCGTCGTACTTTACATAGAACTCATTGAAGAAAGGTTGATTGTAAACCAGATGGTACTTACCTGTTTCAACAAGTTTATCGTAGAGATAGTGAGCTCCTGCATACGAGAGTTCGGCAGCCTCTTTCACACCCTGCTTACCCATCAACGAGAGATAGATGGTAACAAAAAGCGCCATCAGACTCTGATTCGAGCAGATATTTGATGTTGCCTTCTGGCGACGGATATGTTGCTCGCGAGCCTGAAGGGTAAGCACGAAAGCACGCTGGTCGCGGCTGACCTCCGGTCGACCTCCGTCACGACTCGGCAATGCCTGAGCAAGCTCGTCATTGCTCTCGCTGCTCCCTCGGTTATCCTTTGTCATACCAACGATACGACCAGGCATCTTACGAATCAGCTTCTCTGTGCAACACATATAGCCCACATAAGGACCACCAAACAACATAGGAATACCTAACGACTGACCATCGCCAACAGCGATATCAGCACCCCACTCACCAGGAGTCTTGAGCACAGCCAGATCAGCAGCCACACTGTCCATGATGAATAGCGCCTTATGCTCATGGCATGCCTCAGCAAAACCAGTAAAGTCCTCAACGATGCCATACACATTTGGCTGCTGAACTATGACACCAGCAACACCATCGAAGTTGGCTGATGAGAGGTCGGTAACACCATCTTTGAGAGGTATCGTAACCAGTTCGATGTCCTGATGGAGGGCATAGGTATCAAGAACCTTGCGTGTCTTGGGATTCAACCCCTCAGAGACCAGTACTTTATTCACTTTCTTACCAGCTGCGACTGCCATCATCATCGCCTCGGCACAGGCGGTGGTGCCATCGTACATTGAGGCATTGCTGATGTCCATACCTGTCAGTTCGGCCATCATGCTCTGATACTCAAAGATATAGTGCAATGTGCCCTGAGAGATCTCTGCCTGATACGGCGTATAGGACGTCAGGAACTCTGAGCGTTGCAGCAGACTTGGTATTACCGATGGTGTGTAGTGATCGTAAACCCCATAGCCGGCAAAGCAGGTGAGCTGCCGGTTCTGCGACGCCAACTTCTCGAAGGTGTCGCGCACCTCCAGTTCGCTCATCTCCAACGGCAGCTGGTAGTCGCCCTTGAAGCGGATGCTGTCGGGAATCTGGGCGTAGAGTCCGTCGAGGTCTTTAACCCCCGCCTTCTCCATCATCGCCTTCAGATCTTCCTGAGTATGCGGAAAATACTTATAATTCATAATCTAATTACTTCTCACAGAAGGCAGCGTAGGCCTGGGCATCCATGAGGTTGTCGAGCTCTGCCTTGTCGCTCAGTTCCACTTTGATAATCCAGTTCTCGAAAGCATCCTGATTGATCAGCTCGGGCTGGTCGTCGAGGGCTTCGTTCACCTCAACCACCGTGCCGCTCACAGGCGAGAACAGATCGCTGGCAGCCTTCACGCTCTCCACGGCGCCAAACTCCTCACCGGCTGTCACCTCATCATCCACGTCGGGCATATCCACATATACCACATTACCCAAGGCGTTCTGTGCATAGTCTGTGATACCGATGAAACCAAAATCACCTTCTACTCTTACAAATTCGTGCGACTCTGAGTAGTAGAGTCCTTCAATTACTTTAGCCATATAGTTCTATTTTTTAATTATTACACTTTTCAATTCTTTAATTTTTCTTGTAGCTCTTGTTATAGAATTGTTTCTTAACCACCTTACCTGGGAACACTTTCTTGCGAATCTGAATCTGCAACTCGGTATCGAGTTTAGAATAAGCAGCATCTACCAGCGCCATGCACACGCTCTTATCTGACGACAGGGTGTGGTAGCCAGTGGTTACCTCACCGATAGGCTCACCTTCCATGTTAAGTACGGTATAACCATGACGTGGGATAGCCTTGTCAAAGAGCTCTATACCAACAAGTTTCTTTGCTGGTCCCTCAGCCTTCTGCTTGGCGAGAGCCTCCTTACCGATAAACTCAGCCTTATCGAGTTTAACGAACATACCAAGGCCTGCCATAATCGGAGTGATGTCAGCAGAGAGCTCATCGCCATAAAGAGGCAGACCGACCTCAAAGCGCAGTGTATCGCGACAACCAAGTCCACAAGCCTGAACACCTGCAGCAATCAGTTTATCCCAACACTCGTTGATGTACTCATGCGAGCCGTATATCTCAAATCCATCCTCTCCTGTATATCCAGTACGCGAAATGATGACATCACCAATCGTCTTGCAGGTGTAGAATGTCATCTCTGCGCATGGGATACCAAGAACAGTCTCAACTGTATGTTCTGCCTCAGGCCCCTGAACGGCTATCTGCCCATAGTAGTCGCTACGGTTCTGCAAGTCGATATCGAATCCTTCGGCCTTCTCCTGCATCCACGCCCAGTCCTTATCGATATTGGCGGCATTGATCACCAGGAAGAAGTCGTTCTCGCCCATCTTATATACCAGCAGGTCGTCCACCGTGCCGCCATCCTCGTAGCACATCATACCATAGTATATCTTGCCTATGGGTGCGCCAGCGATGTCGTTCGTAAAGATATGCTGTACGTAGCGCTCGGCATCGGGTCCTTTCACCGTCACCTCACCCATGTGACTCACATCGAAGAGGCCTACATGTTCGCGCACAGCCGTATGCTCGGGTGCGATGCCGGCACTCTGGTACAGTAAGGGCATATCAAAGCCGCCAAACTCCACCATCATTGCACCAAGCGAAATATGCTTGTCATAAAGACAAGTACGCTTGGTTTTCACGAATATTTCTTGTTTTATTGCCATAGATTATTGTTGTTTTATTTTTATTGTATTAAGTGAATAAAGTCTTGTTTAAGATAAGTCTGCTCAATTTCTTCAATCCCGGCCACCTGTTCCTCGGTAAGCACCAGATTGCCGTCGCATAGTGTATCGCGTATCTTCTGTTTTATCTCTTTGAGCGAGAGCGGGGTGTGATCTTTAAGCAAGGTTATGCGTTGCCTAACACTTTGTATACCTTTCTTTTCAAGTTTCTCGGCACTCGGAGTGATAGCGTTCAGCATGTGTTGCATATTCGTGTCGTAGAGCATGGTGCTATGAACAATGCTACGCCCAGGCAACTGATAGAAAGCCGTTCCGCAAACCTTCCGGTCGCCAATCATAATGTCGTTATGAGCGGTGCTTGTGGCAGTAACACCTATCTTGTGCAAGGCCAGCTGTATCATAGTAACAAAGCGATTAAAGGTAAAGCCAACGTTGTCGCCATCGGTAACCATCGATAACATCAGGTTGTCCATATCGGCATAGACGCAGCCACCGCCACTCTTCCTTCGAACTACACGTATATCATGCTCGCGACAATACTCCAGATTAACTTCGTTTTCTACTACCTGATTCCGCCCGAAGATAACAGTCGGTGCCACCTGCCACATAAAAAAGCAATCGGGCTCGCTAATATGGCGGGCCACATATTCCTCCATCGCCAGATAGAACGACAGTTGACGGTTTTCGTTAGTAGGCAAGGCGATATATTTCATACGTAAAGCAAAGTCGTTAAAACTTCTGCAAAAATATGAAGATTTTATGTAACCGCCAAACTATTTCCTCTAAATTTTACTAAAATCTTTCATTGTCCGCCCAACCTCTCGAAGTAGGGAATTATGTCGTCCCACGTCTTGAAGGTATCAGAGCCGAATTGTATCAACGTAGCCATGCCGTCAACCTTCTGTGTATCAATTAGATAGTCGCCATAGAGAAGTTGCGGTTGGTTGGTAAAAATGGTATGACCGTAGGCTGGCACATTTATGTACTCATACAGCCAGTCGTTCACCTCTGCATAGCTACTTGTATCTATCGTAGCAGGGGCAACAAAGTATAGCTGATAAGTCTCAATCAACTGGCGGATAGCCTTTTGCGACGAGCTGCGAGGTTTGCCGTACTGATCTATCAGCGCATTTGTGCTGATGTATACGATAGGACGTTCCCTACCCTCCTGTCGATCACTTACCCAACGAATGACAGGCACCACAGAGTGCATAAACGAATTGTCGTTCATGCGATGCTCGCCGTGGAAACGTACAGCCTGATGGTAGTGTTCGCGAAACAGGTCGTATGTATCTACCGTAGTGTCTTCGTCGCCAAACAAGCCCCAAACATGCTTTTGTTCGTCGGCATCATCAGCCTGGGCAAAGCAACGTTCGGTAATATCCTTATATTCCTTGACAAGGGCCTTGGTGACGATAAAATCCTGCACACCATCCTGTCGGGGATTCTGATAGTGTTGTGCCCCTATCATACCATGTTCCTTCATGGTGTCGCCCATCCTCAGCGCAGGGTTCACCAGTATACGATCGTAGCCATGCAGCATCTCGGCATACATGCCGCCCATCGATGTGCCGATAATCAGGTCAGGATTCTCGGTTTCACATATCTTATATAATAGACTCAAGGCCTCCTCTGGGTGTATTGGCAGGTCGGGAGCTATCACATTAGCCTGAGTCAACACCTCGCGGATACGTGTAACTGTGCCCGACTGTCCTGACGAGGCAAAGCCATGCACATATAATACTTTTTTGTCCTTAAATAATTCCATCATGGTGCAAAAATACAAAATAATTGCGAATTTGTTTGCTCGAAACGAATTTATTTGTATCTTTGCAAGCAAAAAACTATATATTGAATAACGTTAAACCGTAGAGATTATGAAAAAGTATTTAGCAGAAATGGTAGGCACAATGGTGCTGGTACTGATGGGGTGCGGCGTGGCCGTTAGCCTGGGTTGTGATCCTGTAAACAATATTCCCGCTGTGGTGGGAACGGCTCTGGCTTTTGGCCTGGCTGTGGTGGCGATGGCCTATACCATAGGCGGCATCAGCGGCTGCCACATCAACCCTGCCATCACTCTGGGCTGCTTCCTGAGCGGTCGAATGAGCGGTAAGGACTGTGGTATGTACATTGTGTTTCAGGTGATTGGTGCCTTTATCGGTTCGCTACTGCTATATATTCTCACTGAAAACGTTCCCGGTCTGGAGGGTACTGGTGCCAACGATTTACAAGCCAATGTCAGCGTTTTGGGCGGTTTGTTGGCTGAGATCATCTTCACCTGCGTATTCGTACTCGTAGTGTTGGGAGCTACCGCCAAGACCAATGGTGCCACTAACAACTTTGCTGGCCTGGCCATAGGTCTGTCGCTGGTACTGGTTCACTTAGTATGCATCCGTTATACCGGCACATCAGTCAACCCTGCACGCTCTATTGCACCAGCTATCTTTGAGGGTGGTACAGCTCTGGCCAATCTATGGATATTCATTGTTGGTCCGCTGATTGGCGGTGCCTGCGCTGCTGGAATCTGGAAAATGATAGATACAAATAAATAAAAAGGAAAGAAAACTACAGTGAAACAAAACAACGGACTTTTTAAAGCAAACGGCACCAACTATATGGTGCCGTTCGTATTGATTACAACACTCTTCTTCTTGTGGGGCTTTGCCCGTGCCATTCTTGATGTGCTCAACAAGCACTTCCAGAATGAGATGCACATCTCCATCACACAATCGAGCCTAATTCAGGTTACCACCTATATGGGCTATTTCCTGATGGCAATACCCGCAGGACTGTTTATTAATCGTTTCGGCTATCGTCGTGGCGTCGTGTTTGGCCTGCTGCTCTTTGCCCTCGGGTCGTGGTTATTTGTGCCGTGCACTGAGGCTGGCACACTTGATGCCTACCTGTTTGCACTGTTCATCATCAGCGTAGGATTGGTATTTCTGGAAACAGCAGCCAACCCCTATGTGACCGAACTAGGCGGTAAGGAGACGGCGTCGAGTCGCCTCAATCTATCGCAGTCGTTCAACGGCCTGGGATGCTTGTTTGCCACCTTTGCCGTGGGCCAGTTCCTGTTTAGCAACGGTGGTAATGTGGAGATACCCTACGTCATTTTAGGGTTTGTAGTACTGGTAATAGCAGTCATTTTTTCACGCGTCGATCTGCCCGAAATCAGACACAACGACGGCTTGGAAGAAAAAGCCAAGTACGGTCGAGAGCCACTCAAACGCATCTGGCGACACAAATACTTCGTCTATGGCCTCATTGCCCTGCTATGTTATGAGATAGCTGAAATTTCCATCAATAGCTATTTCATTAACTATGTGACGGGTATGGGGTGGATGGACGACCGTACCGCCTCGATGGTACTCACTGGTGCACTGGCATTCTTTATGGTAGGTCGCTTCGGTGGCAGTTTCATCATGCGCTGGATTCCCGCAGAACGGATGCTGATGATTTGCGGTTGTGGCTGCGTAGCCTGTACCATGCTGGTACTCATGAACTTCGGTCGCGTGTCGTTAATCGGTCTGCTGGGCATCTATCTGTTCGAGGCCATCATGTTCCCCACCATCTTCTCATTGGCAGTTCGTGGACTGGGCTCACTCACTAAGAGCGCATCGTCGATACTTATGATGACCCCAGTGGGTGGTTGTGGTTTCCTGCTGGTGGGCCTCATCGCTGATGCTACCGACATGGTCGTTCCCTTCATCATCCCCCTACTTTGTTATATCACGGTAGGCCTCTATGGTTTCGGTTTGACTATCCATCGCATAGAGAAAAGTACCTTCCAACGCTAAAATGTAAGAAATACACCTCTATATTTCATCCACTCTTTTAAAGAATGTAAAATTGGCTAAACGGTTGAAACATAACCGTTTAGCCAATTTTCAAATCTACAAACATCCACTTTTCCTGCTAAAAGCAAATGTGCATATCAAAAAAACCATTAAATTTGCATCGGAAAAACCTAAGTGGGTAAATTCTAACTTATAATTAACATTTAATAAAACCAAAGTATGAAACAAAGCAGGTTAATGACGATGTTGTTGGCACTTATGGTGACCATGACATCTTGGGCCCAGGGCATCCTGGGTACTGTGGTTGACGATCAGGGCGAACCCGTTATCGGCGCCTCCATCGTCGAAAAAGGCAACCCCAAGAACGGATCCATTAGCGATTTTAATGGTCAGTTCACCATCAACGTGAAGGGGGGGACACCTATCATTATTTCTTATATTGGCTACCTGAAACAAGAGGTAAAAGCCACCAACAACATGAAAGTGGTGCTGAAGGAAGACGCTAAGACACTGCAGGACGTGGTGGTGATTGGTTACGGCGTTCAGAAGAAGAGCGTAGTGACAGCCTCTATCGCCAAGGTAAGCGCCGAGGATCTGGAAGGAAAGACACCCGTGCGTATCGACAACGCACTGAAAGGTCTGGCCGCTGGTGTGAACGTAACATCATCTTCTGGTCAGCCTGGTGCTTCACCTCGCGTACGCATCCGCGGTACAGGTACTATTAATAACAGTAACCCTCTTTATATCGTTGATGGCATGCCTATTGAAGGTGGTATCGACTTTGTGAACCCATCAGATATCGAGTCAATCGAAGTACTGAAGGATGCCGCTTCGGGTGCCATCTATGGTGCACGTGCTGCCAACGGTGTCGTACTTGTCACTACCAAGAAAGGTAAGATTGGCAAGGCCAGCATCAACTATAACTTCTCTATGGGATGGCAGAGTGCTTGGAAACGCAGAGATGTTACCAGCGCCACAGACTATGCCATTCTGCAGAATGAGTTGCGCGTAAACGGTGGACAAGCTCCCCTCTACGCCGATCCTTATAACCTGACCGACACCAACGGCAATCCTATCAATGGTTTCGGTACCGACTGGCAGGACTTGGTATTCAATGACAACGCACCTGTACAGAACCACGAAGTAAGCATTAGCGGTGCCTCAGAAAAGTTGAACTACTACCTGTCACTGGGCTACTACAATCAGGAAGGTATTGTAGGTGGTAATTATGGTCAGTCTAACTATGAGCGTTTGAGCCTGCGTTCAAACAATTTCTACAACGTACTCGACGCTACTAAGGAGCGTAACTTCCTCAACAAATTGGACATTTCTGTCAACGTAGCTTATACACGCATCAAGAGTACTGGCGTGAGCGAAAACTCTGAGTGGGGTTCAATTCTGGGTTCTGCCCTATACCTGTCACCCACCATCGCTCCTACTGTTACCAATCAGGACATCGCTAACCAGATGCATCAGAACTACGAAGTAGAGAAGGAAGGCAAAACAGCCTACGAGCTGCAGCGCGACGCAAACGGAAACTATTACACTGTTCCCGGAATGTTCGGCTCATACGCTGAGATGAACAACCCACTGGCACTGCTAAACATGAATCCTACCAAGAACTGGAGCCACAAGTTCGTTCCCAAGTTCACCATCGATCTGCAGCTGTGGGATAATCTGAAGTATCATTTCAACTATTCTGTCGACATGTCGTTCTGGGGATATGATGCTGCCACCTTGTCAAAATACTACCACTCTGGTAATGCCAAAGGAGAGCATACCTCAGCCAGCACTCAATGGAACAAAGGTACTAACTGGCAGGTAGAGAACACACTGACTTACGACAAACAGTTCGGCAAGCACTCTATCGGCGTAGTACTGGGTCAGAGTGCCATGAAGAATAAGGGCGACTATGTAGGTGCTGAGCGCTGGAATATTATCAACCTCGACAAGCCTTACATGAGCTATACCAACTCTAACGTCATCTACAAGGTTGATGAGAACGGCAAACTCATTGGCACTCCTTACGCAGAATTCAGCGGCTGGGGTGGTCCAAATGTTGAGCACCGTATCAGTTCGCTCTTCGGACGTATCAGCTACAACTACGACGAGAAGTACATGTTCCAAGGAACTATCCGTCGCGACGGTTCAAGCCGCTTCGGCGCCAACAACAAGTATGGTACATTCCCATCAGTATCTGTAGGTTGGAACATCATGAACGAGAAGTTTATGGAACAGACCCGCAATTGGCTCACAAACCTGAAATTCCGCGCCAGCTGGGGTAAGAATGGTAATGACAACATCGGTGACTTCCGTTACACTGTATCTAATGCCATGGGTAACAATGTTTACTTCGGAAACCCCGTAGTGAAGCAGATTGGTTCAAAGGCTTCTACAACAGCTAATCCAAGCATCAAGTGGGAGGAGTCAGAGCAGACTGACCTCGGACTCGATTTCGGTTTCTTCAACAATGCCCTGACTTTCACTGCTGACTACTATATCAAAAAGACCAACGGTATGCTCATCGAAATGCCTATCCCAAGTTACGTAGGTGAGAGCAAGCCTATTGGCAACGTTGGTGACATGGAGAACAAGGGTGTTGAGTTCGAATTAGGCTACAAGTGGAACATTGCTGATGCACGTTTCTCAGTAAAAGCTAACGCCACCTATACCAAGACAACCCTGAAGAACTTAGGTAACGAGTCAGGATTCATTGACTACGATGGTGTTCAGGGCTTCACTGGCGGTTCACTCTCGCGTGGTTCTAATGGCATGCCTTTCCCATATTTCTATGGTTACAAGACAGCTGGTGTATTCCAGAATCAGGCAGAGGTTAATGCCTACACCAACGCTGATGGAGGGCTGATCATGCCTAACGCACAGCCTGGTGACACCCGCTTTGTTGACGTTAATGGTGACGGACAGATCACATCAGACGACCGAACCATGATTGGTAAAGGTACACCTGACTGGAACTTCGGTCTGAACTTCAATGCAGAATGGCGCGGCTTTGATTTCAACGCCTTCTTCCAGGGGGTTGCTGGTGCTGATGTATTCGACGCCACCTACCGTACCGACGTAACTGCAGGTAACTATCCAACCTATATGCTGAATCGCTGGACTGGTGAGGGTACCTCTAATAAATACCCTATCCTCCGTGCGGGTGACAACACCAACTGGCAGGTAAGCGACCTCTACATCTGCGATGGCAGCTACCTGCGTCTGAAGAACATCTCTTTGGGTTACACCGTGCCACAGAAGTTTACTCGTAAGGCATTCATTGAGCGTCTCCGTGTATTCGTGATGGCAGAGAACCTGCTCACATTCACCAAGTACTGGGGATTCGACCCCGAGATCTCTTCTGGTGGTACTTCATTAGGTATCGACAAGGGTGTTTACCCTCAGGCACGTACTTATACCATCGGTGTAAACGTAGCATTCTAAGACAACTATTCGTAGAATCAATAAAGCAAGAAAATATATGAAAACATTCAAATATATAACCATGAGTCTGCTCACAGCAGGTGCCGTTCTGACCTCAAGCTGTGGCGATGACTTTCTGGAGGTGACCAACCCAAATGGTGATTTCCTTGAGGACTATTATAAGACAGATGCCCACCTGCAGGAGGCACTGATAGCAGCCTACGACCCTATTCACTGGCCTGACTGGGGACTGGGACAGTATAACGCCCTGAACATTGACGCTGAGATTATGGGCGACAACTTCTGGGTTGGTGGAGAGACCAAGAACGACATGCAGAACTGGCATATGCTCTCTAACTTCGAAGGCAACGAGAACAATACGCTCTCTTCACTTTGGACTGTTGACTACTCTGGTATCAAACGCTGCAACGACCTGCTGCACTACCTGGACTGGGCCGACGAGAGTGTGACCGAATCAGCTAAGAAGAGCTATGAGATGCAGGCTCGTGCCATGCGTGTATTCTACTATAACATGTTGTGGCACTACTTCGGAAACATTCCTTTCTACTTGGTAAACCTGAGCGCTCCATACACTGCCCCACAGCTGAAGGCTGACGAAGTTTATGCTGAACTAATCCAGGAACTGGAGGAAGTCATCAACTCAAAGGTACTCCCCCTACGCTGGGACAACGCCAATGCCGGACGTGCCTCACAGGCATTCTGCTACATGATGTATGCAGAGATGGTGATGTACCAGAAGGATAACAGCCGTTACAGCAAAGCCCTCGAGTACATGGATGAGATTATCAAGTCAACAGACTATGAGCTCAATCCCAACTTCGCCAACATCTGGTATGTAGAAGGCGAGTGGACCAAGGAATCTATCTGGGAGATCAACTACGAGGATGGCGGTAATGAACGTGGCTGGAGCAGTCCTCTGGCAGTAGGTGGCACCGTACTTCCTACCCTGATTTCACCTAACAACTTTGTTGCTACAGGCGAACCCGATTGGGATAATATGAGTGGCGATGGATGGGGATTCCTCCCTGCACGCATAGAGGCTTACGATAAGTTTACTGCCGATGATGTTCGTCGTGATGCAACCATTCTCGACTTCCGTGCCCTCAACGGCAAGGACGAGGCTGAGTCGTACCACCGCCGTTATCAGGATACCGGTCTCTGGTTGAAGAAGTACAGCAAAGTGACAGGAACATGTGCAGGTGCATCGTTCGACAATAACCTGAACTTCAACAACAACTACCGCTACTATCGCTACAGCGAGGCACTGCTCAATGCTGCTGAGCTTATTCTGCAGACAGGAGGCAATGCTGCTACTGCTACACAGTATGTCAACCAGGTACGTTCACGTGCAGGTATAAGCACACTGGCCAGCGTCACTATCGACGACATTCTCAACGAGCGCGACCTCGAGTTCATGGGTGAGGGTAAGCGTTACTGGGATCTGGTTCGCTCTGGCAAGGCTGCCACCGTATTGGTTCCAGACCAGTATAACTATCGTACCAACTCTTGGACTGAGAAGAAGAAGTACATCCCCATTGCACAGGGTGAGCTCGACTCTGATCCAGCACTCGTGCAGAATGACTATAAGTAATAGATAACTGATAATAAGTAAAAACAGAAATTATGAAAAATATAGCAAAATACATGGCTGGTGTTCTGCTGATGGGCCTGACGATGACATCGTGCTCACCGGAGAGTTTCGATGGTGCCAACGGCAGTCTGCCTTCCATCAACGACTACGCTGACAACTTCAACGTAACAGTAGACCAGGCAACCAATATCGCCACTTTCACATTCACAGGTGCCCAGGGTGTAACACCTTATTGGGTTGTAGATGGCGACACTGAAAACGCAACTCGTTCGGGTGCCTTCAGCTTCACTAAATACTGGCGTAAGAAAGGTGACCATAAGGTAGAGTGCCGCGTACTGGGCAAGAATGGCATGAGCGATGGTGCAATCACCAAAACTTTCACCATCGAGAAGACCAAGATGAACGGTTTCGGTGGATTTGATACTGAGAACAACAACATCCTGAAAGATGCTAATCTTAGTGATTTCTCAACATGGTTTGCAAATTCCGGTTGGGCCCCCTACGATGTACAGCCCTCACCCAAATACAACAATGGTGAGATTTCTATCCACTGGAATGAAGTAGGTCCAGACCGCTGGCAGGGTCAGTTTGCCCTGAACAACATGGGTATCACCCTGTCGAAAGACAAGAAGTACGACTTCTCATGCATCATCACCTCAACCAAGACACATGGTGGCTTCAAGATCAAGATCTGTCAGCAGGACAACGATGACAACCTCCTGATGGACAAAGACTTCAAGATCAGCGAGGCTGGCGAGCCCAAGTGCTTCTATGCCACAGAGCTGGATGGTATTGATGCCAGCAACGCCAAGATCGTGTTCGACTTTGGTGGTGGCCAGCCCGACACAGAATTTCTTATCGAGAATCTGGTAATCGTTGACCATGAGCTGAATGAAATTGAGGCTCCACAGGAACTGGCTGCAGAGTTCAACTACAACGATCCTAAAAACCTGTGGAAACAGATTGATGACGAACAGGCCTTCGAAGAAGGTTGCTGGTATGGAGATGCCGGTTGGGGCGACATGGGCTTCACACCTGCTGACCTGAAGTCGGTTCACCAGGGCGCCAAGCACACCATCACCATCCCTGCAACAACGGTCAATGAGCAGTGGCACGCCCAGTACTCACTGAATCTGACCAAGGGCATCGAATTACCATTTGAAGGTACCGACAAGATTGATTTCTCTTGTCACATCACCACATCAGCCAAGTTGCCTGGTGCCACATTCAAGTTAACACAGGCAGACGATGACAACAACTTCTTCTTTGCCGATCGTATAGAAATCAAGAAAGGCGAATGGGTGGTTCGTTATGAGAATGTACCTTTGAAAAAGGAACAAGCTGCTGCAAACATCAAGTTTGTCTTCGACTTTGCTGGTGCTGAGGAAGGCACAGAGATTACAATCAGTAACATCACTATCTTCAAGAAATAATTAGATGTTTTAAATTGGAGGTTGTATCTATTGTAACAACTTAGATACAACCTCCTTTATACCTTTATAAAAATAAGAAAAAAGATGAAGAATATGATAGCCATGAGCATCTTGTCGTGTGTATTAACCCTTTGTTCATGCGGCGGCAGCGAGAATGGGCCTGAAGTAGTAAAGCCATCAGAGGTTTCATGTACACCAACATCCATTGAGGCACCCGCAGTCGGTGGTACATTTACAGTGAATGTAACAGCCAGTGGAGAATGGACTGCATATACCGAAAACAACGATTGGGTAAAAGTATCTACCATGGGGTCGGCTTCTACAAAAGGAACAGCCACAATCACAGTAGCTGCCAATAAAGGCACCGCACGACAGGCCGTTGTAAACATCAAAAGTGGCACGGCGCGGCAGGCTGTCAGCATTAGTCAACAAGCACCATTACAGGTTTCAAAAAGTGAAATCCGCATGTCTTCAAGAGGTGAAAGCATCACTGTTAATGTAGATTGCCCCACCGAATGGACGGCTATAGCCAGTGACAATTGGATTACAACCACTAAGAACGGTAACCAACTGACTATTACCGCTGCCAAAAACGAATCAAAACAGTCACGTCAAGGCAAAGTAACCGTAAAAAATGACAACGAACAAGCGGAAATCAGAGTTATACAGAATTCGGCAGAAGACGCCGATATCAACACGCCTGAAGGCTACACTTTAGTATGGCACGACGAGTTTAACGAGGGGGATCAGCTCAATAGCGCTAACTGGGAATGGGAGAATCAGAATGCAGGTTGGGTAAATAACGAGCTGCAATACTATCGCCCAGGCACCAGCACCATCAGTGGTAAACATACAACCGAGTTAGCTGACGGATTCCTTAACATCAATTGTTTTAAGGGTGAAGATGGCAAAGTATATTCTGGTCGTATCAATGCCAAGAACGGCGGCCAAGGTTGGAAGTATGGTTATATAGAAGCCCGCATGATGCTTCCTCAAGGCAAAGGCACTTGGCCTGCCTTCTGGATGATGCCTATCAGTGTAGATTGGACAAATGAGGGATGGCCTAAGTGCGGCGAGATTGACATCATGGAGGAAGTAGGATGCGTGCCCAACGAGGTGTCATCGAGCTTGCACGCTGAGGGACACTACCATGCCAACAACACCCAGATCACAAAAGCACGCAACATCGGCACTGCCGAGACTGAGTTCCACACCTATGCCATCGAGTGGACAGCCGACTACATCAAAACCTATGTCGATGGTGCCCTCCTGCTCTCGTACGCCAGCGACCACACTATACGCAATTACCCATACGACAAGCCCTTCCACATTATTCTAAATCTGGCATGGGGTGGCTCTTGGGGCGCCATGAACGGTGTTGACGAAAGCGCTCTGCCCCTTACCATGAAGGTTGACTATGTACGCGTATTCCAAAAACAATAAGAGAGGCATCCAGTAATAAGAAAACATCATTATTATAGCATCACTATGAAAAAAGCAATCGTTTATCTGGCCGTGTTGTTATGCGCAGCCTGTACCACGAGAGGTGGAGATAAAGACGCAAACGGTTTTGTAACCATTCAGGGCCATGACCTGATCAAACCAAACGGCGAGAAACTGCTGATACAAGGAACGAATCTCGGCAACTGGCTGAATCCTGAGGGATATATGTTCGGTTTCGGACGTACTAACTCGCCATGGATGATCGACCTGATGATGAAAGAAGCCGTAGGACCTGATTTTACGGCTGAGTTCTGGCAACAATTCAAAGACAACTATGTGACCAAGGACGATATCGACTTCATTGCCAAGCAAGGGGCAAACACCATCCGTCTGCCTTTCAACTACAAGCTCTTTACCGATGAAGACTATATGGGACAGACTGGACAAAAGGACGGCTACCAACGCATCGACTCTGTAGTGAACTGGTGCAAAGCCAACAACCTTTATCTGATACTTGATATGCACGACTGTCCAGGTGGACAGACGGGCGACAACATCGACGACGGACACGGATACCCATGGTTGTTTGAAAGTGAAAAGAGCCAAGAACTGTTCTGTAAGATATGGCAGCAGATAGCATACCGGTACAGCAAGGAGACCACCATCTTAGGCTACGAACTGATGAACGAGCCCATTGCTCACTATTTCACCAATCGCGATTCACTCTATACCCTGCTGCAACCTCTTTACAAAAAGGCGGTACAGGCTATCCGACAGGTAGACAAAAACCATATCATCTTGTTAGGTGGTGCCCATTGGAACAGCTTCTTCTGGATGCTGGATGATGCCAGCTACGACGACAAACTGATGTACACCTGCCACCGCTACGGCGGTCCTGCCACCAAGGAGGCCATCACGCACTACATCAACTTCCGCGACTCCATCAACCGCCCCATGTATATGGGCGAGTTCGGTCACAATACGATGGAGTGGCAACGCGACTTTGTGAGGGTACTGAAGGACAATAATATCGGCTACACCTTCTGGCCATATAAGAAGGTTGATAACTCGTGTATGATGGCCATCAAGCGCCCAGAGGGCTGGGACAGCATCGTGGTAAAATACTCAGAAACATCACGCAACACCTACCAGGAGTGGCGCGAGGCACGCCCCAACCAGGCCCGGTTCCGACAGTTGCTCAAGCAGTTTGCCAAGAACTGCAACATCAGCAACTGCACCCCACAAAAAGAGTATATCGAAAGCATGGGGCTGCAGAAGCAGCCATAAATTGCAATCCTACAAGTCTGTATTGAGCACGATAGCCAACAAGGAGGTTTAATATTTGACAAATCAATGAGTGATGATAATTTATCCACCCATTTTGTCATATATTAAACCTCTAATCTATTTGAACATTTTACTTTTGCACACAATAGAAACCAAGGACAATCATGAAGATGAATAAAAAACTATTGAGCAAATGGATAACCACAGCTCTATTGTTATTTTGCTGTACTATAAACACAGAGGCACGAACTCAAAAAGTACTGGTACTGGCAGAACCGGGTGGACAACATGAGGCATTCACTCAAACTGGGCTGCGTTGGCTGCATCAGCAAGCAGAAGTCATGAACTTCGATATAACGGCACTCGAAGACTGTAAGAAATTAAAGACAGGAGACATTGCGAACTATGACCTAATAATACAACTGAACTATCCTCCTTACACATGGAGTGAGGCCTCTGCCAAAGAGTTTGAGCAAGCAATAGATAATGGCACAGTAGCGTGGGTTGGATTCCATCACGCCTCATTACTTGGAGAGTTTGATGGCAATAGCATGTGGGAGTGGTTCAGCGACTTTCTTGGCGGCATACGCTTCCAAAACTATATCGCAGAGACTGCAGACGGAGAGGTAACGGTAGAGGATCCTGGTCATCCCATAATGAGTGGCGTCAATCCGAGATTCATCATCAAAGAAGACGAATGGTACACATATGATAAAAGTCCACGACAAAATGTACACGTACTAGCAAGTGTTGATGAGAGTACTTACCAGCCCGTCTCAAACGTCACGATGAATGACCATCCCGTTATCTGGACCAATCCAAAGAAGGCGGCACGCAATGTATATTTCCAGATAGGACATAGTGCCTCACTCTTTAAGAACCCCGACTTTGTAAGGATGTTTACCAATGCCATTCTCTGGGGACTGAACCTACCAATGAGGTGTTATGATGAAGCCTCGTTAGAAACATTATTGAAGACGCAGACTATACTGGCAACGAAGCCGATTCTAGGCAGGATGATGTTGGCAGTACCAACGAATACGGGCAAGCGAGCAATTGGTACGGCCGATGACCCGGACTATGCCGTCTATGGAACCTGCAGCAAAACATTAGCCTTGAAGGAGCATAATCTGAAGAAATGGAACAGACTCTCCTTTGATATCCGTTCTGACCTAAATGCCGGTGTGGCCAACGTCAATATAGCCTTGGAGACAAAACAGCCGAGTGATTTAGGCGCACATCTAGTGAATGTGAAGGGAAATGATTGGCAACATGTAGTCTATCAGATAGAAGAGCTGCCTAGGAATCAAGTGACTGGCATACGCATATATACAGACATCAAAGGCAGGAATCTATCGAAACAGGATACCATACATTATGAAATACGGAACCTGCGGCTGGAGCGGGTGAAAGTTCCAGAGAAGGTGAGCGGATGGCAAGTGGCTACTGGGCATATTGCCTATTCCATGTCGGGCTATCTGACAACAGGACGCAAGACAGCCATCGTCAATGGAACAGGCGGCACATTCCGTCTCATCAATGAACTGAATCATCAGGTGGTGTATGAGGGAACAACGATAAAACCTGATACGACACTCGATTGTCCTTTGTCTGTGATAGACTTCAGTAATTTTTGTCAGGAAGGTATCTATAGTCTGGCTATCGGAACCTTACATACGAAACCTTTCCCCATCAGCCAGCATGCGTTGGACGGAACGATGTGGAAAGTATTAAACTTTATCCGTTGTCAACGTTGTGGCGACACTGTTGCTGGTATTCATGGCCGATGTCACATCGATGTTTTCTGCGACCATGAGGGGAAAAGTCATAGCTATGGCGGAGGGTGGCATGACGCTGGTGACCTCTCGCAGCAGACACTACAGACAGGCGATGTGACCTACGCGCTGTTGGAAGCCTACCAAGCATGCAGGCAAAACAGCCCCCAATTAGCAACACTGCTACTCCGCGAGGCCAAACATGGGCTCCATCAAATAGTCGGCACACGGCTTGGCAATGGATGGCGAGCCAGTAGCATCGGCCTATTACATTGGACTGACGGTATTGCAGGTACGGCAGATGATATCCACACCGTGCGCAAACAGCATCTGTCGTTCGACAACTATCTCTACGCAGCCTATGAAGCATTTGCTGCCATCATCATGAACGACAGTCAACTGAAACAGGTGGCCATTGAGGACTTTCGTTATGCAGATGAACAGTTCCAGCGTAAAGGCATTGACACCTTTAATATCATGATGGAACACAACTACAACACTTCGAAAGCCACATGGATGGCGGCAGCATCATGGTCGGCATCGATGCTATACAGACTAACAGGTGAGACAGTATACGCAGAAAAAGCAGCACGTTACATCCAATACACATTGGACTGCCAGGAACAGACAGGCCACTACACAGGTTACTTCTATCGCGACAAAACAAGAAAAGCTATCGTACACTATATCCATCAGTCACGAGAGCAGTTACCCATACAGGCTCTTGTTGCTCTTTGCGAGGATCAGCCCACTCATACCGACTTTGGCCGATGGAAAAAAGCCATAACGCTTTACGGACAATATCTAAAACACACAGCAACGGTGACACAGCCCTATGGAATGGCTCCCAGTGGTATCTACCAAAAAGAAGAATATTCAGACCATGACGGCTTTGACCGTCTGCACCTTTGGGCACCAAAGAATGCTCAACAACGTTTCAACTTCCAGTTGCAAGAAGGCATCAAAGTGGACGACAGTCATTTCATCCGCAGATTTCCCATCTGGTTCAGTATCTTTAATGGCAACGAGGCCATTATACTCTCTACAGGCAAGGCAGCAGCTCTCTGCGGGAAATACCTAAACGACAAAGCCCTATTTGATATTGCCCGTGAGCAACTCTATTGGACAGTGGGCAAGAACCCTTTCTGTCAATCGCTCATCTATGGAGAAGGCCATCGTTATCCCCGACAGGACAGTTTCTCATCAGGCGAATTAGTGGGTGAGATGCCTGTTGGAATACGCTCTATAGGAGATCACGACGTTCCCTATTTCCCAATGACAAATAATGCCTGCTACAAGGAGGTATGGCTGACATCGGCAGGCAAGTGGTTATCTCTTATTGCAGACTTTTTGACCCCATGATACTTTGGTTTAGTATATTACTCAACGTCGTGCTTGTGATAGCCATTGCCAGATTCCATATTAAGAACCGGCAGTTGTTATCCATTGTACCTATGACGGCAGAGGCTGTTAAGGAGATACCTTCCAACACCAAAAAAAAGATTCTACTAATTGGAATGGATGAGGAAACGGAGACAGACCTGAAGGCCAACCTACAGATGGATTATGACCTGATCTTTATAAAAAATGGCCAGCAAGCCATCAGTATGATAGAAGACATTAAAATTGACCTGATCATCTCGGAATATCTGATGCAAGAGATGAGCGGCGACGAACTTTGCCATGCCATCAGGGCAAACACTGGTACATGCACGATACCAGTGGTATTCTTATCATCATTGTCCCACAGCGCCGATATTGTGTATGGACTGGAGGCTGGTGCCAGAGACTATATCACCAAACCTTACGACATCACCATACTGAAGGCAAGAATAGACATAGTACTCAGCGAACATCATGATGGTAACATGCATGCTGATGAGCCGCAGTCTGTAAACAATCTACAGGACCTGGAGTTCCTGCAAAGACTGGACAAAGTCATCAGAGTACATCTATCTAACAGCTATTTGCAGATAAATGACATCTGTAAGGAGATGGGCATGAGCAGGACAGCTATGTTTAACAAGGTTAAGGCAGTGACAGGACATAGTCCAAACGACTATTTGAGAATATATCGACTCAACGAATCGAAGAGACTATTAGAGGCAAAATTGTGGACAATAGCAGAAGTGGCTATCAAAGTGGGATATAATGATCCGAAATATTTTAGTACCTGTTTTAAAAAACAGTTTGGATATTCTCCTAGTAAAATCATCAAATAATCAATAAAATTATTAGCAAAATATGGAAACTTATTTGGGCTTAGACTTGGGTGGAACGAAACTCTTAATAGGAGAAGTTGATAAACAAGGCGTAATTTACAACCACAAGCGTTATGACTCGGGGTATTTCAATCAGCATGTGGCTTTCGACATTATCCGACGTTCTTTGGACGACTACATTGAACAGGTAGGATGGTACAAGGAGAAGCCTGTGGCCATGGGTGTAGGACTAATAGGGCGTGTAGATTATGAGCAGGGCATCTGGCAGCAGATTGATCCAGACCGCACCTACCCGATGCCACTAGCACAGCAGTTGTCTGAGACGTATGGTATTCCCTGCTTCATCGACAACGACGTAAAGAGTGCCACACGGGCAGAGATGATATGGGGATATGGAAAGGTATCTGACAATTTCCTGTATATCAATGTAGGTACTGGTATCGCCGCTGGTATGGTCATCAATGGTCAGCAGATACGTGGTAGTCACTTTAATGCAGGCGAAGTGGGACATGTAAAAGTAGGGGTTCCCGTGGGCGTAAAATGTCCCTGTGGACGTATCGACTGTGTGGAGGCTATTGCCTCTGGTATGGGATTCGACCGTTGTGCACGTCTGCTTCTGGGGCAATATGACACGTCGCTCCATATTCCATCAGTAAATGGTGAGCGGGTTGCCGTGAAAGATATCTTTGAGCTTTACGGACAGGATGATCCATTATGCAAGGTTCTGGTAGATAATGCGGCAGAAGCTTTGGCCAACTTGATTATGAACCTTGTCAGGATGACAGACCCAGACACAGTAGTCTTGGGTGGCGGAGTAGTAGCCGATGGCTTCATGCTGGAGCATATCGAGCATTATCTACATCCTGTTACCATGCGTTTTGTATCGAACGGCGTTGTACTAACCCAACTCGATCCGCAGTTCGTTGGATTGTTAGGTGCAGCGGCTATTTCCATGAATTCAAAATAACTCCGACTATATGTTTAAACTTAGCATTGTTGGTAATGAGGCTGCATTCGATTACACAGCCTCATTGCGTATTATTAATCAGATTATTGAAAAGCCTGAAAGTGTCATCGGACTTTCAACAGGCAGGACAACTGGCAATATGCACCGCTTGGTCGTAGAAGCGTATCGCAGAAAACCGTTCGACGTCAGTCGAGTAACCTTCTTCGGTCTTGACGAAGTGATGAATGTGCCACACACCTATGCCGGTGCCTGTTATACCATGCTCAAAACTGAGATAGTGGATGGTTTGGGTATTGACGATGCTCATTTCCTGATGCTACCCACAGAGAGTCATGACTGGGATGCTGATTGTCAGACTTTTGTCAGTCAACTGGAGCAACGTGGTGGCATCGACCTTTTGGTGCTTGGACTGGGAGAAAACGGCCATTTGGGCTTTAACCAGCCTGGTACGCCTTTCGATAGTGTTGCATGGACGACTCTGATGAATAAGGAACTTGAGGCACGCATCAGACAAGAAACACAAACTCCTACTAACAAAACATTAGGTGGAGTGACATTAGGTATCAGGGATATTATGCACGCCCGTAGAATTGTACTTGTAGCTAAAGGCATCAACAAGGCAGAGATAGCACACCAGATGTTATATGGTCCTGTCACGACAGACGTTCCCGCCTCTATTTTGCAGCTTCATCCTAATTGTGAGTTCCTTTTGGATGATGCTGCCGCAAAATATGTAAAACCATTATACTGAATAATATGACATCCAAGAATCAATCACAGGCCAACTATCTGGGGCCTTTTCTGACCATGGTCTTTCTATTCTTGATTGTAGGATTCCTGACCACCGCCAATGGACAGTTCCAAGGGCCGCTCAAAGCTGCGCTCCTTTCTGAAACTGGGAATCTGAAGAATACTTTAGCCACACTCATCACGTTCTCGTGGTTCCTAGCCTATCCTGTATGTGGCAGTCTGGGCTCAAAATGGATTGTCAACTACGGCTATAAGGGTACGCTTATCCGCGGACTGTTGGTGATGATTACTGGTCTTCTGCTATTTTTCCTCTCTGCAAAGCTTTCCATGTTTTTCGTCTTCCTGTTAGGATCGTTTGTTGCAGGTGCGTCGGCAACTATACTCCAAGTGGTAATCAACCCCTACCTCACCGCCTGCAGTGTGAAAGGAACCCAGGCCGTACAACGCCTGGCAATCGGTGGAACAGCCAACTCCGTAGGAACAACGACAGCTCCTTATTTCGTGTCGGGCATCGTATTTGGCGGACTAGCATTGGAGGATATTCAAGCTTGCCAACTAATGATACCATTCCTGATGCTGGCAGCTATAGTCCTCCTTATCGTCATAGTGCTACTCCATCTATCACTACCCGACATTGAAGAAACCCATAACAAGGTCGGTGATAAACTAGAAAAGAGCGTATGGTCGTTCCCTCATCTGGTATACGGAGTCGTTTCAATTTTCTTCTATGTAGGTTGTGAGGTGTGTATTGGCACTAACATCAATCTCTATGTTACTGAGGATTTTGGAATGCAGATATCAACTGTGACACTGATGGCAACACTCTACTGGGGCGGTCTGTTGGTGGGGCGTCTGTTTGGCAGTACACTCTGTTCGATACATCCGCGTACACAATTAACTTTCGCTACTATGATGGCAAGCTTACTAGTAGTATTCGCGATGATTATCAACAACCCCTGGATATTGGTGACCGTAGGCCTGTTTCATAGCATCATGTGGGGCGCCATATTTACTTTGTCTGTAGCCCAGTTAGGAAAATACACGTCAGCAGCCTCTGGTGTATTCATGATCGGTGTAGTGGGTGGTGCCATTCTACCACTCATACAAGGTTTTTTAGCAGACTGGATGGGAAACTGGCGCTGGTCGTGGAGCATTGTCCTTTTTGGAGAGTTAGTCATGCTACTCTATGCACGAGTAGGTTCGCGCGTCCATCAGACTGCAGAATAAATATTTCAACCATTTACCAAAGGCAGAAAGATTAATCTTCGAGGTTTGTAAAATGACATTTATCGTCTAAATGAACTTTTTTAGATGATAAATGTTATTTTTTAAACCTTTTTTTTGTGGATAATCGTCAATTTTGCAACCGCAACAATTATAAATACCGAAAACTTATTAACGCTAATGTTATTATTAATTCTTTAAATTACTGATGGGAAAGTTATGCAAACTAAGTCTCCTCTTGTTGGCTTTGACGCTACGAGGAGTGTGCCTCGCACAAAACATTATCAACGTGCGAGGTTGTGTTACTGACGAGCAGAACGAACCGATTATCGGAGCCACTGTGCAAATCAAAGACAAATCGAAAGGTACAGTAACCGATGTCGGCGGCAATTACCTCTTGCCAGGAGTTACTAAAGGTACGACCCTGGTATTCTCGTATGTAGGCTGCAAGTCTGTGGAAATGGAGGCAACATCGAGTCCAATGAATGTTGTCTTAGTAGCAAACAATGAGATGCTGAACGAGCTGGTTGTCATCGGCTATGGTCAGCAGCGCAAGGTCACTCTAACAGGTTCTGTATCTAATGTAAGCGGAAAGGAACTTCTGAAGTCGCCAGCAGCCTCTCTTGGAAATGCTCTCACAGGTAAACTTCCTGGTCTGCAGTCGGTGCAGTACACTGGTGTGCCTGGCGGTGACGACCCAGTCATTCGCATCCGTGGCATTGGTTCTTTCAATAGTGCAGAGCCTCTTGTGCTGGTCGATGGCGTAGAGCGCGAATTCAGCCAGATAGATCCCAACGAGGTACAAGACATTTCTATTCTCAAAGATGCTTCTGCCACAGCCGTTTTCGGTGTGCGCGGGGCCAATGGTGTTATTCTCGTCACGACCCGTCGTGGTGAAATTGGCAAACCCACCATCACTTTGACGGCCTCAGCTGGACTGCAACAGATTTCCAGATTCCTTGAACCTGCAAACTCCTATGAGTACGCGACAGCATACAATCATGCACAGGAAGTGGAAGGAGTGGCCGAAGATGGTTGGAAATTCTCGAAAGAGGCCATCCTGCACTGGAAAGCTATGGATATGTCTACAGTCTATCCAAGCACCAACTGGTTTAAATACCTAATGAACAATCATGCCTGGCAAGAGCAATACAATATTAACGTATCAGGCGGTACAGAGCGTGCCCGTTATTTCGTTTCTGCTGGTATGCTCAATCAAAACGGGCTATTCAAGACTTTCAACCAAGGAGAAGACGCAAACTTCAAATACCGCCGTTATAACTTTCGTGCCAATCTGGATGTCGACCTATCCAAACTGAGCACTATCTCGATTGGTATCGGCGGACGTGTTGGCCGTCGTAACTCCATCGGTAATGGTGAGTATAATGGTCAGTCGGGCGTCTTTGGCGTTGAAGGTCTTCTCAACAATGGTACACCTATGTCAGGCTACGGTCTTGATAACAACGGACGTCGTATTGTCAGCGATCCCGATTTGGTTAGCTCTGTAGGATCTGACGGACTCGGTCTTATCTACGAGCATGGTTTTACAACTCAACGACAGAGTGTAGTGAATCTCGACTTGCAATACAAACTCAAGCTCGACTTTATTACCCAAGGTCTTGATTTCCGCATCAAGGGTTCCTACAACTCTGACTATACGCAACAAAAGGCACGTACCACAGGAGGCGGTATTAACTACAAGGCGACCATTGCTAAGGGCGAATTCAACGAAGATGGTTCTCCAAAGATTGTTTATGTCCGTCAGGGCGACTCGTGGCCTCTCGGCTATAGTGAGTCAAAATGGGGTGGAAGAAACTGGTATGCAGAGGCAAGCCTCAACTATGCCCGCAAGTTTGGAGAGCATAATTTTGGTGGACTCATCCTCTATAATGAATCAAAAAACTACTATCCTGGGGGTGTGTATAATTCTATCCCTCGTGGCTATGTTGGAATGGTTGGACGTATCACTTACGACTACCAAACCAAGTATATGATAGATCTTAACATGGGTTACAATGGATCAGAGAACTTTGCCAGAGGAAAGCGCTTTGGTCTATTCCCATCCGCCTCTCTTGGCTGGATAGCCTCTTCCGAGAAATTCTGGGAACCCTTCCGCAGTATTGTATCTTATTTCAAGATTCGTGGCTCTATCGGAAAAGTAGGTAATGACCAAGGCATTGGCCGTTTTCTTTACCTACCTGGCACATGGCAGTTCTATACAAATAATGGCGGCGCGTGGTGGACCAACGACCGAACAGGAAACTTTGGTATCAACAACCCTTCATTCATGTCAGGTGCACGTGAGTCTACCAATGGTAATCCCGATGTTACTTGGGAAACAGCCACTAAACAGAACTATGGCTTCGATATACATTTCTTTGGAGACCGTTTGAGTTTTGGATTAGACTTCTTCTGGGAAGACCGTAAGAACATTCTCGTCTCCAACGAGACAACTATTGCCGGAATTTCCGCACTCAAGCCAAGTTCTATTAATTTCGGTCGCGTCAAGAACCATGGTTACGAGATGACCATTCGCTGGGCCGACAAGATAGGTGAAGTAAGTTATTCTATCGCTCCAACCTTTGCCTTCGCCCGCAACAAGATTGTGGAAATGGCAGAAGTAAAGAAGGAATTCCCACATATGTACCAGACAGGCCAGCCTGTAGGCCAGCCTTTCGGCTATGAATTCTTCGAGTTTTATGTACCTGGCCAAACCGAACAACACTACAAGGACAAATATGGTGCCGACATGCCAGACCAACAAATCACACTTCGTCCAGGCGACAGTGTATTCGTAGATCTTACGGGCGATGGCAAAGTGGATGCCAACGATGTACATGCCATCGGCTATAGCGATATTCCTGAGTACACAGGTAGCGTGAATGCTACAATCAACTGGAAAGGTCTTGACTTTTCTATGACCTGGGTAGGTGCCACTCACGTCAACCGCCAACTCAGTTCATTCTATACACCCGCCTTTGGTACCGGCAACCAGTCGATGCTTAACAAATGGGTCTACGACAATTCCTGGACCGAGAACAATCCAGATGCTATTCTTCCACGTATATCTCTTGAGAAATCGGCACGTGAGCATAATGGCGCCCTTTCGTCGCCATGGATGGTCGATGCATCGTATATTCGTTTGAAAAACATGGAGATTGGATATTCGTTCCACATACCCGGTGTTCCCATCAACAGCATCCGCATCTATGCTAACGGCTACAACCTTCTTACGTTTACCAGTTTCAAAGCCAATGACCCAGAGGCACAGGCTGGTTATGGCAGCACACGTTATCCCATGACCCGTGTCTATAACTTCGGTATCAACTTTAATTTCTAACATTCAAGACAATGAATCATATCAAAAAACTCGGAATAAAAACTGTTGCCATGTTTTGTGCAGCAGCCACATTAACCATGGGGGCGCTAAGTTCCTGTGTCGATGATATAAACGTCGGCAATGGATTCCTTGATAAACAGCCAGGTGTCGATGTGACTTTAGACTCCATCTTTGTCAAGGGAGAGAGTGCCAAACGATTCCTTTGGCACATGTACGGTGCCATGCACAACCCCTTTACCTATACAGGTGCAGTCTGGTATTCCCACCCCGATGCCCTTACGGACATCTGTCAGTCATACTGCGGATGGCACAATTTGGGCAAGTACTATGGTGGTGACCTCACAGAAACCGACCAAGACAACGGCGGTTTTGTCAAGTTTCCTTTCATCGCCAATGGAGACGGCAACAGCCGTGCAGGTATCTGGCGTACAATCCGTGAAGGTTGGACATTCATTGAGAACATCGATCGTGTTCCCGATTTGAATGAATCAGAGAAAAGCCAACTCCGTGGTGAAGTATATATCATCATGGCATCACGCTACTATGATGCTTTTCGTAACTTCGGCGGTCTGCCTAAAGTTGACCACTCACTCCAGGCTGCTGATATTGTAGATGGCAAACGAATGAGCGTCATGGAAACCGCAGAATTCATCGACGAACTTCTTCAGGCCGCTATTAATGAGCCTGGACTTCCTTTCTATGTACAAGACCAGGCTTCCAACTCCGGACGACTTAGCAAAGGCTCAGCCTATGGCCTGCGAGTGAAACTATGGAATTTCGTGGCATCACCTTTATTCAATAGTGATCAGCCATATTTACAATTCACGCGCAACGAGGAGAATCAAGACCTGAACCAGATATGGACAGGCGGTTACCAAGTAGAATTATGGCAGAAGGCCCTAAAGACCTGTGAGGACTTCTTTCAGGCAAACAACGCCAACGGCAACTACTTCGCCCTTGTACAGCCCGAAGGTAATAGCGAACAAGACTACTGCAATGCTTACCGTGCCGCCTACTGGTTCCGCGGCAACAGCGAAAAGGTAATTGAAGTTCATGCCGGCTCAGGCACAAACGCATGGAATGGCGACTGGAACGTTGAAGGCATGGATGAGTTCGGTATGGCACTCTTCACTCTTGAATATATGGAGATGTTTGGTATGGCAGACGGGCGCAACTTCCCCTACGACAACATATTCAATACCAACAATCCCAATAACGTTGACATCTTTGCCAACCGAGATCCACGACTCTACGAGACAATGGTTGTAAATCGCAACAATCTTGTTGAGCAATATAACGGCCTCTCAAGTACCGAGATATGGCAAGGAGGTAATGTAGATCAGAATTTCAACCCGCAGGTCACCGATAACCCATGGTCAACCCGCATGAAACTATTCAAATATCTACGTGATAACGGCTATGCTGCATACTATCCTACCAACTATGCCTATTTGCGTATGGCAGACATACACCTTTGCTATGCAGAAGCACTTGCACAGACAGGTAACCTGCAGAAAGCTTGCGATGAAATGAATAAGGTTCGCGCTCGTGTGGGACTTGGAAAAGTAGAGGTGATGAACCCTGAGTTGAACCTCACCACCAACAAAGACAACTTCATAGAACAACTACTCAAGGAGCGCGCCTGTGAATTCGGTTATGAAGACTCTCGTTGGTATGACCTCATACGCTATAAAAGGTCGGATATCTTCAAGAAACAAGTACATCAATTGCGCGTATGGCGCAAAGATGCCAATGGCAACAAGATGGATCCCGCCGACTACAATGGAGATACAAGCCTCCAGCCCGGTGAACCTTGGCCTAACTGCATCTACGAGAAGATACCTTGTACCAATAATATCCGCATATGGTGGAATACAGATAATCAAACCAGCAAGTGGAACGATAAATGGTATCTTTCGCCTATATCACGCGATGAGATCAACAAAGGCTATGGCCTGAACCAAAACCCAGGTTGGTAATTCAAATTAAACATTTAAATAAGACTTGCAGAATATGAAAACAAATAGAATGTTGATTATTACAGCGGCGGTCTTTGCTCTCACGGCAAATGCGCAGGTAAAACTCAACGATAAAAACACAAATGCCTATGATCTGGGGTATGGTGTGGAGATTAGTCACTTTCTCAGCACAGCCTCATCAACAACTATCAGTGGCGAGGAATTGCAGCAGACTTCGGCAACAACTCTTGCCCAAGCCCTCTATGGACGGCTTCCTGGACTAACAGCTCTTTCAACAGGCGGTTTCTCGGGCGATGAGAACAAGGGAGCCTCATTTAATATCAGAGGCTATCACACTCTCAACGACAAAAGTATACTCATACTCGTTGATGGTTACGAGCGCCCCATCGACCGTCTCAGCATAGAGGAGGTAGAGAGCGTCACCGTGCTCAAAGATGCCGCTGCTACAGCTCTTCTTGGCCACGAAGGCATCAATGGAGCCATACTGGTGAAGACAAAGCGTGGTACTAAAAGCAAGACACACATCAAGGCCAACTATAGTCATAAGTTCCTATTCAACCCGGAATTTGCAAATATGGCAGATGGCTATCAATATGCAAATGCTCTCAACCAAGCCCGACTCAACGATGGACTCACTGCTGCATATACCGAGCAGGAACTTAGTCTCTTCAAAAACGGCACTGATCCCTGTTTCTATCCAAACGTCAATTGGCGCGACCTTGCTTTCAGAAATAAGGCCGAGGAAGATCATGCATATCTGTCAATATATGGAGGAACAGACAAAGTAAAATACTATACCAACATCGATTACAGTGATGCCCGTGGCGCCCTCAAGGACACCAAACAGACCGACTACAATGCGCAGTTACGTCAATCGAAGGCTAACATTCGTACCAATCTCGACTTCAACCTCACCAGCACGACACTCATGTCGGTAAACCTCTTTGGACTATTCCAAGAGACCAAGCGACCTTCTGACATCGGCGCCGATGATGCGACATATGCCATATACAGTCTGCCAGCAAGTGCCATCCCCTTCAAAACTACAACCGGCATTTGGGGAGGTAATGAGACTTATGGCGATTCGAACCCTATAGCAAAAATTCAGGAATCGGGTTTCTACAAGACCCATCAGCGTCAGCTGTGGGTTGATGCCAAGCTAACTCAAAAACTCGACTTCTTACTCAAGGGTCTGAGTTTATTTGTCAGTGCCGGCTATGCCAACTCTTCGATATACGCAGAAAACATGCATAAAGCTCACGAATATGGATACGAACGGTACACAGGTACCATTGGTGACATCAATAACGTAGCCCTGACCAAATTCGGCAATAAGGAGACCAACCTCACCTTCAGTAATTGGAATGACAGTCAATGGTGGAAAGCCAAATCAAATATAGGCATCAACTACCAGCATTCGTTCTTCAGTGATGACCACTTCAGCGCTTCTGCCATTTTCACAAATAGTGGTTCTAACATAGATGGTCGAGGTAACACCATCTATCGCCAGAATATTATGGGAGCATTCCACTACGATTATCAGAATCGTTACATTGCCGACCTTATCCTTGCTGGCAATGGCTCCAACCGCACTTACCCGTCCAAGTGGGCATTCTCACCCACCTTGTCGCTCGGCTGGATCTACGCCAATACTAATGAAGCCCTGATTAACTACGGAAAACTACGTGCATCAGCAGGTATTCAGCATACTGACTATATGCCAACCTATGGTATGTGGCTGCCCACATGGGATGCTACGCATGGTTATGTCATTATTGGCAATAACTATAATGCCACATGGGGTGCATCGCTTGGCTCATTCCCAACGACAGATTTCTCACAGGAGACATCAACAAGTTTTAATCTTGGAACCGATCTTCGACTGGCAAATGTCCTTGACCTCACGATTGATGCATTTTACCAACTTCGCAGTCACATCATGCTCTCTGCAAGCAATGAAAATTCATCGGTGGTCGGTATTCAATCGTCGTACAATGATGTGGGCGAAGTGAGAAGTTACGGATTTGAGACCAGTATGAAATATGCAAAACAGATCATTTCCGACCTCCATCTCAACATTGGCGCCACATTCGCGTGGGCACGCAATGAGGTAACCAGATATATCGGAACGCCCACTTATCCGCTACTCGACCCTGTAAGGCATCGTGTAAACGAAGCATGGGGACTCAAGTCGGCAGGTTTTTTTAAGAACCAAGCTGACGTTGATGCCAGCTATCGTCAGGAATTTTCTATCGTAACTCCAGGTGACATCAAGTATCAAGACCTCAATGACGACAAGGTCATCAATGCATTCGACATGACAAGTCTTGATGGCGCTACCGATATACCAGAAATTAACTATGCATTCAATCTTGGCATAGAATATAAAGGAATTGGTCTGAACGCATGGTTCCAGGGAACAGGCAACTGCATGAAAGCTCTTCCGTCGGCAATCTGGGGCGGCATGGCTAACAACGGCAATCTATCAGTAGACTATTACAACAACTGCTGGGACATGGCTGGCGACAATGCCCTTTATCCTAGATTGACAACTCAGAACAGCAGTAACAACAACCAGTCAAGCGATATTTGGATCAAACCCGTACATTTTCTGAAGATGCGTAACATTGAACTTTACTACAAAATTCCTACAAGGCTACTCTCACACCTATCACTTTCTGAAGCAAAGTTCTATGTTCAAGGCGAAAACCTTCTCTCCTTCGACAACATCAGCACTATGGATGCAGAGATACTCTCTACAGCATACCCCATGTTCAAAGGTGTCAACATAGGTATCACATTAACTTTCTAATATAAGAATCTATGAACAATATAAAAAATGCTTTTATAGGTATAGCGGCAGTAGTCCTTGCCAGCTGTGCCGACTTAGATTATAACGAAGCATCGAGTCGCGATGAAAAATGGACCTTCAACAGCCCTATCAATGGCGTCAAGGCCCTTGTCTACGATGTCTATGCACAAATCCCAAGTGAATTCAAAGATGACCTCTACGGTAATGGCGCCATGATAGCCAGTGCAACAGATGAGGCAGAGTTCTCACTCTCCATCTCGCCCATCCACAATTATTACAATGGTGGATGGAATCCTTCGAATCCTTTCAGCGACACATGGAACAGGTCATATCGTGCCATTACCCAGATACATATGTACCTGGAACGCATCCATAAGATTGACTTGTCGGATTATGAATATGCTCCCGATTATCAGAACATGGTGCAACAGTTTGAGATATTCCCTTATGAGCTTCGTTTCCTCCGTGCCTATTTCTATTTTGAACTGGTACGTGCCTACGGCGATGTACCTCTGGTTACCACTACCCTTACCAACGAGCAGGCGAACAATGTGGAACGTACCCCAGCCAACGATATTTTCAAGTTTATCATTGACGAATTGGATGCCGTAGCCGAATATCTACCTGTATCGTATAACGACATTCCCGGTCAGGAAATCGGTCGTGCCACCCGTGGTGCCGCACTCGCTTTGAAAGCACGCGCACTTCTTTACCAAGCGTCACCATTGTTTAATACAAATGGTGACAAGCAACTATGGAAAAAGGCGGCGGCTGCCAGCAAAGTCATCATTGACAACGCACAGCGATGGGGCTATAAACTCAGCAACTATGCCAACCTATGGGGCCATGACACATTCACCAACCCAGAATTCATCTTCGTCCTCGGCACTCAGGCAAGCAACACCTTCGAACGCAACAACTACCCTGTAGGCGTAGAGAACGGCAACTCGGGTAACTGTCCTACACAGGCACTGGTAGACGCATACGAATATCAGTCTGATGGCATGACATTCAAAGAGAGATATCCTAATGATATAGATGTAACCACCGAGAACCCCTACGATGGTCTTGACCCTCGTTTTGAACTTACAGTTGTCAAGAACGGCGATCTCTGGCCTGCCAATACTGCTCAGCAGATTTTCATCGAGACTTATCAGAATGGTTTCAATGGTGCACCCAAATATGGTGCAACGCCAACGGGCTATTACCTGAAGAAGTTTGTTGATGGCAACTGTATCACCACAACCAACAACCCAACCTCCACACGTCACAATTGGATTGTGATGCGTCTGGCCGAGGTTTATCTCAACTATGCAGAGGCCATGTACAACTATTACGGTAATGCCGATGAACAAGGTGAATTTGGTATGTCAGCAAACGAGGCCATCAACGTGCTCCGTAACCGTCCAGACATCATGATGCCAGAGTTCCAAGGCAGTAAAGGGTTTGAAGAGCGTTATATGCGTGAACGTATGGTTGAACTTGCCTTTGAAGGCCAGCGTTTTTGGGATGTACGTCGCTGGAAGAAAGGTAATGATTTCTTCAAAAATGTAGCTGTAGCAGATTTCTGGATCAATGAAAACGGGCACCTAATTCTCAACAGAGTAACCAAAGCCCGCCAGTGGGACGAAAAATACTATTTCTACCCCATTCCACAATCTGAAATTCAGAAAAACAGTCATCTGAAACAGAACCCCAATTGGTAAAAACATTCAATCAAATATCAAACAAGAAAGATGATGAAAAAACATATTATAGACCATCTGGCCACAAGTCTTGCATTGCTATCCATCATAACGACAACCTCATGCAGCGATAACAATACGGCAGACACAAACCAGCTTTTTGAGGTAAAGTCTGTCCTCCCAACCAAAGTTATGGAAGGTCAAGTTATCACCATCACTGGTACAGGCCTTAGCGAAGCCACTTCAGTGGTGTTCCCTAGAAATATCGTAGTAAACAACATTGCCAAAGTTGGCAACGGATATATTACAGTTACCACACCCGCAGGCATCGCAGCAGCAGGCGGAATCGTCACTATTGAAGCTCATGGAGAAACGACAGAGGCTCCCATGCCCATAACTGTCGGCAAGCCCACCCCCACACGCGTAGCACCACTTGACCAGGAGATCAAGATTAACGAGTGTATTGAGGTGTATGGCGATGACCTTGAATTCATCACAAAGGCATATTTCCCTGGTAAAGACGGCAATGACGTGGTAGTAGAAGCAAGCGATTTCAAGCGTAAGGCAACAGGTTCACTTCACGTCTATTCCCCAATGGGTATTAAAGCCGGACCAAGTCAGATAATCCTCGAAGATTGCAGCGGCCAGAAGTACACGTTGCCAGAGGTAACACTATCTGACGAGATTGCTGGTGGAGATGAAGCAGCGAGCGGTGAAAGATACGTTCCCATTTGGGAGGATGAAGTGTATATTTATGATTGGGCCAACTGGCAATATCTGACATCAGACCAACTGAATCTTGATGGTATTCAGATTCGCGAAGGCCTTATGATGCGACTTACCTTCGACAATCCCGATGGCGCCAGTGTATGTGTATGTGATGCCAATTGGGGTACGCCTGATGTCGACGGCAATGGCAATAACACAGTATGGGTTGGAGCAGGTACCACCGAACTCGAGTTCCCAATCTCTCAAGGTATGGTAGAGACTCTGAAAGCAGGTGGGGGCATCATTATCGGTGGAGGCAACTACACCCTAAAGAAGATAGAGTTATTCCGCGAATATCCAACACTCTGGTTGGGTGAATATACCACAGGCTGGTGGTGGTATCTCCCAGCATCCGAGCTCAATCTCTCAGCCATCACGCCAGAGGCTGGTCAGATCATCAGGTTCACGTTTACCCACCACGATGCCCCTCAGACATTCTGTTTGTGCGATGGTTGGTGGGGAGCGCCTTACATCCGCGACGGCGGTGAAAGCGACAACAACATTACACTTGCTGCAGGTGAAGACTTCTTGGAATTCGAAATTTCAGAGGGGATGGCGACAACAATGAACAGCGGAACGGAAACCGCTCTCATTATCGGCGGCGACATCACCATCACAAAGATTCAGATAAAAACAGACTAGACTCTGAAAAGACGTCATAGACTGACATTTGTAAACATGAAAAGTCCGTTAGAGAACAAAAGTTTCTCAACGGATTTTTTTAAACAAAGCAATATTATAAACTATGGATTTAAATCTCACAAACAGAATTCAAAAGCCCAACCATTCGCTACGCCGTGCAGTAGTCGAATTATGCCAGAAGGTTGGCAAGCCACTACTGAAACTTTCCACAAAAGATTATGTGGACAACGGACTTGAGCATCTTGTCAGAGAGTACAACGGACAAGTAGGATTGGCAAATATTGAGGTATTTAATGAATTACAACACACCATTACAGGTTGGCCTGGTGGTAAGCCTTACGTTGATGACACAACCCGACCAGAACGTGCCATGCCCTACCCCAAACGAGTTATAGTTTTCTCTCCTCACCCCGATGACGACGTCATCTCCATGGGCGGCACTATCCGACGTCTGATACAACAATGTCACGACGTACATATCGCCTACGAAACCAGTGGGAATATAGCCGTAGGCGATGAGGAAGTGATACGTTTTATGCATTTTGTCAATGGTTTCAACAAAATCTTTACCAATGACAGTAATGATGTTATCAAGCATAATTACCTAAGTATAAAGGCATTTCTGAAGAACAAGACAGAAGATGAGCCTGACAACGAAACCATATTGAAACTAAAAGGACTGATCAGGCGCGGTGAAGCACGTCTGGCCTGTGCCTACGATGGTATTAACAGCGACCATATCCACTTTCTTGACCTGCCATTCTATGAAAGCGGGAAGATAGAGAAACTGCCAATGACCGAACAAGACGTCCTCCCCATCCAAGCATTACTCTCTAAAATAAAGCCTCATCAAATCTATATAGCTGCTGACTTAGCCGATCCTCATGGTACCCATAAAAAATGCACAGATGCCGTACTGGCAGCTATTGATGAGGAACGGAAGAAGGAAGCTACATGGCTAAAGGGCTGTCGGGTATGGATGTATCGCGGAGCCTGGGCAGAGTGGGACGTAGCAGATATCGACATGTGTGTACCGATGAGTCCTGAGGAGCTCCGCGAGAAACGGAATGCCATCTTACGCCACCAGAGTCAAATGGACAGTGCACCGTTCCTTGGCAACGACGAGCGCCTGTTTTGGCAACGTGCCGAAGATCGCAATCGGGCTACCGCCAACATTTACGATGCACTTGGGCTGGCCTGCTACGAGGCTATGGAAGCATTTGTAGAATATAAATTATAAAAATATTTATAATACGAATAATAAATTGTATCTTTGCAAACAATAATGATAAACAATATGAAAAGAGAACAGATTAGAAAAGGTATCTGGTTAGTATTGATGCTACTTTACAGCATCGGACAAGTAAAGGCTGCTGAGAAGGTCGTGGTTGCCTATGTGACATCGTGGACGGAAACCATCCCCGACCCAACGGTGATGACACATATCAACTATGCTTTCGGACATGTTAACGAGATGTCCGATGGCGTACGCATAGATAACCCTGACCGTCTGCGCAAGATAGTGACACTTAAAAAGAAGAATCCAAAGCTGAAGGTTCTTCTCTCCATCGGAGGCTGGGGTAGCGGACGTTTCAGCGAGATGGCGAAAACAGACGTGACACGACTTTCGTTTGCCAAAAGTTGTAGAAGGGTTATAGAAGAGTTTAGCATTGATGGTATCGATATCGACTGGGAATATCCCACTCAGTCGTCGGCAGGTATCTCCTCATCTCCTCATGATACAAGCAACTTCACCCTGCTAATGCGTGACCTGAGACAACAGTTAGGCGACAAGCTGCTGACCTGTGCCACAATTGCCAGCGGCGAGTATATCGACTTTCGCAATTGCATCCAGTATTTAGATATGGTAAACGTAATGTCGTACGACATGGGGAATCCACCCTATCATCATTCCGCTCTTTATCCTTCGGAAATCACAAATTGGATGACTACTTCAGCTGCCATCGAAGCGCATCTGAAATCAGGTGTGCCACAAGACAAGCTGGTGATGGGCATCCCGCTCTATGGTCGCGGTAAGCGAGGATACACTACAGAGCCCGACAGCACCCAAAAAGTAACAGAACACTGGCACGAGCAGTCGATGGTTCCATATTTTGTGGATGACAAAGGCGAGCTGGTAATAGGGTTTGAGAATGAGCGTTCTATCGGCATCAAGTGCCAATACATCACCGACCATCGTCTACGTGGTGCCATGTACTGGGAATACGGCGATGATCATCAAGAAAAGTTGCGAAATACAATCTGCAGGATTCTTATGCATGGAGAGAACGGACCATATACAGCCAACTATGCAGGCAATAGAATCCGCTTCCGCACTTTGCTCATCTGGGATCCTTCTGCCGAACCTGCCCATGTAGAATTCGACAAGCAAGCCATCCGCTTTTTCCATAAGTTATCGTATGGAGAGGGCTTCACATACGATGTCAGGACCTCATGCCCTACCAGTCTTGATACACTCAAGCAGTATGATGTAGTGGTTATGCTGAATAGTCTGCCCCATGAAAAAAAGGGGCGTAAAGCCTTCGAGCAGTATATGGAGCAAGGAGGTGGGTGGATTGGTTTCCATGCCACAGGCTATAATGATGCCAACACCCATTGGCCGTGGCTGAACAAATTCTTAGGCTGTGGTTCATTTCTCAGCAATAACTGGCCACCACAATCAGCCTTGTTGGATGTCGAGACGCGGCACCATCCTGTCACCCGTACGCTCCCCAATGAGTTTGTTGCCCCAGCAAGCGAGTTCTACCAATTCTCACCTTCTCCCCGTGTCAATAAGGACGTAGAGGTTCTCATCAGCATCTCGCCAAAGAACTATCCCTTCGGCATAAAGGATATCGTCACCCACGGTGATTTTCCCATCGTATGGACTAACAAAAAATACCGTATGGTCTATCTGAACATGGGACATGGCGATGAGGGGTTCATTGATGCTACCCAGAACCTGCTCTTCACAAATGCTTTTCGATGGGTGGCAAGTAATAAGTTGAGAACATATTAAACAGCAAGCCGCTGAGAATCGAAGTGGTTCTCAGCGGCTTCTTTCTAATATATACTATACATTACTTAACCAAGATTTTTCTACCGTCACGAATATAAAAACCAGGCTTTAACCTTTCGTCCATCACACGCAGTCCTTGAAGATTGTATGTTTTTGATGAAAGATAGTTAGGATTGACAACTTTCGTATCACTGATGGCCGTAGTACTATTTCCTATCAAACAATTGTAGACGGTTGTACGTTCTGTTCCGACATTGTCATCGTTAGCATATTCCCAGTACATTCCCCCTGCCAAATCGTTGTCATGAATGTACTGGCATTTGATTGTAAGCGAACGCTCATCATCATAGCCAAATACAAATCGCCCTTTGGTGTTGGTGATATATGGCACCTTAGCTACATCATCCCAATGGTCTATCCACTTACCCTTGGCAATGCCATTCTTAATCTCCTGAAGAGTAATTTGGTTGGCAGAACCACTACCATCTGCATTGCCATTACCATAGAAAGCTAAGCCCATAACCAATTTTTCTTTAGGTATACCTGCTTCCAAGTGGTTCTGAATTGACTCATGGCCTACACACCAGCCATTACCAACAGTACCTCCACGATACAGAGCCGAGTGATGATAAGGTGGTGATGCCATGTCATAGGTCATCACATTCACAAAATCGAGATATTGAATACATTCCACAAAATTATAATAATCAGGACTTGCCGATGAGGCCATCGTTAGCAACAGGTCATCACCGAGTGTCTCTCTCAGATCACGCAACAAATAGGTATAGTTCTGCCTCTCGTTGACAGGTGAGGACTCACCCGAAGAGTTACTACCAGGGAACTCCCAATCAATGTCGACTCCATCAATACCCCACTTTTCGCAGAATGCACGGCACGACAGGGAAAATATCTTTCGCTTATACGCATCCTTTGCTACAGGCGTAAAATTACCACGTCCCCAACCGCCAATACTAAGCAGTATCTTCAACTCGGGATTTTTCTTTTTCAGGGCTACAATCTTCGAAAACCTACTGGAATTATCTACATACACTTTGTAGTCGTTGCCTATACCACCAAAGGCATAGTTGATATGAGTCATCACGTGAGGATCAACCGATATTGATGACCATGAAGTGACATAGGCAACCACCTTTTTCGAAGTTGTATTGGTTGCTTGGGCATAATTTGACAAGGGCATCATGCTATAAAAGAGCAGGCTGCCTAACAATGCTAAAATTTGATTTTTAATTCTCATAATTTTATATTATATGGTAAATGATTAATTGAAATATGCTACAAAATTATGATAATTAATTGAAATAAAAAAACATAAATTCACACCATATAGAAAATATGCCAGCAAACAAATTACAACAACCTGAAATACAACTACTTACATTATTTTAAATACAAAATATACGAACACAGTCTATCTGCGTTGATACCCCAAAACGATCTATATTAAAACAGGAAAACCGATTGATACAACTTACTACAAATCAATCATTTAACCATTTTTCAACCCTTAAAAACCCATATTAGTATAGGATTATCCTTCAATTCCGATCTCTTTAACGAGCCGCTCGAAGTCATCGCGATTTCCGGCGGCTTTATTCTTGATACGAGTACGATAGGAATAAATAGAATTGGGCGAATAGCGTAAAAACTCAGCAATACGCGAACTCTCATCAATACCTAAGCGGATTAACGCAAAGATACGCAAATCGGTATTCAAGCGATTATTACCTGTAGGATAGATTTCCTCTCCTGGGCGTAGCAGAGCATTGAAATCACGTATGAACGTTGGGAAGAGGCGCAGAAACACGTCATCGAAATTATCGAAGAGTTCCTTCAACTCGTCTTCTTTCAGCTGATTGCTATTAGTCATACGCAACAAATCGTTCTGTTGACCGGCTTTCAACTTACGATTAATCTTGATACGGTAGTTGTCGAGTTTATCAATATACTCCGAACAGATGCTGAGGAATTTGCCGATATACACATCCTTCACGCGATTTGAATCATTGAGTTGGCGGTTGGCCTCAGAGAGGTCTGTATTGCGTTCTGATAGCTGGGCATTCAGCAAGGCAAGCTCATCGTTAGCAGTTTTCAGTTCGTTACGAGCAATTGCTAACTGTTTACGTTTTTTCTGAACATAGAGTAAAAGTATCAACAAGCCAATCAATAACAGACTGATGGCAACGACTGTAAAACGAAGGTTAGTATTGGCCTGATGCAAACTGTTTTTATACTGGTCGTTGATGCGGGTAAGGATGGGTGACACTTGCCATGAACGCATATGGGTACTAAACTGAGAGATACAGTTCCACGAAAAATCCATATACCTATATGCACGATCCAAATCACCATCGTACTCAATCAACGAGTTGGCCAGACTCCAAAGAGCCCCCTGGTCCATGATGGCCAAACGGATATCAGTGAGTGCCGAGCGGATAAGCCAGTACTGCTGCAATTCCACATCGCTTTGAAGACCTGAGTTCACCGCCTTCTTCTTATATATTTCCGAGCGATAAAACGCCATAATAGCGTACTGACGGGTGTTGGGTTTTACCAATTGTAGCCACTTGTCGCTATAAGCCAGAGCCTCATCGAGCTGATTCTGATTATTGAGTACCTGTGAGCGTAACCCCACATACTCAGCTGACTCTGGAGGGAGAAGATTGAACAGTGAATCGCGAATCACATCTGCCCGTTTAAAGAACTGACTACTTAAACGTTTCTCGTGAGAGTAATAGCCCATCTCGCCATACAAGTCCTTACGCCCACTCAGATAAGTAATCATCATTTCCTGTGTGAGTTGGCTCATATCTATAGCCTTGAAATGATACTCAGCTTCTGGATAGAAACCTGTATCCGCCAATTGGCAGGCCATAGCCAATTGACTCTGAGTCTTTAAATCCTGTCGTCCTAAACGATCAGCACAATCCATACAGACCTGCAGGTAGTGGATAGCAGAATCATTGACAAAGGTGGCATACTCACGATATAGACTGAAAGCAAACTGATACTGTTCCTGATCATTTCGAGCCGAATCATACTGACGGTTCAAAGTGCGGATGACGTCAGATTTCTGTTTTTGGTAATAAGCTGAAGAATCGATTGCAGCATCAAGTTGACGATAAAGCATCGCAAGATTGATCTCAGCAGACCAACATACAGAAACGTTTACAATTATCATTAAACACAAAAAAAACAGTCTTCTCATTATTGTTTTAGAATTATTGATGATGCAAAAATACAAATTTTCTGTGAAACGACCAAATTTATATCCTGATATTTCATATAAAAACCTCTAAAATTATCTATATTTCCAGAATATCCACAGCAACACTTATCATCTGATTATCAAACACTTATATTTTATACCACAACAAACATATCTATATTATCGCCTTGATTACCCACATGCATATTATTTTTATGCTTAATTTTGCACCCAGAGACGAATAACTCCAAAAAATCTTAAGTAACTAACAAATTAATTATGGTACAAAAAGAAGAAAGAAGAATTCTTAAGTCTGGCAAATTCAGCTGGCTCATGATTCTGATGCTACTGGTTACCCTCCCTGCCTTCTCACAAGTGCAGAAGATTGAGGGTACGGTATTTGACTCACAGGGAGAACCTGTGATTGGTGCTTCGGTTATTGAGATTGGCACATCGAATGGTGTGGCTACCGATCTCGATGGAAAGTTCTCGCTCAACGTGAAAGCAGGTTCACGCTTGCGCGTATCATTTATTGGTTATCAGACCAAAGAGGTTAAAGCCGCCAACGGAATGAAGGTGACACTTGCCGACGACAGCAATCTACTGGAAGAGGTGGTTGCCATCGGTTATGGTTCAGTAAAGCGAAAGGATGTCACTACAGCCGTAAGCAGTGTATCAACCAAAGACCTCGAGAACCGTCCGATTGTATCAGCCGCTCAGGGTATGCAGGGAAAGGCCGCCGGACTGCAGATTTCACAGGCTAATGGTCAACCTGGTAGTGCCCCTACCGTACGTGTGCGCGGTACTACTTCACTGAATGGAAGCAACAACCCTCTGTATGTAGTTGACGGTGTGCCTTTCGAGGATATCGACTTCTTGGCAGCAGATGATATCGACGACATCCAGATTCTGAAGGATGCATCAAGTGCAGCCATCTATGGTAGCCGCGCTGCCAATGGTGTGATTATTATCAGCACCAAACAGGGAAAACAGGGTGTAGCAAAGGTGAGCTTGAACGCACACTATTCTTTTTCACAGGTAAACCATACGCCCAAAGTACTTAACGCCTGGGAGTATAAGGAACTGATGGACGAAATCGGTCTGGTAAAACTGCCTGAAGGTCTGGAAGACCAGACCGATTGGAAAAAGGAGACCTTCCGTACAGGTGCTGTCCAGAATTACCAGTTGCAGATTACCAATGGTACCGACAAACTACGTTACTACTTGTCGGGCGGTTACACACGTGAGAACGGTGTCATCAAGGAAACCGACTTTGAGCGTTATAACTTCCGTGCTGCTGTAGAAAATGATCTGCGCAAGTGGTTGCGTTTGAACGCCAGCGTAACTTATTCCGACTATACGTATCGTGGTAGTATTATCTCTGGTAATGGTGCTAACCGTGGTGGTGTGCTGATGTCGGTTATCAACACGCCCACCTATGCTCCCATCTGGGATCCTGAGAATCCAGGTCAGTACAACGATAATTTCTATGGCGTAAACATCACCAGTCCACTGAATAACATTGCCCGTACCAAGGACAACCGTTCAAACTACAACAAGCTGATTGCCACAGGTAAGGCAACAGTTTACTTCATGCCTGAGCTCACATTTTCATCAAGTTTGTCGATGGAACGCACGCAGGGGACAACCATGAACTTCCTCGATCCATTCGAGACACTCTATGGACGCAATACAAACGGTACAGGTTACGATGCACGTAGCATCCGTACCACACTTACTTTTGATAATATCCTGAACTTCAAGAAGAATATCGGTGCTCACGGTTTCGATGTAATGCTGGGTTCATCAGGCACAAGCGACAAGAGCTCTAACAACTGGATTAACGGTTCGAACTACGCCAATGCAGATATCAAGACACTGAACGGCGCCAACAAGATTTCGTGGACAGGCACTGGTTCGTGGGCAGGCCATTGGGCTATGCAGTCATACTTTGCACGTCTGTCGTATAATCTCAACGACACCTATCTCTTCACCGCCAATATGCGTGCCGATGGTTCATCGAAACTGGCTCCTGGTCATCGTTGGGGTTACTTCCCTTCATTCTCAGCAGCATGGCGCGTTACTCAAGAGAAGTTTATGAAGAACATCTCTTGGATTGACGACCTGAAAATTCGTGGCGGTTGGGGACAGACCGGTAACCAGAGCGGACTGGGCAACAACAGCTATCTGGCCTCATACAACATCAACCGCATTCAGTGGTTTGGCGAAGGCAACGATGAGAATGCCACACCAACCCGCAGCCAGAGTTCACTCTCTAATCCCGAGCTTACTTGGGAGACAACCACACAGACCGACCTTGGTATTGACATTACTGTGTTGAAAAACCGCTTGACACTGTATGCCGACTACTATTACAAAAAGACCAGCGATATGCTGATGTGGATTACACTGCCTACAGGTTCGGCAGCTGCTAACTCACTGCCTTACAACGGCGGCGAGATTGTGAACAAGGGTTTCGAGTTTACCCTGAGTTCAAAGAACATTGTTGGCAAGAACTTCAATTGGAATACCGACTTTAACATATCGTTCAACCGCAACGAGCTGAAGAGTCTAAAGCTGACACAGATTTACTACGCCGCCACCACCACCGACTTTATCAAAGAGGCTGTGGTACGCAACACGCCAGGTCGCCCATTGGGTAGTTTCTGGGGGTATATTAGCGATGGTGTAGATCCTGAGACTGGCGAACTGATGTACCGCGACGTGAATGGCGACGGCATGATTTCTGCATCTGACCGCACTTATATTGGCGATCCTAACCCCGACTTCACTTTTGGTCTCACAAACACCTTCTCTTATAAAGGTCTGAACCTGAGCGTACTCATCCAGGGCAGCTATGGTAACGATGTGTATAACGTAGGTCGCATGGAGACAGAGGGAATGTACGATGGCAAGAACCAGACCACCCGTGTGCTGGAGCGCTGGCGCGTGCCCGGACAGATCACCGACGTGCCCAAGGCTGGCTTCGAGATGCATAACTCCACCTACTTCCTCGAGGATGGCTCATACGTGCGCCTGAAGGACGTATCGCTCTCATACGATGTACCCCGCCATATCATTAAGCGTATTGGACTGACCAAGCTGCAGCCATATATGTCGGCCACCAACCTGCTCACCCTGACCAAGTACAAAGGTATGGACCCAGAGGTGAACCAGAATGGTAACAGCGGTGCCGTACAAGGTCTCGACTGGGGTACCTACCCACTCTGCAAGTCGTTCTCAATTGGTTTGAAAGTTGAATTTTAATTAAGCATACAGAATTATGAACAACAATATCTATCAATATATCCGTGCAGGTATCCTGGGCTGTGCTGTCAGCGGCGTGATGATCTCATGCTCACTCGACCAGGACCCCATCTCTGATCCTACAGAATTGACTGAGGGTGTGCTCACCGATACCGTGGCAGCCGTACTGAAAGACAAACAGGCAGCCATCGACCAGCGCAAGAACCTCTATGAGCTGTTGCGCAACCGTCAGGAGCACTGGTCGCTCGACATGCTGCTCATTGCCGAGGCACACTCTGACAATGCCTATGCAGGAACGACAGGTGCCGAGGTGGTGCCTTACGAGACCAACTCTATCGATGCGTCAAACTCTGTATTGAGCCGCGACTGGACCCGCTACCTGGCAGATATCGCACAGGCTAATGTACTGATTAACGGACTCGACGAGTTGCGTGCCAAGAATCAGGTAAGCGATGCAGAATGTCGCCAATGGCAAGCCGAAGGTAAAATCTTCCGTGCCCTTGTGATGTTTGATATGGCACGTCTGTGGGGTTCGTTCCCTGTAATCACAAGCATTGCCAAGACTATCACCAACGAGAACGTAGAGGATGTCTATCCCACCTACTACCCGCCCAAGAAGAGCACGGAGGAGTGCTACCAGCAGGTGATCAAAGACCTGGAGGAGGCACTGCCTGATGCACCCGACTTCTCGAATACAGACCGTACGCTGCTCACCAAGACCGTGGCTCAGGCTCTGCTGGCCAAGGTGTATGCTGAGCGCCCTGTGCAGGACTATAACAAGGTGATTGAATATGCAGAGAAGGTGAAGGCGACAGCCGGCCTGACACTCGAGGCTGACTATGCCACCCTCTTTGGCTACGATGCGGACAAGAAGGACTGTGTGAAGCGTAACACCAGCGAGGGTATCCTCGAGGTGCACTACTCTACAGGTAATGGCAACTGGGAGACCTGGATGTACGGTCGCCAGCTCGACGACTATGAGTACTATTTCACATGGGCCAAGTGGATCACGCCCTCACGCGACCTGATCCGCGACTTCACCGAGGAAGGCGACGAGGTGCGTTTCAACGAGAGTGTAGTGTACTATGAGTGCACCTGGAACAACTACTACCCTGCTTCGCACTACCCCTTCATGTACAAGTGTCGCTCGTCATACCAGAACCGCTACAAGCTGCGCCTGGCTGATATCCTGCTGATGGAGGCAGAGGCCTATGCTCATCAGGGCAAGACACAGGAAGCAGCCGCACTGGTGAATCAGATTCGCAGCCGTGTTGGTCTGAAGGCTATCGACACATCAGGTGATATGGTTGAGAAAGTACTCCACGAGCGTCGTCTGGAGCTCGCTTTCGAAGGACAGCGCTGGTTCGACCTCTGTCGTAACGGCAAGGTGGAGAAATACATGAATGCCGTCTATGCCAAGGACGCTGGCCGTCTGGCTCAGAAGCGCACCTTCGACGAGAACTCCTATCTGCTGCCTCTGCCACAGACTGCTCTCGACGAGAACATTAATCTTGAACAAAATCCTGGATATTAAAAGGAATTATGAAGTTTAGTAGTAAAGAAGTTAAGAATTAAAGCAATGAAAACAAATATGTCAATATTAAGCATAGCCACCGCACTGTTGCTCTCAACAACAGCTTGCACAAACAGTGCATCTATCGATGATAGTCCTCGCCCTGCAGGTCAGGGTAGTGAACCAACGCCTGCTGGTAAGGTTGCCACGATTTACACCACTACTGGCAGTGGCGCTCAGCTTCTCAATATGACTAAGGCTGAGATCTTCAATGGTAACAACATGGCACCATCAACCATCATCGTTGATCCTACACAGCAGTTCCAGACGATGGATGGATTCGGATTCGCCATCACCTACTCTACTTGTTACAACCTGCTCAAGATGAGTGCTGACGATCGTGCCGCTTTCCTGAAGCAGACATACTCTGAAACTGAGGGTTATGGCGTTAGCTATGCCCGTATCAGTATTGGTTGCAACGACTTCTCGTCGACCGAGTACTCACTCTGTGATGAGCCCGGTTTGGAGAACTTCCGACTCTATACCGACGAGACACAGTATGTGATTCCCATTCTGAAGGAGATTCTAGACATCAACCCCAATGTGAAAATCATTGCTGCGCCTTGGACTTGTCCAAAGTGGATGAAGGTTGCTGATATCGACACCAAGAAGCCTTTCGACTCTTGGACAGACGGACATCTGAACCCTGACTATCGTAAGGACTATGCCCAGTACTTTGTAAAGTTCATTGCTGCTATGAAGCAGCAGGGCATCAATATTTATGCTGTCAGCCCACAAAACGAGCCTCTGAATAAGGCCAACTGCGCTTCGCTTTATATGCCTTGGCAGGAAGAGGCTCCATTCGTAGCCGAACTCGCCTCTGCATTCAAGAAGAATGGTATCGCAACCAAGATTTATCTCTTCGATCATAACTACAACTATGATAATATCGAGGATCAGCAGGACTATCCTGTTAAAGTTTACAATGCACTTGGCAACGAGTTCGAGGGCTCTGAGCTGGTGGTAGGTTCAGCATATCACGACTACGGTGGCAAAAACACAGAGCTCACCGATATCCACACTCAGGCACCCGACAAGGAACTCATCTTCTCTGAGTCGAGTATCGGAACATGGAACGATGGCCGTAATCTGTCAAAGCGTCTGATGGAGGACATGAAGAATGTCACACTGGGAACCGTAAACCAGTGGTGTAAGGCCGTATTGGTATGGAACCTGATGCTCGATATGAACATGGGACCCAACCTGGATGGTGGTTGTCAGACATGTTTTGGCGCTGTTGATATATCAATGGACTATAAGACAATCACCCGCAATTCACACTACTATGTTATCTCTCACATGGCCAGCGTCGTTCGCCCTGATGCCCAGCGCATCGGTGTAACCCAGCGCTCACTCACTAAGAACGGGTTGGTTTACTCAGCTTTCCGCAACCCTGACGGCAGCTATGCAACTGTTGTTCTTAACAATTCCGATGAGAACATCACAGCCGTTATCAGCGATGGTCAGAACCACTTCCGTACCGTTGTTCCTGCCCAGTCGGTTGTTTCATGCAAATGGTAAGAATCATTGATAATAGATAATTATGAAGACTAAGATATCTCAAATAGGTAGCATGCTCTTGGGCGCAGCACTATGCATGCTCTCTTCGTGTATCAACGAAGATTATAAGAATATTGTACAGCAGGGCGATCCCCTGATTGGCATCAGCGCCTTGGGTAGTGTAGAAATGGGACAGACGGTTTCTTTCGATGTCAACTGTACAGACAAGACTGGTGAACGTCTTTCTACGCTCAAAGCCGAACTGCTGTTCACCAACGAGTCTGTTGACGAAGTGGTTATTCGTACCAAGGAAGCTGGCGACTACACTGTCAATCTCAACGTACCCTTCCTACAGTACATTCCCAACGGCGATGCAACCGTACGTCTCACGCTACAGAATGTGACTACCTCAAAGACGATTGTCGAGGTGCCTCTTACAGTAGAGCGTCCACACCTCGCAGAACTACAGTTTATAGCCGATGATGGTACTGCATTCGATATGACTGAGGGCGACGACTACCTTTATACTGCTACCATAAACACCAAACAGAACGCCTTCAAAGGTTACTTCATGACCAAGGATGAGAAGTGGAGCTTTGGTAGTAATGGTTCTGAGATTGAGCTGGGACAGAAAGGCAACATAGACTTCGTCACTAACGAAACAGGTAACGTAACCGTAAGTTTCAACATCTGTGATTATAGCTATGGTCCTAATGAAGAAATAAGTATTCAGCCTCTGAACTTCACAGAGTCAGATAACGTGATGACCCGTCAGTTGAAACAAGGACGCGAGTACACTATCGGTGGTATCGTTAATGAAGACTGGTTCATCGACCCCGACTTCTTTGAACTGAACGACGACGGCAACTATGTGTTCCGTGCTATCGACGGCACCTATACACTGACTGCATATAATGGATATAAGTTCCTGCAAGTATATAGCGGTACAGCCGACGAGCCTGCCACTCTACAGGCTGACGGATCTGGTGCTATCTGGGTGATTGGCGGCAACGGCATCAATAAGCCCTACCTCAACTCATCCAACAACAATGGTTGGTGGACAGGTACTGAATGGGATCAGGCAACGGCTCAGATTAAGGATAAGGTTTACCAGCTCACCCTCACTGTTGGCAAACAACTCTCTGCTACTGATATAAACTTCAAGTTCTTCGGACAACCTGCATGGGGTGTCGAGTTCAAGGGCGACGGCAGCGAGAAGTCACTAGTCTGCAACAGCGATGTATTCGGCGTAGGTGATGGTAATGGTCACGACAATGGTAACATCTATCTGAAAGAGGGTGTCACGCTGAACGAGGGCGATACCTATATCTTCACTATCGATCTGACAGGTGGCACGCAAAATGCGCCACTCACCATCAAAAAAGGAGCTGGTGAGGGTACACAACTGGTGACACTGGCTGACAAAGACCCACAAATCATGTCACTCAAGAAAGGAATGACCTTGCAGTTCGATGGTATCGTAAATAATGACTGGTACATCGATCCCGACTTCCTGAAAGCAAATGGTGATGGCACCTATACATTCCTTTGCATCAACGGTCAGTATGCTATTAAAGCTTATGCCGACTATCAATACGTACAGGTTTATCCTGTTAACGACGAGGGTAAACCAGCCACACTACAGGCAGATGGAACCGGTTCTGTTTGGATTATCGGTAGCGATTGCGTAAACAAGCCTTTCCTCAACTCAGGCAACAACAAAAGCTGGTGGACCGACCCCGACTGGGATCAGTGCATGGCTCCTATCGCCAAGGGGAAATATCGCATCACCCTTACCGTGGGTCAGCAACTCAAAGCCAGCGACATCAACTTCAAGTTCTTCGGTCAACCCACCTGGGGTATAGAATTCAATGGTAAGGGTGGAGAGTACCACCTCGACTCTGACAACGATTGGTTCCGTGTAAATGCAGCAGATAGCGACAATGGTAACATCTTCCTGAAGGACGGTGTGACACTCACAGAAGGCGACATCTTCGAGTTTACCATTGATTTGAGCGCCGGTATTGCCAATGGAATCCTCAACGTAGAGAAGAAATAAGGTACCTTACGACTATATTTCATCCACTTTTTCCCGTGTATAAATATATCGTAATTATCTAAAATGCAAGAAGTTACGCTTTATACAAGGCGTAACTTCTCCACTTGTTTTGTTACATAACCTTGTGCGTATCTGATAATATTGTAATTTTGCAGTCGGAAACTTAAAACCCAAGTAGAAATGATGAAACTATTGTTTTCAACTTTGTTGCTTATGACGACTTCAGCCACTTCGCAGGCTCAGAGTCTGCCAGCTTATCTCGACGAGACTAAGCCCATTGAGCAGCGCATCGATGATGCTCTCAGCCGTATGACGCTCGACGAGAAGATTGCCGTGATTCATGCGCAATCTAAGTTTTCCAGCCCTGGTGTTAAACGTCTTGGATTTCCTGATTTATGGACTGACGATGGCCCTCATGGTGTTCGTCCTGATGTACTTTGGGATGAATGGGAGCAGGCTGGCCAGACCAACGATTCATGTGTTGCATTCCCTGCACTCACCTGCTTGGCTGCCACATGGAATCCCCAGTTGGCGCGTCTGTATGGAGAAAGTCTTGCAGAAGAGGCACTTTACAGAAATAAACATGTTATGTTAGGCCCAGGTGTAAACATCTACCGCACACCACTGGGCGGTCGCAACTTCGAGTATATGGGCGAAGACCCTTGGTTGGCCTCACGTATGGTTGTTCCCTATGTACAGGGACTCCAGTCAAAAGGTGTTGCAGCCTGTGTCAAGCACTATGCGTTGAATAACGACGAAGAATATCGCCATCAGGTTAATGTAGTCATTTCTGATCGTGCGCTCCACGAAATTTATCTCCCCGCTTTCAAGGCGGCGGTTCAGGAGGGTGGTGCCTGGAGCATCATGGGTGCCTACAATCTATATAAAGGTAAGCACAACTGCCATAACAGCATCATGCTCAACAAAATCCTGAAAAAGGACTGGGGCTTTGATGGAGTAGTCATCAGCGACTGGGGCGGTTGTCACAACACCGAGGAGGCCATCAATAATGGTCTTGACCTGGAGTTTGGATCATGGACCGATGGTCTTACCATGGGTGCCACCAATGCTTACGACAACTACTATCTCGCTTTGCCCTACAAAAAACTGATTCAAGAGGGCAAATATAGCACAAAGGAGCTCGATGAAAAAGTTCGTCGCGTGCTTCGTTTGTTCTATCGTACAACAATGAACCGACAGAAACCTTACGGATTTCTTTGCTCTGAGAGTCACTATCAGGCAGCACTTAGAATCGCCCAGGAGGGCATCGTTCTTATGAAGAATGATAAGATGAAAGAATTGAAAAACGAAACGTTGCTGCCACTTGATTTGACAAAGACCAAGAAGGTTCTGGTTGTTGGCGAAAACGCCATCAAAATGATGACCGTTGGTGGAGGATCCTCATCGCTCAAAGCACAGCGTGAGATTCTCCCCCTCGACGGTATCAAAGCTCGCTTCGCAGGTATCGATGTTGACTATGTCCGAGGTTACGTAGGCGACACCGTTCAGAGTTACAATGGTGTGACTGTAGGTCGTTCACTCTACGAAACCCGCTCGCAGGCAGAGCTCACCGCCGAGGCAGTAGAAAAGGCTCGTCAAGCAGATGTCGTTATCTTCGTGGGAGGCCTTAACAAGAGTAACCATCAGGATTGCGAAGGTCACGACCGCAAGAACTACGAGTTGCCATACGCTCAGAACGAGGTCATTGAGGCTATTCTCAAAGTGAATCCCCGCTTGGTCTACGTCAACATCTCTGGTAATGGTGCTACCCTACCGTGGATCCAGAAGGTTCCCGCAGTGGTTCAGGCTTGGTTCATCGGTTCTGAAGCAGGCGAAGCTATCGCATCCGTTCTCGCAGGCGATGTCAATCCATCAGGCAAACTGCCATTCACCTGGTATGCATCACTCGACCAATGCGGCGCCCACGCCACAGGCAGCTATCCCGGAACATGGCGCGATGATTATAAGATTATTGACGAGGAATATAAAGAAGGTATCTATGTAGGCTATCGCTGGACCGACAGCAGAAAGATTAAGCCGCTCTTCGCATTCGGACATGGACTCAGCTATACTACATTCAAGTTAGGTAAAGCCACAGCCAATAAAGCAGAGCTCACTGAAGGTGGTCAGATCAGTTTCACAGTACCCGTCACTAATACCGGCAAACGGGCTGGTAGCGAGACCATACAACTCTATATTTCCTCTAAGCGGAGTACAATAGACCGTCCCGTCAAGGAGCTCAAGGCTTTTGAGAAAGTCAGCCTCCAGCCTGGTGAGACACGCAACGTAACCCTCACCATTGGTACCGACGCACTCAGTTATTACGACGAGACAACAAGCAACTGGCGCACCGAGCCAGGACAATTCGAAGCCCTGATCGGTACAGCCTCAAACCAGCTCCCAACCAAATGCACATTCCAGCTAAGATAGATTTCATACTCATACATAAGTATTAATTTTAGGTACATACATAGTTGATATTAGTTAGTAATTAGTAGTTCCAAAAAAAAGAAAGATTGTTACAGGATTACACAAAAAAGGTCTGGGAATAAAAATATTTCCAGGCTTTTTTTTATTATTTCCTAAAAAATATGTATATTTGCACCCAAAACAATACAACTAATGATGACAGTGCATAAAGGAAAAATACTAAAATAGGAAATGAAAAAAGGACTACTAATTAGCATATTACTGATGATGTCCGGCATCATGTTGGCAGACAAGCAATTAGATCTGGAGGAATACTGCCGCCAGATAGACGAAGCAATAGAGCATTCGGCCGACTATGTAGCTGCGCATGAGAAGAAAATCAATGAAGTAAGGCACGCACTGGCATTAGGAGCAAATGCTAAAGAAAAATACGAGCGGAATTTCCAGTTATATGAACTTTACAAACCATTTGTAAGCGATTCCGCCATGTATTTTCTGGGAGAGTGCATCAAGTTGGCTGATGGTATGGATGATGCTTCAAGTTCGGTCAAATGCCGTGCGCTGATGGCTATCAGATGTGCAAACATCGGCATGTATGATGAAGCACTCGACATCCTGGATTCTATCCGTCCGACAGGTATAGACACGTTATCGCTCGGCATCTACTACGAAGCTTATAATAATGTATATAGCGAGCTGGCCTACTATACACGACTTGACCACATGAAACAGAGGTACCAAGCCCAAGCCAACCGCTATAAACAGCTCATGTTCCAATTCCTCCCACCAACCTACGAGACCTGTTTCCTGCGACGCGAACAGCAAGCACAAGGCGAGGGGAAATTAGATGAAGGTATGCGCATTAACGATGAGTGGCTGAAAACCGTAGAACCAGGTAGCCATCCTTACGCAATGGTAGCCCTATACCGTTACATAGAATTCAAGTTGAGAGGCGACAAAGAACAGATGATACACTGGCTGGTAGAATCAGTACTGGCCGACATCCGCAATGCAGCCATGGACCAAGGTTCTATGTGGGAATTAGCTAATGAACTCATGCTTAGCGGTTATATCGACAAGGCCTCCAGCTACATCAGTTTTACCAGTGATTGCGCCAATCGCTATGGTTCGCGCCAACGTAACTGGCAGATAGCACCTCTACTCACACATATTGCCAAGAACTACAAGTCGCAAAGCGAACACACTACCAACCAGTTGCGTATAACGCTGGGAGCAATCAGTGTGCTGCTGTTGTTACTGTTAGGTGTCTTATTCTTCCTGCATCGCCGCAACCGTCAGCTCGATACGGCACGAATGGCTTTAAAAGGAAAGAACGACGAGTTGGCCACCGCTAACAGTCAACTGGCCGAACAGACAAAAGAACTCTCAACCCTGAATGCCCAACTTTCAACCCTCAACTCTCAACTCTCTGAGAGTAACCGGGTAAAGGAGGAGTATATCGGACGGTTCATGAGTCTCTGCTCACAGTATATCGATAAACTTGACAACTATCGCAAAATGGTGAACAAGAAGATGAAGAACAAGGAGTTGGAAGATCTGTTCCTGATGTCGAAGTCGACAGAGCTAAAAGAGAAGGAGCTGGAGGAACTATACCAGAACTTCGACTCGGTGTTCTTGCATCTGTTCCCGAACTTCGTCAATGACTTTAACGCCCTTCTACAGCCAGATATGCAGATAAAGCCCAAGGAGGATAATCGACTGACAACCGAAATCCGAATCTTTGCATTGATACGACTCGGTATCGAAGACTCATCAAAAATAGCTGAGTTCCTGCACTATTCGGTCAACACGATATACAACTATCGCGCCCGTATCAAGAACGGTGCCCTTGACAATCGTGAGAACTTCGAACGGCGTATCAAGGATCTGGGTATGATTCAATAATTAACAAAAAATTAAGAAAATATCATTTTATCGACTAATTGGCGGTTATAATCTACTAACCGTCAATTATTTGTATAAAAAATTTGGAACTTATCGATAAACTTCGTACCTTTGCCGACGAAATCAAATATGATTAAGATGAAGAAAAGAGCTATAGTATTAGGTCTGGCCCTGCTGGCAATCACAGCATCGGCTCAGAAAAAATGGACTATGCAGGAATGTATTGACTACGCAATGGAGAATAACATCACCTTGCAGAAATCAAAACTGCAGAAACAGAGCGCTACCGAAGACCTGAAAGGTTCGAAAGGTGCGCTACTGCCTACTGTGAACGCCTCGACCAACCAGAGCATTGGTTATCAGCCATGGAAGGATTCGGGTGTATCTACCGTAACCAACGGTATGGTGAACACCAAGGTCGACAAGACCTACTATAATGGTTCGTATGCCATCAACGCCCAATGGACAGTGTGGAATGGCGGGCGCAATACCAACACCGTTAAGCTGAATCAGATAGCCGAAGAGCAGGCAGAGCTACAGACCCAAGAGACAGCCAACTCTATTCAGGAGCGCATCGCACAGATATATACCCAGATACTATATCTCGACGAGAATGTCAAGGTAAACGAGCAAATGCTGGAAACCGCCAAGAAAAACGAGGAGCGCGGTCGCGAAATGGTTAACGTGGGTAAGATGTCGAAGGCCGATCTGGCCCAGCTAACCGCCCAGCGTGCTACCGACGAGTACAACATCGTAGAGACACGCAGCCAACTGCTCAACTACAAGCTCCAACTGAAACAACTGTTGGAAATAACCGACGAGACAGAGTTTGATGTGGCCATCCCCGAGATTACCGATGCCATGGTGATGAAAGAGGTGCCCTCACTACAAAGAGTCTATGAACAGGCTTTAACCAATCGTCCGGAGATAGAACGTTCAAAGTTAGCCATCAAGAGCAGCGACGTCAACCTGAGTATCGCCAAAGCCGGATGGTTACCCACACTGAGTGTATCAGGAAGTTTCGGCACCAGCACCAATTCGTTGAGTTCCAATGGCTGGGGAAAACAGATAAAGACCAACTTCGATGCCATGGCAGGTGTATCGGTCAGTGTCCCCATCTTCGATGGTCGCTCAACCAAGACTTCTGTCAACAAAGCCAAAATCCAGCAGCAGTCAGCACAATTAGACTTATTGGATCAACAGAAGACCCTCTACTCCACCATACAGGAATATTGGCTGAACGCCCAGACCAACCAACAGAAGTATCGTGCAGCCAGCGCTACGGTCGAAAGCGAGCAGCAAAGCTATGATCTATTGTCGGAACAGTTCCGACTGGGATTAAAGAATATTGTAGAACTGATGACTGGGAAGGACAATCTCCTGTCGGCTCAGCAGAACCAGCTGCAGTCTAAGTACCAGACCATCTACAACCAGCAGATGTTGAAGTTCTACGAAACAGGAGAAGTAAAATAGTGAATAGTGATTAGTGAATAGTGAAAAGTGAATAGTGATAAGACATATGAAAAAAATCGGTAAAAAAGGATGGATAGGCATTGGCGTTGTGGCCGCCATCATCATTGTAGCATTGGTAAAATGCACAGGAGGTAAAAAGGATGAGAAAATTACCTTCGACACCGCCAAGGTAGAAAAGACCAACATCCAGACCAGTATTACCGCTACTGGCACCATCGAGCCAGTGACAAGTGTAACGGTAGGTACTCAGGTTAGTGGTATCGTCAGTCATCTGTATGTCGACTACAACTCGGTTGTCAAGAAGGGTCAGGTGATTGCCGAACTCGACCGTACCAATCTGATCAGCGAATTGAATACCGCCAAGGCCAACCTGAGTAGCGCACAGAGTTCGCTCAATTACCAGTTAGCTAATTATAATAGGTATAAGGAACTGCACGAAAAGGGATTGGTAAGCGCCGACGAATACGAGAGTGCCAAACTGCAGTATCTGCAGGCCAAGGAGCAGGTAAACTCATCGAAAGAGAATGTACAGAAAGCACAGACCAACTTAGGTTATGCCACCATTACATCACCTATCGATGGTGTCATCCTCTCAAAATCTGTTGAAGAGGGCCAGACCGTGGCAGCATCTTTCAATACACCAGAGCTGTTTGTCATCGCTCAGGATCTGACTGACATGCGTGTGATTGCCGATATCGACGAGGCCGACATAGGTGGTGTAAAGGAAGGTCAGCGTGTTAGCTTCACTGTCGATGCTTTCCCCGATGATCAGTTCGAGGGACGTGTCACTCAGGTGCGCCAGCAGGCTACCACAGAGAGTAATGTAGTGACCTACGAGGTTGTTATCTCTGCGCCTAATGCAGATTTAAAACTGAAACCTGGTCTGACTGCCAATGTGACCATCTTCACACTCGAGAAGAACGATGTGCTGGCAGTCCCCGCCAAGGCGCTACGCTTCCAGCCCAACGAGGCCTTCCTCCAGAAGGGAGAGACCATCGAGGACTGCGAGGGCGACCACAAGCTATGGACCAAGGAGGGAACAGTATTTAAAGCCCACAAAGTAGAGATCGGCACTACCAATGGTATGATGACCGAGATAATCAGTAGCATCAAGGAGGGTACAGAGGTTTTATCAGACTTCAACATCAGTGGTGGTGCTGCCGAAACCGAACAACAGCAGGCTGGTAACCCATTCATGCCACGCCCAAGAAACAATAACAACAAGAGTGGTCAAAATGGTGGCGGAGCCCCAAAGAGATAATATGGAAGAAGATAAGAAAGTAGTCATCGAACTGCAGAATGTGAAGCGTTACTTCCAGGTAGGCAGTGAGACGGTGAAAGCCTTGCGCGGTGTCTCGTTCAAGATCTACGAGGGCGAGTTCGTGACCATTCAGGGCACATCGGGCTCAGGAAAGTCAACCCTCTTGAATCAGTTGGGTTGTCTCGACACGCCCACCAGCGGCGAATATCTGCTGGATGGTGTCGCTGTTCGCACCATGTCGAAGATACAGCGCGCCAAACTGCGTAATCGCAAGATTGGATTCGTGTTCCAGAACTACAACCTGCTGCCCAAGACCACAGCTCTTGAGAACGTAGAGTTGCCGCTGATGTATAACTCAGAGATTTCTGCAGCAGAACGCCGCCAGAAGGCGATGGAAGCCCTGAAGGCTGTTGGATTGGAGGACCGTATGTACCACAAGTCGAACCAGATGTCGGGTGGTCAGATGCAGCGTGTAGCTATTGCCCGCGCCCTGGTTAACGACCCTGCTGTACTATTAGCCGACGAGGCTACTGGTAACCTCGACACACGTACCTCATTTGAGATGCTGGTGCTTTTTCAGGAGCTCTACCGTCAGGGGCACACCATTATCTTTGTGACCCACAACCCTGAAATCGCCGAGTATTCGAGCCGTAACATCAATCTGCGCGACGGCAAGATTCGCGAGGACACCATCAATACCAATATCAAGTCGGCAGCCGAAGCGCTGGCGCAGTTGCCAGCTCCACAGGATGATTGATTAGTAAATAGTGATTAGTGAATAGTGAATAATGAATATACTGAATCTGTTTAAAGTAAGTCTGAAGGCCGTAGCGAACAATAAGATGCGCTCGTTCCTATCCATGCTGGGTATCATCATCGGTGTGGCAGCAGTCATCATCATGATGAGCATCGGCCAAGGCTCAAAGGAGAGCATCCGAGCCGAACTATCAACGATGGGCACCAACCTGCTCACTATCCGTCCGGGTGCTGATATGCGAGGTGGTGTGCGCCAAGACCCGTCGAGCATGCAGACTCTGAAGATGGCTGATTATGAGCGTATCATTCGCGAGAAGCGCTTTGTCACCAAGGTATCGCCCGAGGTTACCGCCAGCGGTCAGGCCATCTATGGCAGCAAAAACACTAACGCCTCGATGTATGGTGAATCTATCGACTATCTCGACATCCGTCTGTGGACCATCGAGGAAGGCGAATGTTTCACCGAAGAGGACATCAAGAAGGCCGCTAAGGTCTGTGTGGTAGGTGCCACCATCGTCAAGGAACTGTTTGGCGATAATGTCGACCCTATTGGAAAGACAATCCGATTCAAGTCAATCCCCATGCGTATCATCGGTGTACTCAAGTCAAAAGGTTACAACTCGTGGGGCATGGACCAGGATAATGTGATTATTGCGCCTTACACTACAGTCATGAAGCGCATAGCCGCCCAGACCTATTTCTCAAGCATTGTCTGCTCGGCCGTTACCGAAGAGCTCTCTGATGCAGCTATTGAGGAACTTACTCAGATTCTGCGCGGCAATCACAAACTGAAAGATGATGCCGACGATGATTTCACCATCCGTTCACAAGCCGAGATGATGGAAACCATGTCGAGTACCATGGACACCGTAACCATCATTCTGGTGGTAGCAGCAGCCTTCTCACTGCTTGTAGCAGGTATCGGCATCATGAATATCATGCTGGTATCGGTTACCGAGCGCACCAAGGAGATTGGCTTGCGCATGGCAGTAGGTGCCACAGGTCCTGTCATCTCATTGCAGTTCCTCATCGAGTCGGTTCTGATATCCGTCACAGGAGGACTGATAGGTGTGATAGTGGGGGTTGGAGCCAGCACGTTTGTAGCCTCTTTCGGCATGCCATCGAGCGTACCAGCCTGGAGTATCTACGTATCATTCCTGGTTTGTGTGTTTATCGGCGTTCTGTTTGGCTATATCCCAGCCCAGAAGGCAGCAAATATGGATCCTATAGAAGCCATCCGTCATGAATAACTAAAAAATTATGAATAAACATTTAGCAGGCTTATGCCATGTAGCCCTTTGGGCATTTATGTTCCTGTCGCCTCTTACATACTGGAGAGGCACAGGAATCAAGTTTTTGCAGTACCTGATGTATTGCATGCAGCCAGCAATGCTGATGATAGTATTCTATCTGAACTATTTATATCTGGCGCCTAAGCTCTTCGTGGCAGGCAAACATCGCTACGACCTTCTCATCAACGTGGCAATGATTACAGTATTTAGTATCACACTTCACTATTGGACCGGCTTTACCAATGACATCTTCGGTGTACACCTGCGTTTCGACGACGCGATTAACGATGTGACCAACATCCTGCGCGAGGGTCTGAACTTCTGCATCTTTGCTGGTGGTTCCACCGCACTGGCCTTGGCACGCAAATGGGTTACAGCCGAACAGAAGCTGAGGGAATCAGAGACAGCACGTGTCCAAAGCGAGCTGAAGAATCTGCGCTCACAGATCAACCCCCACTTCCTGCTAAATACACTGAATAACATCTACGCCCTGACTGCCATTGACCAATCGCGCGCTCAGGATGCTATCCAACAGCTCTCGAAAATGCTGCGCCACCTGCTCTATGATAATCAGGAGCGCGAAGTAACGCTGACCGACGAGATGACATTTATCGAGAATTACATCAACTTGATGAAGATTCGCTTAGCACAGAATGTTGAGGTAACGTTCCACCGTCAGGTAGCACTGCCCAGCATCAAGGTTGCCCCACTTATCTTCATCTCACTGATCGAGAATGCATTTAAGCATGGTGTCAGTCCCACCGAGCCCAGCTTCGTACATATCAGCATCACAGCTACTGAGCATGAGATTATGTGTCAGATAGAGAACTCTTACCATCCCAAGACGCATGAGGACCGCAGCGGTCACGGTATCGGACTCAGTCAGGTACAACGCCGACTCGAGCTGTCCTATCCCGGATGTTATACCTGGGAGAAAGGCGTATCCAAGGATCAGAAAATTTACACTTCAACTATACATATTTATTTATGATGATTACATGTGCCATTATCGACGATGAGCCTCTGGCAGCAGGTCTGCTGGAGAGTTACGCCAAAAAGACTCCCTACCTGAGTCTTGAAGGTACTTACAACAGCGCCATTGAGGCGATGAAAAACCTACGTGAAAACCCAGTCCAGTTACTGTTTCTCGACATTCAGATGCCCGAACTGAGCGGCATTGAGTTTGCCAAGATCCTACCAAGAGAAACCAAGGTAATCTTTACCACGGCATTCCCTCAGTACGCCATCGAGGGATTTAAGGTTAAGGCACTCGACTATCTGCTCAAACCTATCTCGTTCGACGATTTTCTGAAATCAACCGACAAGGCGCTCGAGTGGTTTAGTATCTCTAACAAGCAGGACGTGTATCGCCGCGACCGCTTCATGTTTGTCAAGAGCGACTATAAGCTGCAGCGCGTATGTCTCGACGACATTCTGTATATCGAAGGTCTGAAGGACTATGTCCGCTTCTACATGAAAAACGATGAGAAAGTCATGTCGCTCATGTCGATGAAAAAGCTTGAGGAGTATCTGCCCAAGCCCGAGTTCCTGCGTACCCACCGCTCGTTCATCGTTCACATGACCGAAACGCCTACTGTAGAGCGTTTCCACATTGTGTTCAACGGTGTCCAGATACCTATTTCTGACAACTATAAGGATGACGTTCAGAAGTATTTCGACGAGCATACGCTGGTATAAGATTGCTAACTGCGTTTTACAAAAGGTAAAAAAGTAGAAGGGAAGAAAAGTAAAAAAGTGATAAAATAAGAACTCATTAGTAACTTTTACCCTTTTACTTCTTTACCTTTTTACTTTTTTTTGTACCTTTGCAGGCGTTAAAGTGGCAATTATTCATTTAAACTTTTAGATATTATGGTTAATTACAAGGAATTAGGACTCGTGAATACTCGCGAGATGTTCAAGAAGGCAGTAGCTGGTGGCTACGCTATCCCCGCTTTCAACTTCAACACCATGGAGCAGATGCAGGCTATCGTACAGGCTGCTGTTGAGACCAAGTCACCTGTTATCATGCAGGTTTCTAAGGGTGCTCGTAACTATGCTAACGCTACTATTCTGCGTTACATGGCTGAGGGTGCTGTAGAGTATGCTAAGGAGCTGGGATGCGAGCATCCTGAGATTGTTCTTCACCTCGACCACGGTGATAGCTTCGAGCTCTGCAAGGATTGTATCGACATGGGCTTCTCTAGCGTTATGATCGATGGTTCTTCACTGCCCTACGAGGAGAACATCGCCCTGACCAAGAAGGTTGTTGACTACGCTCACCAGTACGATGTAACTGTTGAGGCTGAGCTCGGCGTTCTGGCTGGTGTTGAGGACGAGGTTGTAGCTGAGGAGTCTCACTACACCAAGCCTGAGGAGGTTATCGACTTCGCTACACGCACAGGTTGCGACTCTCTGGCTATCTCTATCGGTACTTCACACGGTGCTTACAAGTTCAAGCCCGAGCAGTGCACACGTGACCCCAAGACTGGTAAGCTCGTTCCTCCCCCACTCGCATTCGACGTTCTGCACGAGATCGAGGCTAAGCTTCCTGGATTCCCCATCGTTCTCCACGGATCATCTTCAGTTCCTCAGGACGAGGTTGACACCATCAACAAGTTCGGTGGTAACCTGCCCGACGCTGTAGGTATCCCCGAGGAGCAGCTCCGCGAGGCTTCTAAGAGCGCTGTTTGCAAGATCAACATCGACTCTGACTCTCGTCTGGCTATGACTGCTGCTATCCGTCAGTACCTGGCTGAGCACCCCGATCACTTCGATCCTCGCCAGTACCTGAAGCCCGCTCGCGAGAACATGAAGAAGATGTACATCCACAAGATTGTGAACGTACTCGGTTCAGACGGCAAGCTCGGATAATCGATTATTCGACACTTCTAAATAAGAACCTCCGCCAGTTGGCGGAGGTTTTATTTTTTATGCTATGGGTTCGTACGGCAAACCGAACACATCGGCTACAGCCTTGAATGTCACCTTGCCTTCAACGATGTTCAGACCCTTGGCCAGTGCAGGATCGTCCTTACAAGCCTGCTGCCAGCCCTTGTCGGCCAAAGCTATAGCATAGCGCAGCGTGGCGTTGGTAAGAGCGAGTGTCGAAGTGTTAGGCACAGCGCCCGGGATATTGGCCACGCAATAGTGTACAATACCTTCTTCGGTATATACCGGCTCACTATGCGTGGTGGGGTGCGATGTCTCAAAGCAGCCACCTTGGTCGATAGCCACATCCACCAAAACGGTACCCGGTTCCATCAAGCGTAGCATGTCGCGTGTAATCAGGTGTGGCGTCTTGTCGCCTGGCACCAGTACACTACCCACTACGATATCCACCGTAGGCAACATCTGTCGGATGTTATGTTCCGACGAATACAAGGTATGCACGTTGGCGGGCGTCTCGATGTCGAGCTGGCGCAGTCGGGGTAACGAGATGTCAGCAATGGTCACGTCGGCACCCAGTCCGGCAGCCATCAGTGCAGCAGCCTCACCTACCACACCACCGCCAAGCACCAACACCTTGGCAGGACTTACACCAGGCACGCCACTAATCAGCTTGCCCTTGCCGCCCTTGGTCTTCTGCAGATAGTAGGCACCATTCAGCGTAGCCATACGTCCTGCCACCTCACTCATAGGTTGCAGCAACGGCAGCGAACCGTTAGGCAACTGCACCGTTTCATAAGCCAGACATACCGCCTTGCTCTTCAGCATCGCCTCTGTCAATTCCTTTTCACAGGCAAAGTGGAAATAGGTAAACAGCAACTGACCGGGCCTTACCAACTCATACTCGGGCTCAATCGGCTCCTTCACCTTCACTATCATGTCGCACTCGCGATACACCGCCTCGATAGTTGGCAGGATGCGTGCGCCGGCCTTCACATAGTCGTCGTCGCTGAAGCCGCTCCCATCGCCTGCCGTGTGTTGTACACTCACCTCATGGCCACGACGTGTCAGTTCGGCTACTCCCGCTGGGGTCATACCCACACGGTTCTCATTGTTCTTGATTTCCTTTGGAATTCCTACTTTCATAAGCGTTTATGTTTTAAATTAGCGTAACTATGGTGCGAATATACGAAAAAATCTGTTATGTGATACACACTTTCAAACTTTTTTTGTATTTTTGCACGCAAGTTATCAACCTAAGATTATTAAACAGATGAAGACAAATGTACTGAAACTGACCCTTGGCGCAGTATGCTGCACGCTGTTCGCCACATCGTGCAACCAGAAAGCTGCTGTTGCGCCTGTTCAAGAAGTTACTACGCTCAGCACCGTAGGCAACCCCTATCTGCCCCTGTGGGAGCACATCCCCGATGGCGAGCCTTACGTGTTCGACGATCCCGACAATCCTGGCAAGAAACGTGTGTACATCTATGGTTCGCACGACAATCTGAAGGATATGTATTGCGGCCGCGACCAGGTGGTATGGTCGGCATCGGTCGATGATCTCAATCATTGGCGCTACGACGGTATCATTCTCATGGTCAACAAGAACGCCCGTGGCGAAGCCTTCGATTCTGCCGGCACTGCCGACGTACTGTTTGCCCCAGATGTTGCCTGTGCCACCGACACCACAGGTCAGAACACCTATTACCTCTTCCCCAACGACCAGACAGGCGGTCGCAATGCGCTGATAGCCAAGAGCAAGCGCCCCGACGGTCCTTTCGAGGTATGCAACTGGAAGGAGAACAATCCCAACCAGGTTGAGGGCGTCTATGGTTTCGACCCCGCAGTGTTTGTCGACGACGATGGTCGTGTGTACGGCTATTGGGGCTTCGAGCATTCTTATGCTGCCGAGATCGATCCTTCGACCATGTGCACCGTCAAACCCGGCACCCAAATCATCGACGGCATGATTTCAAGCAGCAAGGAAGAGGGGGTATTCAGATTCTTTGAGGCATCGAGCCTCCGCAAGATCCAGGATAAGTACGTGTTCATCTATAGTCGTATCAGCGAGGAGGGCGAGTTTGGCTTGCCTGCCACCAATTACACCCTGGCCTATGCCTATAGCGACCAGCCGCTGGGTCCCTGGACCTATGGCGGCACTATCATCGACGGTCGTGGCCGCGAGGTGAATGAAAAGGGCGACACCATTGCCTCTGCTGTTCCCCACGGCAACACCCATGGCTCCATCTGCGAGATCAATGGTCAGTGGTACGTGTTCTACCACCGTCAGACCGGCACCAACGAATATGCCCGTCAGGCTATGGTGGCCCCAATCCAGGTGTTAGTAGAACCCGGCAAGGGCGGTAAGGTAGAGATCAGCGAGGGTGAGTATAACAGCAATGGTTTCTCACTGAACGGCCTCGATCCCTTCGAGCGCCATTCCGCAGGTATCGCCTGCTGGCTCACTGGCCCCAAGCCCGTCGTTCACGAGTATCCCAACAACATCTTCTCGGGTTCGTATGTCGAGGCAGGCTATGGCACCGACTCAAACTTCGACGAGCCCTATAGCATCAAGAACAACACCAACCGCGTGGTTAACAATACCGATGGTTCTATTGTTGGCTATAAGTACTTCAACTTCGACGCCAAACGTCTGGCCAACAAAGCCAATCTATTCCTCTGTATCAACCTCGTTCCAGAGGGTATCGACGGTACGATCGACATTATGCTCGACCGTCCTTGGGCCTCACAAGGCGGTAAGAAGATCGGGCAGCTGGAACTGAAGGCCGACATGATGAACGAAACCTATGCGGCGGCAGCAGGCATCACTAACGAAGCCAAAGAGAAATACCTCGCCGGCAAGCATGCCCTCTACTTCGTCTTCAAGTCAAAGACCAAGAACAAGTCGATCTGTACACTCGAAGACTTTGTATTCCAATTCCAGGATTAAAGCATGGAGATACAACCCATAGCCCATTTCGAATCGCCATTTCCCACAAAGTTTGGTATTCCTCGTCAGAGCGGATTAGTACCCGATCTGACGGGGCGTATCATCCTGGCCCCGGCATACCGTCAGATCGATGCTGTACGCGGCATCGAAGCCTTCGACTACCTGTGGATAGTATGGGAGTTCTCGGCCAACCGCGATGCTGAGAAGAGCCTCACCGTTCGTCCGCCCCGTTTAGGCGGCAACCAGCGCATGGGTGTCTTTGCCACCCGCTCACCATTCCGTCCCAACAACCTCGGTTTGTCGTGCGTGCGCCTCGACCGTGTGGAGAACGACCCCAAACTTGGTCCCGTCATCTACGTGCGTGGTGCCGACCTGATGGATGGCACACCTATCTACGACATCAAACCCTATGTGGCCTATGCCGATGCCCATCCCGAAGCCCGCAGTGGCTTTGTCGATCAGACCGAGTGGCAGCCCCTTCAGGTAGAGCTTCCCGATACGCTGGCAGCCCGCATCCCTGCCGACCAGATAGCCTCGCTCATCGCCACCCTCGAGCAAGATCCTCGTCCCCGTTACCACGATGATCCCGACCGCATCTACGGCATGCCTTTCCTCAGATTCGACATCCGCTTCAAGGTTGCAGGCCATGTCTTAACCGTGGTGGATGTGGTATAACTCAACAAATACCAATCATTCACATTATTATATACAAATACTTCAGAAACTTTATTATTACAACGATGTACAGACTATTGTTAACACTCATTACAATGGCGTTTTATCTTGCCGCAGGGGCTCAGAATGACGAAATAACCAGGCAACAGGCAGATAAGTTAGACTCACTCACCATTAAACTGATGAACCAACAAAGATACGCAGACGCCATCAAGGCCAAAGAGCGCGAGTTGTTTATTCTTAAATCTCTATACAGCGAGAAAGACTCTTCTTATATCAAAGAGTTGGCATTCTCTGCAAAACTGTATTTTAGGGACAAACAACCACAAAAAGCAGCAGACACCATAGAGAAAGCAATACAACTATATGGGGATAATATCAGTAACAGCAACTCAATGTATGCCTTCTATCTTGATAACCTCTCCCTCTATCAGATTTCATTTGAGGAGTATGCCAAGGCAAAAGAAAACTGCAGGAAGGCACTGACCATTTATGAGCAGTTGAACCGAAACGATTATGACCTCGCCATTATTCTGATGCGCATGGCAGAATCATGCCATTATAACGGAGATCATCAGGAAGCCTTGAAACATGAGTTACGAGCACTGAATGTCATTAGGAATGTACTGGGAAAGCATTCTGACGAATACATCGACGAGCTGCCATTCCTTCAAAAATACTATTTGGCTATTGATGACCAGAAAAGAGCTCAAGAAACAGAAAAAACAATCGAGAAACTAAAAAAAGAGAAGGCCGACGGTATCGTTGATCTTCCAGAACCTATCAAATTTACAAGCGATGCCATTTGTAGGGATCACAACTCTGATGCCATGAAGTGTATCCAGTACTATCTTACTCATAAGATAAGTGCCCCTCAGATTAATCAGGCTGCACAGTATATCATTAACTGGACAGAAGCCAGTGCCGATGTGAACATCCCTGTAGGAGAAGAGACAGCTTCGTTAGCCACCTCAGAAAAGACCTTGGCTTACTTTGTGGCTTATCTTGCCTCGTATAGCTATTATTGTCTGGAAGATAACATGAAGGAACTTGACGAGAAGCATTTCAACTATGCTATCGACATTCTGCTTCAGTTCTATGTGCCAAATAGTGAGTTGACTGGCAAGGTTGATTTACTGGAGAACTATCTGAAATTACAGAAGAAAGGTAAATTGGAGAAAGAGTTAAATAAAGTATTTGCAGCTCAAAAGCCACAATAATTTAAAAGCATTAAAACGATATTGAGGCTTGTTTAGATTGTTTTTGTGAGCCCTTCTATCATGAATTTATGGTATCAACAAGGAGATAACTGATGATTAAGCCTATTATTAAAACGGCAATTAAACTTCTAAACAGAAGAGACGTAAAAAGAACAATTATTATTGCAATAGCAGTAATACTTGTTTTCACAATTTATATTGTGAGTAATAGTATTCAATTCAAATCATCTATAGAATTTAAAATCATAGGTTGGTCGACAGTTGATAATAGTTTTTCGATAGCTGAGCGAAATAGCATATCTTATGCTTTGTTGGGGAACTTCAAATTCCAAAATAGAAAAGTTAAACTTCCATATTCGGTATACGATTTTAAAAAGAGCAAGATTCAAAGTCTTAATCGGGAAGTGAAAGAATATGGTAATTGGAAAATCATTAGCAGAAGACCTGATTCCATTCAGATAGAAGATTGCAAAGCTTTCTTTAGCGGGAGATATGGCGTTGAATTTGGTATAGCAAAAGCTTTCCCAGGAAGTCATCATCCAGACACGTTATGGGTATTACTTTCCAATGATTCTACTCATATTGTCTTAAACAAGCTGTCCTCTTCCGTCCCCTATGAATTATATAGAAAATGGCTGGAATAGGGAGGAGAAATCAAGGGGCGGAGAAAGTGATTATTACAAACAATATATTACAAATGAAACTGAAATTATTCCTACCATTATTGCTATCTGGAGCGATGCCGGTCTATGGTCAGGTGAATCTGTCTGGCATGGTGCCAGAATCGACTGACATCTCTGGCACGGGACTGTCCCCTGACATGTGACATGTAAATGATAATTCGATAATTCAAATGAAACAAATATCGAGTAATAACAAAGAAAATGGCCTCCTGAATATGATCAGGAGAACCCCTGCGATTCTCTGTATATTTACGACTTTTCTTATAATCGTTGTTTATTCGGTATCAATGACATTTATAAAAAATGAGGATTTTATTGGCTCATATTATCGTGTAAATATAAGACCAGATATTGCTTTGGAAATATGTGGTACAGCAAAAGGAATTTTAGACTTGAAAGAAGATGAAGTAATTATATGCGATATCGATTCTATGATTGTTGACGATGATGTGATATATGGAATTTGTGGAAAAGGCTATTTTCTGATGACTCTCTCAAATAGAGAAGTTACTTACAGTGCAGGTCCAATGTCGCAATATTCAGCATATAGTCTTTTAAGCCCGATGGAATACTATAAAAAAGAGACAATGTATATTGATGTACTTGGCCTTATCGTATTATTCCTTTGTTTAATCTTCGTAATAAAAGGTTGGTACCATAAGAGGAATTTACAGAGATGGTTCTTACCTTGGGGATTCAAGGGGTGGAGAAATTGATTACAAAAAAATGAATATAATTAGCAAATTGGAGGAGGAGAGAAAATGAAACGGATTAAATATATTATTGGATTAGTATTGTTGTCAACCTTTAGTTGTTCTGAAAAGAATAACTACCTTGGGGATGATATCAGACTATGGAAAGGAATAGAAGCTTGGGAATTTGCACAGAATATATCCAAGAACAACTTTAAAGAGGCAGAAGCGATCATGAAGAAGAACAAAATAGATATAGATTTTAGAGAGCAAAAATTCGGAGAGACACTCTTATCTTGGGCGGTATTGAATGCAAACCTCGATGCTGTCAAATTTCTGGTAAGCCACGGCGCTGACCCAAACGCTCACGATACTTATGATGGAACTTCGCCTATTGCAATAGCATCTGACTATTTTATACGCTCAGATATCCTCATTTATTTGTTGGAACATGGAGGAAATCCTAACGACTATGTCAAAAAAGATGAGACGCTTTCATATGCGCCTACAAATGAAACTCCTTTAATACGGGCAGCATTCACCAGTTTGGAGAAAACTAAAATTTTGGTAAAAGCCGGGGCTGATGTAAATTTCTCTGCAAATAATGATTTTTATGATACTCCATTGTTATCTGCTGAGCGGAGAACAAATCTTGATGTCGTTGAATATCTTATTTTTGAATGTAAGGCAGATTACAGGAATTCTTATGTGGTTACTATAGATACGAGAGATACTTTGACTTTTATGGATCTTATTCAGAAAAGAAGACTAAAAACGCCAAAGGACAGTATTGCTGTAATGAAAATTTTAGAATATATTGATGAAGAATCTCGAAAAGAATGAATCAAGGGACGGAGAATCCTATCACTTTTTCTGCCCCTATTTCTTCAATAAAGGAATTGTTTATAAAATGAATACATTACCAATGCCTGTCACGAGACTGTCCCCTAGCATGTGCAAGAAAGCCAACGGCTCGGGTTATATCTACAACGCTAACGGCTCGCTGGTGGCAGATAAGAGCCGCGGTATCGCCTATATCACCTACGACTACGGCGCAAGACAATATGATCCCATACTTGCCAGATGGGATAGGATGGATCCACTAGCAGAAAGGAATCCTGATATAACACCTTATCATTATTGTCACAATGGTCCAGTGAAGTTTATTGACCCTGACGGGAGAGAGACAGGGACGCCTGAAAAATTCTTATTTGGATTATGCCATCCTATTGCTGCTATTAGAATAGGGACTGTGATTACAGGTCATAATGTTACTAATATCAGCACAAATGCTACTCGTTTCGCAACAAGAGGTGATATCCTTTATGGTTCTATACCTGGTGAACAAGAAGAGCGAGGTAGTGAAAACGGAGCTTTCAGACATACATTATGGCAAGCTCAAATATCATCCGAATTTGGCTCTGATATTGCAAAACAGGTTGGGGATGCTCACGAAGATAATCCCAATATTGACTTGAACCAGACTTTTTTCCCAAACTTAGGTGATGCAGACAAGTCTGTAGACTTACACAATAACATTATTGGTAGAGCTATTGGGGAAAACAACAAGGGTGCCAAAATGAACGAGAATGCTAAAGATGTTCTTAGTGTTTACATGAACGAAGGATTGTATCAAGCCCAAAAGGTAAAAGGAGGATATAAAGTTAAGCGTGTAAAGCTTAACCCTTCCAAGGGCAAACAATTAATGAATATATTAAATCAATTGGATAATAATGGAATGTATCCATCAGAACGTCCTGTACCAGAGAATGATAAAATACGCAGATATGAAGCATTACAAAATTCCTTGCATTAGAATCAGTTTGTTTCTAAGCGCTATGTTGATTGCAGCGACTCTCATCTTGTTCTCATCTTGTAGTAAGGACATAGATGAAAGGATAAAGGAGTGTTATTACGCTAACGATACGATAATAAATCTGTCGGATTTGTATCCAGAAGAATGGGATACGGTTTACTATTTCACCAATGCTTGTAATTTAGATGAGATGGAGAAACGGGTAGGACCCGTTATTAGAAAGCTGTACGGAGATGTTGGCAGCAGAATTCTAATATTAAATAGAAATCAAAAGGTAAAAGACAATTCGCATCTTAATGAAGTAGTCTGTTATAAAGAGTACTTTCCAAACTATGGGCAAAAAATAGAGGGGTCAGTATTCGTGTTTAGAAACAGACTACCAATTGTTGCTATACCTCGTGAGAAGGCAAATTTCCTTATTCGGAAGATAGATGATAATACCTTTTGGGTGATTCATCAGGAAGAGGAAGCGCAGGATTGAAGGGGCGAAGGAAGTGATTATTATATTCATTAGTGATATATTACATATGAAACTGAAATTATTATTACCATTATTGCTATCTGGAGCGATGCCGGTCTATGGTCAGGTGAATCTGTCTGGCATTATGCCAGAATCGACAGACATCTCTGGCACGGGACTGTCCTCTGACATGCAACGACCCTCAAAACAATAGCAGATTTTTATAAAAATAAGTAAAAATGAAGAGTGGAAAGTTTATACTATCAGTGATACTATTTTCTTGTATATTATCATGCAACAATTCAAGCAAGAGGTTGACTTGTTATTATGAGGAGAAAAAGAATATGGAAAGCGATTCAATAATATCGGATGATTCAGAATTGAAGAATTTTTTTATTTTATATGGAAAAGACTCTTTATTAATGATTCCGAATTGGGTGCTTGCAAATCTTTATGAATCACCGCTAGAATCATATAATAAGTTATATGTGAACTATCAAGAATTCGAAAGCGATTTCTTGAACAGCTCTAATTATCTTTCAGAGCGATTATATTGGTCATACCATATAAAAATAGATAAAGATATCTTAAACGACTATAATTGTATGCTTTTTGATTATTTTAAAAAGAAATACTGGGTAATAGAAGGCAAAGATACAATGTTATATAAAAATGATACTACTTTGGCTTATTGCTTTGACAAACATGGTTACTATTGTATATTCAATTATTTGAATGAAGGAAAAACAAAAGTAATAAAACCAAGGTTATTAGGCTCTAATAGGGAGTGATTCTTATATAATGATGTAACTTTCTAACAAGCAGTCAATGAGACAAAAGGTAAGACATATTATGTTTCTGTTTGTGCCAGCGATATGCATGGCCCAAAATTACACAGCGAACTACGTTAAGACCGAGACGATGCTTGATGCTGCCAACAGACTGACAAGCGGTACCTATAGCGAGGGCAATGCCCTGACATCAAATTTCGGCAGGTACAGCGAGCAGGTAAATTATGACGATAACGGGAACATCACCTCGATAATCCGTAATGGCAAGACCGTTTCCGGCTATGGTGCGATGGATAATCTCACCATCACGTACGACGGCAACCAGCTGGCGAGCGTCTCCGAGAGCGTAGCTGATAACAACACCAACGGTACGTTTGAGTACAAGAAAGCCAACGGCTCAGGCTACATCTACAACGCTAACGGCTCGCTGGTGGCTGATAAGAGCCGTGGTATTGCTTATATCACCTACGACTGGAACAACAATCCGAAGCAGATATACTTCACCAACGGCAGCGTGACGAAGTATGTATATAGCGCATCAGGCAAGAAACTACGTGCTGTTCACTATACCGCCAAGCCGAATATCACCAGAACCTGGGGTGTGAAGCCTGCCGAGCTGACATCTTCGCAGATATTGCAAGCAGACTCTACGGACTATCTGCTTGGCGGCAGCCTTACCCTCAAGAACGGGAAGGTCGATAAGTACTTGTTCGAGGGTGGATACGCTCAGGAAACGCCCACAAGCTCAACGACAGATAGTTTTGCATTCTACTATTACAACCAGGATCATTTAGGAAATATCCGCGAAGTAGTGAATGCCAGCGGCGCAGTGAAACAGGTAACGAACTACTACCCCTTCGGCGCCCCATACGCAGACACCTCAGCCGCCATCAATCCCGACTTCCAACCCTACAAATACAATGGCAAGGAACTCGATAAGATGCACGGCCTGAATACTTACGACTATGGCGCAAGACAATATGATCCCATCCTTGCGAGATGGGGTAGAATTGATCCATTGGCAGAGAATTTCTATAAAATTACGCCATATAATTATTGTATGGACAATCCTTGCAATACAACAGATCCTGATGGAAAAGGTCCGATACTTGGCGCTATTATTGGTGCAACAGTTGAATTGGGGACTCAGTTCATAGAAAACTATGATATGGACTTATCTATAATGGATAATTTATCACAGAATGTTAACTGGACAAATGTTGCTATTGCTGCAGGTGAAGGTGCACTTACAAGTGGAGCATCAGCGCTTAAAGGAATAGGTGCAAAAGTTGCAGTTTCAGCGGTTTCTTCTGCAGTAAAAGAAGTTTCTGATCAGGTTAAGGGTGGAGCAAAGTCTTATAAGGATATTGACTATAAAGAAGTGGGCAAGAAAGCAATTACTAGTGCAGCTATTAGTGGTGGAGCTGGTTTAAAATCGAAGCAAATGACTGACTTTAAATTCAAAAATACAAAAGCAACCCCACCAAACGCAATCAAACATAAAAGAGCTGGTCAGAAACGTTATTCTAGGTCTGCACAGCAGAGAGCGAACAAGAAATTGCAGAAGCAGAAAGATAACTATAATGAAAAGGTGGATAATTATTGGAAGAATAGTGCAAACATAATAAATAGTTTTATTGAACGTTTTTCTAAATAAAAATTTCGAAATGAGAAAAGAGTACAAAAAAAACAATAAACAAAAAAAGGATGTTTCATTTTTGATGGACATTTTACCCAACATTCTGTTTCTTTTCGCCGTAGTTACTATAACTAAATGGGTTGAGAAAACCTGTTTGAATACATTACTGCCGATTTGCATTCCTTGGATGTATTTACAGTTTTTATTAATTATAATATATGTGGTTTATGAGCTAATTAGCGAAAGAAACCGTAGTTTTACAGATAAAGTCCATAAAAGAGAATTTAAATCATTTAGATTTTTATATAAGAGTATTTGGCTGTTAATTATCGTACCTGCTTTAATATTCTTGCCCAATAGATATATATGCATTGGATCTGAGATCAAATATGAAGGGATTGTTGTTGATAAAACAACATGGGCGATGACAAGGACGGCATCATGGAATAACTATGTCAAGATAAGATTAGAAAACTTAAATACATCTTTTTGGTGCAACCAGAAAAAGGCGTTACAACCAAACGGAAGTAAATGTATTGTTACTGTAAGGAGAGGTGTATTTGGTATGAGATATGTGGAAGATGTTAGTTTCTTGATTGAATGATTTTTTTGTATTACAATGAAACTGAAATTATTGCTTCCATTATTGCTATCTGGAGCGATATCGGTCTATGGTCAGATTAATCTGTCTGGCATGGTGCCAGAATCGACCGACAGTTTGCAGAAATGCAAAATCCGCTACTTCTCTCCCAGCAGAGGCGGGATGAATAGAGTATAGGCTTTCTCAAAGAATGATCAGGAGACCGGCCCCTGATCTGGGTTTCTTTCTGGGGCTTGCTCGCTGATAGGGGCAACTATGGGTCGTGCATGACGCAACTATGGCTCGAAGGCAAGTCAACTTGCGGTCGTAGTCCAGTCACTTTCCCCCTCCAAGCTGACTGAGGAACGATGCGAAGATGACTGCGGAACGAGTGGAAGATGACGCTTGGACAACCCTAAACTGACCTATCTGCGGCTCGCTTGCCTTAACAAGTACAAATCAACTCACTCTTATAATATAATCTGATTTCAAATTCCTCCATTTTTTTCTTTTTTAGAAAAATGACGTTTTTAAATAATGTCATTTAACTTATTGATTCATAGAGATTTACACTGTTTTACAGGTGACGATGGTGACGTATAAACACAACCTACATACGCGCGAGAAAAAAGTGGTAGATTTTTATTATAAAAAAAAATTTTGTAAATCACGTCACCTTCGTCACCTCAACGAGTTTCAAAAAGGAAGCTTTTGTTCCTGAATATCAGGCAGTTGTGAAGATTTTGATCCAACATTTTCACCATGACTGTTTTATATAAAACAGAAATTATTACTACCATTATTGCTATCTGGAGCGATGTCGGTCTATGGTCAGGTGAATCTGTCTGGCATGTTTTCAGGCACCTCCACGATAGGTTTACACTAACCACACGATACCCTAACACTAACCCTGCGATAGTATCATACTAAAGCAGGGTTAGTGTTAGGGTAAAATTGAAACAAGCCTCTTGTTGTTATTCAAGGACGAACGATAAGGTCTGTACGTCACGACTGTTGGGGCCGACCATCAATTGGAACTCACCAGGCTCACTGACATATTGCAAATCAGAATTATAGAACTTGAGTTTCTCTTCGTCGATGGTAAAGTGTACTGTCTTGGTTTCACCTTTCTGCAGGTGAATACGCTCGAAGCCCTTCAGCTCCTTCACCGGACGTGATACACTGCCCACCATATCGCGAATATAGAGCTGCACTATCTCATCAGCATCGTATTCGCCTGTGTTCGTAACATCTACACTGGCTACAAGCTTACCACGGCGATCCATCTTGTTGGCACTCAAGCGCAGATGGTCATAGCTGAAGGTGGTATAGCTCAAACCATAGCCAAAGGGATAAAGTGGCTCATTATCGATATCGAGATAGTTGCTACGGAACTTCTGGAACCATTTTCCCTGCTCCAGCGGGCGACCTGTGTTAAGATGATTGTAGAACAGAGGAATCTGACCTACACTCTTAGGCATTGAGAACGACAGTTTACCACTGGGCACAGCATCGCCGAACAGCACATCACAGATGGCATCGGCAGCCTCGGAACCACCAAACCATACATTCAGAATGGTGCTGAAATGCGCCGTCTCCCAATTCATGACAGTGGCACGACCAGAGAAGTTGACCAGCACCACGGGCTTGCCTAAGGATTTTAGCGCAGTGAGCAGACGCTTCTGAGCTTCAGGGATAGTGAGATCTGAGCGACTGCTGCACTCACCGCTCATCTCGCTGGTTTCACCAACAGCTGCGATGATGACATCAGCATGGCGCGCTACATTCATAGCCTCGTCCAGCATCTCCTCGGCACTACGGTTGTCACGGATCTCACGACCAAACATAGAGCCATTAGCCTCCAACTGTGTATCATCAAACACATTGCTGCCCTTGGCATAAGTCACGGTAGCCACACCGGAAAGTTTCTGCTGCATGGCCTCATAGAGACTCTTATACTTATCGAAGGCTGCAGCCACGCTCCAGGTGCCGGGCATATTGGCACGTGTATGACCAAGCGGACCAATGACAGCCACCCGCCCCTGCTTCTTGAGCGGCAACAAGCGTGCATCGTTCTTAAGCAGCACAAACGACTCTGTGGCCAAGCGACGTGCATCAGCACGATTGGCTGCGGTATAAATCTCCTTCTTGGCACGCTTGGCATTGAGATAACGATAAGGATCGTCGAAGAGACCGAGCTTGTATTTAGCCTCAAGGATGCGACGACAGGCCTGATTGATGGTCTGCTCGCTCACCTTACCCTCGCGCAACGACTTCTCCAAGGTACCGATGAAACCATCGGCCACCATGTCCATATCCGTACCGGCATTGAGTGCCAATGCTGAAACGGTCTGCAAGTCGCCCATGCCATGAGCAGTCATCTCGGCGATGGCCGTATAATCGGTCACTACGAATCCATCCCATCCCCACAGCTTGCGTAGCACATCGGTGAGCAACCACTTATTACCGGTAGCTGGAATACCATCCACCACATTGAATGAGGTCATGAACGAACCCGCCCCCGCCTTGGCAGCAGCCTCGTAGGGAGGGAAATAGTAATTGAACATGCGCCAGCGGCTCATATCCACCGTGTTGTAATCGCGACCAGCCTCGGCTGCACCATAAAGGGCGAAATGCTTCACACAGGCCATCACCGTATTGTTGAGTGCCAGGTCGTCGCCCTGGTAGCCATGCACCATCGCACGAGCGATGGCAGAACCCAGATAGGGATCCTCGCCATTACCCTCCGACATACGTCCCCAACGAGGATCGCGGGCGATATCGACCATCGGTGAGAAAGTCCAGCAGATGCCATCGGCACTGGCCTCCTGAGCAGCCACACGAGCCGAACGCTCAACAGCCGCCATATCCCAACTGCACGAGATGGCAAGAGGAATGGGAAACACGGTCTCATAACCATGGATAACATCCATACCAAATATCAAGGGGATGTGCAGGCGACTCTGCTCGACGGCCAGCTTCTGTACCTCACGGATCTTGTCGACACCTTTGAGGTTGAACAGGCCTCCCACTTCGCCCTTACGGATCTTGCCTGCCAGATCGCTGCTCTTAGCCTCGCCAGTAACAATGTCGCCCGTCACTGGAAGATTGAGCTGACCGATTTTCTCCTTAAGCGTCATCTGGCTCATCAGGCGGTCGATATACTGATTCATCTTTGTGTTGTCGACGGTTTGAGCAGCCACAGGCCATGCCATCAGTGCAAGCGCCAGAGGAGCCATCATTCTTTTAAATTTCATCATTGTCATTTTCATATAGTTATTATTACGCTCAATATGTAAAGCCCAGTTTATCCAAGCCCTGTTTCACCTCCGGACAGCTCATAAAGAGTTTCCAAAGAAGTCCGCTGCGATAATTCTCTATCATCGGGGCAATCGTACACTGGTCGATGGCCAGATAGTGAGGCTTCGTCCAGCTTTTCTGTTCGCTGAAGGCATCGTAGAAACCGTATTTCCCACGAATCCAACCACCCTTTTTCCAGAAGCCTTTCAACGCAGCCATCGACTGCTCTGGGGTATAGGGGAACGAAGAGAGCGCTGCCGTAGGCGTGATAACCCCCAGGTCGTTGCCTGGTGAATGGGCGCTATAGCCATCAACAGAATAGCTGGCAGTGAGTCCCCAACAGTCCTTGCCATAGCCTTTGAATTGTTTGGGATTAGCCACACAGTAAGCATAGTTGCTTAAAGCATGGTTCCTGACCACGTTCCAGTAGTTGGCATACTGGTCCTTAAGATTCCGTGGATCGAGGCCGATATAGGAATAATGCGCCCAGAACAGCGGACCGCCTGTAGCCTCAGCACCGTTATGTTTCAGCTCCAAAGGATAGTTATAAGGAGCTGCAGTGGATTTAATCCCGCCACTACGTGCCCATCCTTTATGGTAGGCATCGGCCGACACGCTGTGGGTAGGCGATGCTGCTGCCAGAATATAGACTATCAACGTTTCGTTATAACCCTCAAGCGGGAAGTTCATGTCCCATCCGTAGTTGGGCGACCAATGCCAGTAGATGACATCCTGCCCACCACGGGTGTACCAGTCGAACTCCACTTCATGCCACAGCTGATTGATCTTCTCAACCAGCGATTTCTCATCATCGCTGTCACCACTGAAATACTGGCGGGCACAGAGCAGACCTGTCATCAGGAAGCTACTCTCCACCAGATCGCCACCATCGTCCTTCTGACCGAAAGGCTTCACACGGCCGGTCTTGCCGTAGAGCCAATGTGGCCATACACCATGGAACCGGTCGGCCTGAGACAGCCAATCCACGATCTGGTGGAATCGCTTCAGTCCTTCGGCACGAGGGATAAAGCCCCGCTCAATACCCACAATGAGTCCGGCAATACCAAAGCCACTACCGCCTGTGGTGACCACATCCTGATCGTTCTCAGGATAGTCGCCATCGGTATGGATACGCTCGCAAGCCAGGCCAGAGGTGGGTTCTGCCCCATCCCACATATAGTTGAGATGAATCTTCTGGATGTGGTCGAGTAGCTGATTGTCATTGGCGAACTCCTCTTGAGAGGGAGGAGTATCGCCATTTTTCTCGGTTGAAGCTGCACTACAACTGGTGGACAACAACAAGGCAACCACCCAGAACATCATGATTCTACGTTTTCTTCTCATGCAGTTATTCATTATAGGGTTCATTCTTCAGTGCAGGCACATTGTTCAACTGATCGAGCGGAAGAGGATAATAAGTCTTCTCTGTACTCCACTTGGCACCAAGCACCTGAGCAGCCTTACCTGTACGAACCAGATCGTTATAACGCTCGCCCCACTCGCCAGCCAACTCCATACGACGCTCGTCGAGAATCTGATCGACAGTAACACCTGTCAATGTAGGCATCTGCGCACGGCTACGCACCAGATTGAAAGGCGTATCGCCATTCTTTCCCTGACGTACTTTGGCCTCAGCATTCATCAGCAGCACATCGGCATAGCGGAATATGCGGATATTATTGTTTTCTCCATATTTTGAACGACCTGGTGTCAGTTGACTTGTGGGGGTATAGGTTTTACCATTATAGAATTCCGTCTTTGTTCCACCTACGTAGTCACCACTTGGCGTAGTGGTATCGCCCTGCATGAAGGTGGTGGTGCTACGCACAGTTTCGCCACGATCGGCTGCCCACTGCTGGAATTCGGGATAGAAGCGCACAAAGTTCCAACCGCCCAGGCTTCCAGGGCCCTGGAATACAAACCACTGATCGGCATCCACCACGTCGCCCGAGCTCTGACCGAAATCGGTACACTGTACCTCGAAAAGCGACTCGTTGCACAGTTTTCCGGGAATCTTGAACAGCTGATAGAAATCATCATAGAGCTGGAAACGCTGGCTGTTGATAATATCATCGGTGAGTTGTTCCACCTTATCGTATTCACCACGGTTCAATCGGATCTTGGCAGCCAGCAACTCTGCCGTATAGGCAGTAACTGCTCCCACATGCTCCATCTCGTTGGGACGCAGTTTGGGGCAATTGTCGATAGCATACTGGAGGTCATTGAGCACATAAGCCTCTACAGCCTGTTTGGTAGAGCGTGTCAAGTCGCCCTGAGTAGTAGTACGCAGGATGGTAATATCACCAAAAGCCTGCATCAGTCGGTAATAAGCATAACTACGCAGAATGCGTACTTCGCCACAATAGGCACGATAATTGTTCATATCGGCATCGCTCTTGGCATTAGCAGCATACTGGTCAAGACTCTCGAGCGCGGAATTGGCCACCTTGATGATGCCATAATACTGGTTCCACATCTCGTTCAAGCCCCAGAAAGCATTATCGTAATTGAAATTACCAAAGTCGACCAACAGCTGCTGGTCGTCGGTACGACCCGACCACATATCATCATCGCGCACGATAGAGAGAGGCCAGATGACCCAGTGCATTCCACCCGTACGCACCTTGGCATAGACACCTGATACGGGTGCATACATATCGGCCACGTTAGTATAGTCAACCTGAGTCTCAGGCACTTTATTCTCGGGATCGATATCGAGATAATCACTGCAGCTGCAGAGCGTGAGCGCAGTCAATGTAAAAGCTGAAATATATGATAAAAGTTTCATGTTATAATCGAATTATGATAGATTAGAAATTGACTTGAACACCAAAAGTATAGGTAGATGTAAGCGGATATACGTTGGTATCCCAACCATCGGGATCGCTGATTTCCGGGGTGAAGGTGTTAGCAGAGAAGAGCGTCAAGGGACGGTCGGCAGTGACACTCAGGCGCAGGCTGGGCAGAGTATAGTTACCAATCTTCAACTTCTTGAGCGAATAGCCTAACGTGATATTCTGAATGCGGAAGAAGTCGGCATCCTCGATGAAGTAGGAATTCAGGCGCTGGTCGCTGACGTTCCAGCCCTTGGTGAGAGCCTTGGCCGAAGGATCGGTATTAGTAGAGCCCTCGCCAGTCCAACGGTTGGTGAACTGAGCCTCATCGAAGTTATAGTTACTCTGAGCATAGCGCAGTGCACGCTTACGATTGAAGATCTGTGCGCCCATCTGTCCGTAAGTAGAGAGCGAGAAATCAAGGTTCTTCCATTCGAAGCCCAGATTGATGCCATAAGTAAAGTTGGGCAGATAAGAGCCTAACACCTGACGGTCGTCACCAGTCAGCACACCATCGTGATTGGTGTCCTCGTACTTGAAATCGCCCGGTTCGAGTCCATTAGCTACAGCGATAGGATCGTTGGCCACCTCCTGGGCATTCTGATAAACGCCCACCACCTTGTAACCATAGAATGAGTTCATCTCCTCGCCAACGATGTTATACACCTTACCGTTGTTCACCATATTGGCACCATTCAGGCTCTTCACCTCGTTCCAGAGGAAGCTGAGATTCATACCTACATTGTACTTGAAGTCGTGACCGATGCGGTCGTTCCAGTTGGCACTCACGTCAATACCCTGATTCAGGATCTTACCATTGTTGCCAGCAAGTGTATCATTCTGGAAAGGCAGGCGTGTGCTGAGCACAGCATCCTTGGTCATACGATGGAAATAGTCGATATCGAGATTCAGGCGACTACGGAAAGCGCCTAAGTTCAGACCTACATTAGTTTCCTCAACCATTTCCCAACTCAACCAACTGAAATAAGTGGTATTCTGGAAACCTGGATAGGTGGCATTACCAAACACGCCTGAATTCCAGTTGCCAGTAGCAATAGAGGCGAAGCCATCGCTGGCAGCTACATGGTCGTTACCCAACTTACCCCAGCTGGCACGCAGCTTCATATAATCAATTGTCTTTATGTTGTTCTTGAAGAATGGTTCCTCACTGATTACCCACGAGGCACCTACTGATGGGAAATAGCCCCAGTGTTCCTGATACTTCGACGAGCCATCGGCACGGAATGTGAGCATGAGATAGTACTTCTCGGCATAGTTATAACTGAGACGACCGAAATAGCTCTGTCCACGATAGCGATAGCCACCCTCGCTCGACTTACGGCTCTCTTCGTCGCCCTGACCTACATACCAGTATTCTTCCTTACCTTCTGGCACATTCTTGGCTGTACCTGAAAGCAGATGATACTTTTCCTGGCGCATAGAGTAACCCAGCATGGCACCAAAGTTATGATTGCCCCAGCTATCATTATAGTTCAAAGTGTTATCCCAGATATAATTATTGAAAGTAGTGATGCTCTTAGTGAGACTACTGTTGTCGGTATGCAGTTGCTCGCTGATATAATACTTAGGAATAAAGACATAGCCCTCGATAGTAGAGTGATCGTAATTGACAGATGTCTTGACATGCAGTTTGCTGGGAATCAAGGTGAAGTCAGCATAGAAATTGCTCAGCATCTGCTCTGTGTTGTTCTTACTATGATAATAGGTAGCAGTAGCGATAGGATTATAGAAGTTGTTAGTAAAACCTACTGAAGATGGAGCTGCGAACGCTTCGGGAGTGGCGACTGTGTTCTGACTGTCGTACACCGGATAGATGCCAGGAGCATTGAAGGCCTGCTGCCAGGCATCATTATTGGGGTTAACCTGATTGGACTTTGAATAAACGCCATTGAAGCCAACCTTTAGCCAGTTAGCGGCATCAAAGTCGAGGGCGCCACGCAGGTTCATGCGTGAATAGCTGTTTTCCGTATCCATGATACCATTCTGATACAGGTAGTTAGCACCAACAGAATAGCTGACCTTCTCGCTACCACCACTCACTGATACTGCATGGTTGGTCATGATAGCATTGCGAAGCAGTTCGCTGTACCAGTCGGTATCGCTACCATAAGTCCAGTTATGGAAATCATCACTGGCATAGCTGCCACCATAACGATCGATGCTGGCCTTGAGATAAGGACTGTATGCATCGTAATCAGCCTCCATCAGCATCTGTCCATACTGACTTGAATTGGCCATCTTCAGAACATTAGTGGCATGCTGAACACCCAGATAGCTCTCATATCTGATCTGCGCCTGCTGGTTGCGTGTTCCCTTTTTGGTGGTGACTATAACCACACCATTGGCAGCACGTACACCATAGATTGCAGCAGCCGAGGCATCCTTCAGCACACTCAGGTCCTTGATATCACTGGGATTCAGGAAATTGATATTATCATAGAACATACCATCGACCACATAGAGAGGATCGCTGTTACTAAACGAACCATTACCACGAATGCGCACCGTAGGACCGGCACCAGGAATACCACTGCTCACCACATTGACACCAGCCACCTTACCCTGCATAGCAGCCATGGGCGACGTAGCCGGAATGTTAGCGATATCCTCTGCACGTACAACAACAATCGGAGATGTCAGGTCCTTAGCCTTGGCCGAACCGTAACCGATAGCCACCACCTCTTCAAGCATGGTTGAGTCGTCTTCCATATTAACCAACAGATTATCGCTGGCAGTCAGTGTCTTTGTCTTCATGCCAATAAATGAGATATCAAGCTTGGCACCTTTAGGTACATTGTTAAGAGAGAATTTGCCATCCAGGTCGGTCACTGTAGCAACTGTTGTGCCAGCTATCTTCACAGTGGCACCTATTACAGGTTCGCCAACAGCATCAAGCACCGTTCCTTTGATGGAGTTAGATTGAGCCCAGGCAAACTGAGCTACAATAGTTAGCAGAATTGAAAATAAGAATTTTTTCATATGAGTTAATAATTTGATTGGATAATGATTTTTTCGGCTGCAAAGATACTAACTTTTTCCAAACCTCGTTCTCTACATGGTACTACTCAATTACGATAGCGAGTAAGCCTACTACGATTTTACTACGACAGGCTCATTTAACACACTTATAATAAAGCAGTTACAGACAGCAACAAAATTAAGGACTTTTTTAAGATGCTCACAAGATTTCTACTTATTTGTTTGGAAGATTGGATGAAAAGCGTTAATTTTGCAGTCCATAAAACCAAGTTTCTAACTCATGAATTCAAATCATCGCATACGAGTGACGTACATACTGCTACTGATTACCATTGTGGTCGCATCGTTCCAAACGGTACGTGCAGAAAGCTTCGTCCCCATCCTGTCCAACTACACCTCATTCGACTATAATGCCGGATTACAGAACTGGTCGATAACACAAGACGAAAACGGCATAATCCATGTGGGCAACAACTCGGGGATGCTATCCTTTGACGGGTATCACTGGACTTTATCGCAGTTGCCAGGACAATTGGTGGCCCGATCGCTGATGGCCGATAGCAGTCGCATCTATGTAGGTTCTTATCAGCAGTTCGGTTACTTCGAACGTAAGCAGGACGGACAATATCATTATACCTCACTATGGAATCAGCTGAAGAACTATAAACCTCAAAACGATGAAATATGGAGCATCATCAAGATGCCGGATGGCCGTATCCTGTTTCAGGCCTTCTACTCCTGGTTTGAATACGATGGGAAGAACATAAAGGCACATGCAGCAGCCAACGCCAACCCGCTCAACATCTTCAGAATAGGACAGAACGTGTATGCGCAACTCATTGGAGGCGACTTCAGTCTGCTTCGTGGAAACGATTTCAAATCGGTCATCCTGCGTTCAGACGTTGGCGGAAGCAATGTGGTGGCAGCATTAGCATACGATAAGCATCATCTGCTTCTGGTTACAGAGTATAACGGTCTGTATCTTTATGACGGCAAAAAGGTTACCACCTTTCATACTGACATCGATGAGCAACTGCGTACCGACCAGCTCAACAGAGCCGTCATGACTCATCAGGGACATATCGTGATAGGAACGATACACAACGGTATATACGAATTATCGCACGAAGGCAAGAAGACATGGCACTTCAACACGGCATCGATGTTACATCAGAATACCATATTAGGGCTCTATTGTGATGATGACAATAATATATGGGCAGCATTAGATGCCGGCATAGCACTCGTTCATACGGGATCACCCTATTCATTATTATCAGGACAACTGGGTAGCGTACACGATGTCTATATGACAGGGCAGCAACTCTATATAGCCACCAATCAGAGCGCACATTACCTACAAGACCAACAATTAAACAGCATAGCCGGCACACAAGGACAGAACTGGCACCTGTCGCGTATTGACGACAATCTGGTGGTTGGTAATAACCAAGGATTACGACTGGTGAAAGGCGGCAGCAGTTCGCTCATCCCTAACGCCCCATCGGCTGGTAGTACAGCACTGGTACATTATAACATAAACAGCGAACAGGACTATCTGATAGAAGCAGGCTATACCTGTCTGAGCCTCTACAAGAAACGAGGAGAACACTGGGAGTTCAGTCATGTCATCAAAGGTTTTAGTGCACCAGTGAGCCAACTGGAAGTAGATGCCACAGGCGCTTTGTGGCTGTCGAACATGAATCAGGGCTGCTACCGCTTGGAGCTGACAGACGATCTGAGACAAGTCAAGAAGGAGAACTATATCCTACGCCTACATAAAGATGCAGACCAATCGCGTATCTTCGTCATGAAAATACGTGGCAAGATAGTATTATCCGACCTTCAAAAGCTTTACACAGTAGATGATCACGGAGAAATCACACCTTTCGATGCACTCAACCATGTGGCGGGACAGGCTATTATGTCGGCAACCATGGTTGACAACAACCACTTCTGGCTCTCGTCAGAGAGGGGGTATTCACTGATTGCCTACGAGGACGAGGTCTATCACGTGGTACGTCATATCCCCACCAGCCTTTTCGGGTTGGAATATGGAGGTCGGCACAATCGGGTACGCTGTTTTGACGGTATGGCCTATTTCTGTCTGAATGGCGGTGTGGGACGCTACGACATGAAACAGGAAACCTACCAAAGCAAACATCAACACCAGCTGATACTGCAAGCAGCCTACTATACAGACTGGGCAAACAACCGTCACCCCATGCCTGTCAGTGGAAATAACATCCTGTCAGAATCGAATGTCACCCTATGTTTCAGCTATCCCAACTACAATAACCAGCCACTGGTTTTTGTATGTCATTTAAAGCATGGCACCTCAGAGATAACTATTACCAGTAACGATCCGGAAATCCATCTCAACAACCTGGCGTATGGCGATTATGAGGTAACCTGCCAAGTAAAGGATTCTGAAGGAAAGGTTTACGCCGAAACACAATACAGTTTCAATCATGCCAAGCCCGTGTTACTATCATGGCCGATGATTACGATTTATATCCTACTATTAGGATTGTTCGGCTATCTCTATGCACGTTGGGAGACCAGCCGAGCATTAGAGAAGCAACACAAGAAAGCCGAAGAAGAACGCATTCGACAGGAACTCGAGTTGACCAAACAGCAACAAATCATCGAACAACAGCAGAAACTACTGCTGGAAAAACAACTACAAGACAAAGGGCGAGAACTGGCTACCATCTCCATGGAGGCCCTGAAAAGCAAGGACGCCATGGGAGATGACGAGTATTGGAAAGTATTCCGTGAGAATTTCGACTTAATACATAAGCAGTTCTTCCGCCATCTACGCGACGCATTCCCCAATCTAACTGCCAACGACCTGAAGTTCTGTGCCTATCTGAGACTCAATCTCAGTTCCAAGGAGATTGTAAACCTAACAGGCATCTCCATCCGTGGCGTAGAAGGAGCTCGTTATCGACTAAGAAAGAAGCTTGGCCTAAAAGAAGGCGACGACTTAGCTTCCTTCCTCATCGATTTCGAATAACTACTTGCTTGAGTTGTTGATATACTGCAGAATGATATCCACAATCTGATCCTCTGTATTGCCGTCGGCAGAGATAACGAGGTCGTAGTTGCGGGTGTCGTAGCGCGAGGTCTTAGCATATTCCTTCACATAGTTCTCACGCATCTGGTCGACCTTCTCAATTGTCTTGCGAGCCTCTTCTTCAGTCACATTCTGCTTGCGCATCACACGCTCAACACGGAAAGGCATTGAGGCCTGAATGAGAACGTTCAGGTGGTTGGGATGAGTGTGGAACACAAAGAAGCCTAACCTACCAGCTACAACACACGACTCATTCTCGGCAATGCCATTCAGAATCTGACGCTCTACCTGGTACATTTCCTGACTGGTGGGTTCGAAAGGCTTGTCGCCAGGTACAGCCAGTGTATAATTAGCAGTGGCTGCCTTACCATTACTCTCGAAGAGTGCACGTCTTAACTCGGCCCACCAACTATGGTTGCGCCCCTTTAAGCGCTCTATCTCTTCGACGCTGAGATTGTATTTATCCGTTAAGGTCTGAATGACAGCCTTATCATAATACTCTACCCCTAACTTCTCGGCTAACTTACGGCCAACGGTACGACCGCCACTGCCCAACTCACGATTAATCGTGATGACAAACTTCTCATTCTTATTCATAATATTAATAGTTTTACTTTGTCTGGGGGCAAAGATAAGACATTTCGACGAATAAAACAAGTTTTTCGTCTATTTTCTCATCACCTTACCGATTCGTCCACATGAAGTAGACCTACATATTACTTCTTAGCGCCACCAATCACTTTCGAGATATCCATCATCATGCCGCCATTGCCAGTCATGATCTGAGGCATCTTGCCATCCCACTTCTCGATCATATCCTCCTGTACAATCATGGGCGAGAGTGATGCTGCGATAGTACGATTGTAGTAAGCCTCGGCATCGGCCTTAATCTTCATAGCACGCGCATTTCCCTCGGCTTTGGCTACAGCTATCTTGGCGTTAGCCTCGGCTTCCTTCACCTCGTTTTCGGCCTTCAGGGCACTCTGGATAGCAGTATTCTTGGCATCGATCATTGAAAGCAGTGATGATGGTGGAGTGATCTTCGAGGTAAACTCCTCAACCAGGAATCCCTCTGACATCAACGACTTCTCCAAGCGGGCACGTACATCACGCTCAAAGTTGGCACGGTTAGACATCAGTGAATCAGAGGTGTACTGATTAGCACAGGTACGATAGGCTTCATAAATGCAAGTACGAATGTAGCCCTCCTCCAGTTCTTTCACACCTACACGATATTTCGTAAAGATGTCACAAGCCTTATCAGGGTTGATGCGATAGGCAATAGTAGGATCCATTTCGAAAAGTGAGGCATCCTTGGCATTCACAGAGAAGGTCTCGTACTGCTTACGCTGGGTAAACGTTGGATAGGTAAACACATTTGTGGTGATGGGATTATAGAAGACCCAACCTTTACAGGTGCCTTCAACGCCTCCGTAGTCCTGCTCATTGAGCGACCATTTGTGGAAACGGATACCCACCTCACCAGAGTCGACCACCGTGCAACAGGTGGCAAACAGAATCATAACCAACACAAATGCGCTGACAGCGTATGCCAACGGGCGGAAATAAGGTTTCATTGTCGAATTCATTGTATTCATAATTTTATCTCTTATAGTTGATACTGGCTGCAAAAATACAAATTTTCTCAGAAACCGCATCAATCTTTGCATTTTTTTTATATCTTTGCCCTCGATTATGGAAGAAGTTAGCAAAATACCACAGGAGTGGAATAAATTCTATCTGAAAGATGTGTCGTTCGTGAACCTGATGACACGACGCATCTTTAACGTACTGATTGTGGCCAATCCCTACGACGCATTCATGCTGGAGGACGACGGCCGTGTGGACGAAAAGATCTTCGACGAGTATATGGAACTGGGGTTGCGATACCCACCCACGTTCACGCAGGTATCGACTACCGAAGAGGCCAATAAGGTACTACATACCACCGACATCGATCTGGTGATATGTATGCCTGGTAATGCCGACAACGATGCCTTCACTGTGGCCCGAGAAATCAAGGCCGTACACCCCAGCATCCCTTGTGTGGTACTAACTCCATTCTCACATGGTATCACTAAACGTATTCAGGACGAGGACATGTCGGTGTTCGACTATGTGTTCTGCTGGTTGGGTAACACCAACCTCATTATGAGCATCATCAAGCTGATTGAGGATAAGATGAACATCGAACACGACATCAAGGAGGCCGGCGTACAGATGATTATGCTGGTAGAGGATAACATCCGATTCTATTCGAGCGTGCTTCCTAACCTTTACAACTATATCCTGGCTCAGAGTAAGCGATTCTCGACCGAGGCGCTGAACCCACATGCGGCTGCCCAGCGTAAGCGCGGGCGACCCAAGGTTGTGCTCGCCACCACTTATGAGGAGGCCATGCAATTGTACGAGAAGTATCACGAGAACACCTTAGGCGTGATTAGTGATACCCGATTCCCCATGCAAGTACATGAGGGGAGATTGAGCCACGTAGAGGAAGGCGACCCAGAGGCAGGATTAAAACTGCTTCGTGAGATTCGTCGCCGCGACGAATATGTCCCCTTGATTCTCGATTCATCAGAAATTGGCAACAAGGCCAAAGCCGAAGCCGAGGGATTCCACTTCATTGATAAGAACTCGACCAAGATGAATGTCGACCTTCACCACCTGATGGAGGAACATATGGGATTCGGCGATTTTATCTTCCGTGATCCGAAGACGAAAGAAGAGGTGTTCCGTGTCTCGTCTTTGAAAGAGCTGCAGGACAACATTTTTAAGATACCCTACGACTCTATGCTTTATCACGTGAGTCGTAACCACATGAGTCGCTGGCTGACAGCCCGTGCCATTTTCCCCGTATCGGCCTTTCTGAAGCAGGTCACATGGCACAAGCTACAGGATGTGGATGCCCACCGACAGATCATCTTCGATGCCATCGTACAGTACCGCAGAATGAAGAACATCGGCGTGGTAGCTGTATTCGACCGACTGAAGTTCGACCGCTACGCCCACTTCGCCCGTATTGGTGAAGGTTCGTTAGGTGGAAAAGGACGTGGTCTGGCATTCCTCGATCAGGTTATCAAGCGTCATCCCGAACTGAATCAGTTTGAGCAGGCACAAGTATCGATACCGAAGACAGTTGTACTATGTACCGACTTCTTCGACGAATTCATGGAGAAAAATAACCTCTACCCCATCGCCCTGAGCGACGCCAGCGACGAGGAGATTCTGCAGCACTTTATGCGTGCCCAGTTGCCCGACTCGCTGATAGCCGACTTCTTCACGTTCTTCGATGCCGTGAAGTCACCTATCGCGATACGCTCCAGTTCGCTGCTTGAGGACTCGCACTACCAGCCCTTCGCAGGTATCTATTCTACCTATATGATACCATATCTGAATGATAAGTACGAGATGCTACGCATGCTGGCCTGCGCCATCAAGGGCGTGTATGCATCAGTTTACTATAAGGATTCCAAAGCCTATATGCTGGCCACACAGAACGTCATCGACCAGGAGAAGATGGCAGTGATTCTGCAGGAGGTAGTAGGTAAGCAGTATGGTGATCTGTACTACCCCAACTTCAGCGGCGTACTGCGCTCACTGAACTACTACCCCATCGGCGACGAGACTGCCGAAGAGGGTATAGCCTCGTTGGCTGTAGGATTAGGAAAATACATTGTAGATGGCGGACAGACACTTCGTGTATCTCCATACCATCCCAAACAGGTACTCCAGACATCGGAGATGGAAACCGCTCTGAGCGAGACACAAACCCGATTCTACGCTCTCGACATGGCACATGTGGGCGATGATTTCAAGGTAGACGATGGTTTCAACATCAAAAAGGTACGTGTAAAACAGGCTGCCGAAGACGGTGCACTGACCTATTTAGCATCGACCTATGACCCCATCGATCAGGTGATTCGCGACGGTATCTACGAAGGTGGCCGCAAGGTTATATCTTTCTGTGGTGTGTTACAGCACGATGTATTCCCGCTGCCCGAACTATTGCAGATGTCGCAGAAGTTAGGCGCCGAAGAGATGAAGCGCCCCGTAGAGATTGAGTTTGCCTGCAATATCAACGATGACCGCACGGGGGAGTTCTACCTGCTACAGATACGTCCTATTGTGGATGCCAAGCAGGTGCTCGATGAAGACTTGCAACAGATTGCCGACAGCGATTGCCTGCTCAGATCGAACAACTCATTAGGGCATGGTATATCAGAAGATGTAGTGGATGTGGTTTATGTGAAGACCGATGATGACTTCACCGCAGTGAACAATCCTACCATCGCCTGTGAAATCGAGGAGATCAACCGCAAGTTCCTGCAAAGTGACAAGAACTACGTGCTGATAGGTCCGGGACGCTGGGGGTCGAGCGACTACTGGCTGGGAATTCCCGTGAAGTGGCCTCACATCTCTGCTGCCCGTGTCATTGTAGAAGTTGGACTGAAGAACTATCGTGTGGACCCCTCGCAGGGTACTCATTTCTTCCAGAATCTCACTTCCTTCGGCGTGGGCTACTTCACTATCAACACCTTTACCGGGGATGGTGTTTTCCAAAAAGAGGTTCTCGACCAGATGCCCGCCGTTGAAGAGACGCAGTTTGTACGCCACGTGCGCTTCGACCACCCGCTGAAAATCATGATGGACGGCAAAAAACAATCGGGCGTCGTACTTCTATAGCTATTATTATTCACCAACTAACAATATCAACATGAGAACAAAAGCCTTATTTACATGCCTGCTGGCAGCCACTACCATGGCTGCCCAACAATTCAAACTCAACAGTGACAGTTACTTCACATCAGGGGGTGTGGACGTTATGGCATTCAGCGACTTCTATCCAGAAGGACATCAGGGAGGAGTCAGTGTGCTGATGAACGGACACCGAGTGGCAACCAATGGCGATATCCGCATGGAAGCCACTCCTGGCCAATGGCAACCCGTACCGAAACAACTGAAACGCGAAGTAGCCAACGGCAATATCATAACCACACTCTGCTATCCTGACTCTTCGCGACATCTGACGGGATTCAACCCGATGGTCTATCCCGACTACCAGGTAGTCTATCAGGTTCGTGTAGAACCGCAAGGACGTAGTATTCTGGTAACCGTCGACTTAGATCGTCCCGTACCCGATTTCTTAATAGGAAAGGTGGGATTCAACCTTGAATTCTTCCCTGGCGATTTGTTTGGCAAACCTTGGATGATGGACACACAGACAGGTATCTATCCGCAACAGCCTAACGGCCCGCTGACAACCACCCATCCCAACCAAGGGCATCAAGGCAACTTCCATCCTGCCGGCAAGCCTCTAACCAATCTGAAGCAGTTGAACGGGAAAGGGTATAGCCCGATGATTGCCGATGACATCATCGCCTCACCTTATGCCGTAGGTCGTAAGTTCACATCAAGACCTGACGACCCGCTGTGCCGACTGACTATCGAATCGTTAACAGGCGACCTAAAGCTGTACGATGGTCGTATGAACCACAACAATGGTTGGTTTGTATTGCGAAGTGAGATTGCGAAAGATGCCACCAAAGGCGCTGTAAAATGGCTGATTACCCCGACAGTAGTACCCGATTGGCGTTATACGCCTGTCGTACAGACATCACAGATAGGTTATCATCCCAACCAGCCCAAACGCGCTATCATTGAGACCGATGCCAGAGAGCAGACCATCAATGAAGCCCGACTTCTGCTGATAGATGCCGATGGCGAACATGTAGCCAAGACCATTACCCCGCAACGCTGGGGCAAGTTCTTACGCTATCAGTATCTCACAGCCGACTTCAGCGATATCACCCAACCAGGCCTCTATCAGGTTAGCTATGGCAACAGTCGTTCATCGGTATTTCGTATTGCCAACGATGTGTACGACCGGGGAGTTTGGCAGCCTGTTATTGAGTATTTTCTACCTGTCCAGATGTGCCACATGCGCGTGGCCGAGAAATACCGTGTATGGCACGATGCTTGTCACATGGACGATGCGCTGATGGCACCTGCAGGAAATCATATTGACGGCTACGACCAAAAACCAGGGCTTTCCAAGTTTGAAGCATTGCAACCTGTACCAGGTGTGAATGTAGGCGGCTGGCACGATGCTGGCGACTTTGACCTGCGCATAGAATCACAAGCAGGTGAAGCTTATATCTTAGCTCTTGCCTACGAGGCATTCCATCCGGAGATAGATGTTACTGCCATCAATCAGGCACAACACCGTGTAGAGATTCACGAGCCTGATGGCCGTAACGACATGCTACAACAGATTGAAAACGGCGCACTAACCGTTGTCCGTTCTTATCAGGCCTTAGGCAGACTCTATCGGGGTATCATCTGCAATAATGTACGCCAATATGTACTTCTGGGCGATGCTTCGGCTATGACCGACGGTATCAGTGGTAATGACGACGATCGCTGGATTTTCACTGAAGACAATCCCATGCGAGCCCTTTCAACTGTAGCCCAATTGGCAGGTGCCTCACGTGTCTTAAAGGGATTCAACGATGCACTAAGCAAGGAGTGCTTACAGATAGCCACAGACGTTTACAGCCAGACCAACGTGACTGGTTGGATGGAGGCCGTCAAACTGCAAGCGGCTGTTGAGCTATATCTTACAACAGGCGAGAAGCCATACCTCGACTTTGTACTCAACCATCAGGATATGATTATAAAAGGAATCGGACGCACAGGCTGGTTCACAGCCCGACTGGTTCAGAAGATTACTGGCAGCAAGGACAAGCGCATCCGTAAGTTCGTAGCAAATTTCCGTACTGCCCTGACTGACTATAAGGGTTTGCTTGATAAGCAGTCGGCAGAAACACCATATGGTGTACCCTACCGCCCCAATATCTGGGGAGCAGGATGGGATATCCAGCGTTTCGGCTTCGAATATTATTTCCTCACATCGGCTTATCCCGACATATTCCCAGCCTCTACAGTCTACAATGCACTTAACTTTATATTGGGTTGTCATCCTGGCAGCAATGGAGCCTCGTTCGCATCGGGAGTGGGTGCGAAATCGGCTACCGTAGCCTATGGACTGAACCGTGCCGACTGGTCGTATATCCCAGGAGGTGTAGTATCAGGTACAGCCCTGATACGTCCTGACTTCCCAGAACTTCTGGAGTTCCCATTCCTATGGCAACAGACAGAATACGTACTGGGCGGCGGATCGTCACATTACATGTTCCTAGTCCTCGCCGCCCAGCAGTTATTAAAGCAATAAACGAATGTCTTTAGCCGCAATGGAAGTATTGCGTTACTAATTTTTGGATTTCCTCCGGATAATTCTCAATCGTCTGACGAAGGTTCCTATCATCGAAGGCTCGCAATTGAGCGATGATACCATCGATCATTGCTGGTGAAAAAACCCCGTAATCCTCGAATACCCTTCGCTGACGATTGAGATAATCGGCAGAAGCTACACACGAATCAGGCAACTGTGCCAGATTAGCCAATCGGTCAGCATTCTCACTTGCATGGATGTTGACATTGACGTAGGTCTTCTCGGCCAACTTCAACGCGCCGTCCATCTCGAAGCCATAACGACATGCCACACAGAGACCGGCTAACAACTGATAGATGTCGGCCGAACCATCTGGCGAGCGCATCTCAACAGTCTGCTTGATACTTGTATCATAACTATGCTGTGACTCTAACGGATTTGCGGCATAACACATATCCACATCTGCAGCCCAACCTAACGGCACACGTACCAGCACCGAACGGTTTCTGTCGCCCCAGCACACATTGGTAGGCGCTTCCTGGTGAGGAACCAGACGGAAGTAACTGGTAGGATTCTTGTTACCAAAAGCCGTAATAGAAGGTGCGAGCACCATCATGCCTGCTATCATCTTGCGGGCTGCCTGACTCAACACACCATTCTCCAGCATCTGGTTCTTGCCATCCTTCATCATACGCATGTGGATATGCAGGCCAGAGCCAGCTTTCCCTGTTGTAATCTTTGGTGCGAAAGTCACATCATAGCCTAGCTGGTAGCCAAGGTTGCGAATCACCCACTTTGCAATCATCAGTTGATCAGCAGCCAGCTCCACATCTACTGGCAGAAACTCTATCTCGTTCTGCTCGTAGTTCTTACCATCCAAACAGAAGTTGCCCACCTCTGAGTGACCGTACTTAATCTGTCCGCCTGCCTGCGCAATATACTGCATACAACGGGTACGGAACTCATTGGCCTTAGCATATGGGGCCGACTCATGATAGCCGCGCTGATCCTGGGCAGGAAACATACCCTCATTGTCGCTAATCACATAATACTCTAGTTCGCCCATGGCCTGAAACTCCATCCCTGTTACCTGTCGGAATGCTTCTGCTGCTTTGTGCAAAGTATGCTCGGGCGACGACTCCAACGGATTGCCATCCTTATCGAAGAACGAACAGAGCATTGAAACCGTAGGGATCTCTGCAAACGGATCAACGAAAGCCGTACGGAACCGAGGCAGTACATACAGATCGCTCGAATCAGCCTGGACAAATGAGAACAGGCTGCTGCCATCCACCCGCTCACCACATGTCAGTATGGTATCGAGATAAGCCAGATCGTTAATTACGAAGTTAAGTGTTTTCAACTTACCATCGCCACCTGGATACATAAAGTTCACCATACGGATGTCGTTTTTAACGATATAATCAATAATATCGTCCTTTGCAAATTCTGCTGCGGGCTTCTGGAGTGCCACAACAATGGGGTTGGCATTCATAATAAGATGTCGGTTATTCATCATTGTTTTTCTGTGTTATATTGTTTTTATTATGTAGAAACGCATCAAGCTACTTAAAGCAGTGGCGGTTGATGATTTGCTGCAACTGGCGGTCGGGATTGTTGCGGATATAGCAACGATGATCGAACACCATCAGTTCGCCATTTACTGCCGAATAAGGATGCCAGCCTGGTAAGTCTTTGATATTGGGGTTACCGGTATGGGCAAACTGCGCCCAAGCACTGCTCATCTTATCAGCCAACTGCAGATCCTGAGCCGATGGCTGTGGCAACTCATTAGGTGATTGGTGCAGAGTGTTGAAGCAGAACTTCAACTCATGTCCATGTACCGAGCCCTTGTTTACAGGCGATCGCCAGGTGAACATATACATATAGGTAGGCGCCTTACGACTCTTGGTCATGGCATCGGCGGTGATCAGTGTTTTAGGACGGAACAGCCAGTCGATACACAGCAAATCCTGTGGCACATAGTCGGGATGTGCCTTGGCAAAGGCTGCGATATAAGCATCGGTATCATCGCCAAAGGTGGCCTTCAGCTGCTCACGAGCCTCATCCTCGGTCATAGGCTGATCATAACGCAGGCGCTGCAACTCGTTGAAAGTGGTACCAATCATTACAGGGATATCATCAGATATCGAGGCGAATGAAGGTTGGAAGGGCTGCTGTAATAGCACCTTGCCATCGGGCGTAGGTCCGAAACCCCACATCATGGGCGTTCCAGGCTTGCGGGTACCGATACTGGCAGCCATCGCACGCTGACCCGCATCATACAACTGCTGGTAAGGCACATCTTTTATCTTATCCACATCGGCCTCAGCTATGCCAAGCTCCTTCAGCACAGCTTTACCGAGTGTCTGTGTCATCTCGTAGCTGTTCACGTTCAGGATGGTGCCACTCATAATAATGGCTTTATGGAACAAACCTTTGGCCTGAGGCATACACATCAGCGTGCCTACCTTACCGCCACCACCCGACTCGCCGAACACAGTTACGTTCTTAGGGTCGCCACCAAAGTTAGCGATATTATCGCGAATCCACTTCAAGGCCTGCACCACATCGAGCATACCTACATTACCCGAGTATTCGTATTTCTTAGATACTGCCGAGAGGTCGAGGAACCCCAGGATGTTCAGACGGTGGTTGATGCTTACCACTACCACATCCTTCTTAGCCAACTGCATGCCAGGATTCCAGGCAGACGTGCCCGAATCGAAACCACCACCATGCAGCCACAGCATCACTGGCTTACGGGCTTTCAGGTCGGTACTCCACACATTCAGTACACACGAGTTCTTCTCCGACATCTCATCCTCAGAGAGCTGCTGCCCCCACGTCTGCTGCATCACCTGCGGTCCCCAGTGGTCGCACTTACGTACGCCTTTCCACTTATCCACAGGCAAAGGTGGCATCAGTCGCTCCACCTTTGCATAGGGGATACCCAACCACGCCATCGTGCCTTCCTGTATAATACCACTCACTTTTCCACATGTAGTACTGACTACTGGTACATGACATTCTTGTGCCATTGCCACACCTGTCAACAACAGCATACTTATGAGACTTATAGCTATCTTTTTCATCATCATGGGGCAAAGGTACAAAAAAATCTTAATTAATTACACATTATACATAAAATGTCGAAAAAAGTAATTACCTTTATCGCCATGAAAGATAAAGTAGATCACTATACCATCTGTTTTATCGACCAGTGCCCACTCCACAGGTGCTGCCTACGATGGTTGGTTGGCCAATACGCCGACCCAAGTCGTAATGTCTACCTTGCTATCAATCCGCACAACCCGTTAATGGGAAGTGATAATTGCCCGGAGTTTCGTCAAAACGTACGCGTGGTGATGAAACGTGGCTTTACCAACATGTACCACGACATGCCGGGATACATGGAAAAACGCATCCGCGACCAGCTGATTGAGGTATTTGGCCGCAAACAGTATTTCGAGATGCGCAAAGGTATACGCCAGATTACACCCGATCAGCAAAAGCAGATTGAGAGCGTTTGCCGCAGAAACGGTTGGCAAGGGCCCATCAACTACGATGCTGATGAAGATGATTGGCTGTGGTAGAGTTCAAAGACGAATCGGCATCCCTCATGATAGGTGGTGTCGAGATAGAAGTTTCCACCAAGAGTCTGCGCATGACGCTTAGTAAGCGGCAAACCCAATCCTAAGCCTTCACTGAAATCATCGACCTTCGTAAAGAACTCAAAGAGATGTTCGCGATCGGCCTCAGCAATGCCTTTACCTGTATCCTGCACTATAAAACGAACAGAGGTATCTGTACCGACCACCTGCAACAGGATGTGCTGTCCATCGGAATAGCGCACAGAATTGTTTAACAGCTCCTGCAGACTGAATACAAGCAACTGGCGATTGGTAGACAAGCACAAATCATCGGGCACATCGGTCTGGAAACCGATGGTAACCTCGGGAGTATGTGCATTGATGAAGTCAACCGCTTCGCGTGCCGCCTCATTACATGCTATCAGTTCACAAGTATCACGTCCCTCTGTCTCAGCTTTACCTGTATCTGAACTATCAAAAAGCATCATCACCATACGCACCAGCAACTTGGAGTTGTGGTCCATGGTAAGGGCAATGCCTCTGATCTCCTCCTCACCCAACTCCTCGTTAAGAGAGCCATTGCCCACCGGACTATTCAATACCTGAGCAAATCCCATGATGATGTTGAGCGGTGTACGTATCTGATGCGTAACATTCTGAATGAAAATAGTCTTACGCCGTTCAGCCTCAACCACTAACTGGGTGGTATGCTCCAGTTCACGGTTGTAACGCTTGTTCTGATCGGTAGCAGCCCGCACACTATCGATGTAGTAATTCAACGACTTGAGCATGGTTGAAAAACTATTCTGCAGGCCACCGATCACGTCTATTCGATTCGTATGAGGTATATCCACATCCAGGTGCCCTTGAGAAACAGCCCTTGCTTGAGTAAGCAATTCACCAAGTGGACGAAGCGACACAGTGACTGCCTCATAGCAGTTGACAACAATGATAACCAATCCAATGAAAAGCAACACAAGCACAATATAGGTGAGCCGATAATAGCCACTGAGAATATCGCTGTCGGGACACACGATGGCCAGACTCCAGTTGGTACCAGCGACTGGCATATAGCTCACTAACGAGAGTTTGTCCTGTAGTCGCACCTGCATACATCCCGTATTGCCCTTGGTCATCTCGTAGCCCAAAGCTAACAGATCGGACTGGCGCTGAGGATCGGCACCGGAAAAAATGGTCTTGCTAAACAAGCGTGTCGAATCAGGATGTCCCACATAGCGTCCCTGCTCATCAATCATGATGAAATAAGAGTGAGGATAAGGTTTCTCCTCTGCGAGCACTTGCGAAATATGCAGTAGCGACATCTCGATGGTAATAAGTCCCAAGAATCGCTTTTTTGCATCGTAGAGCGGATGGCTATAGGCAGCCATCATACCATCCTCTTTAAGGTCGAGGGTATTATCCTCGTCGTAATACACCACCCAGCCAGGTTTCTGCTGAGCGCGCGGCACACTATACCATCGGCGCCCGAAATAATTGTAATCAGTCTCGAGCGTAGTGGTGACACCACCCTTTTCACGGATAGAATAAGCCATGAATCGATCAGGATAGCCCGAGACCACATGCGGTTCTGTGCTGATTGCACAGCCGTCGACAAAGGGATTCATCTGTGTAATGCGATTCGACAAATGAAGCAGCGAATCGGCGACCAACGATTGCTCTGCCACCCGAGCATGTGTATTGGTTGCAGTCTCGACAGTAATCAAATAACGACGAATACGGTGCATGGCATGATTAAGTACGCCATTTGCAAGATCAACAGCCTCATCGCGTACCATCTTACGCGATTGCCAAAACAGAACACCGACAGAGGCCATGAAGATAGGGATTGCCAAGCCTAATACCCACAGAACAACTTTGGCTGGGAACGATTGACGAATGTTAATCATGACTCACCTCCTTTCTCCTGTATTTGTTCCTCCTCTGAACTATTAATCAGACTATTAAGTACACGGGTAATGGCTACACCGTTTTGCTGGATATGCTCGACTAACGTTCCTACCTCATTCTTTTGACTGTCCTCATCGTATTGACACAGGGCCGTCACATCTTCATCGATAGCCCATGCAGGTGCCACCATTTGATTGGTCATATTATGCATGAACACCGTCTTCATATTATCGGCCTTACGAGCTTGTTGATAAGCTTCTTGCAGCTCTGTACTATGTTTCTGAATAGAAGAGGTAATCTCGTTAAGTTCACTGATATTAGCAGCTACCGACCGCTGCATACGCTGGAAGTTGTACTGCAACTTACCGATCTCGTCGATATTCGGACTAGTAGGAATGGGCTCATCATAATGTCCCTGAGCAATACGCTCGGTACGTTCCTTCAGCATGCTAAGTGGTCGCAAGCGATGACGAATAATCAAGCGAATATGCAAATACAGTAGCACCATACCAACAACAGCTATGATCAAGACGTAGTTAAACAAACGATTATAATCGCCGAATATATCCTCTTCAGAAAAAACCACACCTAAACTCCACCCTAAATCACCAACGTCACGATAAGGAAAATCGACCAGTTCAAAGGGTTGATAAAACAAATAAAACTTACGCCCATCGATATTGAATGGTAAATAGCCAGAACCGCCGTTCATCATCGTCTCAACAGCCTGATGTACCGATTCGCCAGGCATGTTTAAAGCAGAAAAATTGAACAGATTCTCACCCACGGGATGAACGATAAACGAGCCATCGCGATCCAACAATGCGCAATACGAATTGGGTGATGGCTTGGCTGCAGCCATGACGCCCGATAACAAACTGAGCGAGACGTTAACACTGATGACACCTATCGGCTGCTTGTCTCTGCCGGCTATGGGCATACAGAACGAGGTGACGGGCTGAATGCCTGTTGAATCAAAGTCTGCCAACGGATTGAGCCAGGTAGCCATCCCTGTTGACATAGGCTTGGTGAACCACGCCTGTTCAGTATAAGGTTTGTTACCAAAGCTGGACTCACTGATTAGAGGCGCCGCAGTCTCAGGTTTAAGACTATCACCATGATGGACATAGGCCATGTACAGCTGGTGTCCTTTGAAATAATCGGGCTTGAACGCAATGGCGCACCCGCTCACATAAGGATTTGCTTCAACAATCCGTCGAGCATAGGTGTACATCATCTCTGGATTGTCGTACTTCATATTAATATAGGTATTACCCGCCGTCTCTTCGACACTCAACATGATATTGTCGATATTGGTCATCGCTCGGTTCAGTGTAACTGTCGCCCGATTCAACGCATCCTCCTTCATGGCCTTGCGTGAAAAGAACAGCATGACGAGTAGTGTGATTGTGAGCAGAAGTGACATCGCTAACACAATCATCAGGCTGATACGCAATGGCAGATCGCGTTTGATGTAAGTAGTTAGTCGTGACATAATTAAAAAGCAAAAGTTAATAGATATACATATCTGGTGCAAATATAAGAAAAAGATTTCAAAAAAAGAGGTTCAAATCACAAAAAGTTACGCAAATTGATAGCAATTAAGTCATATTTTTGTATCTTTGCGCCCAAAATGCTAAAATAGGAAGACAAATGGATAAGAAACTGAGACAAGGTACGCTTTGTGTACAGGCTGGCTACAAGGCCAAAAACGGAGAACCAATAGAACTGCCTATCATTCAGAGTACAACGTTCAAGTACGATGACTCTGATGAAATGGCAAAGTTGTTTGATCTGGAGAAAGAGGGTTACTTCTATACCCGACTACAGAACCCAACCAACGATGCCGTGGCTGCTAAAATCTGCACACTCGAAGGCGGTGTTGGTGCTATGCTCACATCGAGCGGTCAGGCTGCCAACTTCTATGCTATGTTCAATATATGTCAGGCTGGCGACCACTTCATCACATCGAATGAGATTTATGGTGGTACATACAACCTCTTCGGCGTCACCATGAAAAAGCTGGGCATCGAATGTACCTTCGTATCGCCCGAGGCCAGCGACGAAGAGATTCAGGCAGCTTTCCGTCCTAACACGAAGGCGGTGTTTGGCGAGACCATCTCGAATCCTGGTTGTGCCGTGTTCGACATTGAGCGTTTCGCTAAGATTGCTCACAAGAATGGCGTCCCCTTGATTGTGGATAACACCTTTGCCACACCTGTCAACTGCCGCCCATTTGAGTGGGGGGCTGATATCGTAACCCACAGCACTACCAAGTATATGGACGGACTGGCCACACAGGTTGGCGGTTGTGTCGTAGATAGCGGCAACTTTGACTGGCTGGCTAATGCCGAGAAGTTCCCGGGTCTGTGTACACCCGATGAAAGCTACCACGGTCTGACCTACGTAAAGGCCTTTGGCAAGATGGGCTACATAACCAAGTTGGTGGCTCAGCTGATGCGCGACCTGGGCTCTATCCCCGCACCACAGAATTCGTTCCTGCTGAACATGGGCTTGCAGACTCTGCACCTGCGTATGGCACAGCACTGCAAGAATGCTCAGAAGGTGGCCGAATTCCTGAATGCCAACGATAAGGTGGCATGGGTACACTACTGCGGACTGCCTACAGATAAGTACTACGATCTGGGACAGAAGTATCTGCCCAATGGTAGCTGCGGTGTCATCGCATTCGGACTGAAAGGCGACCGCGAGACAGCCATTAAGTGGATGGACTCATTAGAGATGATTAACATCGTGACCCATGTAGCCGATGCCCGCACCTGTGTGTTGCATCCAGCCAGTCACACTCACCGTCAGCTGAGCGATGAGCAGTTGCGCGAGGCTGGTGTAGCTCCCGATTTGATCCGCCTTTCGGTAGGTATCGAGGACGTTGAAGATATCCTGGATGACATCAAGCAGGCACTTGACAAAATCTAAAACTCAAGCTCACAGGGGGGACAGCCCCGTGTGAGCTTTTTTATCACTCACATGATACAGTAAATTCAGTGAATTTACTTTCAATTCGAATAAAGCTGACTTTTCCTTCTGTAAATGAAAAGGGCGGCGCCGTCCGCGCCGTGGCTTTCAGGGCCGCCCTCCTGTTAGTGTTTACGTCTTATTCTGCAGTATATGTGAATGAGATGTTGCTCAGGTCTGAGTAGTTAAGCGTTGCGGTTCCGGTGGTATTAGTGGTAATATCACCATCATTAGACGCAATGGTCGCCCCTGTGCAGCCGGCAATTGTATAGTTTGTGGCTTTATAATATACACCAATGTCGCTGGTCCCGGTAGTCGTGCCATACTTATTCCCGGAGAAAGAGCAGTTTATCAGGCGTACCTCGCTTCCGCGATTGATACCAATCGCACCGCCATAGTATGCGTCGCTCTTGGTCGTATAATTATCGGTGAACGTACAGCCGCTCATGTAGAGACTGCCCATGTAGTTATTGATGGCTCCGCCTATTTCACCGGAATAGTTGCCGCTGAATGTCGTGTTGATGGCATACAGTTTACCTTTGTTCTCTATCGCACCGCCACCGTTGCTGTTGTTTACGTGGCAGTTGCTTATCGTACATCCGTCAAGCACTATTGTACCGAAATTATTGATGGCAGGGCCGCCACCACTGACAAACCCTGTAAGGGTGAGATCCTTAAAGGCAACGGTTGCAGAGGACTTAACCTTGAAAGCCCTGATTTCTGAAGTGGTACTGAGCTTCTTTCCGTTGCCGTCGATGGTCAATACCACATTGCTGGTAATTTCAATCTCTGCAGTGCAATCGATGTCGTTCATGAGTTTTACATTGTTTCCGGCGCTCAGTGCGGTATTCAACTCACTAAAGGTTGTAACCTCTGTAAAAGAAGGAGCTTCCGTTGCCTGTCCTCCTGTGAGTGTCTCGCCGGTGGTCCAGTCCTGTACGGTGACGCTTGCCACCTCAATCCTGTCCTTACCTACTTTGAGGTTGAAGGTGTAGCTGTTGCCTGCATTCAGTTCGGGGATGCCCTTCACGCGGAGGGTGTTGCTTTCGCCGTCGCTCAGCTGGATGAAGTCGGCACCGCTGTCACCATAGCCAGGCACTACGAGGGCGGTGTAGGTAGAGCCTTGACCACCGGTGCCCTGTGCGTATGGCTGGATTTCGGTGCTGCTGCCCGTGGGATTGCCGCTGGAGATGCCGCTGCTTTCGCTGTAGATGCGGACGTTGCTGACGGTCTTCTGGTTATTGTTGTACTGACTGCCGAAGCCGCTGATGCGTACGATGACGCGGGCCATCTTGCGCTCCAGCTGCATCTGGATGTCGCTGCCGCCCTCGGGACGGGAAATCACCTGCTGGCGGGTCATGTAGTCGGCGAGGGCGATTTTCTCCACGCTACTCTGGTCGGTGGGCATGGTGAAGGCGGTCATCGACGTGCCGGTGGTCACGGGATAGTAAGCCGAGAAGGTGAGCATGGGCTGTGTCCAGAGGAGGAACTTGCCTGCCACGGTCTCTGTCCAAGTCTGGTTCTCGGTTGACGTACACTGGAAGATGACGGCCTCCTGATCGTTGGTGCTGACGCTGATTTGGTCGCCTTGGTTGAACTGGCGCTGCGTGTCGTCGGTGGCAGCGGCATTGCTACGCGTGGTGGCCTGGAGCGAGCCTACGGAGAAGTTGACGCTCACGGCGTTGTCGGGACGGGCGACGGTGAAGTCGTCGTCGCTCTGGCAGCTGGCGAGGGCGCCCATGAGGGCGAGGGCTGCCAAGGAAAGATATTTTGCTTTCATATTCTTATGCTATTTTAGTATTAATAAAGGTAATTAATTACTCTGTGCCGAGGTTGTCGCCGGGCTGGTCTTCCCATGAGCTGACGCTGAAGGCGCGTGAGCCTGCGGTCACGGTGTCATAGCCAACGGTGAGGGGCAGCGTGTAGTGCTTGCCCTGCTCCAGGGTGATGGCCTCGGTGTTGGTCCATGAGAACGAGCGGGTTCCGATCTTGAAGCTGACGGTCAGTGCGCCTGCAGCAATCTGCTGTGGCACTACGATGGCCTCGTAGGTGGCATGGCTGTGCATGTCGGCATCGGTGGCTGCAGTGAACGAAGCCTGCGAGGCGAGGATGTCAGCAGCAACAGGTGTGGTAGCGGGGGTCACGGTGCCGTAGTTCTCGTTGGCGGTCTGCATCGGCTGGAAGTTATAGCCGGCATTGCTGCCCTTGATGGTGAACTCGGTAATGTCTGAGGCATTGTTCAGCTTCGGGTCAACCTTGTAGAACTCGTTGGCCAGGTCGAGCGTCACGTCGAGCTTGGTCAGGGCGTGGTAGAAGTTGATGACCAGCTTGCCGTTCTGCATCAGCGTCTCCTCGATAGAGGGGTTGGCGATGGTCTTAGTCGGCATGGTCAGCAGATCCTGCTGTTTCAGCTTGGCCTCGGTGCTCTGGTCGGCAGCCACGGTGAGGCCGACGCCGTTGACGAACTCATTGTCGCTGAATGTCTTACCCTGCTTGTAGGCAGCGGTCACGGTGATGCTCTGCTGGTCGTTCTGCCAGAGCATACGGTTTATGGGTGTCCACTCAGTGCCGTCGTACTGTACGGTATTGAAGTAGCTGTAGGTGGCCGATGCGGGGTTGACAATCTTCACCTGGAACTGCTGACCGTTCTGGTTCACGTCGCTGCCAGTGATGCTGGCGCGGGTGGTTACGGTCGTGGGGGCAACGAGGTTGGTGGTGAAGCGCATCACGCCGTCCTCGGGGAACTGCGAGACGAACGTCTGCTCGTCGTCGCTGGAGCATGCCGTCAGCGCCATGGCTGCTGCGGCTGCGAAGAAAATATTCTTGATGTTCATAATATTCTTTAATTAATAATGTTTGTAAAAAAGGTTGTTACATGGCCTGTCCGCCGCTGATAGTGGTGCCTTCGGTCCAGTCGTTGATGCTCACCTCGCCGAGCTCGATCTTGTTGCGTCCCACGATGAGGTTCAGCGTGGTGTACTTGCCGGCCTCCAGGGGGATGTCAGCGTCGTGGGTGTAGGTGAAGGGCTGGCCGTCGATGGTGATAGTGACGGTGCGGAAGCCTGACTGGGGCACCATGATGCTGCTGTGGGTGACGGCATAGCCTGTCTGGGCAGCAATGGCAGGTAGCGATACGCTGGCCTGCGTGCCGGCGGTGACGGTCTGCGCCAGGTAGTCGATGGTGGCCGTAGAGGCGGCGGTGGCTACGCACGAGGCGATGGCGGGCGTCTCACTCCACTGGTTGCGGAAGTTCATGTTGACGTAGAGTTTCGCCATGGCGTGGTCGAAGGTCAGCGAGACGGGGTTCTGCGTGGCGATGAGTCCGCTCAGCTGGCGTGCCACGAGCAGGTCGCTGGCCTCATAGTCGGCAGGGTCGAGCGTGTAGGGGTCGGCGGTGAAGTCGCTGACGGTGCGTGCCGGGTAGATGCCGAGGAAGTAGTGGGCTGTCACCATGTCGGCCCAGAGCATGGGCGTGGCGGGTGCCCACTTGCCGTCGGTACCGAGGCTGTTGACAACGCCGTTGACCACCTTGTCGGCGGGAACCGTCGTGGCCGAGCCCGTCCAGGCGTAGATGCTGACACCATCACCAGCCTCGAACACTGTGGTGTTGCCCGTTGTCGTGGCACGGGTCAGGGCACCGACCGAACCGATGCTCGCCTCGATGGTGATGTTCTTTGCGGCTTGCTGATCGGCAGAAGTCGTCTCATCGCTGCTGCATGCTGCGGCCAGCAGGCCGAGGGCAGCCAAGGGGATGAATCTGAATGCTTTCATCTTACTGATTGTTTTAGAAATTAATATTAGGGTGAATTTAAAAAATTATTTGTCGGGATTGATAATCTCGCCACTGATGGTCCAGCCCTCCGTCCAGTCGTTGATGGTCATGGCCTCGAAACGCATGTAGGGAGCGAGGGCATCATACTCAAAGTCCATCGTGTAGTACATGCCAAGTTCCATGCGGGGGCAGTCGGCAATACTGGTCAGCACGGTGCCGTCGGGGGCAGTGGTCGTGATGCGCAGCAGGGCGCGGCCCTCGCCGGCGGCGGTAGGCATGAGGTGCTTGCCGTCAAGGCAGTGCGTAGAGGCGTCTTCAGCTGTAGGCGTGAGGGTGCCGAAGTCGGCTATGGTCTGCTTAGACATGGGCACACCATAGCGGCCGTTGGCATCCTGTTCGGTGAGCAGGACGCTCTCGGCCACCTGCTCTACGGCAACAGCGACCTTGGTACCCGCAGGCACACCTGTCACGTTGACGGTGAGCGTGGGCAGCAGGCGCTGGAGTTTGAAGTCAGCCACGGTAATCTCGTCCTCGCGAATGGTGACGTGGGTCACGGCATACCATGACTGACGGGGCGACGAGGCTGCATCTTTCAGCGAAACGACAGTGGGCGCGAGGAGGCTGCTAGAGCGAGTAAGGTTGGATGCGGTAGCATAACCGGAGGGATCGTCCATATCGGCAGTGACGAGGATGTCGTACTCGCCGGCGGGCAACTGCTGCAGCCAGTCGGCACTCTCCTCAACAGAGCCAAACTCACGGGTGCGGTTGCCTCCGTCTGAGCCTTGTATCCAGAAAGAGAGTGCATCGATGGATGTGATAGCAGGCTCATCGGCCTCGTCTTCCCAGAGGAGCTGCGGAGCCACATAGCCCACAGGCTGCCCCTCATTCTCATTGGGAATAAGCTCATGCTTGTCGTGATAGCAGGCGGAGAGCAGCATCATGGCAGCTGCCGCCATCAGGGGAAATATCTTCTTATTCATACGCATCACTTATTTCTTGTCGTTAATAATCAGTTCCACGCGGCGGGCCTGCTTGCTGTCGGCAGCATCGCGGTCGATGCCACGGCCAACGACAGGCTTCAGACGGCTGCCGTCAATGCCACGGCGCACAAGCAGCATCTTCACCGTGTTGGCGCGACGCTGGGTCAGTCGGAGATTGTAGTCCTCGCTACCAGTGTTGGAGGCGTGGCCGACGATGCTCAGCGTTACATCGGGTTGTGCCTTCATCATTTCTGACACAGTATCGAGCTTGTCAGCCTCTTTCTGTGTCAGGCGGCTGTTGTTGTTGGCGAAGGAGATGGCGGGGAGGTCAGCAGGAGCGGTTTCCACCACTTCGGGCTTCTTCTCCTCTACGGCAGCGGTCTCGACCACAGGCTGTGCCTTCTCCACAACAGGAGCGGGCATCTCCTCCACCACAGGTTTCTGCTCAACGACAGGCTGCGGCTTCGGCTCGGTGATGGCGGCAGACTCCTCAACTATGGGAGCGGCCTTGCCCTTCTTCCCGAAGTGATACGACAGTTTCAGGCCTGCCTCATAGATGAAATTGCTCTTGTGGCAGTACTTGGGGATGTTGTCGAAGCGGTCGCCCGTCAGGCAGGTGATGCCGCCATAGAGTTGCAGACCTACGTACTGGGCCACGCGATAGCCCACGGCAGCCTGACCGCCCAGACCGAGGTGCCACTGGCGGTCGAACTCCTGTTCGTAGCCCGTGGCAAGATGTTTGGTGCGCGTGGTGACGGCTGATAGTTGCGGCGACAGCGTGACAGACCACTTGCATGTCGGTTTGGTGATAAGCGACAGTACGTCGAAGTTGGCCTGCAGCCCGAAGCGCATCCACCGCGTCTTGGCTTCGAGGTCACGATAGTAGTTGCCCTGCTTGCCCAAGACGGGGGCGAAGGTAAACGCCCCGTCGGTAGCGAGCCAGAACGGGTCGCAGTCGAGCGACGTCTGTTTCTGCCCGCCCATCGTGGCGAGGGCCTCTACGGAAATTAGGCGGCTCAGCTGATAGCCACCGAAGATACCGACCTGAGCACCGACATGGGTTTTGCTCTCGGTGATGCTGCGGAAGGTGGCCTGACCGAAGGAGGTGCCGCCGCTGAGCCCTGCGAACCAGCCACGCTCGTAGTCGCGGCTGTCGGTTTGGGCAAACGCTGTCTGCACCCCTGCGGCCAGCATCGCCAGCAGCATGAGGATAGAAGTTGTTTTCTTCATCATAATAAAAATTGGATTAGATATAGACAAAAAACAATGAGGCTTCCCATGGCAGAAAGCATGGAAAGCTGCGAGTAAGCGAGCGCAATGCAAGCTCGCTTGAACATTGCCGAGCATGAGCAGCTTCGCCAAAGGCAAAGCCGTATATTTACACGCGCGGGCGCGTATGTTATTAAATGTGGTGGACTGGCGGTTAACGCATATATGAGAGAGAGAGAGAGAGAGTAGCAAAATTATTGGAATGACCAAGAATATCGGCCATTATTTTTATAATTTTAGTATCTTTTAGCTCTCGTAAAATTGTCATTAGATTAATATTCAAAATATAGCGGTCAATAGATTATCTACTGCAAAAATACAAAAAAATATTTAATACGCACAAGTTTTATCCGCTTTTTTTTCTGATTTGAATGCAAAAAATCACAAATAGTAGAAATTTTAAACCCGAAGTGCGGTGGTTAGCACCTGAAAACAGAATGATTCGTCGAAACGTCGAAACACATGGGGGTAAACGTCGAAAGAGATTTCACGCTTGCCCCCTTTTTTCATACCTTTGCAACGTCAATTTTGATAAAAAGAACATAAATATAATAAAGGTATGAAACAGATTAAATTTTTCCTGGTAACAATGATGCTGACTCTCTCAGCAGTAGTAATGGCACAGAAAACCACTGTTAGTGGCGTACTGATGGACAAAACCTTGAATGAGGGCGAACCATTTGCCACCGTTCGTGTGTTTAAGGCTGGCAAAAGCGATAAGCCTATCGCCATGTTTATCACCGACGAGAACGGTCACTTCCAGCAGGAGGTGAAAGGTAAGGGCAAGTTCGACATCGTGTTTAGCAGCGTAGGTAAGGAAGAGTTGCGACAGAGCATCGAACTGGGAAAAGAAACACCACTCGATCTGGGTACGATCTTTATGAAAGAGAATGAAACCATGCTGAAAGGTGTGGAGATTGTTGCTCAGAAGCCATTGGTAAAAATGGAGGTTGACAAGATGAGCTACAACGTAGCCGAGGACGAGGACTCAAAGTCGAACACCGTGCTTGACATGCTGCGCAAAGTGCCCATGGTAACGGTTGACGGACAGGATAATATCACCGTAAACGGTAGTTCATCGTTTAAGGTCTATGTAGATGGTATGCCAAACGCCATGTTATCGAGCAACCCGTCGATGGTTTTCAAGAGCATGCCTGCCACAGCAGTAAAGAGTATAGAGGTCATTACTAACCCTGGCGCCAAGTACGATGCAGAGGGGGCTGCTGGTGTACTGAACATCGTACTGAACAAACAGAGCGCACAAGCCTCAGAAAGTATGAACGGCTATAACGGAACTATCCGTCTGGGGGCAGGTAACAAGCAAATGGGTGCCAGCGTATTCATGAGCGGACAGCAAGGGAAGTTAAGTTACAGTGCCAATGTGTTTACAAGCTACAACAAACCTGGTAACACCACTACCGAAATGGAACAGATACAAGCCAATGGTACGAGTCAGACAATGACCTCGGACAACGATGTAAAGACACCATTCACCATGGGAAGCCTGACACTGGGTTATCAACTCGACTCAATGAGCGTGATCAACGCCACTGCATCCATCAACTCGATGAATATGAAGAGTACAGGTACCGCCCTCACCACTATGAGCGGTGCCGCATTAGGTAATACTTTCAGCTACGGTAGTACCACCGACATGAAAAACTCACGCACCTCATTCAGCGGAAGTCTGGACTACCAACGATTCTTCAATGCAGACCATACTAAGAGTCTGTCCCTGACCTACCAATTGGATTACAGTCCAGCCAGTACGAAGATAACTAACAACTTCACCACGACTTCGACCGTCATCGACCTGACCAACCGCTACTCAGATAATCAAGACAAGACCACCAGCCATATCTTCCAACTGGACTACACCATGCCATTGGCCAAAGGACAGACACTGAATTTGGGTGGTAAGTTCCAGCTGCACGATGCTACTTCTGACTCCAAGTACTATCTAAAAGGTGTGTACGATCAGAATTCAAGTTCAGAATACGAGTATAAGAACTCTATCTTGGCTGGCTATGGCGAGTATGTAGGCAACTTTGGCAAGTTCGGTATGAAGGCAGGCTTGCGTTACGAGTACACATGGCAGGATGTAGAGTACCATTTGGGTAACGGTCAGGACTTCAGCACCAGTTACGGTAGTCTGGTTCCTACAGCCAGCATGCAGTACACCATCTCGCAAGGTTCAAATCTCGGTCTTACCTACAATATGCGAATCAGTCGTCCTGGTATCTCATATCTTAATCCATACGTAGATAAGACCAACCCCATTGCCCTGAGCTACGGTAATCCCGACCTGGATGTTGAGAAGGCACATAACGTATCACTGGTTTACAATGCCTTTACATCAAAGTTGATGGTGAACCTGAACCTGCATCACAATTTTGTGGATAACGCCATCTCGCAGTACAGTTTCTACGATACCGACAACCTGTTGAATACCACTTACGGCAACGTGGTAAAGAGTCATCAAACTGGACTAAGCGGATACGTTAGCTACTTGCTGACCAAGGATACACGCCTGTTCTTCAACGGAGGGCTGAACTATACCGACCTGCGCAGCACAGCCCTCGACCAGAAAAACAATGGCTGGACAGCCAACGTGATGGCCGGTGTACAGCAGACACTGCCTTGGAATCTTAAGTTGAGCGCCTTCGCCATCACTTCAACCAAGAGCTACACCCTGCAGGGTTATACCGGTGGATTCAACCTGTTGACCGCCAGCGTATCGAAGAGTCTGTTAAAAGACAAGCTAAACCTGAGCATCAACGGTCTGGTAGGTCTGAACAAGGGCGGCAACCTGAACATCGAGACCTCGAGTCGCGGCAAAGACTTCATCAGCAACACCTGTATCAAAGTACCTATCTACAGTGTGACTTTCAACATCAGCTATACCTTCGGCAATTCAAAGATGAGTCAGAAACAGCGTGCCAATCGCGTACAGGATGACTTCATTGAGCAGCAGTCACAAGGTGAAATGTTAAATAGTATCGGCAGCAATATCTAACAAATCCATGGCATAAAGCGTTCTTTTTCAGAAAAAGAACGCTTTATTCTAAAATATTTCCTATATTTGCAAGCGTTATGAAGAAGATTGAGAGAAAAGATATCTGGATACTTTTGGTACAAGTAGCTGTATGGGCATTTATCATGCTATTGCCGCTGCTGGCCACACTTGTGAGTACACATGATTTCCAAGCTACCAAAACCACATTCATGGCCACATGGGCCATTCTGCATTCGCCATTAGCGATGTATTTTGTCAACTTCTACATCTTCGGGCCATACCTGTTCTTCCGGCGCAAATTCTTACTGTTCGCCGTATGTAACCTGCTACTCACTTTAGCTTTGAACTATCAGTTTCTATACGTCTGGATTGCACGCGACCGCATACCCGAACTGCCAGAGATGACACCGACCATGTGGATAGGTTTCTTCATAGGCTTTTTCATGTTCCTGCTGATTAACTGCTTCGTGGCAGCCATCGCCATTGGCATCCGACATTTCATGCGCATCCGACAGATTAAACAGCAACTGAAAGACGAGAAAGCCAAGAACACCGAGGCAGAATTAGCATGGCTGAAGAATCAGATAAACCCACATTTCTTATTCAACACCCTCAACAACATCTCGAGTCTCTGTCAGATTGATGCCGATGGGGCTCAAGATGCTATCGCCCAACTGAGCGACTTATTGCGTTACGCCATGTACGAGACCAATAAGAAGATGGTACCCATCGAAGGCGAAGTGGAGTTTATGCGCAACTATATCTCACTGATGAAACTGCGTTGCAATGAAAAAACCAAAATAACAACCACCTTCGACGTTAAGCAGAACATGGAGATTGCACCACTACTATTCATATCGCTGGTAGAGAACGCCTTCAAGCATGGAGTGAGCAGCAACCGTCCTTCGAAGATTGATATCCGCCTGTTACAGAACGCCAACGAACTGATATTCAACTGTGAAAATACCAATTTTCCTAAAGATGATACCGACCGGAGCGGCTCTGGTATCGGACTAGAGAATACCCGTCGTCGACTGGACCTGATGTACGCCGGCCGATATAAATGGGAGCAGTCGATCGAAGACGATATCTATCACGTGAGAATTACATTAAGGATTAAAGATTAAACAAAAGAAATGCCATTAACTTGTATCATCGTAGACGACGAGCCACTGGCTGTTAAGCTCATGGAATCGTATGTAGCAAAGACCCCCGATTTGGAATTGTTAGGCAGTTTCACCGACTCGGTAGCAGCCATTAATGCCATCAAAGAGCTAAAACCCAATCTGTTGTTTCTCGACATCCAGATGCCCGACTTGAATGGTATGGAACTGGCTCACATGATTTCCAGCGATACCCGTGTCATATTTACGACGGCCTTCAAGGAATATGCCTTCGAGAGTTACGAAGTGAGTGCACTTGACTTCCTATTGAAGCCCATCCGCTATAATAAGTTCATGGTAGCAGTGGATAAGGCTAAGGAGTGGTTTGCCAAAAGCGAATCGTCCAAAGCTTCACCTATCACAAAATGCCCATCGCCCAACTCCCAGCACCCGACCTCCATCTTCGTACGCGTCGAAGGCGAACTACGCAATATCACAATCGAAAGCATCGTCTATGTAAACGGCATGAAGGATTACGTGATGTTCTATCTCGATGGCGAGACCAAGCCCTTGATTACACACCTGACCATGAAAGCCGTAGAAGAGATGCTACCCCCCGAGAAATTTCTGCGAGTACACCGTTCCTATATTATAGCAGTCGACAAAATCAGAAAAGTAGACCGCAACGACTGCATCTATATCGGCAATGAGATTATTCATGTACCCGATGGCTATCAAGAGGCCTTCCATCAATTCCTGGAAACGCGCACAATTAACAAAATGTAACTTTACAACAAAATTTTTCTCGTTTTTCCTTGGAAGGTATTGATATTTTTCCTACTTTTGCATCATAATTAGTAACAAAATGTAAACTTAAAACGTTTTAACGACAATGGAAGTTGAGAAAATTATGCAGGCCTTGGAGCAGAAGCATCCAGGCGAAATGGAGTACTTACAGGCAGTAAGAGAGGTGTTGGATAGTATTAAAGATGTATACAACCAGCACCCCGAGTTTGAGAAAGCCAAGATCATAGAGCGCATTGTAGAACCTGAGCGTATCACTACCTTCCGTGTGCCCTGGGTCGACGACAAGGGCGAGGTACAGGTAAACATCGGCTACCGCGTGCAGTTTAACAGCGCCATCGGCCCTTACAAAGGCGGTTTGCGTTTCCACCCATCAGTAAACCTCAGCATCCTGAAATTCCTCGGATTCGAGCAGACCTTCAAGAATGCACTTACCACTCTGCCCATGGGTGGAGGTAAGGGCGGATCAGACTTTGCTCCCCGTGGCAAGAGCGATGCCGAGATTATGCGTTTCTGCCAGGCCTTTATGACCGAGCTGTACAAGGTGATTGGTCCCGATATGGACGTACCTGCAGGTGATATCGGCGTTGGTGGTCGCGAGATCGGCTATCTGTTTGGTATGTACAAGAAGCTCACCAGTCAGTTCCATGGCGCCACCCTCACTGGTAAGGGTATGGAATGGGGTGGCTCTATCCTGCGTCCTGAGGCAACTGGTTATGGTGCACTCTATTTTGTACACCACATGATGGAAACTCACGGACTCGACATCAAAGGAAAGACCGTTGCCCTGTCTGGTTTCGGTAACGTAGCATGGGGTGCTGCCAAGAAAGCCACCGAGCTGGGTGCAAAGGTTATCACCATCTCTGGTCCTGATGGATACATCTACGATCCTGCAGGTCTCGATGATGAAAAGATTGAGTACATGCTGGAGCTCCGCGCCAGTGGCAATGACGTATGTCAGCCTTATGAAGAGGAATTCGAGGGTTCGAAGTTCTACGCCGGTAAGAAACCATGGGAGCAGAAGGCCGACATCTATCTGCCATGCGCTACCCAGAACGAGTTGAATGGTGCCGACGCCGACATGATCCTGGCCAACAAGCCACTCTGCGTAGCCGAGGTATCGAACATGGGTTGCACGGCTGAGGCTGTGAACAAGTTCATTGCTGCAGGTCAGCTGTTCGCTCCTGGCAAGGCTGTTAATGCTGGTGGTGTTGCCACATCGGGCTTGGAGATGACTCAGAACTCTATGCGCATGAGCTGGACCGCAGAAGAGGTAGACCAGCGTCTGCACCAGATTATGAGTGGCATTCATGAGCAGTGCGTGAAGTACGGTAAGGAAGGCAACTACATCAACTATGTGAAGGGTGCCAACGTAGCCGGCTTCATGAAAGTAGCGAAAGCTATGCTTGCTCAAGGTATTGTATGACCTATATAAAAAGAATAGTCGCAACGACACTAACACTAATAATATGCTTTACCGCTCAGGCTCAGACCGAGAGCGGTAAAGCTTCATTTTATTCTAAAAGCTCCAGCGGACGTCGTACGGCCAGTGGCGAGCGCCTGCATCACGACAGTCTGACATGCGCTCACCGCACCTACCCTTTTGGTACACTGCTGTTAGTTACCAACCCTGCCAATGGCAACCATGTCATTGTAAAGGTAATCGACCGTGGCCCTTATGTAAAGGGACGTGTCATCGACCTATCCCATAGGGCAGCCAAAGAGTTAGGAATTATCGCCCAAGGTATAGCCCCCGTAATAGTCGAGGAGTTAAATGAGTCTATTATCCCGTTCAAACCTGCCGAGGTATTCAGCAAACCCGAGTTGGACTTAAGTACCAGCGACGGTGATGCTGCCACCCCTATCTGGGTAGAGTTGAACGAGCAGATGAAGAAGAAAAAACAGCAAGAGCAAAAAGAAAAAAAGAAGCGATAGGAACCAACCTATCGCTTACTTGTTTGAATCCTGAAATCCCGAGTCTGAGAAGCAATCTCTTTATCACCTTGAAAAACTCCTATACGGAAAACAGCCTCGCCATCTCTTAAGCCATTATCAGCCCGTACGAGCGCTGTATATCTGATGCCCTTACCTGGAGCTATACTCTCTATCATAACGTTGTCAGACACCTCTAAATGCTTATTTCCGGTTATTTCTTTTACGTTAGGACATATACGGTAGATGGTCTCATTGGTAGTATTATAAACCTCGAACACGATTCTAGCCTCTTCACCACGCGTCAGCACCTGGTCGCGACTATTATCAATCAGCATTGGTCGACGAATCTCTAAAGGGGCGGATGTACATTCCATATAGATACGATCATCTGGATAATCATATCCCTCCTGGCGTTGAGAACCACCACGCTCCATACGACGCTGCTGGTACTCGCCCATCTTCTTTTGGTGTGCCTCTTCAGCTGCTTGCCCAACAGCTGCACCCACCACAGCACCACCAGCCATCCCAATCAGCGTGCCGATATCACTACCACGTGGACCGCCAGCAATACCACCGATGGCCGAACCAATGATAGAGCCGAACCAACCACCAGTGGTAGCACCGGCTTCTGTATAAGTACCACAACTGCTCAACAGCAGTAAAGTACCGAGCGATAAAACAAACAACTTCTTCATAACCATCAATCTTAAAGATACACGCAGCAAAGATACATATATCCTGACAAAAGGACAAAGGAATTCCCCCACTATCACGTAGGGGAATCCCTATTCTAAGAAAAATAGAGCCCGTACCTTAAAAGATACGAGCTCTGCCTGTATAATAAGAATTTAAAATTCTGACGATTACTCAGCCTTAGCCTCTTCAGCAGGAGCCTCAGCCTTTGCCTCCTCAGCAGCAGGTGCCTCAACAGCAGCCTCGGCCTTAGGAGCAGCCTTGCGTGAACGACGTGTTGACTTCTTCTTGGTCTCCTTTGCCATTTCAGGATCAAAGTCTACCAACTCGATGAAGCAAACCTGAGCGGCGTCACCCTGACGGGTACCCAACTTGATGATACGAGTGTAACCACCGGGACGATCACCAACTTTCTCACTAACTGTAGAGAAAAGTTCCTTGATAGCCTCCTTGTTCTGGAGGTAGCTGAATACAACACGACGAGAATTAGTAGAATCCTCCTTAGCCTTAGTGATCAGGGGCTCTACATACTTCTTCAGGGCCTTAGCCTTTGCAACGGTCGTAGTGATTCTTTTGTGCATGATCAGAGAGATAGCCATGTTAGCAAGCATGGCACTGCGGTGAGATGCAGTACGACCGAGATGATTGAATTTCTTATTATGTCTCATTTTACTTTTGTTCTTTTATTGGGCAAGAGATTAATCTCTGTCCAGTTTGTATTTTGAAATATCGGTTCCAAACGACAGATTCAGACTCTCGAGCAAATCATCAAGCTCAGTGAGCGATTTCTTACCAAAGTTACGGAACTTCAGGAGGTCAGTCTTATTGTACTGTACCAAATCACCAAGTGTCTCAACATCAGCTGCCTTCAGACAGTTAAGCGCACGAACAGAGAGGTTCATGTCGATGAGACGGGTCTTGAGCAATTGGCGCATGTGCAGAATCTCCTCATCGAACTCCTGGTTGCTCTCAGTCTCTGAAGCCTCGAGAGAGATCTTCTCGTCAGAAAACAGCATGAAGTGATAAATCAGAATCTTGGCGGCCTCTTTCAGAGCGTCCTTTGGGTGAATAGAACCGTCCGTAGTAACTTCAAGAATCAGCTTGTCATAGTCGGTCTTCTGTTCAACACGATATGGCTCAACTGAGAACTTTACGTTACGAATCGGAGTGTAAATAGAATCGATTGCAATTACATTCACGTCGGTGCAGAACTCGCGATTCTCATCAGCGGGTACATATCCGCGACCTTTGTTGATTGTAAGATCAATCTGCATCGATGCTTTGGAATCTAAATGACAAATCACCAAATCGGGATTTAACACTTCAAATCCAGTCAGATACTTGCCGATGTCAGCGGCTTTGAATTCGGTAGAATTCTCGACCGTGATACTGACTTTCTCGTTCTCGAATTCTTCTACTACTTGCTTGAATCGAACTTGCTTCAGATTCAAGATAATGTTGGTTACATCTTCCTTTACACCGGGAACTGAAGAGAACTCATGCTCAACACCAGCAATACGGATAGTGTTGATAGCATAACCCTCAAGTGATGAAAGTAGAATGCGGCGCAGGGCGTTACCAATGGTCACACCAAAGCCGGGCTCCAAAGGACGAAATTCGAACTTGCCGAACTTGTCGTTGGCCTCCAACATTACGACTTTATCGGGTTTTTGAAATGCTAATATCGCCATTAATTTAAATGATTTTAGTTCTTAGAGTACAACTCAACGATTAACTGCTCCTTAATATTCTCGGGGATGTCAGCGCGCTCAGGCTTGTGCAGGAACTTACCGCCCTTCACATTCTCATCCCACTCAATCCAAGGATACTTGCTGTGGTTGAAACCTGCCAGAGCAGCCTCAATCACCTCAAGAGACTTAGACTTCTCGCGAACAGCAACTACCTGACCAGGCTTAACAGCATAAGAAGGAATATTAACTACCTGACCATCAACAGTAATGTGCTTGTGACCAACGAGCTGACGAGCAGCAGCGCGGGTAGGAGCGATACCGAGACGGAACACTACGTTGTCGAGACGACTCTCAAGGTTCTGGAGCAGAACCTCACCAGTAATACCCTCAGCCTTAGCAGCCTTTTCAAACATATTACGGAACTGGCGCTCAAGTACTCCATAAGTATACTTGGCCTTCTGCTTCTCTGCCAGCATGACGGCATACTCAGACATCTTACGACGACGGTTGTTGCCATGCTGTCCAGGAGGGAAGTTTCTCCTAGACAAAACTTTGTCTGCGCCGAAAATGGGCTCACCAAAACGACGCGCAATTTTTGATTTCGGTCCTAAATATCTTGCCATAATAATAAAAATGTTTCTTCTTTAAAAATCCTTCTAATAATTATACGCGACGACGCTTTGGAGGACGACATCCGTTATGTGGCAGTGGAGTAACATCGATGATCTCCATTACCTCGATACCAGCACCATGGATGGCACGGATAGCTGACTCACGGCCATTACCAGGACCCTTAACATAAGCCTTAACCTTGCGAAGACCCAGGTCGTAAGCAACCTTAGCGCAATCCTCAGCAGCCATCTGGGCAGCATAAGGAGTATTCTTCTTAGAGCCACGGAAGCCCATCTTACCAGCTGAAGACCAAGAAATAATCTGACCCTCGTCGTTAGCCAGTGATACAATAATATTATTAAAAGAACTGTGTACGTGGAGCTGGCCGATAGCATTTACTCTCACGTTTCTCTTCTTTGAAGTGACTGTTTTCTTTGCCATAATTCTTAAACTTTAATTCTGTAATGTTTAATGTTTAATTTAGGAATTACTTCGTAGCCTTCTTCTTATTAGCAACAGTCTTCTTCTTACCCTTACGAGTACGAGCATTATTCTTGGTGCTCTGACCACGAACGGGAAGACCATTACGATGACGGACGCCACGATAGCAACCAATATCCATCAGTCGCTTGATATTCAACTGGATCTCAGAACGGAGATCACCTTCAACTTTGAATTCAGCGCCGATAATTTCACGGATTTTGGCTGCCTGGTCGTCATTCCACTCGCTAACCTTCAGGTCGCGGCTGACACCTGCCTTGTCCAATATCTTTGCTGAACTACTTCGACCAATACCATAGATATAGGTCAATGCGATTTCGCCACGCTTATTCTGGGGCAAATCTACTCCAACAATTCTTATTGCCATTGTTAATTAAAAGATAAAAATAAATTACTTTAAAAATACATTTCTTGCTAAAAAGCATGCAAAGTTACGAAGAATTTTTCAATTCTCCGCCATTTTATGCTTATTTAACATTAACCCTGACGCATTTTGTACTTAGGGTTCTTCTTGTTGATAACGAACAGGCGGCCCTTACGACGTACGATTTTGCAGTCTGGGGTACGCTTCTTCAATGATGCTCTTGTCTTCATATTAATTCAAATTGTTTATTTGTATCTGAATACAATTCGTCCTTTGGTCAGGTCATAGGGGCTCATTTCCACCTTTACCTTATCTCCGGGGAGGATTTTGATATAGTGCATTCTCATCTTACCAGAGATATGCGCAATAATCTGAACTCCATTTTCAAGTTCTACTCGGAACATCGCATTCGACAGTGACTCGACGATTGTTCCGTCCTGCTCAATAGCGGATTGCTTTGCCATACTTAATATTTAATATAACTTACCTTCTAATAATTCAACCTCTTCGAAAGAAGAAAGGATATCGGCCTGGCCCTTTCTGATGGCGATGGTATGCTCAAAGTGAGCAGCTGGTTTTCCGTCACGTGTGCGGATAGTCCAACGATCAGCATCCATCCAGATGTCGCGCTTGCCCATAGTAATCATCGGCTCAATCGCAATACACATACCGGCTTTCAGCATAATACCGTTGCCACGACGGCCATAGTTAGGCACCTGTGGGTCCTCGTGCATCTCACGACCGATACCATGTCCGGCCAGTTCACGAACGACGCCGTACTTCTGAGCCTCACAATGCTCCTGTACCGCACTGCTGATATCGCCAAGATGTTTACCTGCAACGGCATTCTCAATGCCTTTGTAAAGAGACTCCTTGGTAGTCTTCAACAGTTGTTTGACTTCTTCGGAGACCTCGCCTACACAGAATGTGTAACAAGAGTCGCCATTAAAGCCGTTTAACAGTGTTCCGCAGTCAATGGAAATGATATCACCCTCTTTGAGAACAGTCTCGGCATTGGGGACACCATGAACCACTACGTCATTCACCGAGGTACAGATGCTGGCAGGAAACGGCCCTCCATATGGATTGGGGTAACCCTTGAATGTTGGAATAGCTCCATTATCTCTAATGAACTCGTCCGCTATCTGATCCAACTGGAGGGTCGTTATACCAGGCTTAATATGTTTAGCCAATTCACCAAGCGTACGTCCAACAAGTTGGTTGGCCTGGCGCATCAGCTCTATTTCATCTTCTGTCTTTAGAAATATCTTCATAGAAGATTAATAAGCAGCCATTCCACGTCCATGAATACGACCTGAGCTGAGCAGGCCATCATAGTGACGCATCAGCAGGTGACTCTCAATCTGTGCCAGTGTGTCGAGAACAACACCGACAAGAATCAGCAGAGATGTTCCACCGAAGAACTGAGAGAACGCATCCTGTACATTCAGCAAGCTTGCAAATGCAGGCATCACAGCGATGAAAGCAATAAACAATGAACCGGGCAGTGTGATACGTGACATAACAGTATCGATATACTCGGCAGTTTCCTTGCCAGGCTTAACGCCAGGAATGAAACCATTGTTACGCTTCATATCCTCAGCCATCTGAGTAGGATTCAGAGTAATGGCTGTATAGAAATAGGTGAATGCGATGATCAGGAACGCGAAAATCACGTTGTAAGCCCAACTATGGTGATCCATCAGAGTGCGCAGAATCCATGAGGTATTTTCAGGATTCATCCACTGAGCAATACTCAGAGGAATGAACATGAGAGCCTGAGCAAAAATGATAGGCATCACATTGGCTGCGAACAGCTTCAGTGGGATGTACTGACGAGCACCACCTACCTGCTTATTACCTACGAGGCGCTTTGCATACTGCACGGGCACCTTGCGAACGCCCTGAACCAGAACGATAGATGCGCAAACAACTGCATAGAGAATGATGATCTCGACCAAGAACATAACCAGTCCACCACTGGTGATGGCAGTGAAACGCGAGCTGACCTCCTGGATGAATGCCTGAGGCAGACGAGCGATGATACCGATCATAATAATCAGTGAGATACCATTACCTATACCCTTATCCGTAATGCGCTCACCCAACCACAGGATGAACATACTACCTGCGGCAAGAATGATGACAGCAGGAATCATGAAGTATGACCAAGAGATGCCTGTTGCCAGAGCAGCTCCTGAGGTCATCTTCAGATTCATCAAGTAACCCGGAGCCTGGAAGCACAGGATGGCTACAGTGAGCCAACGGGTATACATGCTGATCTTCTTGCGGCCGCTCTCTCCCTCACGCTGCATTTTCTGCACGTAGGGAACAGCGACAGCAAGAAGCTGCATTACGATAGAAGCAGAGATGTAAGGCATGATTCCAAGTGCGAAGATTGACGCATTGGAGAATGCACCACCGGAGAACATGTCAAGCAGCGACATAAGACCACCGGCAGTCTGTGACTGCAATTGGCTTAACATGGCTGGATTGATACCGGGAAGTACCACAAACGAGCCGAAACGATAAATCGCTACAAACAGGAGAGTAATCAGGATGCGCTGACGCAGATCCTCGATCTTCCAAATGTTCTTCAGTGTCTCTATTAACTTCTTCATTTTAAAAATCAGATTTTTGTTGCGTTACCACCTACTGCCTTGATAGCCTCTTCAGCAGTCTTTGAGAAAGCGTTAGCCTCTACGTCAACCTTAGCCTTCAGTTCACCGTTGCCAAGAACCTTAACCAGCTCCTTGCCATTGGTAAGACCGGCAGCGATCAGCTCTGCAATTCCGATCTTGGTGAGGTTCTTCTCCTCAGCAAGCTTCTGAAGTGTAGAGAGGTTTACTGCAAAGTACTCCTTGTGGTTGATGTTCTTGAAACCAGCCTTCGGAACACGACGCTGGAGAGGCATCTGACCACCTTCGAAACCAATCTTTCTCTTATAACCAGAACGAGCCTTGGCACCCTTGTGACCACGAGTAGAAGTACCACCCAGACCTGAACCAGGTCCGCGACCGATACGACGACTTGAGTGGGTAGAACCCTCAGCCGGCTTTAAATTATTCAGTTTCATAATCTAATCTACTTTTAAAATGTTAATTACTCAACGACGGTTACCAAGTGGTGTACCTTACGGATCATACCACGGATAGAAGGAGTATCCTCTACCTCAACAACCTGAGAGATCTTACGCAGGCCGAGAGCCTCGAGAGTGCGCTTCTGATCAACAGGATAACCGATCTTACTCTTAATCTGCTTTACCTTAATTGTTGCCATAGTTACTTCTCCTTATCCTCTAAATACTTTATCCATACTGATTCCACGTGTACCAGCTACAGTGTAGGCGTCACGCATCTGGCTCAGAGCTACGATAGTAGCCTTAACCAGGTTGTGAGGGTTAGATGAGCCCTTTGACTTAGCGAGCACATCCTTGATACCTACGCTCTCCAGAACGGCACGCATAGCACCACCGGCCACAAGACCGGTACCGGCAGCAGCCGGCTTCAGGAATACCTGAGCACCGCCGAAGCGAGCCTCCATCTCATGAGGGATGGTGCCCTTGAGTACAGGAACTTTAACAAGATTCTTCTTAGCTGCCTCAACACCCTTAGCAATAGCTGCTGTTACTTCACCAGCCTTACCAAGACCCCAGCCAATGATACCGTTGCCGTCGCCGACAACCACAATAGCTGCGAATGTAAAGGTGCGACCTCCCTTTGTTACCTTGGTAACACGGTTGATGGCAACCAGTCTGTCTTTCAACTCTACGTCACTATTTACTTTAACTTTGTTCATTGCCATAATCGTTTAGAATTTAAGTCCACCTTTACGTGCTGCGTCTGCAAGCGACTTAACACGGCCGTGATACAGATAACCGTTACGGTCGAAGACTACAGCTGTTACGCCGGCCTCCTGAGCCTTCTGGGCTACGAGCTCACCAACCTTCTCAGCCTGCTGGATCTTAGGCATAGCCTCGAGACCCAGTGAAGATGCAGAAGCAAGTGTTTTACCTTCCAAATCATTGATTACCTGAGCATAGATCTGCTTGTTGCTGCGGAAAACGCTCAGACGAGGACGCTCGGCTGTGCCGAACACGCTCTTACGAATTCTATATTTGATCTTAATTCGTCTTTCTACTTTCTTTGTTGTCATAATCTTTAATTTTTAATCTTTAATGTTTAATTTTCAAGATTACTTCGCAGATGCTGACTTACCCGACTTACGACGGATAACCTCACCCTTGAACAAAATACCCTTTCCTTTATAAGGCTCAGGCATACGGAAAGAACGAATCTTAGCACAAATCAGACCGAGCAGCGCCTTGTCGCATGACTCGAGGATAATCTGAGGGTTCTGGTTACGCTCAGACTTGGTCTCAACCTTAACCTCCTGTGGAAGCTGGATGAAGATGGGGTGAGTATAACCGAGTGCGAACTCGATGATGTTACCCTGGTTAGAAACACGGTAACCAACACCTACGAGCTCCATCTCCTTCTTATAACCTTCGCTTACGCCTACTACCATATTGTTAACAAGCGCACGATAAAGACCATGGAATGCCTGCTTCTGCTTAATGTTTACAGGGCTGTTCTCATCGATCTCAAACTTAATCTGACCGTCCTCGATAGTCATCTTGATAGAGGGGTCAACCTTCTGTGTCAGCTCTCCCTTTGGACCCTTTACGGTAACAACACCGTCCTTGTCCTGAGCAACAGTAACGCCTGCAGGGATACTAATTGGCAATTTTCCTATTCTTGACATATTCTATCCTCCAATTAATATACATAGCAAAGAACCTCACCACCGATTTTCAGGGCAGCAGCCTCTTTGTCTGTCATTACACCTTTAGACGTGGAAAGGATTGCGATTCCAAGTCCGTTAATTACTCTCGGCATGTCTTTGTAACCAGTGTACTGGCGAAGACCTGGTGTTGAAACTCGCTTGAGGCACTTGATGGCGTTTTCACGAGTTGCAGGGTCATACTTCAAGGCAACCTTGATAGTCCCCTGAGGACCATCCTCGATGAACTTGTAGTTCAGGATGTAACCCTTCTCGAAGAGGATCTTAGTGATCTCTTTCTTCAAGTTTGACGCAGGAACCTCAACGACACGGTGATGTGCCATGATGGCGTTTCTGAGTCTTGTCAGATAATCTGCTATTGGATCTGTCATAAAATAAATGTTTTAATTAATCGGGACTACCCCGACAATATTAAATTAATAAATCTCTTTTGCTTAAATCTGGGCTTACCAGCTGGCCTTCTTAACTCCAGGGATCAGACCGTTTGATGCCATCTCACGGAACTGGATACGAGAGAGACCGAACTGACGCATATATCCCTTTGGACGACCAGTGATCTTGCAACGGTTGTGCAGACGGATGGGGTTAGCGTTCTTGGGGATGCTCTGCAGCTTGCGAGCTGCCTCATAAGCCTCTGCGGGATCCTCAGTAGTTGCGATCACCTTCTTCAGGGCAGCACGCTTCTCAGCGAAACGAGCCACGAGCTTAGCGCGCTTTACCTCGCGGGCCTTCATTGATTCTTTTGCCATATCTCTTAATCTTTAGCGTTCTTGAATGGGAGACCGAAAGCCTTCAGCAGTGCGAAACCTTCCTCGTCAGTCTGAGCTGAAGTTACGAAGGTGATGTTCATACCCTGAATACGGTCTACTGAATCGATATTGATCTCTGGGAAGATAATCTGCTCCTGAATACCCAGTGTGTAGTTACCACGGCCATCGAACTTGCTCTCGATACCCTTGAAGTCACGGATACGGGGCAGAGCGATGCGAACGAGCTTCTCGAGGAACTCATACATGCGCTCACGGCGCAGAGTTACCATCACACCGATAGGCATCTTCTTACGAAGCTTGAAGTTAGCGATATCCTTCTTAGAATATGTAGCAACTGCCTTCTGACCACAGATAGCGGTAATCTCGTTGATAGCAACCTCGATGATCTTCTTATCCTGAGTAGCGTCACCAAGACCCTGGTTTACTACAATCTTCTTCAGGACAGGAATCTGCATTGCAGAAGTGTAGTTGAACTGCTTCTGAAGAGCTGGAGCGATCTTCTCCTTGTACTCTTTCTTTAACTGTGCTGTATTTGCCATTACTTAATCTCCTCTCCTGACTTTTTAGCGACACGAACGACATTCTTACCTTCGCGCTTGATAGCAACACGGGTAGCCTTGCCACTCTTTGGGTCAATCAAACTAATATTCGAAATGTGAATAGGAGCCTCCATCTTCACAAAGCCTCCCTGAGGATTCTTGGCACTTGGCTTAGCACTCTTGTTGACCATGTTGATGCCCTCAACGAGTGCACGCTGCTTGTCGGTCAAAACCTTCAGCACCTTACCAGTCTTGCCCTTGTCCTCACCGGCCAGAACGATGACTGTATCGTTTTTCTTAATATTGAACTTTGCCATTTCTTCTAATCATTTAAATATTAAAGTACCTCAGGTGCCAAAGAAACGACCTTCATATTCACGGCACGGAGCTCACGGGCAACGGGACCGAAGATACGGCTACCACGGAGCTCACCGGCATTGTTCAGCAGTACGCAGGCATTGTCGTCGAAACGGATGTAAGAACCATCGGCACGACGGATTTCCTTCTTAGTGCGAACAACCAAAGCCTTAGATACTGCACCCTTCTTTACATCACTTGTAGGGATCGCGTTCTTGATAGACACAACGATGATATCACCTACGCTGGCATAACGGCGCTTGGTGCCGCCCAGTACACGGATGCAGAGAGCCTCGCGTGCACCGCTGTTGTCAGCTACTGTAAGTCTTGATTCTGTCTGTATCATAATTACTTAGCTTTTTCTACGATGTTAACTAATCTCCATCTCTTTGTCTTTGACAGAGGACGGGTTTCCATAATGAGTACGGTATCACCTACATTGCACTCGTTATTCTCATCGTGTGCGTGATACTTCTTTGTCTTCTGGACAAACTTACCATACATAGGGTGCTTCTCCTTGAACTTGGCTGCAATAACAATGGTTTTATCCATCTTGTTGCTGATAACGACACCCTGTCTTGTCTTTCTTAAATTTCTTGTTTCCATCTGGACCATTGTTATTTATTAAGTTCTCTCTGATGAAGTTCTGATTTCATACGTGCGATGTCGCGACGAGCTGCCTTAATCTGAGATGGATTCTCAAGTGGGGTGATTGCGTGGTTCAACTTCATCTGGTTGTACTTTGCAACCTCAGCCTCAATGCGCTCTGCCAGATCCTTGGTCTCGAGCTCTCTTACTTCTTTAATCTTCATACTCAATTAAGCGTTTTTATCGAAATCACGTCTTACAACAAACTTAGTCTTTACGGGCAGCTTCTGAGCACCGAGGCGCAGAGCCTCTTTAGCGATGTCGAAAGGAACGCCCTCTACTTCAAAGAGAATACGGCCTGGTGTAACAGGTGCAACCCATCCTGCGGGATCTCCCTTACCTTTACCCATTCGCACATCAGCAGGCTTGCGGGTGATTGGCTTATCAGGGAAGATGCGAATCCATACCTGACCTTCACGGTTCATGTAACGATTGATAGCAACACGAGCTGCCTCAATCTGACGGCTGTCGATCCACTTGGCATCCATAGTCTTGATACCGAAAGATCCGAAAGCCAGTGTTGTTCCTCTGTGGGCGTTGCCTTTGTTGCCGCGTCCATCCTGAGGTCTTCTATATCTTACTCTTTTGGGCTGTAACATAATAAGTTTCTACTTTAAATCGTTATTACTTCTTCTTATTACGGAACTTTCTGTCACGACCATTACCGCCGTTAGAGCGACCATTTGATTTCTCCTGAGTGAAGTTAGGTGCGAGATCAACATTACCATAGATCTCACCACGGCAAATCCATACCTTAATACCCAGAATACCAACCTTGGTCAGAGCCTCAGCGTGGCAGTAGTCAATGTCAGCACGATAAGTATGCAGAGGAGTACGACCCTCCTTCAGCATCTCGCTACGTGCGATTTCAGCTCCATTAAGACGACCTGAGATCTGAACCTTGATACCCTCGGCACCAGCACGCATCGTGTTCTGGATAGCCATCTTGATGGCACGACGGTAAGCGATCTTGCCCTCTACCTGGCGAGCGATGTTGTTGGCAACAATCGTGGCATCGAGCTCAGGGCGCTTTACCTCGAAGATATTAATCTGAATCTCCTTGTCATAGAGCTTCTTCAGTTCTTCCTTCAGTTTGTCGACATCTTGTCCACCTTTACCAATGACGAGACCTGGACGGGCTGTGCAAATAGTAATGGTAACCAGCTTCAATGTGCGCTCGATGACAATCTTTGAAACGCTAGCCTTAGCCAAGCGCTCGTTCAGGTACTTACGGATTTTCTGATCCTCTACCAGGTTATCTCCGAAGTCCTTGCCTCCGAACCAATTTGAATCCCAACCTCTTACGATTCCAAGACGGTTGCTAATTGGATTAACTTTCTGTCCCATACTTATTCTTTTACATCATTAGTTTTAGCATCAACAAACAGAGTCACGTGGTTAGAACGCTTGCGGATACGATAGCCGCGACCCTGTGGTGCAGGTCTCATTCTCTTCATTGTAACACCCTCGTCAACGAATACGCGAGTTACATAAAGCTCACCGTCCTCTGCCTTACGCTCATTCTTGGCTTCCCAGTTGGCGATGGCCGAACGGAGGAGTTTCTCTACATTTGCTGCAGCTGCCTTCTTTGAGAATCTCAGAACACCCAGTGCGCGATTCACCTCCATGCCGCGGATCATGTCCACTACATAGCGCATCTTGCGGGGTGAAGAGGGGCAGCCATTCAGCTTGGCAAAATACTGTGTCTTAAGTGCTGCTTTTCTTTCTTCAGCCTTAATATGTTTTCTTGCTCCCATTTTAATTCTTAATTCTTAATTCTTAATTCCTAAATTTCCCTGGGATTACTTCTTGTTACCGGCGTGACCACCGAAACGACGGGTAGGTGCAAACTCTCCGAGCTTGTGACCAACCATGTTTTCTGTAACGTAAACAGGGATAAATTTGTTACCGTTATGAACTGCAACAGTGTGTCCCACGAAATCGGGTGAGATCATTGATGCTCTGGCCCATGTCTTAACGACATTCTTCTTACCACTCTCATTCATAGCGAGAATCTTCTTCTCGAGTGATACGTTGATGTATGGACCCTTCTTTAATGAACGACTCATAATTTACTCTAATTAACTTGTTTACTTCTTGTTAGCTCTTTCAATAATGTACTTGTTTGAAAGCTTCTTAGGTGCACGAGTCTTAAGACCCTTAGCGTACAAGCCCTTACGTGAACGTGGGTGACCTCCAGACTGACGTCCTTCACCACCACCCATTGGGTGATCATGTGGGTTCATAACTACACCACGGTTGTGAGGACGCTGACCCAACCAGCGAGAGCGACCAGCCTTACCTGATGCCTCCAGAGCGTGGTCTGAGTTACCTACACTACCTACAGTAGCCTTACAAGCTGAGAGAATCTGACGAGTCTCGCCTGAAGGAAGCTTGATAACACAATAGCTACCCTCACGAGAAGTCAACTGAGCGAAATTACCTGCCGAACGAACGAGCTTGGCACCCTGACCGGGACGCATCTCGATGTTGTGGATCACTGTACCAACAGGGATGTTGGCCAATGGAAGCGCATTACCTACTTCGGGTACCGCGTCTGCACCTGACATCAGAGTTGCACCAACCTGCAGTCCATTAGGAGCAATGATATAACGTTTTTCACCATCAGCGTAGAAAAGGAGTGCAATGCGAGCTGAACGGTTAGGATCGTACTCGATTGTCTTTACTACAGCTGGAACACCATCTTTCTCTCGCTTGAAGTCGATCAGACGATACTTCTTCTTGTGACCACCGCCCATGTAGCGAACAGTCATCTTACCGGTGTTGTTTCGACCACCGGTTGAACGCTTACCGTAAACGAGAGACTTCTCTGGCACGGATGCAGTAATATCCTCGAACGTGCCAATAATCTTGTGTCTTTGACCCGGAGTTACGGGCTTTAATTTACGTACTGCCATTTTTATTACTGAATATTGCTATAAAAATCAATTACATCGCCCTCTTTCAGAGTAACGATTGCCTTCTTGAACGCGTTCTTCTGACCCTTGATCAGACCAGCCTTAGTGTAGCGTGAGCTACGCTTGCCGGCGTAACGAACAGTGTTCACGTCGATTACTGTAACATCGTACAGAGCCTCAACCTCATTCTTAATCTCGAGCTTATTAGCCTCAGGACGAACAATGAAACCATACTTGGCCTCAGCCTTCTTGGTACGCTCCTCGCCCTTTACCTTATAAGTTTTCTCTACAGAAGACTTGTCTGTAATCTTGGTCATCTTCTCAGTGACCAGGGGTTTAATGATAAATGCCATATCCTTAGTCCTCCTTTTACTTGTTTAAGATACCGTCGATTGTCTGGAGAGACTTCTCAGTGATAACGAGCACATCAGCGTTCAGCACCTTGTAGGTGTTAACGAGTGAAGCCTCCATTACCTCTGCACCCTGCAGATTGCGAGCCGACAGATATACATTGTTATTAGTACCTGACATTACGAAGAGAGTCTTCTTGCCGTCAACCTTCAGGTTCTTTGCAATGTTGATGAACTCCTTAGTCTTTGGAGCCTCCATAGTGAAGTCCTCAACAACTACGATTGCATTCTCCTGAGCCTTGTATGACAGAGCTGACTTACGAGCAAGAGCCTTCACCTTCTTATTCAGCTTGAAGCTGTAGTCACGAGGTGTAGGACCGAATACACGACCACCACCACGCAGCAGAGGTGAGTTGATATCTCCGTGACGGGCACCGCCGCCACCCTTCTGACGTCCAAGCTTACGAGTAGAACCAGAGATTTCGCTTCTCTCCTTAGACTTAGCTGTACCCTGACGCTGGTTAGCGAGATACTGCTTTACATCCAGATAAATAACGTGATCATTAGGTTCAATTCCGAAGATAGCCTCGTTCAGAGTTACCTTACGTCCGGTCTCCTGACCTTTGATATTCAATACGCTAACTTCCATCTTACTTGTTAATTAAAACAGTTGAACCATTATAACCAGCGCAGCTACCCTTTACAAGAATCAGGTTGTGCTCTGGAATCACCTTTAACACTTTGAGGTTCTGAGTAGTAACTCTGTCGCCACCCATCTGGCCGCCCATGCGCATTCCCTTGAATACCTTGGCGGGATAAGAACAGGCACCGATAGAACCTGGCTTACGCAGACGGTCGTCCTGACCGTGAGTAGCCTGGCCTACGCCACCAAAACCATGACGCTTCACAACGCCCTGAAAACCTTTACCTTTTGAAGTTCCTACAACGTCAACAAACTCGGCACCCTCGAAGATGTCGACTGTAACGGTGTCACCGAGATTCAACTCGGCATCAAACTTGAACTCGGCCAAGTGGGCCTTTGGTGTAGTGTTAGCCTTCTTGAAGATACCCATCATTGCTTTGGTGGTATTCTTCTCCTTCTTCTCACCGAAGGCGAGCTGAACAGCCTTGTAGCCATCCTTCTCAACAGACTTAACCTGAGTTACAACACAAGGACCAGCTTCGATAACAGTGCACGGTACATTCTTACCGTCGGCACTGAAAACGGATGTCATTCCGATTTTTCTTCCAATTAATCCTGGCATTTCAGTTTAAAAATTAATAATGTTTATAAAATATATAATAAATGTTCCTTTTTAAGTGGCTCCCGCATCTTCCGCGCGCATAAAACACCCACTTAAAAAGGAACTTCAACTACTTCGTCTTCGAAGGCTAAGTCGCTATTTATCAGGGCATTGTTAGCTCCACGGCCAGCGCAATACTCACTTTTGCGGGTGCAAAGGTACAAATAATATATAACATACGCAAACTTTGTTAATTGTTAATAGTAACTTTTAAGATTTTTTATACTATCAAGGAGCCGAATCTTCATTTTCTGCCCTTAAAATCCGTCTGCGAACTAAGATAGTTGTTACTACCTATGCGCTGCTGTGCCTGCAACTGGGCAGCCACAAACTATCAAACACTTTTTAGGTTTCGATGAGTTGATTTTGAGTTTTTGGAGGTTTTTTACTATAAAACCTCTATTTTATTATATATAAAAAATTAATTTTATAGAGTTAGATACCCAGAAACTCAATACATATCAGTTATACACCTGTTAACCAAGCAGTTACACGATTCAAAACCTCACTCAAAAACTCAAAGAAAGTTCTACCGGGTGTAGCTACGACAACAGGAGGGCCAAGCCCCCTCTACCCTAACACTAACCCCGCTTTAGTGTCATACTATCGCGGGGTTAGTGTCATACCATCACGTATCTAGTGTCAGGGTAAAATCAGTATTGGCTATAGCGAGAACTGAGCTGAGAGGACTAGTTCACGGGGGCGGAGAACATAGCTCGTGGTTGAGGTGGCGATGCCAGTGTAAGTAGTCTCCTCGTAGGCCTGCTTATTGAAGATATTCCGCAACAGGACCTTCAGTCGCACCTTCTTCAGGCGCCAGGCAACCGAGGCGTCGCTGAGCAGGGCATTCAGGGTATGGCCCGCCTGCAACTCGTTGCGATGATGGACGAACTTCCATGAGAGATCAACCTTGCCGATGGTAGAAGTGAGCGACAGACGCTGACGCCAGTTGAAGAGCGAAGTACGCTGACTACCAGACGCCTTATTGGCATACAACGAGAAGTTGCCCTCATAGTCGAACTCACACCACTCGGGCGACACGATGATGCCAGGCGTGAACGTGAGCGACTGAGTGGTATAGTCGTACCACTCATCTGCCGACAGCTGACGGCCCTTACTGAGTGAGCCATTCACACCAAGGCTCAGTTTGGTCTTGATGGTATAGAAGCCCTTCGACACAGTAGCACTTCCGCTCAGGCGGTCGCTCTGACTGTGCAGTTCCTTGAGTGTGTAATAATAACAGCCATCGATAATCTGCATGTCGTTGGTAGCATTGTTCCAGCTACGCTGCGCCGACAGGTTGACTGTAGCAAAGAACTCACGAATGGGACGCTTGTACCGATAACCTAACGTGGCAGCCAGCTGACGACTGACTGGTATCAGATCGCTGGCCTTATACCACGTGCGGTAGTTGCGACGGTAGGTGTCAATCGCATAGTTCTGCATACCGGCCGCACTCTGGCTATAATAGCTAAAGAAGCGGAACTCAGAACGGGCATCAGGATCCCAATAGGCCGAAAACGAAGGATGCAGATAGAGCATCGACTCCTGTTGACGGACAAAACGTTCAAAAGTCATCACTGGCGTAAACGAGATATTGACTTTTTGGGTACGATACTGCCAGCTGGGACGGAGATCCACTGTCAGGTGGAGGTTGTCGGTCTCATTCACGTGTACATCCTCACCTTCTACACTCAGATTGTAGCTCTGCGTAATGCAGCCAATCTTACGTTGCCACCCTAACAGGTGGGCAGTATGCCAGAGGTTGGTACGCAGCCGGTTACGCTCCGCATCGAGATAGAGATCGCTAACGCTATGATGGTAGTCGAGGATAGATTTCCAGGTGAGCTGTGCCCCACTCTTCATCGGATACATACGATACAGCGAGCCCTCCAGATTAAGCTGGGGCACACGAATGCGCTGCACAGGCGCATCACCGCCCAATACCGACAAGCCATCATCCTGACTGGCACCAATGCGGAGAAGTTCGTTACCATAGGACTTATCGGTGTTCACCTTATGCTCCACCTCTGCGGCGAAATGATCGGTGATGATGGTTTTCTGCTGCTGCTCGGTGGTCACGGTAGGCATATCGCCATCGAGATCATAAGCCGTTCGGTTAGCGGTAGTCTGGCGAATCACGCTACGGTCGTATGCCGCCGCCACACGCAACTCATTGTCGGCCTTGGTCTTACGGATACTGTTCAGCCCATAGCGCTGCGAGGTATTAAAGCGCAGACGATCCTCGTCGAGCGGTGAAGAAAGGGATGGCACACTATACCATGAAGGGATATCGGCAGCATCAAGACGGTTATAGTTTGAGCCCAGGATAAGGTACGACTCACTGAGGTCGACACCCTTACGGTCGTAGGCCATGTCGTACATCAACTGCTTTTTCTTACCTATCTGTCGGACATTAGCCGTACCACCCACATGCATTGGATCGCCCACCAGCAGGTAGGGCGTAAGTGTGGCCATCAATCGGTCGCGCGCCTCATCCTTCAGTGTGATGTTCATGCCTACGTCATCGGAGTACACCTTGTCGCGCAGGGCCTTCACAGGCTGGTCGTGCTCCACTATCTCGGCTTTCTTCACATCCTTGGCACGGATATTCTCCGTCAGCTGATTGTAGCGTCCGCCCGAAAGGTCGAGGCCTTCAACGGTAAAGCGTTTCACCACCTGATTGTTATAATAGATCCTACCATTGGATGCCACATCCACACCAGGCAGTTTCTTCAACACATCCTTCAGCGAGTTGTCGCGCTCATTGGTGAAGCGTGTCAAGTCGAAGGTGATGGTGTCACGTCCGGTAACACGACTACCCTGCACCTTCACCTCCTTCAGAGCAAACGACTGCGAGGGAAGCGAAAGTGTGACAGTCTTGTCGGCCTTCATCGGCACACCACGCCGGCGCTTGCCATAGCCGAGCATGGTAGCCTGGAGCTGGTCGCCCATCAACACCTGATCAACAGTAATAGCAAACTCACCATTCACGTTGGTACGCGTGAACTTCACGGTCTTACCCTTACGCAGATACATCACACTGGCACTGGCCAACCGCTCGTGGGTGGCAGAATCCTCGACTACGCCATGCACCGTTACCTGAGCAGAGGCACCAAGCGCCTGCATAAGCAACAGCATCAACAGAATGACACCGTTTTTCACTGCAGCTCAATGAGATTAAACTTGGGTCGATCAATCTTATCGAGTTTCGAGCCGTCGGAGTTCATGATCACAATCTTAGCCCCAGTGCCCGCCATCTGCTTGAGCACATCATTCGGATCGTAGCTCTCCTTCAAACGACGGAAGTCCTTCTGACTCACTTTCTCACGTTTCATCTTGATGAAGGTAATCGGTTCGCCATCGGGCTGTTCCATTCCCTGTCCGTCGAAGATGAACTGACGACTGCTGTCGTAGGCCTTGAGAATGAGACCAGGCAGACCGCGCAGTTTCCATGGTCCCTCGTCGAAAGGGATATCCTCGGTGTACCAGGCATACCACTGGCGGCCTTTGAAATGGGTGGTAGCCAACTGGCAGGGATAACCCATGATGTCGGCCGTTGAATCGGGCAGTATGGTCCATTCGGGTGTTTCCATCTTCTCCTCTATCTGGCACTTAGCCTCACCCGCCGCATCAAGCATCAACGTCTTACCTTTCTCTGGATAGTTCTTATAGAACTCCATCGAGAGGATACCAGCCTTGGGCAGGTCTCTCAGGTCAAAATCCCCCTTTTCTATCTTCTCACGCATCAACTTCATGCGAACCGCAGCCGAATAGCTGTAGAACTTCGACACGCCATCGGCACTGATGTCCAAGCGCATCTCGTCGTCGCGATACTTGTAGGGCTTAGTTAGCGTATCATTGATAGCTTTCGACTGATAAGTGATACGATAAGCCACCTTAGCTATGGTCAACGTATCGCTTTTCCCACTCATTTTCTTGGCGGCAGTCATCACGCTTTTGTCAATCACCATGCCACTCACTTGTTGTGCCTGCACCATCACACTGACAGCCAACAGGGCGGAAATCATAAAAGTTCTCATATGTAAATCGTTTTTTAAGTTATTTTTTTCTTTTTGCCTTAAATTTCTCGCGCAGTTCATAGATGCGGAGCATCTCCTTGGCTTTCTCTATCATCTCCGTTAGCTTTTCGGTGGGTTTGTCAACTTGGGCGGCTTTCTCAACAAACAGCTGATAGTAGGCTTTGCCCTGCTCCTCATCCTTCAACAGATAGGCATATGCATTGGCGATGTTATAGTAGGTGGCTACCGATGAGGGATTATACAACAGATGCTCTTTCCAGGCAGCTACTGCCTCAGGATACTTATGCGTCAGATAATACCCCTCGCCCTCCGACAAGGTGATTGCCTTCATAACGGTGGTGTCGGGAAGCATCAGCTCCTTAGCTAAAGACAGATAGTTCAGTCCTTCAGGATAACGCTGGGTGTCGACACACACCACACCAAGACGGTAGGCACAGCCATGATGCTTCATGCCACTGGCAATAAAAGCCAGCTGGAGGTACTTATAGGCCAGTTCAAGACTGTCGATACGCGAATAGCTCATGCCTGCCGAGTAAAGGGTATTGAAGGTAGAGTCGCCTTGCTGCAGCAATCGGTCGTAAGTCGCAGCTGCCTGAGGGAATTGGCGGTCGAGGAAATAGGCATCAGCCACAGCACGGTTCACCAGGATATTCGTAGAGTCCTTGGCAAAGTACTCCAAACCGTATTCCAAACCCACTTGGGGCTGTTCATTCTGCGCGAAAGCCAAGGTCAATCCTGCAACCATCTCACCATCCATGGGGAAACGCCTCACCAACTCCGATGTCCAATAGATATACGAATCAACATCGCCCTGCTTCTGATAGCTGAGAGCCAGTTGGCGGAAAGAATCATGCGAAAGCGAATCCTCAGGTATTTTTTTCAGGAGCTCAGCACTCTCACGATAGTTTGCTCTCTTGTAATAGCAGTCGGCCAGCTTCATCTGAACTGCACAATCAACTATCGCGCTCTGTTCGGCAGATTGTTTAAGCCGCTCGATGATTTCATGCTGCCTTTCCTGAGGCAATTTCTCGAGATGTTTCAGGGGAAGATCAAGATGTTCTACTGCCTTCTCCTGACTTCTTTTCTTTGCCAAATCATAAGCTTTCTGATAATGCTTCAGCGCCTCGAAGGTATTGAACTGCTGCATACAACTGTCGCCAGCCTGCAAATGAATGGCAAGCGAGTCTAAACCCTCGCCCCTGACAGGGGTTACCGCCATAAGGGCGAGGGCAATCATAGTTAACACTATTTTCATGATTAAGAGAGAGTTTTATTGTTTTTTCTTTATACTGATAAGGATTACACCGTTTTTGGCCTTTTCACCATATTTCTCAATGGCCGTTTTCTCCTTCAGCACATTCATGTGGTCGATAGACTTAGGATCCAACTTACCCACTTCCTCAAGCGTCATCTCCTTACCATCGACATAGATTAAGGGCCTTTCAGAACGCTGCTCATGGAGTCCTTTCCTGCCAGCCTCATAACCTGCCGCATAGGCAACCGACTTCTCTGCGAGAGCATCTTTAGAAGGACCATACTCAAGACGGAAGTTCAAGGGAACGGTGTATTTCACACGAACCGCTTCACCATCCTGTCTGCCAGGTATCCACTTGGGCATAGAACCTACAACACGGAGGGCTTCAGCATCGAGAGAGGGTGCGACAGACTTTTTAACCTGCGGCTCTGTTACTCTGCCATCCTTCTCTACTACAAAGGAAACGATGACACGCCCCTGGATATTAGCATTCTCAGCCTCAGCAGGATACTGGATGTTGCTTGCCAGATACTCAAAAAGCTTTGAAGCGCCACCAGGGAATTGCGGCATCTGTTCTGCAACATCGTAAGTCTTGTCAGATGTTGGCTCAACCATTTCCTCTATAGCTGGTGGCTCGGCAATCTCTGATTTCTTCTCGTCAGTCTCCACTATCTGTAGCACTTTCTTACCACCTATATTAATGACCGTATTCTTCCTGCCTTTTTTGATAGGCATCTGCTTCTGCGGCTGGGCATATACATAATCGGTTACGGTCTCCGCATTCACTGCAAGCACGGCACCAATGATTGGCAAGAGAGCGAGCAACTTCAACAGACTACGACGGGGAGATTGCGTGTGCAACATCATGCTAATGCGGTTTTTAAGGGTACTATGCGAGATACCATTAGCAAGAGAGTAGCCACCGATGTTTGCCGCCTTGGCGATTAACAGGTATTGATATTGGCGGGCATTGATCCCTTGAGAGAGTACGGCCCCGTCGGCCTCGTATTCGTGGATGGCACGCAGATCACTGCGCAACATCCAGATGGCAGGATTAAACCATTGGAGAGCGGTGAGGGTATCGACAAAGAGCAGGTCCCACGAGTGATGAAGACGGATATGCCCCCGCTCATGGGTAAGTATCGCCACATTCTGTTCCTCATAGTCACCACGGTTCATCACGATAAACTGCATCCAACTGAATGGTGCCAAATCGGGAGCATCAGTCACACATATGATAGTACCATCATCCTGCGGATGCTTTTCGCTTTTACGTATCAAAGAAACAATCCTGAACAACGACCAAAGGGTATGGGCAAGTGTGGCAGCCATGCCTATGAAGAACAGGGTTACGACAACCGACTGTAAAGTTGTATATCCATGCATCTCGGATGGCAAGTCATCCGCAACAGCGGAGAGAGCGCCGAACGCGATAGTAGGCTTAGACTGTAAAACCACTGTTTCGTGCATCGTGATGACACAAACGGGCAGTACAAACGATGCCACGGCCGTTGCTAAGAGCACGATGCGGTTGACGCGGTGAAAGGTTTCACGAGCCAACATCAGGCGGTAGAACATATAGAATACCGCCAAGAGGGCAGCCACCTTCAGGTCGTAGGTCAGGAATTCAATCATTGTTACTTTCTATTTGATCGATAAGTTCTTTAAGTTCATCAACGGAAATCTTCTCTTCCTTAACGAAAGCTGAGACAGCCGACAGGTAAGAGTTATTGAAATAGTTCTTGATCACACCGGCAATGGATTTACGACCGTACTCAGCCTCGGTAATGAGGGGATAGTACTGATAGGTATTACCAAACTGTTTATGATCCAGATAACCTTCTTTCTCCAGGATGCGAACCATAGTAGATAGTGTATTGAAATGCGGGCGCGGCTCGTCGTAGTACTCCAAGAGTTCCTTGACGAACATCGGACCATGCTGCCAATACAGATCCATAATCTCCTTTTCCTTATTAGTCAACTTTTTCATATTCACTATAGTTTACCTTAAGTTTCAACAATAAATCTACTCGTTGATATCACAATTTGAGCGCAAAGTAACTAAAAGTTTTCGTTATATACAACTAAAAGCTATAGTTTTTAAACTAAATTAATTAGTTCTCTATCGTTTTAACGATTATTCAGGCATAGGAACAAAAAAGCAGCGTATCCTTGAGAGATACGCTGCTTTATAATCAGATAAAGTAAAAACTATACCTTGATCTCAACCTCAACACCGCTGGGGAGCTCGAGCTTCATCAGAGCATCAACAGTCTTAGCAGTTGAGCTGTAGATGTCGATCAGACGCTTGTAGTCTGAGAGCTGGAACTGCTCACGAGCCTTCTTGTTAACGAAGGTAGAGCGGTTAACGGTGTAGATACGCTTGTGTGTAGGAAGGGGAATAGGACCGCTGATGATAGCACCTGTGGCCTTAACAGCCTTCACAATCTTCTCGGCTGACTTGTCTACGAGTTTGTGGTCGTAGCTCTTCAGCTTGATACGAATTTTCTGACTCATTGTCGTTTTAATTGTTTAATTGTTATTTAAAAGGAGGTGCTGCTAAAGAGTCATTTGCTCAGCAGCACCCATTTGTTTTCTTTATACGAGGTCGGCACGGCCCTTAACCTCCTCCAGAACTGTCTTAGCGATAGAGCTTGACAGAGGAGCGTGGTGATCGTACTCCATTGAGCTGGTAGCACGACCAGAGGTGATGGTACGCAGAGCGGTTACATAACCGAACATCTCTGACAGGGGCACCTGAGCCTTAACGACACGGGCACCGCTACGAGCCTCTTCCATACCCTCTACCTGGCCACGACGCTTGTTCAGGTCACCGATAACGTCACCCATGTTCTCCTCAGGTGTTACAACCTCGAGTTTCATGATAGGCTCCATCAGTACGGGCTTAGCCTGAGCACATGCGTTCTTGTATGCCTGCAGAGCAGCGATCTCGAATGAGAGCTGGTCAGAGTCAACGGGGTGGAACGAACCGTCGAGTACAGTAACCTTCAGTGAATCCATTGGGTAACCACCGAGGATACCATTCTTCATAGCGTTCTCGAATCCCTTCTGGATAGATGGGATGAACTCCTTAGGAATGTTACCACCCTTAACCTCGTTAACGAACTGCAGACCGCCGTCCTTAGCGATATCCCAATCGTCGTCAACAGGACCAACGTTTACGATGATATCAGCGAACTTACCGCGACCACCCGACTGCTTCTTGTAAACCTCACGGAGGTTAACAGTCTTGGTGATGGCCTCCTTGTAGTTAACCTGAGGCTTACCCTGGTTACACTCAACCTTGAACTCACGCTTCAGACGGTCGATAATGATATCGAGGTGAAGCTCACCCATACCAGAGATAATGGTCTGACCACTCTGCTCGTCGGTACGTACGGTGAATGTTGGGTCCTCTTCGGCCAGCTTAGCAAGACCGTTGTCGAGCTTAGCAACGTCGGCCTGAGACTTAGGCTCAACTGCGATAGAGATCACAGTATCTGGGAAGCTCATTGACTCCAGAACGATAGGTGCATCCTCAGAGCAGAGGGTATCACCAGTACGGATATCCTTGAAACCTACACCTGCGCCGATATCACCAGCGTCGATGCTCTCCATAGGAATTTCCTTGTTTGAGTTCATCTGGAACAGACGGCTGATACGCTCCTTCTTACCCGAACGTGGGTTGTAAACGTATGATCCGGCAGTGATCTTACCAGAGTAAACACGGAAGAATACCAGACGGCCCATGTATGGGTCGGTAGCAATCTTAAAGGCCAGAGCCGAAGTAGGCTCGTCCTCAGAAGGCTTACGATCTTCCTCCTCATCGGTATCGGGGTTAGTACCCTTAATAACCTCTACGTCAACAGGTGCGGGCAGGAATGCACATACGTAGTCGAGCAGAGGCTGTACACCCTTGTTCTTATATGAAGAACCGAGCAACATAGGAGTACAAGCCATTGAGATAGTACCCTTACGGATAGCTGCGATGATCTCCTCCTCAGTGATTGAGTTAGGATCGTCGAAGTACTTCTCCATCAGAGCCTCGTCGTACTCTGCGGCAGCCTCGAGCAGCTTGTTACGCCACTCGTCGCACTCTGCCTCAAGGTCGGCAGGGATATCCTCAACATCGTACTCAGCACCCATGGTCTCATCGTGCCACAGGATAGCCTTCATCTTGATCAGGTCAACCAGACCCTTGAAGTTCTCCTCAGCACCGATGGGCACCTGGATAACAACAGGGTTAGCACCCAGAATGTCCTTCATCTGCTGAACAGTCTCGAAGAAGTCAGCACCTGAGCGGTCCATCTTGTTAACGTAACCGATACGGGGTACGTTGTACTTGTCGGCCTGGCGCCATACAGTCTCAGACTGAGGCTGAACACCGTCGGCAGCAGAGTAAGTAGCAACAGCTCCATCGAGCACACGCAGTGAACGCTCTACCTCAGCGGTAAAGTCAACGTGTCCCGGAGTATCGATCAGGTTGATCTTATACTGCTTACCGTTGTAGTTCCAGTTACAGGTGGTAGCAGCAGATGTGATAGTAATACCACGCTCCTGCTCCTGAGCCATCCAGTCCATGGTAGCAGCTCCATCGTGTACCTCACCAATCTTATGAGTCTTACCTGTGTAGAACAGGATACGCTCAGAAGTGGTTGTCTTACCGGCATCGATGTGAGCCATAATACCGATATTTCTTGTTAAATGTAAATCGCGGTTTGCCATTGTTTTGTATCCTTTTAACTTCTTACCTTATTAATTAGAAACGGAAGTGAGCAAATGCGCGGTTAGCCTCAGCCATACGGTGCATATCCTCCTTACGCTTGTAGGCACCACCCTGGTTGTTGAAAGCATCCATAATCTCAGCAGCCAGCTTGTCAGCCATTGACTTACCGCTACGCTTGCGAGCGAACTGAATCATGTTCTTCATTGAAATGCTCTCCTTACGGTCAGGACGGATTTCTGTAGGTACCTGGAAAGTAGCACCACCGATACGGCGGCTCTTTACCTCTACCTGTGGAGTGATGTTATCAAGAGCCTGCTTCCAGATATCAAGGGCAGACTTCTCCTCATTGCTCATCTTGGTCTTCACTGTCTCCAGTGCATTGTAGAAGATTTCGTACGACTTGGTCTTCTTACCATCAAACATCAGGTGATTTACAAACTTAGACACCTTCTGGTCGTTGAATACGGGATCGGGAAGGATCACACGCTTCTTGGGTTTTGCTTTTCTCATTTTGTTTTTGAATTAAAATTCTGCTTGAGGGCTGTTCTTACTTGTTCTTCAACGTCCTTCGCTCGGACATTTACTCAACCTTATAACATAGTCTCCAGCAAAACGGATTAAATTTCTTTTCTTTTTTGGCCTGACTGACCATCTCCGGTCATTTACTTCTTAGCCTTAGGACGCTTAGCACCATACTTTGAACGACGCTGTGTACGGTTAGCAACACCAGCGGTATCAAGAGTACCACGAACGATGTGATAACGTACACCTGGCAGGTCCTTTACACGACCACCGCGAACAAGCACGATTGAGTGCTCCTGCAGGTTGTGTCCCTCTCCAGGGATGTAAGAGTTAACTTCCTTCTGATTTGTCAGACGAACACGGGCTACCTTACGCATAGCCGAATTAGGCTTCTTAGGAGTTGTTGTGTACACACGTACGCAGACGCCACGACGCTGAGGACAGTTATCCAAAGCAGGTGACTTCGACTTGTCAACAATTACCTTTCTGCCTTTTCTTACCAATTGTGAAATTGTAGGCATAATACTTAACTTTTTTAATTTATATATGTTATTTTGTTTATAATCAGCGCTTTATACGCCCTATCTCGCTCAATATAGGCGTTTCGGGCTGCAAAGGTACAACTATTTTCCGATTCCACCTAACTTATATCGTTAAAAAGTCGACCAGACGCCACTATTTAACAAAGTATAACTATTTTTGAAATTATTAAGATTAAAACTTTCCATTAAACAGAAAAAAGAGTGCTGTAAACAGATTACAGCACTCTTGCATTATATCTGAACAAGGAAGTCCTTATTTCTCCTCGAGAATTGTCTCCTCAGCGAAGTCGAGAACATTCTTGCGGTTAGCCTGAATGCGCTCATATTCCTCCTTTGAGCCTACAACAATCTTCTCGAACTCACGCAGACCAGTACCAGCAGGAATCAGGTGACCGCAGATTACGTTCTCCTTCATACCTACCAAGTGGTCGACCTTACCGCGGATAGCAGCCTCGTTGAGCACCTTAGTGGTCTCCTGGAACGATGCAGCCGACATGAACGACTTGGTCTGGAGGGCAGCACGGGTGATACCCTGCAGAATCTGGGTAGATGTAGCGGGAACGGCATCACGAACCTGAACCAGACGGAGGTCACGACGCTTCAGCATAGAGTTCTCGTCACGCAGCTTACGAGCGGTAACGATCTGACCCTTCTGCAAGTTCTCTGAGTCACCAGCATCGGTAACAACCTTCTTACCCCAGATACGATCGTTCTCCTCAGCGAAGTCGAGCTTATCAACAATCTCCTGCTCGAGGAATGAGGTATCACCAGGCTCGTTAATCTGTACCTTACGCATCATCTGACGAACGATGATCTCAAAGTGCTTGTCGTTGATCTTTACACCCTGCAGACGATAAACGTCCTGAACCTCGTTCACGATATACTCCTGAACAGCGGTGGGGCCCTTGATGGCGAGGATATCGCCAGGAGTGATCACACCATCAGACAGAGGAGTACCGGCACGAACGGCGTCGTGTTCCTGTACCAGGATCTGCTTAGACAGTGATACGAGATACTTACGCTGTTCACCTGTCTTAGAGGTGACAATGATCTCACGGTTACCACGCTTAACCTTACCCATGGTGACCTCACCGTCGATTTCAGATACAACTGCGGGGTTAGATGGGTTACGAGCCTCGAAGAGCTCGGTTACACGAGGCAGACCTCCGGTGATATCACCACCCTTAGCAGCTGCACGTGGAATCTTAACGAGGGTCTCACCAGTCTTAACAGTCTGACCGTCCTCAACAACTACGTGACCACCCACAGGGAAGTTATATGTTCCGATGACCTCACCGTCAGCACCGATGACATCACAGGTAGGCACCTTCAGCTTATCACGCGACTCGGTAACGATCTTCTCGGTCAGACCAGTTGTTTCGTCGGTCTCAGCACGGAAGGTAACACCCTCGATCACATCATTGAACTTCAGGGTACCAGCATACTCGGTAACGATAACGGCGTTGAATGGGTCCCACTGAGCGATCTTGTCGCCCTTGGCAACCTCGTCGCCATGACTGAAGTAGAGTGAAGAACCGTAAGGAACGTTAACGGTAGAGAGCACGATCTTGGTATTGGGATCAACAAAGCGCATCTCACCCAGACGGCTGACAACCATCTGACACTCACGACCATCCTCGTCGAATGGTACGGTACGTACCTCCTCGAACTCGATCATGGCGCGCTCATATTTAGATACGATGCTGGCATTGGCAGCGGCGTTGGCAGCCACACCACCGGCGTGGAACGTACGAAGTGTCAGCTGTGTACCTGGCTCACCGATAGCCTGAGCAGCAATCACACCAACAGCCTCACCCTTCTGAACCATGCGACGGGTAGCAAGGTTACGTCCGTAACACTTCATGCAGACACCCTTCTTCGACTCACAGGTCAGCACTGAACGGATCTCAACGGTCTCGATATCAGAAGCCTCGATAGCGTCGGCGATGCTCTCGGTGATCTCCTCACCGGCCTCTACAATCACCTCACCAGTCTTAGGATTGATGACATCGTGAACAGATACACGACCCAGGATACGCTCAGACAGACTTGAGATAACCTCATCGCCATTCTTCAGAGCGGTGCACTGCAGACCACGGAGTGTTCCACAGTCCTCCTCGGTGATAATCACATCGTGAGATACGTCAACCAGACGACGTGTCAGATATCCGGCGTCGGCAGTCTTCATGGCCGTATCAGCCAGACCCTTACGAGCACCGTGAGTAGAGATAAAGTACTCGAGCACTGACATACCCTCCTTAAAGTTAGAAAGGATTGGGTTCTCAATAATCTGGTGTCCCTCGGCACCTGCCTTCTGAGGCTTAGCCATCAGACCACGGATACCAGAGAGCTGTTTGATCTGGTCCTTACTACCACGGGCACCAGAGTCAAGCATCATGAATACAGCGTTGAATCCCTGGTCGGCCTCGGTCATCTGCTTCAGCAGGATGTTACCGATATCGTTATTGACGTGGGTCCAGGTATCGATAACCTGGTTATAACGCTCGTTGTCGGTGATGAATCCCATGTTATAGTTGTCAGTAATCTGCTGAACCTCCTCATTACCCTTGGCAATCAGCTCTGCCTTCTCCTTAGGAATAATGATATCATCGAGGTTGAACGACAGACCTGCCAGATAAGCCATGCGGTAACCGAGGTTCTTGATACCATCAAGGAACTCACAAGCCTCAGCGAAACCTACATTCTTAATAACAGCAGCGATGATGTCGCGCAGACTCTTCTTAGAGATAATCTTATTAACATAGCCAACCTCCTTTGGAACGATGCCATTTACAATGACACGACCAACAGAAGTCTCTACCATATGACGCTCGGGCTTACCGTCAACGATATCGTCGACAACCACCTTCACCTGAGCATGCAGCTCACACTTACCTTCGTTGTAAGCAATGATAGCCTCCTCAGGACCGTAGAAAGTCAGACCCTCACCCTTAGCACCTGGACGAATCTTGGTAATGTAGTACAGACCAAGCACCATATCCTGTGAAGGCACAGTGATAGGAGCACCGTTGGCAGGGTTCAGGATGTTATGGCTCTGCAGCATGAGCAGCTGAGCCTCAAGGATAGCCTCATTACTCAGTGGAAGGTGAACAGCCATCTGGTCACCATCGAAGTCGGCGTTGAACGCGGTACAAGCCAGTGGGTGGAGCTGGATAGCCTTACCCTCAATCATCTTAGGCTGGAAAGCCTGGATACCCAGACGGTGCAGTGTTGGTGCACGGTTCAGCAGAACGGGGTGACCCTTCATCACATTCTCCAGGATATCAAAGATAACCGGCTCACGACGGTCAACAATCTTCTTAGCGCTCTTTACGGTCTTCACGATACCGCGCTCGATGAGCTTACGGATGATGAATGGCTTGTAAAGCTCGGCAGCCATCAACTTAGGCAGACCGCACTCACCCATCTTCAGCTCAGGACCTACAACGATAACCGAACGGGCAGAGTAGTCAACACGCTTACCCAACAGGTTCTGACGGAAACGTCCCTGCTTACCTTTCAGCGAGTCTGAGAGTGACTTCAGAGGGCGGTTACTATCGCTCTTCACAGCGCTCGACTTACGAGAGTTGTCGAAGAGTGAGTCGACAGCCTCCTGCAGCATACGCTTCTCGTTGCGGAGAATCACCTCAGGAGCCTTGATCTCCATCAGACGCTTCAAACGGTTGTTACGAATGATAACGCGACGATAGAGGTCGTTCAAGTCAGAAGTAGCGAAACGTCCACCATCCAGTGGTACCAGAGGACGGAGCTCAGGAGGAGTCACAGGGATAATCTTCATGATCATCCACTCTGGGCGGTTGATACCCTTCTCCACACTGCTGCGGAAGGCCTCAACAACCTGCAGACGCTTCAGAGCCTCGTTCTTACGCTGTACTGATGAATCGCTGTTGGCACGGTCACGCAGTTCGTACGACAGTGAATCGAGGTCGATACGAGTCAGCAGATCGTAGATGGCCTCAGCACCCATCTTAGCGATGAACTTATTAGGATCGCTATCATCCAGATATTCGTTATCGGGCGAAAGCTGATTCTCAATGATTTCGGTGTACTCATCTTCTGACAGCAGGTCGTACTGGTTGGCACCCAGGGCATCGTTGCCCTCTGCGTCCTTTCTACCTGCCATCGCACCTGGCTGGATAACCACGTAGCGCTCGTAGTAGATAACTGCATCGAGCTTCTTAGTGGGCAGACCAAGCAGATAACCGATCTTATTAGGAAGACTACGGAAATACCAGATATGAGCAACGGGCACAACGAGCTCGATGTGACCAGAACGCTCACGACGAACCTTCTTCTCAGTTACCTCGACACCACAACGGTCGCAGACAATACCTTTATAACGGATGCGCTTGTACTTACCGCAGGCACACTCATAGTCCTTAGTAGGACCGAAGATGCGCTCGCAGAACAAACCATCGCGCTCAGGCTTATAGGTACGATAGTTGATGGTCTCAGGCTTGGTAACCTCACCGAAGCTGCTCTCCAAGATCTCTTCGGGCGAAGCAAGTCCGATGGTAATCTTCGTGAAATTATTCTTTATTTTTGAATCTTTCTTGAAAGCCATATGTCAATTTTACTTTTTTCGTTTGTACTTATTTACCTTTAATCAAGTGTGATACTCAAACCAAGACCACGCAACTCGTGCAAGAGCACATTCAGAGATTCAGGGATACCAGGTGTTGGCATCGGCTCACCCTTCACAATTGCTTCGTAGGCCTTAGAACGTCCTACGGTATCATCAGACTTGATAGTCAGGATTTCCTGGAGCACATGGCTAGCACCGAAGGCCTCAAGGGCCCAAACCTCCATCTCTCCGAAACGCTGTCCACCGAACTGGGCTTTACCACCAAGAGGCTGCTGGGTAATCAAGCTGTACGGACCGATTGAACGGGCGTGCATCTTATCCTCAACCATGTGACCGAGCTTCAGGAAGTAGGTGATACCTACTGTAGCAGGCTGGTCGAAACGCTCACCGGTCTCACCGTCATAAAGGTGGGTAGAGCAGAGACGTGGCAGACCTGCCTTGTCAGTCCACTCTGCCAGGTCGTCAAGCTTAGCACCATCGAAGATAGGTGTAGCAAACTTAACACCCAGACGCTTACCGGCAGCACCCAGAATAGCCTCGAAGATCTGACCGAGGTTCATTCGAGAAGGCACACCCAGAGGGTTCAGTACCAAGTCTACAGGACGACCATCCTCGAGGAATGGCATATCCTCCTGACGAACAACCTTAGAAACGATACCCTTGTTACCGTGACGTCCGGCAAGCTTATCACCTACGCCGATCTTACGCTTCTTAGCAACATATACCTTAGCCATCTGGAGAACGCCATTGGGCAGCTCGTCACCGATGGTGATGGCAAACTTCTTACGCTTCATCTCAGCATCGAGCACCTTGTACTTCTTCATGAAGTTGATGATCAGCTTGGCAATCAAGCCATTCTTGTGCTCATCGCTGGTCCAGTTGCTGATCTGGATATCACCATACTCCAGATTACGCAGAGCAGTAGCAGTGAACTTGCTACCCTTGGTGATGATCTCAGCACCGGTATAGTCCTTCACACCCTGTGAAGTCTTACCCTTAGTCAGCTCGAGGAGCTTGTCGATCAGGATATCCTTCAGGTCCTCAACCTTTGCCTCATACTCCTCGTCGATCTTAGCGAGCACGATCTTATCCTGCTGCTTAGACTTACGGTCCTTGATGGCGCGCTGGAACATCTTCTTATCGATAATCACACCACTCAGTGATGGATTTGCCTTGAGTGAAGAATCCTTCACATCGCCGGCCTTGTCACCGAAGATAGCACGGAGCAGCTTCTCCTCAGGTGAAGGATCACTCTCTCCCTTAGGTGAAATCTTACCAATCAGGATATCGCCTGGCTCAACACGGGCACCAACACGGATTACACCGTTGTCGTCCAGATCCTTGGTTGCCTCCTCGCTGACATTAGGAATATCAGCTGTGAACTCTTCAACACCACGCTTGGTCTCGCGTACATCGAGTGAGTACTCATCCACGTGTACAGAGGTAAGCACGTCCTCACGAACAATACGCTCGTTAAGTACGATAGCATCCTCATAGTTGTAACCCTTCCAAGGCATATAGGCTACCAGCAGGTTGCGGCCCAGAGCCAACTCACCATCCTCAGTAGCATAACCCTCAGTCAGGATATCACCGGCCTTTACACGCTGTCCCTTCTCACAGATAGGACGCAGGTCGATGGTCATATTCTGGTTGGTACGACGGAACTTAGCAATACGATACTCCTTCAGAGCGGGCTCGAAGCTTACGAACTCCTCATCGTCGGTGCGATCGTAGAGGATACGGATAGTGGTTGCGTCAACATACTCAATCACACCGTCACCCTCAGCGGTAACCATCGTACGTGAATCTTCACAAACCTGCTTCTCAATACCAGTTCCTACGATAGGAGCCTCGTTGTGAAGCAGAGGTACAGCCTGGCGCATCATGTTTGATCCCATCAGTGCACGGTGAGCATCGTCGTGCTCCAAGAAAGGAATCAACGAAGCGGCGATAGAGGCAATCTGCTGTGGCGATACATCCATCAGGTCAACCTGTGAAGGTGGAACAACAGGGAAGTCAGCATCCTGACGACACTTAACTACCGAGCGGATAAATGTACCATCATCATTCAGAGGTGCATTACCCTGACCGATGATGTGCTCAGCCTCCTCTTCGGCTGTCAGGTAAACAATACCATTGTCGCTCAGATCGGCCACACCATTCTCTACCTTACGGTAAGGAGTCTGGATGAATCCGAGCTCATTAATCTTAGCATATACACACAGAGACGAGATCAGACCGATGTTTGGTCCCTCAGGGCTCTCAATAGGACACAGACGACCATAGTGTGTATAGTGTACGTCACGAACCTCGAATCCGGCACGCTCACGAGACAGACCACCAGGACCCAGGGCAGAGAGACGACGCTTGTGAGTAACCTCGGCCAGAGGGTTGGTCTGGTCCATGAACTGCGACAGTGGGTTAGTACCGAAGAACGAGTTGATAACGCTCGAGATAGTCTTGGCGTTAATCAGATCGGTTGGTGTAAACACCTCGTTATCACGAACGTTCATGCGCTCACGGATGGTACGACTCATACGAGCCAGACCTATAGAGAACTGATTAGCCAGCTGCTCACCAACGGTACGTACGCGACGGTTTGACAGGTGGTCGATATCATCGACGGTAGCCTTCGAGTTAACCAGCTGAATCAGATACTTGATAATCTCAATAATATCCTCCTTGGTCAGTACGCGAACATCCATGTCGGTGTTCAGACCAAGCTTCTTGTTGATACGATAACGACCAACATCACCCAGATCGTAACGCTTGTCAGAGAAGAACAGGTTCTGGATAACCTCACGTGCACTTGCATCATCGGCAGGGTCAGCATTACGCAACTGACGATAGATGTAGAGCACAGCCTCCTTCTCAGAGTTTGATGGGTCTTTGGCCAGTGTGTTGAAGATGATGCTGTAGTCAGAAGCAACAGAGGCATCCTTGTGCACCAGAATTGTCTGTGCGCCACTCTCAAGAATCTCCATCATGTTCTCCTCGGTAATCTCAGTCTCACGCTCCATGATCATCTGGTTACGCTCGATTGAAACTACCTCGCCAGTATCCTCATCAACGAAGTCCTCGTTCCAGCTCTTCAGTACGCGGGCAGCCAGCTTGCAGCCAATCACAGCCTTCAGGCTCTTCTTGTTAACCTTAACCTCCTCGGCCAGGTTGAAGATCTGCAGGATGTCCTTATCGGCCTCGAAACCGATAGCACGCAGCAGTGTTGTTACGGGCAACTTCTTCTTACGGTCGATATATGCATACATCACATTATTGATGTCGGTAGCAAACTCGATCCATGAACCCTTGAATGGGATAACACGTGCCGAATACAGCAGGGTACCGTTAGCATGTACGCTCTGTCCGAAGAACACGCCAGGTGAACGGTGCAACTGTGAAACGACTACGCGCTCGGCTCCATTGATAACGAAAGTACCATTAGCGGTCATGTAAGGGATGGGACCCAGGAACACGTCCTGAATCACCGTACCGAAATCCTCATGATCCGGATCAGTACAATACAGTTTCAGCTTAGCCTTCAGGGGCACGCTATATGTCAGACCGCGCTCCAAACACTCATCGATGCTGTAACGGGGCGGGTCGATATAGTAATCCAAGAACTCAAGAACGAAATTATTACGTGTGTCGGTGATAGGGAAGTTCTCAGCGAACACCTTATACAAGCCGTCATTCTTGCGTTCCTCAGGCGGAGTATCCAACTGCAGGAAGTCTTTGAACGACTTTAATTGCACATCAAGGAAATCCGGGAATGGCATCGGATTTTTGACGCTGCCAAAGTTTACTCTGTTATCTATTATTTTTGAAGCCATAAATTATAATTTAAATAAAAAGGCTAGGAACCCCCTACTGGGGAGTCCCTAACCGATTGCTATTTGTTTGTAACTGATTACTTCAGCTCAACCTCGGCACCAGCGGCCTCGATGGTCTTCTTCAGGTTCTCAGCCTCTTCCTTGCTCAGACCCTCCTTAACGGTAGCAGGAGCACCGTCTACGAGATCCTTAGCCTCTTTCAGACCAAGACCACAAGCCTCCTTAACGGCCTTTACAACCTGCAGTTTAGCAGCACCGGCTGACTTCAGAACTACGTCGAATGAAGTCTTCTCCTCAGCTGCATCAGCAGCACCAGCTGCAGCAGGACCAGCAGCAACAGCAACAGCTGCAGCGGCGGGCTCAATTCCATACTCGTCCTTCAGGACAGTTGCCAACTCATTAACTTCTTTTACAGTAAGATTTACCAACTCTTCTGCAATAGCTTTAATATCTGCCATTTTATTTAAAATTTTAATTGTTTTTAATGTTAATGTTACTTATTTCGCTTATTTGTTACGCTCAGCGATAGCGTCAAGCAGACCGTGAACCTTGCCACCGGCGTTCAAGCCAGAAACAACATTCTTGATAGGAGACTGCAGCAGAGCTACAACCTCGGCGATCAGTTCGTTCTTGCTCTTGATTGCTACGAGCTCATCAAGCTTGTCAGCACCTACGAAGAAGCTCTCCTCAGCATATGCACCCTTCAGGGCGGGGATACCTTCCTTCTTGTACTCCTTGATCAGCTTAGCAGGAACGTTAGCTGTCTGTGCGAACATAACAGCTGTGTTACCCTTCAAGCACTCATAAAGTGGAGAGAAGTCGATTTCTGAAGCCTCGAATGCCTTCTGGAGAAGAGTATTCTTCACCATCAGCAACTTAATCTCATTCTTGAAGCACTTCTCACGGAGCTCGCTTGTCTTAGCGGCATCGAGACCGGCAAGGTCAACAAGATAGAAATGAGGATATGCCTTCAGCTTCTCACCAAGTTCTGCAATGATAGTATCTTTTACTTCCTTTTTCATTTGTCTAATCTTTTAACGAGTTATTCAACTGATTTAGGATCTACCTTGATACCCATGCTCATTGTACTTGAGAGGAAGATACTCTTAATGTATGTACCCTTAGCAGCGGCGGGCTTCAGCTTGATAATGGTAGAGATGAACTCCTTAGCATTCTCAAAGATCTGATCAGCGTTGAAGTTGATCTTACCGATTGATGTGTGCACGATACCGGCCTTATCAACCTTAAAGTCAATCTTACCCTGCTTAACTTCCTTAACTGCCTTAGCAACATCCATAGTAACAGTACCACTCTTGGGGTTTGGCATCAGGCCACGAGGACCGAGCACACGGCCGAGAGGACCGAGCTTACCCATACAAGAAGGCATTGTGATGATAACATCAACATCTGTCCAACCGCCCTTGATCTTTTCGATATATTCATCGAGACCAACATAGTCGGCACCTGCTTCCTTAGCAGCAGCCTCCTGATCAGGAGTACAGAGAGCGAGCACACGTGTCACCTTACCAGTTCCGTTAGGCAGCGAAACAACGCCACGAACCATCTGGTTAGCCTTACGTGGATCAACACCCAAGCGTACATCGATATCTACTGAAGCGTCGAACTTGGTGGTGGTAATTTCCTTCACCAGAGCGGCGGCTTCCTTCAAAGAGTATGCTTTCCCTGCTTCAACCTTCTCAGCGACCAACTTTTGATTTTTTGTCAGTTTACTCATTGTCTTAATTGAAGTTATTAATTATTTACCAGGGAACTCCCCTTCTACAGTGATACCCATACTACGCGCTGTACCTGCAATCAGCTTCATAGCCGACTCGATGGTAAAGCAGTTCAAGTCCTTCATCTTGTCTTCGGCAATAGCGCGAACCTGATCCCAAGTTACCTTGGCAACCTTCTTACGGTTGGGCTCGGCAGAACCGCTCTTCAGCTTAGCAGCTTCCTTCAGCTGTACAGCTGCGGGAGGAGTCTTCAGCTCGAAAGAGAATGACTTGTCAGTGTAGTAGGTGATAACAACAGGAATAATCTTTCCTGCCTTATCCTGGGTTCTGGCGTTGAACTCTTTGCAGAATCCCATAATATTGATTCCCTTAGAACCCAGTGCAGGTCCTACTGGAGGTGAGGGATTCGCAGCGCCACCTTTAATCTGTAATTTGATTAATCCAGCAACTTCTTTAGCCATTTCTGTTTGTTATTAATTGAATTTTGTTATATAAGCCTCAGGAGTGGAAGCCTCCATCGACAGTATATAAGAACGGGCGAACCGTAACATTCCACCCTATTCCTTTTCCACTTGATTATACCCAAGCTCCAAGGGAGTCTTGCGGCCGAAAATCTTAACCATCACTTTCAGCTTGTGCTTCTCGGCATTCACCTCTTCGATAATTCCACTGAATCCGCTGAAAGGTCCATCTGTTACCTTCACTGCCTCATCCACAGCGTAAGGAACAGCAATCTCTTCACTCTTAATCTCCGTCTCCTCGGCATTACCAAGGATTCTGTTAATATCACTCTGCTTTACGGGGGTAGGATTATCCAGACCACCCAGGAAGCCTAACACATTAGGCATAAAGCGCAGCGTGTGTGCCATCTCACCCTGAAGGTTAGCCTCTACCAACACATAACCAGGCAAGAACAATTTTTCCTTTACCACACGTTTACCGTTACGCAACTGAGCATATTTCTCGGTAGGCAGTAACACCTGACCTACATTTGACTGGAGGAAAGAGTCACGCTTCATCAGAGCCTCAAGGTATTCTTTTACCTTAGCCTCTTTACCGCTAACAGCGCGAAGTACGTACCATTTCATTCCTGACTGAGCCATTTCTCTTGCGTTATATTAACCGGGATAAACCATACTCATTACCGACTTGAACACAAAGTCCATAGCCCATACTACCAAAGCAATAATAAGCGATGCTGAAAGCACCACTACTGCACTATGAGTCAACTCTTTGCGAGAAGGCCATGTTGTCTTATGTGCGAGCTCGTCATAACAAGCTTTGCAATAATCGATAAACTTCTTAAACATATTATTTCTTATTTAGCACGGGAAGGAGGACTCGAACCCACGACCCTCGGTTTTGGAGACCGATGCTCTACCAACTGAGCTATTCCCGTAAGTAAGCCCCCGCCCGAAAACGGGGGCTTGGTTTTATCTAGTGTGACTAGAACTCCAGTTATCTGGAAGGTTCAGAGGATTAGTCCTCGTAAACCTCTGTGATCTGACCAGAACCTACTGTGCGACCACCCTCACGGATAGCGAAACGCAGACCTGGGTTCAGAGCTACAGCGTAGATCAGCTCTACAGTGATCTCTACGTTATCACCAGGCATTACCATCTCAACACCTGCGGGCAGTGAAATCTCACCTGTGCAGTCCATGGTGCGGAGGTAGAACTGAGGACGATACTTGTTTCCGAATGGAGTGTGACGACCACCCTCTTCCTTCTTCAGAACGTAGATAGAAGCCTTGAACTTCTTGAATGGCTTGATCTGACCTGGGTGGCAGAGTACCATACCACGCTTGATCTCGTTCTTGTCGATACCGCGGAGCAGCAGACCTACGTTATCACCAGCCTGACCCTCATCAAGAATCTTGCGGAACATCTCAACGCCAGTAACAACTGACTTCTTGTCCTCACCAAGACCGAGCAGTTCAACCTCATCACCTACGTGGATAACACCAGTCTCGATACGACCAGTAGCTACAGTACCACGACCTGTGATTGAGAATACGTCCTCAACAGGCATCAGGAATGGCTTGTCAGTAGCGCGTGGTGGCTCCTGGATCCATGTGTCACAGGTATCCATCAACTCCATTACCTTCTCCTCCCACTTAGCAACACCGTTCAGTGCACCAAGAGCAGAACCACGGATAATTGGAGTATCATCCTCGAACTCATACTGAGCAAGAATCTCCTGAACCTCCATCTCAACGAGCTCCAGCATCTCCTCGTCCTCAACCATATCACACTTGTTCAGGAATACAACCAGACGTGGAACGTTTACCTGACGAGCGAGCAGAACGTGCTCACGAGTCTGAGGCATAGGACCATCAGTTGCAGCTACTACGAGAATAGCACCGTCCATCTGAGCAGCACCAGTTACCATGTTCTTTACATAGTCAGCGTGTCCTGGGCAGTCAACGTGAGCGTAGTGACGAGTCTTTGTCTCGTACTCAACGTGAGCGGTGTTAATAGTGATACCACGCTCCTTCTCCTCGGGAGCGTTGTCAATCTGATCGAATGACTTAACCTCAGAGAGACCAGCCTTAGCCAGCACAGTTGTGATAGCAGCTGTCAGAGTTGTCTTACCGTGGTCAACGTGACCGATAGTACCGATGTTTACGTGCGGTTTGGTGCGCACAAAATTCTCTTTTGCCATTTTACTTGTCTATTAAATGTTTATTAATTCTGAATTTTCAGTTTCCTCCTTCTAGACCAAGAGAGCTGTAACTGAGAGTTGAACTCAGGACCTCTTCCTTACCAAGGAAGTGCTCTACCACTGAGCTATTACAGCATGTTCTTTGAGCGGAAAACGGGGCTCAAACCCGCGACCCCCAGCTTGGAAGGCTAGTGCTCTATCAACTGAGCTATTTCCGCAAACATCTCTTGAGTGGGTGCTGATGGATTCGAACCACCGAAGTCGAAAGACAGCAGATTTACAGTCTGCCCCATTTGGCCACTCTGGAAAACACCCATGTTCCGTTGCTCTTCCGAGCGAACGCGGATTGACTAACGTCCATCCTCCCGATTTCATCACTTTGAGCCTCTTGTCGGATTCGAACCAACGACCCCGAGATTACAAATCACGTGCTCTGGCCAACTGAGCTAAAGAGGCTTTTCTAAGCAGCCGTTCTCTGTTTCAGATTTACGACCTGTCGGAAAACGGCTGCAAAGTTACGACTTATTTTTGAATTACCAAAACTTTTTCGAGTTTTTTTTATCTATTTCTCAATTTTTCCTTGAATTTCGTCAATTGAGCACGCATCGAATCCACACAAAGGTCGATTCCTTCCTCAAAAGTGTCGCAGGTCTTCTCTACAAAGAGCGTGTTTCCGGGAACGAAAACCTCAAGACTTGCTTCCTTATTTTGAGCAGTGGCGGGCTTGACTACTTTAAGCTGCACCTCAACTTTCTGTATATCCTCAAACGATTTTTCTAACTTGGCGACCTTCTTCTCGATGAACGCCTCTAACTTCTCGGTAGCGTCGAAGTGAATCGACTTAATCAAAATCTCCATAGTTACCTCCTATTTTTTAAAGAGTTAATAAAAAGGGTTCAGGCTCTCGGATGAGCCTCTTTATAAATTCGTTTCAGTTGCTCAAACGTAGTGTGGGTATAAATCTCAGTCGTACTAACACTGGCATGACCCAGCAGACTCTTGATCGTCTCCAACCCAGCACCGTTGTTCAGCATGGCAGTGGCAAAGGTGTGCCTCAGCACATGTGGCGAACGCTTCTTCAGCGAGGTAACCATCGACAGATACTTGCGCACAATCTGGTAAACCTGTTCGCCCGAGATCCGCTCTCCTTTGTCACTCAGAAACAAAGCACCATCAGTTTCACCGAACACCTCCTGGCGCGCAGCCTGATAACGCTGCAGCTCTGAGGCCAGCTCAGCCCCGAAAGGCACGATACGCTGCTTGTTTCTTTTTCCCGTTACTTTCAATTGCGCCGCATCGAAATCCACGTCTTTATCATCCAGACCTACAAGTTCAGAACGTCTCAAACCGGCTTCGTAGAATAGAATTAATATGGTACGCGCACGTACATTATTAAATGAGCTACCCCACTCCATACCGTCGAGCAGACGATCCATCTCTCCTTCGCGAAGGAATTGCGGTAGTGGTTTTGATTTCTTTGGCCCCGTCACAGCATGTGCCGGATCCTTCTTAACCAGATTTCTCTTTAGGGCAAAGCGGTAAAAGGAACGCAGTGCACTCAAGTTCTTGTTAATCGTTGAGGCAGAGTTTCCTTTATCCATCAGACTCTCCATCCAGTCACGGATCAGATCGGTATCAGCCGAATCCAGAGAGAGATCATTATCCCTAAAAGTCAGATACGATTCAAATGCCCTCAGGCTTTCCTCGTATGTCTGCACTGTTTGCGGAGATGCATTCCGCTCGTAGCGCAGGTAGTCCAGAAACCGGTTAATCATCATAAAATCGCAACCTTTAGTATTTGGGTACGAATTTACGGAAATTTCTCGAAACTACCAAATTTTCGGGGAACTTTTTTATTCCTCGTTTGTACGAAGCTGCTGAACGTATACAGCGTGCTCCATCTTAAGGCGCTTCAGTACAGATGGTTTGTCAAACTGCTGACGACGACGCAGCTCCTTTACAACACCTGTCTTCTCGAACTTTCTCTTGAACTTCTTGAGAGCCTTCTCAATGTTCTCGCCTTCTTTTACTGGTACAATAATCATTTGTTTTACTTTAAATTATTTATATTAAACTTAATGCTTCCGGGCCCAGTGCCTCGAAAAGCGGGTGCAAAGTTACAGCTTTTTTACAAAACTACCAAGTTTTTATACGTTTTTTATCAAATAAAACGTAATTTCTTGCGTTTTCGTACCCTCCTGATAGTCAAAAACATATGTTTTGATACTACCACACCTAAGGTTTTAAGGTACAAGCAGTAAGGTTAACAAGTACAAACAGTAAGTTAAACAGGTACAATAAGCCTACTCATCTATCGTTTGCCTATACGCAAACGATTATTCGCCTATACCCAAACGACTGTGCGCCTATACGCAAACAATCATTCGCGTATAGGCGAATCGTATCCATTTTCAGACAAAGCAATATCTACTATATCGCGGCACAAGCGGATTTCAGCCAGGCGGCTTCTTCGGCTGTCAGATGGGGCGACAGGGTATCGTAAACACGCTGGTGATACTGGTTGAGCCAAGCGATTTCTTCGTCTAACAACATCTCCTTCACAATCGGCGTGGTATCGATGGGGCAGAGGGTAAGACTCTCGAACTGCAGGAACTGACCGAACTGAGTTTCCATATAAGGAGTAATAAGCAGGGTATTCTCTACACGAACGCCGAACTTGCTCTCGAGATAAATGCCTGGCTCATCGGTGATGGTCATACCTGCTACTAATGGGGCAGGCTTCCACTCCATACGGAATTGGTGAGGCCCCTCGTGTACATTCAAATAGGTGCCCACACCGTGGCCTGTGCCGTGAAGATAGTTCAAGCCTTCGCGCCACATGGCCTCGCGAGCCAGCACATCCAACTGGGTACCACTGGCACCGCTGGGGAATTTACAGAGTTCAATCTGAATATGGCCTTTGAGCACCAAGGTGTAAACACGCTTCTGCTCCTCAGTCAGAGGGCCGAGGGCAATGGTGCGGGTGATATCGGTAGTGCCATCCAGATACTGCGCACCGCTATCCAACAGCAGGAAGCCTTCGGGCTTCAAGGGAATATCGGTCTCAGGCGTAGCCTCATAATGTACAATGGCTCCATGTGCCTGATAGCCAGCGATAGTATCGAAAGAGATGTCGCGATAAAGAGGCTGTTCGGCACGGAGCGAGGTGAGTTTCTGGTCAATCGAAATCTCCGTTTGTCCGCCAGCCTCAACAGCAGGTTTCAGCCAGCACAAGAACTTTACCATCGCAATGCCATCTTTCAGCATTGCCGATTTAAATCCTGCTATTTCAGTAGCATTCTTTACGGTCTTCATCCGCTTGACAGGCGATTCTGCCTCAACTATCTCGCGGGTAACCTGTTTGTAAAGCGTATAGTTCACCTCATCAGGATCGAGCAGGATGTTATACTCGAAATATGCCTTCAAGCCTTTGGCCACATCCTCGTAAGGCGCCACCCCTACCCCTTCGGCTTGCAGATAAGCCTCAACCTGAGGTGTAAGCTTCACCTTATTTATATATAGGGTAACTTCTTTTGACGAAATAAGCAAGTAACTTACGAACACGGGATTGCAATGCACATCGGTGCCACGCAGGTTCAGCGTCCAGGCAATATCATCGAGCGCCGACATCAGCATACCATCGGCATGTTTTTCGCGCAAGGCCATGCGGATACGGACAATCTTGTCATGACAGCTCTCACCTGCATACCGCATAGGAAAAATCTCCACAGCATTCTCTGGGATAGCAGGACGATCAGTCCAGATCTTCGCCAAAGGATCGAGATTAGTACGCAGCGTGATACCTCCCTGCTGACGAAGATCGGTAATCAGCTCTTTGACGGCATTAGCCGAGTTGACCATACCATCCAGAGCCACCTCAGCACCAGCACCACACTCCTCACCTATCCAATCAGCAATGGTGGGCGTGCCTGGCATCTTGAGTTTCATCAGCTGGAACTCAGTGCCATGCAACTGTTCCTCGGCAGCTATGAAATAACGCGAATCGGTCCACAAGGCTGCTGAAGCCATCGTGACCACAGCTGTACCAGTCGAGCCGTTAAAGCCACTGATAAACTCGCGCCCCTTCCAATGATCGGGCACATATTCGCCCTGATGCGGATCGGTACTGGGGAATATAAACGCAGCAAGGTGTTCACGTTTCATCACCTCGCGAAGAGCTTCAATTCTTTCATTTACAGTCATCATCATCGTGTTTTGTAATTTCGAGATTACAAAGGTACAAAATAACTGGCAGAAAATCATACGATTAACACAGATTAATAATAAAAATCCACTATATATGAGTCTTTTTTCGTAACTTTGCAGCACTTTAAAAATAACAATAATAAAAATACAATTATGGCTTTTTTAACTAACGAGAAATTGGTGATTGTTGGTGCCGGTGGTATGATTGGCTCTAACATGGTACAGAGTGTGTTGATGCTGGGCTTGACTCCCAACATTTGTTTGTATGATATCTATGAGCCAGGTGTTCATGGTGTATATGATGAGATGTGCCACTGCGCTTTCCCAGGTGCAAACATTTCTTACACTGTAGATCCTAAGGAGGCTTTCACAGGTGCTAAGTACATCATCTCTTCAGGTGGCGCTCCACGTAAGGAGGGTATGACCCGTGAGGACCTGCTGAAGGGCAACTGCCAGATCGCAGCCGACTTCGGTGAGAACATCAAGAAGTACTGCCCAGACGTTAAGCACGTGGTAGTTATCTTCAACCCCGCTGACGTAACAGCTCTTACAGCTCTGATTCACTCAGGTTTGAAGCCTAACCAGCTGACCTCTCTGGCAGCTCTCGACTCAACCCGTCTGCAGCAGCAGCTGGCTCAGGAGTTCGGTGTACAGCAGGATAAGGTTACAAACGCTTACACCTACGGTGGTCACGGTGAGCAGATGGCAGTATTCGCCAGCAAAGCTCTCATCGATGGCAAGCCTCTCTCTGAGCTTCCTCTCTCTGACGAGCGTTGGGCTGAGATCAAGCACATGACTACTCAGGGTGGTAGCAACATCATTAAGCTCCGTGGCCGTTCTTCATTCCAGAGCCCCGCATATCAGGCTGTTAAGATGATCGAGGGTGCTATGGGTGGTGAGCCTTTCAAGTGGCCTGCTGGTTGCTATGTAAACGCATTCGGTTTCAAGAATGTAATGATGGCTATGCCTACCGTTATCGACAAGGACGGTGTTCACTTCACTGAGCCTGAGGGCACAGCTGAGGAGATGGCTTCACTCCAGGCTTCTTACGAGCACCTGCAGAAGATGCGCGACGAGATCATCAGCCTTGGTATCATCCCCGCTGTTGAGGATTGGGCAAAGGACAATGCTAACCTGTAATCGGTATGGCTCTTATCAAAACATATCGCGGTCTCGCTCCCAAATGGGGGCGAGATTGCTATTTTAGCGAGAACGCCACCATCGTGGGTGATGTCACGCTGGGTGACAACTGCTCTGTATGGTTCAATGCGGTGGTTCGTGGCGATGTGGCCCCTATCACCATTGGCAACAGCACCAATATCCAGGATGGCAGTTGTGTGCATGTGACCCATGAGACTGGTCCTACGCATATCGGCAACTATGTTACCATTGGGCATAACGTCACCGTGCATGCCTGCACCATTCATGATAACGCCTTGATTGGTATGGGCAGCACCCTGCTGGATGGTTGTGAGATAGGCGAAGGCGCCATCGTAGCTGCTGGTGCCCTGGTGCTGCAGAACACCAAGATACCTGCCGGCGAGATTTGGGGCGGCATACCTGCCAAGTATATCAAGCCCGTCCGTCCAGGGCAGACAGACAACGCCAAGCACTACGTTGAATATGCCAAGTTCTACCTAGAGGAACAAAACAACAAATAAAACAATAAAAACCCCGCAGATTTGCGAGGTTTTATTGTTCATTCAAGTGTAATCCAGTACTTACGCTCCTGATCAGACATCTTCTCTATCGCATAGCGAAGCATGGTACGCGGCATCTCATGAACGTGCTGTCGGAGGAAATCGCGAAGCAGATCCATCGACACCCGTTTACCCATCTCACGCAGCATCCAGCCTACTGCCTTATGCATCAGATCGTGCGGATGATGCAGATGAACCTCCGCATAGCGCAAGCACCATGACGGATCGCCTAACTGAGAGGTCTTCCACGAACAGACGATACTCATGCGCTGTTCCCATAAGCAAGAGCTTGCAGCCAACTCATCCAAGACCTTACGTTTGTATGTTTGATGAGCAGCCATTTCCTGACCACCGAGAAAGGTTGGCAACATCAGCCAATGTCCCAGGATCTTAGGCGCTGACAGGTCCACCAGGTCCCAGTTGTTTGCCTGCTCCGCATAACGCAGATACAGGGAGAGTATCTCATCACGACAACGAACAGCCTCTGCATCAGTCTCGAGTCGCCTGGTGGCATATCGCTCGAACTTTGTCACTAAGATCAACAGCCCGCAGAGGCGCACTTCATGCCACTTAGACATCAACAGCTCCGGTATCACATCCAGTGTGACCTCCTTCGCAACAGCCTTCACCACCTCTCTGGTCTGCGGCACCTTCAGGCCCAGGAACTCATCGCCATAGCCATACTCACCAGGAGCGGTCTTGAAGAATCCCATCAGGACCTTGCGCTGCGCCTCATCATGAAGCGACTCCATATAGGCTATGATCTCCCTGGCTGTCATTTTTCCTGCTGTAATGTAGCAACCACATATTCACTCTGGGTACCAATACGGAACTTGCCGCCCCAGATACCGATGCCCGATGAGACATAATACTGGGTTTTGCCACGCTGATGACTACCCCACGAACATTCGTAGATACGATCCGTTATCCAAGAAATGGGCCATACCTGTCCACGATGGGTGTGGCCACTCAGTTGGAAGTCGACACCTGCCGCCTCTGCCCTATCGAGATTGTAGGGCTGGTGGTCGAGCACGATGGTGTATGGACTTTGAACTTTAACCAATTCCTTGATGGGTTTGCGACGCATATTGGTGCGATCATCACGACCAATAATCACAATACTACTATCGATGACGGTTGCCTCATCTACCAACAAGTGGATGCCAGCATCCTTATAAAACTGCTGTGCCTCGGGCACTCCAGCATAAAACTCATGATTGCCCAAGCAGGCATAGACAGGCGCCTTGAGCCGACGGAACTCCTGGGCCATACGCTCCTCTAACACAGGGCGCATGCTACCATCGATGATATCACCTGCTATCAGGATAAAGTCGGGATTCTCAGCATTCATCATATCCACCCAGCGAGCCAGTTCCTTACGAGGATTGTGATAGCCGATATGCAGATCGCTCGCCATCACAATCTTATACGCTTTTGCGAGCGCTTTCTCCGACTTCAAATCGAGGGCTACGCGTACCTTATTATTATAATTCAGACTGCCATACACAAACACGCCCACCATCAGCACCAGGATGCCGATAGCGGTATAACCGTTTTGATAAAGCCATGACTTGGGTACCAGACGGGCCAATCGGCCCAAATCGAGCACCAGAAAAATCATCACCAGATAAAGCAACACAAACAATGAGGATGTACCAATCTCGTAAGCCCAACGAGCCACAGACAAAGGCATGCTATCAAAGGCGCGACGGAAATTCAGGAATAACATCACAAAACTCAATACGCCAACAGCGATAACAAGCCCTTTGAGCCATGCATGCACAGGCAACATCACCCAGATGTGCCATGCCAGATAACCAATGGCCAAGAAAGGCAACAAGAGGAACAGTATCATCCACATAGTTTTCATGTTTTGCTAAAAAGTAACTACAGCGCCACAGCCGAAAGCACCTTCTGCGTAGCACCCGACTGGCCTTTTACAAAATGTCCAGCCTTCTGACCCTGCTCCTGCAGGTAAGCAGCATCGGTAGCAAAACGGTCCATCTGGGCCGCAAACTCCTCGTAGCTGCTAATCTCAAAGCCACCGTTGGTCTTCAATCCCTGCGCCTCCTGGAACTTCTGGTTGTTGGGGCCGAAGAATACGGGCACATCCCATACTGCCGCCTCCAACAAATTGTGAATACCAACACCAAAGCCTCCACCGACATAAGCCACATGGCCATAGTGATAGATGCTCGACAGCAAGCCGAAGCAGTTAATAATAAGTACTTCGTAATCATTGACCATTGACAATTGACCATTGGCCATTTTCTCTGCCTCGGTATAGCGGATGACCTTGCGACCTTCGAGAAGTTTTTCAATCTGCTTGAGATGTTCCTCACCTATCACATGAGGGGCGATAATCAGTTTCCAGTTCTTGTGGTCATTAAAATACTTAATGAAGATTTCCTCATCGGGAGGCCACGACGAACCAGCCACGAACACCTGTGGCGCATCTTTCACAAATGCCTCAACAATAGGCAGTTGCTTGGCAGCCTCTTTAATCTGCAACACGCGGTCGAAACGGGTGTCGCCTACCACCGAGGTGTTGGTGATACCAATCTTGGCCAGCAACTCCTTACTGATCTCGTTCTGTACGAAGAAATGCGTGAAGCAATTAAGCACACGCCCGTACTGACGACCGTACCACTTAAAGAACACCTGCTCAGGACGGAAGATACTCGACACACTATACACAGGCACACCACGATGCTTCAGAATGTGCAGGTAGTTATACCAGAACTCGTACTTGATGAAGAAAGCCATCACAGGACGAATAGTACGCAGAAAGCGACGCGCATTGGTGATGGTGTCGAGTGGCAGATAGGTGATAATATCAGCACCCTCGTAGTTCTTGCGCACCTCATAGCCTGAGGGCGAGAAGAACGTGAGCAGAATCTTGTACTCAGGATGATCCTTGCGCAACTGCTCCATCAAGGGGCGTCCCTGCTCAAACTCACCCAGCGAGGCAGCATGGAACCACACGTACTTGGCATTCGGATCTACCTTTTCGCGTAGAATCTTGAAAGCCTCGCGCTCGCCACGCCACATTTTTCGTACCTTCGCATTGAAGCGGCTATAAATAGCCACTCCAAGAAGATACAGATATATTACAAGGTTATAAATCATTAGCCCAGTACTTCAATCGCACGTTTCATTCTGGCAATGGTCTCTTCCTTACCTAAGAAGGCAGAGATATCGAACATGCCAGGACCCTTACCCTCGCCAACGAGCGTGAGTCGCCATGCGTTCATTACATTACCCAACTTATACTCCTTCTGTTCAACCCAGGCATGAACAATCTGCTCCTGATTCTCGAGCGAGAAGTCGTCGATACCCTCAAGTACGCCGATCAGTTCGGTCATCACCTGAGCAGAGTCTTCCTTCCAACGCTTCTTGGCAGTCTTCTCATCGTAGGCTGTAGGAGCCTCGAAGAAGAACGAGCAGAGTGGCCACATCTCGTGAACAAACGACACACGATCCTTCATCATCTCAGTTACCTTGAGGATACGCTCTGAAGTCTCGTTAGGACAGTGCTCCTTCACGATAGGCTCGAAGAGCGCAGCAATCTCCTCATTGCTCTTCTTGAGGATATACTCGTGGTTGAACCAAACAGCCTTCTCGAAGGCGAACTTGGCACCAGCCTTTGAACACTTAGAGATATCGAACAGAGGAACCAGCTCATCGAGTGAGAAGATTTCCTGCTCGGTACCAGGATTCCATCCAAGCAGAGCCAGGAAGTTGATAACAGCCTCGGGGAAATAGCCATCCTCACGATAACCGCGAGAGGTCTCACCACTCTTAGGATCCTTCCACAGCAGTGGGAATACAGGGAATCCCAGACGGTCGCCATCACGCTTCGACAACTTACCCTTACCATCGGGCTTCAGCAGCAATGGCAGGTGAGCAAACTGAGGCATGGTATCCTCCCAACCGAAAGCACGATACAACATGACGTGCAATGGAGCTGAAGGTAACCACTCCTCACCACGGATCACATGCGAGATTTCCATCAGATGGTCGTCAACGATGTTAGCCAGGTGATAAGTAGGCAACTCGTCGGCACTCTTATAAAGTACCTTGTCATCACAGATATCACTCTTCACACGGACCTCGCCACGAATCAGGTCATTAACCAGAATCTCCTGACCTGCCTCAACCTTGAAGCGAACCACATACTGCTTACCCTCGGCAATCAGTTTCTCAACCTCTTCCTTAGGCATGGTCAGCGAGTTACGCATCTGTCCGCGGGTATGACAGTCGTACTGGAAGTTCTGAATCTCAGCACGCTTAGCCTCCAATTCCTCTGGGGTATCGAAGGCAATATAAGCCTTATCGGCATCCAGCAGCTGCTGAACGTATTTCTTGTAAATATCACGACGTTCGCTCTGGCGATACGGACCTTTGTCGCCACCAAAGCTAACACCCTCATCAAACTTGATACCGAGCCACTTGAACGACTCGATGATATACTCCTCAGCACCAGGCACGAAACGGTTACTATCGGTATCCTCGATACGGAAAACCAGATCACCACCATGCTGCTTGGCAAACAGGTAGTTATACAATGCTGTGCGCACACCACCAATGTGCAAAGCACCCGTTGGACTGGGCGCAAAACGTACTCTAACTCTTCTTTCTGACATAATCAATTAAAATTTGTGTGCAAAGTTACAAAAATTTTGAGAGTTTTTTCGTATTTTTGCACCATAATTGCATAAAATACGTAGAAATGAGTAGTTTTAACATCAAAAACGACCTTACTTGGCGCGATTTTTTGATTCGTTTGGGTCTAATCTTCGTAACCGTTGTCATCATCGTATGGATGATGCCACATAGCAGTCAGAATAATTTCAAGATTGAAAAAGGCCGACCTTGGATATATACGGACCTGAAAGCCCCATTCGACTTCCCCATCTATAAAAGTGACGAGGCTGTAAAGCTTGAACGCGACAGCATGATGAAACAATACGAACCGTATTACATCATGAACCCAGAAACTGTTGTCAGACAACTACGCCAATTCTCTAAAGACTACTCAAACGGCATCCCCGGATTGCACAACGATTACATCAGCATCATTTCCAACCGTTTACGCAGACTTTACGAACAGGGCATCATGAGCAATTCGGAATATGCCAAGATCAGTAAAGACACCTCGAAGTTTGTACGTATTGTCAACGGCAAGCATGCCACCAGCATACAGATTAGCAGAGTATACTCGGTGGTAGCGGCCTATGAGCAGATTTTCCAGGATCAGACTCTGGCTAAGCACCGAGACATCCTACAGAAATGCAATCTCAACGATTATATAACTCCCAATCTGCTCTACGACAAAGAACGAAGCGAGGCTAGTCTGAACGACATTCTCAACAGCATTCCTCTGGCCAGCGGACTGGTTCAGCGAGGCGAGAAGATCATTGACCGCGGTGATATCGTAGATGAGAAAACCTACAACAAACTATTGTCATTCCAAAAAGAGATGGAGCGGCAGAATGTAGATCAGGAAAAGACACGTCTCAATATCATGGGACAAATTCTGTTTACAACCATCTTCATCACCTGCTTCACGATATTCCTGACACTGTTCAGAAAAGACTATTTCGAAAAGGTCAGATCCACCACTATGCTGTACACAGAGATTGTACTTTTCACCATTATCGCATCGATGATGGTCAAGCATAGTGTGCTTCACGTCTACATCGTGCCCTTTGCAATGGTACCTATCTTTATTCGTGTGTTCATGGATTCAAGAACAGCATTCATGGCACATACAACGATGATTATGACGTGCGCCTGCTTCTTACAGTATCCGCTGGAGTTTGTTGCAGTAGAAATGGTATCAGGACTGGTGGCCATTTTCTCTTTGCGTGAGTTGTCCAGTCGTTCTCAACTGTTCTGGACTGCAGTCTCTGTCACCGCAGCAGGCATACTCACAAATCTGGCACTCGACTGGATACACATCAACGACCTCTCCAAGATCAGTTATAGCGAGTACAACTACCTGATCATCAACGGCGTACTGTTATTCTGCTCCTACCCCTTGCTTTATGTCATTGAGAAGGCTTTCGGCTTTACTTCAAACATCACCCTGATTGAATTGTCGGATATGAACAAGGAGCTGCTCCGGAAGATGAGTGAAGTAGCCCCAGGCACCTTCCAGCACTCTATACAGGTAGGTAACCTCGCCGCCGAGATAGCTAACAAGATTGGTGCAAAAAGCCAATTGGTACGTACGGGTGCGCTTTATCACGACATCGGTAAGATCAGCAATCCTATCTACTTTACCGAGAACCAATCAGGTGTAAATCCGCATGAGAAGATGAGCTACATCGATAGTGCACAGATGATTATCAGCCACGTGACAGAGGGCACAAAACTGGCCGACAAGTACAACCTGCCCAACATGATTAAGGAGTTTATCACCACCCATCATGGACAAGGCAAAACGAAGTATTTCTACGTACAATACAAGAACGAACATCCTGACGAGGAGGTCGACGACTTACTGTTCACTTATCCTGGTCCCAATCCGTTTACTAAAGAACAGGCCATCCTGATGATGGCTGATACTGTAGAAGCAGCATCACGCTCACTGCCCGACTACACCGAGAAATCAATCCGCGACCTGGTAAACAGACTGATTGACGCCCAAGTTGCCGAAGGATACTTCAAAGAATGTCCTATCACATTCCGTGATATTGCCTATGCCAAGACCGTACTGATAGAGAAACTGAAGACCATCTATCATACCCGCGTAAGCTATCCCGAGCTGAAGAAGTAGGCAAACTTGCACAATTACACCCAAAAGTGTGCAAAAACATGCACACTTTTGCACATTTGTGCAGGTTTGTGTGCAATTTTCGTTAAACTACGTTAACATTGTGTGCGGGAACATAAGATTTTAAAACAATCCATATACCTTTGCAGCCGATTTTGAAAAAATTTTTTAAAAAGATGAAAAAGATTAATGTCTTGCTTGCCAGCCTGATGCTGACAGCAGCCACAACAACAGCCACAGCAGGTGGCATCTTAACCAACACCAACCAGAGTATCGATTTCTTGCGCAATCCTGCACGAGATGCAGCCATTGGTCTTGATGGTGTGTATAGCAACCCTGCTGGTGTAGCGTTTCTGCCCGAAGGATTCTATTTCGGTATCAACTGGCAGTATGCCCACCAGACTCGTACTATCGAGTGTAACAACCCACTCTTTGCTTTGGGAAAGAAGAACGATGGTAAGAGTACCAAAACTTTCGAGGGTATCGCTGACGCGCCATTCATTCCTTCTATCCAAGCCGCTTACAACAAAGGCAACTGGAGTTTGCAATTCAACTTCTCAGTACCTGCCGGTGGCGGCGCATGTGAGTTTGCCGACGGACTCGGCTCGTTCGAAAGCGTAGTAGGCGGTATTGCACAGCAACTCAGTGGACTCGACCAATTGGCCACAGCCTTAGGTCAGACTGCTCCTGGAGTTTCTGGTTATGACATGGATGGCTACATGCAAGGACGTCAATACTATTTTGGTTTCCAACTGGGCGCAGCCTATAAGATTACCCCTAACCTCTCTGTATATGGAGGTCTGCGTGTGCTCTATGGCACAGCTACCTACAAGGCCAAGATCAGTAATATTATGGTAAAGACCGGTAATCAGTATGTTGACTTCGGTAGTTTCCTTCAGACAGCTACAGCTATGGTTGAAGGCGGTATCACAACTGTAAACAATGGCATTGCAACTGTGAATGCGGGTATAGCCCAATATGAGGCAGCGGGTGCTCCTGTTCCTGCAGAGCTGACAGCCAAAAAGACACAATTAGAGGCTACCAGCCAGACACTCGACAACACCAACAAGTCGCTCAATCAGTTGCAGAAGTATTCTGAGGGTGTAAACCTGCTTTGTAACCAGTCGAGTGTAGGTGTGGCTCCTGTGATTGGTATCGACTGGCGGGTAGGCAAGTTCAACTTTGCCGCCAAATACGAGGCCAAGACCGAGATCCACATGAAAAACGAGTCGACCGTTAACAAAGCCAGCGAGATTCCCGCTGTGAATAAATTCAAGGACGCAGAAAAGATTGACGAAGACTCGCCTGCCCAGTTAGCTTTGGGTGCAATGTGGAACATCTCAAAAGATTTCCGTCTGAACTTAGGTTATCACCACTTCTATGATAAAGATGTAAAATGGTATAACAACACGCAGGATCTGCTGGGCGGCGGTACCAACGAGTATCTGGCAGGTGCCGAGTGGGATCTGACCAACAAGCTCACCATCAGCGGTGGTACACAGCTCACACGCTACCAACTCACCGATGAGTATATGAACGACATGTCGTTCGTGGTAAACAGCTACAGCATTGGTTTTGGTTTCAACTACAAGGCCAGCGACAAGGTAACCCTGAAGGCTGCCTACTTCCAGACCAACTACGGTCACTACGATCGTGTTACCTCTACCGAGCCATTGGTTAGTGATTCATTCACCCGTACCAACCGCGTACTCGGTATTGGCTGCGAACTGAATTTCTAAGAATCAGAAGAGACTAAAGAAAATAGAGCCGAATGTTTGGAGCATTCGGCTTTTTTGTGTACCTTTGCCGACTGATGAAATATGCAGATGTGATATTGCCAGTTCCCCTGACGGGATTGTTCACCTATGCAGTGCCAGAGGGCATGGTGCTGAAGGTGGGCGTTCGCGTGCTTGTTACTTTCGGACGCAGCAAGACCTACCTTGGCATAGTGGCACGTCTGCACAATGATAAACCACAAGACTATCAAGTCAAGGTCATCAGTCAGGTAATGGATGCCGAGCCCATCATCACCGACCATCAACTGAAACTTTGGCAATGGATTGCCGACTACTACATGTCGCCCATTGGCGAGGTGTACAAAGCAGCTCTCCCTTCAGGATTGAAAGCCGAAGACGGCTACCGCCCCAAGACAGAACTCTATATCCAACTGTCGTCCAAGTTCCGCAATGAACAAGCCTTGCATGTTGCCATTGATATGTTACAACGAGCTCCCAAGCAACTGAAGGCGTTTCTGAATTATCTCGAACTATCAGCATGGGACCAGTTAGGTGCAGGCGAAGAACAGTTTGAGATTACACGCGAAGAGCTAATCAATCAGGGACATACACTTCAATCAGTGAATGCGCTGGTACAACGTGGCTTGCTTGAGACATACGACAAAGAGGTTGGAAGATTGAATTACGGCGGCGAACCACATCCCGAGCTAATCAAACCATTAAGCGAAGTCCAACAGGAGGCGTATAACCAGATTCAGTTCTCGTTTTTGCAGAAGAATGTTACACTATTACATGGCGTCACCTCAAGCGGAAAGACTGAGATCTATATCCATCTGATACAACAGGCTTTGAACAAGCATCAGCAAGTGCTCTATCTGTTGCCGGAGATTGCCCTCACCGTACAGATGATGCAACGACTGCAACGGGTGTTTGGCAATCGTTTAGGTATCTATCACAGCAAATACTCTGATGCCGAGCGCGTGGAAATATGGCAGAAACAGCTATCGCAGCATCCCTACGACGTGATACTGGGAGCCCGAAGTGCCGTACTGTTACCTTTCCAGAATCTGGGACTGGTGATTATCGATGAGGAGCATGTTTCGTCTTATAAGCAACAGGATCCAGCCCCCCGTTATCATGCCCGTTCAGCTGCTATCATGCTGGCACAGATGTATGGTGCCAAGACGTTGTTAGGAACAGCCACGCCCTCACTCGAGACCTATCATAATGCCAAAAGCGGGAAATATGGATTAGTAGAACTCTTCCAAAGATATAAAGGTATAGAGTTACCAGAAATTCAGGTGGTTGACATCAAGGATCTACAGCACCGCAAAATGATGAATGGTCCCTTCTCCCCCTTGTTATTGACAAAGACACGTGAAGCATTGGAACGTGGTGAGCAGGTCATCCTCTTCCAGAACCGTCGTGGCTATGCGCCAATGATAGAGTGTAAGCAGTGTGGTTGGGTTCCTCATTGCCAGCATTGCGATGTATCGCTTACATTACATCGTAACATGAACCAGTTGACTTGTCACTACTGCGGATATACCTATCAGGTTCCCACCGAGTGTCCAGCCTGTGGCAGCAAGGAACTCCTGACAAAAGGCTATGGCACAGAGAAGATAGAGGATCAGTTGCGCGACATCTTCCCTGAGGCCCGCATCGCTCGCATGGACCTCGATACCACCAGAACCCGTAATGCCTACGAACGTATTATCAGCGATTTCTCGTCAGGGCGTACCAATCTGTTGATTGGCACACAGATGATTTCTAAAGGACTCGACTTCGATAAAGTGTCGGTGGTGGGGATTCTCAATGCCGACAATCTGCTAAACTATCCTGATTTCCGTGCCTACGAACAAGCCTATATGATGATGGCACAAGTAAGTGGACGAGCTGGCAGAAAGGGGAAGCGCGGTCTGGTAATTTTGCAAACTAAATCACCAGCACTCCCAGTTATCCAACAGGTAGTACAAAATGACTATACAAGTTTGTATAACTCACTGATAGCGGAACGCCAACAATTCCACTATCCGCCTTATTACCGTTTGGTCTACGTCTACCTGAAGCATCGGTCTGATGCAGTAGTCGAGACTGCAAGCATCGAAATGGGGAGTAGATTGCGCAAGTGGTTCTCTACCCGTGTGCTTGGACCCGACAAGCCAGCCATTGCCAAAGTAAAATCACTCTCCATACGAAAGCTTGTATTGAAGTTGGAACTGGGCATCAACATGGCTGATGTACGGAAATATTTAGCGCTTGCCCAGCAACAGATGCTACAAGACAAGCGCTATACGTCATTACAGATCTACTTCGACGTAGACCCGCTATAAATCCTATTCTTAGAAGAAATAAGCTACAGACAACTGCCAAGCATTAGCCTTAGTCTTGCCTGTAACAGTATTCCATGTAGTAGTGCCAACAGCCTCTACGACTTCAAAATCACCAGTTTTACCAAGAGCGATATTGTAGTTAGCTGATACCTGCAAATGATTCAGCAGCATCAATCCAAGACCTACATTAGCACTCAGGTTAGAACTTCTCAGTGTCCAGCCTGCGGCTTGCTTATTAACAGCTTCAACAGAATTACTCTTATCGCCGAGATTAAAACCGAACTGAGGACCAGCAAAGAGATAGATGCTGGCAGTATTACCTAAACCAAAACCATAACGGAGATTAACAGGAACCTGAATAGACTGCTGCTTCATGGTCTCATTCTCCAACTTGGCAGAACGCTGATCATACAAAGCAGAGGCATCGATACCAAGACCTACGATGGGAAGGGTAAAGTTAACAGTCGGACCGATAAAGAAACCTGCCTGATTTGACTTATCGGCTACAGAATTATCAAACTTCATGGTTGTCAGGTTAAGACCACCCTTAACACCAAACTTCAACTGTGCATTGGCAGCAACGGTCATCGTTGCCAGCAGCACTACCAAAGTAAAAATTTTCTTCATAACTTATTCGGATTAAATTGTTAATGAATCTCTCGATGGGTGCAAAGTTACGAAAAAAGTCGGAATAGAGAAGGAAATAGCCGTATTTTTTCGATGATTATTTCCTATTTCCTGCCATTAATGCCTCTGGCGTCGTACTGAAACGCGGGCACCGCTGTTACTACTGCTGGTTTTTTCTGATTTCGACGTTTTCTGTTTAACCTCTTTCACACCTTTGTTCGATGCAGGCTTATTCTTAGCAGCCTTCATCTTCTTATCTGCAGCTTTAACATTCTGGGCAGCAATGCTATCCAATGAGTCGCGCTTGGCAGCATCACCAAAGACGGTCTTTTTAAATGCTGCGAGTTCTGCTTCGATACGTTTCTGTTCTGCACTCATCTTCGTGGTATCACCATCACAGAGCTGCAATAATGTCTTACCTTGTGCATTGTTGGTCTTATATATCTTGCCACGATACATATTCATGGTAAAGAAATCGTCCATCGATACCTGAGCTGCATTGTTCAGATTACTCGCCATCACTGTCTGACGATTCAGATAAGGTTCCAAATCACTATAACGAACCCAGAAGAGCGGATACTGTGTTGCTTCACCGCCAAACTCATCCATCATGATTGGACATAAAGCCTGCACCTTGATATGTAACGACGAGTTTGCTTGATCATAATAGGCGCTCTCCTTCAGATAGTATTTCTTGACCATCGCCGAAGGAATATCGCTGTTATCAACCTTGATACGACCATCCTGTTCCTCGTAGAAGATGTGATAGTTGTCGAGAATAGTCTTCATATCTGCTCTGGTAGTCGCTGAGAACACATCGCTGCCATCAGTGGGATACTCGAAAACTGGAATATAGCCATTCAACGCCAATTTGAAGATATAAGTAAACAGATTGAGTTGACGTCCTTGTGGTTCTACTGGATGATAAAGGCCTGCGTTAGCATCATCCTCAAGCGATATCTCACGATAGATATCACGTCGCCAAACCACCTCTTCGGGCATTTCAACAGCTGTAGGAAAAGATATCTGAGCGCGCATTGACATGGCGTTCGAAGCGTTTCGCTGCTGTTTCTGCTGTTGAGCCTGCTGTTCTGCACGCCGCTGGGGTGGCTGAGCAGTAGCTGTTAAAGGTAAAAGGGTAAAAAGGTAAAAAAGTAAAATACCTTTTACCACAACCTTTAAACTGATATTCTTAAACATACTCTGTTTCATATTACATATTTATTTACCTTTTTACTCTTTTACTTTTTTACCCTTACTTAACAATCACTTCCATAGGATTTGTCAACGTACGGGTGATTCCATCAGGCCCAACCACAGTAACTCTTGAGACATAGAAGCGGCGATTACGGGCCAGTTTGCGGAAGGTATCCTTCTGACGGGCCGAGAACTGGGCACCATCGGATGCCAACGGCACAGCGTTACCCATATTGTCGAAGAACACGGTCTCAAAGCTTTGCACACGGAAGGCGATATCAAGAATACCATCATCGATAGCAGCTCCCAGACGGTCAACACCCACAAGTTGTCCCTTAGCCAAACCACCACCCTTATAGCGAGTAGGATTACCATGCTCATCGCTCATAGAGATATAAGGTGTTGGATCGGGCAACTTACGCACACGGAAGGTGTACTGTCCCATTTGCTGAGGGCGACCTGTATTGGTTGAAGTCACTGTGATAACAGCGTTCTGACCTATTTTGGTTGGTTTGGCAATGTACTTACCTGGACCTACAGCCTGCAATGTTCCATTACTCATAGTAGCCTGAACTTTATTTGAAGGCACACCTGGTACACTGATGCTGATGGGATTGGCATAACCGGCATAAAGCATATTCATCAGGTCGGCCGAAACTGTAGCACCAGGTTCCACAACTGTATAATCCTGTGAAAACTCACGACGGATACGGTCTCCATTACCATTCACCATCTCCATATACCCCTTCAAAGTAAAGTCGCCTGTTTTACCACAAACGGTTTCGTAGAGTCCATTCTGCAAGTTTACCTTCTGTCCACCGATAAAGATATCAGGAACCTGAGTAGTGTCAACAGCCGCCATCACGATACGAGCCGAGAAACGATCGCCTCTAACGATGGTCTTCGAAGTGGGGATGACAAAAGCATCGAGCAAGTTCACACGGATATCTTTCACATCGATATTCTGCACCAATTTATGTAATACCTCGCCTTCTGCATAACGAACATCACTCTGCAGTTTCGACAACAAGGTGACAGCAGCTGCGGCAGGCATTGATTCGAACATATATTCCTGCCAGTTCTTACCCATAGCGCGCTTAGGTACTTCGGTAGTAAGGTTGCTGGCAATTATCTTCTTCTGCTTTTCATCAGTAACCATTGTCAGCATCCGCTCTCGGAAGGAGTTTATGGCATGATATAGCTTCTGTCCCTGACCATTAGTGGGCGAGAGCATTACATTGCTGGCAGGCTCCTGATCTTCCTTATTACGGATATTGTTCACATCGCCATCCTCTCCATCTGCCTCAACCACGATGGCCTGCTTCAGGCTGGCAGCAAAGTTGTAAAGAGAATCGCTCATCTGCTTCACTAGCTGAGCTTTATCGTACCACTCCTTGGTCTTCTGCGGATTGGCCTTCATCTGTTGTTCAAAGGTCTCATAGATAGCCAGATTCTCCTTCGACGAGTTGCTGGTGGTGCGGTTCAGACTTTCTTCCACAATCGAAAAGCCGTTGAGCACCTCGTTAGAGACGTTCAGCGCCAACATAGCCATCAAGACGACGTACATCAGATTTATCATCCGCTGGCGTGGAGAGACAGGTCTTTTCTTTATTGCCATGTTTTTATTTACAATTTGACAATTTACAATTTACCATTTATTTAGGGGGCCACTGAGGCGCGAACCTGCAAGGCTTCGATCATACGCGCATAAATGCGGTTCAACTCCTGTATCTGCCCGGCCATCTTCTTGGTCTGCTCGTTGATATCATCGATAGTACCAATCTGCGAACTGGCACTCTTCAACTGCATCTCGTAAACCTTGCAGATACCTGTCAGCGTACGGTTCAGATTCTCCATCTCCTCTGAATCGTGCGCCAGCTTCTCATTCTGGGCAGACACTTTTGACAGCGTTTCTGTCAGATGCTTTAACTCTTCAACATAGCTCGAAGTAGCCGCATCGAGTTCTGGGTGAGCCGACATAGCAACGGGCTGAGCCGCAGTTGGCGACATCGATGAGGAATCCGTAACTTTTGAGGCAGATATATTACGGTTATCCGTCGATGATCCGTAACTTCCGCCATTTCCATTGATAATGATGGTACCACCATTACCGCCAACAACAGTTGCACTGCCTCCCTTGCTCACTACGGGCACTTCACCATTAACATTAACATGTGTATCCAGCTCCATGCCATCGGTCGACTTATCGAAAGGCCGATCAAAGGCAGAAAGGAAGAACACCACCACCTCTGTACCCATACCGAGGAACAGGAAGAAGTCGGCACCATCGAGATGGGTCAACTTAAAGAGTGTACCTAAGATTACAATCGATGCACCCCAGCTATAGGCATAGTTCAGAAAGGTCTGACCTGGCACACTGTCCATCCACTTCTGCAAGCGGTAGATCATATTATATTTGCTGTATATCGTCATAACTATCTTGATTTTTAGTTTATTTCCTCTTACCTTTCACCTTAGCAGCCTTGGCACGCTCGCTGGTTGAGTTGGCCAAACTACGCACGCATCGGAATCCGATATACGAACGTGGCTGATTCTGGTACTCCGCCGTACGCCATGCCGAACGGATATACGACTCAGGATCCTTCCACGAACCGCCACGTACGCTCTTACGTTTCAAGCGATAGGGGTCCTCTTGGGCGGCATTGTATTTCAACGTGGGGTTGATATCGTTCATAGCCTCAACACCAGCCTCAGTATAGATAGTGCTAGTCCATTCGGCTACGTTACCTGCCATATCATAAAGTCCGTTTGAATTGGCAGAATAGATTCCTACCCGACTGGTTATCAGATTACCATCCTTCGTGTAGTTACCATTGTCAGGTTTAAAATTAGCATAGAAACAGCCCTTACCGCTGGCCACAGCCTCATTGTCCCAAGGAAACTCGTTCTGATCTTTACCACGTGCAGCGAACTCCCACTCAGCCTCTGTTGGCAGACGATACCGTTGCACATATCGAGCTGCTGCCCCTAACCCTTTCAGCAAGTAATCGGTACGCCAAGCGCAATAGGCATTGGCCTGTTCCCAGGTAACACCCACCACGGGATAGTCGTTATAGGCAGGATTCGAGAAATAGTAACGCAGATACATCTCGTTGTCGGCATTGGGGAAATCGTTTACCCAACAAGTGGTATCAGGGAACACATTCACAATATAAGTATTCAGAAAATCCCAAGGACCTGTCAGCGGACGGTTGATGCTCTCACGGACAATACGCCCCTCATCATCCACATAGGCTGTATCTTTCGATATCATCACCTGTTCCTCAGGGTCGATGGTGATATCTGTATTCAGATTACGTTCCTGAGGATTCAGACGGTTACGGCGTAGAGCTGCAGCAGTATAGTCATACACCTCGTAGCGATAGTTCAACTGACGATAGTCCAACATCTTATCACCAGTCACGGGATTAGTCACATACATACCATCGATAATCTCCTGCTCGTCTTCATTGGGACGACGCGGTAGAGGCTTCTTCCAGTTTAGAACAGTCGAGATCTCATTTCCCTCCCTATCCGTTTTCACCGTCTTATAGGTCTCGTCGATTTCTGAAAGACGCTCTCGCAGAATCGAATCACGTACATAGTTTACGAACTGGCGATACTTCGAATTGGTCACCTCCGTCTCATCCATCCAGAATCCATCAACAGAGATATCTCTAAGAGGTGTTTTCTTGCCCCATAGAGAATCCTGATGCTCGATACCCATCTTCAGATGCCCACGCTTTACCAATACCATACCGTAAGGAGTCGGTTCAGTAAAGGCTTTGCCGCCTGTACCTGTCACCTCTCCACCATTTGCCGTCATCATCTTGCTACCAAAGCAACTGGTCAGCATAAAGGCCGCTACGGTACATAATCCTATCAATTTCTTCATATCTACCTTTTTATCTTACTATAGTAATCTCACACTCTTATGCAGATTTCTGCCCTTTTTATACAGATTCAACTCTGTCTGATATCCCACAAACAGCTCGTGACTGCCGTTTCCGATACTGATATGTGAAGTGTACACCTCATAGCTATATCCCAAATGAATGCCATGAAATCGGCCACCAAGCAGTACCGTCACCGAATTCGTGGGACTATACGCTAAACCCGCATACAACATTTTCTTATCGTGCTCGTACTTCAGTCGACCTGTTATGTCGGCACGCCAAGCCACGCCATCAGTACGCCCCAATACGGATGTCTGTATTTTAAAAAACGGATGATTCAGCTGAATATTGTATCCGGCAGTAAAATAATACGTTGCGTCGATACTTAATTCGTTGGTTTCTCCCAGTTCCACCACCGGCGAATTGAGATGCAGAGCCGACATACCCACATACCAGTTACGTGCCTGATAATATACTCCTGCCGAGATATCAAAGCCCGTACCATTAACCGACGAAGAAGAGAATGCCGGATCATTAGGATCTTCCACTTCCAGTTTGCTGCCATCAAATGTTTCGCTCAACATGCCAGCCTGCACGCCCAGACTCAGTTTTCCGCCCAGCACCCGACGCTGATAGGCATACTGCAAACTCAGACGTTTGTGCGAAAACAAACCCAGCTCATCGTTCAGTAATTGCAAACCTACGCCGTGATATGCCCCCAGTGCATAGAACGGCATGTCTGCTGCAGCATACATGCTCTTGGGATTATGTTCAAAACCAGCCAATTGTAAGGCATAGGCGCCAGTCACATTCAGTTTAGCCTCCTTACCCACCGTTGCTGGATTAAACGACGGTTCCATCGCCCAATAATGAGCGAAGGACACATCGTATTGCGCAAAAGTTCTTGTCGCTACGAACAAAAGCGATGTTATCAGTATACCGAAATGTTTCACATTACTAATAACGCAAAACATTCCAAATTATTATATCGTAAAGTCTTCACCGAAGGCTTTGATATACTCCTCATGGAACGCACGAGAGACTTCCTGCGCTTCATATACCTTACCCAATCGATTCAAGGCTTTTATTTTATAGGAGAATGACTCGATATGATAGGGATCTATATGGAACATCGCATCAGCCAGATAAAGCGTCAGCTTCAACTCGCTATTCTCGTAAGTACGTTGCATCATACGCTGAATAACAGGTGTCAGAATGCGCTCGGTCTCCGACTTAAACTGATCGAGCGAAGGTTGGCTCTGCGTCTGCAAGAACTTGCCACGACGCAGGATTCCTAATAGACTCTGTTCGGTATACGACTCTGTAAACACCAGATGCGAACATGTCAGATAATCGCAATAGAAAGACTGCTTGATGACAAAATGGTAGAGTCCATCTGTGTATTCTAATTCTATACCATCCAGTTCCTCAAGCACTTTCCGTAGATGATTCATAATAACACTCCGTGAATTCTTGATCTTATCGGCAGGTTTGTCACCCCACAAAATGGTACCAATACGTTTTGACGACAAACCGCCCTGCTTATGATACCACAACAATAAACAAGTAAGTTCACGCAACTTATCAGTAAACAGATAAGAAATATCGCGGTTCTTACGGTCGAAAGCACTAAAAGCTCCGAAAAGATAAATGGAGTTAGGCACATGTTCCGGTATCTCCACGTCGTGCATCTCGTTATTCTCTATCTGCTTGCGGTATAAACGATGACGGCGATAGGACAACCACGCCACAACCAGCACTAACAATATAATAATACCCCCCAGCAGATACCAGCGGGCATCAGTAGGCAGTTCTGAAATCTCAGCAAATTCAGCATCCGACAGCACTGGCAATTGGATAGAATAGAGCGATATCGTTGAGGAGATATCATCAGTAAACTCTTGTACACACACAAAGAACTTATCGACGACAGGGTCATAGTACAGGTTGGCATTCGTGGCAATCTTATCAGAGTGAATAGGAATTGAGTCGCCCAGCATCTCCATGCAACCATCTTTCAACGAAAAACGGCAGAGGCGCAGATAAGACTCAGAGAGCGCCTCTGGATAACACAACGTGTAGAAATAATCCCCCATGATAAGCAAATTGCGTACAGGAACCAAATGTTGACGCTTTCCCCAATCAATGGTCCACAACTTCTGTGCCGAGTCGTTACGCAGATCGATGCGATACAGATCATACAGATAATGGCGCCCGATAGATTGATTTCCAGATTCATTACCCATACCACCAAAGATATAAGCATAGCGTGAACGGGCATCGATACCCATTGATGTAAAATAGCGCGGCGTACATGCATAAAGAGGCTTGCCAGGTTGCCACTCATGAGCAGCTATATCATAGCTATGCAGATTGCGGAAATACTGCATGCTTCCAAATCCACCAAAGATACAAAACCGATTGCGCAATGTATCGAGAAAGCAACCATGATGGTGCATCTGTGTAGGCAACTGAGTAAAACATTCTGACGTCCACTCAAGCGTATTCAAATCAAGACTGGCCATCGAAGCCTCATCCTGTGGTCGATCAGCAGGATTATCATATTTAAACACCTCATAAGTATATAGCTTATTCGTACGCTTATCAAGAAAGTTCATTCCCAGATTAATATCTACTGGACAAGGCGTCTGAAATACATGATAGTTGGTCGCTTGACTATCGCTATTATATATTAATAAGGTATCACGAGTATAGCCATAGAACAGATGACGCTGAGGGTCATATGTAGCACCGGCATTATGCTGAAAATGCATCACGTTGAGTTTTTTCCAGTGATAACAATCATTGATACTCCAATAAGGATTAGCCACAAAACCTATTTTATGCTGGTTCTGATCGTAGACATCATTGCTACGGCTCTGAGACAAAGGAAAGAAATAATCCGTTTCGGCTCCTAACACCTGCAGGTTTTTAATGGTAACAGATGGTACTTCAATCAAATAATCAAACCTTCCAAACACAATTTTGGGTGACAAGAAAGCTGGCATAGAATTAATCTTAGCCTGCGTCACATGACCATCAATGACCATCTTCAGCTCCTTCTTATCAAAATTGAACGTCAACATAAAAGGCACCCATCCTTTATCAAGAAGAGCCTGACGATTGATATTACTTCGTATAAGTGTGGTTTTACCTTCTTCGTTCAGCTCAAACCAATCATTACCGCGACCATCGTAAAACAAGTTATAATTCGCTCCCTGATTCTCATCCACTACATGCAGGATATAACCAACCTCGGGCACACGAGGTATCTGCATATCAAATCTGATCGTCAGCTGATGAACAAACAATTTCTCATCGTCGCCAAACACCGAATATGAAGTTCGACCGTTGATGGAATCAATCGGATTCAGGAATCGCAAGCCTTGAGCTTGCAATGCAGAAAATTGGATGATGGCTAACAGCCAAAATAGGGATCGATAGAACTTATACATCTTCTTATTTAAATTGTGACTGCAAAATTAGTATTTTTAATATGAAAACCAACAAAAATACCAGTGATTAACACTTTTAATCTCCGTTTAACCCCAAATTAACCGGTAATTTAATCTACTCACCATTACTTTTGCCATCGAATTTTTCCTATTAATAACTAAAATTTAAATTAAAGAATTAATGAAACAGAAGACCAAAGCCAAACAACTAACTGCGTATCTCTTAGGAGTATGTTTTTTGGCATTCAGCAACATCAGTTGCAGCAACGACGAGAACAACAATGGTGCAAACCTGGGCAATGGCGACGTAAGTGGCATCATCACTGACGATCAAAACGCCCCACTATCAGGCGTAACCGTCAGTGTAAACGATGTAGACATCAGCAGCACAACCGATGCTTCAGGTAGTTATCTGCTGAAAGATTTACCCATTGGTAAACACATTATTACATTCAGTAAGACAGACTACCAAACCGTGAGTTGCACGGTAGCCCCCAACCAATGGAACGACGGTGTAGCCAACGTCAGCACCAGTATGCGCTATGCAGCAGCCAAGATTACCGGTAGAGTACTTGATGCGCAGAATGGGAAGCAACCACTTGAAGGCGCCAGTGTTTCCATCGGTGGAGATCCAGTACTCACCAACAGCGAAGGTATCTACACCATTACCCAACTTCCACTCGACAATTATACAGTAACCATCTCTTATGGCGACTATAATCCTGTGAGCAAGGAAGTAAAAATCGACGATTTCATCGATGGTATTGCCCAACTACCAGACATAAATCTAGGTGGTGAGGAAATTCTGCCAGGTCTGACTCTAGGCGATTTGAAAACCTGTACCCCATGGATGTATAATGAATATCGTGGCGGACGTAATGCCGACAATTATCCACAATTTGACTGGAGTGTGGACTATATGTGTACACTCGACATGATGGGTAACTGGGAGGAACAGAATGAAGGAACCACTATGCGCGTGGACGAAAGCAAGAGTAATGGTGTGGATTACGACAATCTCAACACCTTTATATATGGTAGAAAGCACATCACCGAGGATAACAAAATCCTGACCGTTTTCGCGCGCACTCATCAGGGACCAGCCATCTGGAACGTAGTTGTAGTGGACCTGAGTGAAGCCAAGCCACAAGCTAAAAAGCTGGGCGACAACATATCTTTCCAAGATGGTAGCTATAAGAACTTCACATTCGACCTGAGTGCCTACATCGGCAAAGATGTAGTCATCGCCATTGGCACCTACTATTCTGGCGAATGGGTTCAGCTTGTATTGCGTCGCATCAGCTTTGCTCCTGAAGCCGTCAATGGTTTAGCTTGGCTGCCTGGTTCACCTATCAACGATGCACTCGAAGAGTTGCACATGACCCAAGAGATGGTACGAGCCACCATGCCAAACGAACGCCAGTCGTTCACTGGTATCACCACCTACGACGGACGTAAAGACCGCGATGAGTACGTATGGGCTTACCGCGACTGGAATAAGACCGGTCACGTGGCTGCTTTCTGGGGGCTCACATCAATCACCAAGGATTGTGATGTATTCACAAATGAAGGTTACACCATCAAGACACGAGGCGGCAACGGTATTGTAAGTACCTCGAAAGCCGAGAGCTATCTTTACAGCAAATTTGCCATCAATGACAATAACCAGAAGCTGACCCTACGAGCCCGTAACTTTGGCAGTCATCCTACCTATTTCAAGCTCATCGCCATCACCGATGATATGAACGTAAAATATTTGCAACCCAACAGCGAATCACAGGTATCAGAACTGAGCGAAGGCCCTGACGGCACCATCAAGTTCCGTCATTTCAACGGCGATACAGGTCATCCTGAGAACTATGGAAAATTCGTATTTGACCTCTCACAGTATAAAGGAAAGAACGTCACACTGGTTCTGGCTGTATACAAAGGCGAAGAAAACGGCGACGAGAATAAGGTAACTATCTATAGTATCGACTTGAACTAAAAAATGATATGAATAAGAAAATGAAGAAAGAAATTCTAACTATGGTCAGTCTGGTCATTGCCCTTTCAACCACAGCAAGTTGCGGCAGCAACAATGATTTCCAGTCTGACGATCCTACCCCCCCTGTTAGACCACTGCCCATCGGCACTAACGATGTAAGTGTACGTAATCTCACCAGGGCTACGACCCTCTTCGATGCAGCCATGCAGCACTACATCAGTGGTGACATGAAAATGGCAGACATGTACAACCCATCAACAGACAAAGCATCGGGTGAAGCCGACGTATGGCCTTACACTGCGGCCATCGAAGCTTGCAATAGCATTCTGGAAGGCTATGTCGCCCTGAGCAAAGCAGGAAAGAACGCCGAGCAAGGGTCAGCAAGCACCTACAAAACGCAACTTGAGAAACTCTATGACGGGTTAGAATACTACGCAGGTACCTTCAAACTCACCTCTTTTACCCGCAACAACCACGAATGGACTGTATATGGTGTACATCGCGGCGGCATGAAAGGAGGCGCAAAGGTTGATGGTGACCAGAATGTGTACGATGATCAACAGTGGATTATCCGCGAACTTCTACGTTCGTGGAAAGCCACTGGCGACCAAAAATATCTGGATAAGGCCGAATATCTGACTGCCTATGTACTCGATGGTTGGGACTGGTGTCTTGATAGCAAGCAGAATACATGGGGTGCCGAGGTAGGCGGTATTACATGGGGGCCTTCATATTGCACAAAACACGCCTGCAGTAACGCGCCATTCATCTCACCTCTCGTATGGTTGGCAGAATACTATCAGGACAAGGCTGACAAGGTGACATACCGTACCATTAACGGCGAAGGAAAACGGTTGGATGTCACAGCCAACAAATCCGAATACTATCTGATGATGGCCAAGAAGATCTACGAATGGCAACAGTACAATCTTCGTGCCTCCGATGGCGTATATCTGGATATGGTAGGCGCCAATAACAATATCCGCTACGACGAATTTGACGGTGTACAGTACCGTATTTCAAACCCCAGCACAGGGGCAAGTGGAACAAAGTTCACCTATAACAGCGGCACTATGGTTAGCGGTGGCGCCGACCTCTACCGGATTACCAAGGATGCACGTTATCTGAACGACACACGTCAGTTATACACAGCAACTTTCAACTATTTCCCACAGAAGAACTCCAAAGGCACTTGGGATTATGCCTACAGCAACTTTAGCCGTTGGTTCGACGATGTATTAATGCGTGGCTGGATGGACGCAGTAAAGATTGGTGTTGATGCAAAAGAGGGAGTCGGAACTTTTCAGACAAACCTCGACTACGCATGGGACAACTATCTTAAGAATAACGCACTGCCCCGTGGTCTCACTGGCGGTTGGAGCAGTAATCAGGCACAGAATGACGTACGCGCACTCGTAGCATTTGCATACGCTTCGGAATACGGCATGCTTGTGGCATCAAATTTGCAGTAATAACTAATATAACAAAAACAATATGAATATCCTAACTAAAAAATGCGTGCTTCTGATGCTCTCGACAGCCTTTGGGTTGGGTTTGCAAGCACAGAGTATCATCACCGTCAAGGGTACTGTTACCGACCAGAACAGTGAACCCGTCATTGGTGCAACCGTCACCCTTCGTGGCACAAAGACTGCAGTAGTAACAGATTTCGATGGTAAATACTCGATTTCTGTGGCCGACAATGGCACTCTCGATTTTGCCTATATCGGTATGAAGGCAGTCAGCCAGAATGTACAAGGTCGTAAAACCATCAACATCAAGATGACAGAAGACGTTTCAGAACTGAACGATGTCATCGTAGTAGGTTATGGAACCCAGAAGCGTGGATCTATCACTGGTTCCGTGAGCGCACTGCGTGGTAAGGACATGCTGAAAACCAACAACGAGAACACCCAGAATATGTTAACAGGCCGTATCGCAGGTGTCCGTGTCTGGCAGCAGAGTTCAGAGCCAGGAACGTACAAAAACAACTTTGATGTACGTGGTCTCGGCGCTCCCCTGATTGTTATCGATGGTGTTCCCCGCACCGTAGAGGATTTCCAACGCATGAACGCCAACGACATCGAAGACATCTCTGTACTGAAAGATGCCTCAGCAGCCATCTATGGTCTGCGTGCAGCCAATGGCGTACTGCTGGTAACCACCAAGAGAGGTGGCGCAGGCAAGACTCAGGTAAGCTACAATGGTTCGTTCACCATCCAAGCGCCCAAGAGCATGCCCAAACTGCTCGACCCCGTACGTGCCATGACCTTGATGAACGAGCTAAAGAAGAACAACATCGATGGCGGCTCTCCAATGTTTACCGAGGAAGCCATCGACGAGTATCGCAACGGCACCAAGCAGGGCACAGACTGGAACAAGCTCATCTTTGCTGAGACTGCCCCTGAAACCAATCACAACATGACCATCAGTGGCGGATCTGAAAAGATGCAGTATTTCGTAAGTATGGGATACCTCTATCAGGAAGGTTTCCTGAAGAGCGGCGACCTGAACTACGACAAGTTCAATATCACCTCTAAGATCAATGCTGAGATAGTGAAGGGTCTGAGTTTTGAACTCCAGATGAACGGTATGTTAGACAACCGCAACACGCCTTATACATCGACCACCGACATCATCCGTAACTACTGGCGTCAGGGCCCACTCGCAGCTGCTTATGCCGATCCAGAACATACCATGCTGAACTATCAGAATCTGGATTTGGGCGAGAATGCCGTTGCCGAGATGACCAGCGACATCAGCGGATACAGGAAGTACAAGCGCTACCAAATGCTCACTCAAGGTTCTTTGACTTTCGATTTTGGTCAGTATGTAAGCATTCTGAAAGGTCTGACCGCCAGAGCTATGTACTCATACGATCTGCATATAGACAAGAATGACATCTATCGCCGCCAGTACAATCAGTACGCTTATGACCCTGTAACAGATAGTTACATTCAGCAAGTTTACTCAGGCAGCTCACCTGCACAGCTTCGTAAAGAGCATTATGATAACACACAGAAACTGTCACAGTTTACATTGAATTATCATCGCACCATATCTTCACACACCATAGGCGCCATGATTGGCCTCGAGACACAACAGAAGGTGTACGATGGTTTTTATGCACGTCGCAACTTAGCCTTCAACAGCCCGTATCTGTTCAATGGTATCGATGAGGGCCAAGTAGGTAATGCCAATGCTGGTGATATCCACAGCGCCAACTACAACTCATTCATCGGTCGCCTGAACTATAACTTTGCCGATCGTTACCTCTTGGAAGGCCAGTTCCGTTACGACGGCAGTTCGCAGTTCGCACCAGGTCATCGCTGGGGATTCTTTCCATCAGCCAGTGCCGGTTGGCGCATCAGCGAGGAGCCTTTCTTCAAGAACCTCAACTTCCTACACTTCATCCAGAACTTAAAGGTTCGTGCCAGCTATGGTGAGATGGGTGATGACTCAGGCGCCTCATACGACTGGGTAGCAGGCTACTCTTATCCTTCAGGTGGCAGTGGCGATGGCAATAAAGGTTGGTACAACGGCTACGCCCCAGGCTGGATGTTCGGCGGCCAGTTTATCTATGGTGCCTCCCCCAAGGCCATGCCAAACGAAGCTATCTCTTGGTACAAGTCAAAGAGCTTTAATATCGGTTTCGATTTCACCGCATGGGACGGCAAACTGGGTATCACCTTCGACTACTTCATTCGTAAGCGAACAGGACTTTACATGCGTCCAGGCGATTTCCCAACAGTAATTGGTGCAGATGCCCCCCAGCTGAATGCCAATAGTGACCAGCACGCTGGTGTTGAACTTGAGATTACTCATCGCAACCATATCGGCGAAGTTAGCTATGGCTTGAAGGGCATCTTTAGTCTGACACGTAACAAATACCTCACAGCAGTACAGAATGCAACTTATGCCAACAGCTACGATAAGTGGCGTCATGATAACCTGAATAATCGTTATCAGGGTGTACAGTTCGGTTATACTTCAGCAGGTCGTTTCACCAGTTGGGAGGATATCTGGAACTATGATATCTATCACGAACGCGACGTACTGCCTGGTGACTACAAATATGAAGACTGGAATGGTGACGGCGAAATCAACGGTCTTGATGAACATCCTTTCGCATACGACCAGACGCCATGGATGAACTATTCATTCAACATCGATGCTAACTGGCGTAATTTCGATATCAACATCCTCTTCCAAGGATCAGCTATGGGTAGCATGCGCTACGAGGAGCCCCTCTATCGCATCTGGGGTTACGAACCAGCAGCAGGTGGTACCTTGGAACAGTTCTGGGATCGCTGGCATCCTGTTGATCCAACAGCCGACCCATGGGATCCTACACAGGAATGGGTATCCGGCTACTATGCCTATACCAACCACAATCCTATCGGCAATTCAGAGTTCAATCGCGTTAGCACAGCCTATCTGCGTTTGAAGAGTGTTGAGTTGGGCTATACGCTGCCTAAATTGAAAGCGCTGAACGGCATGTCGCTTCGCGTATATGCCAACGCTTACAACCTACTCACATTCACAGGCGTGAAGTTCGTTGATCCAGAGCATCCCGACAGCGACCTCGGCCGTTTGTATCCTCTGAACAAGACCTATACCGTTGGTCTGCAATTGTCATTCTAAGTTGTACATATTTAGTTAAGAATAAGATATGAAAAAGATAATATTCATCATGGCAGCCGGCATCGCCTTTCTGTTTAACTCATGTGTAGGCCTTGATGTTCCCCCCAACAATGTGGTAACCAAGGACCAGTTACTCGGCGATGAATCTGGTCTCGACATATACTTTGCCAACATTTATAGTCAAATGCCCTTCGAGGACTTCAAATACCGTTTCAGCGAAGGCTTCACCCACAACGGCTGGCTCGTCAGTTTTGGTACCGAGGGTATCGGTGAGGGCGTAGGTCGTGAAGGTTTTATGAACGCATGGCGTAGTGAGAGTAACCCCTACTGGAGTCAGGCCTTCAGAACATTGCGTGAAATCAATCAGCTTATCCGCGACCTGCCTTCAACAGCCAGCAGTCTGCCTGAGCCTACACTCAACCAGTATTTGGGCGATGCTTATTACTGCCGTGCAACAATATTCTATGCCTTGGCCCGTCGTTATGGAGGTGTACCGCTGGTTACCAAGGTTATCGACTACGATGCGGATAATGACGAGTTGGAGGTGCCACGTTCGAGCGAGGAAGATACTTGGAAGCAGATCCTGGCAGATTACGACAAAGCAGCCGAATTGATGGGTCCAATCAGCCTGAAAGATGGTTATGCCAACAAATATGTGGCCCTGTCGTGGAAGTCGGAAGCAGCCCTCTATGCTGCTTGTGTGGCCAAGTACAACCAGACCGTAACAGGTCATCTCACTGGTGTTGGCCAAAAGACTGGAATCCGTGTGATGGGTTTCGAGGATAGTCAGGCTAACAAACTGGCTAACCAGTGGTTTAAGGAAGCCTACTTAGCCGCCAAAGAGGTTATCAATAGTGGGCGCTACTCACTTTATAAGAAAGGTTGGGAGGCCGGCAACAAAGATGCTATCATGCAGTCGATGGTCAACATGCTCTCCGACTCAGACAGTCCAGAGAACATCCAGACCCGCGAGTACAGCTATCCTACCTATGTACACTCTTACGACTCATACAACACACCATGCACTATCCATGCACCACTATCGGGTGGCACCTGTCCTACAGCCGATTTCATCTCATTATTCGACGGCATCCCTGTGAATGCTGACGGTTCCATCAAGACCACCGATGCACAGGGTAACTACGTACTCTATGACAGTCCATTCGACTTCTTCAAGAATGCCGAGCCACGTCTGCGTGCCCAGGTCATCGTACCTGGTGACGTATTCCGTGGCAAGGTTATCGAGATCCGCCAGGGTATCTACACAGGCTCAGAACCTATCAAACCCTTATTCTCTAACGACCCTGGTGCCGACTATTCATACGGCAATGCCAGCAAAGGTCCACAGACTCTCAAGGCTTACACAGACAAGCCAAAGACTCTCTTTATGTGTCCTAACCAAGGTACCATCGAGACGGTCGACGTAAAAGGTGTCAAGACTCAGGCTACAGGTGCCGATGGTCCTTTCTACAGCTGGGCTGAAGGTGGCGTCAGCGGTATGTACTCTCGTAAATGGCTCTATCAGGGCAGCGATGCCCGTAGCGGCGAAGGAGTGTGCGACCAGCATTTCATTCTGATGCGCTATGCCGAGGTACTGCTCAACTTTGCCGAGGCTGCCGTTGAGCTCTCCTTACAAGGTGTGAACTCACCTGATGGTGCTGACATGCTGGCAGAAGCCACAGAGGTTATCCGTGCCATTCAGGAACGTGCAGGTGCCAATATTCTGGCTACCGATTTAACCTCTAATGAGAAGAGCCGTAACATCGTACGCAAGGAGCGCCGTAAGGAGTTAGCATTTGAACAGAAGACCAAGTACGACCTGCGTCGCTGGCGTGTACAGGATTACGACAACCGCGACGGATTCTGGGGTATCACACGCGACAAAGATGTATATAGCGACAACAGCCGCTATCGTTTCCATGGTCTTTATCCTTACATGTCGGCCCAGTCGGGTAAGTACTTCTTCGACTATCACTACCAGTATCTGGGACAGAACGAGTGCGAGTTCAATGCCATCGATTACTACTTTGCCATCCCTGGTGGCGAGGTTTCAAAGAGTCCTGTCATTGATCAGCAGCCTAACAGATAACATTTAATCATGATAAAAAACAGAAAAACAATGAAAACATTCAGATATTATTCCTACCTGTTGTTTGCGGCTTTCGCACTGACTGCCTGCGATGCCTTTGAGATAGACAACTACAAAGAGCCTGGCGAGACTATCGAAGGCGTGGTAGTTGATGCCAAGACCGGCGACCCTGTGCTAACCGATCAGGGTTCAGAAGGCATCCGTGTACGCCTGACCGAATTAAGCTATGGCGACAATGTAGATCACAACCCTGATTTCTACTGTCGTCCTGACGGTACCTTCCGCAATACCAAGATTTTTGCCGGCGAGTACAATATTCGCATTGATGGTCCGTTTATACCAGTGTACCGTGATACCGACGATGGTACAGTCATTTCTGACGACACCTGGTACGGCAAGATCTCTGGCACCACTCAAGTGAAGTTCGAAGTCCATCCTTTCCTGAAGGTGGAGTTCGTTGAGACGCCATCGGTATCCAACGGTCAGATTACCGCCAAGGTCAAGGTGACCCGCGCCATCAGCAAGGACGAGTTCCGTAGTATGGTTGAGCCAATGGGCGGGTATAGCGATGACTTTACCAACGTCACCGATATCCAGTTGTTCGTTTCAACATCATCAAGCGTAGGCTATCGCGCTCGCGACCAGCGCTGGTCAAATCAGATAAACTATGCAGGCGAAAGCTTCGACGAGTTCGAGGGCAAGCCTATCACTATCCGCTCTGCCAGCGGACAAGCCATCCCCTCAGGCTATCATGTGTTTGTGCGTGCAGCCGCTCGTATCAACTACGATACTCCACGAGGCAGTGGCACACGCCGTTGGAACTATAGTGAGCCCATGGAAGTGATTATTCCATAACACATAATTAAACAAATATGAATAAAAGATTAATTCCCTTATTAGGCATGGCGCTGGCTGTAACCAGCGCCATTGCCCAGTCAGAGTTCTTCTCACCTTACAAATCCACATCACTCCGACTCCCAGCAGTACCTATCGTAGTTAACGACCCCTACTTCTCTATTTGGTCGCCTTACGATAAGCTAACCGAAGGCAGCACCCGTCTCTGGACAGGCGACGAGAAGCCATTGGAGGGCCTGCTCAGAGTCGATGGTACAACCTATCGCTTTATGGGCGACAAGGAGCACAAACTGCTTAAGGCATTGGCTCCTATGAGCGACGAGATCAACTGGGAGGCAAAATACACAGAAGAGCCACAGGCCGATGGTTGGCAGGCACCCGACTTTGCCGCCAACAACTGGCGCACTGGTCAGGCAGCCTTTGGTAATGCCGGCGACAACATCAAGACCGGTTGGTCGAAAGAGCACAGTGATATCTATATCCGTCGCGAAATCAACCTGACAGCCGAAGACCTGCGTGGCGACCTCTATGCCCTGTTCTCTCATGATGATGCCTGCGAGCTATATATCAACGGTACCTTGATCGGCAAGGGACGCATGGACGCTATTTTCGGAGAGTCTGTTCACCTGAACGCCCAGCAGAAGCAACTGCTTCACGAAGGTCGCAACGTGATGACATTCCACGTTTATAATAACGCAGGCGGTGCCTATGCCGACTTTGGACTCTATGCCAACGTGGGTGTTGAAACCAACTCTGTGAAGACAGCTATCCAGAAGAGCGTTGACGTGATGGCCACTTCGACCTACTACGCTTTCACCTGTGGTCCTGTAGCACTGGATGTAGTGTTCACTTCGCCCATGCTGATTGATGACCTCGATCTGCTCTCTACACCCGTATCCTACGTGTCGTATCAGGTGAAGAGTCTCGACCGCAAGAAGCACGATGTACAGTTTGCTCTCCTGGCCAGCCCGCTTATCGCAACCAACAAGCCTCATCAGCCTACAGAGTCATCAGCAATCTCTGTTGATGGCGTAAAGTACCTCAAGACAGGTACTATCGACCAGCCCATTCTCGCCAAGAAGGGCGATGGCATCGGCATCGACTGGGGATATCTGTATGTGGCCGACTACAACGGAAAGGTTTCGCTCGACACCTACAATAACATCATTGACGGATTCCTCAACAAGGGACAGCTCAGTTGCGGTCAGAACCTGATCCGTGCCTACAAGCAGAACGACATACCCGTACTGGCTTATGTGCACGATTTCGGCAAGGTGGACCAGCAGCCTCAATCATCATTCTCACTGATCGGCTACGATGAGATAGAGGACATTGAGTATATGTACCACCGCTATAAGGCCTACTGGGCACATGGGGGAAAGGTTGATATCTTCGATGCTTTCAACAAGCTGAACCGCAATTACCGAAGCATCATGGAGCGTTGTCGTGCCCTGGACAAGCAGATTTATGACGATGCCTTCCGTGTGGGTAATGCCCATTATGCAGAAATCCTCTCTGGTGCCTATCGTCATGTATTGGCAGCACATAAGCTGTTCGAGGACAACGAGGGTCATCTGCTGTACTTCTCAAAAGAGAACAACTCTAACGGCTGTGTGAACACCGTTGACCTGACCTATCCATCAGCACCACTTTTCCTGGCTTACAATCCTGAACTACAGAAGGCCATGATGACCAGTATCTTCGAGTATAGTCGTTCTGGTCGTTGGACCAAGCCCTTTGCAGCACACGATCTGGGCACCTACCCCATCGCAAACGGTCAGGTTTATGGTGGCGACATGCCTATCGAGGAGGCAGGAAACATGCTGACTCTGGCAGCCCAGCTGTGTATTCAGGATGGCAACATCGATTATGTAAAACCCTACTGGGACATCCTGACACAGTGGACCGATTATCTGGTAGAGAACGGACAGGATCCCTCGAACCAATTGTGTACCGACGACTTTGCCGGTCACTGGCCTCACAACTGTAACCTGTCTGTAAAGGCTATCATGGGTGTGGCAGGCTATGCTATTATGGCTCGCATGAAGGGCGATGCAGCTACAGCCGACCGCTATATGAACCGTGCCCGCCAGATGGCCAAGAAATGGGAGGCCGATGCTCGCGAGGGCGACCACTATAAGTTGGCCTTCGACCGCGATAACACCTGGAGTCAGAAGTACAATATGATATGGGACAAACTGTGGAACACCAACCTGTTTGGCAATGAGGTGATGCAGCGCGAGGTGAGCTACTACCTGAAGCAGCAGAACACCTATGGTCTGCCACTCGACATCCGTAAGGACTACACCAAGACCGACTGGATTATGTGGAGTGCAGCTATGGCCAATGACAAGGATACCTTCCTGAAGTTTGTAGAGCCTATCTACAAATACATGGACGAGACTGGCTCGCGTGTTCCTACCAGCGACTGGCACGACACCAAGACCGGACTGATGGTAGGATTCAAAGCCCGTTCGGTCATTGGTGGCTATTGGATGAGATTGTTAGTTAAGTAAAGATGTAATGAATTTGTTATGAAAAAGAATCTCAGAAAGAGTCTTTTGGCTGTGGCACTGCTCCTTGGGGGCAGTGCTGTGGCTGCTACCAGCCCCGTTGATTACGTCAACACGCTGGTAGGCACTCAGTCCAACCACGCTCTCTCAACTGGCAACACCTACCCAGCTATCGCACTGCCTTGGGGCATGAACTTCTGGATGCCACAGACAGGCAAGATGGGCGACGGATGGTCCTACACTTACGATGCAGGCAAGATACGTGGTCTGAAGCAGACACACCAGCCTTCGCCCTGGATCAATGACTACGGCCAGTTTGCCATCATGCCCACCATTGGCACCGTATTTGATGAGAACAAGCGCGCCTCCTGGTTTTCGCACAAAGCAGAGACGGCACGTCCCTATTATTATAAGGTATATCTGGCCGATTATGATATCACGGCTGAAGTAACGCCTACAGAGCGTGCAGCTGTAATGCGATTCACCTATCCTGACTCGAAGAAATCACGTATCGTAGTAGATGCCTTCGACAAGGGTTCAAGAATTCGCATCATTGACGATCGCCATATCGAGGGATACACCACCAAGAACAGCGGCGGCGTACCCGAGGGATTCAAAAACTACTTTGTGATTGAGAGCGACAAGCCTTTTACTTTCATCTCTACTGTTGCCAATGGCAAGATTCAGGTAGGCGAGCACCAGTTCGAAGGCAATCATGCCGGCGCCGTAATCGGATTCCAGACAGCACGTGGCGAGATGGTAACCCTGCGTGTGGCCTCATCATTCATCAGCGCAGAGCAGGCACGACAGAACCTGAAAGAGGTAGCTGGTCGTTCGTTCGATACCGTATGCCGCGAGGCACGTACACGCTGGAACAACATCCTGGGACGATTAGAGGTTGAGGACGCCAATACAGATCATTTGCGCACCTTTTACTCTTGCCTTTACCGTTCGGTACTTTTCCCACGCACGTTCCACGAGGTGAACCAGGCTGGCGAGATTGTACACTATAGCCCATTCGATGGTAAAGTACACGCAGGCCGACTGTTTACCGACACAGGCTTCTGGGATACCTTCCGTTCGCTCTTCCCACTGCTCAATCTGGTTTATCCGGAGATGAGCCAGCAGATGCAGGAAGGACTGGTAAACACCTACAAGGAAAGTGGATTCCTGCCCGAGTGGGCCAGTCCTGGTCATCGTGGCTGCATGGTGGGCAACAACTCTGCATCCATCGTGGCCGATGCCTATCTGAAAGGCATGCGCGGCTATGATGTAGAGGCGCTCTGGCAGGCTGTAAAGCATGGCGCCAATGCCGTTCACCCACAGGTGTCGAGCACTGGCCGACTGGGGTTTGAATACTATAACCGCCTGGGCTATGTGCCTTATAATGTAGGCATCAACGAGAGCGTGGCACGTACCTTAGAGTATGCTTACGACGACTGGTGTATCTATCAGTTGGGATTGGCACTCGGTAAATCCAAGAAGGAGCTCAAGCCCTATAAGGACCGTGCCATGAACTACCAGAAGGTATTCGACAAAGAAACCCGTTTGATGCGTGGCCGCAACGAGGACGGCACCTTCCAGAGTCCCTTCAACCCGCTGAAGTGGGGCGATGCCTTTACCGAGGGTAATGCCTGGCACTACACCTGGTCGGTATTCCACGACCCTGCAGGATTGATGAGCCTGATGGGTGGCAAGGACAACTTCGTGGCTATGCTCGACTCGGTGTTCAGCGTACCTCCCGTTTTTGACGAGAGCTATTATGGTGCGGTCATCCATGAGATACGCGAGATGCAGATTATGAACATGGGCAACTATGCCCACGGCAACCAGCCCATCCAACACATGATATACCTATACGACTGGGCAGGCGAACCCTGGAAGGCTCAGTATTGGGTCCGTCAGGTGATGGACCATCTGTATCAGGCCACGCCCGATGGCTATTGCGGCGATGAGGACAACGGACAGACATCAGCCTGGTATGTATTCTCGGCACTTGGTTTCTATCCTGTATGTCCTGGCTCTGGTCAGTATGCACTTGGTACGCCATACTTCAAGCGTGTAACCCTGCATCTGCCTGAAGGCAAAACATTAGTGATCCGTGCCGATGGCAACAGTGCAGAGAACTGCTACGTCAGCGAGATGCTCCTAAACGGTGCGCCCTACGATAAGAACTACATCAAACATAGTGACCTGCTGGCTGGCGGCAGTATCGACTACCGCATGGCTGCTAAGCCTAATCTCCAGCGAGGCACTCAGGCATCAAGCCTGCCCTACTCGTTCTCAACAGAAGTGGTCAAGCCTGCCATAAAGGCCGTAAAAGCCAAGAAGGAGGTTTGCAAGACCGATGCCATCGTACGCCCCTCGAACCGACCGGCTGAGGCCGAGCGTTTGTTCCGTTCTGAGGCAGTAGAGGATGAGATCAGGCGTATAGCCAGTCTGCTTACCAACGCCCGATTGGCTTGGATGTTCACCAATTGCTTCCCCAACACACTCGATACAACCGTACACTATGAGGAGGATGCAGAGGGGAATCCTGACACATTCGTCTATACAGGTGATATCCATGCCATGTGGCTGCGCGACTCTGGTGCCCAGGTTTGGCCATACGTCAAACTAGCCAACCAGGATCTTAAACTTAAGAAGATGCTGGCAGGCGTCATTCTGCGCCAACTCAAGTGCATCAACATCGACCCTTATGCCAACGCCTTCAACAAAGAGCCTCGTCCTGATGGTGAGTGGATGGGCGACACTGGCATGAAACCAGAACTGCACGAGCGCAAGTGGGAGATCGACTCACTCTGCTACGTACTGCGCCTGCTGTACGAATACTGGCTGACCACAGGCGACAACAGCGTACTGGGTGATGAGTGGATCAAGGCCATCCAGAACATCCTGCGCACCTTCCACGATCAGCAGCGCAAGGACGGACGCGGCTCGTACCAGTTCCTGCGCAAGACCGATCGCGCCCTCGACACAGTGAACAATGGCGGATGGGGCGCACCTGTGAAACCCGTAGGACTGATTGCCTCAACCTTCCGTCCGTCTGACGATGCCACCACCCTACTCTTCCTGATTCCATCAAACTTCATGGCTGTCACCTCTCTCAACAAGGCAGCAGAGATGCTTGAGAAGGTGAACCACCGTAGCGATCTGGCCAAGCAGTGCAGTCAGCTGGCTGCTGAGGTGAGCGAGGCATTACAGAAGTACGCCATCTACCAGCACCCCAAGTATGGTCCTATCTATGCCTACGAGGTGGATGGTTTTGGCAATCGCGTGCTGATGGACGATGCCAACGTGCCCAGCCTGCTGGCTATGCCTTATCTGGGCGATGTCGATATCAACGACCCCATCTATCAGAACACCCGCCGATTTGTATGGAGCGAGGATAATCCCTACTTCTTCCGCGGCAAGGCTGGCGAGGGCATTGGCGGTCCGCACATCGGCTACGATATGCCTTGGCCTATGTCGATTATGATGAAAGCCTTCACCAGTCAGAACGACGCAGAGATTAAAGCCTGCATCGAGATGCTGATGAAGACCGATGCCGGCAAGGGATTCATCCACGAGAGTTTCAATAAAGACGATGCCACCGACTATACCCGCGACTGGTTTGCCTGGCAGAACACGCTCTTCGGTGAACTGATTATTAAGTTGGTCAACGATGGCAAGCTCGACCTGCTGAACAGCATCAAAGACTAACCAACGTTGAAAAAGCGGTTGCGACCGACCGCCAACATCAATAAGCACGGCCGTGCACAATAATAAGCACGGGCGTGCTTATTATTACGCGCGGGCGCCAACAATCAGCAAAAGCGTACCTTTTGCCCTTCAAAACCGTAACTTTTGCCCTTCAAAAGCGTAACTTTTTCCCCTGTAGAGTAGGGCTTTTGTACCTGCAGTCCTTAAGGATAATTATTCAAACTCCTTGAGCCTCGTATCAAAATCCTTGGCGCCGCCTGTCTCGCCAAAGAGTTTCTTCAACAATCTCACACGGGTATTGGTGATGGTCTGTGGCGTTGAGATAGTCAACGTGGCTATCTCCGTGGGCAGGAAGTTATGACGAATGAGCAGACAGACGGCTTGCTCCTTGGCATTCAACGCAGATAACAACAGCTGTAGGTTGGGATTGAGGGCGTAGGCACGCTGTGCCAATTCATTCATATCGTCGTCGGATATGGCACGCCCCTTGTTGGCCGAAGCATGGATACGCGCCACAACAGCCTTCAGTTCTTCCGAGTTTTCACGCTCTTCGCGCTCTTTCTGTTTGCGCATCCTGGTCAGCTCGCTACGGGTCAGATCATACTTCTTCTGGCTTTCCAGGAATCGCGCATTCAGTCGGTCAATCCTTCGCCTGCTGTACCAGATGGCTGCTATGGCAGCAAGTATCAGCAACAGGATGGCCGATAGCAGCATGATGGTGATACGATACTGCTGGCGCTCCTTCTGCTGCTCGTCGAACTGGGCCTGCAGATCGATGATGCTGGCAGTATCGTCGCGGCTGTAGAGGTCGTGATACACCTCGTTGAGTCGAAGGCTATAAAAGGCGGCTTGGTTGTTTTCACCACGCATAGTCATATAACCAATCAGTTTGCGATACGAACTGATGGCAACATCGGGCGAGAAGGAGTTGAGCAACGAGTACCATTGCTGGGCGGCACTGGCTGTGTCCTTTTCAGCCAGATACACATCGGCCAGCAGTTTCGCACCTCTGTCGGTAGGCGATGTCTGCTGGGCCCTCAGCAGAAGTTGTTTGGCTTCCTGGCGCTTGTCCATGTGCAACAGGTAGCTGGCCTGATTAGTGAGATAGGTGGCACGTATCTCGCCATCGGTATGCGGCGCATAGGGCTCGGCCTGCTCTGTATAATATTGCAGACTATCCATCCGTCCTGTCATATCGAAGGTCTGGGCAATGTTGTTCAGCGCCCTCACTATCCACTCATCCTTATGGCACTGGCGGGCGGCATTCAGAGCCTGCTTGTAGTACTTGAGCGTTTGGGGATAGTTGCCCACATTATCGTTGATATCGCCCAGCACAAAGTAAAGATAGCAATTGTACATAGGGTCGTCAACTTTCTCGGCCAACTGCTCGGCACGCTTCATGGTGAGCACCGCCTCGTGGGTTTGCTGCTGTTTATAGAGCACGATGGCGTGGTGCAGCAAGGCGCGCGCCAATCGCGGTTTATCGTTCTCTCGCTCGTAATAGCGCCGACTGGTCAGAATCAGCGAGTCCGACTCGGTCGACAATCCGCTGCGATGCAGCGCCTCGGTATAGAGCAGACCAAAGAGTGCACGATCGGGGGCAGAAAGCGTCGTGTCGTCCCAACACGGCTCCAGCATTCTGACCACCGAATCAGGCTGTTCCACCACTATCTGCTCTGCCTCGGTGAGTAGCTTGTTGTGAGACTGCTCGTGCGAGCAGCTCACAACAAAGAGAGAGAATATCAGATAAACTATCGTTATCATTTCAAGCGGAACATAATAGGAACGGTGAATCTGACTCTGACTACCTGTCCTCTCTGCTTGCCAGGAACCCATTTAGGCATAGCCGAGATGACTCTCATAGCTTCGGCATCGAGCGATGGGAACACCTTTTTCATTAAGGTCACATCAGTAATCGAGCCATCGGTATCAACCACGAAGGTTACAAATACCTTTCCTTCAACCTTCTTCTTCTCAGCATCGGCTGGATACTTCACATTCTTACTCAGATATTCGACCATGGCAGCCATACCGCCTGGATACTCAGGCATCTGCTCTACTACATCGAATACTTGCTGGTTTTTCTTGGCTACAACGGTCTTCTGTGCGCTCACCGTGGTGAGTCCGAAGAGTGCCATCAGTGCCATTACTAATACTTTCTTCATTTTCGTTTTCTGTTAATGGTTCAACAATCTGTTTGTCTGTCCGGACGGTGCAAAAGTAGAAGAAATCCCCAAAAGTTGCAAGAAATCCATTACACATTATTACACACAGCCGAAAAAACTGCAGATTTGACCCTCATCCAGCTATTTCTTACCCTTTGGCAGGTCGCCTGTACGGGTGAGTTCAAAGTCCATAGCCGAGAACCACTTAGCACGGCAGGGTTCGCCAGTGAACGCTTTATCCGATGACATACCATAGGCAACCGAATCGCCAGCAACTACTATGCTATCGATGGTGATGGGCTTCCATCCCATTTCGTCTTCTGAGTTTTCGTTTACGGGGATGGACTGTAGGTGTTTCTCCTTCCCCATGGCATAGATAAAGGTGCCAGGACCCTCGGCGCGTGCATAGCATGTAAGCTGGTAAATGCCTGGTTCAACCTTTTCCTTACGCTCGGCTTGGAAAACCTCCTCGCAATTATCGTTAAACACATCCATAAAACGCGCGTTATCATACCCTTGGCCATCCATACCATAATACGTATAATGATCGCAGTTCTCAGCCTTTATCAGATTCCAGCTGCCACGACGCAGGAAATCGGCATCATCCTCGTTCATTTTTACACCCTGATAGGTGGTAGTATAATCGATTTGGTAACGCTCCTGGTAATAGTCATAATGATAATTGGCAATGCTGATACCTAAGGGCACTGCGATGCACACGGCGATAACCCAAAGCACGATGTTTACGATACGCTGGACAACACCCATAGGACGGATTTTCCCAGTGAGTGAGAGTACCATGTGGATAATGGCATAGATGGGTATGAGCAATACCAGGAGCAGAGCGATTACAAAGATGATGAGTATCTTGGGATTGCTAACCCATGCGCCTTCCAGCCCCATAGCTCCGAGGCTGAACGGTAGGGTACTGTTTAGTGGCAGTAACATCGCACTAACCGTGGCAATGAGCACGCCGAAGAATCCGAACGTCAAGGCAATGCACACAACGATTGAGATGATAACTGCAAAGGCGATAACCATCTTCATAAAGATGATGAACAACAGGCGTAGAAAGCCGGGGCGCTGCACGTGCTGCTTTTCGCCTTCAACTACTACATCTGCCAGATTCTGCGGCGTAACATCCTTGCCCTCCATCTGCAACAGCTGCTCGGGTGTTCTGGCCTCAGGAATCACAAGCGCCAAGACAAGATAGATAAAGATACCCACGCCATAGCAGAAGGTAAACAATATCATCAGGAATCGCCAGATAACAGGGTCGGTATTGGTATATACGGCAATACCCGACATGACACCTGCCAACATCTTATCCTTGGGGTTGCGATACAGTTTTTTTCCAGCTGTACGTGCGCGTACATCCTCATAAATCTTCTGACCAGCCGAACGGGCCTGCTCCTCCCAGTTGGTGCCGTTGCTTTCTTGTTGCTTCTCGCCATCCTCGCCAGTCAACTCTTCGGGTTTGCCGATACGGGTGATGATTTCCTTCACATGTTCGATGGTGATAGCCTCGATGCCCTGCTGGCGCAGTTCATCGAAAAGTTCAGCAATACGGGCCTCGATATCGTCTACGATTTCATCGCCGCCCTCCTGCTTACCAAACGATGAACGGAGTGAGTTGATGTACTGCTGCAAGAGTTCGTAGGCATCCTCGTCTATCTGGAACAGACGCCCACACAGGTTGATGGTAATATTCTTTTTCATAACTTTAATTTTTCAATTCTTCAATCCTTTACTTCCAATAATTTGGGGGTTACATTCTTCAGATAATTAATGGTGTTCGAGAGTTCCATCCAGGCTGTATCAAGTCCTTCGAGAAACTTTTCGCCTTCTTTACTCAAGGCGTAATACTTTCGGGGAGGCCCCTGGGTTGACTCTTGCCACTCGTATTGCAACAGGCCGTCGTTCTTCAATCGGGTCAGCAGCGGATAAAGCGTCCCCTCTACCACCAGCAGTTCCGCATTCTTGAGCTGCTGGATGATGTCACTGGCATACGAAGGACGATGCTTAAGCAACAGCAGTACGCAGTACTCAAGCATGCCCTTACGCATCTGTGATTTAGCATTTTCTATGTTCATATCTTTGCCTAATTAAAAGATTTCTGCGGCAAAGATAAGCAAAAACTTAGTACCTTGTATTACAAAGTACCAAGTTTTTGCAAGGAATTATAACTATTTAACAGTTAGATCATTAATAAACCTCCATCTCATAGATGCGGGCTGCAGCATCCTGACCCTGTGTAGGTGCTACGACAAAAAGGCGCAGATAGCGCACAGTTGCAGGTGCGAAGTTGCGGTCAGTATAGTTATTGCGATTACCATCAAACATATCCAAGGTCTGCCACTCTTCAGTCTCGCTGTTCCGGCCCTGAAGCAGACAGGTACGTGTGATGTAAGCCGACTGCTCGCAAGCAGCACTCAACAGGCGCCAACGGCTGATGGTGGTTGGCTGACCAAAGTCGAAAGTTACGAAGTTTGGCGCAGCCTGTGCGTCGCACCACTTAGTATTAGGATTGCCATCAACCAGCAAAGCCGCACGCTCGCCTTCGTTCACTTCACCCGACATAGCGATGATCTTAGCATCACGTAGCAGATTAACCTGAGGCTGGACCGATGAAGCCACATTCTGCTTTGTAGGCAGAATAGAAGTCATGAACAGCGGTGCAGCAGCAACAGCCTCAGCCGCATCGTTAGCCAGGGTAGCTGCAAAGACTACCACATGCTCATCGTCAGGCAGCGTAATCTCACACACACCCTTTGGAATATCCAGACATGCACGGAACATATAGGTAAATTCATAGGGCTCGTCAGCCTCGGCCGAATGGCGATGACTACCCACCCATGCCACCTCGGCATCCTTCAAATAGCCTGTGGTCTGTCCATCGTGCCCCCACTGGCCAATAAAACCAGTATAATAAGGTACACTGACGGTCTGCTGTTTTCCATTTACAGTAAAGGCAGCCTGACGGTCGTCGCGATCAGAAGCCACCAACAGATACAGATGACGATAATCCTTACCAGCAGGCAGCTGGATAGTCTGGCCCTTACAGGTCACGCCACTGGCAGCATCCTTTTCGCCAAAGCGGAAGGGAATATCGCCCACGGTGATACCTTCGTCAGGCAGCAGTTCTGCTGCATAGCTATAGCCCCCTTCGAAATTACCAGAAGAACGGAAGCCGTTATAGCTGAAGCAATGACGGTCGTAATCCAGCGCCAAAGGCAGTACATCTGGTTCTGACTGCTTCTGCTTGGCAAGCACCACCTTGTAGGTCTTAACACTATAAGGCTTAATGTCGACCAGTAACGAACGTCCGTCAGTCGCAGCCTGCTTCAGTGTGCGCTCTGTTCCATCGGCCTCAACAGCCTTCACAATGTCGGCAGCAAAGGTGAGGCGTGCCTTCTGGGCACCCTGACCACCCATCTCGTAAACACGTACCACATACTCATCACTCACCTCAGCACGTTTCAAGGCACGTACCACAACACAATCATTGTCAGAAGTCACAAACGAGAACTGACGTCCCAATGAACCAGCATGACGATCGGTAAAGAATGTACGCAACGGACTGTTCAGACGGTCGGCCTGACGAACGGCATTGGCAGCATCAAGCGGACCTTCATGTCCAACGAGGCTATAGGTGAACACATGGTGTCCGAAGTCCTGACGGGCCTGATAAGTATAGCTACGACCAGGTTTGGGCGAATACAACAGCGAGAGACGCAGAGTATTGTCATTGGGTTTATCCCAGCCATAACGCGAATCGTTTAATAGTGTTACGCCATAATTGCCCATACGGTTTGTCAAGTCTGTCCATTCATGGGCATACACCTCAAAGCTGTTATCGCGGTTGTTACCACGACGCACACTACCCAGTCCGATATCGTAGGTAGCCTCCTTATTTGAGACGCTCAGCGGGAACTCTGCCTTCAGCAGGGCATTAAGCGAACGCCAATCCACCTCATTCTCGAAGTCGATACGGTCAGCAAGTGCGCCTTCATAAAGATGGATACGCTGAACGATATCCGACTCACCATATTTCTTTCTTATCACTAATGTCTGGCGCAGTGTTCCTGGCTCAACTGATATCTCAACACCTTCGTGTACGGGCAGAGGTGCCTTATCGAGCGTTGCCTTCTGAATCTCCCAGGCAGGCCATGCCTCAGAACGGCAGTCATCAAACACCACCAAACGGAGGCTCTTGCCCGAAGCCACAATCTCACGGTTGCAGTTCTTATCTATCAGCGACACCACATCACCATATGCATCAACAGTCAGCTTGTAACGCGACGATTCGATGGTACGACCTGTAGTAACAGTAGCCATTTTCTTCTTTCCCGCAGCCTTGATACCATAGACAGCCATACCTGTAGCTGGCACATCAGCATCAAACAGCAGCACACGCTGGCCATCACGCTCCACAACCTGAGAAGCCACACGACGGCCATTGGCATCAGTCACGCGATAATCGCGGTCATCAGACAGTATCACCTGAGCCACAGAACGAACAGGTGTGGTCTCATTATTATACACCACCACAGGCTGTCCTGCTACACGGGTATCCAACTGACGGGCTACTCCAGATACACTATGTGTCAGCACATCCGAGAACTTCTTGAGCGACAAGAGTTCATCGTTCCAAGAGAACTCGTAGGCACGTGGAATGCTGGTACCCGTCAGGTCATCATGGAACTGGTGCCAGATGAAACGCTGCCATGTCTCTGTCATCGTTACTGAGGGATAGTGGGCAACACCTAACCAGTCGGCCATGACTGCCGAACGCTCAGCAGCATCGCCTAAGTGCTCATTCTGACGGTTATACAGCTTCATAGCAGCCTGCGAGGTATAACAGCCATTTCCATGCACATCCATAGGCAGCTCGCCATCGAACACCGGCAGTTCCGGGTGCTTTTCGAATGGCAGATAATCCTTATAAAGCTGATCACTGGTAGCACTGACAATCTTGATAGGGCCATTGCCTGCTATTCCCTTTTCGACACCACGAACAGAAGCGATGGTGGGCGAGCCACCAATATCACCAGTGCCATAATAACGATAAGCCTGATTCAACGGACTTTCACCTATCTCACGAAGCAGTTGCTGGTTGTGCGACAGGTCTTCATCACGATAGCGTTCAGCATAACCAAAACCATGGGCCATCATGATACGACTGCCATCGATACCCTGCCACAAGCCTATGGAATAAGGATAACGTTTGCCTCCTTCATAGAAAGGATTAGTGCGCCACACTAACTTCTGCGAAGAGAAACCAATCAAGCCGCAATGTGCCGCTAATGTAGGTAAGGTGTAACCGAAGCCGAAGCAGTCGGGCAGGAACACGTCAGTGCTCTCAGTGTTAAACTCCTGACGATAGAAGGTCTGTCCCAGCAGGATGTTGCGCAGCCATGACTCAGGCGAACAAATGATGGTTTCATTAGCATCCCAACTACTTCCAGTAAGATGCCAACGACCATTGGCCACATAATGTTTCAACTCTGCATACTGCAGCGGATAGTACTCCTTCATCCAGTTGTACTTGACGGCACCTTCGAAATTGAAGATGTAATGAGGATACTTCTTCAACAGCATCAGGTTCTGGTCGAGGGTATGCTTCACATACTCACGGATGGTAGTCTGCACATCCCAGTTCCACTGCGTATCCAGATGGGCATCGGCTACCATGTAGGCTTTTTTCTCCGGCTGAGCCATTGCACCTGATGAAAGCAATGCAGCCATAGCCATGGATAAGAATTTCCTTGTCATAAGTTTATTAAGTTAGTTATTGTTCTATCACACAACACCAGCCTCCGTTTCGAGCCAAACGGAGCGTTAACACATCAGTAGATGAAACCTGCTGTTGGAACCGCTGGTAATCAACAGCAATACGGTGTGCATTGCGTCCATCACGGAAACCAGTCAGTTTTCCTTCTCCAGTCAGGAAGTCAAGACTGATAGAGAACTGTTGGGATTTTCCACCTGTCATAGCACCAACATACCACTTATTGCCTTTGCGACGGGCCACCACGTAATGGTCGCCAGCCTTGGCAGAAAGTACACGACTCTCGTCCCATGTCGTAGGAACAGAGGCAATATATCGGGTACATTCATCCTCACGCATATAACGGGTTGGGCTATCAGCCAACATCTGGAGTCCACTCTCGAAGCAGACATACATAGCCATCTGATTAGCGCGCGTACCTGAGCCCATGGGCAGAGAACCACTGCCATGGTTATCCTCTGGCTGGGCCGAAGCCATTGAACCAGGTGTAAAGTCCATTGCTCCCACAGCATTACGGATGAACGGTAACCAGATAGTATTATCAGGATGACACCCTGCGCCATTCTCCAAACCACGCACACCTTCGTACGAGATAACGTTTGGATAACGTATTTCAAGTCCTGCAGGCTTAAACGAACCGTGGAAGTCAACAATCAGCTGATTTATGGCACATTCACGAGCCACACGCTCATAGAAGTTCACCATCCACTGGTCGCTATGATCCATGAAGTCGATCTTCAAACCACGAACACCCATGTCGGCATAGTACTTAATCAAATCCATGTGGTTCTCGACAGTGAGCCAGGCCAGCCAAAGGATAACACCCACACCCCGCTGGCGCCCATAGTCAACCAACTCCTTGACATCAATCTCATCGCGAGTGGTAAACGGATCTCGGACATCCTTGTTCCAACCTTCATCCAGTAGAATATATTCAATACCATATTGGGCAGCAAAATCTATAAAATACTTGTAGGTACGATTGTTGATGCCTGTCTCGAAATCCACATTCCAGATAGTCCAGTGATTCCACCAGTCCCAGCTCACCTTGCCCGGCTTAATCCAAGAGGCATCAGCTAACTCACACTGACCACCCAACACGCGCTCCATCTCGTTGGAAGCAACGGCGGCATCGTCGCCAATCACCAGGAATCGCCATGGAAGAGTGCGTTTACCATCGATACGAGCTATAAAAGGAGACTCTTTAGTAACATTGAATCCACGGTCGCCTATGGGCTCCCATGTTGCAGGCGCCTTGGGAAATACAGATGTCAATCCATTGTTACCCGTACTCTTGACAAACATAGCTGGATAGTCGCGCACATCACTCTCTGATAATAACAGTTTAGTACCATGCTGTGTTTCCAGCAATACCGGCAGATAGCTCATCTGATCCTGTGCCTGATAGTCAGCTAATGCCACATGAGTATAAGGTTCCTCATACGAAGTCCAGAAACTGCGCGTCTTAGAGAGGTGTGCTATAGTTGATGCAGGGAAACGGAGCGTCATCTGTTCGCTAATAACATCCACCTTTCCTTTCTTATCAAGAACAAAGCGGTAAGCTATGCCATGATTATAGACACGGAACGCCACACTATACTGACCAGCAAAACGGAGCGTCATCTCCTGAGCCTCATCATGGGTTACAGCATTCTTGACAGGAATGACGTTCGGCAGCTGACGGTTTATTATCTGACGTCGAACACCCTTCAGTTTCGGACGAACACCTAACCACTCCTGCTGTACCAGCAAGCACAACGGACTATTATCAATAACTTGTTCTTCGCCATAAAACACACTCATACGCAATGTGTCGTCAGTACAGACCTCCAGACGGATATGCCCATCAGGAGAAGATATTCTTTCTGTTGAGGCCTGAATCAGAATACAGACCTGCAACAAAAAGAACCCTAAAAAGAATCTTTTTATCATAGAATGTTTTTATTTATAACGTTTATTCATGTCATTTATTATCTGACAATCACTTTACGGACCTGCCCATCTGGCATACGCACCAGATTCAATCCCTTTCTTAACGAGCGATGAATCTGACCGTTCAAATCGTATATGACAGAAGGCACCGTATTGTCCAATGCATCTACAGACTCTATTTCGGTCGAGCCATCATTAACAGAACGAGTGCCCGAAAGGAGTTCTGCATGGAAAGTTTCCTGAAACACATCGACCACAATACGATAAACACCATGCTGAGAGACACGCCACTTGGTATCGGCCCCACCTTTTCGCATCTGCGTAGATTGCAAGATGTCCTCATCTTGCTGATAGGGATGAAACTCGCGTGGTCCCCACGTCATCTGACCTTCCAGTTTAAAACGACCAGGTTCTATCACGTCATTATAAACACCCAGCTCTCCAGTCCAAGTGAATACATAAGGATTATCACGATCCTGTTCGAACGACAGCATGGCATCACGACTCCATTCCACATCATTAGCGCCTCCTTCAAAGGCACTACCTGCTATCAGCATCTCGTTCCAAGGGAACACCAACTCGCCCGTCAACTTACGGTTAGCAGGATCAACCAGAAAACTATACGCATCTTCCGAGAACGAGACTACCCACCCAGGCTGCGTCTCATCTTTCGTATATTGATAGGTAATACCCTTGTTAATCAGATAAGAGTCGACAAGCTGCGGCTTCAGGAACTGAGTAACTCCCTTCTCGAATGTTTCAGTGGTCATCACTTTCAGTTCACCACTCACCAACGCACCAGCAAAACGGTACTGACCATCTGGGCGTTTGGTCAACTCGATGGTCTGTCCATCAGGCACAGCACTGCCTGTGGCCCACAAACTTTCAAAGTTCTGCGCAGAAGCCACCTGCGGCAGTAATATGCTTAATAGACTGAATAGTATAACTAAATTACGCATGATCATTCTTTATTTGATATGTTTATGTGTGGTTGTCGTGCCATCACTCCAAATACAACGCAGGATATATGGTCCATGAGGTTCACGCAATAACTGGTTTCCACGCAGATCATAATAAATCTTCTTTGCAATAGACTTACCATTATGCTCGTGAATACCTGTAGAGGCACGCTCAATGTTGATAACGAGTTTTTGATCGCAGGCTGTTACTGGAACACTGATAATCAGACTACCTGTGGTTTCATCCACATGCCAATCGGATGTCATCACGCCATTGATTGTCACCGATTGAGGAGCTCCCTCCTGCAGCAGTTCTATCTCATAAGCACGCTCGGCAAGCATGCCTTCATACTGTCCCTGACGAGGATCCAGTGTCAGCTCAATAGCCTCATCTGTTCGATGTTGGATGATATGCGTAGTGGTAAATCCACCGTTGATATAGTCCTGTGTATCACCAGCATCCTCATAGAGTGTCGTCTCGCCATTAGCACCAGGAACCACCTTTAACAACAACTGTTGAACTGGCTTCTTCAGGTTTTCTATCAGCGGATTACAAACAATGATACTACCTGCTTTGATAAAATAAGGTATCTCACTCTCCGTATAATTATCGCTCACCATCTGCTGGCCTTGTACCAATTTCCGACGGCATACATCATACCATTGTCCTGCGGGCAACCACGTCTTATGGAAAGCCTTTCCGCTCTCATCTACAGGAGTCACAACAGGCGACACCAGAATATCATCGCCAAACATATATTCACCTTCCTGACGATAAGCTTCGTTCTCCTCAGGCCACTCATAATAGAGCGGTCTGCATATACTTATGCCAGTATCATAAGCCTGGCGAGCGGCGGTATAGATATAAGGCATGAGTTGATAGCGCAGGTTCACACAATCCAGCATCAACGGGAAGTTCTCATATTTCCATATTCTGCGTTCGTTACCTGCCTGACTGGAGCCATGGGTACGGAAGATGGGCGAGAATACGCCATACTGCACCCAGCGCAGCATTAGTTCCGGATTGGTTGGAGCAATCTGGATATGTCCACCCAAATCGTGCCCCCAATAGCCAAAACACACATTCGATGCTGTCGCGGTGAAATAAGGTTGGAAGGCCAGTGAGCCAAACGTAGAATAGGTATCACCCGAAAAGCCTAACGGGTAACGATGACTTCCGAGACCGCCCCAACGATGGAAGATGAAAGGACGACGCTCCGGACGGTTCACACGCATATCATTAAAGAACACGTGATTGCACCAGAATGTCTCACTCAGACCTTGTGTATATTCACTTGTCAGGTTCTGCTGCCAGTCAAGCCACCAAAAGTCAACACCCTGTTGTTCACGCTTGCGAATGATGTGCTTGAACATAGAACGATAAAACGTAGAATCCTCCAGCATCCATGGTACTCGGTCGCCCGTCATCTTCATATCCGACTGTATCTCACTAAAATACTCCTCATAGCTGGCCACACCATCGGCTGGATGCAAGTTCAAACTCACTTTTACTCCCTGATTATGCATCCAAGAGATCAACCCTTGTGGATTAGGTATCAGACTTTTGTTCCAAGTCCAGCCTGTCCATCCGCTCAGATGCCAGTCCATGTCGAATATCATCACATCGAGCGGGATCTCATTCTTTTTCATATCGTACACCAGACTGGTAAAGTCCTGTTGTGTGTACGCCTGATACTTACTATACCAGTAACCTAACGCATAAAGTGGAGGAAGCGGTTGACGCCCCGCTATCTTTATATAGTCGCCTATGGCGTCCTTATAATCATGTCCATAACCCATGAAATACCAGTCAAGGGCATTTGCATCAACAGGTTGAGCCAACCAGTCGATGCCGTCGACCTGTTTGTCGAAAGCAAATGTAGTAGAACCATCACCTCGTTTTGTGGCTGGCGACTCATCAATGATAGCCCAACCAGCACGAGAGATAATACCATCTTCCATATCAGCACGATAATTATCGCCACTGCCACCATCCAGCGTACGGCGTGTACCCTTCAAGTTCAACGCATCTTCCTTACCCGGATACCAAACCACCTCACGTCCGTTGAGTTTAAATGTAACACAAAGGTTATTGGGCGATTTAAGAACAGAAGATATCATGGTGTTTTTCTTGTAACGCAATATCAGAGCTTCGGTCTCAATATACAGATAGCCACCTTCCTCCCGGGTTGAGAAAACAGGCACAGGAAGGTTACGATTAATCACTGCAAACGTTGCACGATCTTCGAATTTAGACGAAGAACTATACTGAATTCGAATCATGCGCGGCGTTAGCACCGTAAAACGAGCTTTTCCCGAGGTCACTATTGCCTCGGGATTAGCTTGTGGGTTTGAATCTGCTTCTGCTGCCGCACCATTTAGAATGCCGACAAACAGAAGCAGAGAAATGAGTAATGTCTTCATTAGTTGTTATTTCACGACAAACTTCTTGCCATTCTTTACATAGATTCCTTTACGCATGGTCTTTGATGATACCTTATGACCCTGCAAATCGTAGATTGGAGCATCATTCTGCAACAAATCAATCGTAGGAATTGCTTCGATACCAGTAGATATACCAGTATTATATAGTACAGGATGACCTTCTGTTTCAGCGCTCAGGAACCATATACCAGGAGCAGCATCAGCCAACTTCTGATAGATTACGCCATTCGTAAAATCCTCGATAGGACTTACTGGCAGAGCTGGCCAGTCTGTCACAGGATCAAAACAGTTGGAAATCTGTATATTGTTACCACGCGCAAACGACTCACCATTGGTAACCATTCCCATATTATAGCAATTTGTTACAACGGCATCGTTACCCAACCATCCTGACAATCCGCCAGCTTCCCAGCCAGATGTGATATCTCCTGCATTATAACAGTTTACTACATTAAGTAAAATATCGCCTGAGGTATTGCAGCCTATAAGTGCACCTGCATTCTGTGCAGTTGATGTTACAACAGCCTCGTTACCCAGCTGTTCCAGAATAACACCACCATTACCAACACACTGACCAACAAAGGCACCAACAAAGTTCTTACCTCTGATAGAGCAACTATTATCTATGGTAAAGTTGGCAATATCAGCTCCAGCAGTGATGACACGGAAGAATCCCACGCTCGCCTCGTCAGGCATATCAATAATCAGATTCTTTACAACATGTCCTTGTCCATCGAAAGTACCACCATAAGGATGAGTTGCATCACCAATACCTGGAAAATCTTCGATGAGGTTCATATCGATATCAGCTGTCAGACAAGCATCTACATGCTGATCATACTTGGTTACATAATATGCGAACCAGTTCAGATGGTCAGCATGCCCCAATTCATACCAGCCATCTACCGGCGACAGGTAATCGGGTTGAACAGTATGACATTCTAAACAGAAACCTTTACCATTCCATGAGTGCGCTGCAACATTACCTCCTTCAGCATTGCTATAGGTAAGACTACTACCTGCTACAGGTGTGATACCATCGCACTTCAAATCACCATTAGCATAGACAACTGCAGTTCCAAAAGGTAGTGGATGATCATCTGTTCCGATTGCCTGATACCATGTAACCTCAGCACTCTGTTTTCCATTGAGCAAGTAAGCCAATTCGCCATTCTGCATCTGCTCGGAACTGAAGGCAGTACCTTGGTCACCATCCATCTGATACATGTTTTCACCTTTGACTCCATCATTACGCCAAAGTCCAGGACCATCAGCAATGATACCGGTGCTGTAACAGTTCTTGATGGTTGAATTATTCGAACCCATCCAAGCGCAGATACCTGCATTCTCTCGTAAACCATTAATATTACCAGTATTATAACAGTTGGAGATGTGTACAATCTTCTCTGAGCAGCCCAAGATACCTGCTGCATTCTGTGCCGTACCATTGATTTCTGCCTCGTTACCGCAATTACGTATAATAACGCCATCGCCCCAAACATGTCCTAAAATACCTGCAGTAAAAGCATTACCTTGAATGATACATGATTGGTCGATAATCACATTCTCAATGATAGCACCACCTACAGCCTGACCAAAAAGGGCCTGATTATTTTTATCGCCATTAGTCACCAGATTCATGATACGATGTCCTTGACCATCGAAATGTCCCTTAAAGTCCTTTCCGTCCTGTCCAATAGGTGTCCATGCCTTATCTGTCATGTCAATATCGGCTGTGAGTTTACCATTAGCCTCACCTTCACCTTGGTTCACTTTATAGGCAAACCAGTTCAGCTGATCACCATCATTAATGATATAGAAACCATCAACCACTTCGCAGAAATTGTCCTGCATCTTACGACATACTGAGCAGAATCCACCTACATAGTTGTGATCATCAATAGTACTTCCTTCATGATTGGAGAATGTCACCTCTGTCCCTTCCTTAGGAGTAATCGCATCACACAGCAGAGCACCATTGGCATATACTAAGGCATGAGCTGGATTAAAGGTTGGCTGCCCATCCTTGTTGCTTCCTTCCAGATTCTGACGCCATGCACCGGCATCAGCATTACCATTCAGCTGGAAAGCCAGCTTACCAGAAGCCAAGTCACCATCAGCAATAACGGTTGCACCATTATCGTTGTTAATATTGAAAATACGCTCCTTGGTGATTCCTGAATTGTTTCGCCACAAAGCCTTATTGTCATTGTCGCCTCCAGCAAGGATCTCACCAGTATTCCAGAACCCCTTTACCTCTACACTACCATGTCCACCAAACCAGCCGGTAATGATAGCGCTTTCACCTCCAGCCTTAATATTGCCCGTATTATAGCAATTAATTATTCTGGTAGCAGGGCCGCCATTCATTACAACGCCAAAGAAAGCACAACAGTTATTGCCAGTACCCTCTACATAGCCTTCATGACCCACATTCTCAAGTGTCACCCATTCGCTACCTGCAGAGCATCCTACAATACCGCCAACCATGCTATTACCTTTAATCACGTTGTTTGGACCAGCTGTCAGATTCTTGATAACACATCCACCACTGACAACACCGAAGATACCAACCTTATCAGTACCCTCGAATACAAGATGATCAATCATATGATACTGGCCATCGAATGTGCCAACAAAACGATGATCATCATCACCTATAGGAGTCCATGTCTTACCGCTCATATCAATATCAGCAGTAAGTACAGCCTTAGCATCGTTTCCCCCAGTATTTACTATTTGGGCAAACGCCAAGAGTTCATCGGCATTACCAATCTGGTAGACGCCATCAACAGATCCCAATGCAAATGCACTGATACTTGTCAGGCAAAAAAGCATTGTAAACAATAAAGAAGTAGTAATTCTATTCATAAGAAACAGATTAAGTTAATATTAAAGGGAAATAGTTATATCACGACCTGTTTTCCAAGGACTATACTTCACCTTGCCACCATACACATAACCGATTCTGATTTTTCGATCAATTGGTGACATCAAGCCATCCTTTTGACGGAGCGTAACCTTCAGGACATTCTTTTCCTTCACAGCTTTCATCTCAGTAAGGCGATATTGTCCTTTCTGATAGCCAAATCCATCGCCTTCATCCTCATACAGCTGTCCTTTTGCAAAGCCATTGCGGTCAACACATACCAAGAGAGTCAACGAATCAGTACGTATTTCTGCCGTGCTCTGAGCCAGATTTGCCAAAGGAATAATTGACCCCGGACGCTGACGTAATTCTGCCTGATAGCTATCCGTATTTGCCTCAAGCGTCAGCTTTTGCCAGCTACCTCCATCGGGCTGTGCCACCTCTGTTGCCCACTGTGGACGAACCATCAGGTCAGCGCCCAACAGGAATGCACGATCCTCCCTGCGAAGACTCAGATCCTTGGGATCATTCATAAACAACGGACGCATGACTGGCATACCATTGATACTAGCCTCACGGAAACAGGTATAGATATAGGGCATCAACATATAGCGACGGTTAATCGCTGTGCGACATACATCCAGTACTTTTGGGGAAAAGGCCCATGGCTCTTGAGGTATCGTCCCCTTTGTGTTATGATTACGAACAAAGGGGAAATAGGCGCCTATAGCTGTCCACTGTGCCACTAACTCTGCATTAGAATTTTCACAGAATCCACCAATATCTGGTCCATTAAAAGGTTGTCCACTAAGGCCAAGCGTCAGCGACATAGGGATGCTTAGTTTCATGTGGTCGGGAGCAGACAGGTTGTCTCCTGTCCAAGTGGCTGCATAACGATGTCCACCTAAGAAGTTTGAACGTGACAGGATGAAAGGACGCTTCTGCGGATTAGCCAACAGCAGCCCCTGACGACTGGCACGTACCATGTTCAATCCGAACACGTTATGGAAACGCAGATGTGCCCCTGCGGTCACCCCCTCGCCCCCGTCGTGCTGATTATCACGTGGCATCGTATTCTCTGGCATATCGAATACGGCAGGTTCGTTCATATCGTTCCAAACACCATCAACACCTTTAGCCATAAAGTCTTTATAAAGTGTAGCCCACCATGTACGGACTTCCGGACGGGTAAAATCGGGAAAGTGACAAGCACCAGGCCACACATTACCCTCAAAAGGTTTGCCGTTACGGTCTTTCACCCAATAGTCACTGGCAGTCCCCTGGTCATCCACGAAATAGCCTTTCTCCACCTTGACACCCGGATCAATCATGTAAACCGTCTTGAAGTTGTTCTGATGAAGATAGTCGTTCAGTCTGTTGGGGTTGGCAAAACCATTGGGATCGAAGGTAAAGATACGATAACCATCCATATAATCTATATCCATCCATATCACATCTGAGGGGATACGATGACGACGAAGCTGGTCGGCTATCTCCATCACCTTATTATCTGGATAATAAGTATGTCGACACTGATGATAGCCAAGTGACCAAAGAGGAGGTAACGACATGTTGCCAGTCAAATTAACCAAAGCCTGCATCAACGCCTGCGGACTTTCACGTTCAATGACAAATACACGAAAAGCAGGGCCTTCGCTATCAAAAGTCACTAAATGGTCTGCTGTTGTTATTTTCTGTCGCCAGGTATTATCGGCAATAATACCAAAGGCAGTACCATCCTTTCGGAGTCCCATAACCCAAGGATGACTCTGATAAAGATGAGAACCGCCATCGGTACCATAGGCTGGAGTATCGATATTCCATAATTCAATAGTACGACCGTTTCGACGCAATGGACCTGTTACTTCACCTGTTCCATAGAAATCCACATCATCAGGCACAGAGATTGTCGCCTGACTACGACCGCCTTTTTCACTGAACTCAACATGTAATGGCCAATTGGTAGTCAGTGGATTTACAGTGGCCGGTTCACGCTCGAAGATGGGAGAAGGTTGGTGCTGCTTGGCATCATAATGAGACGGGTAAAAAACGGCCACACTATCATTGGTCATGAAGGCTGTCTGAGCCATTGCTGTGGATACAATGGCCAGACATCCAAAGAACAAACTGATTCTTTCAGTCATACTTCCTAATAATTAACTAAATACGAATAATGTTTCAAATACTTTATTTCACCAGTTTAGCTTCTATAGTTTCATTGAACAGATCGACCTTGATACGATAACGTCCATCATGCGAAAGCGTCCATTTCGTATCAGGACCTCCTGTACGGAAACGCGCATCCTTTAAGATATCGGTTCCCTGCACATAAGGATGAATCGATTTGGGATGCCAACGATCCTGCCCTTGGAACTTGAAACTACCAGGTTCCTCTACCTCAGGATGTTGTTTCAAATCTCCCTCCCAGGTCCATACACAAGGATTGTCCATGCTCTGCTTCATCAGCAGCATATGTCCTTCAGCCTTCCAGCCCACCTCAGTAGCACCGCCTGCTAAGAACAACTCACCCCATGGTTGGAACAATTCACCACGCAACTGCTTTTTTTCCGTATCAATATGGAAACGGTAACGATCTTCACTCACAACAACCTGCCAAGTTGCATTCTTCACATCAACTGATTCGCTGTATCCTATTCCTTTGTTAACGATATTGGCATCAAGCTGATTCGGAGCCAGATAACAGGCTCCCTTACGCATCTTCTTTGCAGTCGAAATACGTAGTTCACCAGCTTGCAGTCGTCCAGCATATTTAAAATCGTTATCACTTACTTTTATTAACTTCTGAGTACCACCAGGAACAGCAGAACCTGTAATCCATAGTTCCTGATACTGCTGGGCAAACATGTTCATACATGTAATCAGACCCACAATCATCATGCATATCTTTTTCATACTGCTATCATTATTTAATTGTCACCGTTGTTTTCTTCTGGCACAATGTGCGAGGTATATTCACCGTCAGCACACGACTCTTCTCCTGATAGTTCCAAGAAGCGCTATCTATCTGGCGTCCGTCAATGCTCACAGCAGAAGGACGATTGACAGAAAGGAACTCTACCGTATAGGAACGAGCCTCTGGCATACCTGGGAAATTGCCTACACGTGGATGGATAATCAACGAGTTCCCCTCATGGCTGATGGTGGTAGTTGTATAAGCCCCCATCTTGTACCCTTCGGTATCGCCCTCATCCTCGTAAAGTGAAGTCTGGCCGTTACCACCAGGAATCACCTTCAATATCAAACGGTCAGGACGAGTATTTAGATTCATCATAGGAGGATTATTCACGATGACGCTACCTGCACGGAAGAAGTAAGGAATCTCTTCCATAGCATAGCGATCGGTAAAAATACGATTACCAGTCACCACCTTATTTCTACAAACATCGAACCAGCGTCCCTCAGGTAACCAAATACGACGAGGAGTCATGCCGTCGTTCTCTGGCTTAGTTACCACAGGAGCAACCAGGATATCGTCACCAAACATATACTCATCCTCAAACAGATAGGCATTGTTTGCTTCTGGCCACTCATAGTACAGAGGACGACACAAGCTGACACCAGTATCGTAAGCCTGACGGGCTGCAGTATAGATATAAGGCATTAATGCATAGCGCAACTTCACGGTCTCAAGCAGTGAAGGAAAATTCTCGTACTTCCAGATACGGCGCTCAATACCTTCCCAGTTAGTGGCATGTGTACGGAAAACTGGTGTGAACACACCAAACTGCATCCAACGCAGATAAATTTCCGGATCATTACCGCCCGTCTGCTGGTGTCCGCCTAAGTCATGCCCCCAATAGCCGAAGCCGACATTTGATGCAGTAGCGGTAAAATATGGTTGCCAAGCCAGTGTGCCATAGGTTGTGAAAGAGTCACCAGAGAAACCTATAGGATAACGATGGCTACCTAATCCACCCCAGCGATGGAAAATCAGTGGACGACGATCAGGACGATTCAAACGCATATCATTATAGAATACATGATTGCACCAGAAAGTCTCGCCCAAACCATCTACATACTTGCTAGTAAGGTTCTGTTGCCAGTCAAGCCACCAGAAGTCAACACCTTGGCGCTCACGAGCACGGATGATGTTTTTAAACATATGGTGGTAGAATCGTCCGTCACTTAGATTCCAAGGAACTACCTTGGTCTGCTTGTCCAGTCCCATATCTACACGAAGACTATCGAAGTAATCCTCATCATCATCCACACCATCAGCAGGGTGGAGATTCAGTGACACCTTTAAACCATTCTGATGCATCCAGTCTATCAATCCCTCTGGATCGGGTATGGCTGTACGGTCCCAAGTCCAACCAGTCCACCCCTCTGTATGCCAATCCATATCAAAGATCATCACATCCATGGGGATATGGAATCGTTTTACATCATTGACAATCTCCATGAATTCGTCAGAAGTATAACGCTGATATTTGCTATACCAATAACCAAGTACAAAGAGAGGAGGCATTGGCTGGCGTCCAGCCACCTTCACATAATCGCCCAAAGCTTTCTTGTACTGATGACCATAACCTAAGAAGTACCAATCGATAGCCTGCTTATCCACAGGTTCAGCCACCCAGTCAATACCATCTACCTGTTTATCAAAAACGAAAGTGGTTGATCCATCACCACGACGGGTCAATGGTGACTCGTCAATGATACTCCAACCTGCTCGCGACAACAATCCGTTCTCCAATTCCTGACGTTTATTGTCACCTATTTGTCCGTCAAGGGTACGGGTTGTTCCCTTCAGGTTAAGTGCGTCATCCTTACCAGGATACCACAACACCTGACGTCCATTTAGATTGAAACTAATATTCAGCACGTCAGCAGAAGGATGACGACCATCAATGACACCACCTATCTTATATTTAAGAGTAAGAGCTGATGTTTTAATCTCCAGATAACCATCCTTCTTTTCAGTTGTAAACTCAGGAACTGGCAGACGACGATTAACAACTGCGAAGGTAGCCCGATCTTCAAAAAGAGCACGATCGCTATACTGAATACGAATCATCTCTGGAGTTAACACTGTAAAGCGTGCCTTGCCTGACCTAACAACGGCATCTGGGTGCGCCATTGGATTCAGATTCTGAGCCCACACCGGGTTCAGACCAAACAGAACAAGTAAAAAAGCAAAAATACGTTTCATATTAAAATAGTTATTCTTAAATTTTCTCGGACAAAGGTACGGTTAATCACGCATTTAACGAAGAAAGTAAGTAAAAGTATAATCAATATCATCTTATACAAAAAGGAAGTAGCTGATAATCAACCACTTCCTTTTTGCCAGATTGTCTGTTTGTATAATAGAAATATATATCAGACAACCCGCTATATTTCCATAATCACACTCTCAAACTGCTCATTATCAATCAACGAACGGTTTTTTATTCTTGTTTTATAAGTATTAACTGTATGAACGGAGTAATCCAAGAACTTGGCAATTCTTTCACTTTCATTGATACCCAAACGTATAAGTGCAAAAATACGCATCTCAGAAGTCAAAGAATGCTTATTAGGGGGCATTTTGCGTTCGCTTTCCTCAAACAAAGCATTGTAGCGTTCCACAAAATCGGGGAATAGCTTTAAGAATGTCTGATCAAATGCTTCATACATATTCTCACGTTCACTATTGAGATTCGATAACTTCATCATCGAACGCAGATCTTCATACTGTCGGGCAGCAATCTTACGATCAATTGCCATATAGAGTTTCTCCAATTTGGTGATAAACTCAGCATTTGTATAGAATGAACGGCCTATATAGGCGTTCTTAATTTTTGCGTCTTCCTGTAGTTGCAGATTACTACGTTTCAACTGTTCCAACTGTCCGGCAATCGTCTCTCTGGCTTCAGTCAGTTTCTGATTCTTCCTACGAATTGTCCTGTAACTCCACAAACAAGCCAATAACAAAATGATAAACAGGCCCGATACCACAAAAAGCCAGTTACGCTGACCACGCATCATATCATAACGATCTTGCTCAATAATGGGAAGGATATCGTTGATTTCCACCTTTCTTAGTCTCGTACCATAGAAGTTCACATCTTCCAAGGCCTGATGTACATAGATACTGGCTCGTTCATGTTCCCCCTTCTTGAATATCAAACGCGACAAATGATAAAGGGCAGTAATTTCGCGGGTAGCCGTTTCATTATCGGCAATAGCAGACTGAGCAAAATAAACAATCGCCTTATCCTCATGTTCAAGCCAAATATGTGCCCATGCCATCTCTGCCATGGTCTTAGCACGCAGATGCAGATCATTGCCACAACCATTCAACACATTCTCAAAAGATGCGAGTGCTTTTTGATACTCATGGTCACGCATCTGCCGGGAACCGGTAACAGACCACCATATGCAGGAATTTGAAGGGACCACCTGTTTCACAGAGTCCAGATAGGCATTGCTCCACGTGATATACTTTGTATAGAAGGGATCTTCCTTCACATAATCAGCCATGCTACGCCATAACTGACTATTAATTTCGTAGTAGTCCTTCAATAAACCACTACTTAACTGTGTTTTATCAATGGTCTTGATAATATCAAGCGACTCACTCAATATTCCGGCCGAAATCAGGGAGAATGCAATAGCTAACTTTGCCTGGGCTATTTCTTGGTCCTGATGTTGACGGGTAGCAATGTCTAAACAAACATAGGCGTAGTGCCTTGCCGAATCATAGCGATAACTTTTATATTCATCGAATAAGGCATATGTCTGCGCAAACTCACGCCCCTCTGCTTGGGCTTTCGCCATACCATCCTTTAGGTTCTGAATACGATCAATACGCTGTTTTTCAAAATAACTGCGCTTGGCAAGACTGGCATCAAGTTTATCAAGCCAGTCAGCAGTCGTTTTATCTAATGAGGCATGGACAGGCAAAACAAACAATACCAATACACATATTAGTATACGATTTTTAATTTTCATTTAGTCAGTACTTTCGTTAATTGCAGCCAAAGTTAAAGATAAAAAACTAACAAAGCACTATGTCAATTCAAATTATAACAATTATTAACTCTGAAATAAACCAATAGGCAATTAATGACTTGTTCAAAGTCACTAAGTGCCTATTGACATGCTAACAGCACGAGTCACAACTTCATCAGTTTCTCAACCTTGACACCAGTTTTTCCACTGAGTCTCACGAAATAAGGACCACTTGCAATATGACTTGTATCTATGATAGCAGTGCGACTTGCACTACCTCTTCCCATTGTCATACCATTCATTTGTATAAGCTGCCAGCTAAATGCTTCATCAAAAGGAGCATCGACACGGATCAGCTGACGATTTTCTGTTGGCATAAAGATATAGTTATTATCTACCGTAACACTCTCTACGCCAGCAGCTTCACCAAAGAGTGGGACATCTGCTTCGGTAGATGGTTCCTGATTCTGAATATACGGCCAGCCATCAGATCCCCACTCCACACGATCCAGATAAGTAACACGACCTGCATCCACATCACTGGCTTGAAAACCATGATAGAGGACCCAAGTCTGTCCAGCATCATCCTGCACAAACTCAGAGCAATGCCCCGGGCCATATACTTCTGGACTCTTGCCAAGCAACATAGAGAAGTTGTCACCGATAGCTGAACGTCCGTTACGGTCAACATAAGGTCCAAAGAGGTTACGCGAACGAGCGACAACCATACGATAGGTACTGTTAGCGCCTTCGCAACAAGAACCAGCAGAGCCAATCAGATAATAATAACCATTATGCTTGACAATCATGGTGGCCTCTATCAGACCGCCTGCAATCTTTTTTGGAACACATCCTTCTTTTACAGCCAGTCCGTCCTCAGTCAATTCCACGCCATAGATATCGTGGAATGATCCCCAGAAGAGGTAATTATGACCATCATCCTGAATAAAGAAAGGATCGATACAGTTTTCTATACCAACCTCACTTGAAATAAACAGTTTATGAGCATCATGAAATCCGCCATTAGGGCGATCACTGACTGCCACACCAATACCACACTCCCAAGTTTTCCCCCATTCCGATTTTGAGTAGTAGAGCACGTATTGACCACCAACATAATTGATATCCGGTGCCCAGATACCTCCTCCAGGACAGTAGTCCATCGGACGAGTCCTATCGTTGAAAGCTGTGCCGACAAAACGCCAATTCACAAGGTCCTTCGAACGATAGATAGGTACATTATGCGTATCCTCGGTAGCATACAGGTAGAAGAAACCATCAGCAGCCTTGATAACTGTAGGATCAGGCAAGCTGTAATTGATTACAGGATTCTGATAAGTCTTTGAGCCATCACCGGCGTATGCGCCAGAAAAGGCGCATACAGCCAGGATCAAGCAAAGAAACGGTTTAATTATCATACTATATTTGCAATTAACTTAATTTGCTGGTTCAAACTTGGTCCACATATCTGTGGCAAGCAGGCAAAGTGTGAAAGTGTATCGACCACTCACAGATGGTACCCACTTCACATCACCGCCATTATCCTGATAACGGAATGTTGACAAACGGTGATCAGTCAAAGGATCGGCATTCATCTCCGGTGCGAAGAAGAAGGGGTCGCCCCAGCCTCCACCGACACCGATTTTGAGCTCACCGCCAGCGATGAAGTCACCTGTCCATGCGTAGTAATAGGGCTCACGTGCCGTACCAACCATCTCCAGTCGTCCGTTGGTGGTATTGGTATTCCAACCTACAGAGCAGCCATTACCGCAGATCCATATTTGACCTGGTGTGGGCAACTGTACGATGTCTAATACACGGCAGTCGTTGAAGCCTGTATTGGTGTCCACGATGACCGTACGCTTACCAATGCCATCGAAACGGAAATCACGGATCGTACCATCAGTGAAGTACTCCATCTGTTCTGCATCACCGCCATCAGCCATACCATAAGCAGGATAATCCGCATCGATGGTTGTAGCAAAGTGGAAATTACAAGGCGACATATCAAGCGTAGCCTCATAGATACCTGTACCTAACTGACGCTGTTCCAGACGCTGTGACACCTTCTGTCCGCCATCAGTGGTCATATGCATATAGATATAGGGTGGATATTTCTCATAACCAGTCACGGTGAACTCTACAGTTGAAACCTCTGGCTTTACATAATGCTGCTCATTGTGCACAACAGACAGCAGCTGAGCCGTCACCTTCAGTGCCTGTCCAGGCAGCGTCCACTTAGAGAGCATCGTATTCAGCTCGTCGTGTGTGATCGAGTACGTGAGATTGGTACCCAGATCGATATAGTCTGATTTGCTATCCTTCTGAGTAGAGGGATAAAGACACATCTTATAGGTCACCTCATCTGTAGCAGAGAGAGGACTTGACGCAGCATCCCACGTAAAGGTTACGGCCGCCTGATCAGCGATGCCCTTATTGAGCACGATTTCCTCCACAGAGCTCTTGATATGCATTTCATCGGGATAGGTCTCCAGGCTAAAATACTCTGGATCCTTATTACATGACCCCAGCAGCAAGCCCATGCACAAGGCACTGAAGGTCCATATATACTTCTTCATAATATTTTCCTTTAAACTATTAATCATTAATTATTAAGCCAGAACGGTGCCTCACGAAGGTTGGGGTTCTTCTCGTACTCGTCGATATAGATTGGCATCCAGTAGTACTGCTTCTTCCAGATACGTGTCTGGAAGACCGTACGCTTGAAGAACTCGTTGGCATTGCTGCCCTGGAAGTTCATACCATAGCAGTCACCACACATCTCAGGCAGGTTCTCAGCCTCTTTCCAACGACGGATATCATACCAGCGGTTGTTCTCACAGCAGAGCTCTACACGACGCTCAGCACGGATCACACGACGCAGCTCATCCTGGGTATCATCGACATGGATGTAATTCTCATCCATCTCGGTCACATCATCAGTGGTATACTGACGCACACCGGCACGTACACGAATACGGTTCAAGTATTCCAAAGCTTCCTGACGCGAAGCACTATTGTCATAGCACTCGTTAACAGCCTCAGCATAGTCCAGATAAGTGAAAGCCAGACGATAAGTAAAGCCCTGACGTGGGGTAATAGCACCTGTCAGATTATTATCGAGTACATTCAAACTCTTACGAGCCAGATAACCATTCTGTGGGGCATCATGAGGTGAAGAGGTCTGTACATTGTCACGACCATTATAGAAGAAATTGTACTTACGGTTACCAACAGCCAGCCAAGCACCATGGAAGGATACGGCATTGTAGAAACGTGGTTCACGGTTACAGTACATGTTATAAGTACCACGAGCTGTCACCTCACCAGGTTTTCCTGTTCCGAACTCCCAACTGGTCACATCCGAACGGTCATCAACAGCCGTTGACATACCCTCCTCTACATAACCAGAGTTAGGATCGGTGATAGGCAGACCGTTCTTGGTGAAGAAGGCATCAACAAGCCCCTGATAAACACCCAGACCATTACCGCCACCGTACTCACGCACGCTCACCTTCGTGAGGAAGAAATTATAGTTGTTATCCTTGGTGACAGGGAAGGTAATCTCGTGGTTACCCTCACTCCAACGTTTGATGTGCACATTATAGGTACTCATAAAGGGGTCGACGTCACCATTAGGACCTTTCTCCGTATAGAGCTCATAACCGGCTTTCTCAGCCTCACCGATACAGAGTTTCAATGCATCGACGGCACGTACCCACTTCTGTGGATCGTAATCAGGATTAAAGATCTGCTCGCCCTTATCGTTTACATACTCCTTATACCAAGGGTTACCATTAACCAGCGGACTGGCAGCGAAGAGCAGCATTCGTGAACGTACAGTGAGTGCCATAATACGGTTGATACGACCATACTTTGAAGGATCATCATAGACTGCAGGCAATGCCATTGCTGCCTCCAGCATCTGCTTGTCGCAATAGTCAACCACATCATCAAACTTAGACTGACCAACCATCAGATCAGAGAGGTTGAAATCGGTTGGTGCGATATAATCGGGCTTAAAGGGGATACCACCATAAGTCTCAGCCAACTGCCACCAACCATAGGCGGTGAGGAATTTTACCTCATTCTTCATGTTGTCCACCTCCTGCTGGGGCAGATCGTGGTCAGGCATAGCCTTTACCATATTATTGAAGATATAACCATGACGGATATAACGGGGCATCATCTGCCAGTAGTTCGCATCCCATTGCGAGTTGATCGTCCACTGACCGAAAATCTTGGGGATGACCTTACTCCAGTCCCACTGCTGCCAGCGCTTAGAGGGTGTGAGGTCATCGGCAAACACCTCGTAACCGTCAGTCGTCAGTGCCCATTTATCAGGCGTATGGATTACATTATACACATAGGCCAACCAAGAATAGACCTTTTCACGGTTCTCAAACACCATATCGGTGGTGAGCTCGGTATCTGGCTCTTTGTCAAGATAATCGGAACATGACACTAACGAGCCACTAAGTGCACTGATGGCACAGAAAATATATAGAAGTTTCTTCTTCATAACGATAAACTATAAACTAAAAGTTAATGTCAAGACCGAACATTACAGAACGGTTCATTGGATATTTCAAACCATCGTTGGTACCCAACTCAGGATCCCACAGTTTGAATGACGACAGACAGAACAGGTTATTACCGCTGACAAACACACGGCAACTCTTCACATAGAAATTCTGCAGCCAAGACTTGGGGAAGGTATAGCCCACCTCAATCGTCTTACAACGCAGGAAGCTCATATCTTTCTTCCACCATGTAGAGCGACGGTAGTTGTTCACATTAGGACCATAGGTGAGGCGTGGCCAGAAAGCATAAGCATCCTGATTATCCTCTGTCCAGCGGTCATTGATGTTATAGCTGTATGCATTACCCTCGGTTGTGGTACCACCACCAGGCAGGAAGTAAGGCTGGTTACCGATGACACGATACATATCACCTGTTCCCTGGAAGAAGAAGTTGAAGTCCACATTCTTGTAGCTGATCACACCACCAAAACCGAAGACGATACGTGGATCCTCTGTACCACCGATGAAGCCCTCATCAGCCTCAGTGATAACACCATCTTTATCCACATCCACATATTTGATATCACCAGGATGGAGTACAGCAGCGCCTACACCCTCCTGTGAAGGAATACCTTCCTTCAGGGTACCATCGGCGTTGAAGTCATCGTAGGTGAACAGACGCTCCGCTCTCAAGCCCCAGAGCTCGTTCATTGAACGTCCTGTAGCAGAACGGTGGGTGCCCTTCAGTGCCTCGGGCTCATCCTTCTCATCCACGCGGTTCTTGGCATAGGTGAAGTTACCATAGGCCGAGGTAAACAGATTCTTATTCCACTGCTTGTGGAAGTTGAGGGTAGCCTCGAAGCCATGGTTAGACACCTGACCGAAGTTCGCCCAAGGCGCTCTCACGAAACCGGTCTGTGTTGGGATGATGCTACGCTGCATGAAGATATTCTTACGTTTCTCACCAAAGATATCGAAGTTCAGGTCGAGCATGTTCCACAAACCAAGTTCAATACCTAGGTTCTTCTTGGTGACTGTTTCCCAAGTCAGGTTGTCAACACCAATCTCACCCTCTGTAATACCTTTGGCACCATCTCTGTTATAGTTGCGCTGACCATTCGTTCCCCAGATATAACCTTGCTCATTAGTGAGCAGTGTACCCAGATAAGCAAAACGACGACCACCGATATTATCATCACCGGCCTGTCCAATGCTGGCACGGAACTTAATCTTATGGAAGATGGGCTTCAGTTTCTCCATGAAGTGCTCCTCACTCAGCAGCCAACCAATAGCTACAGAAGGGAAGAAACCAAAGCGCTTACCCTTGGCAAAGTTCTCTGAGCCATTGTAACCGAAGTTGAACTCAGCCACATAACGGTTATCATAGGTTGCCGACAGACGTCCAGCAATACCCTGCTTACGATAGTCCTGAATGCTGCCATCGTCGTAGGCCTGCTGGTTATAGAGCACCATGGCATCGATGTCGGTCTTACCAAAACGCTGGCTATACATCAGGTCGGTCTCAAAGTATACACGTGTATTACCATATTCGTTACCCTGCTCGTTGCCTAAAGACTCGTCACCAGCCTCGTGCTGAGAGTAGATCAGGTTACCCTCCTCATCACGACCTGTAGCAGGGAACACGGTAGCAGGCTTAGCAGTACGGCTACGACGGCTACGGTTCCAACGGTCGAAGCTGAACAAAGCCTTCGCCTTCAGTCCAGGCAGGATCATCTTCAGGTCCTGTTCTACGCTGAACAAGGTCTGGATCTTACTTGAGGTGATAAAGTCGTAACCCTGCTGTGTTACTGTACGCCATGGGTTGGCACGATAAGAGATAACAGGGATAGCGCCATCGCTATAGCGTGCTGGATGTACGAAAGGCAGGGTGCGGAAAGCCTCACCAAAAGCGCCATCAGTATCACAACGCTGCTTTCTGAAACGGTTCAGATAGCCACCGATGTTCACACGGAGCATGGTTGTCTTAGTCACATCCATATCGATGTTGGTGCGCAGGTTAAACTGCTGGTTGTTGGTTGAGTTATCGAAGATCAGACTCTTATCCTGCTCCAGGATACCCGACTCCTTGAAATAAGAAGCGACAATAGAGTAGCGCAAGAAGTCAGAACCACCACTGATATCCAGATTACCACGTGTAGCATATGAATAGTCCTTTGTGATAGCATCGATCCAGTTCACATTAGGATAGAGGTCGGGATCGTAGCCTGAACGGGTACGGTCGATCTGCAGCTGTGTGAAAGGCAAAGCCACGCCATCCTGCTGAGCCAAGCCGTTGAGCAAGGTCATATAGTCTGGCGCGTTCATGAACTTAGGCATCTTTGTGGGTTCGCTGATAGAATGCTCTACATGGAAGTTCACCTGTGGCGCGCCAATCTTACCACGCTTGGTGGTGATAACAATCACACCATTAGCACCACGCACACCATACATGGCTGAGGCCGAAGCATCCTTCAGGATGGAGAACGATTCGATTTCTGCCACATCCACATTGTTCAAGTCGCGCTCCACACCATCAATCAGGATCAGAGGGTTGTTGCTGCCTGAGAAAGTAGAGATACCACGGATCCAGAAGTTAGAGTCGTCATAGCCAGGCTCACCAGAGCGCTGGATACCGATGACACCACTCAACTTACCGGCCAGGTTATTAGATAATGTGCGCGTAGAACCAAACTGTAATTCAGAGGGACGGATGGTCTCGATAGCACCGATGATAGATGCTTTCTTCTGACTGGAATAACCAGTAACCACCACTTCAGTAAACTCATTGGTCTCCTCTTCCAACATCACATTGATAAGACGAGAGCCATTCACCTTGACTTGCTTACTGGCAAATCCAATATAATTGAATTCCAGCGTAGCGCTGTTTTTTAAAGGTACCGTGATTCGGAACATACCATCAGCATCTGTGATGGCACGGGTTTCAGTACCTACCAATGTTACGGTAACACCAATAAGCGGTTCTTTCTGCTTATCGGTAACAAGACCAGTCACCTGATTAGTCTGTACGCCTTGTGCCATCATGACAGGAGCCTGAGGCAACAACGGAGCAGCCATCAACATTGTCAGACTGCAAAGCATCACAGAACCGGCAGGTAGCCAGGAGTGACAGAATTTGGATAGTTGTTTGTTCATCTTTTGTTTTATTTGTTAGTTGAGATTGATTTCGGGTGCAAAATTAGCTCGTTATATTCATTATCCATCAATTAATACGATTTGTATAACCCACAATCTACTCTCTTTCAGATAATACATATTGATTATCAAATAGTTATAAGTTTTACTCTTGATAGGGTTGTATAACGGAAATATAGGACTATTACTTGAGGAAATTAACCGTTCGCTGGGGTGAATATAGCTCCCAGAGAGATGCTACCGTCCATCCTGCAGCAAAAATGTCGTTATAGAATCCTTTACCGTTCCGTCCATAATCCCAATGTGTATGTTGAACCACCTCTGGATAGAATCCTGGCACAGCGATACCACACAAACGGTCTTCAGTTGGCAGCAACTGGCAGAGCGAAGATTCAATAACACCACACATCTGCGCGAAGCGCTTCTCACCAGTCTCGGTAGCAAGCCACTTGACAATATGCGGCAACTCAAACACGAACACATCGATATGGTTATTCTCTACCGACACATTACTCCACCCACGACTTTTGAAACCGAGATCGCCCAACATCTGTCCTTTAGCAAAAGGCACATCCCACGTATAATACCATGAAAGCGCAAAGTAGGTAGCCTGGCGACAGAGTTCTATATAATGCTGACGCTCCTGCTTCTTTGTGACCATGGCCAGATAATAGGTGGCAGTCACAGCACTGATAGCGGCTTCCTTATCCTCACAATTAGCATCCAGGGTAGAAGAAAAATAGTCGCTCTTCGAGATGATATTCTTCTCCAAATAGTCAACAGTCTGCTTAGCAGCCTTCAGATAACGCTTATCGCCGAAATACTTATAACCCATCACCAGTGTCGAAGTGGCACTGGGAGTTGAACCACCCGAGGCATCAACGTCACTATGGTCATCACGATATTTGCGAGAGAAACTGCCATCAGCCTTCTGCAACAGTAGCATTTGATTGAGCAGCGTACGCATCTTTTGTTCCCAGTCCTTATGCTGACGTCCGTGTTTCTTCTCATAAGTCAGATAGTGTAGTACGGCATAGACTGCCTCTGACTGCTGACGGATGCTATGAATAAAATCCTGATCCTGAGGAATTCCGTGACTGATGCGCATATCATCCTTAAAATAGCCTTTAGCAGTGATTCCATGCTGCAGCCAACTATCAAAGATGGCCTGCCCCATATCTACCAAGACTTTCTCCCCTGTCTGTTCACCATACTCCAATGAATTGAAGGCATTCAATAAGACACGGCCAACGAACCCCAGAGTGACATGATCGGCAGGTTTGCAATCATCGCAACGCAGATTGGAACCAGAGTGATATTTGAGGGCATACTTATCCACATAGGCCTGACGGAAGTAGTTAGCCAACTGCGCCTTCATCTGTTCTGACGAATAGGGTGAATCAATAGGCTGCGGATTGATACGCTCCATACAATAGCTCCATGTGTCAGCCACGAACTGTCCATAGTCCTTGGCCTCATGCTCGTGGATGAGCCATGTTAACGACAGTTGCTCGCCAGCTTCAAGACAAGCAAAAGTAGTAGCAGGATTCACCAATGTAAGCTTGCGGATATAGCGTTTTGGGGTTTCAACCCAAGGATAGCCAAAAGTCAATGAGGCATGTCCACTCTCATTATCAAAACCCAGATAGCCTATCGAGGTACGTCCACCTAAGATAATTTCACCCTCCTGATGAGTGGTCAGTACTTCTGCACAATCTTCCAGTTGACGCAGTACAGTGAGCGAACGACCTGAGCGACTGTCAAAGACACCTGTAAGAGGCGATGACAGACGGTCCTCGCGAAAATTCCAACTCTTCGAAGTGTGGAATGAAGGTGCCTCACGAGGCGAACGCAGGTTCTTATGATACCAGAAGCCTGGCAGATAAAACTCACAGTCATCCGTCTGATAATCAGTCGAAGCACTGATACCCAAGTTAAAGTATACACGTCCCTTAGCCTTCAACGTTACTACAAGCCGCATATCCTTACCTTCTGGCACCTGCATTTCTGTAATGGTCACAGGCAGTTCAGCAGATGCTGACAAGCGATTACCATCTCTTGTCAGCTGGTATGCAACAGCTTTGTTACCAGGCTGTTTCAAGGATAATTTATAACTCAAGGTGTTCGCATCAAAAGCGTGAACCTGCGATGCAGCCAATAACATGACTGCTAAGATTGATTGTTTGAAAACTATTCTTTTCATTTGAATCTATAATATTAGTTATTATTGTCTGACGAGGTGTTTCTTCCCACCATGAATATAAAGTCTGCCCGACTGTGGATGTTCTACTGACGTTCCCTGTAGCGTGTACCATCGCGCATCGCAACCAACTTGATTGCTACCAGCCATAGTTGGTAACTCACGCATCGCTGTATCTTCGCCATAATAATGGTCGAGTGGCACCGCGCAAGCAGCCGAAAGAGCCGTAGATGCACCAAAGGCACAGGCCGACGAACTATAATCTACCCCATTATACTGATGGTTCTCGGCAGCTTTTGTCTGCCAGGCAGAATGACCAAACGAGAGGGAGTTCAGGTTATTATAAGCATGGAATGCATTGCCAATAAGCCATTTCTGAGTATCGATATCCTGAAACTCACGGGCGTAGAGTCCTGCATAGCGCATCAGGATTCCTTTAAAACCCTGGAAATCACCATCAGCGTTCTGACATACATGAACCACCCCAAACTCATTACATAACTCACGCTTTGCAAAAGCCAGAATACGATCGGCATCCTGTTTATAGCGACTATCCTGATAATGGCGATACAACAGAACTGCAGCCCCCAGCATCGTACCTTGGTTGTAGGTCGAAGCCCAGGTATTGCGGCTTACCACCTTACTATTATCAGGATTGAACACCACACTATCATCAACATGACCTGTGACAGTATTAAACAGATACTGTCGCTGGTTCTCATACAACTCACGCGCTTTTTCATAATAACTCTCATCACCCGAAGCCGCTGCAATATAACAAGCAGCCACCTCTGCAGGACCATTGATACAAGAGTTAGAGCCATTACGGTCGCCAGAGTTCTCTGCCCAACGCAACATGCCTACATAACCTAAGTAAGCACGCCTGTAAATCAGGTCGAAATTTCGTTTTGCATCGTCGAGATACATCTGTTTGCCCGTATTCTGGTAGCCACGGATAGCAGCAATGATGAGCCACATCACATCGTCGTTAAAATCATAGCCGAACCAATCGTAACCACTCACCACAGTACCACCGTTCCAGCTCGCTCCCACATGATAGCGCATATAGCGGTAACACTGTTCATACAGTGTCAGCAGTTCCGCTTCCTTAGTAGCTTCGTAACAGTCCAGTATAGCTTCCATCGTCTCTGCCTCGCCCCAGCTTCCATTCATGAAGGTGCGATAGTTCTGCCCCTTAAACTGCACATACTGCTCCAGAAATCCATCAATCATTCGGCGTCGAGCCGCTACATCGAAAGTATTCTGAGGCTCGACTTCCTCAAAGCGCCATCCCTGAGCAGTAGTTCCTGTCAGGGGCTGTGCGCCATCAGTAGTAGTCAACACACGCAGATATTTCTTCTGCAATTTCAGCTGATAGGTCTTCTGTGCCTCATCAATAGGCACCAACATCCAAGAGCAAGGTTCTGTACGCTGTGTTAGCGACATATTACTGGCATCCAGATACTTGCCTGTATAGACATTACGAAACAACATCTCACCATTACCAGCATCCAATACAGTCCACTGCTGGGCTGGCACATCCGTATTTGTCCATATCACCACTTCTGCTTTGTCGACCAAGGAGGCATTCTTCACGAAAAGTGATGCACCCTCTCTATTAGCTGACACAATGCGATACGTTTTTCCAGGCTCTATTGCAGCCTGCATGTTGATGGCTGACATAGCCGCCATAAAAAAGCATAAAATCCGTTTCATTTATCTTTAGTCATAAATTGTTTTGTTTATTAGCTGAATGCAGGTGCAAAGTTAGGGTATTTCTTCCGCACACGTATAATACATATAAAATGTATAAGCCACCTAACACTTATACATTTCAGCAAGCACTGATAATCAAGCACTTATACTCTTGTTAAAGCCTCGTTTGTATTATACAATTCAAACGTTATAAAACAATAATTTCAGTAAGATTGACACATTTTTCGCCCATCTATGTCCACTTATTCCTGACTTTGCAGCGCAAATAAAGGTCAGATGCCACTCAGAGAGCACTCGTTGAGAGATTATCCCAATTCGGGATAATCTGATGACATTTGGCATTCTGTCCGAAGGTCTTCGAGGGCTTTGAAATCAGCAGGATAATATTTCACAATAGGGGCGACGGTCATTCTAGCAGCCTTACCTAACCTCTGCTCAAGAAGTTTATATTCTTCGTATTGAGAAAGAATTAATGCCTTGTTTTCCTTCGTCAAAGGAAGATCTTTCACCAGACCTGATTCCCTAATCATTACCCTGCTCTTAGCTGCTACCGACAACTCCACATGCAATTGCACATAACAGATAATATCGAAAAAGTCCTCAGGAGGAAATATCTCTTTAATAGACTCTAAGAAGATGCCTGTTTGAGTGTTGTCCAACTGGCCGCTCTTGATGGAGTCAAGCAAAGCGAGCTGTTTGTCGAGACCTTTGTCAATCCAACGGTGGATCATATCTACATCGTAGTAATAAGTCCACACCAGAAGACCGCCCATGGTGCCGAATACGAAAATGAACTGTAAGAAGGGATTGAGAAGGAATGTATTGTGGAACACGTGCAGCACAGGTGCTTCCAATAACAGAAATATAGACATTCCTATATCGCTCTTTTTGATGCTTAATCGAGAATGGGAACGTTCAATGATACGAACCGCCAGCATAAGTCCGGCAGCAATGACGGCACTGCAACCCATGTGAATCAATGCCACCTCCAACCCTCTGAACAGTATGGTGCCGATGCTCATCCCATCGCCCAACAACAGATAGAACAGGTTCTCAAGGATGGAGAACCCACCACCTACGGCAGCACCGCAGATGACACTGTCGATGAAGAATACGATTTTCTTTCGGGTGGCTAACCAAAGGAGTGGGAAGGCCTTGATGATCTCTTCCAGAACAGGATTGAAGAATTCAGACTTATTCTCAGAGAGAATCGACCCTGTCAATTGGAACAGGCCGAAGCAGACCAATGCCGCCACCATCCCGCACAGCACCTGCATGAAGAGATTCTTTACGCTGATGAGTGAGAAATTGTCAATCTTATAGACTATAAAGATGTAGATGACAACCGGGAGGATGGCAGCAACAAATAACATTACAACAATTTGAGTGAAATCATGAATTCATTGTTTCCATGCCTTCCACCATCGAATCCCGATGGTGCAAACAAATGACCGTAGCCGATGGATAACGTCGTCTTGAGATAATTCAGGAACACCAGTTCAGTAGTCAGTTGGATACCTGTGCTGTAATACATCTTGTGAGATGAGTTGGGATTCCAAACGGAGAGCCCCGTCCCGAAGAATGAACACTGGATCCACGTCGGATAGCAGAACAGGGCACCGAAGTTGTTGAGGCGGAGCGGGCGCAGGTTGAGCTCTGCCGTTGCCTTGGCATAGGAGTGTGCTGAGATAGCATCGATGGCAGCACCAGGCATCGCCAAGGATGTACGATATTGGAAGGCGTTCCTATTATCAACATAGTTATTGCGGAAACCACCGAAATAGGTATTGCCAAACACCGACTCTTCATCGCCGAAGTTATGACCTGCTGCCGTACGGAGCCAGAACGAGGTGTTTCTGTCAAAGGGCACCAGTGTGCCAAAGTTGCCTGTAGCCTCTACAGAGGGATAGACTCGTCCGCCAGCCAGATAGCCGTAGCCTTCAACGCCCAGCTCGTAGCCCTGCTCTTTCATCACACCGCCCAATGTGGTGCGGGTCTTTGACCACTTCCCGTAAACCGATGCCGTCTGCATCGACCTGACATCCTGCACCTCAATCTCCTGATACAAGGGCAGTGCATCCATGTCGCCGTAGGCAGCCACCGAGAAGCCCCATGATTTGTCGTACGGCGAAATCAGCGTGTTGGAATAGTCGTAGGCCAGTTGCACCACATAGCCCTTACGGCTTTTTCGCATCGGACCGAAGAGGTCGTAGAAGTCTGTATGGTTCCAGGCTGCCTTGAGGTTCCAGAAATAGTATTTCCAGTCGAAGTCAACATGAAATCTGTTCTTCCAGGCGTTGTTGCTCCAAGGGGATAGACCGACCGACAGTTTCATGCTGCTCAGTCCCACGGGGTCGTTCACGTTAAAGCGATAGCCCAACACGGGGGTCATGTGATTCCACGCCTTGGAATCGGTAAAACCGCTGATGATAGGATAGGCCCCTGCGAACTTCATCTCTTTAAAAACATTGTAGGACGTGATGTTGTTATAGACATCGCCGAAGCTCTTCCTGGGCAGTGAGTCTCTGAGCAGACCCACCTGTTCCATCGCCTCCTTGTTGTTCTCGTATGCCAGTTGACCGTAGAGTTTCACGGCATTGGCATCCTTCACCACCTCACGGGAAAGCAGGACGGGTTGCAGTCCGTCGCGCTTGAACTGGAGCGCCAACAGCTGACCGGGCGTAATCTCCAATGGTGCAAAAAGGCCGATGTCGGTATTGGAAAGCATCTCCATCTCGCGTGTCTCTATGTTGATCTGCCAGAGGTTGGAGACACCCGTATAGTAGGAGCTACCGATCAGGTATTTGTCATCGAGCGAAAAGCGGAACTGTCCTAAGTTGCTGTCTTTCCAGGTAATCAGTTTCACGGGCTTGAAGATCGCCTTTGCCAGTTCTTCGGTATTGAACAGCAGAAGTGTGTGCTCGCCGTTGTCGCCCTGACTAGTGAACGACAGCCATTTGCCGTCGTGACTGAGATCCGTGTCGAACACGCTGACACCAAACGGGAAGGCATAGATCACTTCAGGATTCTCCAAGTCGCGGTCCATGCGCACAATCGACTGTGTACCGCCATTGGAGAAAAGGCCGTAAAGGCAGTCGTGGGTATTGTCATAAACAATACTGTTGATGCGCTGGAACTTCTTTTTCTTCACCACCTTCTCCTGCTGGATGTCATAGATCTCCAAGCCACGCATCCCCGCGTTGTTCGACGTATAGATGAGTCGCTGTCCTTTGCAGTCGAGGGCTACGTAAGCAGGGTCATAGAGCTGGATGCCGTAGATGTCGTTCAGCCGCTTCTGCTCGCCTGTCTGCAGGTCGATCTCCGTCATGTGTGCAAAGTCGCCAGGTGCATTCATGGCGGCGTATGCCTTTTGGGTAGCAGGGTCATAGACGAATGGTGACACAGATCCCAGCGGCTCTTGGGTTAGCGGCTTGGTCTCTGTGATAGGATATTGGCGGATGGCGGCAAGGTTCTCTTCCTGATGTTTCTTCTCGTCCTCCTTCCAGTCGTTCCATACTTTTCTGAGGGATTGTCCATAGACTTTCTTAAACTGTTTTCCGAAAAAGGTGCGACTGTCGGCCGTTCTGTTATAGAACTGGATCATCTTCTCGTAGCCGTAGGTCTTGGTGAGGTAGTTCACGAAGCGGGTGCCATAGAGATAGGCGTTGGCGCCCACCTGAAAATCCATCGTGGAACCTTCCGTTTCCAGACCCACCACAGAGTAGAGCTTGTCGCCCCCGTCGATGATACTGCGGAAGTACATCTCGTCGTAGCCGCCTAAAGCACGTCCGACGCCACCACCGAGCCAGGTCTCCATGAAACAGGCGATACCCTCGTGATACCAACGGGGCGCATACCAACGGGGTACGCTCAGGTAGCTCCATAGGGCAGAGACGGGTTGAGAGTTGTCGGTGCCCACCTTCGTTCCGAAGAAGCGGCGCCAGTTGAGGTCACGACGATTGTACTTGTCTGTCATGACGATGTGCGTATATTCGTGCTTGAACAGCTGACGGTATCGCTCACTTGACGGGTTGATGTAATACGACATGTTCAATGGAGCCATGCCGATTTGTATAAGAGAACGCGGTAACGGCGTTGCTCCGCCGTTACCGTCGTCTTCCCAGTCTGTCAATAACAGCAAGGGCGCTTCTGGCTGATAGATGGAATCACTGGTCCATATCTGCTGATGGAGCGCTTTGCCGTTCTGGTACATGCGTATCATGTGAGGGATGTAGCGCGATAGGTTCTTGTCAAAGAACACCAGCGTGGCTTCGTCCGTCTTATATTGGAAATAAGTCTGAGTCTGCCCCCAGGATATGCAGGGAATCAATGACAGCAGAACAACAGCAATCCTGTTACGCATGTACGTCGTCGATATCATGAATCAATTTTTCTTTTCTTCTTTTTGCCGTTCAGCTTTTCACTGTTACTTGCAGCTGCTGTCTGACTGATGACGTTACCAATCGTTTGGTTGAGGCTGAAGTTCTGGTTCTGATTCAGGTTTTGAATTTTTCCAGCATTATTTAATGCGGCGTTGAAAGCAGACATCACATTGCTGGCACTACCAATCTTCATAATCTGGGCATTAGCCAATGTTTGGGCATTAGCCACTATCCGGGCATTAGCCATTTTCTGGACATTGTTTAAGCCGAACTTCTGCATGCTGGCAACAACTTCAGTTGAAGCGTTCTTCATGGCCTCATCGAGGGCGTTGCTGAAGATCTTCTCAACCTCCTGATTATTCAGGGCCAGGCCGTCGTTTACGCTCTTAACAGTAACTTCTGCAGCATTACGGAATACTGAGCATATTCTCTCGAGTGTCTGCTGAGGAATAGCATTACTCAGTTTGGTTTCAACATTCATGTTCTGGGCCAGCTCGCAGCTTTGCAGCACGACAATCTTAGCATTAAGATCAAGATTTTCCACGGCTGCAAGAGCCTTTTCAGCACTAAGCAGGTTGCCCTTCTTGGCCAATGCCTCAGCACTTGCCTTGTCACCCTCGAGGGCAGCAGTCATCTGCTGGTACTCCAACCATTGGTCGCGGACAAGCTTCAGTTTGTCATCGCCCTGAGCAGTCTCTAAATACTTGTCGGTGGTCTCGATGAAACGGGTGGCCAAATTGTTCTGCTTCTGCAGCGTGGTGTAAGCCAGTGAGGCGTTGATGGTTGACTGGGCCAAGTCGGGGCACTCCTCACCACTAAGGGCGGCATTCAGGTTAGCGGCTGACTCTGCCAGTGAATTGGCAACGTTGTTCACCAACTCACGGTTGGCATTCATCTCCTTGAGCACCTCGGCAAATGCAGGGATGTTGCCGGCTGCCTCATTTGACATGTCAGCCAGCGTGCCGAACTGGGCGGCACGTGTCTGCATCACCACCTGGGCTGCCACAATACCATCCTTGAAAGCGGAGTCGGTCTGAAGGAGTTCTTCCATATTAGTAAGTTTCTCGGAAACTTCCTCACGAGAGAATCGGGCAGCCTTGCCGATGTTGCCATCTGCCTCGTCATGATTGACAGACCAATCAACAAAGTGAGAGGTAATCAACCCAATGGCGCATATTGCTACCACCGAACACAAGATAATAATACTTTTCTTTTTCATAGGCCTAATTATTACAGTTATTTTTCACTGACGCTAAATGTCATTCTTATAACATTGATTTTGCAAACATACAACATATTTTATTTTCATCCAAACTTTTTTGTATTTTTTTGCATATTTGTTGCTATATAGGTACATTTTCATGACCAATTCCCCCTCCCTGATTCCTGTCGCAAGTCCATATTTGAACTTAAATAACCGAAAAAGCAGCATGGAAAATCTTGACGATTTTTCCATGCTGCTTTTTTTAAGTTAGTTACGCGGTTTCTTAGCCGAATTAAATGATCAATATTCATCCTCATTGAAAATTAAAGTACATACTAAGTATCAGCGAATTACGCTACTCTGTGCCATTATTGTGCCAGTAATTTCTAGCTTTGGCAAGCGTCTCCTATCATCGCCGAGTGGGCACTGAAATGCGGCAAATGTCTGGTCAATAGAGAGTTTCGAGCACTGTCTAAATGATTGACACTTTTTTCGATTCCATCTAAATCTTTTCCATTACCTTTGCATCCGAAAACAAAGATGTTAAATTAAAGAAAGGATGCTTATGGATAAGAAATTCGACATTCACCCCAGTATTATTGAAGCCTTTGAGAAGATTGGCGAAACTGAACTAGTAGAAAAACTGACGGCTACAGACGAAGATGACGAGGAACTGGAAGACCAGTTCTCCTTTGGCAATGAGGAACCCACCCTACTCAAAGCCATTGAAGCCATTATTCAGGAAACAAGGAACTCTAACCTGGACAATAGTATCTTCTACTATCTGGAGAAGCCTTTTGAATATCTTGGCAAGCGACTGGAACTCGAAGAACCTGCCGTATTGATGCTGGCGCTGTTGGTAGGCCACTATGCTGATTTACACATCGACATGACGGACTTTATAGAGCATCTCCGATGTACGTCGCTCCAGCTGTTGCCCTACCTCAAACATATCGATACCCTTGAGGAGCGAGGCTATGTGATATGCAATCGCAGTGGCAGACGTCCCACATATCGTGTGCCCTACGAGGTTCTGGAAGCCATCAACAGAAACGAACCTCTCGAAGAAGCCAAACTAACAGACCTTTCGAGTGAAGATCTGATGAACGAGGTGAATACAATTTTCGACCAGTACGATGAGCATGAGCTGTCAACAGAAGCCTTGATGCGACGCCTCAACACGCTTCTTTCCAGCAATCCCCATCTACACCTTGTGAAGCAACTGAAGACCTACAACCTTGACGAGGTGAGTCAGATGCTACTGATGTATTTTGCTGACCAGCTAATCAATGAAAACGAATATTACATCTCAAACCGCCAAATGTTTCTGCTGATAAACAATCGTCAGCAATGGTCGTGCATCCGTCAACAGTTGGCTGGCAACAAGCATCCTCTGCAGGAAAAAGGGCTCATTGAGTTTTCCCATGACGGAGGCTTTGGCAATCGCGAGGCCTATAGCCTGACGATGCAGGCCAAGCGGACACTCTTCAGCGAGTTTAACATCAAGAACAACGATGAGGAAGTGTTGCGCAAGGGATTGACTCATCACGAGGATATCACCTGCCGTCAACTCTTCTACGACGAAAAGGTGGAGAATCAGGTTGAAGAGCTGGCCTCACTCCTGAACGAGGAACATTATCAGCAGATTCGTCAGCGCTTGAAGGACAAGGGCTTCCGCTGTGGGTTCACCTGTCTGTTTTATGGCTCGCCAGGCACAGGTAAGACAGAGACTGTGCTGCAGCTGGCTCGTCAGACCGGTCGTGATATCATGCAGGTAAACGTCAGCGAGATTAAAAGCAAGTGGGTGGGCGATTCTGAGAAGAATATCAAGGCGCTGTTTGACGACTATCGTCAGAAGGTAAAGGACTGTAAGCGCACACCTATCCTGCTGTTCAACGAGGCCGATGCCATCATCAACCGTCGTCAGGAGATGGCAGAGCGGGGTGTGGATAAAATGGAGAACAGCATCCAGAACATCATCCTGCAGGAGATGGAGACCTTTGATGGCATCCTCATCGCCACCACCAATCTGGAGCAGAACATGGATAAGGCCTTCGAGCGCCGCTTTCTGTATAAGATCAAGTTCAACAAGCCCTCCGTCGAGGCCCGCCAGCACATCTGGCAGAGCATGATTCCTTCGCTCTCTGTGGATGCCGCCAGCCAATTAGCCGCCCGTTACGACTTCAGCGGAGGTCAAATAGAAAACATCGCCCGTCACCACGCCATCGACAGCATCCTTCATGGCACAGAAGCCGACAACCTGCAATCCCTCATCATCCATTGTGACCAAGAGCGTTTGGAGAAGAAAATACGGAAGATTGGTTTTTGCTAAAAGCCAATCTTCTGAACGATCTTAGAAAAAATCCGAGAGTCCATAAACACCAAAGTCAGGATCCTTTTCTGGCTGCCATGTTCGTACCTTGATAACAGGATTATCAGGATTGTTCACATCCACCATCAAGAAAAGATAGCCTGTATCACCGTATGTACTGGAGTAATAATCCTGTCTGATTTGAATACCATAGGTCTCGCCTCCCTTTCCTGCCTTAATAATATCGTTGTCGGCAAAGCGTATGTTAATGTATTCGTTACCAGCAAAGCAATGGGCCAGATTACGCAGATATTCATTCTTAGTCTGTCGATTGTACTTGATGATTTTAGAGTCGATATACTGAGAACGCTCCATCGCATTTCTTGGTCTGTTTGTCACACGACCGGTAATGATGACAGCATTATCATCAAAGACATTGCGAACGAAATCGATATCTTTCAAAGCATATGCCGTCTGATAGTCCTCCATGAAATTAGCGAGGATGATACGAGCATCCTGGCTCCAAGCTCCTTTGAGCATGATATCATTGTATGCCTCCTTGCCAAGACCAAATTTCACCTCGTCGATTCTTTTCTGTTTGTCGAATATCAATACAATGTTTTCAACAAACTTACGGTTATTATTCCGGAATCTGAACGACATGGTTAAACCTCGACAGATTACTTTATCGCCTAACCTTGAGAATTGTACATCTGTGTTTCCAATAAACTGTGCCCTTCCGTAATTGATAAGCTTCTGAAACTGCTCATCACCACGTATGGTAAAATATTTCAGAATAGAGGCGTAATTCTTCTGCTGGATTCCTTTCGAAATGACATTAAGAATGGAGAGATAATCATCATAATTGTCAGTAGAGGCAATCGCAGTAGCAGCATTCTGTTGAGTTATTGTAAATGTTTCATGCTGCACATGTCGAGGATGGCCTTTCACATTGATATAGGCACCACGGAAGGGTGTATCATCCACGATGTTCATGACACCCTCAATCTCACGATCGATATGTGCTTCGCCTGCGAACTGGTATTCACATTTGATGCGCAGATTCTCCGCAATCTGACCAGGACGTAAGTCGATCACCCCATGCCCGTCTTTGGCACTATAGATATTGCTCCAGTCCATTCCGTCGAAATAGGTATAGTCGAAACTATTCACTGGACGGTCTTTATATGTCACTTGGATTTCCACCTCATCGCCGGTCTGACTGAGTGTTGCCACGCGAATATTTGAAAATATCTCATTGATCTGTTCTGGAATCCAAGTGATGAGCAGTCGTCTTTTTCCGTCAGGACACACCAATTGCACTTCGTTGGCATGCTGCAGACTCTTCAGTAGTTCAAACGACCAATAGTAATAGCGCAGGGCATCGTCAATCTTGGCTTTCTTCTCTGCTCGGATTGCACTTTCCACCATGTCGAGCACTTTGGCCTTACGCCCATCAAAGATACGATCCACCTCTGACACCTTGATATATCGAAGAACTTGGGCATCAGGCTCATTTTTAATCAGAATACGCTGGGTATTGGTCAATGTCGCCTGAGAATAGGTGTTGATCAGATTCTCAAATTTCCGCTTAGCATCGATTTTGCCGCCCTTTGAGATCTCTTCCATATCCATAAAGCTGGAAGCATTGACGGTAACAGAAATCTTACTGGTCAAATCCTGCAAAGCCGACTGGTCGGCCTGCTTCAGCGTGGTGCCCCAGCCTTCTCCATAGATATAGCTTTCGTCTGCCTTGATTTGGCTGACGCTCTGAGCCTGTATCTGAAGTCCCACAGCAAGAAGTACTATTGTCAATATCTTGCGTATCATATTCTTAAATGCTTTCTACGTGCAGGGAATCACTGGAGGGCAAGGCGCAATCCGAGGAAATGGTATCGGAATACGGGCGAAGAGTTGCTCCTATACGATACGCTGCTACTCTCCGCATTACTGCACCAACTGCCACCACGAATCACACGAACAGTACCCGATGTTGGCCCCATAGGATTCAACTGTCTACCGCTGTTATAATTTCCGAACCAATCCTGGCACCATTCCCATACATTACCGCTCATATCATAAAGGCCCAGTTCATTAGCCAGTTTTTTCTTGACATCATGCGTCTTACTACCGCTATTTTCGTCAATCCAGGCTACGTCTTTCACTAGAAAACTGCCACTATATGGGTATCCATGTGCCTTGTTTCCACCACGAGCAGCAAACTCCCATTCCGCCTCTGTTGGCAGTCGGAACTTTCGCCCAGTCAGCAGGTTCAGTTTTTGGATAAACACCTGACAGTCATCCCAACTGACTTGTTCAACAGGCCTGTTGCTACCTTTAGAATATGAAGGATTTTTGCCCATTACGGCTTCCCATAGTACCTGCGTCACCTCTGTTTCTCCAAGATAATAAGACGAAAGTGTCACCTGGTGCACTGGTTTCTCATTATTGCCTGTATCATCTCCCTGCCCGTTGTCAGATCCCATTTTGAATGTTCCACCATCTACACGTACCATGGTGAATGAGACATTGCCAATAGTAAACACTTGATTGTCGCCCACCGAAGCGGTTCCTGAATTAGAGCCCACTACTGTTTGTTCTGTTTTCGACTTTTCGAGCTTGGCAGTAATCCTAGAGGTCTCGTCCTCCCTGACAGTAAAGGTCATATTATAGTCATTATAACCTTGCTTGCTGATACGTACCTGATGCTGACCGACAAATAAGTCGGATACCATCTGCGGCGTATGTCCCACCTTCTTACCATCAATGTAGATATCAGCCATGATAGGCGAGCTGTTGATATCAGCCTCACCGAGGATGGGGCTTGGAGCTTGCAGGAAGATCGTCTGTGGCTCTGGAGTGACAGTGATATCACGCGTGGTATAAGAATCATGATGATTCTCTTTCTTGGTCTCAAAGACGTAGGTTCCTGCAGTAAGATTACCCGTCCATGAACCATTTCCCTTGAGCTCACCATTCACCCATATCTCCGCATTGCCATCCACGTTCAGGGTAACACTCGAGAAATTAGGTTTCAAGGCGACATTAACCACATGATTATTCTTTGGGTCATTAACGGTGACATTGCCTGCTTCAGCCTGATAATTAGGAGCTTGTACACGATAGTTATAGGTACCAAACTTCATCAGCTTAGTAGCTACGCCATCATTCGTTGCAAGAACTTCGCCGTCAAGTTCCACAAAGGCATTAGGTGGTGTCATTTGAAAGACAACATACTGCGAAGTGCGCGCCTTTCTGACGGAAGAAGTCTCTACCGCCCCTGTTACCAAAATCATCTCATAGGTCTTGGCAGAAGCTATAGTCACAGGCAGATAATAGTTTCGAAGGATGCCTAACTGGGGATGAGAAATGGTCATCTTCTTCAAGCCACGCGGCACATAGACCCATATCTCTGCGGGCTTTTGTATCGTTTTCACGATACCTAAAGCGCCACCATCAAATGTGAAGCCAGTCTGCGTGGTCACCACCTTAATAAGTGCTGCCACCTCTCCGTTCTGATCACGCTCAATAGTGCCATAGGTATTAGCTGTCAGGTCCGTTTCAAGTAATCGGAAACTACTTACAGAAATATTTTGAGCCTCCAGAATAAGGACACTAATGAGCATATTAACAATTACCAGTAATCGTTTCATCGTTCTTAAACACAAAAATCTGCTGCAAATATACAAACTATTCTTTAAATAGCCAAAAGGTTTATGGTTTTTATTTTAACAACATCCTCATTTTAGAATATCTTCCAATCCTTGCCCGTGATGATAGAGATGGGCTTTATCACCCGACAAAGCACCAGCCCTATCACCACGAGCCCCACCCTCGCCCAAAAGCTGACATCAGAGCCCACGAACCCGATGTAAACCAAATACAACGGGCTACATACCAGCGCTATTACCAGCAGGAGCGTGAGTGCTGCAAGGAGGAGTTTCATATTATATTTTATCGATAATATCCTTTAATGTGAAGTTGGGGTCCTGATTAACATCCTGACCATTAAGACTTGCACTATTACTATAAGCAATAGAGAGGTTGCCCGTTTGACTAAGAACGTCTGTCAGTTCTTGATATAAAGTCATGCTATTTCCGTTTGGATAATTATCCATTTTAATACCCTCTTCAATAATGCCAATATACTTATTGTCGGCTATTTTACGAATTTCTTTAAATGTCTCTCCATTACTTTTTTGAGAATTGTATTTTGAATCCATAAGACGCAAGAGTCCATCATTTCCTATAGTTATAAGCTCTTTTTGTAAAAGTGGTAAGTTGAGTTTCTTATACAGTTCTTCTGCTTTGGCGTTTTCATCATACTCTTCCTCTTCCACCATATCCTTGTAGAAATCAGAAACTTTTTTTAGCTCTGTCAAGTATTGTTCCTTCTCTCTCAACGTAGCATCGATAGACTTTACATGGTCTATGTCAATTTCTGATATGCTTTTAACCTTCATAGGCGTTTTTTGATTGCCTTTGCCTGTTGGAGTGAGTACCCTGAATTCATCTTTATGGCCATTGTTTATCTGCCAAACAAACACATCATAACCTTCTTTGTCTTTGTTTGTAAAAACTAACGACAAATTCTCATTAAATGTCAAATGAGATACTTTTCCTGTGTTGGTGTCATCGTAATGAACACTGATTCCATTAACTAATGAGTCAAGCCATTGGGAGAACGGATTGTTTTTCTTTTTTTTATTTTTTTTGTCTATACTATATAATTTAGCGATAAAACGCAAAGGGAGCCATATCTTGTCACCAGAAGTCCTGTCCTGGCATCTAAGTCTAGATTTGAATTTAGTCCGCAAAGCGCTATAGAGGTAGATTTCACCATCAAAGCCTTGTATGAGAGCATTTTTTGCAGCAGTGGCAGCAGCATTCATTTTCAAACCCTTTTGTAATTCTGACAAGATGTTATGATTTTTATTGTCCCTCAGAAATTTAAAGAAACGATTTAAGTATGATTTATAACTTTTTTTATATTCCGCAGGAGTTTTGTTCCTAAACTCACTGAGGTGCTTATCCATAGCATCTACAATTTTCTCAATTTCTGACCATTTTTGTCTGTTAACCTTAATACTGTCATTGTTTGAAGGTATCATTCTTACTAATAACTCCAAAAAAAGTCGCCCTTTGTTGGGTCCATAAATTTCTTCTGTATTTAAGGCATTTACTACTTGCTTGTACTCTTTTTTGCTTTTTATGTTGAGAGAATCGACAAACATTTTTATGAGCTCATTTTGTGCTTCTTTGATATCTGCCTCATTGATTCTTTTCTTTGCCATAATTATAATGTTTTTGAGTTAAACGTTTCTGTTATCGGCTGCAAATGTACAAACTATTTTTTAATAGCCAAAGGTTTTGGTGTCTATTTTTCTGACAGCAATGGTGTATAGAGGGTTTATGCATTGAGAAACTATTCAATACCTGTCTAAAAGATTGACACTTTTTGCTTGGATTGTATTAAATAATGTTGTATCTTTGCCTGCGGAAAATAAAAGTTGAACCTCTAAAACAATTAAGATTATGGCATTCGATTTTAAATCAGTAAAAAACGCCCCCCAAGACAAAACAAAGAAACTTGCCCAGAATTATCAACGCGAATTACTTCGAGAGGAAATAAAGAAAGAACGTAAGCCCGCTCTTGAGAAAAATGACTGGGGGCTATTGTTCTACTACTACTTCCTGGATGAGTTTGTCCGCTCATGTCATCCCGATTCGATACCACCAATAATAAAATCGATGATAAAGGACCCCGAAGACCTGCTGGCCAGCATAGAAAGAATAGCCATACTTTATGATAAGTATTGTGAGAGTTATGGCGAAGATATCCACCGTGTACTGGACATTATGCGAGAAATTGCGCCTAAAAATGGGAAATAAATTTGCACCTCCGACTTAAATTGCGTAACTTTGCATTCATAAATATTACAACGCTTATGGATATTAATACTGAAATTAATATTGGAAGACTCATTGCAGAAGAGAGGAGGCGCCAGGGTATAAACCATACAAAGATGGGCAGGCTCATCCATACTACTAGAAGCAATGTGAATAACATCGAAGAACGCGAAAGAATGGATACAGGACTGCTGTATCGCATCAGTTGTGTACTCAAAACCAACTTCTTTGCCCCTTTCGCTAAAGAGCTGGAGGAAAAAGGATATCAAGAACCTGCAGAGCCCACAACGGATATGCTGAAATTCACGCTGCAAGACGACGAGAAGGAGTTTTTTGTTAGTGAGGATATCAATGATGGCTATCAGGAAATCAAAGTGCTTGACGTTAGTCTCATCATCAATGGTGTGAACTACGATGAAACCATTGAACTGCCTCAGGAAATATTTCCACTCCTCATGTACGCTTATAGTTGTGCATTAGATGGTCTTTTGAGGAATTTAGACGATGAATCTCTTGAATTTCGTTTCTTCCCTTGGTTGGAAAGAAACCATCCACGTCTTGCTGGCGCAATTATGGAAGCTACAGAAGGTCTGCTAATTGAAAGAATTGAAGATGATGTAGATGGAAAATATCGCAATCATATCAACTATGAGGAGCCAACCAATGAAGATGACTGGTTCGAATTAGGCGATAACGATATCAGATATCTGATAGGTAATCTGCCCGACCGTATTCATAATGCTAAAAGACCCTTATCATGGCTACTACCAACTTTAGATTTCTGACCAAATCAGCGTTTAAGATTGCGCTGAGTTGTCCGCATAAGCTGTATTACTACGGACGGCCTGACGAGTATGAGAACGCCAATGCCAACGACGAGTTCTTAGAGTCGCTGGCCGAGGGTGGTTTTCAGGTAGGTGAACTGGCGAAGATCTACTGCGATGTGCCTGACGATTGCGATCTGAAGGACATCTTGGGGCATGAGGAGTCATTAAAACGTACGCAGGAATTGATGCAGCGCGACCAGGTGAACATCGCCGAGGCGGCCTTCTGCTTCGAGAATCTCTTTGTGCGTGTGGATATCCTGAGGAAAAACGGCAACGACATCGAACTGATAGAGGTAAAGGCCAAGTCGTGGAACCCCGATACGGATAAGTTTATCAGTTCCAGGCCTAAAGGGGCCGTTACCAGCGGTATCCGTCCCTATGTCTATGATGTAGCATTCCAAAAATATGTGGTATGCCAAGTCCTTGGTAAGGCCTATCAGGTGAAGGCCTATCTGATGATGGCCGACAAGAGTAAGCGAGCCGACATCGACGGTCTGAACCAACTATTCAAAATCGAGAAGAACCAGCAAGGTCGCACAGAAGCCGTGATGGCCACCGACGCCCGCCAACGGATAGCCCAGAGCCATCAGCAGGTGGTAACGCCTTTCGACGTAGATGAACTCTGCGACACCATCATTGCAGGCGAGACCACTGAGCAGACGACAGAGAAAAATCCTACTTGCATGGGGATGGGCTTTGTGCCGTTCGTTCATTGGGCTGCCGATTTCTATTGTAATGGTCATCGTTGTCCTGCGCCAATAGAACTGGCAGGCAAATGCTTGAAGTGCGAATTCCACTGCTCCCCCGATAGCGATAAGAAGGATGGCAAGCGCGAATGCTGGCTGACGCAGGTAACAGAAGACGACTATAATCATCGCCCACTCATCGCCACCCTGAACGGTAGTAGTCTGAGCACCAATCGCTCCAAATGGGTAAGCGAGGGGAAATACTTCATGGACCAGTTGACCGAAACGGAACTGAAGCCCTATAACGAGAAGACACCTGATGCGCCAGGCTTGGATGATTACCAGCGCAAATGGCTGCAGATAGGTCTGGAAACAAAGAACGAAGGCATCCTGAGCCGATTCAAAGAACATCTGAACGGCAACATCTATCTGGACATAGATGGTCTTCGCCAAGAGATGACCAAATGGAAGTATCCGCTCCACATGATTGACTTCGAGACCACAGCCGTCGCCCTACCATATTATATAGGTATGAAGCCCTACGAACAGGTGGCTTTCCAGTTCTCGCATCACACCATCGATCAGAACGGGCATATCAAGCATGCTGGTCAGTATCTGAACGAAGCCGTGACGAAGTTCCCCAACTTCGAATTTGTTCGCGAACTGTATCACCAGCTGAAGGATGACGATGGCACCATCTTCCGCTACGCCACCCACGAGAACAGTATCCTGCGTGCTATAGCCACTCAGTTGGCTGACAGCAACGAGCCAGACAAGGACGAACTGATCGCCTTCATCCGTAGCATCACCCACAACCACGAGGAAAAGAAAGGCGAACTCTACGATGGTCCACGCGATATGGTAGACCTGTTGCAAGTTGTGAAGCGCTACTTCTACCAGCTCGACGAGATGCACGGCAGCAACAGTATCAAGCAGGTATTGCCAGCAGTACTGAACAGCAGCCAGTATCTGAAAGACAAGTACAGCCAGCCCATCTATGGCTCAGAGATTAAAAGCTGTAACATCAAAGAGACAGAACCCCTGGCATGGATAAAGCTGGAAGCCGACGGACACGTAGACAGCCCCTACCACCAGTTGCCCTCAGTAGGCGAACTGATTGGTATGAGCGAAGAAGATATGGACCAGATGGAGCAGCTATCCACTGACGAGCGAGACTTTGAAGTGGCCAATGGCGGCGCTGCATTGACAGCCTACAACAAACTGATGTTCTGCGAGGGCGAAAGCATGAACAACGCTCTACGACGAGCCCTGCTGCGCTACTGCGAACTCGACACCATGTCGATGGTATTCATCTGGGAATACTTCAACGAGCGCACCAAATAAAAAATAAACAGCGAGATAGGCCAAAACCTGATCTCGCTGTTGTTTTTTTTAAAATGGTTAGTACTAATCGCTATAGATTAATATTCATCTTCGTTGAACAGGAAATCTTCCTTGGTAGGATAATCGGGCCAGATGTCCTCGATGCTTTCGTACATCTCACCTTCATCCTCAATCTCCTGCAGGTTCTCCAACACTTCGAGTGGAGCTCCAGAACGGATAGCGTAATCTATAAGCTCATCCTTGGTTGCTGGCCAAGGCGCATCTTCTAATTTTGAAGCTAATTCAAGTGTCCAATACATAATTCAAGTTGTTAGTTTAACTGATTCTTTTAATTTTGGTCGCAAAAGTAATCAATTATTTCCTATCTACCAACATTTTGCCATACTATTTCACTCTGATTTGCGTTAAAATTTATTTTTTTTGCCAAAACGAAGAGATAATCACTCAATCTGTTCACATATTGCAATATTTCGGGGCTGATTTTTGCCACTTCTGACAGCGCAACGATACGACGTTCGGCTCGACGACACACCGTACGACACACATGAGCCTGAGCTGCCTTCTGTGTTCCTCCAGGCAAAACAAATCCCTGTTTCTCGGGCAGCAACTTCATAATATCATCTATCTTATGCTCAACCATTTCAATCTCTCCGTCAGGAAGATGTGCAGAGGTGGATAGGGGTGTCTGCTCCTGATCGGTTGCTAAGTTAGTACATACATTAAACAAACAGTTCTGGATGCGGATAATCATCTCCTTATCTTCACCATCGGATAGCATTGAAGTCAACAAACCTAAATGACTACTCAGTTCATCCACGGTTCCATAAGCCTCAAGCCGTGCGCTGGCCTTTGAAACACGCTGACCGCCTACAAGCGATGTTTTACCCATATCGCCACCTCGGGTATAGACTTTAGTTATTCTCATAAACAGTTAGAAGTTAATTTTATAGTTTTGCTTATATCTTGTTTTATCAAAGAAAACAATACCGCAGTAATAGAGATCAAAGGTTACCGATGTTCTTGTATCTGACTCTATCTCATGCCAGCGCGCCCAATCACGCCAGATACCTTCAACAACCACCACGGAATCCTGATTGCATTTAGATAGCAAAGCCTCCCATCCATCTTGGTCCTCAATCGTAATTCTGGCTAGTTCTACCTTATTAATATTAGGTACGAATACCGTTTGATGACAACCAGCCTGCCAATAACGCTGGTAACAGTCGGGCATCATCGTAGAAGGCCGACGCCAATTGGCCAGACGGAAATACAGGCGCCCCAGTTTACTGGTAAGCCAATCATCGCCCACCAGTTGCTTATAGGCATAATAAGGCCAATGCTCGTTTATCACATAGCGAACAAACGAGTAATCGGTAGGCGACTGGATACCAAACCCTCGGCACCGATGAATACGCCCAAACCAAACCAAACAGCCTTTCACTTGATTCATTAGTGCAAAGATAGTGCAAATCGAGTAAAATACCAAATAAAAAAAACAAAAAAAATAGGAACCACTCGAAAGTGATTCCTACTTCGTTATAAAAAGACGGCGGCTTCCTACTCTCCCGCATTGCATTGCAGTACCATCGGCGCAGGTGGGCTTAACTTCTCTGTTCGGAATGGGAAGAGGTGGGACCCCACTGCAATAACCACCTGATATAGGTTATTGACATTGTCGACACAAGAAACCTCCGTAGAAGTTTGTTTCAGATACTAGATTACATCTGATAATATCAGCATGAAACGAAAGATTTCGGGCAATTAGTAGTGCTCGGCTTTGACGTCACCGTCTTTACACCTGCACCCTATCAACGTCATCGTCTATGACGACCCTCAATGGAGTCC
>NZ_JNKF01000013.1 GCF_000702825.1 Prevotella sp. P6B1
ACTGCCAACCGGTCTTATTCTCATAGACATCCTTCTTACCATTAGGAACAAACAGTAAAGCACTGCTGCCATCGGGAACAACCTCGCTCAGAGTACTTGGCATTGTCTTCGCATCAATGCTGACATGGGTCAGCTTGCTGCAGCCGTCGAAGGCCTGCTTGCCGATCTCAGTCAGATTAGCAGGAAGCCATACCTTCTTCAGACTACTACAGCTCTGGAAAGCACTGGTTCCAATCTTCTCTACACCTGCTGGAAGATGAAGCTCCTCCAACTTAGATAAACCGCTGAAAGCAGACTCACCTATAGAGGTAAGCTTTGACAGTTGAGAAAGGTTCACCGAGGCAAGCTTGCTACAACCCTTGAAGGCATTCTTACCTATCTCAGATACACTCGATGGAAGAACTACACTCATCAGGTTAGTACAGCCTGAGAAAGCATTCTCGTCAATGATCTCAATACCTGCCTTGTCAATGCCGTCTGATTCTGTCCAGGTCTTCTCCTTGATGACAAGACTCTGGACCTTGTCCTTGTTGTCAAAAGTTGAAGGAGAGATGATATTTACATAATAACTTATCTCTTTACCTTCCTTATTCTTAATTACAACTGAGCTTGGGATCTCAAGTTCGGTCTTGCTACCGTCACCAGGGAAGGTGATGCCGATTACTGTCGCATCCTTCTTACTAGTATGGTAACGGTACTTGAACATACTACCTTGGTATGCAAGGTAATCACTCTCTTCCCATTTGCCCTTCACTTTATTTTGGAACCGCTGCCAGCCACCTGAATCCTCAGCCGTATAACTTCCTATACCTTCATCTGGGACATACAACAGCGTGCCAGCATATACATTACCATCAAATACATTTTCTGGGATATTAAATGCTTTTACAACATCGGAAACAATCTCTTTGATTGTTGAACAGCCTGCAAAAGCTTGTGCATCTATCGAGGTCAGAGTCTTAGGCAACTCAACCTTTGTAATTTGCGAGCAATTCTGGAACGCATATTTTCCGATTGAGCGCACAGTATACTCATCATTATTGACTTTCTCTTTTATCAAGGCTTCGGAAATACTTGTATTCTTAGACTTCGTCAGGATTGCGTATTTCGAAGTATCATCACCTTTCACTGTATAACAAGCGAAAATCATACCGTTCTCCTCAGTATCGGTAACATAATCACCTGCTCCCATTTCTACTACATTCGAGAACTGAGTCCAACTGCCTGTTGTATAACCAGTCTTTGAGGGAACAAACAATGTAGCTTTATTATTTTCAGGGATAGAGAATATATTATAATTCATTGCAGATGGATACTCCATCTTGCTAATTACATGAGATATTGCATTACAATTGTCAAAGGCACTTTCACCAATTGTAGTCAGAGTATTGGGAAGCCATATCTTATTCAGGTTACTACAATTCTGGAAAGCATTCTCGCCGATTTTCTCAACAACACCCAGATGAACCTCCTTAACCTTGCTGCCGCTGAAGGCACCGACTCCGATAGTCTTGATGTTATCGGAACGCAACTCTGGCAGTTTGGTATCACTGAAAGCATAATCACCGATAGAGGTCAGACTTGATGGGAACGGAATCTTATACAAACTTTTACATTTCTGGAAAGCATATGCACCTATAGAAACCAGGGTTGGTGTCTCACTCGAAGGAAGTTTCACTTCTTCCAGATTTTCACTGCCCTGGAAAGCATTTGCACCGATGCTCTCAATATCTGCCTGAATATCGATTGTCTTGATATTGCCCTTATCGGTATTCGTCTTGAAGACAGAGGGACCTATCGCTGTTACTAATACATTATCATATATATGACCAACACTATTTGTTAAGGAAACACTCTTTGGTATTGGAAGAGTCTCCAATTGGCCTGTCTGTGTTACTTGAATCAATGTTGCCGTTTTATTATCACCCACTATTTGACATTTATAAACCATAGCAGAGTAATTATTATCAGGTGCATCAAATACTTCTCCTTCTATAAATTTATCCTTTTCGAATATTTTCCAACCAGCAGTTTTTAAATATTCAGCTTTATTGCCATTAGGCAAATATATTTTCGAAATCTTAGGGGAAGTGAACACTTCAGAACTAATTTCAAACGGATTTTCTATTCTACTCGTAATAGTTGTAATATTGTTACATAGATTAAACGCTTCATCCCCAATACTACCTATGGTTGTAAGTGTAGATGGCAATATAACCTCTTCCAATGATGCACAATTATAAAATGCTTGAGCTCCAATTTTAGTAGTACCTTCTGGAATATCTACAATCTTAAGTTTATTATTGCTCTCAAATGCGTATTTGCCAATAGTCTTTAGATTAGATGGCAAAACAATATTCTCTAAAACCTTACAGTTTCTGAAAGCATAATCTCCAATTCTTTCTATTCCATTGGGAATGCTCACTGTTTTAAGTAATTGATTGTTTTCAAAGGCACGTCTTGCAATGAGATTAACCGTTTTACTGCCGTCTAATATAGAAGGCTTAATAGATGCAATAAATGCACTCTCTCCTGATGTATTCAAGTTTTTGAGCAATGCTGCATAATTATCATCGGCACCATATACATATCTCAGCCCTTCCTCATCATGATACTTTCTCTCTCCATAATAGATATTGGGGAAATTCCATCCTTTTTCCCTATACTGATTCTTATTATTACCAGTAGACTGAGGTATATATAATATAATGTCAGTATTTGGGAATGGGGAGGATTCGTCAACACCAATTTCTATCGGTTCTTCTTTATTACATTGAACTTCTATAAGTTTATCACAACCAGCAAAGGCACTACCCCTAATTGATTTTATACTTGATGGTATAATAAGCATTTCTAGTTTTTTACAATCTCTGAAAGCATTACCACCAATAGTTTCTATGCCGCCTAAACTAATATTTATCAAATTACCGCATCCCCAAAAAGCTTTCTCGCCAATACCTATCAAACTTGGAGGGCATATAACCTCTTTCAATTGTGAATGATTCATGAACGCATTTGCCCCAATAGTCTTGACTTTTGATGGTATTGTTAAAGTTTCAAAAGACCCAATAGATGAATTATTTTCATAGAAAGCAGACTCGCCAATTCTAACTAAGTCGTAATAAATATTATTATTTGGAACTTGCGAAGAGAATGCCCCATTAAAGTCTTTGTCACCTTTAATTAATATTGCTTCATTTCCAGATGATGTTGTCCATCCTACATATTTCATTTTATTATCATAAAATACGCTCATGCTTGTACATAGAGTAAAGTGGGTGAATTTCAGCGCTGCAGGATCTGAAGTTTCGTTTACAAACAATGTAGCATTTTTTCTAGTATCTTCTGCAAATATGGAAGTTGTTCCTATTGAAGATGGGACACTCTTAAAATAGACATAAGCCAACCTACTGCAAGAATTGAAAGCCTCCTTACCTATTCTATCAAGTCGTTCTGGTAAAATAAGTATCTTCAAATTCTCACAACTATTAAGTGCCTTTTCTCCTATCTTCAAGTTTTCACTCTCACCATTATCACTATCCAAGAACGTCAATTCTTCAATTGAGGTTGCTTTTGAGAAAGCATTATTATTAATTACCTTCACTACATAAGTAATATTGTCTGAGCCCACGAATGAATAAGGTATTGTAACGGCCTTAGCATCTGTTTCTACTTCTACTAAAGTAGCTTGATTTGATTCTTTTGCACAAATAAATTTCATTTTCACACCTTCAGGCGAAGTATATGTAACATTCTCCTTTATTGTGCCTTCCATGAAATAAGTAAACTTTTGCCATCCTGGATACGTCTGATATAAATCTGGTTCAGGAACATAAAGTGTTTTTTCAAGGGAATTGCTAAATACATTAGTGGGAATATCAAATGCAGAAGCAGTGCATTCGACACGGACTAAATTATCACATCCACTGAAGGCCTGTTCCTTTATCGATTTTAAAGTAGAAGGTAATTTGACAGTCTCTAATTGTTTACAACCATTGAAAGCTTGAGGTCCAATCACTTCTACATGTTCAGAAATTGTAATATTTTTAATATCGCCGAAACCAGAAAAAGCTAGTCTGTCAATTCCTGTAACTCTAAATTTAATATTTTGTTCACCAGAACTAATATTAAAAGTCGAAGGAACAACTATATCCTTTTCATTCTTTCCTGTGATCAACGTTGCTTCTTGAGATCCTTCCGCGCAAACATAAAACATACCAGTTACATCATCACTACCATTTTTATAGTTAATTGGTTCAGATGACATTGGGCCAACTAAAATTCTACTATATTTGGAGTTCCAATTCGGATCATTTTTGTAGTTAGCCTTACTTTCTTGCGATTCAACATAAAGCGTCACCAAACTATTATCAGAACAATATGGCAGACCTCCGGGTTTGAGTTTATTTTTGGGATCTAAAACCTTACAATAAATATGTTTCAAGTCTTTACAATCACTAAACGCATTATTAGCTATAGACATAAGTGTTTCAGGTAGTGTTAACAATTTCAAGCTAGAGCAACCTTTAAAAGCTGCCGTTCCTATGGCAGTAACAGGATATTTATCCAATATCTGACTAGGAATAACAGCGTACTCTATGTTTTTACGTACCTCCAACACACCTGTTAGAGTCGCCGTCGATTTATCCGGATCATACGTATATGTGTATGTTCCATCGTCATAATCTTCAGCCAGCATGGTCACTGATGTTAACAAACCAATCGCAAACAGTATAATCTTTTTCATATCACTTATAGAATTAGTCATTTAGGGGACAAAGATAAGAAATATATCGATATCTCCCAAATTTTAAATGTTAAATCTATAAATTTATATAAATTTATAAACCGACCTTAGATGGTGTATTATAGAATTTGATGTTCCTTCGGAAGATGGGACGTTAAGAAGGAATTCATATTTCGAACAATCATATTTGTTGATTATCTGGCTACAAATATACACATTTTCTTTGACACTGCCAAACATTATTCCTACTTTTTTTGGATAATTCAAAGAAAACATTTACCTTTGCAGCTATGATACATTATATACAGTTACTTCGCCCGCTGCAGTGGCTCAAAAACCTGTTTGTGTTTGCGCCCATCTTCTTCAGCACCAATCTGCTGAAGCCGGAATTCTTCTGGCCTACCTTAGCGGTATTTGCGTCGTTTTGTTTGATATCGAGTTCTATCTATTGCTTCAACGACCTGAAGGATGTGGAGGCTGATCGCCAGCATCCCAAGAAGTGTCATCGTCCCATTGCATCAGGCAAGGTGTCGGTGATAGGAGGATATGTGATGATGATATTATGTACCATTGGTGCGTTAGCCATTCTGCCATTGGCACAGAGTGTAAATACGCCTTACCTCTACGCCATTATCATTGGTTACTGGCTGATGAACATCGGCTATTGTCTGAAGTTGAAGCAGTTTGCCATCCTTGACGTATCAATTATTGCCATAGGCTTTGTGATGCGTGTATTAGTTGGAGGCATAGCAACGGATATCTACATTTCCCACTGGTTGGTAATGATGACTTTCCTGGTAACACTGTTCTTAGCCTTCACCAAACGTAATGACGACTATCGCATCTACGAACAAACAGGCACAAAGCCTCGCGTATCGATAACAGGCTATAACAAGACATTTATCAATGAGGCCACAGCCATCATTGCTTCTGTCACTTTGGTGTGTTACATCATGTACACCATGTCGCCAGAAGTAATCCATCGCTTAGGCACCCGTTATGTCTACCTTACGTCCGGATGGGTTTTAGCGGGTTTACTACGCTATCTGCAGAATATGATTGTGTTCGGACTGAGTGGTAGCCCAACCAAATCGTTGGTAAAAGACCATTTCGTGCAGTTCTGCATCCTTGGTTGGATAGCCTCATTCTTTGTAATTATCTATTTATAAGATGAAAAAGAAAGAAAGATACGATGCTATTTTAGCGCATTTCCGCGAAAAGATGCCTTTGGTAACTACCGAACTGGATTTTGGTAGCACGTTCCAGTTACTGGTGGCCGTTGTGCTGAGTGCCCAGTGTACAGACAAGCGTATCAACCAAGTGACGCCAGACCTGTTTGCCCACTACCCTGACGCAGCCTCGATGGCAGAAGCAGAGGAAGAAGACATCTTTGAGTGGATCAGAAGTGTGTCGTATCCGAATGCCAAAGCCAAGCATCTGGTAGAGATGGCACGTGTACTGATGGAGAAGTTCGGTGGCGAAGTGCCCAGTACGCTCGACGAGCTCCTCACCCTACCGGGCGTTGGCCGCAAGACAGCGAATGTGATTCAGAGTGTAGCCTTTGGTAAGGCCACCTTAGCAGTGGATACGCATGTATTCCGCGTGGCGCATCGCTTGGGATTAGTGAACAAAAGCGACAATACGCCCTATAAGGTGGAGATGGCGCTCACCAAATATATCCCAGAAGAGGATATACCCAATGCGCACCACTGGCTGCTGCTACACGGACGCTATGTCTGCACAGCGAGAAAGCCTCACTGTGAGAAATGCGAGATCGAAAAATACTGTGCAAAGGTTATTTCTTAGGCTGCGAACCACGATGATGCCCTTCGCCACGGTTGTGATTGCCCCAATTGCGGAATGCACGACGGTGGAACTTATCCTCGGCAATAATCGTACGGATAACCTTTGAAGCAGGGAGTACACGCAGGAATTTGTTATGATAGGTCTGCGCAATCTGCTTCAACTCTATCTCGTACTGGTCGCGACGCTGAATGGCACGCTTGCAAGAAGCCTCATCCTTGGGCAGTTTAAAGAGCTCGTGCATCTTATTATAAACCACACGCTGCTTCTGCTGCATCTCACGGTAAAGGGGGAAGAACTTAGCAGTCTCCTCAGCAGTCAATCCTGCCTCATTGGTAATATACTGTTCTAAATCAGCCTGAAACTTCTCGGGCGAGAACTTCTGCTGCTCCTCAGCAGAAGCAGTGAAAAGCGAGCAGTGCATAACGAACAATATCGCCATCACTCTCACTAACCATCCTCGTTTGATATCTATATTCATTTTTCTATTCACTCTTCACTATTCAATAACTATTACTCACTCGCACTTGCTAAGTATGAGTATATCTCATGATTATCAAGCATCATATAATCAGCAGCTTCATCCATATACTCTTCATTCTCAGATTGTTGCGAACGATTTTCAACCTTAGCTTGAACGGCAGTAACAGCTGTTGTATCGGCTTTCGACTGCCACATCCAAGCGGCTCCTGCAACCAACAAAGCACACACACTCGCCGCTGCATAGAATACAGGACGCACGAATACAGACTTAGCACGACGCTGCTGAGGCTGCTCAGGCAGATTCTGCATCACCTGGGCAGTCAGGTTGTCGAAATAACCCTCTGGAACACGGAATGGATTCCGCTTTCCAACCTTCTCCTGTATGTACATTTCTTCGTTCATCGTATATATGACGTATTGATATCCAAATAGTTTAATCGCGTGCCTTAAAAAAATCAGTAATCTTTTTCACCGCGATATGATACGAGGCTTTCAGCGCCCCTTCCGAAGTGTTAAGCACCTTACTCATCTCACTGTATTTCATCTCTTCATAATAGCGAAGATTAAACACCGTTCGCTGCACATCTGGCAACTGAGCGATAGCCTCCTGGAGCATCGCCTCGGTCTCACTACCATCGAAATAATCATCAGCCAACAAGGCATTGGCCACTGATAAATCCTCGGACGAAGCTGAAGCCACAAACTTATTGCGACGTAAGAAGTCGAGACTTTCATTAATGGCAATGCGGGATAACCAGGTTGACACCTTCGACCCGCCCTGGAAACTATCGAATGCATTCCAGGCCTTCAGAAAAGTATTCTGAAGCACGTCGTTGGCATCGTCATGCGTGAGCACGATGCGACGTATCATCCAATACAGCTGTTCGCTATATTCTTTTACTATCGACTCGAACTCTCTCCGCTTATCCATTTCAATTCCTTACTAATCACCTTGTCGAATCCATACAGATCGGGCAAATAATCGATGGCACCCGTCTTAGGATTCGGGAAGGCTGTATAATATAATATGTATAGAGGCACATGTGGCTTCACATCCCGATAGGATATCAGCTTAAACGGACGCTGAGCGTTGGCATGCTGACGAACCCAGTTGCGGCCACGATCAGTCACAGGCGTCATATCCATCGAGATACGGATGCTCTCGCGTGTCCACTCATCAGCATCAGGCAACAGATAGCAAGCCAGCTCGAATGGTTTCTGCACACGGACACAACCATGTGATAAAGTGCGACGATCGCGCTGGAAAGCACCGCGGTTATTGGTGTCGTGCAGATAAATCGAGAAATTGTTTGGGAAACGGAACACAATGCGCCCCAAGGAGTTGCCTACCCCAGCCCGCTGACTGATACGCAGCTTGCCTGAAAGCATGGAACTGGTACCTACATCGCTCACATTGAGGGTATCGCCCGATTCCTTGTCAATAATAAAATAACGGTTACGAGCAAAATAGGCCGAATCACCAGCATGGTTCAACACTTCGGTCTTGACGATATTCTGCGGGATGACCCACTCCGGATTAATCTGCATATAACTGATGGCACTATGCAGCAAAGGCGTCTTGGTAGGTACAGCGCCACAGCAGATACGCATATCGAGCACAGAGTCGCCACCAATCGCCCACAAATGCTGGGCAGGAATATTTACCAGTATCTGCCGCTTGTTAGCCTCCGGATGTGCTATCTGCCAACGGCAGCGCTCCATGTTGATTGCCAGTATGCGGCGTTTCTCGGCATCGGTAGTCTTATCCATCTCACTGAGGAGTGCCTGATATATATAGGTATCAGGAGCCGACGAAACAAGATACGACATCCTATCATCCTCCTTCACCTTCTTGGCAGCCTCGGTTGTATCAGGTGCAGCAGCTTCATAATCGAACACACGGGCAAAGGTATCAGGATTGCCCACCTTGGGATCCATACGGTTAAAGACGCGAGGACGCATAAAACCATAACGCTGACCAGTGGCATAACGGATATAAGCCTTAGTGAGATGAGCCTCCAAACGGGGAAGAACCTCATTGATGCTGACACCGACAGAATCGAAAGCAAGGGTATGTACTATCTCCAGATCCCTGGCTATCTCAGGCACAAAGAATGCCGCCGTATCCAAACCATTACGAGGCAGTTCACGGTTCAGGTAAGACAGCAACGAATCGGCATCTTCGGATACCCCCATACGATCGAACCACACGCCAGAAAGCGTGCTGTCCATCTGATTAACATATTCACCAAATGCCGAACGTTCAGCCTCCGTCAATTCGTTACCCCCACTTCCAAAACAGGAAGTCAGCAACCAACAGATGCTCAACAAACCGAAGATTATCGGATGGATATCTTGCGGACTACTTTGCCTACCCTTAATATGTAACACCCTTTAGACAGATTAAGTTCCACACGCTGTACAGGGGCATCAATATCATACTCTGCCACCAATCGACCAGTTAATGATACTACCTGAAGCTTTTCGCCCTGAGCACCACTAACCGTCACCGTTCGCCCATCAACAGCAACCGATGGCCCATCGACTTGCGCAGAAGGCGCTGGATCCATCAGCATGCCAACAGCCAGAACAGGGGCTGCCAGCAGGAACAATATGGTTGAGATAAGTATAAGTCTACGCATAAGCAATCTATCTATAGTTGGCGCAAAGTTAGGAAATTCTTTCGAAACAGCCAAATTTTAAGCTAAAAAAATGGCTTTTCTGACTTTTCAGACATCGAAAACATCCATTTCGTTGGTTAAATAGCTGTTTTCGAACACCTCTTTAGCCTGATTGAGCAATACCGTCTCGTCCTCATAGCGCGAGCTATAATGGCCCAACAGCAGTTTCCCCACCCCGGCATCGCGCGCCACCATAGCTGCCTGACGGGCTGTGGAATGACAATATTTCTCTGCCTGTGGCAGATGGTCATCGCCATAGGTACTCTCATGATAGAGGGTGCTCACACCCTTCACCTGTTGCCAAAGCTCTGGAATATAGCGGGTATCCGACAGATAAGCATAACTACGCACCGGGTCAGCAGGCATCACCAGTCGCTCGTTAGGAATCACATCACCATCGGGTGTTGTCCAATCGGCACCGCATTTGATGTTGTTCACCTGTGAATTGGGAATCCCGTAAGCCTCCATCATATCGCGACGGATATGCGGCTGGGAAGGCTTCTCAGTAATCAGGTAGCCACAACACGGCATGCGATGAATCAATGGGATGCTTTCGACTGTGATGCTCCGATCCTCAAAGACCACCGCACGCTGGGTGGTATCGACCGGATAAAAGACCACTTCGAACCCTAAATCATGGGTATAGAACTTCAGCTGGCGGGCCAGTTCGTCACCTAACTCCTTCGGTCCATGGACATGCAGTTTGGCTGTGCGACCCAACAAACCGAAAGTGGAAATCATACCAATCAAACCGAAGCAATGATCGCCATGCAGATGGGTGATAAATACATGACTGAGTTTGGTGAAACGCACCCGACATCTACGCAACTGCATCTGCGTGCCTTCCGCGCAATCCAGCATCAGCACCTTCTCACGTACCTCAACCACCTGCGAAGAGGCATTATGACGGAGTGTGGGAAGTGCACTCCCACATCCTAATATATGAACTTTAAATGGTTCCAATTTTTCTGACGTTTGTTTACATTTTCATGAACTCATCCTGATGCTCTTCCAGCTTCAAACCATGCAGATCAGGAAGTGGTTTTTCGCGCCAACGGGTGTACTCCAGGGTTTCCTCCTCATCCTGAGGCTTTCCGATGGTCTTATATATCAGGGTATCCGAGGAGAGTTTCAGAATATTATAGAAGTTAGTTTCCTCACCTTCACCACCACTCTCACGGATAGAGGTTATCTCCAGTTTTCCATTAAAGATTCGCCATGTACGATAGGTGATATTGGTCATCTCAATAGACTCTGCCACACCACCTTCCTTGATGCGGATACCAACCTCATCGCTGCCATCCAGCGGATCAGGCATCACCCAATCGCCCAGCAACAGGTTGACATTGATAACCTCTGTGGCTACGGTCTTTGCTTTATTGGTCATCACTGCCAAGCGATCGCCCACCCTGAAGGAGCCCAACAACTGATGTTCACTTCTGGCACGCGTGATATCGAGCGTCAGCGTATCGCCGTTATCCGTCAACAACTTCAACTGAGAAGCCGAAGGAATACCACTACAGAGGCCATAAATGGTGTGATCGCGAATCAGATCGTTCACATCAACCGTATCCTCTTCACGCTCAGCCTGATGACGACCACCGCCACCACAACTCATCAACATCACAACGGCTATTGCCACACTCAGAAAAACTAACTTTTTCATATCTTCGTTTTTGTTTTTTTGCAACGGACTTCAGGACTTTAAGGCTGTTTTCGCTTCATTCCACAAAGCGTCCATTTCACCTAAGGTCATATCTTTCAAGGGTTTGCCAATCTTGATGCTATGCGCCTCGATATAGTTAAACCTATCGATAAACTTACGATTGGTCTTCTCAAGGGCATTATCCGGATTGAGCTTATACAAGCGCGCCGCATTGATCACACTGAACAGGAAATCGCCCAACTCTTCAGTTGATTTTTCTTTATCTTCCCGATTGAGTTCCACTTCCAACTCTGCCAGTTCTTCGCGTACTTTCTTCCACACATCCTGACGGTCTTCCCAGTCAAAGCCTACATTGCGGGCTTTATCCTGAATACGATAAGCCTTAATGAGCGAAGGCAAAGCATCGGGCACACCAGCGAGTACAGATTTATTGCCATCTTTTTCCTTGAGTTTAATCTGTTCCCAATTTTCAAGCACCTGACCGACAGTCGTTACCTTTGCAGAATCACTATTCACTATTCCCTGTTCACCGTTCACCTCCTTTGGAACAAAGGGCAGTGGTTTGGGATCTTCGGCATCAATCTGCGAAGGATGATATACATGCGGATGACGGGTTATCATCTTGCGTGTCAGGGCATTGCAGACATCGGCCATATCAAACTGTTCTTTCTCCTCTGCTATCTTGGCATAGAAACAGATGTGCAGCAATACATCGCCTAACTCCTTACAAATATCAGGAATATCATTCTTAATGAGAGCATCGCAGAGCTCGTAAGTCTCCTCGATGGTATTGGGGCGAAGGCTCTCGTTTGTTTGTTTTTTGTCCCAAGGACAATTAGCCCTTAACGCGTCTAAAACGTCAAGAAACCGACCGAAAGCCTGCATTTTTTCTTCTTTTGTATGCATAAAACAATCATTTTCCGTGCAAAAGTACTAATTTTAAATGGAAATTTAGTAATTTTGCAGCGATTTTTGCAAAATATTAAAATATTATATATGGAATTAGCTAGCAAATACGACCCAAAAGAGGTCGAATCGAAATGGTATCAGTACTGGCTGGACAACAAGCTCTTTGCCAGTAAACCCGACGGACGTCAACCCTATACGATTGTGATTCCGCCTCCCAATGTAACAGGTGTGCTCCACATGGGACACATGTTGAACAACACCATTCAGGATATCCTAGTACGTCGTGCCCGTATGGAGGGCAAGAACGCCTGCTGGGTGCCTGGCACCGACCACGCCTCAATTGCTACTGAGGCAAAGGTAGTGAAAAAGTTGGCTGGACAAGGCATTAAGAAGCACGATCTGACCCGCGAGCAGTTCCTGGAGCATGCATGGGATTGGACCAACGAGCACGGTGGCATCATCCTGAAGCAGTTGCGCCGCTTAGGTGCCAGCTGTGACTGGGACCGCACCGCTTTCACCATGGACGAGAAGCGCAGCGAGAGCGTCATCAAGGTTTTCGTTGACCTCTATAAGAAAGGGCTCATCTACCGTGGTCTCCGTATGGTGAACTGGGATCCTAAGGCATTGACAGCTCTTTCAACCGAAGAGGTAATCTATAAAGAGGAGCAGAGCCATCTGTTCCACCTGAAATATTATGTGGATGGTCTGACCACACTCGATAACGAGGAGGCACTGAAGGCCGAAGGCAACATCATCCACAAGGATGAGAAGGGGTACTACGCTGTAGTAGCAACCACCCGTCCTGAGACCATCATGGGCGATACCGCTATGTGTATCAACCCCAAGGACCCCAAGAACCAGTGGCTGAAGGGCCGTAAGGTGATTGTGCCTCTGGTGAACCGCGTCATCCCTGTTATCGAAGACCGTTATGTGGATATCGAGTTCGGTACTGGTTGTTTGAAGGTAACACCTGCACACGACACCAACGACTATATGCTGGGTAAGACCCACAATCTGGAGACCATCGACATCTTCAACCCCGATGGTACCATCTCAGAGCAGAGTCCTCTCTACGTAGGTATGGACCGCATGGACTGCCGCAAGCAGATCAGCAAGGACCTGCAGGAAGCAGGATTGATGGAGCGCATTGAGGACTATATTAATAAGGTAGGCTACTCAGAGCGTAACCCCGATACCGCTATCGAGCCACGTCTCTCTATGCAGTGGTTCCTCTCGATGCAGCACTTCGCCGATATCGCTCTGCCACCCGTATTGAACGATGAGTTGAAGTTCTACCCAGCAAAATACAAGAACACCTATAAGAACTGGTTGGAAAACATTCAGGACTGGTGTATCTCCCGTCAGCTGTGGTGGGGTCACCGTATTCCTGCCTACTACTACAACGAGAATGACGACTATGTAGTAGCAGAGACCCGTGAGGAGGCTTTGAAGCTGGCTCAGCAGAAGGATCCAAAGGTAACGGATGCCGACCTGCGCCAGGACGAGGATGCCCTCGACACCTGGTTCTCTTCATGGCTGTGGCCTATCTCACTGTTCGACGGTATCAACAATCCCGGCAACGAGGAGATCAAGTACTACTACCCCACTTCTGACTTGGTAACAGGTCCGGATATCATCTTCTTCTGGGTTGCCCGTATGATTATGGCCGGTTATGAGTATATCGGCGACATGCCTTTCAAGAACGTTTACTTCACAGGTATCGTTCGTGATAAGTTGGGCCGTAAGATGTCGAAGTCACTCGGTAACTCACCCGACCCAATCGACCTGATTGAGAAGTTTGGTGCCGACGGTGTGCGTATGGGTATGATGCTCTCTGCACCTGCTGGTAACGATATTCTCTTCGACGAGGCACTGTGTGAGCAGGGACGTAACTTCAACAATAAGATCTGGAACGCCTTCCGCTTGGTTAAGGGTTGGAAGGTGGCAGACATTGAGCAGCCCGAGGCTGGCAAGATTGCTACCGCATGGTTTGAGGCCAAGCTAAAAATGGCAAATCAAGAAATTGAAGAACTATTCTCAAAATATCGTATTTCAGAAGCGCTTATGACTGTTTATAAACTCTTCTGGGACGAGTTCTCTTCATGGTACCTGGAGATGGTGAAGCCCGCCTATATCAATGGTGAGCCTCAGCCTATCGACCAGCAGACCTATGCTAAGACCCTCGAGTTCTTTGAGATCCTGCTGAAGATGCTGCACCCATTCATGCCATTCATCACTGAAGAGCTGTGGCAGCACCTGTATGACCGTCAGGATGGCGAGAGCATCATGCGTGTCAGCCTGAAGCTCGACACACCTACCAAGGCCGATGATGAGTTGACTGCTCAGATTGAGAACGTCAAGCAGATAGTATCAGGTGTTCGTATGGTTCGTAACCAGAAGAACATTGCGCCTAGGGAGCAGCTCGACCTGCAGGTAGTTGGCAAGAACGACTACGCAGAGTTTGATGCTGTCATCATCAAGATGGCTAACCTGAAGGGTATCAGCATTGTTACCGAGAAGGATGCCACCGCTTCTGCCTTCATGGTAGGAACCGATGAGTTCGCTGTACCTGTTGGTGACATGATCGATGTTGAGGCCGAGATTGCCAAGATGGAAGCGCAACTGCAGCACCTTGAAGGTTTCCTGGCTGGCGTGAAGAAGAAGCTCAGCAACGAGCGCTTTGTAGCCAATGCCCCTGAGGCTGTGGTAGCACTGGAGCGTAAGAAGCAAAGCGATTCTGAAGAGAAGATTGCTTCGCTGAAAGAAAGCATCGCAGCGCTGAAGAACAAATAATAAAAATCCCCGCCAAATCGGCGGGGATTTTCTATTTCAGACCTTTATTCAGGAATTCTATATAACCTTGAATATCCTCATCGTAAGAACGGCTGCCCGCTAACGGGTGGCCTTCTTCGTTTAACAGCACATAGAACGGCTGTGCATTGGCGCCGAACTTCACACGTTGCAGGTAACTCCACTTGTCACCCACGGTACGCAGTGTACGCTGCTGTCCATTCTCCTCCACTTGGATAGGTTCGTCCAATGGTGTCTTATCATCCACATACAGCGAGATCAAGATATACTTGTTATTCAGGATATCCGACACCTGAGGATCGCTCCATACAGCCGCCTCCATCTTGCGACAGTTCACACAACCGAAACCGGTAAAGTCGATGATGACAGGCTTGTGCTCTGCCTTGGCAGCAGCCATACCCTGTTCGTAATCCTTGTATTTAGCCTCGGTTACCGTCTTCTGCAAATTAAAATCCTGCGTACTCATCGGCGGTGCAAAAGCAGAAATAGCCTTCAGCGGTGCACCCCATAAACCAGGAATCATATAGATGGCAAAGGCCAACGACGCCATGGCCAGGAAGAACTGCGGCACATTGGTACGATGCTGATCGTCATCGTGCGGGAACTTAAGCCAGCCTAACAAGTAGGCACCTAACAGACCGAAGATGACAATCCACAACGCCAGGAACACCTCACGATCGAGGATATGCCAGCCATATGCCAGATCGGCCACACTCAAGAACTTCAACGCAAAAGCCAACTCGATGAAGCCCAAAGTCACCTTGATGGCATTCATCCAGCCACCCGACTTAGGTGCCGACTTCAATAATGATGGGAACATGGCAAAGAGCGTGAACGGAATGGCCAGTGCGATAGCGAATCCCAACATACCGATGGTTGGTGCCACAATACTACCCTGCGTAGAAACAGCCACCAACAGGAAACCGATAATCGGACCAGTACATGAGAAAGATACCAGTGATAAGGTAAATGCCATCAGGAAGATGCTCAACAAGCCAGTGGTGCTCTCGGATTTGGCATCCACCTTATTCTGCCACGCTGAAGGTAATGTGATTTCGAATGCACCTAAGAACGAAGCAGCAAACACGACCAGCAACAGACAGAAGAAGATATTGAATACTGCATTGGTAGCCAAGGCATTGAGTGCACTGGCGCCAAAGAGCAGCGTAACCGCCAAGCCTAACAGAACATAGATGACCACGATACTCAGACCGTATGTGGTAGCCTCACGAATCGCTTTGGCACGATCCTTATTACGCTTCAAGAAGAAGGATACGGTCATAGGGATGATGGGCCAGACACAAGGTGTGAACAGCGCCAAGAATCCGCCTAACAAGCCTTCGATGAATATCAGCCACCAAGCCATGCTTTCAGTAGGAGCTGTATCGCCGTTAAACGCCTGCAGCTCTGAAACAACTGGCGTCCAAAGATCATTCGCAACAACCGCGGTATCGACAGCAGCTGTATCGACGGGGGGGGCTATCTTCGCCGTTTCAGCAACCTCCTTTTCCTCGGTTGTCTCAGCCACAGCACTGTTTCCGCTCACTTTGAGCACAGCTTCGGATGGTGGCAGACAAGCCTGATCATTGCAAGCTCCATACTCCACATAGCAATCAATATCGTACTTGGGTTTGGTGAACTTAATCTTCTGTACGAAGCTTACAGCCTGTTCAAAGTAGCGCACCTCCATCTCGAAGAGCTTATCAAACTGCTTCAGCTCTTTTCCACGGGCCTGCAGTTTGCCGACAGGTTCGGCACCTTCCATTTTATTCTTGTGGAACGAAGCAGAAATTGGTCCATCACTTCCCAACCCGGTGGAATAGACATGCCAACCAGCATCAATCGTGGCCTTGAATACCAACTCAGCCTCACCATTCTTCAAGTCTTTCAACTGCGTGGTGAAGTGAACTGGGTCCATTATCTGGGCCTTGGCCGCTATGAAAGCAACCAAGAACACCAGCATAGCTAAGAGTTTCTTCATTTTTGTGTAGAAAAATTATCTGATAAACAACAACTCACGATACTTTGGCAATGACCAAAGACCGTCCTCCACGATCATCTCCAGATGGTCGATCTCATAACGGATAGCATCCATCTTCGGACAAACAGTATCATGATAGCTCATGGCACGCTCGTGGATATTATAGATACGATTAGCCACACGACGGGCCTCGGTCAGGTCATCGACCAGCTGTTCGATACGCTCAGTACGCTCGGCTATCTCCTTTATCAACTTCATATTACGGGCAGACAAGCGCTCAGCCTCAGCCTTCGCAAAGACATCCTTCATACCCTGCACATTCTTGATGAGCTGACTCTGATAATGTGTGCTGACAGGGATGATATGATTCATCGACAGGTCGCCCATCACACGAGCCTCAATCTGAACAGTCTTCACGTAAGTCTCCCACTTCACCTCGTTACGAGCCTCTAACTCCTTACGGTTCATCACCTTGGTCGACTCGAACATTTTTACGCTTTCCTTATCAAGATAATGCTCGATAATCTTTGGTGTTGACTTCTCGACATCCAGTCCACGCTTGGCAGCCTCGGACACCCACTCATCGCTATAGCCATTACCATCAAAACGGATAGGCTTGCTGGTCTTGATATCCTCACGCAGGATGTCAATAATGGCAGACAGCTTGCTCTCACCCTTGGCGATGCGCTTATCCACACGAAGCTTAAAGTTCTGCAATGCCTCGGTCACAGCAGAGTTAAGCGCAATCATAGCCGATGCACAGTTGGCTGAAGAGCCTGGTGCACGGAATTCAAAGCGGTTTCCGGTGAATGCAAATGGCGATGTACGGTTACGGTCCGTATTATCGATAATCAGATCAGGAATCTGAGGGATATCAATCTCCATACCCTGCTTACCCTTGATATTAAAGAGGTCGTCCTTATCCGACAATTCGATATGATCGAGCAACTCGGTGAGTTGTTTGCCCAAGAACGAACTGATGATAGCAGGAGGTGCCTCGTTACCACCTAAGCGATGCGCATTGGTGGCACTGACAATCGAAGCCTTCAACAATCCGTTATGCTTATAGACAGCCATCAAGGTCTCAACAATGAAGGTGACGAAACGCAGGTTCTCCTCAGGACTCTTACCTGGTGCATGGAGTAGCACTCCGTTGTCGGCAGTCAGACTCCAGTTGTTATGCTTACCGCTACCATTGATGCCATCGAAAGGTTTTTCGTGGAGCAACACACGGAAACCATGATTACGAGCCACACGCTTCATCAGTGACATGAGCAGCATATTATGATCGACAGCCAAATTGCATTCCTCGAAGATAGGTGCCAACTCAAACTGGTTGGGAGCTACCTCGTTATGACGTGTCTTACAAGGAATGGCCAGCTCCAAAGCCTGAATTTCCAAATCCTTCATGAAGGCCTGCACACGATCAGGAATCGTACCGAAATAATGGTCATCCATCTGCTGGTTCTTGGCACTCTCGTGCCCCATCAGGGTGCGACCAGTCATCACCAAGTCGGGACGAGCTGAATACAAGCCCTCGTCAACCAGGAAGTACTCCTGTTCCCAACCCAGGTTGACCTGTACCTTCTTCACATCATCGTAGAAGTACTGACAGACATCGGTTGCCGCCTTATCGAGTGCATGAAGAGAACGAAGCAGTGGTGCTTTGTAGTCGAGAGCTTCACCCGTATAAGCAATGAAGATGGTAGGAATACAGAGTGTATCATCGATGATGAACACTGGCGATGTAGGATCCCAAGCCGAATAGCCGCGTGCTTCGAAGGTGTTACGGATACCACCGTTAGGGAAGCTGGAGGCATCAGGCTCCTGCTGAACCAGCAGTTTTCCACTGAAAGTCTCCACCATACCACCCTTGCCATCATGCTCTACAAAAGCATCGTGCTTCTCGGCTGTTCCCTCTGTCAAAGGCTGGAACCAGTGCGTATAATGCGTAGCACCCATCTCCTGGGCCCACTTTTTCATACCTTCAGCTACTGCATCAGCAATAGAGCGATCCAGACGAGCGCCATTATCGATTACGTCTATCAGTTTGTTATAAACGTCGATAGGCAGATATTTATACATCTTCTCGCGGGTAAACACATATTTGCCGAAATACTCTGAGGGACGCTCTGATGGCGTTTTCACCTCGACAGCCTTCTTCTTAAAGGCCTCTTCTACAACCTGGAATCTAAGTTGATTTGACATAGTCTTATATTAATTATCTTTTTACCTTTTTACTTTCTTACCTTTAATCGATAAAGCGCTTGGTGATATCGCTATAGGCATCGATACGACGATCGCGCAAGAACGGCCACCAACGACGCACCTGTTCCGAACGGTCCATATCCAACTCTACAATGATACTCTCCTCATCATCAGTCGAAGCTTCGTAGAGAATCTCACCCTGAGGACCAGCTACGAACGAGGTTCCCCAGAACTGGATACCACCTGTCTGACCTGAAGGATCAGACTCAAAACCGACACGATTGACAGCCACTACAGGCAGTCCATTGGCTACGGCGTGACCACGCATCACCGTCTGCCATGCCATACGCTGGCGTTCCTGTTCTTCAGGCGTATCATTATCAGCATAGCCGATAGCTGTTGGATAGATCAACATCTCGGCACCTTGCATCGCCATCAGACGGGCAGCCTCGGGATACCACTGATCCCAGCATACCAACACGCCCAATTTTCCTACCGATGTCTGGATAGGATGGAATCCCATATCACCTGGGGTGAAATAGAATTTCTCATAATATGCTGGATCATCGGGAATATGCATCTTACGGTATTTGCCAACAATCTCGCCATTGCTCTCAATGACCACTGCGGTATTGTGATACAGACCTGGTGCACGCTTCTCGAACAAAGAAGCTACGATAACCACACCTAATGTCTTGGCCAATTCGGAATAAAACTTGGTGGATGGACCAGGAATCGTCTCGGCCAGATTGAACAGATCGACATCTTCCGTCTGACAGAAGTAAAGTGTATTATGCAACTCCTGTAAAACAATGAGTTGCGCACCACGTTTTGCCAAATCGGTGATACCCTCACCCAACCTCAGGATGTTGTCCTTCGTGTTAGCAGTATTATGCTGCTGTAAAAAACCTACTCTTAACTCCTTCATATGCTATTCACTATTCATTCTTCACTATAAGAGGATATTGCATGGTGCAGCAATGGAGCGAGCCATGCTGCTTAATGATACTTCTACAATCAATACCTACAACCTCCCTACCCTCGTGAGCTTCACCAATCAATCCCAGAGCTTCGGCATCGAGATCGGGCTGATTATAAGTGGGCACCAATACAGCGCCATTCATAACTAAATAATTCGCATAGGTAGCAGGTAGTCGCTCACCATCTTCATCATAGATGGCACGAGGCATCGGCAGTTTTACCAAGTGATAAGGTTCTCCCGCCATGGTACGGAAGGTCTGGAGTTGTTCCTCCATTTTCTTCAAGTCGTCATACTGTTCATCAGACTCATCATCACAACCTATATATAATAAGGTATGATTAGGAGCAATACGGACCAATGTATCGATATGTCCATCGGTATCATCGCCCGTCAGATGACCGTAATCTATCCAGAGAACACGCTCGGCACAAAGGTCGTGCTTCAAACGTGCTTCAATCTCATCTTTTGTCATTGGCTGATTACGATGAGGTGCTAACAAACAACCGGATGTGGTAAAGATGGTGCCTTCGCCATCGCTCTCGATAGAACCACCCTCGAGAACAAAGTCCTGACAATCCACATAGTCGCCTTTGACCTTACCCTCATCATAGATACGACGATTGATCGCATTATCCAGTGCCGCCTCGAATTTCTCGCCCCAACCATTGAAACAATAGTCAAGCAATCGGGCTCCACCTTCGTCATCAACCAACGTGATAAAACCATGATCGCGAGCCCATGTATCGTTGTTGGGTTCGCCCACTACCAGCAATTCCTCATATTGACGAATGGCGGCAGCCATTTCCTCATAAGTCTTGGTGATTTCGTCAAGCATGGGTGCCCAGTCAGTTTTCTCGTGCGGCCAGGTCAGCTGCACCATCGATTGTGGCTCCCATTCAGCGGGCAGTCGCCACCTTTTTGCGTCGATTTTCTTTTCTATGCTCATAATTTTGGCGCAAAGTTACAAAAAAATGAGTAATAACTGATGGCATGATAAGAATTTTTTGTATTTTTGCACTAACAATTTGCTATGTTAGAGGTTAAAGACGCTACAATATCCGTATCGGGGAAGGTTTTGGTAAAAAACCTATCCTTTATTGCAGACGACGGAAGACTGACTTGTATCACCGGAGCAGTAGGCTCAGGCAAGTCAACTTTTCTGCGTACACTCATGGGATTCCAGCCTATCACAGAAGGTTTTGTCAGTGTGGATGGCGAGCTATTAACTGTCCAGTCGGCACCATCCTTCCGCCGTATGATGTGCTATCTGCCACAGGACATCCACCTACTGCGCCATCAACTCTACCAGCCCGAGGCTCAGCCAGCTGAACCCGATGAATATCTTGTATGGAACAGTCAACTGCCGTCAGCTACAGAAATACCAAAGACACAGCCTCTGTCGCCCGAAGAGATATTCCAACTGGCCAGCAAAACCATCCATGAAGCCACCAACAAATCCATTGTGGTTGCTGATGAACCTGCATCACATCTCTCTCCCGAATTGGCTCCTCAGATGCTTGAGTTACTCCAGCAACAAGCCACACAAGGTAAGTGTGTGCTCATAGCCAGTCGGCATCCTCAACTCATAGCAAACGCTCATCGTGTGATTGATTTAAACCAGTTCCAGTTATGACTACAGCATTGATTCTTCATACATTCCTGGCCCTATTATTATTGGCTTTACCTTTTGGAGCGCTCTATCTCTTGGACCAGAAATCCATCAAGCCCTTGGCTATCGCTCTTATACGAGGATTGGCACAGTTACTGCTATTTGCCATTCTGATTTGGGGCGTGTACAAAGTGGACAACATCTGGTTATCGATGGGATGGTTCCTCATCATGTCAATATGGGCAGGATGGCTTGTAACCAGAAAATGCAAATTGCCCGTCAACCACCACCTACTACCTGCCAGTGCAGGACTTTTTGGTGGCGTCCTCATTATCGGGTTATGGTTACTGATAGCCGTATTACCAATCGGCCCCATCACTGCTCGTTGGTTTGTGCCAGTAATTGCTGTGTTGTTAGGACATTCTGCATCCATGTTAGTAAGAGGTCTCAGCGCCTTCGACGCCACATTTAAGCGCGACCGTGCTCAATTTGACTTTATGATAGGCAACGGAGCAACGCCATGGAAAGCCATGATACCATTTATGCGTACCAGTCTTCTGGCAATCCTTTCTCCCACGATTGCCAATCTTTCGGTTCTGGCATTAGCCGCCATTCCACTATTGTTCTGCGGTATGCTACTGGGTGGTTTCTCGCCTATCAACGCTTTCGCTGTGATGGTATATGCCCTACTGGGATGTATCGCTTCATCAGTATTATCATTAGGTATGACATTAGTTCTATTAAAATCCAAATATCTGTTATCATGGTGAGCAAGCTTTTTTTCGAGTTCATGCAGGTTTCTATCGGCCAGTTGGATTGCTTAAGCAGATTTCCTGCCCCTCATGAATGGCAGCAGTTATACAATCTGGCTAAACGCCAGGCTGTTGTTGGTATCTGTTATCATGGACTGACCAAACTGTTTGATTACGGACTGGTAGCACCACAGGAACTCTCGCTCGACTGGATGGCAGAGGCAGAAGGAATCAAAGAGCAGAATCGCGGTGGTAGTCGTAAGCTTATCAAGCTTCAGGAAGAGTTACAAACTCACCATCTGCGTTCATCACTCCTGACAGGTCCTGGACTTGTAAGATTTTATGACCGCGAGCTACAGATGCTTCGTTTCACCAAGGGCATTGATCTGTATGTGTTTGGCTACAAGAACCAGATTGATCTGAGCCAATGGCCAGACATGCAGGTACGCATCTTCACAGAACTGCGTGCCGGAAAATCAACGCAGCGCAATAACCGACTTGACAAGTGGATACTACAGAATAACGACCTGATGTACCGTAAAGCCGGAGAATTAACTGTACCCTCGCATTCTATGACTATCATCATCCAGTTGGTTCATCTGTATAATCTGTTTCTTGAAAAACGTCTGCTGATGAGAAACCTGATGGATCTGTTTTTCGTGCTCCGTTATGCCGGAGGTGACAGCAGGTTATTCCAGTTCTCTCAGACAAGCGTTGAGGGAGAAATACAAGAACTGGGACTCACCCGTTTCGCACGTGGCATCATGTGGCTGATGAAGGAAGTGTTTAATCTTGACCCCAAGTGCTTGCCAATCGAGCCTTTGGAAGAAGAAGGACAATTCCTGATGAAACACATCATGGGTAAAAGTTTATCATTCAAGGACGGGTGTCATAAACTATGGCATTATACCTGGCATAACATCGCTTAAGACTGCTTCGTGTATTTGACTCCAAACAGATAATGCCCCAGGACTGGGCTCAACCTGATTACATAGCTGGCAATCAAGCTGAGTGCCAGAACGCCTATTGATACAGCAAAAATCACAACGAACTCAACAAGCTGGTTCTCATATGCCTTCAGGGTATCAGCATTAGCCATCAGGAATCGCGGCAGGAAAAAATAGTGTAATAGATAAACATCGAGCGTTCGCGTTCCAATATACTGCAATGGCCTGGAGATATGGCAACGCTTGAGCCACGAAGCAGAGAGTCGGAAGAATGTAAACACTATAACCATACCAGTGATGCCACCCACATAAAACCTGAACATCTCGAATATCAGATGATCATGATGCGAAGTAGAAGCTACTAAGGCAAAGATAACCGTTACGAGTATGATTACAACAGGTTTATCCGTCCAGCGGATAAAGGCCTCGAAATGGCGTCTGACACAAGTACCTAAATAAAAAAACAAGAACAAACGCCATGTGGTTATACTCAAGAACCCCGAAGCATCCATCAGCCACAATTGATAACCATCAGCTACCATACGAAGACTATTGTAATAGCGCGCATAGATAAAAGTAGCGATAGCCAGTGACACAGCCATCAGGGGGGTCCATTTCCTACTGATGCGAATCATCAGCATATAGAGCACAAAATATTCAAACAATGCGAAGGTAAACCAATACCCTCCTTTAAGCGATCCTAACTGATGAAAGAATTCTGGTGGAGGCGCCAAAAGAAACAAGAAAATAAAAGTTGGCACCAACTGCACCATCGCCTTATGTCTAGTAACTTCTTTGAACGACCGCTGCGCCACGGACTCAAACAGCCAGCCACTAATCATAAAGAAACAAGGCAATCGGAAGAGGATAAACACAGCATTATACCCCATCCGCGAGTCACCAAAACAGAAATGACACACATGGGCAAACACCACGAGAATCATTGTCAATCCCCGCATCGCATCGATGTATTCTATTCTCTGTGCAGCCATTTCACTTGCAAAAGTACAGAAAAAAGTTGGAACTATTGCGTATTCCAGCTTTTTTCTGTATTTTTGCAGTATGAAAGAGCGAATAAACTGGATAGACTGGGCGAAAGCATTCTGCATGACGGTAGTGGTATTCTGCCACCTACCCCAACAGGAAGATACGTTTTATCTACAATATCTCGCATCAGTCATTCTCTCTACATTCTTCTTTGTATCAGGTTATCTAAAAAAACAGAATCTAACTATTAAGGAGTCTGCCAAGAAATACGGATACTCACTCCTTTTACCTTATATAATATATAATGCCATCTACTATCCCTATTGGCTTACCAAATTCTACATAGAACACGGCAGTATAACTATTATCGACGCATTTAGGCCTATCGTCGGCACAATACTGGGACAGCTAAACAGCAGTTTCTCATGCGAGCTAAACGGTGTAACATGGTTTTTAATCGCTCTATTCATCATGCACATCCTAACAGACGTGACCAACAAACATAAGCATAGCAAGTCAATAATGCTTATTCTCACCATCACATCCATGATGCTCTACGGCGCCAACAAATTCTACCACTATGCCCCATACATCACCTACCACGGATTAATCCGCTGTCTATGTTTCTTCTTCCTGGGAAATCTCTTGCAACATTGGCATCAGCTGAAACGATTCAATCTCCGAAAGGATTTAACAATCGGCACATCTACCCTATTATTGAGCCTCATTCTCTTCTACTGGCACATCCATGAAGACAGATTTATCATACATATTATATTATTCTATATTGTAAATACCATCTCTGTATTTGCCTTTATATACCTGGCAAAATCGCTCAACGCAGTCAAAAGCCACATAATCACCCTCATATCTATAGGAACCATGCTGATCTTCGGCCTCCATCGTATGATGATTGGCATAATCGATTACACCTTAGAGAATAGTACGGATATCTCAAATATCACTTATAACTGGTACCAAAACATTGCCTTAGTTATAATAATAGAACTAACATTATTACCATTCATCATTTGCACCCAAGAAAGGTTGCCATCCCTTTTAGGAAAGAAATAGTACTTAAAATTTGGATTACTAAGAAAATAATATTATTTTTGCAGAAAAATATTCTATATGGGAAATACGATTATAATTACAAACAGGTTAATTTGGATTGATTGGGCAAAAGCCCTAGCAATTACCTTGGTAGTATTTGGACACACGCCAATAGAAAAAGGAAATTTTCTACAAAATTACATCGTAGTTTTTCATATGCCCCTATTCTTTTTCATCTCGGGATTTTTAACAAAAGAAGAGTTTTTTAGTAAAATTACTCTGAAAAAATATTGGAACACTCTTATTATTCCATATTTTTGCTACAATATTATCTTTTATCCATATTGGGTAGTTAGGCATTCTATAGATTATCCCTATGCAGGATGGTATGACTATATTAAACCGATAATTGGTACTTTTATGCTACAACATAAAACAGCTTATTATGAGTCACTAAATGGAGTTACATGGTTTATTGTATCTCTACTGATTATGAAAATTATCCTCGCAATATGCAACAAATACAAAAAAGGAGGATTATTCATTATACTATTATCAATATGTACCACATGTTTTTATATAGTTAACGAGGCATTTCGTTTTGTTACAGATTTACCTTTTGTAGGATTTACAAAATGCTGTGCTTTTTTTTACCTTGGTTTCTATTGTAAACAGAAGAATTATATCTACACAGATTATCAGAAGAAAGATATTTTCATCTGCCTGTTAGGAATCATTAGTAGCATCTATTTTTTTTCTATTTTTAGAAATGGTACTTCCATTGTTGAATATGGCATACTTTATTGGTTAATCTGTTTATCTGCAATTTGGGGAATACTAAGTCTTTGCAAGCTTCTGAACAAGGTCCATTTTACAGCTATTGACAATATTTCAATAGGCACCATTGTTATTATGGGGTTACACAGAATGTTTATTGGAGCCACCAACTATGGTATTTCAATGTTATTTGGTATTCAAAGAGAAATTGTTTATCCTCTTATAACAGCTATTCTCATAGCACTTTTTTTTGTTGCATTAGAATACCCCATAATAATATTCTTCAAGAACAATTTTCCATTTATGCTCGGGAAGAATAGAATACAAAAGTGTTAAGAAAAAACTATTAATCCAAATGCAGGTTGTTATATTTTTCAAACTCTATTACATTTTTTAGTAATACCATCTCAGTATTTGCCATTAACTACATAGCAAAATCGCTCAATGCAATCAAAAGCCGCATAATCACCCTTATTCCCTATAATTACCCATCATCATCAACAACAAAGATAAGTGGCCTATTCTTTTTGGAAAAAACACTTCCATTATTTGCTAATTTCACAAAAAAGTATTACTTTTGCAGCAAATTTTAATTCGACAGTGGAGAAACAAATGAGATGGAACCACTTAATCATAAGAATAGTATGCAACAAAAAATAGACTTTGTCGTTTTATGGTTAGATTCTAACGACCCAGAATGGCAACAATCATATGCTAAGTATAAAACTGGGACAAAAGGGCACATTGAATGGGCTCGCTTTAGAGATACAAATGTTTTTAACTATTGGTTCAGAGCCGTGGAGACGTATGCGCCATGGGTAAATAAGGTATATCTGGTAACAAACGGCAAGTTTCCCTCTTGGATTAATGCGAATAACCCCAAATTAGTTTTGGTAAAGCATAGTGATTATATTCCAGCGGAATATCTTCCAACTTTTAACGCAAACACCATCGAATTGTTCATACATCGCATCAAAGGATTATCAGAACATTTCGTATTCTTTAACGACGACATGATGCTCAACGCTCCAGTTGAACAAGATTATTTTTTCAAGAAGGGATTACCTTGCGATAGGAATAAGGAAACCTATCTGAATGTACCCATCTACACTAAAGAAGACAAGTTTGGCATTAATATCACCATGTTAACAGATATCGGAGTCTTGAACAGCAACTTTAACAGATGGCACGCTGTCAAACAGTCGCCCAAACGATGGTTTGGACCACATGTTGGCCTAAAAGGACTTGTCATGAGTGTACTATTGGCAAAACAGAGACTCTTCACAGGATTCTCCAACTATCATCTTGAACAGGCCTACCTAAAATCAACCTTAGAAGAAGTCTGGAAGAAGAATAGCGACATTTTGTATGCCAGTTGTACAAGATTCCGCGAAGACACAAACGTTAATCAATACCTATTCCGATACTGGCAGTTTGCTACCAACCGTTTTTATCCCACCAAACGTGATGGTCTATACTTTATGGTAAAAAAAGATCGTATAAAAGATATTGAACAGGCTTTATTGGGTTGCCAAAGTAAATCCATTTGTTTAAATGACACACCACTATGCACGGATAGTGACTATGACTGGGCGAGTCAAGAGCTGAAACGTATTTTAGATCAGAAATTCCCACAAAAATCATCATTTGAGATGTAATTAGCAGCATTTTTCATACCCACACCAAAAAAACTACGATTTTGTTTGGCTATTTCTGATTATTTCGTTATTTTTGCAAGAAATATCGAAATTCTATTAGCCTATGACTAAACTTTCTATAATTGTGCCGGTATACAATGTAGAAAAGTATATCCGACCTTGTATTGAAAGCATATTCAAGCAAGGATTAAACGAGAATGACTATGAAGTTATCATAGTCAATGATGGTTCGAAAGACCAGAGTATGGAAGTCATTCAAGATATTATCGAAGAACATAACAACATCATTGTTATCAACCAAGATAATCTCAGTTTATCTGTTGCCCGCAACAATGGTATTGCCATAGCCAAAGGAGAATACATATTGATGCCTGATTCGGACGACTTGCTAATAGAGAACAGCTTAAGCCCGCTCTTAAAGAAAGCCTTGGAGACAAAAGCAGACATGGTAACTGCTGACTATGTAAGCATGAGCTCTGAGGAGATAGAAAAAATAAAAGAAAACCCTGTAAAGCAAATAGCAGAACCTATATTTGAGGAAAGTACAGGGCAGCAAATGTACATCGATTTTTATTTACCTTATAAGGCATACGTCTGGAGGATTCTTTTTAGAAGAGATTTCTTATTAGACAATCATCTTAAGTTTTATCCGGGAATTGCTTCACAAGATATACCTTTTACCCATGAATGTTATCTAAAAGCCGGCCTATGCCTAAAAACATCATGGAGATTGAATATATACCGAATAAGGTATGACTCCACTTCATTCCCAGGAAATTTCAGCAGGAAAAAAGCCAAAGATTATTGCATGGCCATCACCCTATCATGGGCATTAAAAGACATGAAAAATATCCCCCCTCAGCTCTCATACATCCTTAAGGATAAGGTTTTCATGTCATACAAGAGTCTGTTACAAAAGCTGTGCTATGTCTTTAAAAAGAATTCTGACAGAGTAGCCGTTCTGAAAGAATTGAAACAAACATGCCCGAGTTTAAAATTCAGCCATGGAATCATACAGAAAACTCACACATACCTATTCAGGACATGGCCTCATCTATATATAATCCTGATGATGGTAATTAAGCACTTAAAATGGGGAAGTAACTAACATCAAGTATATGGAACACAAAATTGATTTCGTTGTATTATGGTTAGATTCTAACGACCCGGCATGGCAACAATCGTATGCTAAGTATAAAACTGGGACAAAAGGGCACATTGAATGGGCTCGCTTTAGAGACACGAATGTTTTTAACTATTGGTTCCGAGCCGTGGAAACGTATGCGCCATGGGTAAATAAGGTATATCTGGTGACAAACGGCAAGTTCCCCACATGGATTAATGCGAATAACCCCAAATTAGTTTTGGTAAAGCACAGCGACTACATACCAGAAGAATATCTCCCAACTTTTAATGCATACACCATCGAATTGTTTATACATCGCATCAAAGGACTATCAGAACATTTCGTATTCTTTAACGACGACATGATGCTCAACGCTCCTGTTGAGCAAGATTATTTCTTCAAGAAGGGTTTACCTTGCGACAGGAATAAGGAGACCTATCTGAATGTCCCCATCTACACCAAGGAAGATAAGTTTGGCATTAATATCACCATGCTAACAGATATCGGCATCTTGAATAGTAACTTTAACAGATGGCAAGTCGTCAAGCAGTCGCCCAAACGATGGTTTGGACCGCATCTCGGATTGAAAGGGCTTATTACAAGTGCTTTGCTTTCTAAACAGAGACTGTTCACAGGATTCTCCAACTATCATCTTGAGCAGGCATACCTGAAATCAAGCATAGAAGAAGTTTGGGAAAAGAACACTGATTTCTTGTTTGCCAGTTGTACAAGATTCCGCGAAGACGTAAGTGCTAATCAATATCTATTCCGCTATTGGCAATTCGCCACTAACCGATTCTATCCTACCAAACGTGATGGGCTCTACTTCATGGTAAAAAAGAATAGTTTAAAAGCAATTGAACAGGCTTTATTGGGCTGCAAAAGTAAGTCCATCTGTTTGAATGACACACCATTATGCACAGAAGATGATTATGAATGGGTAAGTCAAGAACTCAAACGTATTTTTGATCAAAAATTCCCCCAGAAATCATCGTTCGAATTATAAACAGACGGCTTAAATCCATCTCATAAGTTTCCCCACCACATAGCAAGAGAAAACTGAGATTGATGGTGGCAGTTTACTCATCATGTAAAACAGCATGTGGAATCCCCGATATCGCTCAAAACGGATAATCTCATGAAATGACGCAGGATGTCTCAGTTCTTCCCATATCTCTTTGTCTGGCAATGGCTCCGTAAAACGTTTGCGATGGCGCAAAGCTACACACACTGCACGGAATTTATGTTTGACAACCCTGGCGCAATGAACGTCATAGAAAGTACGCCCTCTCAATCGAGCGCAATGATCAGTCATCACAGCATCAGCTCGGAAACGCTCCCGAATTTCTTTGGTTGGGATATGTGTTCTAGCCATATTACCCATAATAGATCCAGGACGACTCACATAATTGTATGTGACAACAGGTAATATCACTGCACGCTCTATCTCTGAATAGAAATCAGAGAGGAACACGGCATCCTCGTCCTTCCTCGCAGAAAAGCGGAAGTTGCCTTTCCTAAGAAAATCAAGCCTAAACAAAATATTCCACACGTTAATTCCTACATGCCAACGAAGATCTTGACAGACATAATTCGCAAAGGCATCTTTATCAAAAAAAGACTCTCTTTTTGTATATGTAAATGTAGGTAATTCTTTTAAGGATTCGTAATCAACACGCCTACATGAAGCGAAAACTGCATCTGTTCGATTTTCTTCAGCAACATCTAGCAGAGTTTCTATCGCATCCAATTCAATAAAGTCGTCGGAATCAATAAAATACAGATATTTTCCTTGAGCTTGATCAATAATTGTATTTCTTGCTCCACCAATACCAATATTCTGAGGATGACGAATAATACGAATACGGTCTCCTTGGGGATGGGATTTTGCATAATCAGCAACAATACCCATGGAATTATCAGTACCTAAATCATCAACAATCAGGATTTCTAAGTTCGTATAGGTCTGATTCAGAACTGAACACAAACACTTTTCAACATACGGTTCCACATTATACACAGGTATACCAATCGTAACAAGTGGATTATTCATTCTATCATTACTACGAGTATCTATCATGATTCAATATCTTTTTAAACAAACTATCCCACACTGGCATAATAACAGAAGTATCAAAACGACGGGCTGATTGTACCCCAGATTCTCCCATTTTCTTACGCAATGCCATATCGTCAATCAACATACAGACTTTTTCTGCAAAAGACCTACAGTCTCGCCCTTTCACCAAAAAACCATCTACCCCATCTGTAATAATATCAGCAGGTCCATAAGGGCAATCAAATGCCACAACAGGCAAACCGCAGCTCATCGCTTCTGGAAGAACCAATCCAAACGGTTCGTATTTGGATGTCAACAGGAAAATAGAATTCTCCTTATAACGTTCTATTATTTCCGCAGATGGTTCATGAACAACGATATTTGTTCCACTACTATTTATTTCTGTTATTCTTTTGACTTTCTCAACTCCGTATCCACCATAAATATGTAGTTTCCAGTCAGGATATTGTTCATGTACAACAGACCAAATACGTAACAGACTACCAATATCCTTTTGGCCAGAAAAACGTCCTACAAATATAGCAGATTTTGCGGAACAATCACTTATTACATTACTCGGATTCAGAGAAACCACATTAGGTATAACACAAACATGAGACGAATACTTACGCCATTCGGCAGCATCACCTTCAGTAAGAGCCACCACCATAGCTGCCTGTTTAACGAAGTGTTTCATATACCTCATGTAAAGTCTACGACAGATACCATCGTGCTCAAAAGACTCACATAAGCATGAAGAATGTGACTCGAACACCAGTGGAATAAGTCCTTTAACTAACAATAAACTATACACATACTCCAAAGAGGTACAAATAATAATATCCGGTGAGAACACTTTAATTCTTTCGGATAGCCGATGACGAAACAAACAATTCAGCTGATGTTTCTTTAGCCATCGGTTCCATCCCACAAAACGATACTGCTGATAGAAAAGAATATTCAAATCATCATACTGCACACTTGAATGCAACGGAAAACAAAGAGGCTCTTTACCTTGATTAACTGTCAACACGCACACTTCATAGCCGTGTTCTGCCAACCAATTAACCTTTTGAGTTAACACCCGCTCTATACCTCCATAGATTGCCAATGCATCAGTAACGTACAATAGTCTCATCGCGATGTCTTTGGTTTTACGAGATTATCGTCACTATCCTCATAATGATCTTTCTTGAAAAAGATTCGGGTAATTCCTTTACTCTGGATCTTGACATGCTGTACGAAACTCTGCCACATGGATTGATTGCCAATGGTGCCATAGCCCGTTATCGCACGGCAACGACTATCGCGAACGAACTTGATCTTTCCGTATTTCTTTAATGACAAAGCCATCGATCCGTCTTCACCACGGATAATATCCACTCTATATTCTTCCTGGCGACCATAGTCAGCATTATAGGCAAAGACCAATCCACGGACACTCAACTCCGGACGTTTAAAATGCTGTACCCAAAGAAACAGGTCACGGCACATTTCGAATAGTTTCAGTCCCAATTTACTATGATTCGCATCGGGAAAATAGCTCCAAGTAGCAGAAACAGCAACAACTCCTGGTTTCATCAGCTGGTCGAGCATCAACTCATAATACATTGGCGGATAAAGCGTATCACTATCTACATCGAAGTAATACTTTCCTCGTGAATGCTGTAATCCACATCGACGAGCATAACCACACGAGTGTTGGTATTCGGTATAATAAGGAATACCTGATTTTTCGTATATCTCTGCGGTACGGTCTTTAGAGTCGTTATCAACACCGATAATCTCAACGGGATATTTACATTTTATCTCACTGATAGCCCACAAACAAGCCTGCAAATGAGTTTCTTCATTATAACCTATAACAACAATCGAAGCAATAGGGTGATCACTCTGCAAGGCCGCCAAACGTTGACGAGTGCCTTCAATGATGTCATGAGGAACCTCACTAAACGGTTTCCCATAAATGCTCAGATATTTATCGTACCAATTGGACATAAGCTTCATATCTATATTTGTTGGCGAAGATAAGCATTTTCTGACAAACAACCAAATTTTATATCAACTTTTTCAGTTTTCCAACACACCAGATAACACGGACGCACCAAAAAACAGGCAATTTAGATAAAACGAACAATATAGTATTCTTAGCACGAGACTGACGGAATTTACAGACTTGACGAAAACTTGCTGGATGTTTCATCAAAGACTTGATTTCCCAATCCTCGACATATGGAGCAATAGCTTTCCTACGTTTAAGAATATTGCAGGCTATGTAGAAATCTGTCATAACAATATTACAACACCTATTAGGAAAGTACACTTTGTCTACTAAACGAGTAGATGTTCTTTTGAGATAGTCGACAGCTCGGACATTCTGCCATACTTCATGCTTCGATATGGTTTCGCGATACTGATAATGAGAAAGTGAATGAGGCCTACAGATGTAACTATATGTGATATCAGACAACATAACTGCACGTGAAATATAGGTTACCAGATCGAAAGTAAATACCATATCTTCCCAATAGTCTGTTTCAATAAAACGCAGATGATTTTCACGAAGAATGTCTATCTTTATCAGATAATTACATGCAGAAGCCTGGATTCCAGCATATTTGCGATAAGCAAAGGCAGCCAACCCATCTTTTTGAGTAAAATGAACGTCAGGATACTGATAAAGTTCCTTATGACCTGACAATTCTACCTTCTCATAAGAACCGAAGACCATTTCGGCATCATACGAGCGTACCTGAGACATCAATAGTTCAATCGTCTTCTCTGCTATGACATCATCAGAATCCATGAAATACAGGAAACAGCCTTTGGCATGGTCGATGATTTGATTTCGAGAGGCAGAAACACCTTGATTCTCTTGATGACATATCAAATGTACGTCATTTCCTCTTGGGTGTGTACGCTTAACCTGTTGAATAATTTCCAAAGAGCCATCGCCACCAGCATCATCTACTACCAAGATTTCTATAGACGGATATGTTTGAGCAAGTGCAGATTCCAAAGATCTGCGGACAAAATCAGCAGACTTGTAAACTGGAATACCTATCGTTACATCATACCCCATCATTTTGCATCAATTCTTCAAATAATTGCTGCCATTGCTTCCCAACAGTGTCTATATCATATCGCATAGACATTTGCTTTCCATTCTCGCCCATCTTTTGACGTAAGTTTTCATCACTAATCAATCGCAACAACGACTCTGCATACGTTTCGACATCGAATGGTGGAATAAGGAATCCATTTTCGCCATCGACAATGATCGAACGGGGGCCATTCTCACAATCAAAAGAAATGACAGGCAAACCACATGCCATAGCCTCAACAATGACCAAGCCAAAGCCTTCGGTCCTCGATGGCTGAACCAGAATTGAACTTTTCAGATATTCGGTTTCAACATCAACAATACTACTATTGAGATGACAACGTTTCTTATCAATCGATAGTTCGTCCATCAATTTTACGTATGGAGTCGGATCCCCCATAGCAAAGACATCGAGCTGCCAATCACTACATTTTTTTTCAACAATCGACCATATTCTCAACAGAAGGTCATACCCTTTTTCATAAGAGTAGCGCCCAACAGTTATAACACGCTTAGACGTTAAAGAACTGGAATTTCGGACTCTAATAGCTAACGGATCTGGAATCATTCGAATATTCGTCAATTCAGGCCACTCAGATACAGCATCATCTGTTAATACCACGAGTTTATCCAATCGCATAAGACTCGAAACAACTCTATCTTTCCACCACCTGAAAAATGACAACTCAAAAAAATTGGAGTAACGATTATCTACACCTCGGTAATTACTTCTACTCAGATGCTGTTCACCAATCTTTTTACTACCATCGTTAATATCGGTGATAAAGTTGATTTCCCTACGTAAAGTTGTTATTGTGATGTCAGGACGAATCCTTAACAGCTCTCTCCTCAGCATTTTCCTATACGCTTTCTGTTTCTTCAGATAAAGCAGTATCTTCTTTACAAATGGCACATTCCATATTTCTTCGAAGTTCAAGCCCAAATTGATAACCTTAACTCTATCCGAAAGTGGAAAGAATGAATTGCCATTTTTACCCTCTGTAACAATTATTGTCACATCATACCCCAAAACATCAGCAAAATAGTTAGCTTTCAGAGAAACGACACGTTCTGTTCCTCCGGCAGAGTACAATGCAGGGGTACAGTAAACTATGGTAAACTTATCGTTTCTCATATAAAACCTTTTTCCTTTTTGGATGCAAAAGTACAAATTTAAACTGAAAAACACAAAAAAGTGCCTATAAATTTGGCTACTAATAAAAAAATAGTTAACTTAGCCGATGTTTTCAAATATAGATCATGAAGAAGGTCCTGTTTTTAATATTTCATGGGTTTGACCCCAACAATGGTATCAGCAAAAAGATATCATATCAAGTAGATGCCTTGGCTCAATGTGGAATGGAGGTTCATTTATGTTATATGGATGAAAAGGACACCAAAAGAAGGATCATTGACCAAGAAGTCATTGCTGATTATGGGAAGGGCTTTTTGAGCAAGATACGTAAACGGACAGAATTTTCTTCTATCTCCAACTATGTGAAAGAACATCATATAGATCTGGTTTACATACGTTCTAACCATAATGCCAACCTGTTCACCATTAACATGGTTAAGAAGATGAAGGCAGATGGTACAAAAGTGGTCATGGAAATACCGACATACCCTTATGACACAGAATACGAAGCACAAGGTATAAGCCGACAGATTTTTCAAGATAGGATTTTCAGGAATCAACTTGCCAAGAATTTAGACGCCATTGTCACATTCTCTGACTATGACAAAATATTCGGCCAGCGCACCATCAAGATATCTAATGGAATAGACTTTGATAGTGTCAAAATGAAGACAACCATCAACGACACCTCAAAAGAACTCAATCTCATTGGAGTTGCTGAGATACACGAATGGCATGGATTTGACAGGATTGTAAAAGGATTAGCTTATTATTATTCTAAACCACAAGAGTATATTGTAAGATTTCATGTTGTAGGCTATTTTTTCTCAACAGAAATAGAAAATGAATTCAAAAAGATTATCTCAGATAATCATATGGAGGATTATGTTATTCTCTATGGAAAAAAACATGGGGAAGAACTCGACCAGATATTTGAGAAATGTGATTTTGGTATAGGAAGTCTTGGCAGGCATCGCGTAGGAATCGACAAGATCAAGACACTGAAAAATAGAGAATATGCAGCCAGAGGCATACCTTTTGTATATTCCGAAACAGATAGTGATTTTGATAAAAAGCCATATGTGCTCAAAGTTCCTGCGAATGAAACTCCAATAGAAATTAATAGTATCATTGATTTCTATAAGAGCTTGAGCCTGTCACCAGCAGAAATAAGAGATTCGATAAAGAATCTCTCGTGGGGAGAACAAATGAAAATAGTTTTGAATCGTGTATTACCATGAAAAAGATCTGTTTTGTAGTTGACAGCATTTTCAGTATAGGCGGGGTGCAAAGAGTTACAGCCGTAATTGCCAAGGAATTGGCAAAGGATTATGATGTGAGCATCGTGACCTTTGACAAGCCAGAACTGCTGGATACGACTCTTTATGGTCTAAAGGAAGCGGATATAACCTATCGATTCTTTAGCTATCCGGAAATCAGTAAGCTGAAAAGGCATATATGTAAAGTATACAGCGGTCTATATCTGAAATTACAGCCATCATGCAAATGGTGCTCTGACATGTATGCCCATAGTTCATATCCATCGGAACTGCGAAATGCTTTGCTATCAGAACTCCGACAAGGCAAGTACGATATTATTATAGGCGTACACGCTCCTCTTGCCGCCAGATTGGCAACTCTCAAGGAGCAATTGCCAAATATAAAACTGATTGGGTGGTTACACAATTCATTCGAAGCTCTATTTGGTGAGAATTCCCGCTATCACATTGGTCCACGAAGACTGACTCATTATCTGTTACAATTCAGAAAATTAAATCATCTGATAGTACTCTGCCAAGACGATGCGAAGCGTTTTCAAGTATCAAACAAACAACTAAATCCCATTGTAATCTATAATCCACTGACACTGATACAGGGAGAAGTATCTAAGGGTTGTAGTAAGAGATTTCTGACCATTGGACGTTTTACGCCACTGCATAAAGGCATCGACATATTAATCGAGGCTTTCCATTTGTTCGCCCAAAAGAATAAAGACTGGCTATTAGATATAGTGGGTGAAGGCCCCGAAGAATCTGCATTTAAAGGGTTGATCACACGATATCAAATGGAGGACAGAGTCACCATCCATCCTTTTACGAACCATATTCAAACCCATTATAGCAATGCGCAGGTATATGTATTGAGTTCCAGATGGGAAGGCATGCCTTTGGTATTAGTCGAGGCTATGTCACATGGACTACCAATCGTATCGTCAGATCTTCCGGTGAGCCAAGAGATTCTTGGTGACTTCGGACTCTATTTCAAGAATGGAGATATCGAGAATTTGGCACAGCGATTAGAGGATGCCACTCACATCGACTGGGCATCAAAATCGAAGGAAGCATTGGAAATAGCCCAACGATTTGATATTAAAAATATCATCAGGCAATGGAAAAAACTGATAGAATAGTATCATTTTTTGAGAAATAGAGCATAAAATTTGGAAAAATCCAAAATTATTTGTACTTTTGTCAACGATAATTGGATGCCTATACTTGTATGAAGAAAATTTGTTTTATTGCAGATAGTATTTTTAAATCGGGCGGTATGCAGAGAGTGACCGCGGTGATTGCTGAGGAATTGACAAAATATTATGATGTAACCATCGTAAGCTTCGAAGATCCCCAGCAAAAAAACTTAGCCATGTATAATTTAAAAGACTATCCCATCAAATTTGTCTTTACGCATTTTCCAGAACCAGGGAAATGGAAAAGCCTTTCATACAACATCTATAGCAATCTCTACAAGAACATCCTGCCCAAAACTTCAATGACTTCCGACCTGTATGCCCATAGTTCATTCCCCAGACAAAAACGAGAGGCTGTGGTAAAAGTTCTGAAGGAAGGACAATTTGACACAATCATAGCAGTCAACTCATACCTCTCCATGAGACTGGCTACCATCAAAAGAGATTTAGGTCATGTAAAGACTATCGGTTGGATTTACAATTCGTTTCAGGCCTTCTTGAGAGAGGGTTCGCCCTACTTAGGTACGGAGTTGAAGTACCATTACGGACGCCAGCTACAGAAGTTGGATGAAACCGTATTACTGTATCTGCAGGATTCGGAGATGTACTATCGAGCTTACGGTTTCTCGCCTTTTGTAATTCCGAACCCACTGACAATCAAACCAGGGGCGCCTGCAACAGGCAAAAACAAGCGCTTCTTAGCAGTAGGACGACTAACCCCCATGCACAAGGGATTCGATTTACTGATTAAGGCATTCGATAAGTTTGCCCAACAGAACCAAGACTGGTACTTGGATATCGTTGGTGACGGTCCTGAGAAGGATATGCTAAACAAAATGATTGAAAGCCGCAATCTGAACAAACGAATAAAGATTCATCCATATACAGAAAACATTCAGATGTACTATACACAAGCCAGTGTATATGTATCCAGTTCGAGATGGAAGAATTTCGGACTGGTACTGGTACAGGCAATGGCTCATGGATTGCCTGTGATATCTTCAGACCTGCCTTCGAGCAAGGAGATTCTGGGCGATTTCGGCATGTACTTCAAGAATGGTGATGTAGATGATCTGGCTAATCAACTTGAAGCAGCCACCCGCATGGACTGGCAGGCGAAATCGGACGAGGCAATCATGATAGCCCAGCGGTTCAACGTGAGTGTGATTGTTGAACAATGGAAAACGCTGATAGAGAGTGATGGACAACGAAAGCGTAAGAGCAAAGTTCAAAAATAGCCCGAAGTTAAAGAAGTTTATCGACTGGGTGATAATGAATCAGGTGGAAACAAGGCCACGCTGGTTCATCAGATTATTGGCCCCACTCTATCAACACCGAGGAAAACACTCTGTGATTCATCGGTCGGCCCGAATGGATACACCACCCTACCGAAAATTCTCAATAGGAGATTATTCGGTCGTGGAGTCGTTTGCCTGCATCAATAATGCGGTTGGCGATGTCACCATCGGCAATCATACAAGGGTGGGACTACACAACACAATCATAGGTCCAGTGAAGATAGGCAACCATGTAAACCTGGCACAAGGAATTACAGTAACAGCCCTGAACCACAACTTCGGCGATACGAGCAAAAGAATTGATGAACAAGGAGTTAGCACCAACAACGTCATTATAGAGGATGATGTATGGATTGGAGCAAATGCTGTGATTCTACCAGGTGTAAAGATTGGCACCCACTGCGTGGTAGCAGCAGGGGCTGTTATTACCAAGGATGTTCCACCCCACTCGCTTGTAGCGGGTGTACCAGCAAAAATAATCAAACAGATATGAGAATAGGCATCGAAGCTCAACGCGTGTTCCGCCGGAACAAACATGGCATGGACTATGTGGTACTACAGGAAATCAAGGAACTGCAGAAGATTGATACCACGAACGAGTATTTCGTGTTTGTAGCCCCCGGCGTGGACAGATGTCTGAAAGATACAAAAAATGTACATATCATTGTCATCGGCGAGAGTTTCTATCCTGTATGGGAACAGATAACTCTACCTAGAGCGGCCAAGAAATACCAATTGGACATACTGCATTGCACCAGCAATACGGCTCCCATATTCTGCGATATTCCGCTTGTACTGACACTGCATGATATCATCTTCTTAGAGCCAAGAGATAAGAATAACAAGTCGCTCTATCAGAATATGGGGTGGCTGTACCGACGCATCGTTGTGCCCAAGATACTGCAGAGATGTCATCGCATCATCACAGTTTCGAACTTTGAGAAACAGAATATTATTAGCAAACTGAACATCCCCGAAAAGAGGATGGCCATGATATATAATGGTTACAATGAATGGTTTAAACCGCTAAGAGATGTAGCTGACATCTATAAATCATACATCGAAAAGCCAGGTTACTTCTTTTTCCTGGGGAATACTGACCCGAAGAAGAATACCGAACGTACGCTGATTGCCTATTCGAAATACCTCAAGGAATCGACTGTGAGGCGAAAACTGCTGATGGCAGATCTGGACAAGACCTATCTTGATGGTATCATCGAAAGGAACCATATAGAAAACATCCGCGAGCATATCGTGATGCCAGGTTATATCGTCAACGGCGACTTACCTTATATCTATCATAGCGCTTTTGCCTTCCTCTATACGTCGCTCAGAGAGAGTTTCGGCATACCACTGCTTGAAGCTATGGCCTGCGGCACGCCAGTCATCACATCCAACACCTCATCGATGCCAGAAATTGGTGGTCAAGAAGCCATACTCATCAACCCAGAGAACTCTGATGAGATAACCGAACAGATGCTACGTCTGGAAAATGATGAAGCATTCTATGAGGCACAAAAGGAAATTGGTTTGAAAAGAGCCAGTCTGTTCTCATGGCGACAGACTGCAGAACAACTACTCAAACTGTACGAAACTGTTTATAAGGAGTTACCAAATTCCAACATCAACTGACGGGCGTCGGAATTATTCTGGGTATTCAAACGGTAATACCCACGACGACCAGTGGATTCGATTAATGACTGTGGCGACTTGGAATTCTTCAGCAAGTACTGCTGGACATAAGCACGTATCTCATCCAAGTCGGGCGTATAGAAAAAACTCAAGTTCATGTTATAGACATGCTTTGACACCTGCATTACGCTGATGCCACGCTCACCCACACTGGTCAAAATACTCAATATCTGCTGATCGTACGTCATTCGGGTAAAAAAAGGTCGGTAAAAGCGATTACCGACCTTCTTTCTATCATTTGTTAAGAGGCTTATGCCAATGTAACTTTTTCACCATCATTAGCGAGCTTGCCCTCCTTGAAGAGCCAACCCAAACCAAGAAGAGTCTCCTCCTCAGAAATCTTTGCAGCCTTTGCAATCTCTTTTACGCTGAGAGCCTTTTCTGCTGCTGCAAGTGCCTGATATACATCACCTGCCTTAAAACCAATATTCTCTGCATTGATTGCGAGAACAGTCTTTGCTGCTGCCTTAGGAGCTGTAGCCTTCTTTACAGTTGTCTTTTTAGCTACGGCTGCCTTTGTCTCGGTAGCCTTCTTAGTTGTTGCTTTCTTTTCTGCCATAGTTCTAAAAAATTAATACTTATATTGAAGTTATAAACTTCTGTTAATTTTCGACTGCAAAAATACCGTTTTTATTTCAGACAACTTACTGATTTTTAGGCTTTTTTAGCAGAACGAAAACTATTCTTGATGTAGGTCAACCAACGAGCGAAGCAAGCGCAGTGAACTTTATTCACTGCCTTGCGAGGATGAGGTAGAACGCAGTTCAACCTGTAGATTCAACTCATCTAACTGTTTCTGATCCAACTCACCAGGTGCATCGAGCATTACATCGCGACCACTGTTATTCTTGGGGAACGCAATACAATCGCGGATACTATCGAGACCTGCCATCAGACTTACGAAACGATCCAGACCAAAGGCCAGACCTGCGTGAGGAGGTGCTCCATATTTGAAAGCATTAATCAAGAAACCAAACTGAGCCATCGCACGCTCTGGGGTGAAGCCCAGAATCTGGAACATCTTCTCCTGCAACTTTCCATCATGGATACGGAGTGAACCGCCACCAACCTCAACACCATTGCAAACGAAGTCGTAAGCTACGGCACGAACTTTAGCAGGATCGGTATCCAACAGAGGAATATCATCAGGATTTGGCATCGTGAATGGGTGGTGAGTAGCCATCAGGCGCTGCTCCTCATCGCTCCACTCGAACAATGGGAAATCGACAATCCACAGACAAACGAACTTATCCTTATCGCGAAGTCCAAGACGGTCACCCATCTCCAAACGGAGAGTACAGAGCTGAACTCGCGTTTTGTTGGCATTGTCACCACTCAGAATCAGCACGAGGTCGCCATCCTTGGCGCCCATTGCCTCCTTGACCTGAGCCCACACCTCTGGTGTATAGAACTTATCGATAGACGACTTAACGGTACCATCCTCATTAAACTTGACATAAACCAAGCCCTTAGCTCCCACCTGAGGACGCTTAACAAAATCAGTCAACTCATCGAGCTGCTTACGAGAATAGTTAGCACAACCTGGTACACAGATACCACCGATATAGTTAGCCTCGTTGAATACAGGGAACGTGCCTGTACCCTTAAGCTGGTCCATCAGTTCGACAAACTCCATACCGAAACGCAAGTCGGGCTTATCCGAACCGAAACGGCGCATAGCCTCATGCCAAGTCATACGCTGAAGTGCAGGCAATTCGATTCCACGCACCTCTTTGAACAGATGACGAGCCAGATCCTCAAAAATCTGGAGCACATCCTCCTGATCAACAAACGACATCTCGCAGTCAATCTGAGTAAACTCAGGCTGACGGTCGGCACGCAAGTCCTCATCACGGAAGCATTTCGCTATCTGGAAATAACGGTCGAAGCCAGATACCATCAGCAACTGCTTCAAAGTCTGAGGTGACTGGGGAAGTGCATAGAACTGACCTGGGTTCATACGAGAAGGAACCACAAAGTCGCGCGCTCCCTCTGGAGTAGAACCAATGAGAATTGGAGTCTCAACCTCGATAAACTCCTTAGCATCGAGGAAGTTACGAATCAGGATAGTCATGCGGTGACGCAGCTCAAGATTCTTACGAACAGCCGCACGACGCAAATCGAGATAACGGTATTTCATACGGATATCATCACCGCCATCTGTATTATCTTCAATGGTAAAAGGAGGTGTGAGACTCTCGCTCAATACGTTCAACTCCTTTACAAGAATTTCAATATCACCAGTAGGCATCTTAGGGTTCTTACTCTGGCGCTCGCTCACTTCACCCTTGATTTGAATACAGAATTCACGACCAAGTTTGTTGGCACGCTCGCAGAGCTCTGCATTGTCAGCCTCGTTGAAAACAAGCTGAGTCAAGCCATAACGATCGCGAAGATCAACGAAGGTCATACCGCCCATCTTACGACTGCGCTGTACCCATCCGGCCAGTGTTACCACACTGCCTGCATCCTGGAGCCGAAGCTCTCCACAAGTCTTACTTCTATACATATTTAATTGCTATTTATTCATTTAAGGTGCAAAATTACATAAAAAATTGATAATAGACAAACATATTTCTTAATTCTTCGTCATTAATTCGTAATTTTATAGTAACTTTGCACTGATTTAATCATTTAAACGAATAAAAAGATGAAAAAGATTGCATTTATAGCATTGATGCTTGTTTGCGGTTTGACAGCCGCTCTGGCTCAGAAACCTGCTGAGATTAAGTTTGATAAACTGACGCATAATTTCGGCACTTTCTCAGAGAAGAGTCCTGTTGTTACTTACACATTTACCTACACCAACGTAGGCGAGCAGCCTTTGGTCATCAATCAGGCCGTAGCCAGCTGCGGCTGCACCGTACCTGAGTACACCAAGACCCCGATTCAGCCAGGCGAAAAGGGTGAAATAAAAGTAACCTATAACGGTACAGGAAAGTTCCCAGGTCACTTCAAAAAGTCAATCACCATCCGAACCAACGGAGTAGTTGAAATGACACGCCTCTATATTGAGGGAGAAATGACAGAAGCTCAATAAAACAAAAGCCCGCTTGAAGTAAGCGGGCTTTTGTTTTAGAATCCATAAGTAAATCCGATAGAACTATACTCTTTGAACTGAAGATATCCCAAGTCGCCATCCTTCGTACCCGTATCGTCGAAACGGGGGAAGAGGAACAGGTTGGCTGAGATATACTTAGATACTCGCAGAGAGAAAGTGTTTTCCCACTCGATTTCAGTACGCTTATACGACGTGAATGCATAGAGGCGTGACTTCCATGTAATCACATCGTTCATTTTCCAGCTAACATCAGCTGTCAACTGCGAACCAAAGTCAACCATAGAATGTCTGCCTTCCTTCAAGCCATAGCTTGGAGCAAGCGCCAAGCGATCAACATAGCGATAGTTGACTGCAATGGGTGACATATTGACCGTACCATTCAGTTTCTTGTTCTTCGAAGCCACCTTGTAATCCATACCAAGACCGAAGTTCAGATTGAAAGGCGAAAAGAAGTCAGAGTAAGTATTATGGTCGTTAGACTTCAGACCCTGTGTAAACTGCGTGTAAGCCAGCACTTGCAAAGTGTAGTACCAGTTCTTGGCTGCCTGAAGTCCCACCTTACTGGTCAAACGGATCAGGTCTTCATTAGACTTGAACTTATGCACAGAGTCGGTACGTGAACGCAGGAAACCAAGTTTCATCTCCAACTTATTATCCCACTTCCACTTGTTCTTGTTATCGTAGTTAGCCTCCAGTGTCAGAGCACCTACCATCGAGTAGTTGCTTTCACCACCCTTATACCAGTTGCCACTCACGTAGTTCTGCATGAACTGCAGATAGCCATCACCCTTTTTAGTCCAGAAATCCGGTTTCTGAATCAGAACGGTTGTAGGCACATCATCAGGGGTGTCAATCACCGGACCTTCAACTTTCTCAACCAGCTTCACCTGATTCTTAAGTGGCTTATCCACATCCTTACGAATCTTACCCGTTTCCAGCAACTCTGTCTCTGTACTATTCACCAGATCTGGACGATTCAAGTAAATATGCATCAGCGCAGCATCGATAGCATCAGCCACAGGATCCTTACCAGTAGCATCCGACTCGAATGAAAGCGATTTATTAGCTACATTGTGATAAAAAGTTACTGGCGCAAACAGACGATAGAAACGTCCATCTAACGTATCTTTGGGCTGAGCAGCAGAGGCGCTGAGCGCACAAAAAGCTGCAAATAACAATGCTACTTTTCTCATATCAGGTGCAAAGATACAATTTTTTGGCTATAGAATGCATTCTTTTCGCATTTTTTTCGTAATTTTGCACCTTGATTTACGCGTACATTAATAAAAAAGCAAAATAAAATGAATAAAGACACTATTATCGGCTTTGTCCTTATTGCGCTGGTGCTTATCGGCTTCAGCTGGTATAACCAGCCTTCGCAGGAGGAAATAGAGGCCGCAAGAAAGCAAGACAGCATTGCAACAGTGACTCAGCAGAATGCCGCCAAGAAACAGAAAGCAGAAGAGGCAGCACGTAAAGCACAGGCTGATGCGGCTGCTCAGGGTGACACAACAGCTCTTTTCTATGCATCGTTAAATGGTAAGAACGAACCCGTTATACTGAAGAACGACAAGGTGGAGCTGACATTCAACACAAAAGGTGGTACACTGGCTAAAGCAGTAATCAAAGGTTTCGAGAATCTGGAAGACGGCATGGATGTGACGCTCTTCGACGAAAAGACACAGCAGATGAACTTCATGCTGGCTGGTAAGTCGGAGAACATCATCACCAAAGACCTTTTCTTCACCCCATCGAACGTTACCGACTCTACCCTCACCATGACCGCTCTGGCTGGTAATGGCGGTAGTATCGAGTTCAACTATGTGTTGGGCAAGGACTACATGCTGCACTTCAACATGAAGGCTAACGGTCTGCAGGGCATGTTTGCACCCAACTACCAGCAGATGGACATTGAGTGGAACGACTTGGTTCGCCAGCAGGAGAAAGGCTTTACATTCGAAAACCGCTATACATCTGTTACTTATAAGAAGGCTAACAGCGGCACTAAGGAGGTTAGTGAGAGTTCAGAGGAGATTGACAAGGAGATTGAGGAGCAACTCGACTGGGTGGCTTTCAAGAACCAGTTCTTTTCGGCAGCTCTTATCTCTAAAGATAACTTCGCTGCCAATTCTCTGTTGACCAGCATTCCACAGCAGAAAGGTTCTGGTTATCTGAAACAGATGGGTGCAAAGCTGAAGACTGCTTTCGACCCCACTGGTGCTAAGGCTACAGAGTTCGAGATGTATATTGGCCCTAACGACTTCCGTCTGATTCAGGACGTAGAGCAGCAGAGCACATTCGGCAAGGACCTCGATCTGGAGCAGTTAGTAAATCTGGGGTGGTGGCTGGTACGCTGGATTAACCGTTGGTTCACCATCTATGTATTCGACTGGCTCACCTCATGGGGTTTCTCAATGGGAATCGTTCTGATTCTGATCACCCTATTGCTGAAGGTCATCACCTATCCTATGGTGAAGAAGAGCTACATGTCATCTGCCAAGATGCGTGTGCTGAAGCCCAAACTCGATGAGGCTACCAAGCAGTACGACAAACCAGAGGACCAGATGAAGAAACAACAGGCTATGATGCAACTATACTCACAATATGGTGTATCGCCATTGGGTGGCTGTCTGCCTATGCTCATTCAGTTCCCAATCTGGATGGCTATGTTCTTCTTCGTACCTAACGCTATCCAACTGCGTCGCGAGTCATTCCTATGGATCAGCGACCTCTCAACCTACGATCCTATCATCGAATGGGGCACCAACATCTGGGGTATCGGCGACCACCTGTCGCTCACTTGTATCCTGTTCTGTGTGGCCCAGATCCTTTACTCGTATATGACCATGCGCCAGCAGAAGGATCAGATGGTTGGTCAGCAGGCCGAGCAGATGAAAATGATGCAGTGGATGATGTACTTGATGCCTCTGATGTTCTTCTTCATGTTCAATGATTACAGTTCTGGTCTGAACTTCTACTACTTCATCTCACTGTTCATGTCGGCAACCATCATGTGGACACTCCGCAAGACCACCAACGACGAGAAGTTACTCGCCATCCTGGAGGCTAAGTATAAGGAGAACAAGAATAATCCTCAGAAGAAGACTTCTGGTCTGGCTGCCCGTCTGGAGGCTATGCAGAAGCAGGCAGAGGAACTGCAGAAACAGCGTATGAACCAACAAAAGAAATAAAACTTATGAAAAGATTTTGTATTCCAGTTTTACTGATGGGATTTGCACTTTTAAGCAGTCCTATAAAAGCAGAAGAAAACGTGAAAATAGGTAAGCAGAATATCAAACTGAACAGTAATCTGATGACGCCTGAGGCTCTTTGGGCGATGGGACGTGTAGGTGCTGCTGAAGCGTCGGCTGATGGTAAACAGATTGTTTATCAGATTGGCTACTACAGCGTCAAGGCCAACAAGAGTCAGCAGAAGATTGCCATCATCAATGCCGATGGTACAGGCAACACCACACTGACTACTGGCAGCAAGAGCGAGACCGATCCTACCTGGTATAACGGAAAAATTGCCTTCCTTTCAGGTGGTCAGCTGTGGACCATGAACCCTGATGGTTCTGACCGCAAGCAGATTTCAAAGACCTCGAAGGCTATCGAAGGTTTCAAGTTCTCGCCTGATGGCAAGAAGGTGATTCTGCTCCACTCACTCGAGTTCCACGAGATCATTAAGAAGAATCCTGATGATCTGCCAAAGGCTACCGGCCGACTGGTAACCGATCTGATGTATCGTCACTGGGATCACTATGTAGAGAGCATCCAGCACCCCTTTGTAGCTGATGTAACAGAGGATGGTATCAAGGATGGTATCGACATCCTGGAGGGCGAGCCCTACGAGTGCCCCATGGAGCCATTCGGTGGTATCGAACAGTTGGACTGGGCACCCGACTCTAAGTCGATTGCCTATACCTGCCGCAAGAAGACCGGCCTGGAATACTCAATCTCTACCGACTCTGATATATATTTATATATAATAGGTACGCGCGAAACCAAGAACCTTTGCAAGCCTGCTGATTATAAGGCACCAGAGGTTGATCCCACCAAGTCTCTGAAATATCAGAGCGTAAATGCCAAGGAGAATCTGAAGAACAATGTGGGTTACGATCAGAACCCTAAGTTCTCACCTGATGGCAAGTACGTAGCTTGGACATCGATGGAACACGATGGCTATGAGTCAGATCGTAACCGTCTGTGCGTGTATAACTTAGCTACTGGCGAAAAGAAATACGTGACAGAGAGTTTCGACTCTGGCGTTGACGATTTCGTATGGAGCGATTCTAAGGACGTGATGATTTATTTCATCGGTGTTTGGCACGCTACCGTGAACCTCTACGCCGTTAATTGGAAGGGGGAGCTGAAGCAGTTGACTAATACTTGGGATGACTTCGGTCAGATTCACCTGATGAACAACGGCAAGCAACTGTTGATGGAGCGCCATAACTACACATCGCCTGCCGACCTGTATATCGTAACTCCGAATTTCAAGAAGCCTGAGAAGACACTGACCACTCAGCTTACTTTCGAGAACAAGCATATTCTGGACCAGTTGGCCAAGCCAACCGTTCAGCAGCGTTGGGTGAAAACTACAGATGGCAAGGAGATGCTCACCTGGATTATCCTGCCTCCCAACTTCGATGAGACTAAGAAGTACCCCACCCTGCTGTTCTGCGAGGGCGGTCCTCAGAGTCCTGTTTCGCAGTTCTGGAGTTATCGCTGGAACTTCATGATCATGGCCTCTCAAGGCTATGTAGTTGTAGCACCTAACCGTCGCGGATTGCCTGGATTCGGTCAGGAATGGCTGGAGGAAATCTCTGGCGACTGGACAGGTCAGTGCATCAACGACTATCTGTCGGCTATCGACGATGCAGCCAATAACCTGCCATACGTAGATAAGGATCATCTGGGTGCCGTAGGTGCATCGTTCGGTGGTTTCTCTGTATACTATCTCGCAGGTCATCACGACAAGCGTTTCAAGGCCTTCATCTCCCACGATGGTGCCTTCAATCTGGCTGCAATGTATCTGGAAACTGAGGAGAACTGGTTCTCTAACTGGGAGTACGACGAGGCTTACTGGCATCGTCCACAGCTGCCTAACGCCAAGAAGACCTACCACAACTCTCCACATAAGTTCGTAGAGAAGTGGGATACACCAATTCTCGTCATCCATGGTGAGAAGGATTATCGTATCAATGCCACTCAGGGTATGGCAGCCTTCAACGCTGCCCGCATGAAAGGACTGCCTGCCGAGCTGCTCATCTTCCCCGACGAGAACCACTGGGTACTGAAACCACAGAACGGTGTACTGTGGCAGCGCACCTTCTTCAATTGGTTAGACCGTTGGTTGAAATAAGCAAGCCATATATTCCCACGTTGGGAACAATAGATTCCCAGTGTGGGAATAATATATTCCCAACGTGGGAATAAAACGTTCCGAATATGGGAATAAATACGAAATAGTAATTAAATAAAAACAAGATAATGACTCAAGCAATTCAAAAGACCCTTCGCGACAGCGCTGGCATGCGCTGGACCGCGCTTTTACTTCTGGCACTCGCTATGTTCTGTGCCTACATCTTTATGGACATCCTCTCACCTATCAAAGACCTGATGCAGGAGACCCGTGGTTGGGACTCTACCGCATTCGGTACCATGCAGGGTTCTGAGGTATTCCTCAACGTATTCGTGTTCTTCCTCATCTTCGCTGGTATCATCCTCGACAAGATGGGCGTTCGTTTCACCGCTGTGCTTTCAGCAGCTGTGATGGTGGTTGGTGCCTGTGTAAAGTGGTATGCCGTAAGCGAAAGCTTTATCGGAACCGGACTCGAGACTTGGTTTAATAACAACCTGAATTATATTCCAGGATTCGACGAACTCGGTGTATCGCCATTCTATGCTGGCATGCCTGCATCAGCCAAGTTTGCAGCTTGCGGTTTCATGATCTTTGGTTGTGGCTGTGAGATGGCTGGTATCACCGTTAGCCGTGGTATTGTAAAATGGTTCAAGGGTCGTGAGATGGCTCTGGCTATGGGATCAGAGATGGCACTCGCCCGTCTGGGTGTTGCCACCTGTATGATATTCTCACCTTTCTTTGCACGTCTGGGTGGTGAGGTATCAGTAAGTCGTTCAGTAGCCTTCGGTGTAGTACTGATGTGTATCGCACTTATCATGACCATCGTTTACTTCTTCATGGATCAGAAGCTCGACAGTCAGACTGGCGAAGCTGAGGAGAAGGACGATCCCTTCAAGATTTCCGATCTGGGTAAGATTCTGACCGATGCTGGTTTCTGGATCGTTGCCCTGCTCTGCGTACTGTACTACTCAGCAATATTCCCCTTCCAAAAGTATGCTGTAAACATGCTGCAGTGTAACCTCACGCTGACAGCTCCTGATGCTAACTCGTTCTGGGCACAGCCCGATGTTACCATCGTTCAGTACATCATTATGCTGATTGTGGCTGCTGCAGGTTTCGCATCAAACTTCCAGAAGAAGGCCAACCTGAAGTACGGTCTGCTGGGCCTTTCAATCTTAGCACTTGTAACTTACTGCTACATGGGCTTCATGCGCCAGTCGGCCGAGAGTATCTTTGCTGTATTCCCCCTGCTGGCCGTGCTCATCACACCTATCCTTGGTAGTTATCTCGACCACCACGGTAAGGCAGCTACCATGCTCGTGCTGGGTTCAGTGCTGCTCATTGCCTGTCACCTTACCTTCGCTTTCGTACTGCCTATGTTCAAGGGCAATGCAGTAGGTGGTATCATCATTGCTTACACCACCATTCTGGTGCTGGGTGCATCGTTCTCACTGGTACCTGCAAGCCTCTGGCCTTCAGTGCCCAAGTTGGTTGACGCTAAGGTCATCGGTTCGGCCTATGCCCTGATTTTCTGGATTCAGAACATCGGTTTGTGGCTGTTCCCACTGCTGATCGGTAAGGTGCTCGATGCCACCAACCCCAATGTCACCGATCCTACCCAGTTCGATTACACCGCTCCGCTGGTTATGCTGGCATCACTCGGTGTAGCCGCACTCATCCTGGGCTTCGTGCTGAAGGTAGTTGATAAGAAGAAAGGTATTGGTCTTGAACTTCCAAACATCACAGAATAATTATGAAAATCGGTTTCGATAACGACAAGTATCTCAAGATACAGTCTGAGCATATCAAGGAGCGCATCGCTCAGTTCGATGGCAAGCTTTATATGGAGTTGGGTGGCAAACTGTTCGACGACCACCATGCATCGCGTGTACTGCCAGGTTTCAAGCCTGACTCAAAACTCCGCATGCTGGGGCAGTTGCGCGACAGCATCGAGATTGTCATCGTGGTTAGCGCTGAGGACATCGAGAAAAACAAGGTACGTGCCGACCTCGGCATCACCTATGACGAAGATGTACTGCGCCTGCGCGACGAATTCATGAGTCGTAACTTCATGGTAGGTAGCGTAGTGATTACTCACTACAACGGTCAGCATGCCGCCGACCAGTTCCGTCATCGTCTGGAGCGTGAGGGTATCAAATCATATATCCACTACCCCATCGACGGCTATCCCCACAACGTGGAGCTGATTGCCAGTGACGAGGGCTTTGGTAAGAACGATTACGTAGAGACTTCACGTCCACTCGTTATCGTAACAGCTCCTGGTCCTGGTAGCGGTAAAATGGCTACCTGCCTGAGTCAGCTTTACAACGAGAACAAGCGTGGCATCCGCGCTGGATATGCCAAGTTCGAGACCTTCCCCGTATGGAACCTGCCCTTGAAGCATCCTGTAAACATCGCCTACGAGGCCGCTACTGCCGACCTGAACGATGTGAACATGATTGACCCCTTCCATCTGGAGGCTTACAACAAGACTGCCGTAAATTACAATCGCGACATCGAAATCTTCCCCGTGCTCAATGCACTCTTCGAAGGAATCTATGGTGAGAACCCTTACAAGTCACCCACGGACATGGGTGTGAACATGATTGGTTTCTGCATCAGCGACGACGAGATTTGCTGCAAGGCTTCGAAGGATGAAATTATCCGCAGATTCTACGATGCCACTAACAAGATGGCCGACGGCGCTGATAACGAGAGCGAGGTAAACAAGATCCGTATGCTCTTTAATCAGGCTAAGATTACCACCGCTTTCCGTCCGGTTACCACAGCTGCCTACGAGAAGAAGATCGAGACAGGTCTGCAGGCTGCTGCCATCGAGCTTGAGGATGGTACCATCATCACCGCCAAATCGTCACCACTGTTAGGTTGCAGTGCCGCTCTGCTTATCAATGCCATGAAACACCTGGCAGAGATTAATCACGAGGAGAAGCTGATTCCACAGAGCTTGATTGAGCCCGTACAGAAGACCAAGATTGAATACTTAGGTGGTAAGAATCCTCGCTTGCATACCGACGAGGTACTGGTAGCCCTGAGTGTACTCTCTAACGACGACGAGAAATGTCGCAAAGCCTTAGAGCAGTTACCAAAACTGCGCGGCTGTCAGGTACACACCACCGTCATGCTGAGTGAGGTTGACCGCAAGATCTTCAAGAAGCTCGGCTGCGGACTCACCTGCGATCCGGTGAAGAAAAAGTAATATATGACAGAGGTTATCCGTCATCGACTAAACGACTCGCCTTTTGCGAGATGGACAGTGCTCATCATCGTGGCAACAGCCATGATGATGGGCTATTTCGTTAATGACGTGATGTCGCCACTCGAAGCTATTCTCGAACTGCCCAAGAGTCAAGGAGGCTTAGGCTGGACACCATCCGACTATGGTTTCTTCTCAGGCGCAGGCAGCTTCATCAATGTATTCTTGCTGATGCTCTTCTTCTCAGGATTGATTCTCGACAAGATGGGCATCCGTTTTACAGGCACCTTAGCCTGCTCACTGATGGTGATTGGTACACTACTGAAGTTATACGGTGTCACCAATGATTTCGGTACAACCGAGATTGTTGTCTTCGGCTTCCAATTACCCATGTCGGTAGCTGTTGCATCTCTTGGCTTTGCTGTGTTCGGTGTTGGCTACGAGATGACAGGTATCACCGTCTCTAAAGCGATGGTACGCTGGTTCACCGGTCATGAGTTAGCCTTAGCCATGGGCATCCAGTTAGCTATGGCCCGATTAGGAACAGCCGCTGCACTGAGTATCTCGGCCCCAATAGCCCGTCATTATACGCTATCCACACCGCTGTTAGTAGCTGTAGCCTTCCTCGTGATTGGACTGTTGGCATTCTTAGTATTCTGTGTGATGGACCGCAAGTTGGATGTATCAGTACCAACAGATACATCGAACTCCGAAGAATTCCGCTTTGCAGATATCGGTATCACTCTGCGCAATCCAGGTTTCTGGCTGATAACACTTTTCTGCGTGCTATTCTACTCGGCTGTATCGCCCTTCCTCAAGTTCTCTACCAAGCTGATGGTCATGAAGTATGGTGTCGATCCTGATATCGCAGGGTTCTTCTCATCGATAGCACCCTTTGGTACCATTCTTATGACACCATTATTCGGACTGATTTACGACCGTTACGGCAAGGGTGTCACACTGGTCATTACCGGTGCGCTCATGCTGACAGCTGTACACTTCGGATTCTCACTGCCAATGCATAGCAGCACCATCGCCATTGCTCTGATGGTGACTCTCAGTATCGGCTATTCGTTAGCACCAGCAGCCTTATGGCCCTGTGTACCCAAGATTATCCCCTTAAAATGCTTAGGCACTGCCTACTCGATGATATTCTTCATCCAGAACTTCGGACGCGCCATTATACCCATGTTTGTAGGTAGCGCCAACGAGACCGATCCAACTTACACCACATCCATGCTCATCTTCGGCTTCACTGCTCTGGGTGCAGCCATCACAGCCATAGGCATACTGCTTATCGACAAGCATAAGCACTATGGTCTACAACTACCAAATATCAAAAAGTAAATCGTACTATCAGCGGCAGATGGTCACTATAGCCTGAGTGATAACGCATACCTACATACGTTCGCTTGGGGCGATAGCCACCATAGCGCGGTTCCTCTTCCAACAGGAAGAGCGGTGTATGAATCATTGTTGTATCCACCCGACTGGATAAAGCTGTGGTTGCCAATATATGGTCGATGCTCTCCCACTCCCCTTGATAGCGATAGGTGCCTTTCACACCATGTTCGCCTCGCGCTTCCTTCGTCAGGTTCATCAGTCCGTGTTGTGCATACAATCTCATACTCGGACTATCAGCACCATCATTAAAGTCGCCAGCTATCAGTATCTTTGCTTCAGGCGACAGTACACGAATCGAATCAACCGATTGACACACCCTGTCGGCCACTGCCATACGGAAAGGACGACTGTACTTTTCTCCGCCAAACCTACTGGGCTGATGCACCACAAAGACATGGAGCGTATCGCCCGATACCGTCTCACCACACACATACAAGACATCACGTGTTGGGCGCATGCCAACTACAGGCTGTACCCTGATGGCATTGTGACGGATTGGTGCAAACGTAAAAGGTGAATACAATAGCGCCACATCGATACCACGCTGATCGGGCGAAGAAGTCATCAGGTATTCATAGCCTGCATTCCGAAGCAACGAACGTTTTGTCAGATCATGCAGTACCGAGTCGTTCTCCACTTCACAGAGCGCTATCAAGTCAGGTATATGTTCATCCGAACAGGAAACCAGTTCCTGAGCAATATTGTTCAGTTTATGCCAATAGCGGTAGGAATTCCAATGACGTGTTGCTTCCGGCAAGTATTCTGTATCCTGTTTACCGTCATCATGCGTATAGTCGAACAGATTTTCGCAGTTCAGTTCGACCAATGTAAAGAATCCCGATAACAGCAGACTAAGAATCATTTCCGTTTAATCTTCCACCCGAGTGCCGCTACGGCGATACTCGTGATAGGCGACAGAATATTAAAGAAGCAATACGGCAGATAGGTGAGCGTAGCCACACCAAGCACCGTACTCTGCGTCAATCCGCATGTGTTCCAAGGCACCAGTACCGAAGTGACCGTAGCACCGTCCTCGCAACTGCGACTCAACAAACGGGCTTCGTAGCCACGGTTCTTATACACATCCTTGAACATCGAACTGGCTAACATAATCGATAGATACTGATCGGCCATCGCAATATTACAAAACAGCGATGTACCAACAGTCGATGCTACCATCGATGCCGTACCACGTACCCAGTGTAAAACTACCTTCATCAGATCCTGCAGCTGTCCGGTAGCCGTCAGAGCACCGCCGAAGGTCTGTGCACAGATAATCAACCAGATGGTAGGCATCATACCGCCCATACCGCTGGTCTGAACCAGGTCGTTCAGCATGGGCACGCCCGTTTCGATGTTCGTGCTGCCATAGCACACCTGCATCATACCTTTATACGATGACAAGAAGCCATCATGACCAGATATCTGACGAATCAGTTCCGGCTGCACCAGCAATCCTACGACCGCCGCCAATAGTATAGCCAAGAACAGAACCACCATCGAAGGCCAGCGCCGCGCAATCATCACACCCGTCAACACCGGCACAATCAACAGCCACGGCGAGATCACGAACGTATGCTGCAGACCATCCATAAACTCCTGCACGTTGCCGTGTCCTGATACATTCATCATCAGTCCGGCCACTAAGAAAATAGACAGCGAAATGATAAAGCTGGGCACCGTTGTGTAAAGCATGTAGCGGATATGCGTAAACAGCGGCGTCCCCGACACACTCGAAGCCAAAACTGTTGTATCACTCAATGGCGACAACTTATCGCCAAAGTAAGCACCGGTGATAATTGAACCGGCTATCCAGCCATCGTCGAACCCATGTGCCTTGCCTATACCCATTAGCGCGACACCAATGGTAGCTACGGTTGTCCACGACGAACCAATCATCAGACTCACCAAGGCACACAGCACACTGCTACTCACTAAGAATACCTCGGGGCGGATAATCTGCATGCCGTAGTAAATCATCGTCGGCACAATGCCCGACACCATCCAGGTACCACCAATGGCACCTATCAACAAAAGGATAATGATAGCCGGTGTACAACTGGCTATCTTATCCGTTATCTCTTTTTCCAGATTCTCCCACTCCAGTCGCTTCGAGAAGTGACCAATTACCACACTCACAGCCGATGCAGCCAACAGCGACACCTGACTGGCACCATCCAATGTTGCGTTACCGAATACGGCAACGCAACATGTGATGAGTACAATCAGTACTATAAATGGGATGAATGAAATCATTTAGCAAACCTTTTCGAGACGCTTCATCATGGCGAACATAAACAGGGCAGCAACCACACATACGGCGATGAACACGCCCCAAACCACTGTCAGGTTGATGTCGCCCCACAGGTAACCACCTACACCCACCAGCTTATTACCGATGGCGGTAGATACAAACCATCCACCCATCATCAGTCCCTTCAACTTTGGAGGAGCCACCTTCGATACAAACGAGATACCCATTGGGCTGAGCAGCAACTCACCGAATGTCAAGATCAGGTATGTACCTATCAGCCAGTAAGGCGATACGAATGTAGCAGCATCGCCTGCAGCCTTCTGCTCGTTTGGAGTCATCAGTCCCTGCGAAGCCAGCATCATCACGATGAATGCCGATGCAGCAACCAACATACCGTAGGCAATCTTACGTGGAGGTGTTGGCTCCTTACCCTTGCTAGCCAGACTGCTGAAGATAGCCATCGATACTGGTGTAAGTGCAACTACATAGAATGGGTTGAACTGCTGGAAGATAGGAGCCGAAATAGCGACCTCGCCAGTAGCCTGAGTGTACTTATAGCCCAGTATGCCGAGTGCTACCAGGATGATAGCAGCCGAGATGCCTTTACCCTTTGGAGTCTTGCTCTGGAAGAGTGAGAAACCAGCATACACGATGAAGATGATCATCACCAGGTTGATAACATCGAAAGGCATAGTGTCAGCACCGGTAGCCGACTTAGCTGTGAACTCGTCAGCAAAGTATGTCAGCGACAGACCGTTCTGGTGGAAAGCCATCCAGAAGAAGATAACCACAGCGAAAACCAGACACAGAGCAACTACGCGCTGTGCTGTCTCCTCCTTGGTCAGTTCTGGCTCGTTGCTGGCAGCCTGAGTCTTGTCGGCCTTGCCATTGCCACCCTCAACATGGCGGAATGTGCCACGGAAGATGTAGTAGATAGCAATAGAGAGGATGAGCGATGCACATGCGATAGCAAAAGCAAAGTGATAGCTATCGTTAACGCTGGTACCCAGATTCTGCTGCGACCACTCCATGATACGTACAGCAGCCGTAGGAGCAAAAAGGGCACCGATGTTAATGGCCATGTAGAACAGTGAGAAACCGGCATCGCGCTTGTTGGCATACTTTGGATCGTTATACAGGTCGCCTACCATTACCTGCAGGTTACCCTTGAAGAGCCCGGTACCGAAACCTATCAGCACCAACGCAGCCAGCATCACTACCAGAGCGAATGTGTCGCCACCCAGGGGAATAGACAGTAGCAGATAACCAGCAAACATAATCAGGATACCGATGGTAACCATTTTGCCAAAACCGAACTTATCGGCCAGCCATCCACCTACGATAGGCAGGAAATAAACCAGCATCAGGAAGTCGCTGTAGATTTCGCCTGCCCAACCGGCGTCCAAACCATAGTTAGCTCTCAAAAACAATGCAAATACGGCGAGCATGGTGTAATAACCGAAGCGCTCACCAGTGTTGGCCAGGGCCAACGCAAATAAACCTTTGGGTTGATTTTCGAACATAAATTAATTATTTTATTTGATTTTAGAATTCTTTGTTCTTATCACATCGAAGAGATAGGTACACTTGATAACAATATTACCGAAGTTGGAACGTGAGAAATAGTCACGTTTAGTATTACCATAAATATTACCCAGACCATAATAGTAACGGCCCTCTATCATGAAATGACCGAAATGACGGTTGCTGAACTCCAGACCAGCACCGACAGCAATGCCATAGTCGAACTTATTCTCAACAGCCATCGTATCCTGTGCCACTACCTGCGATGATCGCAGACTACCATACTGATACTCCTTACTCTCAGGATTAAAGGCATCCTCACGCACATCAAAGTTGGTCGTGGTCTTCTCGTTCAGGAAAAATCCGATCTGCGGTCCTAAATGAATGAACGCTTGTAGACCATTACGCTCACGTCCCCAACCCAGTCGGGCTAACAAGGGTATCTGCACGTAGGTCATCGAACGCTGATAAGCCAGATTCTGAGTAGGATCGGTATGCAATGGAACAGGCTGATCCTGCTTGTCCAATATCTTCTCCTTCCAACCTATCTGTGCAAAGTTCAACTCTGCCGTAACGGCACAGATGCTACTAAAATATTTCTCACACGTATAACGCGCTGTCAGACCGCCGGTGATACCGCCTAACTGTGATTGTGGCACCTTGGTTACAAATGCCACATTACTCATCACGTATCCGCCGTTTACACCAACGGCCAGATCATTACGGTAATCACCTACCTGCGCAGAAGCTGTGAATAGTGAACAGTAAATAGTGAATAGCATCACTATAATCACCCGCACATACTTCGCATTCAAAATATATCTCATCATTATTTCAGTCAACACTATTCACTAAAACTTGATTGTTTCAACCCTATTGTCGGGTGTGTAGTGAACAAACAATTGTGTATTATTTCTCAGACCGCCACTGCCATAGCGCTCAAACTGCAAAGGTGTCTGTACATAGTCAGGATGACTCTTGGCACCCAAAAACTTCCTACCCTCACGATGCATACCGGTCAGGAAATAGTAAGCATGATCGAAACCGGTAATAGCCAATCGTGGCAAGCGATTCTGCATGTCGGTATGGAAATTCCAACGGAACTTCTGCTGCAAACGCTTGGTCGATGCCGACAAAGGATTGTAGTAGAACACCGAAGGGATATATGTATTAAACTTGTAGAAATTCTCCAAATGTGTACGGGTATACATGAGCCAGTCGGTATAACCGAACATATTGATCACCAGATCGGGATCGGTTACCTTCAGACCATTAAGTTTCGAGAAGGCGATACCCAATTCGGGCGAGCGCCCAGTATTCAGCACCACCACATTGGGTTTGGTCCGACTGAAAGCCTTCGAGAAATCGCTCTCGCCCGACTTGAGGTTTGTAATCGAGCATGTCATCTTTTCCTGCTCCAACTGTCGGCGCAATGCAGTCGTAAAACTCCCCTTCTGACTGGTCGAATCATTACAATCAATGATCACCGTGTGGTAATTCTTAAAGCCACGAACAAAGTGAGAAATCGTTGACGCGTTCTGCGTCACATGACTTTGATAAACCTGGAAAATATATTGGTTATCAGCCAGTTGTGGCGCATTAATCGAGAAAGGAATTAATAGTTTAATCTTATGTTTAGCCACAAAAGCCGACATCGCATCCATCTGTTTCGAATAGAGCGGACCGATAATCAGGTCACACTTAGCAGCAGCCTCGTCATGCAGTATCTGATGGATATCGCCATCCTCAGCAGCATTCCAGGCATGCACATCAACCGAGATGCCACGCTGCTTCAAGCTGTCGCATGCCATCAACACGCCACGATAGTATTCCACCATACGTTTGCCGTCGCCATTCACATTGTGCAGCGGCAGTATCACACCCAGTCGGATGGCACGCTTACGGATATCATCTGTCTCATCGGGATCGGCATCCTTCACCACAGCCGTTGCCACCTGCTGCTTTGGAAAAGGGATGCGTAGCACCGTGCCTTTCTTCAGATTGAAATCAGGCTCCTTCATCTCGGGGTTAGCCTCCATCAGCTGGTCGATGGTGATCTCATACATACGCGATATGCCGAAGATAGTCTCCTTTTTCTTCACTTTATGCAGTCCGCGTATCTGTTCACCCTCTTGAGCCGAGGCCACACCAACTGCTATCCAGAAGGCGGAAAAGAACAAAAAATATCTTAAAACTCGCGTCATAAATTCAAATTTTAGTCATTTCGCGTACAAAAGTACAAAATAATTGTGAATTGGGGTAGAATATTTATGAATTATTTAGTAACTTTGCACTTTAAACAAGTAAAAAATGAGATTTCAGCAGATAATCTTCACCGTTTGGGCCATGTTTGCCTCGCTTTTGGCCTGCGCACAGACCGACACAAGCGCCACCGACTCGACAGCCACCACAGGCTCCGAGAGCAAGCTTATCATGCCTAATGCATTCTCGCCCAACAATGACAGTCATAACGACATCTACCAACCCAAGGAGTACAAGAACCTGGTAGAGTTCCACGCCTATATATTTAATAGGTGGGGACAGAAACTCTACGAGTGGAGCGACCCCTCTACAGGTTGGGACGGCACCTATAAGGGGCATGCTGTCAAAGAAGGTGTTTACTATGTACTGGTGAAGGCTCGCGGTGCTGATGATGTGGTGTATAACATCCGCAAGGACGTGAATCTGCTGAGAGGGTATTTTTCAAGTGAATAGTTGATGAAAAGAGAAGACGATAAGATAAACGTGTACGGCGCACGCGTACACAACCTGAAGAATATTGATGTAGAGATTCCCCGCAACTCCCTGACCGTGATTACCGGTCTGAGTGGTAGCGGCAAGTCATCGTTGGCGTTCGACACAATCTTTGCCGAAGGCCAGCGCCGTTATATCGAGACGTTCTCCGCTTATGCACGAAATTTTCTCGGAGGTATGGAACGCCCCGATGTTGATAAAATTACTGGTCTGTCACCGGTTATCAGCATCGAGCAGAAAACCACCAACAAGAACCCACGTTCTACAGTGGGAACCACTACCGAGATATACGACTACCTACGCCTGCTCTTTGCGCGTGCAGGTCGTGCTTACAGCTTTGCCACTGGCGAAGAGATGGTGCGCTATACAGAAGAGCATGTGCTCGACATGATCACCCACGATTATGCCGGTCATAAGATTTATATCCTGGCACCTGTTGTACGCAGTCGCAAGGGTCACTACCGTGAACTGTTCGAGAGCATGCGCCGCAAAGGCTACCTGCATATCCGTGTAGATGGCGAATTGAAAGAGATTACCCAAGGCATGAAGGTGGACCGTTACAAGAATCACGACATCGAAGTTGTGATTGACCGCATGAAAGTGGCTGAGACACCAGATATTGAACGCCTGCAGAAGACTATTTCACTCGCCATGAAACAAGGCGACGGGCTGATTATGATCCTCGATCAGGACACTGGCGAACTGAAGCATTTCTCTAAACGTCTGATGTGTCCCACGACAGGTATCAGCTATAGCGACCCTGCGCCCAACAACTTCTCATTCAATTCACCTCAAGGCGCCTGTCCTCACTGTAAGGGCTTAGGTGTCATCAACGAGATCGACCTTGACAAGGTCATCCCCAACAAAAATGCCACTATCCGTGAAGGCGGTATCGTACCCTTAGGCAAATACAAGAATCAGATGATCTTCTGGCAGATTGAGGCCATCCTGAAGAAATACGAGTGCGACCTCAATACGCCTATCAACGATATCCCTGACGATGCCATGACAGAAGTGCTTTACGGCTCGCTCGAAGATGTGCGCATCAGCAAGGAACTCATACACACCACGAGCGACTACTTCGTATCGTTCGACGGCATCATCAAATACCTGCGTACGGTAATGGAGAGTGATGACTCGAGTGCCGGGCAGAAGTGGGCCGACCAGTTTCTGGCCGAATGCGCCTGCCCAGAATGCCATGGCCAGCGTCTGAACCGTGAGGCCCTCTCTTATACAGTGGGGGGACGTAACATTGCTGAATGGGCCACGATGGACCTGAAGGACCTGCGTCAATGGATTGATGAACTGGAAGGCAGTGACAAACTCACCTCCCAGGAGCACAAGATTGCCAAGGAAATCCTGAAGGAGATCAAAACCCGACTCGATTTCCTACTTGAGGTGGGGCTTGACTACCTGTCGCTCAACCGCCAGTCGGCTTCGCTCTCAGGCGGTGAGAGCCAGCGCATTCGTCTGGCTACCCAGATTGGTTCACAACTCGTCAATGTGCTCTATATCCTCGACGAGCCCAGTATCGGTCTGCATCAGCGCGACAACGAACGACTCATCAGTTCACTCAAGGAACTACGCGACATCGGCAATACTGTAATCGTTGTTGAGCATGACGAGGATATGATGCGCAGTGCCGACTATGTGGTAGATATCGGTCCACGAGCTGGTCGCAAAGGCGGTGAAGTGGTATTCCAGGGCACACCTGCCGAACTGTTGAAGACCAACACGCTCACAGCACAGTATCTGAATGGCTCACTCACCATTCCCTGCGGCGAACGTCGTAAAGGTTCTGGCCAAAGCCTCGTACTGAAAGGCTGCACTGGCAATAACCTCAAGCATATTGATGCCGAGTTTCCTCTCGGCAAATTGATTGTAGTGACAGGCGTCAGTGGTTCCGGCAAATCAACACTCATCAACGAGACGCTGCAACCCATCCTGTCGCAGCACTTCTACCGCTCACTGAAGCGCCCCATGCCTTACGACAGTATCGAGGGACTTGACTTGATTGACAAGGTGGTTAGTGTCGACCAAAGCCCTATTGGTCGCACGCCGCGTTCTAACCCCGCCACCTATACTGGCGTGTTCAGCGATATCCGTTCGTTGTTTGTAAACCTGCCCGAAGCCAAGATTCGTGGTTACAAACCCGGCCGCTTCTCATTCAATGTGAAAGGCGGTCGCTGTGAAACGTGTGGTGGCAACGGCTATAAAACCATCGAAATGAATTTCCTGCCCGACATCCAGGTTCCCTGCGAGGACTGTCATGGCAAACGCTATAACCGCGAGACACTCGAAGTGCGCTACAAAGGCAAGTCGATAGCCGACGTACTCGATATGACCATCAATCAGGCAGTAGAATTCTTCGAGAACGTGCCCGACATCCTGCGCAAGATCAAGAGTATACAGGATGTGGGCTTAGGCTATATCAAACTGGGCCAGCCCTCCACGACCCTTTCCGGTGGTGAAAGCCAGCGCATTAAATTAGCCACCGAGCTCTCTAAACGTGATACCGGCAAGACCATGTATATCCTCGATGAGCCCACCACAGGTCTGCATTTCGAGGATATCCGTATCCTGATGCAGGTACTGCAGCAGTTGGTTGATCGTGGCAATACCGTGATTATTATCGAACACAACCTCGACGTCATCAAACAGGCCGACTGGATTATCGATATCGGTCCAGATGGTGGTCGTGGAGGTGGAGAGATACTCTGTGCAGGCACCCCTGAAGAGGTAGCAAATAATAAGCGGGGCTACACACCCCGCTTCATTAAACAAGCACTCAAAAAATAAGCGAATTTAGTTCAACAGATTGCCCAGTCCGCCAAGGATATCCTTCTTGGCACGGCTGCGTACAGTGATCTTCTGCTGGTTTTCGAAAGCCGACTTGATGGCAGGACCACCACTCTTGGTAGAGCAGCGCGACATCGTGCCGCTTACCACTTCGATAACCTTGATCTCACCGATCTTGCGATCTACATTCTCGCCAGCAACCTGAATCTGTCCGAACACCTCGAAAATCTGTCCGTTCTCAACACCCATATTGCTACCGATGTTGATATAGCAGGTTTTCACACCCTTCTTGGCGTCAACCTCGTCGAGTGCTTTAACAGTAGCCTCAACCTTGAAGTTATTCTGCACGAAACGCTCCATACGACCTTTAGCGCCATTGGCTGCTGCCGTGATAGCCTCAGTCTCCGAATCACCGGTACTGCTATTGGTATAAGTCTCCGAGATGGCTGTCACACCAGTCTCTGTATTAATCAGCGTGAGCGTATAGTTCACATTACCCTCATAGTAATAAGTAGTCTTGCCACTAACGGTCGACGACTTGTGAGCACTGCTCACTGAATTCAGGATGCCTTCAACCAACCAGCCGATACCATTATCACCCAGATATACCAACAGGTCGTTCTTCACTGTGGGCAGATCAGTCATCGTGCCAGCATCTACCACGTTAAGGCGGTTTGTACCAACCAGTCCCGATACAACCGACTGCTGTACGGCATTAGCAACAGCATCCTTGCCTGAGCTCTTATTGGTAAACTGTTGTACCAGTACGGCAGGCTTGTCATCTTGGGCCATAGCGCCCATTGCACTCAGCAGCATTGCTGCCATCACAAATAGCTTTTTCATCATAGGTAAATATTTATAATTTTGAAGATTAAATTATTCCTCATTAGTTGTTGTCGTTCTCCTCTTCAGGAACGACTTCTGTGCAGGTCTCTGCTGTGCTGGTGTAGCCTGCTGTGCTCCCTGCTGAGCAGCCGGTGTCTGTGTAGTTGGTACAAACTTGGGCATGTTCTCAAACTTCTTGGCAGCCTTGTCGGCCATCATCCACTTACGCCAGTCGGTAGAGCCAACAGGCGCTGTCACAGTGGGAGTCTGACTCTTGTCGTTGGTTACAATCGATGTCTCCGACACCTTCTCGGTCACATAGTCACTCAGATCGCCTAACGATACGGCGCCACCGCTCTTTTGAAGTTTGTCAAGCAGGAAGTAGGTAAACAATCCGTGTTCTTTCGATTTGAGCGGATAGGCAGTCTCGTTGCCCTGTGCAGCCGAGAATACCACCATGTTACCCGTCACTGGAGCGCTTTTGGCCTTGATAGCCACGCCACGTGCAGCCTTCATCATGTCGCCCTCACGCTTCGAACCGCTAAAGCAGGCATCCAGAAACACCAGAGTCTGCTTGGCGGGCATCGCCCCTAAGCGTTTGTAGAGAACCTCGGTAGATAGACCGCTTGAAGGTTCGGTGCTATAGCCATCTACCGGCAGCAGATAAGCTTTCTTACTGTCCTCGTCGGGCATGCCGTGTCCACTATAGTACACGATGGCACGCGCCTGCTGTTTCTTCACGTTGATAATCTTCTCCAACCATGCCAGGTTGTAGTTCATATCATTGAGCGAGGCATCAGCCACATACTTGATATTCTGCTCGGGCACGCCAAGCGTCTTTATCAGATAGCGCTTAAAGATAGCGCCATCGTTCAGAGCGAAAGGCACAGCGGCCTCGTGCTTATAATGCTCATTCGAAATAATTACGGCAAAGGTATTAGGATCCTCAACCTCGTTTACTGCCACATAGGTATCCACATCCTTCTGGGCCCATCCCATCTGGATAAATACCGTAAACGCCATTGTCAAAAATATCAATCGCTTCATACATTTATAGTTTTTACAGTTTTGTTATGCTATCGTCTGCAAATATAAGCACTTTTTTGATAACTTCCAAATAAAACTCTTAAAAAAACGGAAATAGCTCTATTCCAAGTGAATTAACCTGATGCATTTAGCTCAATTGAACGTCCTCTATTATGATCGCAATGAGCCTGAAAATGTCCCATAAATCATATAATATGTTCTGAAAGTGTCATTTATGATGGCTAATCTATTATTTTTTAATTTCTACATCTGTGTTTCGGCATTGCTGCTGGCAGGTGCTCCCCCCATGCAGGCACAGACAAAAGCTAAAGCCAAAAGTACAACACAAACTAAGGCCAAAAGCCAGACATAAACCAAAATCAGCACCACTAAGAGCAGTACTGCAAAAGTTAGTTCCTCTAAGATTCTCTATGTAGAGCCCGAGGATCGTAACTACGCCCAGAACCTGGGCGGGCACATGTTCTGGGACTACACAGCCAGAGAAGGTAATGGCCTGCGAACCGACTTTAAATTGAGTAAGGAAGAGGAGAAAGCGCTGATAGCCAAGTATTCGTATAGCACATTCGACGAGGCCTACAAGAATCTGCCCGTACTGCCCGACCCATCAGAGGTTGATACACGTGAGAAAATGACCCGCTATACCACCAGTGTAGTAGGACCGCTTTGCAGCGGCGTCGAGAATATGAATACCGACATTGTGCTTTATAACGAGGCGGCCGATTACGACCGAGGCTCGTGGCTGCTTGAGAATCGGCCCGCTATTCAGCAAGAGGTTGCTTAACCCAGCTCTTCGGCTATTACTATTACCTGATGGATCTCTCCGACATCCCCCTCGTCCGTACACCTAAAACGCAGGAAGGTGCCAAGAAGTTCAAACTCGAAGACTCACCTTGGAAACTGTCGTACCCTTACAACTTAAGAAGAGAATAGATTAGTTGAGCGGGATAGAATACAGAGCACGGTTGTTGTGCAGGTAGAGCTTATTGCCGGCGATGCCTACCCTATGGATGGGAATCGTAAGTTTCAGCTCGGGCACACCTTGCAGTGTTACTAACCACACATTCTGCTGGCCACCGGCATAAGAAGATATACACATGCGATCGCCAACCATACAGAGTGGCCAATAGAGTGATGATGCAGGGAAATGCTCTGCTGTACGCAGTTCCTTATCAACCATGAGGATATCACCTTTCTCTGTTATGACAGGAAAGAAGATGCCATCAGAAGCGATTAGCTCAAACATGCCGTGATATTTGTAGTCTGCATATACAGGTTGAGTGATGATACCACTCAACTTACCATATTCTTCCACCTGCCATGGTGAGATGGTTACAGCGGAATCGTTGAGTTCGCGCTTATAAGCCAGTGCGTCGTCGAAGAGCATGAAGGCGCCATCAGGTGTCAGCACAGCATCTTCCACCATATCCTTCTTAATACTCAGCATGTTCATAAACCGGCAGGCGCCTGTACGTTTGTCGAACGAAGCGATAAACGGGCGCCCCATCTTTTTGCGGCGTACACCATCCTGCATGCCAAAGCCCAGATTAAACATATAGAGTGTACTGTCGTTGCTTACAATCTGCGAGAAAGCAGAAGTCTTTGACGGCAGGTCATAGCTCCAGACGGTATTCATCATACTATCGAGACACACCACATGCTGACGGTCGGCAAAGTAATAAAGCGAGTCGTCACGAAGCACATTAGAGTACAAGTGGTTAATAACATTCGAGTCGGTCATACCACTCGGATAATAAGAAAAGTAAGGCACGTAAGTACCGCCCGAAACCATAGCACCCGCCACAGCACCACCAACCATCGCCAGTCCCTGCAGCAAAGAGGCTTTTACATCGGTCACACCAGTCTTGGCATCGTAAGAACTCACCTCGCCTGTAAGAATGTTCAATCGGTTAAGATCATCGGCTACCACCAGCCAATGCACAGAGTCCTCACGAATCACATGATTCCACCCCCAATTCTTTACATGAGGTATGTTTACGGTCCATAACTTCTGACCCGAGGTGATGTCGTAGGCACTCAGTTTACCCGAGAGGCGACCTGCATAGCCTAACACGATGTGAGTAGAGTCATCGACCTGTGCAAGATAGAATTTTGACTGCCAGATCACCTCGCCGGTATGAGGGTTGAGCATGGTCACCTTGTTATTGTTCTTAACTGTGAGTATACCTCCCTTTGTACAATAGACCGTCGAATTACTAAAGTCGAACGGCTGGGTCCACAACAACTTCGACTCCTTCAGGCTATAGGCACCTATATCTCCCTTGGACTTTATCCATTTACCATCTTTGGTAAGATCACGGAATTTCAGCAGCATATAATCCTGCGATGGGGTTATAACGATGTCGTCCAACCGCCGCCCGAACGTCTGGCAGTCGGCTTCAACAACCGTACTATCCAAGGTGAGTCCAACAGGCTCTTTGGTTATGTCATCAGCCTTCGCTGACATACTGGCAACTAATAACAACAATGTGAACAGATAGGTTCGTAACTCAATTTTCATTTTCGAAGTAATTTGAATTGTTAAAAAACTCCGGCAAAAGTACACAATATTTCTCAAACCGCCAAACAATTTCGCGTAATTATTGGGGCGGTTTGAGAAAATGGTTACTTCGTGTCAGATATCCATAGGTTTTCACAAATCGGTATTTATTTCGCAAAGATACAAATAAAATCTGATAAATCAATTTTTTTTTGGTAATTAACATAATGTTTCGGTTTCATGTAGTATCTTTGCAGCGTGAAACATCAAATTATACATATTTATTATTATGCAGTTATCAGTTTATAAAAGAATCCACATCGGCGCAATAGCAACATTTTACCTGATTGCTCTATCACTACGTCTGATTATACTGGCTGTTGGACACAAGTATCCCACACTCGAGGGTAATTATGCGTTTCAGCTTTCCACAGGACTTGGTCCAATCGTTGGAGCACTTATTGCTATGGCCATTTTCAAACGCCAAACAGCCTACACCATCACGGGCAAGTCTATCTGGAAATCTGTTGTAACCATAGCGGTGCCATGCCTTGTGTTTGGCATTATCGGAGGATTGGACATGGCAGTATTATGCTTGTTGGCATTCACCTATGGCTTGTTGGAAGAATACGGATGGCGCGGATTTTTGCAATACGAGCTCAGACATCTCCCCATGTGGCAATACGTTCTGATCATTACAATCATGTGGTTTCTGTGGCATTTGGACTTGCATCAGCGCAACCTACTGCCATTCTTTTTACTTCTGCTTTTCGCTTCATGGGGAATTGGTAAGGTCGCAACAGATACCCATTCGCTACTTTTCTGCTCTGCATTTCACGGCATTGTCAATTTCTCGAAACACGGGTTGCTTTCCAACACCCCATTCCTGATAGCTTTCATTTGCATCATCATTTTCTGGATAGTTCTGTGGTACTTTATCCGTAGATAAATCACCTCCTCCGTCCCCATGACCATTATATCTTGATATAGTTATGCAAGTATTTCTGTTGATTGATGATGTCGAAGATGATGATCTTCTGTATTTTTGGAAGAGCGTAACTTATAGTTCCCCAAAGTGTTATGACATTTATATTTATATACAAAAGAATAGATAACCACACTCCTATTATTACCAAATCGCGAGCTACAATAGAAAACATACACGCTGCTTTATTCTGAATAGCACGAACTATCAAGTCTGTACTTATCATCGTAATTAATACATCCGTCACAAAGTAAACACATACAAGAATTGGATATACAAAAGCAAATATCGCATACTCACCAAGAATTCCACAAAAAAGCAATAGTGAAAACACAAGGCTCATAACAAACTGCCCTCCAAACATTATAATATGTATCTTACGCATTCCACAAAATATTTTTGCGAGAAATCATCATTTACCTCCACGATATACTCCTGCAAAGCAGATGGAACCGAAATAGTCACGGATGAAGTAAATGAAAGGACGATTGGCATAAAACTCTGCCTTGGTGGGGTTGCTCAATGCGCATAATGTAACAAAAGAAGTAGATGTAACTGCCTCTACATGAGTACCTTTTTCATCAACATCAATTTCGATATTCTGCTTCATCTTATTGATATAAAGTGGGGATTCGCTCATTAAACTAAAGTCAGCTTTCTTCGAAAAGATATCTGTGAGTCCCATTTCTTGCAACAGATACTTAATATCAATCTCTGATTTTACGTGGAACTTTGGAAAACTAACATCTATAACATCATACTTTTTAAGTTCTTTGGTACTATTTTTATACTGTTCCATATCCATCTGCTTTATCATACTATCCACTGTAAGATCATTATTTGGCAGTATAACATCCATATAAAAGTCCCCAACATAAGGCATACACAGCATGGCATATTTATTATTCTGCATATATCTAAAGCATCCTTCTTTTTCCGTATTAGTCATCATATTAACAATTCGAGTCTCATCCTTTGCTACATAGAATGTATCTGGTTTAGTATCGTAAAATTCCTGAATCCATGCACCGTTAAACAGCAATGTATTGATGAGATAAGCATCGGCATTAGCATCAAATTCCAGCGAGATTTCCTTGATAGCACCATGATTATTTTCTTTATTCCAGCTTTCAACAACACTTTTGGCATCATTCTCGTTCTGATACGACAGACAGTCTGCAAAATAATCACGACCGATTGTATGGATATATTCTGGCTTTATAGTGTGTTCATCACGATGAAGTAGCAAATTGGATGATTTCATGAAAGCCGTTTTGGTGGCAAGAAATTCCACAACAGAATCTTTAGCATGGCAAAGCATCATCTTTCGTCTCAACGCATTAATCTCGTCCAGGCTATATTGGCTTGTGTCCAGTTGCTGCTGCAGCAGTTGCTTGGTTTGTCCGCTGGCGCCATTGCTGATAATATCGAGCGAATATACCACACCTAATGGGGAAATAATAAAATCCTTATCTATATTATTGGCTGCTAGCAATTGAAACAGTTTGAAGGAGAAATCATTTGAAGCACGGATAATTTCACGTTCCGATTCGCTAGTTGTATAATTCACATCAGCATGTTCAGCCGCATCTTCTACAGTTTCACGTGCACTACGGCAACCACTACACACTGCAACGGAAGCCAGCGCTACTATAATTTTAATTATATCTCTTTTCATTACTTTCTTCATCACCATGATTTTGCTTCCTTAATTCGCTGTTTTGCAATATCCTCAATCTCGCTGTCGCCACACTGCACCAGCTTGCTATAATATTTCACTGTTTGCTTTTTATCGCCCTGCGTGTAATATATGTGAGCAATGTTTGATGCCACTATGATGTCGTCTGGATTATCTTTGTATATAGACAGGTAGAGTGGTAATGCTTCTGAATAACGATTAGCGATGGCAAGCAACGACGCTTTATCTGAACGAAAGATTATGTCGGAAGGATACAATTGCAACATTCTGTCGACCAATTGCTGTGCAAAGTCGCTTTGTTCTGCATCAACCAACTGTACAAAATAATCCTGCATACTATCCTTAAATACGTATACACCATCCTCTACCGGTTGATTTAAAGTCCAAAGCCATCTGTTTCCGTTTTTCTCCGAATAGTCTATAACACGCCATAGTTCCGTTATAGCCTCAGAATAATGGTCTTGTCTGAATAACATTGTAACTTTGCCCAAAGGCAAATCTAACCTGTCGGGATAAAGTCTGATTGCCACATCCAATTTCTGATAACCTATCTGTATGATAGAATCATTAAACGCCTTAGTATCATACATGTATCCAGCCACTACGCCCGTACTATCTACAAATTGAAGCGCTTTCTGGTTATCTTCTGGTGGTATAGTAGTGAGGGTTACTACATCGGTCAAAGCTAACTTTATATAATAGTTATACCATGCTGCATATACATCTGGCGATTCAGGTTCAGCCTGTTCCCATTGTTCTATTATCGCCTTCAACACACGTAAGTCGCTGTCTTTAGCGCACGATAGGTATTTTTCATACCACTCGTTTTCGGATACGGTTGCACCATAGGAGAACTGCGCTATCACGCACGCCAGAAAAAGAATCAATAGTCTATTCATACTTAATATAGGTTTTTATCAGTTTCTTAAATACACGCCACAAAGGTACACACATATTTTCAAACCGCCAAAAAATTAGGTAAGAAAATAACAAAATCTCCAGCCGCAAGATTAACGACTGGAGTTTTTATCTGTTATGAAAGATTTCTATTATTCCTCTACAATGGGGTAAAGCTCGATAAACTCGCCTTGGTGGTTCTGGCCATCATTGATCAGTTCGGCGGTCTTCTGGCCTACGGTTTCTATATCGTGGAATCCGGGCAGCGCCATATTACCATTCAGATCGGTGGTGGTGGGTCCTGGGTGTACAGAGAAAATCTCTACAGGCGTATTGCTCTGCTTGAACTCAATGGCCATTACGCCCATCATGGCATTCTGTGCAGCCTTGCTGGCTACGTAGGCTAACGGGTGCCAATAAGGGCTGATTTCTGATGGTACGGTGATGTTTACGATTCGCCCATTATTCTTAGCCATCAATGGTATCAGCGCCTTGGTAAGTGCGAATGTGCCGATAAAGTTCACATCGAGCGTCTCTTTGATCACGCTTATCTCTGTATGCTCACTATCTACGCTCATGTCGCCAGGAATACCGGCATTGTTAACCAGGAGCGATAGTTCCGGATACTTCTCGCTTACTTCCTTGGCAGCCTGTTCAACACTATCAAGATTGGCCAATTCGATGTTTACCCATCCCAGCACATCAATGCCTTGTCCCTTCAGTTCGCTAATCGCTTTCTCTGCGCGCTGCTCATCGCGTGCGCCAATGATTACACGCCAACCACTAAGGCCCAGATGTTTTGCTATTCCAAATCCGATGCCCTTGTTGGCACCTGTCACTAATACCGTTTTCATCATCTTATTTCAGTTTAAATGATTAATTCCGCCCGCAAAGTTACACACTATTTCTGAATCCGCCAAATGTTTTTAGAAGAAAAATGCAGCAACTTTGCCGAACATCTGTGTAATCATACAGTTCGCCCTATAAAAAGTAAGCAAAAAGCAACTTTTGCTAACATTTTATTAAAAAAGTTGGCGAAATGTTTGGCGGTTTGAAATGAAATACTTACTTTTGCAGCCGAAATGTTATAAAGGCAACATAGAATATGAATAGAATTCAGAACAACTATTGGTGGTGGCAGAGCTCGAGATTAAACAGTCGCGAGGTTTAATGCCGTATACCTATAGATATAGTATAAAAAGGCTCGTCGCGACAGCGGCGAGTCTTTTTTTTGATTAAACAATGAAAATTGAAAATATAAATAGATATGGAGAATTATTTTGCTGATGAGAAAGGTTTTTACGGAGAGTTCGGAGGGGCTTACGTGCCCGAGATACTCTACAAGTGTGTGCACGACCTGCAGGAGGCCTATCTGCCCATCATTGAGAGCGCAGAGTTCAAGGCTGAGTATCATACCCTGCTGAAGGATTACGTGGGTCGCCCCAGTCCGTTGTACTATGCCAAGCGTATGAGCGAGCACTACGGCTGCCAGCTCTACCTGAAGCGCGAGGACCTGAACCACACTGGTGCCCACAAGATCAACAACACCATCGGACAAATCCTGCTGGCCAAGAAGATGGGCAAGACCCGTATCATTGCTGAGACAGGTGCCGGACAGCATGGCGTGGCTACCGCTACAGTTTGCGCACTGATGAACATGAAGTGCGAGGTGTTTATGGGTGCTACCGACGTGGAGCGCCAGCACACCAACGTGGAGCGCATGAAGATGCTGGGTGCTGAGGTACACCCCGTACGTACTGGTAACATGACCCTGAGCGATGCCTGCTCGGAGGCTATCCGCGACTGGTGCTGTCATCCTGCCGACACTTTTTATATCGTAGGCAGCACCATGGGTCCACATCCCTACCCCGACTTGGTAGCACGCATGCAGAGCGTGATCAGCGAAGAAATCAAATGGCAGTTGCAGGAGAAGATTGGCCGCGACTATCCCGACTATCTCATCGCCTGCATCGGTGGCGGTAGCAACGCAGCCGGTACCATCTACCACTACGTGAACGAGGAGCGCACCAAGATAGTACTGGCTGAGGCTGGCGGACACGGCTGGCAGACCGACTACACAGCAGCTACCATCCATAAAGGCACAACAGGCATTCTGCACGGTTCGAAAATGCTGGTAATGCAGAACGAGGACGGACAGATACAGGAGGCCTTCACCATCTCGGCAGGACTGGACTATCCCGGCGTGGGACCCATGCACTGCAACATGGCCAAGAAAGGTCGCTCGCAGGTATTGAGCATCAACGACGACGAGGCCATCTACGGCGGCTACGAGCTGACCCGCATGGAGGGTATCATCCCCGCCATCGAGAGTGCTCACGCCATCGCAGCCCTGAAGAAACTCACATTCAAGAAGGACGACGTGGTAGTGCTGACCGTAAGCGGTCGCGGCGACAAGGATGTAGAGACTTACTTGAAGAATAAAGCCATGGCTGGCGAGTACGGGAAGTTTTAATTGAACATTGAGCATTGAACATTGAACATTATGAGTACATTCAATTATACAACAATATCGAAGACGATCCTGGCGGATCTATATACACCAGTAGGCGTGTATATGCGACTGCGCGACCTGTATCCACAGAGTGCGCTGATGGAGAGTTCGGACTATCACGATAAGGACAACTCACGTTCGTTTATCGGCATTGAGCCCATGGCCAGCGTGGCAATCGGTCATGGCGTAGCTACCATCGCCTATCCTGACGGCAGTACCCTGCAGCACGAGGTGAACAAGGACTATCGCTCTGACAAGGCCATCCACGAACTGATAGACCGCATTCACGTGGAGGGCGACGATGCCAAGGTGTGCGGACTGTTCGGCTATACATCGTTTAACGCGGTGCGCTATTTCGAGGATATCAACGTGAAGGACGAGACGCAGGCCAAGAACGATGCGCCCGACCTGCTGTATATACTCTACAAGGTGGTGATCGTGTTCGACCACTTCAACAACACCTTGAAGATTGTGTCGCTTGGCGGCGAGGCCAAACTCGATGCCGTGATGAAGGCCATGAACAAGGCCAACGTGCAGGCATACGACTTCCACCCCGTAGGCGATGTACGCTCAACGCTGACAGACGATGAGCACCGTGAGAACATCCGCCGAGGCATCAAGCACTGTCTGCGTGGCGATGTGTTCCAGATTGTGCTCTCACGCCGATTTATCCAACAGTACGAGGGCGACGACTTCAAGCTCTATCGCGCACTGCGCAGCATCAACCCCAGCCCTTATCTGTTCTACTTCGACTTCGGCGGTTTCCGTATCTTCGGCTCATCACCTGAGACACACTGCAGAATTGAGCCATCACCCAACACAAAACAATCAAAACCCGCATTCCGCGCATATATCGACCCCATTGCCGGTACCACAAAACGTACGGGCGATGCTGAGGCCGACCGACGTGGCGCAGAGTATCTGCGCAACGACCCCAAGGAGAATGCCGAGCATGTGATGCTGGTAGATCTCGCACGTAACGACCTCTCAAGAAACTGCCATGGTGTGAAAGTCGACTTCTACAAGGACCTGCAGTACTACTCGCACGTCATCCATCTGGTGAGTCGCGTTAGTGGCGAACTCGATGAGGGCGCCGATCCTATCAAGGCGTTTATCGACACCTTCCCCGCAGGCACACTCTCAGGCGCACCAAAGGTACGTGCCATGCAGCTCATCAGCGACTACGAGCCTCACAACCGTGGTGCCTATGGTGGCTGTATCGGCTACATCGGACTGGACGGTTCGTTGAATCAGGCCATCACCATCCGTACCTTCGTAAGCCGTAACGGTGAGCTGTGGTTCCAGGCAGGCGGTGGCATCGTGGCTAAGAGCGATGTGGAATACGAACTACAGGAAGTTAACAACAAACTTGGCGCCCTGCGCAAGGCCATACTACAGGCTGAGAACCTTTAATCAATGAACATTGAAGATTGAACATTATGAAGATCGTTATAATAGATAACTACGACTCGTTTACATACAACCTGAGTCATTTGGTAAAGGAACTGGGTGCAGAGGTAACCGTGCTGCGTAACGACCAGTTCAAACTCGAAGAGCTGGAGCCATATAGCAAGATTATCCTGAGTCCAGGTCCTGGCATCCCCTCAGAGGCTGGTCTGCTGCTCGATGTGATCCGCACCTATGCCGGCAAGAAGCCTATCTTGGGCGTGTGCTTGGGCCATCAGGCCATCGGCGAGGTATTCGGCGGCAAGCTGGAGAACCTGAGCGAGGTGTTCCATGGCGTGGCTACACCCTGTCATATCACAAGCGACGACCCACTCTTCAGCGGTATCAGTCGCGACATCACCATCGGCCGCTATCACTCATGGGTGGTATCGAAAGAGAATCTACCCGACTGCTTAGAGGTAACCGCCGAGAGCGACGAGGGGCAGATCATGGCGCTACGCCACAAATCGATGAACATTCGTGGCATACAGTTCCACCCCGAGAGCGTGCTCACGCCCGACGGCAAAAAAATGCTGCAGAACTGGATGTTTCTTTAACATTGAACATTGAATATTGAACATTGAACTTTAAATAGTATGGCACAGACAATGAAAGACATCCTGAACAGGATGCTGAACCACGAGGAACTATCTCGTGAAGAAATGAAGAATATCCTGATTGGTATCACCCAGAGTGAGTTTCCCAACGAACAGATCACAGCGCTACTCACAGCCCTGCAGATGCGTGGCGTAACAGTCGACGAGCTGTTAGGTTTCCGCGATGGTATCTTAGAGACTGGCGTGCCAGCCATCCTGAATGCCGACCGCTACATCGACGTGGTTGGTACAGGTGGCGACCGCAAGAACACCTTTAACATCTCTACCACCAGCTGCTTTGTGATTGCAGGTGCAGGCTATAAGGTAGCCAAGCACGGTAACTATGCCGCCACTTCGGTATCGGGTGCTTCGAACGTAATCCAGCATCACGGTATCAAATTCACCGACGATATCGACAAGCTCAATCGCAGTCTCAACGAGGCAGGCATCGTGTATCTGCACGCCCAGCTGTTTGCCAAAGCCATGAAGTTCGTGGGTCCTATCCGCAAGGCGCTACAGTTCCCAACCATTTTTAACTTGCTGGGCCCGCTGGTTAACCCATCACAGCCTCAATGTCAGCTGCTCGGCGTGGCCAACCTCGACCAGATGCGCCTGTACAATCAGGTCTATCAGAAGATTGGTATCGACTATGGCATCGTGAACTCTATCGATGGTTACGACGAGATTTCGCTGACTGGCGACTTCAAGGTAACCACCAAGCAGTACGAGCGTATCTTCAAGCCCAGCGACTTAGGTTTCGAGATAGCCAAGCCCGAGGAGCTGGTGGGCGGCGCTACCGAGGAAGAGGCCGCACAGATCTTCGACAGCGTACTGGAGAACCGTGCACTGCCTGCCCAGAAGAACATCGTTCTGGCAAATGCCGCCTTCGGTATTCAAGTACTGGAGAAGGGCCAGAAGAGCATCGAGGAGTGCGTGGAGATTGCCCGCGAGAGTATCGACAGCGGCGCTGCCCTCAGAACATTCAAGAAATTCGTTGAGCTCAATAGTTAAAAATTTAGCAACGGATCACAGGACTTAAGGACTTTTTCATTTAGGATAATCAATCCTGTTAGTCCTGTAGTCCGCTGCAAAAAGAGAAATATCATGGATATCCTGGAAGAAATTGTAGCGCATAAGCGCATGGAGGTGGAATTGGCGAAGGCAGCCGTTGCCCCACAGGTGCTGTACAAACAGGTAGAGGCAATACTCGACTTCAGTGTGGCTTCGATGAAGCAGGCACTGACAGCATCCCACTCGGGCATCATCGCCGAGTTTAAGCGCAAGTCGCCCTCAAAAGGATGGATCAAGGAGGACGGACAGCCCGACATCATTCCCCTGAGCTATCAGCAGAACGGAGCAGCAGCTCTGAGCATCCTGACAGATATGAAATATTTTGGCGGGTGCGACGACTTTATCCGCACTGCCCGTCATAGCGGGGTGAACATCCCTATCCTCTATAAGAACTTCGTCATCGACGAGTATCAGCTGTTTCAGGCCCGTCTATGCGGTGCATCAGCCGTGCTGCTGATTGCAGCCGATTTATCGGTAGCCGAGTGCCGCAGCCTGCTGAACACCGCCCACCAGTTAGGCTTAGAAGTGTTATTAGAGATGCACTCCAAAGAAGAATTGGAATACGCTGATTTAAAGCCAGATATGTGCGGCATTAATAATCGAAACTTAGGTTCTTTTATCACCGATATCGACAACTCATTCCGCATGGCAGAGCTACTGCCTGAGGAGGCTGTCAAGGTGAGCGAGAGCGGCATCTCAAACCCTGACACGGTTAAGGCTCTTCGTGAGGCCGGATTCCGCGGATTCCTGATTGGCGAGAACTTTATGAAGACCGCCAACCCAGGAGTGGCATTACATGAATTTATAGAACAGCTATGAAAAATCCCTTTCTCGTTAAGATTTGCGGCATGCGTGAGGCCGATAACATCCGTGAAGTGGAACGATTGGGTATCGATATGATGGGCTTTATCTTCTGGCCCAAGTCGAGCCGCTATGTCAGCGAGAAACCCGCCTATTTGCCTATCTACTGCAACCGTGTAGGCGTGTTTGTTGATGAGGATATCGAGGTGGTGAAACGCACAGCCGACGAATATGCACTCGACATCATCCAACTGCACGGGCATGAACGCCCTGATTATATCAAACAGCTCAGTGGCTACAAAGTGATCAAGGCCTTCAACATAGCCACAGCAGCCGACTTTGCCCTGACAGAAGCCTATCAAGGCGTAGCCAACTGTCTGCTGTTCGACACCAAAGGCAAGAGTGTTGGCGGCAACGGCGAGAAGTTCGACTGGACGGTACTCAAGGCCTACAAAGGCGACACTCCCTTCCTGCTGAGCGGTGGCATCGGGCCTGATGATGCTGAACGGGTGAACAAGTTCTACCACAGCAAATGCATCGGCATCGATCTGAACTCACGCTTCGAAACAGCCCCAGGGCTCAAAGACGTTGGAACATTAAAAGCATTTATAAAAGGTTTAAATATATGAATAAGATCAATCAACTCTTTGCTAACAGTCAGGACCAGAAGCTCCTGTCACTGTACTTCTGTGCAGGTTGTCCTACACTCGAAGGCACTGCCGACGTGATACTGACCATGCAGCGTCGTGGCATCGCCATGATTGAAGTAGGCATTCCCTTCAGCGATCCCTTGGCCGACGGTCCGGTGATTCAGAGCGCAGCCACACAGGCACTGAAAAACGGTATGAACCTGAAGACCCTCTTCGCCCAGTTAAAGGCTATCAAGGACCAGGTAGAGATTCCCTTGGTACTGATGGGCTATCTGAACCCCATACTACACTACGGCATCGAGGCATTCTGCCAATCGTGCGTAGAGAGCGGTGTGAGTGGCGCCATCATTCCTGATCTGCCCTTCAAGGACTATCAAGAGGTAGTCAAGCCTATTGCCGACAAGTACGACCTGCGTATCATCATGCTCATCACGCCAGAGACGAGCGAGGAGCGCATCCGCTTCATCGACGACAACACCGATGGCTTTGTATATATGGTATCGAGCGCAGCCATCACTGGCGCCCAGAAGAATTTCGACGATGCTAAACAGGCCTACTTCCGCCGTATCAACGCCATGAATCTGCGTAACCCACGCATGATTGGTTTCGGCATCAGCAACAAGCAGACGCTCGAGGCTGCCCAGCAGAATGCAGCAGGCGCCATCATCGGCTCGAAGTTCGTCACACTGCTCAACGAGAGCAAGAATGCCGACGAGGCACTCGACAAGCTGTTCGAGGCGCTGCAAAGTTAACGTTTACGTAAGATTTTAGACTACAGTTAGTCCGTGGTTCACGATTTTGTTGTATATTTGCACCGAAATCGTAACTACGGACTAATAACGTTTACCAAATATGAAAAAATTATTTCAGATTGTGATGCTCTGTATGCTGACACCTCTGTTAGCTGCAGCCCAGCAGTGGAACGAGGCTCAATACAAGCAGATTGAGCAGAGTATCCGTACCCCCCAATTTGCCGATAAGGCTTATCTCATTACCAAGTATGGCGCAAAGACCGACAATACGGCTGCCAAGAACCAGAAAGCTATCCAGAAGGCTATCGACCTCTGTTCGAAAAAGGGCGGTGGCCGCGTGGTAGTGCCTGCAGGACAGAAGTTCCTGACGGGTGCCATCCAGTTGAAAAACGGCGTGAACCTGGAGGTGCAGGAAGGCGCTGTGCTCGAGTTCGTTTTTCAACCAGAACTCTACCCCATCGTCGAGACCTCGTGGGAAGGACTGGAGTGCTTCAATCTGTCGCCCTGCGTCTATGCCTACAAAGCCAAGGATATCGCTATCACAGGTAAAGGCACCATCGACGGTGGTGGCTCTAACGACACGTGGTGGCCCTGGAACGGCAATCCCCGCTTCGGATGGAAGGAAGGCATCGTCAGTCAGCGTGCAGGTTCACGTGCTCGCCTGTTGAAGGATGGTGAGGACGGCGTACCTATGTATAATGAGAAAGGAGAGCGCACACCTGAGCGCGTGTTTACTGCTAAGGACGGCTTGCGCCCACAGTTGGTCAGCTTCAACAAGTGCGAGGGAATCCTGTTAGAGGACGTAACGCTGCTGCGTTCGCCTTTCTGGGTGATTCATCCTCTGCACTCTACCGATATCACCGTTCGACGTGTAAAAATGATCAACGATGGTCCTAACGGCGACGGCTGCGACCCCGAGTGCTGCGACCGCGTGCTGATAGAGGATTGTTTCTTCAACACAGGCGACGACTGTATCGCCATCAAGAGCGGACGCAACCGCGATGGTCGCGAGCGCAACATGCCATCGAAGAACATCATCATCCGTAACTGTGAGATGAAGAACGGACATGGTGGCGTAGTGGTTGGCTCTGAGATTTCGGGCGGTTGCCAGAATGTGTATGCCCACGACTGTGTGATGGACTCGCCTGAACTGGAGCGTGTACTGCGTATCAAGACCAACAGCTGCCGCGGTGGTATCATCGAGAATATCAACATGCGTAACATCACCGTCGGCAAGTGTAAGGAAAGCGTGCTGAAAATCAATCTCGACTACGAGCATAATGAGATCTGCTGCCGTGGCTACTACCCCATCGTACGCAATGTGTACATGGAGAACGTGACCAGTCAGGAGTCGAAATACGGCGTACAGATCATAGGTTTGGATGAGGACACCTTCGTATATGACATCAACGTGAAAAACTGTCGCTTCAACGGCGTGAAGAGCGGCAACTTCATGAGCGGCAAGACCCGCAACGTGAACTTCGACCGCCTGTTTATCAACGGTTCGCTGTCGCTGCTCCAGGCACCCTATAAGAACTACTCGGAGTGGATGACCTACTCGGAGATGAAGCGCGTACCCAAGAGCTATCTGCTGGATTTCTCGCAGGCTCCCAAATGGAGCTACGTGATGGGTATCGAACTCGAGGGAATGCTCGACACCTATCTGAAATACGGTGGTGAGGCTATCCGCCAGTACTGTCAGGAATATACCGATACGATGATCAACGCCAAGGGCGACATCCGTGGCTATAACATTCTGGATTATAACCTCGACAATATCCGTACAGGTCATTTCGTAACCCGTATGTATCAGCAGTGGCCTGAGGCCAAGAATCTGATAGCCATGAAGACCATGATGAAACAGCTGCAGAATCAGCCTCGTACCGTAGCCGACAAGGTATTCTGGCACAAGGCCATCTACGCTTATCAGGTATGGTTGGACGGCATATTCATGGGACTGCCCTTCCGCACACTCACAGCCCCTATCACTACTACAACTAAAGGAGCAAAGAGAGGTGACATCTTCAAGATATACGACGATGCTGTGAACCAGCTGAAGATAACCTACGAGCGTACACTCGACCCCAAGACAGGCCTGAACCGTCATGCTTACGACGAAACCCGCAAGACCTTCTGGGCTGACCAGGAGACAGGACTCTCACAGCACTGCTGGGGACGTGCGCAGGGGTGGTACTCGATGGCTCTTATCGAAGTGCTCGATGCACTGCCAGAGAACTACGCCCGCCGTCAGGAAGTGATCGACCTGTTGCAGAAGGATCTGGACGCCGTCATCAAATGGCAGGACAAGAAGACTGGCGTATGGTATCAGGTGATGGATCAGCCTGGCCGCAAGGGCAACTACTTAGAGTCGACCTGCTCGTCGATGTTTGCCTATGTGCTGCTGAAGGCTTACAACAAAGGCTACTTAGGCACGAAATACCGCGATGCCGGCATCAAGGCATATAAAGGCATCATCAACCGCTTTATCCGCGTTAACGAAGACAAGACGATATCGCTCACCCAGTGTTGTTCGGTAGCAGGACTTGGTCCGGCAGCCACACCCGAGGTGGAAGCGGCGCTGAAAAAGGTGAATCCCAAAGGAACAGTCAACGAGAACAAACGACGCGACGGCGGGTTCCTCTATTATCTCTCCGAACCGATTCGTGACAACGACGCAAAAGGCGTAGGGCCGTTTATATGGGCCTCGCTCGAAATGGAACAGTTAGGATACAATATCAACAACGTGACGGCCTCTATAGACCGTCACGCTGTTGTTAATCGCCATAACCCCGTCATCACACAAGTCGATCCCTTGGCATCGCTCTCCGTGGGTAACGGTCACTTTACGACAACGGTCGATGTGACAGGACTGCAGTCGTTTCCTGAAGACTACAAGAACGGCGTGCCCCTCTGCGCCATGAGCGACTGGGGCTGGCATCAGTTTCCAAACACCAAGCAGCTGACGCCTGCAGAATCCGAGAAAACCTTCGACTTCGGACATGGACATCAGGAGGTATATGCCGTGGAATACAAAAAGGCAACAGACGGACGCCGCAAGGAAGCTACAGAGTTCTTTCGCGTGAACCCGCACCGTCTGAACTTAGGCGCCATAGGACTCTCGCTGAGACATGCCGACAACACACCTGTCGCCTTGAACGAGCTGACAGGCATCCGTCAGGAACAGAAACTACTGGACGGCGAGATAGAATCGAAGTTCATAGTCGACGGACAACAGGTGGAAGTAACAACAGGTGTTCATCCTGCCAAAGATGCGCTCTACGCCCGTATCGTCAGTAAGCTGCTTACTGATCAGCGTGCCATTATCAGCCTGCGTTTCCCCTATCCTTCAGGCAATCATGCCGACGATGCCAGCGACTGGCACCAGCCACAGAAGCATCAGTCGGAGATTATAGAAAAAGGCACACAGAAAGCCCTTATCAAGCGCACCCTCGATGCCACCACGTATTACGTGCTACTACAATGGGAAGGGCGCGCCACACTCGATGTATGCGGTCCGCATGCATTCGAGCTGACTACTCAGGACGAGGTGCTGACCGTGTCGGCTGAATATCTGGATGCGCAGCCCGCCAAAGACCTGGCATTCGAGTACGACCAGTATCACAAGGCAGCATTGCGCTTCTGGAATGCCTGGTGGAACGCAGGTGCCATCATCGACTTCTCACAGTGTACCGACCCTCGCGCCAAGGAACTGGAGCGCCGCGTGGTACTGTCACAATACCTCACCCAGATTAACTGCGCCAATAATATGCCGCCACAGGAAACCGGACTCACCTATAACAGTTGGTTTGGACGTCCGCACTTAGAGATGGCATGGTGGCACATGGTTGATTTTGCCCTTTGGAACCGTCCTGAGGTACTGGCACAGATTATGAAATGGTATAACGACGTAGCTTACCCCGTAGCCCGCCAGATAGCCGCACGACAAGGATTCAAGGGCGTGCGCTGGATGAAGATGACCGACCCCTGGGCTGGCGAGGCGCCTTCGAATACAGGCTCGTTCCTCATCTGGCAACAGCCCCACTACATCTACATGGCCGAGGAACTATATCGCGCCTATCCCACTGCCGAGACCTTAAAGACCTATGGCGAGCAGGTAGAGGCAACGGCCGAGTTCATGGCCGACTACGTGACCTACGATGCCCGTCAGCAACGTTACATCCTCAAGGGTGCCACCGCCATGCAGGAGTGCATGACCAAGGACCTCTCCTACAATCAGCCCTTCGAGTTAGCCTATTGGCAGTACGGACTGAAGGTGGCGCAACAGTGGCGCGAGCGTCAGGGCAAGCCCCGCATCGCCAAGTGGGACGATATCATCGCCAAACTCTCACCACTGCCTGAGGCTAACGGCATCTACACAGCAGGCATCCAGATAGGTACCGACAAGCAGCACGAGGCCTTCGACCCCTTCGATGCCACTGGCAAGAAGATCGAGACCTTTGCCGATAAGTGCCGCAATGATCATCCCGCCGTATTAGGAGCTTGCGGCCTACTGCCCAGTATGCCCGTAAACGGGACATCAGCCGCATTATACAGTCAGGCAGCAATGCAGCGCACCCTCAACTGGGTGATGCAGCACTGGAACTGGCAGACCACCTGGGGCTGGGACTATGGCATGATCGCCATGACCGCCGCCCGCCTGGGTCAGCCCGAGACAGCCCTCCAGGCCCTGCTCATCAACACCCAGAAGAACACCTACCTGCCCAACGGACATAACTTCCAGACAGGCGACCGTCTGCGCATCTACCTGCCCGGCAATGGCGCCCTGCTCACAGCCGTAGCCATGATGTGTGCGGGCTGGGATGGTTGTTCAGAGCCGCTAAACCCCGGCTTCCCCAAGGATGGCCGCTGGAACGTGCGCTGGGAAGGCCTGCAACGGATGCAATAAAACCAAGCATATGCCATACAAACAAAGCATGCGCCCCATCATTGGAGCGCATGCTTCTTGTTTGCCAAGAAACGAAAACTTAGCAAGGACGTTTCTTGGGCAGGTGGAACACATCCTGCACTTCCTTCATCTGCGCGGCGGTCATGCCATCGGGCTCACTGCCCATGGCACGGGCACACATATAGATGTTGGCGGCCTTGCAGAGCACATCGGTCTGATCGAAGGCATCCATGATATCGGTACCTACAGCCACCGTGCCATGTTTCTCCCACAGCACCACATCGTGGGTCTTGATCTGCTCGAGGGTGGCCTCGGCCAGCGCTACCGACGACGGCAGGGCGTAGGGCACAATGCCAATGCCCAGAGGAGCGAACGCCAGCGTCTCGGGGATCATGGACCACAGCACACGGGTCATCTCATCGCCCTTGAGGAAGCGCTGGATATGGCTCATGGCCACCAGCTCGATGGGATGGGTGTGAAGGGTGGCCTTATAGCTCGAACCGGTTTCCAACAGATAGTTCTGCAGCGCCAGGTGGGTGGGCAACTCGGAGGTGGGCACCACCGGCTCGTCGGCAATGACCTCGTAGCTGGCGCAGTCGTCGCAGATGCGGATGATACTGCCGTTCTGCATGGGTTCGCGGGCCAGATCGCGCATGCGCTTGCCGGTGCCCTTACAATAGAAATACTTGCCTTTGAGCTGAGGCAGCGTCATACCAATCTGCTTGACGGGGGCGATGGCAGGCAGCTGACGGCATGCCTCGTCCATATACTCGGTGACGTTAACGGTGATGTTGCCACCATTACGCTCAGCCCAACCTTTCTGCCAGAGATAGCCTGTAACCTCGGCTATCTGATATACGACCGCTTTCAACTGCTCGCGACCTTCTAAAATACTCTTTTCCATATTATATATTTTCTCCGTAACGTTCTTTTGTGATTTGTTCGAGCGACTTGCCGCGCGTATCGGGCATGCCGATGAGACCCACCAGGAGCGATGCCAGCAGCAGCGCAATCATGCAGTAGGCCGCCAGGGTGAAGCCCTCGCCATTGTCGCCATAGATAAAGGTGAACACCAGTCCCCAAACGGCTGAGAGGCCGCGCACGATGAAGAACATGAGGCCCTGGGCACCGGCACGGAACTTGGCGGGGAACAGCTCGGAGCCCCACAAGGCGTAGAACACCTGGACGGAGCTGCCGTTATTGACGCCCCACAGGATGGTGAACAGCCAGATGCCAGCGATGGAAGTGACGCCACCACCGATGATGAGGATCCACGCCGAGAGGGCTGCCGCCAAGCCGAAGACATAGAAGAAGCGATGCGCCACCTTATCGACATAGAAGGAGATGATAAAGGTGGTGACCACCACAAACACCCAACTGATGCAACTGAGCATGTTGGCCGTCTCGTTGGTGAGTCCGCCGGCGGTCTCGTAGATGTGAGGCATGAAGAAGCCCATGACACTGGCCACCAGGTTCCAAGTGAGGTAGATGGCTGCCAGGAAAGCCACCGTGCGCACAGCGATGCGATTGGTGAACAGCAGCTTGATGTTATCCACGATACCACTGTTGTGCTGGTCCTTCTGAGCCGTAAACGCCGCACTCTCCTCCAACTGTCGCTGCAGGTTCCAAGCAATGAACGCCACGATGAAAAGGGTGGCGAACACCATGCGGGAGCTGAACACCTGGACAGCCGCCTGGGGGGCGTCGGCGCCCAGCACCTGATGGGCAAAAGCCTCAACGGGGCCATAGAAGTAGCCCCCGGGCGCCAGCAGCATGCCAAAGAGCAGGATGCACATGGGACCCACACCCCACGACATCTGCGAGATACAGATGTTGCGGCCGCGGTTGCTCACCTCGGAGCTCTCTGAGATATAGGTCCACGAGGCCGGCACACCGATGCCCACCGAGATGCCGGTGATGAGGAAGCCTGCCAGCAGCATGGGGAAATTGATGGAGAGCATGATGATGAGCACGCCCGTCATATACACCAACAGATTATAGGTAAAGATGAACTTACGACCGAACTTATCCGCCAGGAAGCCACCGATGATGGCACCGATGGCAGCGCCCAGCGCATTGGCGCTCAGCGCATTGAGCCAGCCCAGATGCATCTCACTCAGTCCTAAGTAGTTCTGCCACAGCGTGACACCACTGGCGCCGGCCACGATGGCACCGGCATCCAGATAATTATTGAGCGACACCGCCAGGGTGCTCTTTAAACTTCCACTCTTTGCCATAGTCACTATCTGCAAACCACGTCACACTCGATATTCAGAATCTTAGCCACCTTCAGGATGGTGTCGATATGATGGCCCACAGCGGCTGCCATGTGGTGGGTGGGACCAGCCTCGCTCCACTTGTTGACAAACTCACGGCAGCTCAGAGAGAACCTGGTGCGCATGTTGGTATCGCCAAAGGTAAAGATGGGGCCCTCCTCGTTCACACCTTCGGCCACCACGAACTTGAACACGCCGTTCTTATCCTGCGTGATAGCCAGATAGGTGACAGGACCCGTGGGGGGATAGAACTGGGTGAGGTAGCCGCCACCGGCCTTGCCGTGGAACACGGGCACGATCTTCATGGTGGGCTTGCGGGCCTGCGAGATGTCGAAATCGCCAGAACCGGAGTGGCCGATGATGCAGATATCCTTGGGGAAATCGATGGAATACATCTCGGCCAGCGTGCCGGTGCCGCTGATGGTCTTCAGGATGCTCATGGCCATGGCCACCTTCATGTCGCCCTCGACGGCACAGGCCGTGTGCTGCTTGATGAGCATGGAGAAGGCGGGGATCAGCATGGAATCGAGCTTGCCGGCAACGCCTTGTGCGAAGCCGTCGTAATGCGAGGCAATCATGCCCAGCTGCTCATCCTTGACCCACTGCTCGAAAGCCACCACATACCTGGCCATATCCCACACCTTCTCGATGGTGCCGCCACCCTCGATGTCGAAGGTGTCGAGGATATCCTGCGCCTTGGCACGGATAGCAGCCTCGTCGGTGATGTGGTCGGCAATGGCCCACATCTTCTCCCAGTCGAACTGCTTGGTATACACAAACAGGCGGTGGTAGAGGTTGGTCTCATCGATATAGAGATCCATCATACCAGGATATGGACGACCGATCTGAGCGATGTTGGTATCGCGGAAACGGCGACGTACCTGGGCGGCACGGCACCAGTCCTCGATTTCGGCCTGTGCTGCCGGATCGCCGCCTTCGACCACACCCGTGATCACCGCCGAACGCTTGCCGGCACGGTTCAGGTCGGCCACCATCTCACCGATGGCGCCACATGCATAGAGCTCGCCCAACCAAGTGGGGATATCGGTCTTGGCATAGTCGGGAGCCAGCTTCTTCTGGAGGTTCACAATGACCACCGGCACATCGAGGTCGCGCACAGCCGGCAACATATTATAAGAGGTGCAATAGGTGAGCATCTGCAGGATGACGAGATCCACATCGGCAGCGCGGAACTTATCGCCTGCCGCCATGGACTGCTCCTTGGTGGTGACCATACCACCATCGACCACCTCAATGCTATCGGGCAGTGTTTTCTTAAATGCTTCATACTGAGCCTCAAACTCGGGAACGAGCTGAGGGAACTGTGGCAGATAGGCCTGCAGGGCGATAGAGAACACGCCCACTCTTGCTTTCGTTTCTACTAAGGGTTTAGCCATAATTGTTTTGTTATTATTGATTTGTTACTTTCAGATATTTCTCGTAAGCGGCATCCCACAGGGCCTTGTCCTGGGGATGATAGGGCACCAGGTTGATGCTGTTGGCGATGATGCGGCGCATCTGCCAGATGTCGTCGCCCAGTCCGGCAGCCTTGGCCTGCACCATGATGTTGCCGATGGCCGTGCCCTCCTGTGGACCTGCCAGTACCTCCACGCTCAACGAATTGGCCGTGAACTGGTTGAGATACTGGTTGAGCGAGCCGCCACCGATGATGTGGAGCACCTTGAGGTCGAAGGCAGCAAACTGCTGCAGCCACTGGAACACTTGACGATAGCGCAACGCCAGCGAATCGAAGATGCAGCGACAGATGGCCCCAGGCGTCTCGGGCACGGGCTGGCCGGTGTTGCGACAGTACTGCTGGATGGCACCAATCATGGAGGCTGGCGCGGCAAACAGGGCATCGTCGGGGTTGATGAGTGAACGGAAGGCCTCTACCTGCATGGCCTGGCCCTGTAGCTCGGGATGCGACAGCTGGCGCACCTCCTCGGGCCACTCCAGACGGCAGCGCTCATAGAGCCACATGCCACAGATATTCTTCAGGAAGCGGGTGGTGCCTTCGATACCGCCCTCGTTGGTGAAGTTGCGGTCGTAGGACAGCTGACTGATGACGGGCTCCCGGGTTTCGATGCCCATCAGACTCCAGGTGCCACTGGAGAGATAGGCAAACTGCTCATTCTGTGCAGGCACGGCGGCAACGGCTGAGCCGGTGTCGTGACCAGCCACAGCCACCACGGGTACAGGACCCAGGCCGGTGAGCTGCTGCACCTCGTCGGTGAGCACACCGATCCGGGTGCCAGGCATCACCATCCGTCCGAACTTGGAACGGTCGAGCCCCACCGATGCCAACAGGCGCTCGTCGAGCTCCTTGGTGCGCGGGTCGAGCAGTTGGGCGGTCGAGGCAATGGTATACTCGCATACCGCCTGCCCAGTGAGCATCCAGCTCAGCGCATCGGGTACAAAGAGTATCTTTTCAGCATGACGGAGGGCGCTGTTGCCCTCCTGCTGCATGGCATGGAGCTGGAACAGCGAGTTGAAATGCAGGAACTGGATGCCTGTTATGCCGTACACCTCCTGACGGGGCATCACATGCGCCAGATAATCGTCCATGGCCTGAAAGGTGATGGGGTCGCGATAGGCCCTGGGATTGCGCAGGATGGCATTGTCGGCGCCTATCATCACAAAGTCGACACCCCAGGTGTCGATACCGATGCTGGTGATTGGCAGATCGCGGCGTGCCGCCTCTTTCAGACCTTTGATGATCTCGAAATAGAGGGCGTAGATATCCCAATAATAATGCCCGCCCTGAATGATGAGGTTATTGGGAAAACGGGTGAGCTCTTCGAGTTCGAACCGCCCGTTGCTGATATGTCCGATGATGGTTCGTCCACTTGTAGCGCCTAAGTCTACAGAGAAGAAATAGGATGGCTTACTCATATACGATATTTTGCAGATTGGTATTTGTTACTGGATTCTTGGCGAACACCAGCGGCTGACCGTCGATGGTGAAATCCACAAGTTCATACTTGTCGGATGTCTTCACGTCGTAGGGGGTAGCGGTCTCGACCTGTATGTTGCGCAGGGTGATATTGTTGCAACGGCTCAACGGCATGTCGTCGCGCTTCTCGGGTTTGAAGAACTGCGACCAGGGATGGATGAAGAGGAACCGTTTGCAATGGCCTGTGATATTCTCCACCGTCACATACTCATAGTGCTGAGGGGTGTCGGGACGCATCTTGAGCCACAACACACGATCGGCACGCTCGGTATAGCAGTTACGCAGAATCACATTGCGATCGTGGAGCGACTCGGAGCCCAAGGTGAGGCAGCCGTGCACCTTGCCGTAGTGACAATGCTGGATCAGGATGCGCTCGCAGTTGCCGTTGGTCTCGTCCTTGTCGGCCCAGGTGCCCTTGCCGCCTTTCAGCACCACGGCATCATCGTTCACATGCATGTAGCAGCCGTTGATGAGTACATCGGTACAGGCATCGATGTCGATGGCATCGCTCGAGGGCGCACCACGTGTGGGATCGGGGGCCCAGATGTTCTCCGTGGGGGCAAAGATATAACAGTTGAGATAGCGCACATGGCTACTCTTATAGACATGATTGGTCCAGAAGGGCGAGTTGACCAGGTGCACATCCTGGATGGTTACATTCCTGGCGTTAGAGATATAGGTGAGGCGTGGGCGCTGTGCATCCTTATTGGTGCACTGGGGGTTCCACTTGCGACGTATCCAGAACTCCTGCCAATAGGTGAGTCCGTTGCCGTCGATCGTACCATGGCCGCTGATGGTGAATCCATCCACGCCATCGGCATTGACCAGCGCACAGAAATAGGTACAGGTCTCGCCCTCGATACGGGTGGTCATATAAGGAAAGTCGATGATACGGTCGGAGCCTTTCAGACGACCTTTCACATGCAGGTGGGTGCCCTGTTTGAAGAACAGCGCGCCAGTGAGGAAGGTGCCCTGGGGGATGACCACCACGCCCCCACCCGCCTGTGCGGCGCGGTCGATGACGGCCTGGATGGCCTTGGTTTGTAACAGGGTGGAGTCACACTGCACCCCATAGTCGGTAATCACATACTGCGGACCCAGCTTGGCGACATCCACCTTGGTGGTGTCCTTGAACCAGGCGTCCATCTGGGTACCATCGGGCCACCGCTCAACGATGGCTTTCTTTCTGGTCTTGGCGCCTGCCGTGAGCACCAGCACCGAGAGCAACACGATTAAAAGTTTGTTCATAGGGGCATTCAGTCTAGATGAAACACTTCCTGTAAAGGCTTGGTTATCGGCGAGTTGTCGGGGTTCACCTCCATGATGTCGGCCATCATGTCCCACCATTTCTGGGTGATGGGATCCACGTTGGTGGTGTCCTGCGAGTTACCCTCGCCCTCGCACTCCTGGTAGCCGAAGAGGATGTTGGTCTCTTTGTCCCAGTAGATGCTGTAGTTGCTCACGCCGCCCTCCTTGATCATCTGCACCAACTCGGGCCAGATGGCAGCATGCCGGCGCTCGTATTCCTTTTCGCAGCCTGGTTTCAGCTGCATCTTAAAAGCAAATCGTTTCATTTGGTTTTATTTCTTTTTCAAATAGTTTGCTAATACACTGTGGTTATCCCTGAGCCCCTTGGCCACACACTGGGCATTGGTCTTAGCCCCCAGAAGCGAGGTGTGGGTATGGTCGCGCTTATAGTATTTCTGGGCGCGGGCCTTACTGCCGCATTTCTTGTCGAGCAGGTCGGCGGCGATATTATGCAGGTCGACCAGTTCCACGCCAGTCTCCTCTGCCACCTGGCGGTACCACTTGCCATAGCTGTCGTTACGGCGCTCGATCTTGCCGTCGGTCCACTCATTGCGCGGGGTGAGCGACACCAGGATGGGGGTGGCTCCCTTTTCGCGCACATCCTGGATAAACTTCTTGAGATACCAGCCAAACGAATAGACCACCTCGTAATGCCCAGTATCCAATTTGTACACATGACAGGTGTCGGTGGCCGTGGCGATGGCACCCCGATATTTGGGCTTATCGATGACGCTGATATCGTTATGGCCGAACTGGATGAGCACGAAGTCGCCTGGCTGCAGGCTGTTATAGACCTTGTCCCAGCGGCCCTCGTTCAGATAGGAGCGGCAGCTGCGTCCGGCCATGGCGGCATTGACGATGCTGATACGTCGCTCATCAAACACCGTGCCGGCCTGGGAGCCCCAGCCCCACATGCCATCGGTTTCCTTATCCTCATTCTTCACCGTACTGTCGCCGGTGATAAACACCACGGGCTTGCCACCTGTGCGGTCCACCTCATAGCTGGCGGGCACCACACCACGCATCATGGCCTGCAGCGGACGGAGGGCGGGGTTGTGACTGGCCATCAGACCCTCGGCAGCGCTCTGAGCGTTCATCATGGCACCAAAACGGCTGGTATGAATCTTGTCGAGAAAGAAATGGTAGCTGGTTTTCCAGGCACCATAACGGTCGAGTTTCCGCCCAGAGAGCTCGTTCAGGTCGACAAAGGGCACGCCTTCCTCAGCCGCTACCTGCATGAGCCACTGGGTGTGCGGCTTACGCACGATGCGACCCTGCTCGTCGTAGGCGTTACGGGGCGTGAGCGACATCAGGATGGGGTTGCCGCCCTGCTGGCGCACATCGCGGATATAGCGGCGCATGTAGCCGCCATAGGTATAGACCGTTTCATGCACACCGGTCTCCTTGATCACCACCTGGAGCGAGTCGTCGCCCACTCCGGGGATAGAGGCACGGGCACGACCTTCATCATAGGGGCCGTTGTCATTATGTCCGATGGAGATAATCACCCAGTCGCCCGGACGGATGGCCTGTTTGATAGGCTGCCACAGCTGGTTATAAAAGGTTCGGCTGCTCATGCCGCCCAAGGCCTGGTTCTCGACTGTTATCTTGGTGGGGTCGAAATAATTATGGGCATAGTAGCCCCAGCCCCACTGACCATTGTTGCCGTTGCCCAGTGTACCCGTTCGCATGGTAGAGTTGCCTATCAGGAACAATACCGGGTTGGTGCCCACACGACTCGAGCCTGGCACAGGGCGCGCCGTCATGGCCTGGGCTATACTGTCGGGGGTGTTATCCACCACACCATTCACATCTTTCGGGGCTTCGGGCACTTGCGCCGCAGCCACCATCGACATACCCATGAAAAGGAGTGATATACCGCTTTCTTTGATCATCATTTTTTTGTTTTAGTAATTTTGATGCAAAGATAGCATATTTTGCCGAATTTCAATATAAAATCCGTTCGTTTTCCTATACTATCGTACGATTTTGACAGGATTATAACCTCAGTCCGACAGAGGTATTGACAAACCAGTCGTTGAGATGCCCGCTGGTGTGCTGGTGGCTGTAGCGAAAGTTATTGAACTGGCCATAGGCGTTGATAAACCAACGGTCGAAGTTATAGGTCACCGACAGACGGGCATCAAAGTTCACCGTCATACCGCTATTAAATGTCTTGCTGCCCATGGGTATCACTCTCAGATGGCCGTAGAACCACTCGTCCCACTCCTCGTCAGAGATATCGGCATCGAACATCGGATCCTGAGCGAGCTGCTCCACATTGGTAGCAAAACCATAGGCCCTGATTTTATTGACAACAGTGAGCATAGGCATGGCCATGGCGCTCACCAGCAGGCCGCGCACCGGCACCCAGTTGTAGGCATAACCGATGCCCACACTGCCCTGCCACAGCTTGACCTTGCCCAGTCCGTGCATCAGATAGACAAGGTCGCCGTTCAGGTCATTGGAATAGTCGACATGCCCGTAATAGTACATCGCGCCAGCCATCAGCGAGCCCGCTGAGCGTTTCTGTATCACACTCTGGTCATAGGCGGCCGCATACGAGAAGCGCTTACCGTTGAAAAGGTAGTAGCCATCAGCAATGACGGTACGCACTTTGATGGGATTCATCAGCTGCACCTTCTGCCAGTCTTCCTCGTGACCCTCAGCGATGATCGAGCTCTCCAGATTGAAATCGGGGTGATCGTTCTCAAAGTTGTGTATGCGCACGTTCAACCCATAGGCACCACCTGTGGCACCAAAGGTGAGATAGCTACCCTTGTCGCCACCCACGTTCACGGTATAACCGAAGCCATAGCCGCGATAGCCGGCCCATAGTCCCACATACTGCGAAGGCTCGGTCTTCAGATAGGGTTGTGCCGTATAGGGGATGCCCTCCAGTTCGCCTGCCGCTTTCATACTCAGGATACTCTGGTTCACATTGCCACGCACAATGAGCTGCCAAGGGTGCTGAGGGGCATCGATATAGCGGCGGTCGAGCCCCTTCACCGACATGGAGTCGATGAAGGAGCCCAACTTATGCAGATAGTCCTTCACTATCTGAGCCTGCCCGGGAAGAACGCCACCGAGGGCAACGATAACAACCAGGACCCACTGTTTCATTACACCTCCGCATCAAACGGCGCAGCACTCACGCACTTCAGGTTCTTCTCCAACTGTGCTGTCGAGCTGGCGCCCACCAGTACCGATGTCACACCCTTCTGGTGCAGCACCCAGGCCAGTGCCATCTCTGCAAGGGTCTCACCACGGCTCTCTGCCACCTGGTTATAGGCACGCAGCTTGTCCAACAGCTCGGGCGTGAGCATCTCCTCGCGCAGGAACTTGCCCTTCGACATACGACTATCAGCAGGTATGCCGTTCAGATAGCGGTCGGTGAGCAGACCCTGTGCCAATGGCGAGAAGGCGATAAAGCCCACACCCTTCTCGGCACAGAAATCCAGGATACCCGTTTCCTGAGGTTTACGGTCCAGCATGTTCAGTCGTCCCTGATAGATGAGCAGAGGCACGTCGTGGGCCTTGAGATACTCATAGCCAAACTTCAGCGGCTCAAGGGGCCAGTTTGAAATGCCCACGTAGAGCGCCTTGCCCTGGCGCACAATATCGACGAGCGCCTGAAGCGTCTCCTCGAGCGGGGTCTCAGGGTCGTAGCGGTGACTGTAGAACAGGTCTACATAATCTATCTTCATACGTTTCAGACTCTGGTCCAGACTGGCCATCAGGTATTTTCTCGAACCCCAGTTGCCATAAGGTCCAGGCCACATGTCGTAGCCAGCCTTGCTCGAGATGAAGAGTTCATCGCGATAAGGACGGAAATCCTCGTCCATGAGGCGTCCCATGGTCTCCTCGGCTGAGCCATACACAGGGCCGTAGTTGTTGGCCAGGTCAAAATGCGTGATGCCATGGTCAAAGGCATAGTGCGTAATCTCACGGCTGCGCTCATAAGGATCGACACTACCGAAGTTATGCCAGAATCCCAGGCTCACCTTTGGCAGCAGTACACCCGAGCGCCCACAGCGCTCAAACTCCATTCCATTGTCGTAGCGGTTCTTATCCGCAAAGTAATTTTCCCTCATAACATATTTCAGTTTTAGCTTTTTCTGCTGCAAAGATAGCGATTTATTGCGAAACAACATCAGTAATTCCGTCCATTTTTGTACAAAATTGTATCTTTTCGAATATTTTTCGAACTATATTATGGTACTTATTCCTAAATTTGCACCAAGAATTCAACTAAAACGTTATGAATATAAAAAGAGTACTTGCTATCGCAGTTTTCCAACTTACATTTTTAGCCTCACAGGCTGAGGTGGTATGGTTTGACGGACTGCATCCGATAACCTATCAGATACCGAAGAAGGTAGAACCCGTTGTAAAGACGGCCCTTGACATGTGGATGGGCGACATGCAACAGGTAACGGGAATGCGCCCTATGGCTTCAGCAAACGGCATCATTAAGGTAACCCCTAACCCGTCATTACCTCATGACGGATTCAGGATTCAAGTAAACAGAGGAAGAATCCTGATCGAAGGGGGTAATGGTCGCGGCATGGCCTATGGGCTGCTGGAGCTGTCACGCCTGGCAGGCGTATCGCCCTGGATATGGTGGGGCGACGTGGTGCCAGAAAAGCGGAGTCGCCTGGTGTTAAATGATGATTTCAGGACGGAGCAACAGCCCAGCGTAGCCTATCGTGGCATTTTCCTGAACGACGAGGACTGGAGTCTGCGCCCTTGGAGTCACAAGACCTTTGAGCCATCAGGAAAAAGCCAGATTGGACCGAGAACCTATCGTAGGATCTTCGAGTTGATGCTCCGTTTACGCGCCAACACCATCTGGCCCGGCATGCATCCCGGCACAACGGCCTTCTTCAAGATTCCCGGCGCAAAGGCGATGGCCGACTCGTGTGGCATCGTGATTGGCACATCGCATTGCGAGCCCCTGCTTCGCAACAATGTTGACGAGTGGCAGGTGGCGGAACGGGGTGCCTTTAACTATCGCACCAATCGCCAACAAGTACACCAATACTGGATAGAACGCCTGCAAGAGGTCAGGAAGTCGAAAGATAACATGTTCACCATCGGCATGCGCGGCATACACGACAGCTCGATGGAAGGCTACCAAACCGAACAGGAAAAATTCGATGCCCTCCAACAGGTCATCGACAACCAGCAGGCACTCCTGCGCCAACACGTAGGAGATCCAGCCAAGCAGATGCAGGTGTTCGTGCCCTACAAGGAGGTACTACAGCTATATGAAAAAGGATTGCGCGTGCCCGACTATGTCACCTTGATGTGGTGCGACGACAACTATGGTTACATGACACGTCTGTCGAATGCCAGGGAGCAGCAGCGCCCAGGCGGTGCAGGCGTGTATTACCACCTGAGCTATTGGGGGCGGCCACACGACTACCTCTGGTTAACCACCACCCAGCCAGGCCTTATCTATAACGAGATGCGTGAGGCCTACCAACACAACGTACGTAAGCTCTGGATAGCCAACGTTCACGATCCCAAGGTGGCTGCCTATGACCTGGAGTTGTTTCTCGATCTGGCCTGGAACATCAACTGTGTAGAAGGTCATACACTCACAAACCATCTGGCAGCCTGGCTATGCCGGCAGTTTGGTCAGGAAGCCGGCAAGCGGCTCCTACCCGTGATGCACACGTTCTATCGCCTTTGTGGTGAGCGTAGACCGGAGTTCATGGGCTACACACAGGTAGAACTCGACAAGCAGAAATACCCTCGCGGACTCTCACCTGTTGGCGCTGCGCCCCTCTCACCTATCGAGGCAGCCCAGCGCCTGTCAGCCTTCCAGCACCTCATGGCCGAGATCACGGCCATCCGTCCGCTTGTTCGCTGCGAACTGGGCGATGCCTTCTTTGCGGCTATCGAATATCCTGTCTTTGCAGCCGCAGCCATGAACACCAAGATGCTTGGCGATTCAACAGAGAGCCATCGCGCCTACGAAGAGATACAAGCACTGACCAGGCATTACAACGAGATGAATGGTGGCAAATGGCGCTATCTGATGGATGCCGCCCCACGGAGGCTCCCAGTGTTCGAAAATGTGCATGCCCAGCTAACAGGTACCGACCAGCCTTGCATCATGAAGCGCGATGCCGCTGATTACCAGTCGGCCACCGATGGGGTACGCATCATCCAGATGTTAGGGCATAGCATGCATGCCGTAGCCATGCCTAGGGACGGGCAGCTTACTTACGAGATAGAGATAGCTGCTGAGGACGATTACATCCTGCAGACCGCCCTCATCCCTACCCAGCCAAACGACGATGGCGACCTGCGATTCAGCGTGACCATCGATAATGAACAGCCTGTGGTTTATTCACTCAAAGAGCCCTTCCGTTCCGAACGCTGGAAGCAGAATGTATTGAGCGGACAAGCTGTTCGCAACACAAAGGTACACCTGCACCAAGGGCATCACACCATGACACTGCGTGCCCTCGATGCCCATATCGTATTCGACCAACTACGTATTTTTTAATCATTCTGTTCGGTACGTCACCCTAGTTTGACGCCATACTTGGCGATGCGGTCCTCCATCATGCCAGCAGGCATGAATCGAAGGAGTGTTTTGGTGATGGTATTCAGCATGGCCTGGCGGATGTAATCCTCGCGGATGTAGAGCGACACACGGCGCTGCGACAGGTAATCGCCCTCGATACGGCGCACATTCTCACGCTGTTCATCACTAAGGAACGGCAGGTGCATCTCGGGGATAATGGTAAAACCGCCGTTCTCATCTACGATACGGATAAGGGTGTCGATACTGCCAGCCTCGTACACCCTGCGCCCCTTGGTGCGCGCCTTGCAGAAGCTGAATGCGCTATCGCGCAGGCACTGGGCATCGCGCATAATCCACATCTTTTCGTGTTCCAGATTCTCGGGATGGAACACGGGTAACTTGCGCCAGCAGTCAGCCGCAAGATACACCATAAACTTCTCGGTATAAAGCGGTATCTCGAGTATGCCTTGACGTGCCTGTCCGCTGATGGCGATGGCGGCATCGATATGCCCTAACTGCAGTTCGGCCAGCATGGCATCGCCCTTCAGCTCGTTTATGGTCAGCCGCACCTGCGGATAATCCTCGGTGTAATAACGGATAAACTTGGGCAGGATATAGGGCGAGATGGTGGGACCCACGCTCAGTCGAAGCTCGCCAGTCACATCGCTCCTGTCTTCGCTCACCAACTCATTGATACGCTCAGCCTCAGCGATGGCACGCTCTGCCTGACGGATAATTTTTCCGCCAGCAATCGTGGGTGTTACACTTTTGTTGCTACGCTCAAAAATGCGCACGTCGAGCTCATCTTCCAACTTAACCAACATGGCACTCAAGGTGGGTTGCGAGATGCCTAAGGCATCGGCAGCCTTGGCAAAACTACGATAGCGATCGATAGCTACAATGTACTTTAGTTGCTGTAGTGTCATACGTTCCAGATCATTATAATAGATTACATCGATGCAAAGATAGATAAAATAATTCGTATGTCTATCAAAATATGCGTAATTTTGCACCGTGAAAACAAAAAAAGGTAAAAATGATGACTCAAGAAGAAACAAAAAAGAAAACAACAAAGAAGCAATTCCATCGCCACTTTGAAACACCAGGGCGACCACTATATTGGATTATCATCGCCTATATCATCCTTGGCTGGCTCTTCCCAGTAATTGGTTTAGCGGCCATCATCTGTATGGTTGGCCCCGTGCTGTTCAGCATCTGGCGAGGCCGCTGGTGGTGCGGCAACGTTTGTCCGCGTGGCAATCTGTTCAGCCAACTGCTGTCGAAATACTCGCCCCACCGCGAGATACCTAAGTTTGTGCGCTCCTTCGGGTTCCGCTTGTTTATGGTGTTCTTTATCTTCACCATGTTTGGCATACAGCTGAGCTTTGTGCCCTGGAGCGAAGGCGGACTGGCCATGTGGGCTGGCATCGGCATGGTGTTCTGGAAAATTATTGTGGCTACCACCATCGTTGGTGTGGTATTGGCATTCATCTATGCCCCACGCACTTGGTGCACATTCTGCCCCATGGGAACCATTTCAAACTGGGTGTCGCCCAAAAAGGCCCCACTGCCCAAGGCATATACCAACGTACACGTATCGAGCGCCTGTCAGATGAAGTGCAAGAGCTGTGCCCGCGTATGCCCCATGCAGCTCACGCCCTACGACTCGCGCGGCCAGGAATCGGGATACCTGCACCCCGACTGCATCAAGTGCGGCAAGTGCGTACTGGCCTGCCCCACGAAGATTATGACCATTGAACATTGAATTCAAACACAAAATCACAATAAAGCATAAAAGATGCGAATGAAAGTCTCAGGCATAGCGATATGTCTGGGATTTTTTGTACTTTAGCGGCCTGATACAAAGATTAAAGGAAAAATGAGAAAAGTAAGCAGAGAGATGGATGCCGCCTTTGCACTGGAGGTGCTGGACAAGGCTCCATACGTGACAGTAAGCATGACGCGCCCCGACGGCACTCCTTATGGATTGCCCCTGTCGCTGGCGCGTACCGATGAGAAAACATTTTATTTCCACTGTGCCTTGGAGGGCGACAAGTTGGACTGCATAACCCATCAGCCGACGGTATTCCTGTCGGCTGTCACTAAATGTGCGCCTACGGTTGGCCCTAAGGACGGCAGTTTTACCCTGCAATTCAAATCGGCCACAGCCGTAGGTAAGGCAGAGCTGGTGAACGATCGCGAAGAGAAGATAGCAGCACTGCGAGCCATCTGTGAGCGATTCCTACCACACCACATGGCGGCATTCGACGATGCCATCGCCCGCAGTCTGGACCATACAGCCGTAGTGCGCATCACCCTGACAGAGCCTCCTGTTGGCAAGCGCAAACAGTACGACAAACAGGGCGAAGAGATGACCGGACAGAGCAGCGAGAGCCATCATGCTTGCATGAATGGCCGAGTCGCGAAGGACGGAGACGCAGTCAAATACGGCCGTATGGAGTAAACCCACTAAAACCTGATATCGAATTTATATTCGGGGATGACTTCTACCTGCTGGATATCTACTACAGGGCCGTGTTCGAAATCGGGCACGGCTTTTTGGGGCAGATCGCCTAAGAAGGGGGCGTTCTTGCGCAGCGGACGGAAATAGAACGTCAGCGGGTCGGTCTTCAGATCGTCGGCATAGCGCTTCAAGCCAATCGTCCAAGGCTCGCCATGGTAGAACTCGTCCTGCACCAGCTGCCCCTTCATAAACGCCATAGCCACATCGCCCACGTAATTGATGCGCAGGAAATACTCCTGTACCTGGGATGATTGACCATTATCCAACACCTTAACCGACATGCGGCGGGGACCAGCCTGCTTGACCTTGAACTGGGGCTCGACGGGGGCTACGCTGGCTGTCTGAGCCTTAAAGCCCTGCTTGCTGGGATACACCACATAGCTGACCTGATGGTTGCCCAGACTGAGCAGCGTGGCACCATCGGCTGTAGGCAGCACGGTGGCATCAGTTATCAGCAGTTTGCCGTTAACCTTCAACGCATTCAGCGCCTGCTGGAGGGTGAGCGTGGTAACTTTAATGCCCTTATAAGTAAAGGTGCTCTTAAAGCCAGGTACCGGGCGGAACACCTTGCCACCAGCAAACACAAACTCAGGCTTAACACCTTCGGGGGCAAAGAAGATATAGTGAGGTGTGCCCTTGTCCTGAAGCTTCATGAGTAGCTGGGCTGTGGCATACTTGAGCAGCGCACCGTCCATATCGAGATTGAAGGGCAGAATCATGCTTTCGTCCTTAGGAAGCGTAACGGGGATAGAGATGGTTTCGTTTTTCAAGTTGAGTTTTACCACGCCCGACTGGTCGTGGCGCAGGGTGTCGTGGTCCTGGAAGTTGACCATAAACAGGAAGCCGCTGCCATCCTTGATACGGGCGGCATAGCGCAGGTGGTCGCGGTTACCGGGCGTCATCTGCTGCCAATCGGCTGGCAGAACGGGTTCCATGGGCGCCAGCAGATGGCCGAAATCGGCTAAGAAGGTGTGGAGCAGGCGCAGGTTGCGATACATCTTGCCTTCGAGTCCGAACTCGCCGATAGGTGCCTGGAAATCATAGCTTATCTTGGGCATGCCCATAGGCTCGTCCTGGAACGAGCCCACACCGCCTATCTGCTTGGGCGTGCTGCCTCCGTGATACATATAGTAGCCGATGCCATTACTACCGCTACCCAAGGTGCGCACCATCAGGCCCTCGGCTGCCTCGGCTGTGACGATGGGACGGGCGCTGTAGATCATCTGTATACCAGCGCCCATCTCGGCACAGAACGAGGGGTAATCGGCAGGGTTATAACGCGTAGGCGCATAATCGGCCTCTTTGGTGAGATCCTTGAACATCAGGAATTTCGACATGTGAGGCTTAGCCCAGAAGGGATAGGTATAGGCGGCTGTGACGGGGATGGCCTCGCCCTCGATGACAGCGGCATTACCCCACCCTGTGGCGGTGTAGAAAGGTACATCGATACCAGCCTCGACGGCCATCTGCTTGAGCAGCTGCATGTGCAGGGTGCCCATCTCGGCACCAGTGGCCTTGCGTGCCTGGTTGCCCACACCTATCATAGCCTCGCCGGCATTGTAGCTGGCAGCCGTATTATCCTTGGGCTCGCCTGGATAGCAGATGGCCCAGGGGGCAGCCGAATGCTGCATCTCGTTCTCAACCTGACAGCCGATAATAGGGCCGCCATCCTTATAATACAGGCCCTGCAACTGCTTACCGATCTCGGTATAGAGGCGCTTCACCAGTTTCAGGTATTCGGGATCGTTGCTGCGCACCTCCAAAGGTTTGGCAAAGAGCCAATCGGGGAATCCGCCACTACGGATCTCGCCATGACAGAAGGGGCCGATACGCACAATCACTGCCATATCGTGCTTCTGACAGAGCTCGACAAAGCGGCGCAGGTTACGCTGACCGTCCCAACGAAACTGGCCCTCGACCTCCTCATGCAAACTCCAGAACACATAGGTGGGGATAACGGTTACGCCCCCCGCCTTCATCTTCAGGATCTCCTCCTCCCACTGCTCGGCAGGATAGCGCGAGAAGTGGAACTCGCCCATCACGGGGATGACGGGTTTGCCTGCCATCGACATGTAGAAGTTGTTGATATCGATGCGCTCGCCCTTGGGATTAGCACCACCCATACGCAGGTGGTCGCTACGAATAGCCTTGGGCTGTGCAGGCTCGGTGAGCTGGTACTCACGCGGGGGCTGCAGTGACTTCAGGAAGGGATTGACCGTTGGGTCGGGGCCCAGATAGAAACCGGGCTCGGAGGGCTGGTTATAGCCCACATTCTGGGCTGCGGTGGATAAGCGGTAAGGGATATCCTCCATGAGGCTGTTGATGCGATAGGCTGTGGGGATGGGCGACACATAGATGCGCAACTCGCTGTTATCGGAGGTGCGGGCGACAACCTCCTCGCGCCAGTCGCCAAGGATATCGGCCGACAGGCAGGGGTTGGACTTGGTCCAGTTGTTGAACACCACGCCATCGAACCTGGTCACATCCTTCATGGTATGGTTCTGCCAATCGTACTTGCTCACCGCCTCGTGGTCGAGCAGCTCGCGAAGCAGGTCGCCATCCCACCAGATGCCGAAGTTGACAGAGAGGTAGCGGCCACCTAACTTCAGATGCTGTTTGTGCTGCGGGTCGTCAGGATCTTCGGCGGAATAGAGCACCTCGCCTTTCAGCGTGCGGATGCCATGACTATCGGTACTCCACATCTCGAGTCCGGGATTGGTGGGGTCGATATCGGCTGCCATGCAGCGACCTACATCGTTCTTGGAGGGCACCTGGAAGATGACCTTGCCAGTACGGGCATCGCGGAAGTCGGAGCCGTCGCGACGGTTCTCGTGGCAGTCCCACACCTGCAGGTCGGTGCTCTGCGGATTGAAGCACATCAGGTGGATGGCATCGCCATGACCCATGCCTGTGTTATAGAGGCCTCGACCATCGTGATCGACAGCCATCGAGCCATAGGTAATCTCATCGCAGCCGTCGCCATCGACATCAGCCACGCGCAGGTTGTGGTTGCCCTGCCCTGCATAGGCTGCCCACGCGGGCTGGAGGGTATCGAACACCCAGTGCTGCTTCAGCTCGCGGCCGTCCCAGTCCCAGGCTGCCAGCACGGTGCGGGTGTAGTAGCCACGACAGAAGATGGCCGAGGCATGCTTGCCATCGAGATAGCCCACAGCTGCCAGGAAGCGGTCGGAACGGTTGGCATAGTTGTCGCCCCAGTCGCTCAGGTTGCCACGTTCGGGCACATAGGGCTGGGTGGCCAAGGCCGTGCCAGTAAGACCGTCGAACACGGTGAGGTATTCATTGCCAGTAAGGATACGCCCTGTCTTGGGGCGGCCCTGCTTGTTGTATTTCGCCCATTCAGGCGTGGGCAAAGGCTGCTCGGCATCGGCAGGCGCACGGTGGCGATAGTCGGCCTGGGCATCGCCTATCACCCAACCCTTGCCATCGCGGGTGCCATCGCTGGTACGGACCATGAACTCAGCACGTCCGTCGCCATCAAGGTCGTAGAAAATAAAGGGGGTGTAATGGGCGCCACTGCGCACGTTGATGCCCAGATCGATGCGCCACAACAGGGTGCCATCCAGACGGTAGCAATCAAACAGCGTAGGGCCGGTATAGCCATCGTGGGCATTGTCGTGGGCGTTGGTGGGGTCCCACTTCAGCACAATCTCATACTGTCCGTCGCCATCCACATCGGCCACACTGGCATCGTTGGCAGTATAGCCGAACGGCTTACCATCAGGGGTGGTACCACCAGCTGGCTGTTGCAGCTTGATGGGCAGATAGCCCTCAGGGGCATTGGCACGCAACGTGAAACGACCGTTGCGGGCGCCGCCTCGCACCTCGTAGGTGGCATCGCTGGCGAGCGGTGCCTGATCGATATAGAAAGTGCCGCCCTCGCGCAGCGGCTGCTGGATGAGTTTACGCCCGTTGCGATACACACTGAACGGCTGCCCGACAGCATCGCTGCTGAGCGTGCGCCAGCTGACCACAACCTGCTTGCCACTGCGGATGGCAACCACACCACGGTTCAGATGTTCGCGCTGAATATGCTGCATGTCATAGCGCGGTTGGGCCTGCAGCATGACGGCTGCCAACAGCAGTAAAACGGTTGTTAAAGTAGAGCTTCTCATCGTTGTTTTTGGTTTTTGCTGCAAAATTAATGTTTATTTTCCATACTCAGCCAACTATTTTATCCGAAAACATGCATTTTTGTCCGTTTACAAGTCCATTAATCGGAAAATAATGAGTATATTTGCACCCGATAACAACTAACCATCATGAACTTAAGACAAGTTTCCATACTCTGCCTGCTCGCCTTGAGCAGCATACTGACAGCGCAAGACAAGCTGCTGACCAACAGCCGGCATATCAGCTCGGCCGACGGACTGCCCAGTAACCAGATTTTCGACATGACGCAGGATGCCGACGGCTACATCTGGATGGCGGCAGCCAACGGACTGTGCAGATACGACGGATACCAGTTCTACAACATATACAACTTAGGACCTGACGGCGACCCTATACACGGCGTGGTGGGATACGTGTTTCCTGACGACGACAAGCGCCACCTGTGGATGCGAACCAGCACCTACGTGTACTGCTGCTACGACCTGCGTACGGGAACCTTTATCGACTTTACCGGCAAGAAGGACTACGCACGCACGTACCGCCGATTCATACGCGGCCGACAGGGCGTGGTGTGGATGTTCGACGATGAGAGCGGCGTGCGCCGTGTGAAAGGCAGCGCCGACGGACTAGTGAGCTGTATCGACTATACCAAAGCCAGCGGCACCCTGCCCGTGAACCACGTGAACGATGCCTTCGAAGACCAGCAGGGACGCCTGTGGACCATGACCTCATCGGGCATCACCATCATCGATGCACAGGGCAAGGCACGCACCATTGCCCAGGGCGTGTTCTTCCGCCGAGGCATACAGATTGGACACACCATGCTGGCGCTGACCAACACAGGACTGATTTACACCTTCGACGAGAACGGACGCGAACTGCGACGAATCGCCATCGCTGCCGACATGAAGAAAATCAATATGGTATCGGCCAGCTTCGAGTGGCACGGCTGCTGGATGATCATGACCAACAACGAAACCCTGATGGTGAACCCCAAGGACGGCACCGCCAACGCCACCAACAAATATCACATGCAGGGAGGCGCACAGATGGAGGGTCTGAGCAGCGACGACCAGAACCACTTTGTGAGCAACAGCACGGGCATACTCTACGTGTTCCCTGCCAAGGGCGACATGCGCGTGCTGAACCTGATGCAGGGCGTGAAATCGACGGTGGAGCGATTCCGCCGCTATAACATCAAGAAAGGTGCCGACGGACTGTACTACATAGCCAGCTACGGCAACGGACTCTTTGTGTACGACATTGAGCACGACCGCCTGCAGCACTACTCGGCCACCTCGCCATGGGCCATTGTGGGCAACAGCTATCTGAACAACATCCTGATAGACCGCAGCGGCTGCATCTGGCTGAGCGAGGAATCGACAGGACTGACCTGCATACTGCCACCCGACCGCACCAATGCCGACTACTTCTACCCACAGCCCAACCGCAAGGGCGACTGGAGTAACTTTGTGCGCATGGTGAACTATGCCGGCGGCAACAGGGTGCTGCTGAGCACACGCGACAACCTGTTATACGAACTGAATCCTGCCACATGGCAGCACCAACAGCCACAATCGCTGCCTGCTGCCGTATATGCCTACTATAAGGACACCAAGGGCCACGAGTGGATGGGACTGCGAGGCGGCGGACTCTATATCGACGGCAAGCGCATCGATTTCCCATCGGCACAGATCTACGACATCACCGAAGACCCCTTAGGGCGCCTGTGGATAGCCACCTGGGGCGACGGACTGTTTGTGGTGCACCTGGAGGCCGACGGACTGCTGAACACCACACACCTGATGAAGCGCTCGTACAACGAGAGTCTGATACGTATCATCCGTGCCGACAACCGCCACCAGTACTGGCTGGCCAGCAACAACGGCGTGTACCATATCGACATGCTGAAAAAGACGCTGACCAACAACGACCTCATCAGCCATAACATACAGCAGGGCGACTTTCCCTTCGACGAGATATCGTGTCTGATGCCCGACTCGGCTGGTAACATCTGGGTTGGCGGACGTGGCGGCGGACTGCAGAAATGCCGCTACGACAACGGGAAATTCACCATCGAGCGCAGCTATACCACCCACGACGGACTGATTACCAACAATATACTCTCGATTACCACTGATCGACAAGGCAATATCTGGGCTGGTACCGACAACGGCATCACCTGTATACGCAAGGACCAGAAGGTGAACAGCTACCAGTTCGGACACACCATGGAAAGCAACATCTACAGCGAGAACAGTACTGCCATGCTGCCTGACGGACGACTGCTGTTCGGCACCGCCTATGGCATGATGATACTGCAACCAGAACGACTGAACGCAGAGCTGCCTGAGAAAGCCGGACGACCCATCATCACCATGGTGAGCATTGACGGTGTGGCACGCTACCTGTCGACCAGCGACCAGCAACTGGTGCTGAACCACGACCAGAACTCGATAGAGTTAGGATTCTCGAACCTTGACTACGCTGGTATCTCATCTACCCAATACCGCTATTATATGGAAGGTGTGGAGCACGACTGGCGACAGCTGACCAGCGACAACAGCGCACGCTACAACAGTCTGCCACCAGGCACCTACCTGTTCCACCTCAGCTCGCTGAACAAGAACAACCAATGGAGCGAGGAGTACGTGTTTACCATCATTATCCGCCAGCCGTGGTACAACACGTGGTGGGCATGGCTCATCTACCTCTTTATTATCGGCGTGCTGTGCTGGTACTTCTATCGCGCCTGGCGACGTAACTTCGAACTCAACCAGCAGATACGCGTGGAGAAAGAGCTTTCGACCTTCCGATTAAACTTCTTCACCCATATCGCCCACGAGTTCCGTACACCCCTGGCCATCATCAGCGGCGCTGCCGACAAGCTCACCCAGAAGGGCAGCGAGCAAGTATCGCGTTCGGCTGTGCAGACTGTACGCCGAGGCACGCTGCGACTCTCGAAACTGGTGAACCAACTGATGGAGTTCAGACGTATCAACACAGGTAACCAGCGATTAGGCGTGATGGAGGGCGACATCATCAAACTGGGACGCGCCACCAGCGACGAGTTCCGCGAGATGGCTGCCCGCAAGGAGCAACAGCTCACCTACACCCCATTCGCACACCAGTACCAGATGACCTTCGACCCCCATCTGGTAGAGACGATACTCTACAATCTGCTGAGCAATGCGGTGAAATACACGCCACAAGGTGGACACATCAGTCTGAAAGTGAAACTGCTCGAAGAAAGACAGCAGATACAGCTAATGGTTGAGGACAACGGACCTGGCATCAGCGAGCAGCAGATGCCACAGCTGTTCCAGCCCTTCATGCATGGCTACGTGTCGCAGGGCGGCATGGGCATAGGCCTCTACACCGCCTACCAGTCGGCTCGCCTCCACAAGGGCACCCTCACCTATGAGCGTATCGCGGCTGAGGGTGGCTCGCGGTTCACCGTCAGCCTGCCTGCCAGCGCTGATGTCTATACCAGCGAAGACTATGCCAGCGCCACGGCTGTCAACACCTCCTATCAGTCCGAAGCCACCCCCGACCACATCCGCGAGTTGGCGCCAGTGGCTTTCAACGAGAACATCACGGTGGCCATCATCGAAGACGACCTCGACATGCTCGACCAGATACGTGATAGCGTAGGCCGCTATTTCCGCACGGTGAGCTATACCGCGGGCAGCAAGGCACTCGCTGGCATTGCTGAGCAGCAGCCCCATCTGATACTGTGCGATGTGATGCTGCCCGATATCAACGGCTTCGAGATTGTACGTCAGCTGCGCGCCAGCGAGACCTCGCGCCACACCCCCATCATCATGCTCACCGCCCTCGATGGCGACGACCAGCTGCTACGCGGCTACAAAGCCGGCGCTGACGACTATATGGTCAAGCCCTGTAACTTCGAGCTGCTCATCCTCCGCATCACCCAACTCATCAAGTGGTACAGCCGCGTGCAACCCATCGACACCGCTGCCAGCACAGCGGCAGCGCCTCAGCCCATCATCACCGACGAAGCCGACCAGCGTTTCCGTGAGAAGATGGAGACCATCGTGGCGCAGCACATGGGCGATCCCGACTTCAATGTCGACATGCTCGCAGCGCTGCTCAAGATGGGCCGCACCAAGTTCTATGGCAAGATGAAGGAGTTTACAGGCATGTCGCCCAACACCTATCTGCAGACCGAACGCCTGAAGAAAGCGGCTGACCTGCTGATAGAAGGCGACCTGAACGTGACGGAGGTGAGCTACAAGGTAGGCTTCCAGTCGCCCACCTATTTCTACAAGTGTTTCAAGGAGAAATACGGTGTTCCACCCAGCAAATACGGCAAAGGTCAGTAAAAAAGAAACCGCCCCGACGAGCCACTGCTCGCGGGGCGGTCTACAAAACAACTAACCTTAATTAATGTGCTAACATTTAATATGTATGAACCAAATTATGTAGCCTAAATTAATAACCAGGATTCTGCATAGCCTGCTTCTGCTCAGCAGTGAGGCCTGCTCCACTCTCGGTAGTGATACCATCGAGGAACGACTGTGGAATAGGACGATAGTAGTGCTTATCAGCCTTAAAGTCGCCTATACCACGGCTCACACCATCGTTGAAGGCATGCCAACGGGCATCGAGTGTACGTGTGCGCGCCAGATCCTCCCAACGGAGAGCCTCACCACAAAGCTCACGTGTACGCTCATCAAGCAGGAAGCACATCATCTTCTCCGCATTGGTAGAGCACTTCAGGACCTTATAGATGCGCTGCTCTGTGGGCGAGTTGTATACATCGTCAACACTATTCAGTCGCATGGCAGCCTTAGAAGAAGCTGTTGTCTCAGCAATATTGTTACTCTCATAGTAAGTGTTTTGCTCGCTGTAGATAGCACCATCAGCGCTATAGCCACCACCCTTACCGGTACAATATGAGTTATTCTTATAAGCCTGACCACCATCCACATTCACCGAACGGTTTTCACCAGCAGCATATCCTGCACGCTCACGCAGTTTGTTGATCCACTCGATGGCCTGAGCATAGTTGCTCTCACCCTTGCGAATATAAGCCTCGGCAATCATCAGCACATCCTCGGCCGAACGGGCGATGATGGCATCACGTGTACCAAACTGAGACGCAATAGAGTTACGGGCACCATCACGATACTTACTCAGCGCTACGCTACGCTTGTGAGGAATCACGCCGTAGTAGTTACCGGTAAGATTCTTAATGTCGGTGTTCCAGTTGAAATCCTGTCCCTTGAAGTAACGCACAAAGGTGTGAGGAGCCTGAAGCACGCCATCCTTAGATACCAGAACATCAGAAGCACCAGAAGCATAGTTTTCATAGCGGTCGTCACCAGGATTGTTGACGATATACTTGATACCTACCTGACCACCAACGAAACGCTTGTCGCCAGCAGCTACGCCAGCAGGCGCTTTACCCGAAGCGATATCTTCAGCCGTCCATGTGGGCGCATTCTTCGTATTATTACAACCGTAGCAAGTGATGAACGACTTCCAGAAACGAGAGTCGTTTACACGGTCAAACACCTCCATGGTGTATTCAGTGGCACTTACATAAGAGAACTCACGACCACCAGAGATATCACGGTTTGTACCCTTCATATCCTGATAAACAGAGGGATAGTACAGGTGCATCTGGTTACCAAAGCGGCCCCAGGTTGACTCATCGTTAGAGAACTGAGCAGCCAGCACCACCTCTGATACATTCTCGTTAGCACCATTAGCCTCTTTGTAATCCCACAACTGCACATAGTCGCTGCACAGCGGATGCGCATTGACCACCTCGGTAGCATACTTGATAACGGCATCGAGGTCATCATTCTTATATGCACTGTTCCATTTATCATAAGCCTCAGAAGCACGGAACAGATGAGCCTTTGCCAGGAAGTGGGCAGCAGCATACTTGGTGACACGACCTACCTGGGCAGGTGTGGTAGGCAGCAACTTATAAGCCTCCTCTAAGTCGCTGATAATCTGAGCATAGACCTCCTCCTCGCTGTTGCGGGTGAAATAAGTCTCAGGACCTGTTGAAGGCTGCAACTTAAGAGGCACACCACCAAACTGTTTCACCAATTCGAAGTAGCCATAGGCACGCATGAAATAGCCCTCACCCAGGCGGGTGTTATAGTCAGCATTCGACTGGCCATAGAACTCTGGCACATTCTTAATAAGAACATTGGCAGGCTCTATCAAGCCATAGTAGTTATCCCACACAGGCTGGTTGGCACCACCCTCAGTCGAGTTCAGCGCATCGCCATAGTGGTTCCATGCAGGCATTTGGTTATTGGCATCGGTAAACTCATCGACACCCATATTGTAGCACTCGATACCCCAGATATAATTGAACTTAAATTTCAGTTTCAAGTAGGCACCTGTAGCCAAATCGTCCAAGCCATCCTGAGTCTTGAAATAGTCGGTGCTGAATTCAGTCTTCAGCTCCTCCTTCAGGAATTCATCACCACAAGATGTGGTCATACCGCCCACAACGCTCGTCATCAGGGCGATTGATACTATATTTTTAAATTTCATAATTAGTCCTTTCTTTAATTAGAATCCGATGTTAAGACCTACAACAAAGCTCTTAAGGGTAACACCCGATGCATTTGTCTGTGTATTGTTTGCATAACTTACCAAGTCAGTATCCAACCAGTCGGTCTTCTTATACAGGAAGAATGGGTTGTTAGCCTGTAGATAAACCTTACAGCTATTGATACCCAGTGGTTTGAGCTGCTTAGCGGTGAAGTTATAACCCAGAGAGATATTACGAACCTTGATGAACGAACCATCCTGATAGTTCATAGACGAAGCATAGGTATCAGCAGCCTCACCGGTAGAACCAGGGCTATAGTACTTAGCATTCTCGTTGGTTCCTGCTACCCAGTAGTCGAGTTTACGCATCATGTAGCGGCCATCGAGCGTTGCACTTCCTGCGGGAACGGTGAATCCCCAACGTGAATACAGGAATACAGAGAGTTCCAGATTCTTGTAGTTGAAGGTGTTGGTCCATCCAGCAGTCCAGTCAGGACGATACTTACCAACAATCCTACGGTCGTTGTTACCATCAATAGCATGATCTTCATTAAAGTCCTTCACCTTAATCTGGCCAGGCTTACGACCATACTTGGCAGCCTCTTCAGCCTCGCTGGTCTTCCAGATGCCATCATATACATAGTCGTAGTAAACGCCAATCTCCTCACCTACAAACCAGCGGTTGTTAACGTCCTCCTTCTTACCATTGGCCAGCTCCTTGATTTCGCTGCGGTCCATACTCCATGTGAGTGTAGATGTCCACTCGAAATCACGTGTCTTTACAGGGATGGCGTTCAACTGGAAGTCGATACCCCAACCCGAAGTCTTACCTACATTGGCATAAGTAGAGGTATAACCAGTCAACGAAGGAATAGTCATGGGCAACAACAAATCCTTGGTGGTAGTCTTATAGATATCAAAGCTACCATTGATACGGCTGTTGATGAATCCAAAGTCGATACCCAGGTTCAGCTGTGTGGTCTTCTCCCAGGTCAACTGATTGTTAGCCATCTTGTTTGGGGTCTTTGCTGATGGGTCAGAAGGCACGTAACCTAAGGCAGGATTCTCCTTACCCCACTGATAGTAAGCACCCTGGATGGCACCCTTTGTAGCATATGCTGAGATAGCAGCGTTACCTGTGATACCCCAACCCAGACGCAGTTTCAGATTGCTCAACCAGCTCACATCCTTCAGGAAGTTCTCCTGATTAGCACGCCAAGCCAGCGCTACAGATGGGAAGCTTGCCCACTTATGACCCTCAGCCAGCTGTGAGGCACCATCCCAACGCATAGAAGCGGTAAGCAGATACTTATCCATGAAACCGTAGTTCAAGCGAACCAGGTAAGAAGTCATCTGAGTCTCGGTCAAGCCCGTACCGAATCCGCTCAAAGAGCCAGCAGAATACAGATTGTACCACAGCTGCTCGGCAGAGCTGACATTGGTAGCGCTCATGTTACCCATCTCATAATGATACTCAGAAGCACTCTGCATCAAAGTCAAGCCAATGTTGTGAACGTCGGCAATTGTCTTATTATAATAAATCAGGTTATCGAGTGTGTAGGCTCTACGGATATCATTCTGATACTGCGCCTTATTGTTACCATCACCGTTGATACCACCAGCAGCGTTGGCAATACCCAGTGTGTAGTAACGGAACTCAGGACCGAACTGGATACGATAACGCAAACCGTCTAACGAACTCCAGAGCTTACCGAAATCCACCTCACCATAAACGTTAGCCTGTGCACGGAAGGTTTTACGGTTATTGGTATTGTACTGCAGTTCACGGATGGGGTTGATGATATTGATATCATTGTTAGGCAAACGCAGATAGTTGCCATCAGCATCATAAGGAACAGTCCAAGGCAGCATGCCCTGCAATGCACCATAATAGTCACCAGCACCAGTAGTCGACTTGGTGAAGCTGTAGCCATAATCCTGATTACCGTAAGAGGCGTTGATACCAGCACCAAATACAAAGAAATCAAGAGGCTTAGCCTCGAACGAAGTCTTCAGCGTGAAGCGCTCATATGACTGACCAGGCTGAGTGCCCTTCTGATTCAGGTAACCAAACGAGGCATAACCGTTAAACTTCTCTGCACCACCAGAAACACTCAGGGTGTGCTCGTGGGTGATACCTGTACGCTTACCATCAGCTACCCAGTCATAGCCACCAACCTTTGAAGGATCGTATGTGCCATTAGACCAAGCTTTGTCAATCTGTGCCCAAGAGGCAGCCACACCACCAAAGGCCAGCTTATCCTGCTCGTAATCAGGAGTAGCACTCTTATACGAACCCATGTTATATTTTGCCAGACGTGCGTAGTCGAGCCACTCGGCAGCGTTCATCATCTCGGTCACCTCATGCAAGGTCTCGAACGAAACAGTACCAGAGTAGTTGATGCTCACCTTACCAGCCTTACCTTTCTTGGTTGTTACCAGCACAACACCGTTGGCACCACGGCTACCATAGATAGCAGTAGCAGAAGCATCCTTCAGAATGTCGATGCTCTCGATATCGCTGGGGTTCAGGTTGTCAATACCACCAGCCTGTAGCACCATTCCGTCGACAACATACAAAGGGTCATTGTTTGCACCGATAGAGCGCACGCCACGGATCTGAATCTTACCTACAGAACCTGGACGCTGGTTAGAAGTGATATCCACACCGGCAGCCTTACCCTGCATACCTTCCAGCGCATTCTTTACTGGCATGGCCTTCAGATCATCGCCACTTACACGTGCCAGAGAACCGGTTACATCGCTCTTCTTCATCGTGCCGTAACCTACTACAACCACTTCGTCGAGCAAAGCATTATCTTCCTGAAGCGTAATGTTGATCTGCGATTTTCCACCAAGGGCTACACTCTGTGATTTATAGCCAATGTAAGAAACCTCTAAAGAACCTTTGCCGGGCGCATTAGCAATCGTGAAATGACCATCCAAATCGGTAATGGCACCATTGCTTGTTCCCTTAATAACCACGCTTGCACCGATGATAGGATCTCCCTTAGCATCGACCACTGTTCCGGTAATCTTGCTCTGAGCGAATGCACCAACGGCAAACACGGCGAACAGTACCGTAAACATCAACCTCTGGAACATGGTCCAGCTGCTGTTCAGACTTGATTTACCAATGTCTTTCATACTGTTTTTAAATAATTTAATTAGTAATTTATTAATTTGAAATTTAGGTTTTGCTGCAAAAGTAGCAAGTTTTTATCTATACATATATACAAAAATCGTACGATTACTATGATTATCGTTCAACCTGTACTTTTTTTTAATTGCCATCGGGCTTGGTCAGGTTGGTATTTCCTGACGGATACCAGATAAAAGCATCAGGGTTGTCTGGGTGCGATGGATCAAAGTCCTGCCAGTCGGCTCGCAGGTGATCAGCAAGTGGACAATGCATCTGTTTGAGTCCCATCACAATCATCTTGGCCACCTCCCAGGCTCCATACGGATTAAAGTGGGTGTTATCTGCCAATGGTTCTGGCTGATCGGCAAAAGTGTTAGCGGGATAATGTACCAACGCACGCTTGGAACCCTCGAAACCAAGGGCTTCATAAAAGGCGGTAGTCATCCCGTTCAATTCAATGACTGGCACCTGCTCTCTGCGGGCTACAGTGCGCATGGCTTCAGGATAGTCGCCATGAGTGTTGCGCAGGGTACGCTGATCAGCCTCGAAGAACCGACGGGCTGTAGGTGTTACAAAAATGATATGACCGCCTTTCGCACGTACACGGTCCACAAAAATCTTCAGGTTACGACTATAGCTGTACCAAGCGCCATCGCCGGCTTTATGTTCCTTCTCATCGTTATGACCGAACTCACAGATCACATAATCGCCGCGACGCAGTTGCGTAAGAATCTTATCAAGGCGCAGCTGAGCGAGGAAGGTAGTAGCCGACAGACCGCTTTCGGCATAGTTGGCAATCACTACATCGGGGGTGAACCAACGGGTAATCATCTGTCCCCACGAAGCCCAGGGCTCTTTCTCCTGATCGACCACGGTGCTATTGCCACACAGGAAAACGGTAGTGGCAGCAGTGTCGGGCTCGATGATGATGCGCTGCACGGCAGGTGCTGGTCCGCAGAACTGCAGGTTCAGGGCGTCGTCCCAGTTCTTATAGGTCTGCTCGCGTGTTTTCAGCTTCACACGATTAGCAGCATCAATTTGAGGCTCATGCTTGTTCACCACGAAGGATAATGTCTGATACTTGCCTTTCTTGGTGGTGATGACATCCGTATAATGGCGACGACTCTCAGCACGTACTACCGTCTGGGCGGCACGTTTCTTCGAACCAAGGGTAACGGTAACACGATAATTACCATCAGGTACACGAACCGAGAAATCGATGGGGTTGACACTATATATATTTAATAAGGTGTCGACAGTCTGCGCCTTTACACACAGACCTACGGCGAATGCCAACGTTAGGAATATTAGTCTTTTCATCACAGTTTTAATTAGTTACTGCAAAAGTAGATGTTTTTAATCGTCCATATCATTCATTTTTGTCCGCAATCTAATAAAGTTGTACAATATTGCTAAATTCAGAACAAAAGAATATGAAAGTAGCAGGATAATATACATAACTTTGCAGCAGAAACCAAAAAACAAGTAAATAAATGAAAACGTACCGCACTTTTTCAGTCTCTCTTCTGCTGTGCCTCGCATCCACCATGCAGGCGCAACCACGAGAGGTGGTCAACCTGAACTATGGTTGGGATTTCGCACGCGACTCACTTTTTACTCAGTCGTATCAGATTGATGTGCCCCACGATTTCCAGATAGAACAGCCTTGGGTTGCCCCTTCGGCAGATGAACGGGCCGACAATAGCGATGTGGCTGCCAACATCAAGAGCCGACTCTCGGCACGAGGTTTCAAAGAGATGGGGGCAGGCTGGTATCGCAAAATAATTACACCCGATGCCACACTGAAAGGTCGTCGTATCCTGCTCGATTTCGAAGGTATCATGTACGTGGGCGATGTATGGCTGAATGGTAAGCATATAGGAGGAACAGACTACGGCTACGTAGGCTTCCAGATAGATATCACCCAACAGCTGCATTATGGTCAGCCCAACGAGCTCATTGTTAAGGCACATACCATGACAGAGCGCAACTCGCGCTGGTACACTGGTGGGGGGCTGTTTCGTAATGTATCGCTCATCAACACCTCTGCCGATCTGTATTTCGAGCGCCATCCACTGTATATCACCACACGCGATAATCAGTTTGTCAACATCTCGGCCGACGTAACCAATCGTACCAAGAACCGTCAAACCCTTGTAAGGGTAACTATCTACGATCCGGAAGGTCGGCAGATAGTAAAGCAGACTGCATCATGTAGCGGCAATCCGCAGTCACGCACACAGAATCTCCGCTTGGCCGAGATAGAGATTCCCAAGCCACAGCTCTGGGATACTGAGCATCCTAACCTCTATACTGCCAAGGTAGAGCTACTGTATCAGGACGGGACAGTGGCCGATGAGGTGAGTGAGCAGTTCGGTATCCGCACCATCGAGTACGGACCCGCCTTCGGCTTGAAGTTGAACGGCCAGAAGGTTCTCCTGAGGGGCTATGCCAACCACCACACCTTAGGCGCCTTAGGTGCTGCAGCCTATCCACGTGCCATTGAGAAGCGTATCCAGATGATGAAACAGTTCGGCATCAACCATATCCGCACCTCGCATAACCCCTATAGCCGCGACTTTATCCGTCTGTGCGACAAATACGGCATTCTGGTGGTGGATGAACTCTATGATAAATGGACCCAGCAGCATACAGGCGGACGCGTACCATTTATGAACCATTGGGCTCAGGATGTGACGGAGTGGATTACACGCGACCGCAACTCACCCAGCGTAGTGATGTGGAGCTTAGGCAACGAACTGCAACAGGACCCAAACCAGCCTTTCGGCGACTTCGGCGTGACCTGCTATAAGATGATGCGCCCTGTGGTACACCGTTACGATTCCACCCGTCAGATAACCGTAGCCATGCATCCGCGCTACCGTAACTGGCAGACCGACTCACTGCCATGCGACCTGGCTATGCAGACTGACATCCAAGCGTATAACTATAGATATATGTACTTCCCAGGCGACGGGCGCCGTTTTCCTTGGATGACATTTTACCAGAGCGAAGCCAGCATCAACAAGATGGGCCCCAACTGGTTCGAGATGGATCTTGACAAAGTAGTTGGACTGGCCTATTGGGGTGCCATCGACTATTTAGGCGAAAGTCAAGGCTGGCCAGCTAAAGGATGGGCGCAAGGTGTGTTCGACATTGCTCTTGAACCCAAGCCCAAGGCCTACTTCATGAAGAGTTTCCTGAAAAACGAGCCATTGGTACGCATCGCTGTGGTTGAGGATACAGAAAACGACATCGAGTGGAACGGCATACAGACAGGCAACGACATCGAGACAGAAAACTGGAATCGTGCAGCAGGATCGAAAGTCAACCTATATACATATACAAACGGCGACGAAGTAGAGTTACTACTGAACGGCAAACGTTTGGGGCGCCGTACCAATCCCACTGATCCTGAGAATCGTAATCGCATCCTTTGGAAGAATATAGCCTATCAGGCTGGTCGGTTAGAAGCTGTGGCCTACAAACAGGGAAAGGTGATAGCCCGTCACACTATTGAAACAACAGGCAAGGCTGTAAAACTGATTGCGAGCCCTGACAATAGTCAGTGGAAGGCCGACGGTCAGGACCTGCAGCACATCCGCATTACCGCTGTCGACAGCAAAGGCCGTCGTGTGTTTGCTGCCACCGATGAGCTACAGTTCGAAGTGGAGGGCGATGCACGCATCATTGCCGTAACCAATGGCGACATCACCAGCGAAGAACTGAACGTGACAAACCACCGCCGTCTGTGGCAAGGCTCGGCCATGGTTATCCTACGTGCTGGTCAACAGCCATCGAAGATATCGCTGAAAACAATATCCCACAAATATAAAACCGTCATTACCAAGTTCGAAACAAAATAAACTACATAGAAATGAAGAAAATTATGATTGCACTGGTAGCGTTTATGAGCCTCTCTGAATCGGCTACCGCTCAGAACAACGTGCTGCCGACAGCACAGAAAGCCAACGACTATTTCATGGCGAAGTATAGCGATCCTACCCTGCCCACCAACGTGAAGAAGGTGCGTCCCTCGTCGCTCTGGACACGCGCCGTGTACTATGAGGGACTGATGGCCCTGAATGCCATCGCCCCACAACAGCGCTACATCGACTATGCCATGACATGGGCCGATTTCCACAAATGGACCCCACGCAATGGTGTGAACACCTGCGATGCCGACGACCAGTGCTGCGGACAGACCTACGTGGAACTGGCAGCTCTCAAAGGAGGAGATCAGAAAGCATTATTGGCTAACGTCATTGCCAACTTAGACCACCAGATGGCTACCCCCAACACCAAGCAGCAGACCTCTACCCCCAAGGCTAAGACCAATGTCAACTCGCTTTACGGTTGGTGGACCTGGATTGATGCCATCCAGATGGCTATGCCGCTCTATATGCAAGTGGGTAAGCTCACTGGCGAACAGAAATACCGCGACCACGCCATGCAGATGTACCGCTGGACCCGTAACGAGTGCGGTGGCGGTCTGTTCAACACCAAAGATGGCTTGTGGTGGCGCGATGCCGACTACGTACCACCTTACAAGGAGAAAGATGGTAAGGACTGTTACTGGAGCCGTGGCAACGGCTGGGTTTATGCCGCCTTGGTGCGCTGCATGAACCAGCTCTCACCTAAGAGCAAGGAGTATAAGGAACTGAAAAAAGACTTTGTGCTGATGAGTGCCGGCCTGCTGAAATGCCAGCATAACGATGGATTCTGGCATGCCAGTCTGGTTTCGGATGTCGACTATCCCACCCCTGAGATGACAGGCACAGCCCTCTTCCTCTACGGTATGGCATGGGGCATACAGCAGGGACTGCTCAAGGAGAAGATATACCGTCCTGCCTGCGATAAAGCCTGGCAGGCACTTGAATCATGCGTACACACTGATGGTTTCTTAGGCTGGAACCAAGGTACAGGAAAGGAGCCATCAGCTGGACAGCCTGTCACCTTCACCAGTGTGCCCGACTTCGAGGACTACGGCACTGGCTGTTTCCTACTGGGCGCATCAGAATATTATAAACTCATACAGAAATGAGGCGATACTTAACCCTATTGACAGCGTGTTGCTTAGCGACAGCGGGGCTGGCTCAGAGCTGGCCTGCAGCACAACCTGAAGCAAAACCCGGCACCCGTTGGTGGTGGCTGGGTTCTGCTGTTAATAAAGAGGACCTGCAATGGAACCTCTCAGAATATGCACGTGCCGGTATCGGTGCGGTAGAAATTACCCCACTCTATGGAGTAAAAGGCAACGATAGTCAGAACATCAGCTTCCTCTCACCTCAATGGATGCAGGCATTGCTGATGGTGCAGGATATCGCCCGTCCGTTAGGCATCGAGGTAGATATGAACTGTGGCACAGGTTGGCCTTTTGGCGGTCCGCATATCGCGCTTGACGAGGCTGCCTGTCGTGCCATTTTCAAAGATACCATCATAGGAGGTGTCAAGACCTATAACGTTGAGATTGGTCGTACCCGACAAAAGGTGAAACGTGCAGCTCCTGGTGGCGAAGGCTGGGTAGTTGACCATTTCGACCGCCAGGCTGTAGCACACTATCTCGACCGCTTCACACAGGCATTCGCCACATCAGGCGTGCCTTACCCGCATACCTTCTTCAACGACTCATATGAGGTGTACAAGGCCAACTGGACCCCTACCCTGTTCTATGAGTTCCAGAAACGTCGCGGTTACGACCTGCGTGAGAAGTTACCTGAACTGCTGCATGGCGGTGATGGCAACCAAGTGCTGTGCGACTACCGTGAAACGCTGAGTGAACTGTTGCTCGAGAACTTCACTCAACAATGGGTGGCATGGGCACACCAACATGGTGTGAAGGTGCGCAATCAGGCACACGGTTCACCTGCAAACCTGCTTGATCTCTACGCTGCTGTCGATATCCCTGAGATTGAAGGCTTTGGACTTTCTGATTTCGGCATTCGTGGTCTGCGTACCGATCCTGGTATGACCCGCAAGAACGACAGCGATGTGTCGATGCTGAAATACGCATCTTCGGCCGCCCACGTCATGGGTAAGCCGTTCACATCGAGCGAGACATTTACCTGGCTCACAGAACACTTCCGCACATCACTCTCGCAGATGAAACCCGATCTCGACCTGATGTTCACCTGTGGTGTGAATCACGTATTCTTCCACGGTTCATGCTACACACCCAAGAACGATGCGTGGCCAGGTTGGAAGTTCTATGCCTCAGTGGATATGAGCCCAACCAACAGCATCTGGCGCGATGCCCCTTACCTCATGAAGTATATCGAACGCTGTCAGAGTTTCCTGCAACTGGGACAACCCGACAACGATTTCTTAGTCTATCTACCCGTTCGTGATATGTGGCGTCAGCGTACTGGCAACGAAATCCTGATGCAGTTCGATATCCACTCAATGGCCAAGAAAGCTCCTCAGTTCATCAAAAGCATCCTTGCCATCGACCGTCTGGGCTACGACTGCGACTATATCAGCGACCGCCAACTGGCAAAGTTACGCATTGCTGATGGTCGACTCGTCACCGAAGGCGGCACCAGCTATCGTGCCCTCATCATTCCCAGTGGCACCACCATCGATGCAGCCCTGCAGGCACAGATTGATCGTCTGCATCCTTACGTGATCAAAGGCGAACAACCTGAACTCATGGCGCATTTCGCTCAGTCAGAACCCATGAAAACCCAGTTAGGACTGCGTGCCATCCGTCGCAAGCAGGGCAACCAGTGGCATTACTTCATCGTCAATCTTACACCAAACGATGTGGAAGGCGATGTCTCTCTTGCAGTTCCTTTCAAGGGCGCCCACTGGTTCAACCCCATGAATGGCGACATCACGCCAGCAAGCGTCAACAACGGTCAGTTGCATATTGCCTTGAAATCGGGCGAGAGTCGAATCCTGCAAACATCCGATCAACTAGTTTCAACCAGTATAGTACCTGAAAAGGCCCCGCAGACCCAGGAGAAGGAGCTCCTGGGACCTTGGGCGCTCTCGTTTACCGACGAGACGCCCAGGGTGGGCAAAACCTTCCGTTTGGCAAAACTCCAAACATGGGAGACATTGAGCGACAGCGCCGCTGTTACCATGGGAACAGGTGTTTATACCACTTCTTTCCGTCTGTCGGCTCAGGAGGCACGTCAATCATGGAAAATTGATTTAGGCGATGTACGAGAGTCGGCCCGTGTGTATATCAATGGTCAGTTCGTTGGCTGTGCCTGGGCTGTACCCTTTATCCTTGATTGCGGTAAAACGCTGCGTAAGGGCAAGAACACACTCCGTATCGAAGTGACCAACCTACCCGCAAACCGTATAGCCGATCTGGATCGTAAAGGCATAGAATGGCGCAAGTTTAACGAGATCAACGTGGTCGACATCAATTACAAAACCACTAAATACGATCACTGGGCACCCGTGCCAAGCGGTCTAAACTCGACAGTCAGACTTATAACTATTTCCCAATAACTTAATTACTTTTTAAAAACAAACAATTATGAAGGACTTAAAAATGTACATCAATGGTCAGTTCTGCGAGAGCTCTAACGGCCAATGGATCGATGTGTTGAACCCCTCGACAGAGGAAGTTATCTCTCGTCAGCCCGAGGGAACCATCGAGGATGTAAACCGCGCACTTGATGCAGCCCGTTCAGCTCAGAAGGCCTGGGCCAAGACACCCGCTATCGAGCGTGCTGGTTATCTACTGAAAATGGCAGAAGGCATCAAGAAACGCGAAAAAGAGTTCACCGAGATTATCATGCGTGAGCAGGGTAAGACACGTAATTGGGCCTCCATCGAGGTTGGTGCCACCATCGCCTATTTTGAATACATGGCAACCTTCGCACGCCACATAGAAGGCGAGATTATTCCAAGCGACCGTCCTAACGAAACCATTCTGCTCACCAAGAAGCCTATCGGCGTGGTAGCAGGCATCCTGCCTTGGAACTTCCCGTTCTTCCTGATTGCCCGCAAAGCTGGTGCTGCCCTCATTGCAGGCTGTACCATTGTCATCAAGCCATCACAACTCACCCCAGAGAACTGTACAGAGTTTGCCAAGATTGTCGATGAGATCGACTTACCCGCAGGTGTCATCAATATCGTAACTGGTAAGGGTTCGGTTATTGGTAACGAGATGGCAGGCTCGCCCAAGATCGACATTGTAAGCGTAACAGGTTCTGTAGGTGCAGGCGAAAGTATTATGGCAGCCGCTTCTAAGAATATTACAAAAGTATCACTTGAGTTAGGAGGAAAGGCTCCTGCCATCGTCATGAAGGATGCCGACTTGGAGCGCGCAGCCCAGTGGATTGTGGATAGTCGCATCGGTAACAACGGTCAGATTTGTAATAATGCAGAACGTGTATATGTACAGAAAGAGATAAAGGCAGCCTTTACCCAGATACTCGTCGACAAAATGTCAAAGGTCAAGGTAGGCGATGTTTGCAAGGACGAAACCGTAGATATGGGTCCATTAGTAGAACAGCGCGCATTGGAGAGTGTAACAGAAAAAGTGGAACGCGCCATCAAACAAGGCGCCAAGTTGCTCTGTGGTGGTCATCGCGTAGGCAATCAAGGTTACTTCTATGCCGCCACGGTACTTGACAACTGCACACAGGATATGGACATCATCCACGAGGAGACCTTTGGTCCCGTCATCCCATTGGTTGAGTTCGAAACCCTTGATGAGGTTATCGGCTATGCCAACGACTGCGAATACGGTCTGGCATCGAGCATCTTCACCAAGGATCTGAACGTAGCCGTAAAGGCATGCCGTGAACTCGAGTTTGGCGAGACCTATGTGAATCGCGAGCATTTCGAAGCCATCCAGGGCTTCCACGCTGGTGTGAAGAAATCTGGTATCGGCGGTGCCGATGGTAAGCACGGAGTTGATGAATATCTCGTCACCCACGTCACCTACCTCGATACCTACGAGGATATGTAAACTTCCTACAGATCATCAAAAAAAGAAGAATGCGCCCCATTTTGGAGCGCATTCTTTATGTTGTATAGGCTATCGGATTAATAACCAGGATTCTGCCACATGTTCTCGGTAGCGGTAGTGTACTGCAGCACACCGTTAGCATCCTGCTGAACAGCCTCGTTACTACGGTTGGTTACCGACTCGAGCTCGCTCAGCGGAATGGGGCGATAGTAGTGCTTCAGGGCGATGTTGCCACTGGCCTGTGCATTATACTTCTTCACGTGGTCGATCAGGGTATGAGTACGTTTCAGGTCGAACCAGCGCTGATACTCACCACAGAGCTCGATGGCACGCTCCTTGAGGATGGTCTCGATATCAACCGTGCCTTTGAGTGAGTTGTCCTTGCCAGCGATGGCACGGGCAGCACGCAGCTGATTGAGGGTTGCCAGCGCATTGCCGCCAGTAGCCAGCTCTGCCTCAGCCTTGATGAGGTACATCTCAGCCAATCGCAGCACCATGATGTCGCGGTAAGAGATATCAAAGGTAGGATATTCTTCGTTATACTGGTCGTCGAGGAACTTCTTGATACCAGGGAACGAACGGCGACCTTCAATCTTCTCGCTCTTATAACGGGCATCGCCATAGACATCCGACACAGCCTTACCACCCTCGGTAGGCAGGGCTGTAGCAGGATCGCCAGAGGTGTAAACAGGGATGTCGCCACCATATGCGAACTGCAAACGATACTTATTCTTAGCCTGCTCCTGCAAAGCCTGACCCTCAGCTGAATTACCATCCATCAGCGCATACTGGATACCGATGACACCACCATTGAAGTAGTTACCATCCTCTGCATAAGCTTCCTCATAGGTCTTGTAAGTCTGATCGCCCATGTTTGGATAGTTGGCGGCATTGCCAGCCAGGTCGGGGTGCACACGGTAAGCAGTGAGCAGGGTACCGTTGTAGCGCTGGTCGGTCTCCTTGATCTCGTCGAGAGTCTGCCAGAGATAGAGTGAAGGCAGGTAGCGGGTGAAGCCACGACCATAAGGTGAGTAGTACTTGCCTACCTCAACATCCTTACCAGTGGTCTTGCTCTTGATGGTGGTCTTACCGGCAGCCATACGGAAGAAGATAGAGTTGTTCTTCTGTCCGTTAGGACCGATATCGTCGCAACCGTTGTTCCAGAGTGATACAAACATCAGCAGAGAGGCACTACCACCGTTACGGCCATAGCCGGTACGGGTGATGAGTGAGTTGAAATTGCCTGTACCCTCGCTTGAGAAACGGTAAGGCACGCAGTTGTCGCGACCGGCATTCAGATCATTAGAATAGTGAACGGCAAAGAGGTTCTCGGTATTAGCAGTAGCCTCCTCGTTGTTCATGTTCCAAGTGTCGCTGTAGCGGCTGTAGAACTTGGCGCCAGAGTTGTTGATCACATCGGTAGCAGCTGTCAGGGCCTCGTTGTAGAGGTTGCTATAGCCATTCACTGCGTTGGCGCCCAGCCAAGAGGCAGCATAGAGGGCTACACGGGCGTAGAGGGCCTCTGCCGAATAGTAGTAGGCACGACCAGTAGCGGTGGCCGACTTGCCATCCATGATGTTAGCCTTCTTATAGTTGTTCATGGCCTGTTTCAGGTCGTCGAGGATATGGCCATAGACCTCAGCCTCGGGCACACGAACAGGATTGTTGTTAATCGAGTTGATAGGCTCGGCATTGTAAGGGATTGGTCCCCACATAGCCACCATCTGCGAATAGTAGAGGGCACGCAGGAAGTAGGCATCGCCCAGATAGGCCGCCTTCTTGATATCGTCGATCACGGTGCAGTCAGGCACATACTTCAGTGCGTTGTTACATACATCCACACCAGCGTAGAACATCTCCCAATACTCATCCAGACAGGGGTTGTCTGCTACGTTGTTACCAAGAGCTTCGGCCGTGATGTCGTACTTCAGCAGCGACTTCTGTTTGTTGTCGTAGCCAAAATAGAACAGGTCTGAACCCATTTCTGCAAGACCCAGCGATGGCTCCTTACCCCACCAACCGTGTGTGTAGGTATAAGCCGACTGGATGAGGCCGTCGATACCCGAAACGGTATTGTAGGCCAGGTCGGCAGTCTCACCGGTCTTGTTCTCCTCGTCCAGGAAGTCTGAGCAGGAGGTTGCAGCGAAGCTGAAGGCAGCGGCCGCAAATAACATGCTATATATCTTTTTCATATCGATGATCATTATAAGTGATTAGAAAGTTACGTTAAGACCTACTACTACCTGCTTCATCAGTGGGAAGTTCACAGAACCGCCACGCTCTGGGTCGTAGTTGTCGAAATGACTGAATGTGAAGTAGTTCTTCAGCGAACCATATACTCGAACATTGCTCATGTAAACCTTCTTGACGAGGTTCTTGGGCAGGTTGTACGACAGGGTGATATCCTTGATCTTGAAGTAGTCGCCCTTCTGGATCTGGATGTTGTTCTTGTAGTATGTAGGTGAAGTACCTGTAGCACCTGGCGATGGGATGTCGGCACCCTGATTCTCTGGTGTCCAGTAGCTCAGGTCGCCCCAGTTGGCATTGTCATACAGGTAGAGGCCGTAGCCGCTGTAGCTCAGATAGCCACCCAGGCGGGCCATGGTCTGAATGCTCAGCGAGAAGTCCTTATAAGTAAAGGTAGAGCTGAGACCCAGGATAGCCTTTGGTGAGCGGTCGTAGATAGTCTTATCGCTATCGTCAATCTTGTCGTCGCCGTTCACGTCGATCACCTTCGGTGTACCAGGATCGCCGTAGTCGGCCATTGGCTTCTCGAAGTTGGGGTGAGCAGCCAGATACTTGTCGAACTCGCCAATACCCCAGCAGCCGTCCATGTCGTAAGTGTAGAAAGCTGATACAGGCTTGCCAATCTTCAGAATGCTGGTGCCTGATACTACCTGCTCGATACCGTCAGCCAGTTCATCCACCTCGTCGCGGGCGAAGGTGGCAGAAGCGCTCAGATCCCAAGTGAAGTCGCGGGTCTTCACAGGCTGTGCACCCAGTGAGATTTCCCAACCGTGGCCCTTGGTCTTACCCACATTCGAGATGGTGCTGGTAAATACCGAAGAGGCAGGAGCTGTCTTGTAGTACAGCAGATCATAGGTATGGCTATTGTAGTAGTCGATACTACCATAGATGCGGCCATTGAGGAACGCGAAGTCGAGACCGAAGTCGAGGGCAGCTGTCTTCTCCCATGTCAGCTTAGGATTAGCCATGGTCATAGGTGCCTTGTCGGTAGAGTTTGGCACGATGCTCTTGATGGTAGCCAGTGTCTGGTAGGCAGAGATGGCTGAGTTGCCAGAGAGACCCCAAGATACACGGAACTTCAAGTTGTCGAGCCATGACTTGGTGCCCTGCATGAATTTTTCCTCAGAGATACGCCAACCAGCGCTAACTGATGGGAAGTAGCCCCACTTATGTCCCTCTGCGAGTACAGAAGAACCATCAGCACGTAACGAAGCCTGGAACAGGTACTTACCATCGTAAGAGTAGTTGGCACGAGCAAAGAACGACAGCATAGAGCTCTTGGTGTAGCCTGTGGCGACAAGTGGTGACTGAATCTTACTGACATCATAGAAACTGCTCTTCTTGTAGCTCTCAGATCCAGCGACACCCGAGATGGTGCTGGACTCAGATACGTACTGTGACATCTCGTGACCCAGCAGGAAAGTCATATCGTGCTTGGCAATGGTCTTGTTGTAGTTGGCAGTGTTCTGCCATACATACTTGGTACCAGTGCTGCGGTCGTTAGCGATATAGGTAGTGGTAGGCGACTGGTAGCGAGCCTGACTGTGGTAATCCTGATAGGTACCCGTGCGCGAGGTGCTGCGGTCGAGTGTGAACTGTGACTTCAGCATCAAGCCCTTGATAGGATTGAGCTGCACGTAGCCACTACCGAAGAAACGGCTGCTCTCGATGTTGCGCTGATAAGCACCATCCTCATCGAGCAGAGGTGAACAGTGAGCTGCATACCAGGGGTTAGGCGTAGCATTGATAGAACCATCCTTCAGATACGCGTGTGTGATGGTGGTCATCTTCTGTGCCTGGTTATAAACACCACCGTTACGCTTGTCGTTGCTCTTGTAAGCGTAAGAGAGGCTGGCACCGATCTTCACGATGCGGTTGATCTGATGATCCAGGTTGATGCGACCGGTGTAGCGGTTGAACTCATCACCCTTCATCAAACCCTTGTCGTCCATAGCGGCTAATGACACGTTGAAGTTGGTCTTCTCGTTACCGCCCTGTACAGAAACCTCGTAGTTCTGAGATACGCTGTTGTCGAGAACTATGTCGAGCCAGTCGGTATAGCTCTTTTCGTTATATATATCCAGTGTTGGTGTACCGTCATCGAGGTTGAATGTCAGCACGTCAGCGGCAGTAGCGCTGTTGCTGAAATTCCAACCGTTGGCGGCAGCAGTCTCGTAGTTTTTCTTGTCGATCAGGCGCTGCACCTCCTTATCGCCATACATAGGCTTTACGATACCCGTGGCACCGTTGAATGAGAGATAGCCGTTAAAGTTAACTCTGGTCTTTCCGGCTGAGCCGCGCTTGGTGGTGATCAGGATCACACCGTTAGCACCCTTGGTACCATAGATAGCGGTAGAAGCGGCATCCTTCAGGATATCCATCGACTCGATGTCGCTAGCAGGAATATCGAGGGTTGAGCCATACTCTACCCCATCCACAATAACCAGCGGACCGTTACCAGCCAACAATGAGCGGTTACCACGCAGGGTCATGCTCACACCGGCACCGGCCTCACCGCCACCACTCTGCTGGAGGTCCACACCAGGCACCTTGGCCTGCATGGCTGAGAGGGCGTTGGCACCGGCCACCTTAGCCAGGTCGTCGGTCTTCACCGAAGCTACCGAACCGGTCAGGTCCTTCTTCTTCATGGTGCCGTAACCTACTACTACCACCTCGTCGAGTGCAGCAGCATCTTCTTGCATGGTTACATTGAAACTGTTCTTACCGGCTACGGAGATTTTCTGCTCCTTGAAACCGATGTAAGAGATCTTCAGGACGGCTTTCTCAGGAACGTTCTGAATGGTAAAGCGACCGTCGAAATCGGTCACAGCGCCAACGCTGGTTCCGTCGACCATCACACTTACACCAATCATGGGTTCACCAGAGGCATCCTTCACTGTACCTGTAATCGCTTTCTGGGCATAGGCCACAAAGCAGAACACAGACAAAAGCAAAGCCATAGAGGCTCTTTTGAATTGATGATTCATACTCATGTTAGTTTTAGTTTGTTACTTATTAATTTATAGAGTTAAAATTTTAGCTTCATAAGCTCCCGAGAGAACTTTACGGCTGCAAAAGTATAAGAAAATGTGAAACACCGTATACTTTTCTTAAGGAAATCTTCTGCAAACGTTTACGTGATTTAACAATGTTATCGTACACAGCCAAAAATCCACGTCAAATTTACTTAATAACAATCTTTTTACCTTGATGTATAAAGATACCTTTTGATGGAGCGATGACTTGACAACCAATTAATGTGTAAAAGTGGGTGTTCTTTGTTTGTGAGTTGTCGGATATGGTCTGCGTCGAGATATCCGACGAGTCATTCCAACTATAGGTTGCCTTGTACGAATTTTCCATGACTGGGCTCAGGTTGTTACCGGTAGCTTCTACCGTCTTATTGGTTCTGGTCTTGGTGAATGTGCAACCATTGATAAAGCGGATATCCTTGCAGAAGAACAGTCTGACACCATTACGATGTGATATCCTGACATTGTCGAATGTCACGTCGTAGACGTAGCTTTCGGGGCGTCCGTAAATCATGATACCGTTATAGTTCTTGTCGTTGCTGTTTTTAGTGTTATAGCCCGAAGCTGTTACGTTCTGTATCAGGATGTTATGAAACTCAGGGGTGCTACTGGTCTTTGTCCCTGGCGATGCTTCTGCCTCCTCCGGACTATCGGGAAGCTTATCGTACCAAGCTGTAATCTGGATTGGTGTAGCCACATTCTGCATGGTGCAATTACGGAAGATGATGTCGTGTACATCGCCACTACGATCTGTATTCGACTTCAAACGGAAACCGCAGTCTGTACCATCGAAAGTCAGATCCTCGTAGATGATGTGATGCATGTTTTGGGTATAGCTGCCTAATGAAGCACCATGTCCGGCTTTGAAGTCGCAGTTCCACACGTGGATATATTGGGCATCAGAATCAGTCACAACATTATCGTCGCCAGTATCAATATAACAGTTATAGATATTGCAGTATTGGGTCCAGATGGGGATACCATCGGTATTGTGTGAGGGATCGGATGCTGATGAGGCTGGCGCATAGATATGTACATCGTGAACCGTATTGTGCGCACCTTTACCCGACTGTCCTAAGGTAAGATTGGTACCGGGTGCATTCTGTATACAGAAGTGACGGAAAAGATAGCGCTGGCCTTGTGAGAATCGGATGATTGATCCACGTTGTAAACCACTCACCTTCTGTTCTACGGCATCCCACCAGGGGGCACCTTGGCCTTCTATTATGGAAGTTTCAGAACTCTCTCCTTCTATAACAATGTCAGAAGCACCGTTTTTTCCTTTGATATATGGGTCTTTGGTAGTGTGGTCTGGTTGATCGCTGTATGCCAAAAGCTTCAGGGTGGCATGTGCACAGAGATGCAGTACTGTTTTTGAACCGATGGTAATACGACCAAACAACCATTCGCCTGCTGGCACTACCACCATGCCCCCACCAGCATTGTTGGCAGCATCGAGAGCATCCTGAATGGCTTGGGTATTGTCCGCATTAGTGGTTGTTGCCCCAAAGTCTGTGATATAAAATGTATTTGCATCTGTAAAGGTAGGCAGGCTTTGGGGTAAGTTCACCTCTGTCCAACCTTCAGGTGTATTCTTTCCGGCAATCTCTTCTGCCATTGAGAAATCTATAACTTGTGCTGATAAGGTAATGGAATTCATCAGCAGCAAAGCTACCGTTGTAATTGTAGTACTTAGTTTGATTTTCATTTGTTTTGTTTTAATAAAGGGCGAACACTGTGGTTAGCATTCGCCCTTTGTATAGATAATGTTTACTATTATGGCAACCAGCGCGGATCACCAACATTCTTCAACTCCTTAGTATTAAGGATGGTGAAGTCACCATTTGCCCAATCCTTAAAGGTTTCTGCCAAGTTTGTGGATATAATAGTTCCATCTAATTTTGCAGCAGGTGAAGGATCTTCGTCTGATACAGGAGTCCATTCAACATCGCTAGTATAATAGATGTCGGTTGCATCAGGCTTGACATCACCCGACCACATAGATAGCTTTTTCAGACCAGGACCAAAGATACATTTGCTGATCTTGAAGTCGCCAGAAGGAGCCTTGCCCTTGAAGTCAAAGACAAACTTACCATTGTCAGGACACTTAACAAATGTACAGTTCTCAACAACTATAGATGTAGGCGCAGCACCCTTTGTGTTAACAAAGAGAACCTTACAGGTTGAGAATGTAGAGTTTGAAATCTTGATGTTGCTGACTACAGCACCAGCCTTGTCAGAATTGCAAACACCATATCCTGCAATAGAGTCAACGGTACAATTCTGCATCACAAAGTTCTCAACCGTTGAGGCGTTGTCCTTTTGTCTGAGAAGACCACGTTTCCACTTGATATCGCAGTTATCAAACTCAATCAGTCCGATCTTAGAGTTCTTACCAGCAATATTGAAGAGATACTGACCACCGAAGTTACCGTCAGTAGCAGATGGCTCACTTCCCCATACATTGATCTTATCGAATACGAGGCCACCAATCACTGCATCTGCGTTGGTATCGAAGTTACTTACAACATTGAGGATGGCATAGCCAGCAAGAGACTGACCAGTCACAAACTTGATGGTACCAGTTGTAGAATTCAGCTTGGTGGCCTTCAGACGATATGTCATGCCACCTTCAAGGATAATGGTGATATCCTGATTGGGGTATTCCACATCAATCAAGTTTGTCAGATTGTTCTCAAAGTATGCGAGACTTGTTTCCTCATCCAAACCGCGCAAGTCAATAATAGTACCCTCGAAGTTGTCGGCAGCAGCAGTTGTAAGGCGTTTCTTACCCTGATAGCTACCATTGGCCCAAGCTTCTACACGATAGGTTGTCTTTGGTTCCAGACCGCCGATAATCTTTTCACAAGCAGCATTCTCCTCTTCGGAAACTGCTACCTCGGCAACAATCTCGTCTTCTGAGTCCTTGATGATGACCAGCTTGTCGTAGCTGACACCCTCTGCCCATTTGATACGTGCCTTGATGTCGATAATGTCGGTAGCGGCAGGGTTAATCAACTTGGTGGGGAAGTCGGGAGTAGTGGTTGTGATATTGTACTCCTTAGACTTGAGTCCCGTATTGGTATTTGCCGAGCTGATATATACGAAGTACTCCTTGTCATACTCCAGTCCCTCGAAACGGCAAGTCAAGTCAGAGGTAGTAATCTCCTTAGCTGGCACACTGGCATCAACGGGAACAGCCTTTACCGTGTACTGGTTAGCGCTGGTGTAGTTATCCCACTTAACAACCATGTATGGCACATTGTTGTCATCCAAGCCCACCTCCAGATTATCGTCGTCATTGATAATGGGACGGAACAGCGCATCGGCCTGAGGGAGGTCATTGTCACTGCTACAGCTGACAAATGTTCCCATTCCTGTGGTTACTGCTCCGAGCAGCAACATGGTCTTAAATATCTTTTTCATAATGCGTTTCCTTGTTTATTTGTAATTTTCTTTTTCAACTGTAGCAACCTCTACGTTAACACCGTCGCCCATATTCATATCGAGAATATGATAACCGTCGTTGTTCAGCACCGTACTTGCTGAGATAGTCTCAGTAGTGATAGGCAGCAGATAAGGAGCTACACCATTACCCTTCAATGCACCGTTAGAGTAACCGCGATACAGACGAGTGAAGTAATCACTGGCTGCATATACATCCTTACGGGTAATGCCAGTATCCTCGCCATCAATAACAGTCACTGTCTTGGTGTTAGGAGCTGCACCCAATGTATAGGTTGTTGTACCGTCACCATTAACCTTCTTCACAGGTGTAGTGGTACCATAGTCAACACCATCGTAGATGTAGGTGCGAGTGCGCTTCAGCATATTGCTACCCCAGTTTACACTCTGCCAGCCATTAGCTTGCATGGTAGCATCATCTTCTTCAATCTGATACTTCTGGTTATACCACTTGATATCGCTCTTCAGGTTATTCTTGCCTACCTTTACATACCACAGTTTGTTGGCCCATGTGGTATAATTGGCAGCCTCAGGATACTGTGCCAATACATCTGGATCGTTCATCAGATCCTCATTGCATGCAATACCCCAGCAGAGAGCGGTGTACATCGCTTCCTCTATCTTTTCGGCATAGAGATTCCAGCGAACCAGATCGAACTTACGAAGAGCCTCACTACCAAACTCCCATGCACGCTCATTAACAATAGCGTTGAAGAAGTCTTCTTTCGAATTCAGATTGCTTACGTAGTTGGTTACATCGTCAGCATAAGTAGCGCTACCAGCGAAAGCACGGGCGCGAACGGTAGTCAGCATCTCCTTTGCCAGTGCAGTAGGACCGTTCAGTTCGTTCTCAGCCTCGGCCAGCATCAGCAGAACATCTGAGTAGCGCATCAATGGGAAGTTAATACCTGTACCCTTTGAAGAACCAGAACCCAACTCTTTACCAGCACGGGCGCGATCCCACTTACCAGCATAGAGACCTGTAGAGGCAACAGCCTGAACGGTGTCCTGAACGTGCTGATACTTAGCTACACACACGTCGCGACGGCTATCATTGTCGGCAAACGACATATAGTAAGTTGGAGTCATAGCTACCTGAGCAGTGGTGTTACCCTGAGCACAAGTACCTGTATTGGGCACACCGAAGCTCCAGCCAATATCACCACCATAGTTCTGTACAAAGGCAACCTCATAGAGTACCTCAGCGTTGTTCTCGCAGGTATAGTTCATCTCATTGATAAACGACTGCTCGAAGTTGGCATACAGGGCGCGTGGCTTCAGCTGGATCAGCTTCTGGCAGTAGTCCTTAGCCATCTGGTAGTACTGTGTATAGGTCTGAGCAGTCTTCTCCACACCGTTTACATCCTTATAGGTAACGGTCAGCGAGTCGGCTGTTACATTCAGATAGTCGTCGGCACGCTTCATGGTACCGTCCTTGGTCATACCATAACCACCACGGAACAGAGCCAGACGGGCAATCAGACCGATGGCGAAGTCACGGTTCATACGCTCGATACCGCCAGTGTTTACATCGCTCCACTTCATGTTGGGCTCGATGTCAACCAACTGCTGCAATACACGGCTGTAAACTACGTTTTTGTCAGTACGGGGCTTATCAATCTCATCACCCCACTTAGCAGCCTCATCATAGTAAGGCACATCGCCGAAGAAGTTGCACATCAGGTAGTAGCGGTAACCTTTCAAACAGGTTGCCTCACCCTTAATCTGCTGCATCTCGTCGGTATTACCGATAGAACTGGCATCAATACCGGCACGTACCTGGTTAGCACGCTCGATGGCCTGCAGGTTGTTGTCCCATACTTTCTTAACGTCGCTCCAACCCACGTTGCCTGCACCCTGGAGTGGCCATACGGCATTTCGGTGGTTAGTGGCTGTAGTAGCGCTAGTACCCATAGCCTCTACGTCGGTGTTCTGCATCCAAACACCGCACATACGGCTTGTGAATGGGTCTTCGCAGAACAGTACATATACGCCGTTGATGGCGTTGGTCGCAAACTCTGTAGAGCCATAAACCATATTCTGGTCCATCTGCGATGGCGATTCTACATCGAGCATGTCGTTACACGATGTCAGACCGATAACTCCAAGAGCTGCAATTGCTATATATTTATTCTTGAATTTCATATCTTTATCGATTGTTAGTTGTTAAATTACAGCGTTACGTTCAAACCAAAGGTAAATGCACGGCTCTTTGGATAAGAAGAGAAGTCGATACCTGGGGTCAGACCAGAGTAGCTGCTGTTGCGGGCATAAGAACTTACTTCTGGGTCGAAGCCTGGATAGTTCGTAATCACAAACAGGTTTGTACCAGTTACATAAGCACGCAGACGCTGTACACCAAACTTCTTGGTAATCTTGTTAGGAACAGTGTAACCGATGGTCAAGCTCTGCAAACGCAGGAATGAAGCATCGTCCATAGCCCAGTCGGTAGGAACAACTACAGCATCGCCTGTAGAGAATGGGCTCCACATAGCCTTGGCTGCCAAGCCGTTACCACCCTCGTTCCAGTACTTCAGATCCTCCAGACTCTTCAGCAGTACGCCTGTCTCTGGGTTGATGTAAGAGTAAGCATTGCTCTGGCTCATCTCTGCGCGCATATTTGGATAGGTACCCGCGCGATAGCGTGATGAGGTCTGAATCTTATTGGCATTGTAGATGTCGTTGCCAACCTTATAAGTGAAGTTAATATTGAAGTCGAAGTCGTAAATCTCACCATTGAATCCGAAACCACCCATGAAGTCGGGGTTGGTGTCACCAATCACAGTGATATCCTTTGCATCAACCACACCATCGTTATTCAGATCCTTCAGCTTCATGGTACCTGGACGGATACCGATAGTACCACCCAGCAGTGAAGTTGTTGGAACACCTTCCTTCAGTGTATAGACACCCTTCACCTCGTCATAGCTGGCGAAGTCGTCGGTGGTATAATAACCATCGCTCTTCCAACCGTAAACCAGTCCAATAGGATCACCGATGCGTACAATGTAGTCCTGCTGGTTCTTATTGTCGGTGCTGGCCCAACCTGATGCAAATGTCATTTCCTGCAAACCGTTGGCCAGACTCTTAACGTTCGACTTGTCGAAACCGATGTTGAAGTTGGCATTCAGTTTGAAGTTCTTGCTCTGGATGATGGCTGCATTCAGGGTAACTTCAACACCCTTGTTGCTGGTTGAAGCAGAGTTCTCCCAAACAGAGGTATAACCAGGTGCTGCGATGTTGTGGTTAATCAGCAGGTCGTCGGTGCTGTTCCAGTAAACATCGATATTACCAGAGAGTCGCTCGTTGAAGAAACCGAAGTCCAAACCGAGGTTACGAGTGGTACGCTTCTCCCAGGTGAGCAATGGGTTGGCCAGAGTGGTAGAAACGGCCTGATGTGAGCCTGCCACCTCGCCTACTCCATAACGCTTTACACCACTATTGGTGTCGTAAAGTTGTACATACTGAGTGTTACCAATCTTATCGTTACCAACCTTACCGTAAGATACACGGAGTTTCAGGTTAGACAACCAGCTGTGTGTAGCCTCCATCCATGGCTCATCGATGATACGCCATGAAGCAGCAGCTGCGGGGAAGAAGCCCCACTGGTGGCCACTGCCGAACTGCGAGCTACCATCCTCACGCAGAGTAACAGTGAGCAAATAGCGGTCGAGCAGAGTATAGTTGATACGACCAAAGAATGATACCTTATTCTGATTGGCAGAGACATTACCAGTCATGGTCTGCATCGTGCCCAGACCAAAGTTAGCGAATACCTGCTCAGCAGTAAATGCCTCACTGAAGTTATTGGCACTCATAGCGCTGTAGTTAGAGCGGCTTGAGCGGATTTCCTGACCTCCCATCACATTCAAGTGATGAATCTTATTAATCTTGGTATCGTAGGTCAGTGTGAAGCTCTCACGGAAACTGTTGGTATTAGTCTTGGTCCAGTCGGCCAGAGGTTTACCACCTACATACGAAGCCTGTGTGGTTGTAGAACCATACCAGTTCTTTACCTCGTTGAATCCATAAGTATAACCTCCTTCAAGATGAGCAGTCAAGCCCTTCAGAGGAGTCTTCCAATCCAAAGCTCCATTGAAGATGAAACCACGATTGTTACGGCGACGCCAGTATTGTTCTGACTGCTCTGCCAACGACATGTTGGAGCGCTGCCATTCAACGATTTCATCGTCCGACATGGTTGAGAAGTCAGGTGTAATCATACCAGAGAGACCCTTAGTGGCAACACCATAGAGGGCCTGTTCTGTACGCACCTTATAAGTACCACCCTGAGTTCCCTGTCCGTTAGCTGTCTGATCGTTAACACGAGCAGTCATCGAGAACTTCAGGCTCTTATTGATGTCGTGATTCATCTTAAAGAGGAATGCGAAACGTGAGAAGTCGTTGTTGGGCATCAAACCTGCATTGTAGTCGTAGGTACCTGAGAGGTTGAACTTGGTTTTATCAGTACCTCCCTGCAGACTCAGGTTGTGGCTCTGCGAGATGGTGTTGGCACCAAACAGGTCGTCCTGCCAGTCGATAGCCTCCTGACTCTTGTAGAGATACAGATCGTCGAACACACCGAACTGTCTGTAGAAAGAGTTCAGTGCGCTCTCGCCGCGCAGTGCAGCATATTCATAGTTCGACATAACATACTGATAGGTATCAAGTACGTCCAGACGCTTAGACACCTTCTTGGTCTGCAGATAGCCGTTATAGCTTACCTGAGTCTTGCCACCTTTGGCATTCTTGGTGGTAATCAAGATAACACCATTAGCACCTTCTGAACCGTAGATAGCAGTAGAAGATGCATCTTTCAGAACAGTGATATCCTCGATATCGTTAGGCGAGAGATCGGTAAGCTTACCACCCTGGAATCCGTCGATTACAACCAGAGGGCTGTTGTCACCAGTAATTGAACCACCACCACGAACACGGATAAGCACATCGGCATCGGGCGAACCGTCGGTAGTTGTAATGTTCACACCGGCCATCTTACCAGTCAGTGCCTCGGTTACGTTTGATACTGGCACCTTAGCCAGATCCTGTCCTGCTACGGTAACAACCGAACCTGTCAGGTCTTTTTTACGAACGGCACCATAACCGATAACCACCAGTTCGTTCAGCGTGTTGTTGTCGTCTTCCATCACCACCTTCATGTCGTTGCTGGCAGTAACGGTTTTAGGTTTCATTCCGATGTAGGTAATTACCACCTGCTTGCTGCTATGCAGCTTCAGCTCGAAGTTACCATCGAAATCAGTTACGGTAGCGTTTTTAGGACTACCCTTTTCTACAACTGTTGCACCGATAACGGGCTCGTTGGTTGAGTCAAAAACCTGGCCTTTGGCAATCGTCTGAGCCAGCACCTCAGGGGGAGCCAGTACAAAGAATGCGGCTAAGAGGCAAAGTTTGCACAATCTTCTCATTGCTTGATTCATACTTTGATGTTTAAGTTATTAATTATAATAGTAAGTTATACAACTTCTTGAGATTAGTCATTAAATTGGTGCAAATTTAGTAAAAAAAATCCAAAAAAGCGTCTATTTCTGTTCAAAAAGTGCGCAAAAACCCACGTAAACGTTTTCGAACGTTAACGTTTTCGTACACAATATATATATAGTAAATTGTCTATTTCAATTATTCTTTTTATCTTTGCTGCCAGAAAACGAAATTAAAACAATATGAAACTGAAACAAATTAGAACGCTTTTAGCCTCAGTGCTATGTTTTTGCGCCGTATCTACCTGCGCACAGTCATTACCCTACCAGAATCCGAACCTCTCGGCAGCCGAGCGTGCTGATGACCTGCTGGGCCGACTCACACTTGAAGAGAAGGTTTCGTTAATGATGGACACATCGCCCGCCATTCCCCGCTTAGGCATCCCGCAGTTCCAGTGGTGGAACGAGGCGCTGCACGGCATTGGCCGCAATGGCTTCGCCACCGTGTTTCCTATCACCATGGCGATGGCGGCCTCATGGGACGATGCCCTGTTGCACCAGGTGTTTACTGCCGTGAGCGACGAGGCACGCGTGAAAGCCCAGCAAGCGAAACGCTCCGGCGACATCAAACGCTATCAGAGTCTGTCGTTCTGGACACCTAATATCAATATCTTCCGTGATCCCCGATGGGGACGCGGACAGGAGACCTATGGCGAAGACCCCTACCTCACCGCTAAGATGGGACTGGCTGTGGTGCGCGGTCTGCAGGGTGTGGGCTACCATGGCGAAGACCTGGGGGTGAGCCCCTATCGCAAGCTGCTGGCATGCGCCAAGCACTTTGCCGTACATAGCGGACCGGAGTGGAACCGACATGAGTTCAACATTGAGAACCTGCCTGAGCGCGACCTCTGGGAGACCTATCTGCCGGCTTTCAAGGCTCTGGTACAACAGGGTAAGGTGGCTGAGGTGATGTGCGCCTATCAGCGTATAGACGGACAGGCCTGCTGCGCACAGACACGCTACGAGCAACAGATACTACGCGATGAATGGGGTTTCGACGGCCTCATCACCAGCGACTGCGGTGCCATCCGCGACTTCCTGCCCCGTTGGCACAATGTGGCCAAGGATGGTGCTGAGGCATCAGCCAAGGCGGTACTGGCTGGTACGGACGTGGAGTGCGGATCGGAATACAAGCGGCTGCCCGAGGCAGTGAAACGTGGCGACATCAAGGAGGAGGCTATCGACCGTAGTCTGCGTCGCCTGCTCATAGCCCGTTTCGAATTGGGCGACCTGGATCCCGACGACTTGAACCCCTGGACACAAATACCTGAAGAGGTGGTGGCTTCGAAACAACACAAGCAGCTGGCCCTCGACATGGCCCGCAAGAGCATCGTACTGCTGAAAAACAATGGGGTACTGCCCCTGTCAACAGCCGCATCAAACATCGTGGTGATGGGACCAAACGCCAACGATGCCATCATGCAGTGGGGTAACTATGCCGGTTCAGCCACCGAGACCATCACCGCTATCGATGGTATCCGCGCTATCGCTCCCCATGCGAAACTCATCGCCGGCTGCGGTCTGACCCGTAACGAGAGTTTCGAGAGTCGTTTCAACGAGATTATCGACCCATTAGGCAACCGCGGTATGCAGGTGGCCTATTGGAACAATATGGAGATGAAGGGAGTCCCCGTAGCTACAACCGTCATCAAACAACCTATCCACCTGAACAACGGCGGTAACACAGTGTTTGCGCCAGGCGTCAATCTGGAGCATTTCTCTGCCCGTTTCGATGGAACCTTCAAGCCCACTCGCAATGAGACGCTCATCTTCGACATCAAGGCCGATGATATGCTGCGCCTGATAGTAAATAGCGACACCATTGTTGACGTATGGAAAGTGCGTCATCGCATACAGGGCGGCAAAACCGAACTGGCTGTAGAGGCGGGTAAACACTACCGCATACAAATAGACTATGCACAGGAAAGCGGCTACGCTGCTATCGATTTCGATATCCAAAGCAAGATTGCGCCTACTTATCAGGAACTGCTGGCACAAGTGGGCAACGCCGAGACAGTAGTCTTCGTAGGCGGCATCGCTCCTACCCTCGAGGGTGAAGAGATGAAGGTGAGCGAGCCAGGCTTCAAGGGTGGCGACCGCACCAGCATAGAACTGCCACAATCGCAGCGCGATGTACTGGCCATGCTTCATCAAGCAGGAAAGAAGGTCATCTTTGTGAACTGTTCCGGCTCGGCTATCGCCATGGTGCCTGAACTGGAATCATGCGATGCCATCCTACAATGGTGGTACGCAGGCGAACAGGGTGGTACAGCCTTGGCCGAGGTACTGTTCGGACAGTATAACCCCAGCGGCAAGTTGCCTGTAACCTTCTATAAGAGCACCGACGACCTGCCCGACTTCCTCGACTATAAGATGACAGGCCGTACCTATCGCTATTTCAAAGGTGAGGCGCTCTTCCCCTTCGGCTATGGTCTGAGCTACACCACCTTTGCCATCAGCAAGCCAACCTATAAGAACGGCAAGTTGCAGGTACAAGTTAAGAATACCGGCAACTGCAAAGGCTTGGAGACGGTTCAGGTTTACATCCGTAACACAGCCGACCAGGAAGGACCTCTGAAGACACTGCGTGGTTATAGTCAGGTTGAGTTGAATCCTGGCGAGACGAAGACGGTTAGCATCGACCTGCCTCGCGAGCGCTTTGAGGGTTGGGATGTGAAGACCAACACCATGCGAGTGGTGCCTGGCAGATATGAGATCATGGTGGGCACATCAAGTGCCGATAGCGACCTGAAGAAGATAAAGGTAGCTATCAAGTAACCAAAAAGAAAGTATCATACTAACTCCCCTCTACCCTAACACTAAAGCATAGTTAGTATAAGGGTAGAGGGGAGTTAGTGTTAGGGTAGCTATTTACGTAATCGTACGAATACCGGATAGTGATCAGAAGGAAGACGCTTCTGGTATTTCTTGAACGAGATTTCCTGAGGAGCGTCGATGCCTTTCAGTGCCTCACCCTGTTGCTGACCCTCAGCCCAGTAGCTGTTGGTAAGCACGCCGTAACGTTCTACCGTGAAACAGGGCGATACAAACACATGGTCAATACGACTATCGGTCTTGAGTTCCGGATCCCAGCTATTGAAGGTTCCGTTCTCGGCAAAGCGCAATTTAGCTTTCTCAAAGCTATCATCGAGTACGCCCGACTGCGTAAAGATGGTATAGATCTCGTTGGTCTGGTCCACATTAAAGTCGCCAGTCAATATCACGGGCTTACCCTTTGCAATCTCCTTGATGCGCTGCACAACGAGCTTGGCACCTTCGCGACGGGCCACAGTACCTACGTGATCCATATGCAGATTGAAATAATAGAACTTCAAGCTGGTACCTTTGAGTTGGAAGTAGCCCCACGAGCAGATACGTATGCAGGCAGCATCCCATCCTAAGCCAGGCTTATCGGGCGTTTCCGATAGCCAGAAGTCACCATGATCCAGTATTTTCACCTTGTTGCGATCATAGAAAATATTGGAATGCTCGCCACCATGCTTGCCGTCGTCGCGGCCCAGACCGATACAGTCATAATCAGTAAGCTGCTTCAACATGTCCTGGCGTTGCGATTCCAGCACTTCCTGTGCACCGAAGATATCGGGATGCTCAAAGAGAATCTGACCACATAACACCGGCATGCGCTGTTGCCAGCCATTACCAGCCTTCACATCACCATTATTCTGATTTCTGATATTATAACTGCCCACGTAGAGATTCTGGGCCTGTGCAGTAATGCTGGCTGCCACAACAAGGGCAACCAGCATGAGTTTACTTAATACTTTCATTAGTAGCGTTTGTTATTTAATGTCTGCTTGATTCTGTTTCTTCGCGTTTGGCTTTGTAGTAACGATCCACGAAATCCACCTGCTCGCGGTTGGGACGCATAATCAGCGAGGCGCCATTGCTGAACTGCATGGTAGTGGGCTTCGCATCGTCGAACGATGGCCAGTAAGGCAGTCCCTTACCATTAGGATTGCAGGTCTTGGCAAAGTTCACCCAATACTGCTGGATGATTTCTGCCACAGCACTCTCGGCAGGATACTTCTGAGGCTGGTCGAAGAACGTACCGTTCAGATACATGATATCATCGGCATGAGCCACACCCTTACGACGCGGATCGCGAGAGAAACTTACCTCTGAAGGCTGAGCCAGATAGGCTGCATAGGCAGGACTCTTACCAGTCTTGGCCTGCAGACTTACCCAGGCATACGATGGCCAGGCAAATCCCATATCGCGGAAGGCATCACCATTACCATGCCAAGCCTCATCATCGGTCGAACCAGGATACACCTTCAATGCCTCATCGGCCCATGAACCGAAGATGTGGCGTACCTGTTTCTGATACTGCTCAGCCTTGATATTACCCGGAGTAAAGAGCGCACCCTCATCACTGTTTGTCATCACAATCACAGGCACATCATTATACTCGCCACGCTCGTACAGACGGTACTGATCGTCGCAAATCACGTAGCCATCCACACAAGGCCAGAAACCGGCAAAGCCCACATTTCCATCGCAAAGCTGCATAGCATCCATCTGTCGTAACTGCTTAATACTCTTCTTTTTAAGATGCTTCATAAAAGCAACGCCTTGACTCTCTGCGCCCTTCTGCGAAGCATCGAGACCTAACGAACGGGGCTGATCGCTCCAAGGTGCAAACGAGCCTCCACTATGACTGATGCAGGCACGGAACAGGCCCTTAGCCAAGGGCGAGGCACAGAGCATGCTACAGCTGATGGCACCTGCCGATTCACCGAAGATAGTCACCTTCGAAGGATCGCCACCAAACTGCTCAATGTTACGCTGAACCCACTGCAGGGCAAAGATCTGGTCGAGGATACCGTAGTTGCCGGAATGACCTTCCTTGTCCTCCTTAGAGAGTTCGGGATGCGCCATAAAACCTAAGGCACCTGTACGATACTCGATGCTGACGATAACGACACCGCGCTGAGCCAGACGTTTCCACAAGTCGCCACCATACCATTCGGTCTGGAAGCTACCGCCATGGATCCATACCATCACTGGCAGTTTCTCACACTTGGCCTTGGCCGGCGTAGCGATACCGAGATAGAGACAGTCCTCGCTCATCATATCGGCAGTACGACCAGGACGTGTGGGTTGCGGAGGCAGTGGTCCGAACTTGTCGCACACACGTACACCCTCCCAAGCCTTAGCAGGCTGAGGTGCACGCCAACGCAGATTACCAACAGGGGGAGCAGCATAAGGAATAGCCTTGTACACGGCCAGACCTTCGTCGAGAACACCCTGTACATCACCAGTTTCTACATGGGTAGCCAATAGTGGCTGCTCCTGTTTACAGCAAGCTTTCTGAGCCTGCACACCGACTGCTGCCATCACAATGGCACACAGCACAAGTTTTCTAAGTAACAGATTCATAAATCGTTTTCTTTAATAATTATTTTTTAGTTGTTGTACATTCATTGACCAGATAAACAATACTCATATAAGGAATACCCGTATTCGTTTCGAGACCAATCTCGCAAGTACGGCTATTCGAGTAGCCTACCTCAATATGATTGGCCTCAATCTGTGGGCGAAGCTTGCGCAAGCCATACTTATTCAACTCGGGGAAAGTAAATCCACGATCGCCGGCAAAGCCGCAACAGCCCACACCCTCAGGCAGATATACCTGGGTTGAACACATCTTTGCCAGATTGATCAGATCGTCGGCCACACCCATCTGACGGGTAGAACAGGTGATATGCAGTGCGATAGGCCGATGGATAGGATGGAACTCCAATCGGGGCACCAGATACTTCATGATAAATTCAGCGGGTTCGTAGAGTTTCATCTTATGCATCACCTTTTTCATACGGTGCAGACACGGGCTCTGCGCACAGAGAACCGGATACTTACCCTCTTCGGAGGCCTTCCACAGAGCAGCCTCAAGTTCGGCACTCTTACGGTCGGCAATATCGAGCATACCCTTCGACTCCCATATCTGACCGCAGCACATACGCTCCATGCCCTCTGGGAAGATGACCTCGTAGCCGGCCTTAGCCATCAGCTGGATCACCTCATCCACCAGGTCGTGAATCTTACCACCTCCCCTCGACTGTCCCATGGTCTGATTGATACAGCTGGGGAAGTAAACCACCTTGTATTCAGAGTGTTCTTCCTCCTTATGCGGAATTGACTTTTCAATAATAAATTGTGTCAGGTCGCTCTTCTTCGGCTGGCGATGCTTTTTCGGCATAGCGGTAGTCCATAGCGGCAGTCCCATCTTGTTCATGGTACGGCAGACGGTCGTCATCAGCGTAGGACCGAGGGTGACGTGGGCAGCATGCGCCACATCGAGAACGACACGCAGTCCACTCTTGATACCCGCCATGTGGTTAGCGGCAAACTCGCCCAGCTTATAGCCCATCGGGCTCTCGTTCATATCCATCTGACGAATCAGGTGGGTCAACTCACCCGTATTGATCTTCATCGGGCACGAGGTTGAACACAAGCCATCGGTAGCGCAGGTCTGGTCACCGTAATACTTATATTGTTTCTTCAGCGTGGCCAAACGCACAAGATCGGAGCCCGTCTTGGTAAGATAACGGATTTCGCGCTGAACAGCAATACGCATACGGCTCGACAGTGTGAGTCCGCACGACATACAGTTCACCTCGCAGAAGCCGCACTCAATACACTTGTTGGCACGCTTCACCTGCTCGATAGTTTCCTTGGCTGTAGAGAGCGAAGCATCCATCAGATAATGCCCACCATCAGGCACGCTGTCGAAATCGAAGTCAAGCACAGGCAACGGTTTCAGACACTTGATGAAACAATCGGGATCATCGTTGAAGATCACGCCCTGGTTCAGCAATCCATCCGGATCGAAGATAGCCTTCAGTTCCCGCATCACCTCATAAGCCTTCTCGCCCCACTCGTACTTCACGAATGGTGCCATATTACGACCTGTACCATGCTCAGCTTTCAGCGAACCGTCGTACCCCTCAACCACCAACTTAGCCACATCGCGCATCATCTCGGCATAGCGTGCCACCTCATGCTCATCGGCAAAGCTCTGGTTCAGGATAAAGTGGTAATTACCCTCAAAGGCGTGACCATAGATACAGGCATCGTCGTAGCCATGGTCGGCAATGAGTTTCTGTAACTTCACCGTGGCCTCAGGTAGCGACTCGATAGGGAATGCCACATCCTCAATCAGGCATGAGGTGCCTACCGGACGGGTACCGCCTACCGATGGGAAGATACCGCTTCGGATAGCCCAGTACTTGCCATACACAGCAGGATCTTCGGTAAACTCGGCTGGGATATAGAGTCGGAATGCGCCTAAGCATGCCTTAATCTTCTCTATCTTCTGGAGCAGCTGCTCGTGGGTGATGCCCTTGGTCTCTGTCAGGATGGCGGTCAGGTTGTGATAGTCGCCTGGCTCCACGCCCTCTATCTTACCGGCATCCACATCCTGCTTGTACTGCAGATATACCGGATCATCTACAGATGATAGCGACTTATAGTCGAGCATCTCGGCACTCTTTACCATCAGGTTCTCGGCACTCATCTCGATATCCTCATCGCCAGCCTGCAGTTTCTTCATGGCCACCACAGCCTCGCAACTCTCCTTCATGGTCAGGAAGTAAACCATGGCCGAAGCCTTGAACGGATAGTCCTTCAGCGTCTTCATCGTCACCTCCGAAAGGAAGGCGAGTGTACCCTCAGAACCAACCATCGAGTGGGCAATGATGTCAAACGGGTCATCGTATGCCACCAGCGGACGCAGGTTCAATCCAGTCACATTCTTGATACTGTATTTCTTCGTGATACGGTCGGCCAGCTCCTGGTCGGCACGAACCTTATCACGCAGCGCCTCAATCTTCTGCAGGAATTCCGGATGCGACTTCCGGAAAGCCTCGCGACTCTTCTCATCGCCAGTATCCAGAACGGTACCGTCGGTCAGGATGATACGAGCCGAAATCAGCATGCGGTCGCTATTGGCATGCACGCCGCAGTTCATACCCGAAGCATTATTCACCACGATACCACCTACCATCGCCGAGCCGATAGAAGCGGGATCTGGCGGGAACACACGCCCGAAAGGCTTCAATATCTGATTTACCCTTGCACCTACGATACCCGGTTGCAGCTTGATCGACTCCAGATTCTGCCCCAGCTCATACTGCTCCCAATGCTTACCAGCCACAATGAGCACCGAGTCGGTACAACTCTGTCCGCTCAGCGATGTGCCTGCCGCACGGAAGGTGAACGGCAGCTGGTGCTGCTGGCACAACTTGACGATCTGCGATATTTCCTCCTCGCCATCGCTACGGATAATGACCTTCGGAATCTGACGATAGAAACTGGCATCGGTACCCCATCCTAAGGTACGAAGCTCATCGGTATAAATACGGTCTGAAGGCAAGAATTGCCGCAGTTCAGAAAGGAATTGTTTCAGCATAGGGCACGTAAGTATTTAGTTAGAATTTTAATTTTGTGAGCAAATATACAAAATTTTTTATTACCAATGCACAAATTAAGAAAAAAAACGTATCTTTGCCCCCAATAAATGTCTAACGGCGTTATGTACTATCGACTATTGCCCATACTAACCATGTGGTTTTGCGCCCTATGTTGTAATGCGCAGAACTTCGAACTGAAGAAAGAACACGACAGTCTGTTTTTCTTGAATGACTGGCGCCTGCCCTACCCCGTATATCAGTTCCAGACGGGCGATGTGGATGGCGACGGCCAACAGGATGCCATCGTAGGCGTAGTGAAAGGCACGCGATTCTATCCTGAAAAGGGGCGCCGTATCTTTATCTTCAAATCCGTGAATGGTAAGGCACGCCCCCTGTGGCTCGGCTCAAAGCTGGGCGGCATACTCGAGGACTTCCGCTATGTCGATGGGAAGATACGAGCCATAGAGAAGACAACCGACGAGCACTATGTTGTATCCGACTATCATTGGGGCGGCTTCGGCATGGTTTTCGACCACTATATCGTAAAAGGAGTAAACAAAGAAACAGCAATAAGTACCTTCAATCAATGAAAAGTAAAGTATTCGTATGGGTATGTGTGGCAGGCTTGATAGCCGGCTGCAGTCAGAAACAGAATGTAGTCATGCCAGTATCGACCATTGATGCCGAGAAACTGGGCGACAGTATCGATTATAACATGGACGTAAGCGGGCTGAACCTCAGCGATGTGCGCCTGCTACGTAACGCACCTGCAGCACAGAGGGGCTATCCCTTCAAGGACTCATATCTGCGAGGCATCTACGAAACCACCTCTTGGTACGACTCGTTGGTTTGGAAATTCGATGAGAAGATGCCTGATGTCAAGTGCAAACAGAACGAAAGCTGGCGAGATGCCTATATGCGCACCATCGACGAGCAGCAGCTCATCAGCTATACCGATGAAGAGAAGAACTTTATCCAGCGACTGAAAGACCGCGAGGACGAGTTGGCCAAGCAGAACTTTGAAGTAGGCGAAGGCTTATTGGTGAACATGGCGAACCTGCTGAACCCGAAGCAGTTGAAAGATTTTGACTCCACACTCTGTCAGAAGCTCGGTGAGGAAGGATTTGCCATTGTACCGTCGAACCACGCACAACTGTTCCATATCTACGAGCAGAACGACTACAACAACTTTCCCAACTTCGTTACTACCGACCTCTATCTGCAGCTCTATCATCTGTATATCGACTGTATGTTTCGCGAACTGGAGGAATACCAGTTACTGCCTTTGATGACGGCATTCACACAGGATATGAAGGAGGCGCTGACCACTATCATCCGTCATGCCAATGGCGATGCAGAGACCATCCGTATCGCAGGTCGTAACATCCAGTTCTTCGATGTGGCCCTGCACTTATTTACTGGTCAGCCGGTTGCCAATGCATCACTCAACCGCACAGTGGCCGAAGAGGTGAACCATTGCATAGAGGCCACAAATGCCCGTAGCGGCATGCTGATGGATTACATGGGCGACGTGAATTTTCCATACAGTCTGTTCCGTGCTCGTGGACACTACACCCGCAACGATGCGCTGAAGCGCTACTTCCGAGGCATGATGTGGTTACAGTCGGCCCCCATGGGTATGGATCACGATACCGAAGTAAAGCAAGCGGTGCAGATGGCTTATATGCTGAAACAGAATAAGAACATGCGCCAGAAGTACGACCAGATAAACGAGTTGATAACCCTGCTGATGGGACAACCTGACAATCTGAGTCTGCCACAGGTCTTGGCCGAAGTCGATAAGACAGGTATGGCAATGGAGAAACTCCTGAACGACGATCAGGCGATGAAGGCTATCACAGACAAGCTGAACGACATCGGCAACAAGCAGACCCGTATCCGTCCGAAATACGAGAAGACCAGTCATAATAAGATATGTGTGATGCCACAGCGCTATCAGCCCGATGCCGAGGTGTTACAGGAGATGGTTGACTATCAGAACTGTCCGCCCCAGCGTGCCACCCCAAAGGGACTCGATGTGATGGCAGCCATGGGTGTCACGGCTGCCGAACAGATCCTGAAGGAAGAAAAGACCGACTGGAAGTTCCTGCTGCCCACCCTCGACAAGATGAAGAGCCGTATGGGTGAGATCAACTGGCAGGAAACCATCGCCACCCAATGGATGGCCACCCTGAAAGATATGTGTGTAGCCAATGCCGCAACAATCAACTCGGAGAATACGCAAGCCACCGCCCTGCCTTACTTTATGCAGAATCCCGCCTGGGGCAAGAAAGACCTGAATGCCGCCTTGGCCTCGTGGGCAGAGCTGAAACACGACGCAATCCTCTACGCCAAACAGCCAATGGGTGCCGAATGCGGTGGTGGCGAAAATGTGCCCGATCCTGTCGTCAAGGGCTACGTGGAACCCAACGTCAAGTTCTGGCAGAAAGCCGCCGACCTGTTAAAGAATACCGCTAAGCTACTGGAGGATCAGCACATGATGACGGAGAAGATACAAACCGTAACCGAACGTATCAGCGACGAAGTGACTTTCCTGCTACGTGCAAGCGAGAAGGAACTGGCTGGTCAGGAACTCACCGACGAGGAGTACGACCAGATAGGCTATATCGGCGCCGTCTTCGAGAATATCTCACTTGAACTGCTCCGCTCGCCCGATCATGAGCTGTACGGCTGGACCGATATAGAGGGAGCCGACCGCAAGGTGGCAATCGTAGCCGATGTATATACAGCCAATGCCGACAACAACGACAAGAAATCCATCCTCTTCGAGGGAGTAGGCGATGCCGACGAAATCTACGTCGTGGTGGAGATTGGCGGCTATTTGTATCTGACTCGTGGCGCAGTGCTGAGTTATCGCGAGTTTATCCAGCCCATCAACGAGCCTCGTCTGACCGACGAGGAGTGGCAACAGCAACTGGGAAAGAACCCACGCAAGGGTACACCCGAATGGATGAAACGTATCATCGTGCCACTCAACAAGAAGCCACAACCCAATGAAGAGGTATTTTATAGCTCTGGTTGTTAGTATACTGAGTGTACCGGCCTTGGGTGCCGACACACTTAGCATCGTATTCACAGGCGACATCCTGCTCGACCGCGGGGTGCGACGAGTGATTGAGAGAAAAGGCATCGACCATCTGTTTTCCAAAAGCATCGACTCCTTGTTCCAGTCGTCACAGGTGGTGGTGGGCAATCTGGAGTGTCCGACAACCAAACGGATTGCTCCCGTACAGAAACTATTCATCTTCCGTAGCGAACCCGAATGGCTCGAAGCCCTCCACCAGCATGGCATCACCCACCTGAACCTGGCCAACAACCACAGTATCGACCAAGGACGCGAGGGCCTGATGGACACCCGCCGCCACATCATTGAGACCGGCATGGTGCCGATAGGTGCCGGTCGCAACATGTCAGAGGCCGCAGAACCCGTTCTGCTGGCATCGAGTCCACGCAAAGTATGGCTGATATCCTCGCTCCGTCTGGCACTCGAAAACTACGCCTATCTGCCCGACAAGCCCTGCGTGAGTCAGGAACCGATGGACTCGCTGCTCAATCGGGTACACCGCTTGCGCCAATCCGACTCGACTGCCGTCATCATCGTTTCGCTACACTGGGGCGGCGAACATACGCTGAACCCCATCAACCGACAGCGGTGGGATGCCCACCAGCTGATACGTGCCGGTGCCGATGCGCTGATCTGTCATCACACCCACACCCTGCAGAGCATCGAGGAGTTCCAAGGCAAAAAGATATACTACAGCATCGGCAATTTCATCTTCGACCTATCCAAACCACTCAACACCAAAGGCTGTGTTGTCAGACTGAAAGTGACGCCTCACAAAGTAGAAACAGAGACCATTCCTATCGAAATTCGCAACTGCATACCAACAATCGAAGGCCATTTTTGATTTTTTCACTAAAATATTGAATATGATTTAAGAATATTTCGTATATTTGTCCGCAGAACTTATATATTTAAAACGAATAACTAAAACCTATGGCAGCAATTGTATCTGTTATCCCTATTATTCTGCTCTTCGTATTAATGATGGGTCTCAAGATGTCAGGCTGGAAGAGCGCGTTAATCACACTGATAGTAACCATCCTGCTGGCAGTACTTGTTGCTCCGTCGATGGGCATCGTTCCTGAAAAATACTCGGGCACATCCATCTATGGCATCACCTTCTGGTCAGTGGTCGAGGGCTGTCTCAAGGCTTGTTTCCCCATTATCCTGATTATCATCTGTGCGATTTTCAGCTATAATATTCTGGTGGAGACCAAGGAAATTGAGACCATCAAGACCCAGTTTATCCAACTGACCAGCGACAAGGGTCTGCTGGTACTGTTGCTCACATGGGGCTTTGGCGGAGTGCTCGAAGGTATGGCCGGATTCGGAACAGCCGTGGCAATTCCCGCTGCCATTCTGATCGGATTGGGCTTCAAGCCGATGTTCTCAGCCGTTATCTGTCTGGTAGCCAATACGGTAGCCGTAGGTTTCGGTGCCGTAGGTCTGCCTGCCACCACTCTGGCCAATCAGGTAGCCGATGGAACCGCTTCGCCCGAGATGCTGTGCGAGGTGGCCACCTTTATCATCCTGCAGCTCTCGCTGATGTTCTACATCACGCCGTTCCTTATCCTGATGATGACCGACCGCACCAAGGTGATGAAGAATATCACGCTGGCACTGTTTGTAGGCACATTCTCTATCCTCGTACAGTTCTGCTGTGCCCACTTCTTAGGTCCCGAAACACCAGCCATCTTAGGTTCGGTAGCGGCTATCATCGCCATGCTCATCTACAACAAGCTGTTTATCCGTGATGAGAATCCTAACGACGAGGTACATATTGAGAAGAAGAAGTTCGGCATCGCCAAGACGCTGAAAGCTTGGAGTGTGTACGGTCTGATTATCTTCTTCATCCTGATTTCAAGTAAGATTGTACCAGCTATGAACGAGTTGCTCAAATCCACGCTGGTCACCAAGTTTGATATCCCCGTGATTGGCAACACCTTCTCGTTCGGCTGGCTATCGAATGCCGGACTGATGATATTCCTCGGCGCCATGATTGGCGGTCTGATTCAGGGACTGAGTTTCGGCAAGCTGATGAAGATGCTGGCCAAAACCACCATCAACCTGCAGAAGACAGCTATCACCATCTGCTGTCTGGTAGCACTGGCCATGCTGATGAACAATACCGGTATGACGCTGGCCATCGCCACTGGTCTGGTAGCTTTGACGGGTGTAGCTTTCCCATTCTTCGCCCCACTCATCGGTTCTATCGGCACCTTCGTCACAGGCTCGGCTACATCGGCCAACATTCTGTTCGGCAAGCTGCAGGCTGCTGCCGCTGGTCAGTTAGGGCTGGTCAACGATGCCCAATTCTTCGGTGTGAGTGGTAACGAAACCAACTGGCTGGCTGCTGCCAACTGTGCCGGTAGTGAGGGAGGTAAGCTGCTGTCTCCACAAAGTATCGCCATCGCTACCGCAGCATGTGATATGGAGGGGCAGGATGGCGACATTATGCGTAAGACCATGCCGTTCGCTATCTTCTGGATATTGATGAACGGCCTGATGGTATTCCTCGGACTACACGTTATTTAGCCGGTTTCAGATACCAGCGAACCGTCCAATCAAGCGATTCACCGGGAGCCAAGGTTGTGTATGCACCTTGGCTCTCGATTTCTATATACGTCTTGCCACGGTTCACGTAAACCTGAATCTCAGCTTCGTTGGGTGCAGGCTGTCCGGCTTGCAGATCGGCAAACTTCTTGGTCAGCACCAGCCCGTTGTTCTTGTAACTCAGCCATCCCTTACCATCAGCGTTTATCTTTCGGTTCTCGGGCGCTTCATCGGCCTGATAGCATACCACGCCATCCTTCTGTTCAAACTTCAGCAGCCCGGCAGGCGTGATACTCTCTAATGGAGCATCAAAGAAAATGACGCCCTCGTTGGGCACACGGGTAATCTCCCATGGAGCTACCTTGCGTTCCTCGTCGCTCTCGTTGATAATCGAATAGGTTATCACAATGGCGCCATCCTTCGCATCGGTACTGAAGTCCTTACGGATGCGGTACTTGAGTTTCTCGGATACAGGACTGGTCATCACCAGGTGTCCGTCCTTCTCTACCACCTCGTAGTTACCCTTGTCAATTTCGGGTACAGGCGGCCAGTACCACTCCTTCTGCGGACTGGTCCAGAAGGTGCTGCCGAACGATTCCGGCCAGCGCAACTGGGAAATCACTTCCTTGTCCTGATACTTGAGCGACAGTATCTTCGCACCCTTCTCGGGGTTGATGGTCATCGTCACGTCGCCCACTTTCACTTCTCTGTTCTGTGCCATCACGGCCGATGACATCAGCATCGCCATGGCGGATAGTAATACAGTTCGTTTCATACTTATAGTTGATAGTGCTATTTTTGATGTTAGACGTATACAGAGGTCAAAAGTTAAGTCGCATTATACTTCGTTAACGTTAGTTCTTTTGTTTTATGCTCGCTTAATCGTACCTTTGCACCCACAATGGAGAAACTTTGGAATAGGAATTACTGCAAGGTAATGGCGGCCAACTTCACGTTGTTTTTCGCCTTCTACGTGCTCACACCGCTGTTGCCACTCTATCTGAGCGAACACTTCGGTGCCACCAAGGACGTCATCGGACTGGTGCTGTCAGGCTATACTATCACCGCCCTGCTGTTCCGTCCGTTCAGCGGCTATGTGGTCGACTCATTCCCTCGCAAAACGGTGCTGATGATCAGCTTCGGAGCCTTCGCTATCTTCTTTGCCGGCTATCTGGCAGCCTCTACCCTACTGTTGTTCACCATTGTCCGCACGCTGCATGGCGGTCCCTTCGGTGCCCTCACCGTATCTAATTCTACGGTGGCCATCGATGTGCTACCAAGCAGTCGCCGCACCGAAGGCATCGGCTATTACGGGCTGAGCAACAATCTCGCCATGGCTATTGCGCCCACCATCGGTATCTTTATCTATCAGCTCACCGATAGTTTCGAGTTCCTATTCTGGCTCGCCCTCATCGTGGCATGCCTCGGCTGGCTCATCGACTCAACGGTGAAACTGCCTAAGAAGGAGATTGTACGCGAGAAATCCGCTTTATCGCTCGACCGATTCTTCCTGACTCGTGGCTGGCTGCTCGGCCTCAACATGGTAGCCTTCGGTTTCAGTTTCGGTGTTCTCAGCAACTACCTCGCCATCTACGGCAAGGAGGTGATGGGTATCACCGGCGGCACCGGCACCTACTTCATGCTCTGTTCGGTAGGTCTCATCCTATCACGCTTGCAAGGCGGCAAGGCGCTCCGCAATGGCCGCGTCACCCACAATGCCGCCACAGGCATGGTCATCTCATTAGTAGGCTACACCCTCTTTATCCTGATGCCCACCCTGTTCCCCCATCAGCATGTCCCTATCATGCTTGGCTATTACGGCTCTGCTTTGTTGATTGGCTTAGGCAACGGACACATGTGGCCCGCCTTCCAGAATATGACCATCAACGTAGCCACTAACAACCAGCGTGGCACCGCCAACAGCACCATTCTTATCTCGTGGGACATAGGCATGGGGCTCGGCATCCTCGTAGGCGGTATCGTTTCCGAGCTTATCAGCTACAGCGCAGCCTTCTGGACCGTGGTGCTTATCAACGCTACTGGTGTCACCACTTTCTTCCTTGCTACCCGTGCCTTCTTCACCCGCCGCAATCTCAACCCCACCGTGCGGTAGAGATGACCAACTCCCTGGGCAGGGTGATAATCTTCAGGCGTTCATACCAGATACGAGTTGAACCTTCAAAGTGTTTCTGCGTGTGACTACTGATAATGTAGTAGCTGGCAGTGTATTCATCCATCATATCCAAGAACGTCTTTTTAATACGCGAGCACTTCTCATTAATCGCATTATCCAGTGGATTCACCAAATGATCCACACCTTCAATAATCTTATCCCGATCCGCCCCTTTGGCAGTAGCAGTATAATACTTAGTTAGCTCTTCGCGATAATCAGCCAATCGCTTAAATTCGATACCCTCAGGATGAGCCAAGAACAACAGATACACCGCCTTGTGCACTGGTTGTAGTTCTACCTCTTTATGATAATCAGCTAAAATAAAGCGATAATCTTCTGTGATGACGAGTCTGCTTAGTTTACTCTTAGCAGCCTCGATGCGTAGCTCTTCAAGTAATGGCACACCAATAGCCTTAAGCAGAAGGTCACTCCTACCCTCTGCTTGCAACTGCCTCACAAGTCGCTTAATCTCTTGGACAGTCTGCTCAGGTGCCATCAGCTCACTCATTCTGAAACTTCTTTCATCACCTTTTTAAGCCAGCTTTTAAACCCATCAAGCGCCGTTAGCTTGTAAGGCTCAGTTTCTGGCTCTGGTTCAACAACCACTATTGGTTCAGGTGTAGGTGCTGGTTCTGGCTCAGGTGCCTGCTCTACCTCAAATGGAATCTTCTGTTCTACAGCTATCACCTCACCAATAGTGTTCTTCTTGGGCTTATACAAGCCTGATATCAGACTTTCATAGTAATCATCTTCATCGTGGTGTACTTCTTTCTTCACCTCATTACTGAAATCATCCTCCAAACCTGTTGCCAGTATCGTAACCTTTGCATCCTCGCCAAGAGTATCGTCAGTAGCCGTACCCCAAATCACTTCAATGTTAGGATCAAGTTGGTCGAAGAAATCGTCTATCTCCTGCAACTCTTTCACGAATATCGGACGCTCATCACTTGCATAGATATTGAACAGTATGCGTTTTGCCTTACCTATGTCATTTCCATATAGCAAAGGCGAATCAAGCGCATCGACGATAGCCCTCTGCACACGCTTTTCACCACTCGCACGCCCCATGGCCATGATGGCACCACCACCATCTCGCATGGTTGTTTCTACATCGCGGAAGTCACTCTTGATACCTCCATCACTTGGCAATGTAATCAGTTCCGAGATACCTTTTACAGCATTCATCAAAATGCCATCAGCCCTCAGGAACGCCTCTTTTACAGAAAGTTCAGAATCAGCATATACGTCGCAAAGGCGCTCATTGTTCACTATCAGCAATGCATCTACATTCTTTCGCAACTCATCGACACCCTTCAGAGCTTTGATGATCTTACGTTTCTTCTCAAAACTGAATGGTATTGTAACCACGCCTACCGTGAGTAGCCCCATATCCTTAGCTACACCAGCCACTACAGGTGCTGCACCAGTACCAGTTCCGCCACCCATTCCTGCAGTTACAAACACCATTTTAGTGCCATCGCTAAGTAACTTTACAATATCGTTAATATTGCTTTCTGCTTCTTTTTTGCCAACAGTAGGATTTCCGCCAGCACCAAGACCACTCTCACCAAGCAAGATTTTTACTGGTACAGGATAGCGTGACAACGATTGGCTATCAGTATTACATACGGCATATGTCACTCCTGTAATGCCCTCTTTATACATATTGCTTACAGCATTACAACCACCTCCGCCAACACCAATCACCTTGATGATGCCCTGCATCGTATCCTTTACAGGACCAAAGTCTAATATCTCTTCACCCATGCCTAAAACTATTTCTGCCGCAAAGATACAAATAAAATCTCAAACCTGCTAATAATCCCCCCCTCGCAAGCCTTGCGAAGATTAATTATTTCTGTTGAGTAGTTCTCATTGCCAATATTATGGCTTCGCCAACTAAGGCAATGTTAGCGATTAGGTAGTGGTTCTGGCCAAGCCAACTTACGGTACTACCACCAATTTCTGCAGTCTTTAGCAGTTGGTTGCGGAATTCCATATCACCCAGACTTGTGGCACATCCTATTGCAAAACCAGTACCCGATGGACTAAGATTCATAATGACAGGCCCCGCATCAATATCCACACCAAACCAGCAACTATGGTCGTGATATTCCTTGATTCCCGTAACAGGGAATGTCTGTTTGAAGTGCCTCTTCAGTAGTTCATATTGCTCCTTGGCAAACTCCCTGTCAACCAGGGACAGATAGTAGCAGTTAAGTGCAGAATATGAACCCTTAATCGGGGGTGCAATCTTCAAGCTGTCACCATTCACTTCCATAAACGACGCCAACATCCCAGTCTCTTTGTCTGTCCACTCTCGTTTAGCCCTCTCTATCCACAGCTTCACCGTTTCTGAATATTTCCCGCCATTCTGCTTCGCATAATAGTTAAGCGCCACAATCGCTACAAGCATATCTGGCACATAGACACACTCTCCAGGATAAGTAGGAAGATTCAGATAATAGCTCTCACGAATTCTGCGGTTCATCGCTTTGCATAGAGTGTGGTACTCCATATCATACTTATTGTCTCCCCCAATTTCCTTATACCTACTAATCATCCATGCCAAATGACTATAATAAGATATGTGACTCAGGTCGCCATAGATTCCATCCATCGGATCCTCGCTCCAGCGCAATGCATCGTATTCTCGAATATCTTCCGACAAGGCGATATCAATAATCTTGTCTATGAACTTCAGCGACACCTCTTTATTCTGAGGATACAGCAAGGCAATATTAGCCAACGCAGCAGATGTCATCGAGCATGTATATAAGGCCCACTCCCCCCGAAACTGTTCACCAATACCACTAGGCATCTCATTCAACAGTTGTTGTGGTGAAGTTGCCACCCTCTCTGTCAGATAATTCGCCCTGCGGATAATATCCTTCCTTTCACTATCCCAATCACCAAGCCCGCTAGTGGCACACGCCACCCATAGCATCTTTACGATAATGAGTGAGGCAATAACTGCTATCGTTATAAGCATTATCCTAAGTCTGCGACGTTTCTTATTTAGGGCTCCACTCATGTACCAGCGCCTTTAGGTTTTTTACCTTTTCTTCCCCAAGTTCAGGCGAATAGAATAATCCCAGTACACAGATATAATTTTTATCTACTACATACTGCTCGTAGAATTTATAATATCCATCCATTCCTTCCAGATAAAAGTAACCTGGATGTTTATCTACCAAAGTGATCGAGTCCTCATTTATCTTTCTTAAGCCCACAGAAAACTCTACCGCCGCACTGTCAGTCATATTGGCATCATTCGGATAAGAGAAACATTTCAAAAACACTTCATACCCAGCAAACGAATAGTCAAATCTCATGTTACGATTATCCAGAAGCGAGCTATCTGGCACGAAATTATCAGGATACAGCACCTTATAAGCAGGATTGTCAAATACAAACGTATCCAACTTCTCCCAGGTAATCATCTCTTTCTCCTGAGTCACTTGCGAACCAGCCTTATGGTCTCTCGTTGAGCATGACATCACCATCAATACAACGCCCACAACAGCAATAGTTAACCACAAATACTTCTTCATCTCTCTTCTATCATTGTTATAAACTTGTCCTTAATCTCTCTGAGGTCATCCGTCAAAATATCATTGCATCGTTTTGCGATATCATCTGGTATCGGATACATGCAGGCTGCGATGGCACCAGCCATTGCTCCGATCGTATCAGAATCACCACCAAGCGAGATTGCCAAACGAATTACTTCTTCGAACGAATTGCCCTCAAGGAATGCAATGATAGCTTCAGGCACACTGCCCTGACACGAAACATCAAACTCATATCGTGGACGAATCTCTGCTATGGTACGATTAAGATTGTAGTCAAATGTCTTTTCTATATACTCCTTTATTTCCTGTTTCGTTTTTCCTTGTTTACATAGAAACACGCTTGTTGCAATAGCCTGCGCTCCTTTCACTCCTTCTGGATGATTATGCGTTACTGATGCCGTTAATGCTGCAAGTGCAAGAGCTTCATCGAGCGTCTTTGCATAAAGTCCCACTGGACTCACGCGCATACCAGCGCCATTACCCCAGCTATTGTAAGGCTGAGGATCGTCTTCTTCAAGCCACCATCCAAAACGCGCTCCATAACCAGCATTGGAGTATCTTTTGCCTAACTCCTGCATACAGTATATTAAATAATGTATGGTATGAGTCTCGTCTTCCAGTAGCCACTTAGCCACAGCTAACGTCATTACAGAATCGTCTGTAAAAACGTTTTCGTCGCAGAGTAACTTAAAATCAGTCCTCTTCGTGTTGTTGAACTCATAAACTGATCCCACGATATCGCCCACCAGTGCACCTAACATTCTCACTTGTTCCATGTTCTTTTCTCCTTTACGTTTGCAAAAATACGAAATAATTCCCATAATACAATATTTATATTAAGCAAAAAGATTTTATTGTGCCTCATTCAGCTCTAACGCTCCCCACTTATATCCACAATCATTGCAGTAGAATCGTTTAGAATCTTCACCAACCATACAGCCTCCCAAAACCACTTTTCCACTTTCTATTTCCTCCTTCCACACATCATTCTTCGAATCATATAAGCCATATCGGATTTCTGCAACATCCTTACTATCGCAGGCAGGACAGAAATCTCCACCTCTGGTATCATGCCTTAGCCCCTTACGTTCAAGTTTTAATTCATCGCTAAGTCGCTTTATGTATTCTTTCTCATAATGAGCATACATATTCTCCTCCTTTTTAATGAAAGCGTATAGATTATAAATCACAAAACCTTCAGCTATGACAATCAATACCAACACTATCATCCCAATGATGTATACCTTCTTTCTCATATTTTTTTTTATTTTGTTTTCTATTACTTTACATTTCTCTAATTCTGTCATAGCCAATCTCTGAGCCTTGAAGAAATCGTTCAGTATACATAACAGGTATTTGTCAATTTCAGGTATCTCTTTAACAAATAATACCGTTCTTTTGCTATGCACGCCTATCTCCTCTATCTCTTTGTTAGTGGTATATACTAATGTACAGTTTACATACTGATTTACCATATTGATTGTCTTATGAAGATTTGCTATATCTTCAACATCGCTATATATAGATATGCTATGCCACCAGGTATCATAGATAGTGATGAAGAAACATTTATCATTACTCTCTATAGTAAATTTTTCGCCTTGATACGTAAAATATGCATAGTTCAAACTATTACGTTTTTCAGTCTCAGGAGTACATCCTATCTTACGCAACGTTGTCAACACCAATTCAGCGATAGAAATATCATCCTCTTTGTTTTGTTCGTCATTCATCAAATCATGGAAGAACTGTTCTTCCTCAGCCTCTTTCTCTTCTACGCTTGCCTTATAGACATGATAGAAGTAATAAATGGCAAAAATAATCAGCCATATAACAACATGAATCATAAAGAATCCTCCATCTTTTGTTTGCAAAGTTAATCTATTATTTCGGTTCAATCAAGCATTTGTTAATCACAAGCCTTGTGAACTAGGCAATTTGCATTTCCATATCACATTGGCTCTAACTAGGTCAATTTTCTTGGCTTCTCCACGTTTGCCTGATATAGCATAGTATCTGGCTACACTTCTTGGTAGAAGAGTTGAAAAGACTTTTCTTATCCTTGTACATTTCTCATTTATTGAGTTTTGGGTGGAATTTGTCACATCTAAAATACTCTTCTTGACTCTGTCTGTTAAACCATGTGGGCGCAACAGCAGATATAACTCGGTTAATTCTTTGCGATAATCAGGAAGATATTTCAGAATTATCCCTTCTGGATGCGAGAGGAACAGTAGGTATACAGCCTTTACCAGAGGCTCCATATCCACCTCAATTGGCTTTTCGCCTGCTAATACGATCTTGTAATCTTCTGTCACAATTAGTTGAGGGAATAGTTCTTCCTCGTTCATAGCTGCAGCGATTTCCGTATCATCTATGCCATACGCCTTTAGTTTGCGTACCCTCTCCCTAACTTCGTCCAAAAGAATGGAGCAGTGAAAACGCTCCAATTCTTTTGAAACCAGTTGTTTAATCTCATTTTCCATTTTCAGCGGTTTTAGAATCCCATGGCATCCATCATCGCATCATAGTCCCAAGGGTTACTTGGCATATCGCCGTACATACCATCTGTCAGAGCGTCCCATGAATCTTCTTCTGTCCACTCGTAACCTTCGCACTCATAAGAATCGTCATAAAAATCTCTTGCCATAATTGTAATGATTTAAATTGTTAATACTATGCTACTCTCTTAGTAATCAGACTTTGCGAAGTCTGGTCCATTAGAGTCCTCTTTAATCTCAGCTGATTCTCAACAATCAGATCGTAATCGCACTTCGTGTCCCCCATCTTTATTGTAAGAACAAATAACTCCAGAAATGTCAAGAAGCAGAAGAGAACGATGTAGAATACTAGCGAAACAACGCTCTTGGAAACCACAGACAGAGTTGCTTCTAATTCTTCGATGAATCCCAATGGGCGCATGCTTACTTCCTCTGTCACCTTCTTGGCAATATCTTTTTTGTCCTGGCGTAACTGTTCTAGTTGGTTCTGATATATCTCAATTTGGCTATTATTGGACTTAAGCTGTTCTGCCAACGGATTAGCGACATTTACAATCTCTGTGTTTCTTATGCGAGCTTTTTTAGGATTACCGTTTTCATCCACACCAACAACCTGTTCCTGAGTCGAAACGTTTACACTCTTAATTGTTGGCTTTTTCATCAGTTCTTCGCCTAATGCAATGGTTGCTTTGTTCAGCGAATCCATTTCCTGAGTAATACGTTTTTCGTCATTATCAAATATTGACATTCGCTTTAGGATGGTTTCTTTGATAACATCTTCTCTCCGTTCCTGTATTGCTTGGCGGATATCATTACTGAAGATTATCTGGTCGAAGATACACGATCCCAGAACAGCCATGCATAAAGCAAGCATTACTCTCATTAATGTCATAAGTCGAGCCTTACCAACTGTTAGGATAATCACACGCTCCACACAAAGCACTATGAGCATAAACATCATTGAAACCATAACTTTAAGTGTTGTCGATTCAATATTGATATATCTTTCAGCAAAGCAATATCCTATAGTCCCCCAGAGCGCCATCATTATACAGATGGCAGAAAGCAATTTTCTAAATTGACGATGGCTAGCCTCACCACACTCGTTCAATATTTCCTTGTTCCAACCAATCAGGAAACATCCTATGTTTGTTAACGTTTTCATAATCTTTCTGTTTTTATTTGTTTTCAATGAAATTTAAAGTAGCAGCTGTTACACCCTTCATAAATCCTCTACGATATGATTCAATCATAGTTGTCATTTTGGGATCGTCAGCATCCAGAAGTTCTTTCATGTCCTCTATCTCGGCCAGATGCTCTTCGTAGGTACGCTTCAACGAATCTAATTTTGCGACTGCACCTAGAGCAAAGGCTTCACGAGCATTGTCCATTTTGGAATCAACCATCCTGATATCACTCTTGTAGCGTAATGTTATTCTTGTAAATAGCATCTCGAGATCGTAGCGGATAATCTTTTCCTTAGTGTCACGATAAGCGATGTCCGTGTTTACGAGAGCATCCTGGAACCCTTCTTCCTCAAAGTTCTTGTGGATGAAGTTAAAGATTACGTCGATAGGCATCCCTGTTCCCCAGGTGATTGTAATGAGGTTTTTCTTATCCTCGTCCTTTGTCTCCTCCATTGGGCTCTGCTCCTCATCATTCACATCCTGTTCTTTGTCAATGTTTACAGGATCTAAGTCGCTGTTAGCAACCTTCTTGCTGTTGAATAAACTAAATAGTGTCATAATCTTATAATTTTTAATTGTTATTACTTTTTTCTTCTTTCTAAGCTTTGAGGTCGTTTGGAGTGATTACGATATCAAAAGAATCGTAGGTGCTAGTATTAGTATATCTGAATACCATATTCTTGCCTGAGCGAACCAAACGTATGGTCTGTACACAGTTGGGATTAATCTCTTTCAGAATATTGTCTTTCAGTTTGTCAGCACTGAATCCATCAATCTCTTTCTTTATTTCGTAGCTCATAATATACGAGTCTTCTGTTACCTCAGAACCTACCCATGTCGTAACTCGATCCACTTTCTTGGGGCAGAAGTATGACTGATATCTTGCTAAAAGAGTGAAATACTCTTCGTCTGAGACATTTTCGTCCATAGTATCTGATAATACTATTCCCAGTTCCTCTTCAGTAAACTCTTCCATTATATCGTTTACATCTACTGGATCTTCTGTGAAATTCATAGAGTAGATAAGAAATGCCAGGAAAGCGATAATCCCGTATACGAAAGACACTGCTCCTGCGATACAGATGATAAACCAATGATTTCTGATCACTTTCTTTGAATGTAAAATTACTCGTTTCATAATGTTTTGTTTTTTAAATTGTTACTACTTTTTTGTTTCTTTGCCTCTTTATACTCGAAAAAACTAAAAGGTAACCGCTTATTCAAAAAAAAAAATTGTATATTTGCCGAAAAATATTCTTTATAATGCGTAAATTACTACTGATAATTGGCCTGTTTCTTGCAGTCGCAATCGCTGGAAACGCCCAGCGGAAGAGGGCTTTCATGGTGGGAGCGTCTCACTATGATACAGTTTTAACAGGTTATCAGTGGAATAACATAAATGGTACAGAAGATGTCAATCTTTTGGCCCCCATTCTGAAAAAACAAGGTTTTTATTTAACCACGCTTCTTGATGAACAGGCAACATATCAGAATATTACCTCGAAACTAGCCACCTTTACTAACCAGACCAAGAAGGGTGATATAGTATATCTTCATTTCTCTACCCATGGGCAGCCTGTAGAGGATCTTAATGGCGATGAGGCTGATGGTTGGGATGAAGCCATTGTTCCGATAGATGCCTATAAACTATATAAGAAAGGTGTATATGAGGGGAAAAAGCATTTGTTGGATGATCAGTTGAACGTTTATATTAAGAAACTGAGAACTAGGATTGGTCCCCAAGGCTTTCTCTATGTTGTAATAGATGCTTGCCATGCTGGCACATCATCCAGAGCAAACGACGAAACTGTTCGTGGCACCAAGGTCGGCTTTACTTATACAAATAAGGTTTTCAAGCCAACTGGGCAGAAAACGTCACATTATAAGGTTGAGACATCCGCTAAAATGTCGCACGTTATGTATCTTGAAGCATGTCGCCCTGAGCAGGTAAACATGGAGATCAAGGTGAAGGATAAGCGGTATGGGCCGCTTTCGTATAATATTGCTCAAGCACTTCTGGCTAAACCTATATCCACTAATGCGAATGAGTTCTTAAGCTACGTCAAAACATCTATTATGAATAGTGGGCACTGGCCTAATAATCAGAACCTGGTAACAGAAACAAGTTTCTAATATGGCGGAAATAGTATCATTGAAGAATCAGGATTTGAATCGTTTTATCTCTGGCGAGAAAGGTAAGATTCTTACATATCTGAGAAAGAATTACTCAGTATCGGATGATGATATTGACGATATCTTTCAGGAATCCTCAATGGCTTTGTACCTGAATATACGTGATGGGAAACTCTCGAACCTTACAAGTTCTCTTGGCACCTATTTCATGAAGGTTTGTATTAATCAGACCTTAAAATTCTTAGGCAAGAGTAGCAAGGTTGTTCCGCTAGTAGATGAAAGCAGAATTTCAAATGGAAATATTGTTCGAGATGATAAGATAGACGAACTCTATGGTTTCTGTATGGATACAGAGGAAGAGGATAGAAAGATTCGTATGGAGCTGCTTGTTAATAATATCATAGCATCTATGACAGATACTTGTAAGAATATACTCCAAGGCTATTATTGGAACGACCTTTCTACGTCAACCATTGCAGATATGTTTGGTTTTTCTGATGCCAATTCAGTGAAGGCGCAGAAGTATAAGTGTGTAAAGAAGTTCAGAGATAAGTATAACGAACTAAAAGGGAAGATTTATGGATAAGATTAATGATATAATGCAGCAGACTATTGACGATCGCATTGATGCTTTCGTTCGTGGTATGATGACAGAAGAGGAAGAATCCGCTTTAAAACAGGAGATAAAAGCTGATCCAGAGCTTCGTGCACAAGTGTTGGCTACGTTATCTCTCATCAAAGGCATCCGAACCCAAGAGGCTGAAAAAGAGCGAGTGCTTATCCAGAATAACGTAAAGGATAAGGTTCGTACGCTTCTGTGGTGGGCAACATCTATCGCTGCAGTTTTTGCCATCTTCTTTGGTTACTCTAAAGATAAACGATACAACGAACTATCCGCTATCGTATCACCATACTATTCTGAGTATAGCATGAGTGATTATTCTCGTGGTGATGTCGATTCTATTGCCGTTGCTCATCTATACGCCTTATTTAATAATATAAAGGAGCAGCGTAATATGAGTAAGGTCATAGAGGAACTGGAGCCCATCTATGCCAGTCTGGATATTGATGCCACATATACTTTCTATGCCAACGATATTGCAATGAATCTTGCACTGGCGTATATCAAGGATGATCAGATAGAAAAGGCAATCCCTGTTCTGGAAAAGTTGGAGAAGGATAATCCAGATACTCCTATCGCTACCAAAGCACAGGAACTCCTAAAAGAAATTAAAAAGTAGGGGATGGAAGTACAATGAATGAGATTTCTTCATAACTTTGCACACGAGAATAATCTCATTCTCCTTTTATTATCGGTTCTAACCGAGCCTCTGAGCCAATCGAAAATAACTGTTTATGTTTAACAATGGCTTGAGGAAAGCCTAACAAAAAAAATAATTATGAAAGAGAAAAAATGTCCGCAATGCGGGATGCCAATGGCAAAAAATAACTCTTATGTAGGATCAGAAGGAGAGTACATCGAAGTCTACAGTTGTTCAGATCCTGAATGTAGTAATGTTTGGCATCACAAACCAAAAGAATGAACTTAAACAGCCAGCACTTTCCAATGGTGCTGGCTGAATTGCCTTAGGCAAACGTGTCCCATAATCCTTTCGCAATCTGAAGCAGTCTACGTGTCACGCTCATGTTATCCTAAAAGAAATTAAATAATTACGGATAGAAGTACAACAAAAGAAAGATTTTCATAACTTTGCACTCAGTTAGCAGGCTTGCCGGGTTAGCATCCGAGAGGTTCGAGTCCTCTTAATCAGACTTATTATCTAACAAACACAAATTATAACTATGTTTTTTAAAAACTTTTTATAGGCTGAGTTTTTTAGAAAAGCTCAGTCTAGTTTATCAAAGATTGGGTGTTTCGTAATCCGCCACCACGATGTGCTTTTTGCACTTGCTGACTTAGCCTACAGAGGCTACATCTTATATCAATTGGGATGGCTATAGACTCCAGACTTTTATGCCAGCATTTCAAAAGATGTGGAAGTCGTTATTAAGAGTGTTATGATATGGTTACGAAAAAGTAAGTCGTCAGAGGCAGGTTAACCTGCCTCTGTTTTTTTAATTCAAGCCATCCAACATTATAAATGCTGCCCAATCAGGTCGCTCCTGCTTTGAAAGACAAGTCTTCCTCAATTCATCTTGTGCAACACGAAATGCTTCTTCTTTCGACATGCCTTCAAGATAGTGGCGATAGAAGCTGGTCATCATCTTCATTGTGGATTCATCATTTACATTCCATAAACTCATAACAATAGTCTTAGCACCTGCCATCTTGAATCCTCTTTGTAGACCGAACACTCCTTCTCCGGAAACAATATCGCCAAGACCAGTTTGGCAGGCAGAAAGAACAACGAGGTCCAGACCTCGCAGGTCTAAAGTAGAAATTTCTTGCGCAGTTAAGATACCATCCTCCTCTCCATCAGGAATTTGCTCGTGCCGAATGATATGATTACAACCAGAAAACAGCAAACCAGAGCGAGTCATAGGCTTATATTCTTGCTGAGCAATCTTATGATCATTTCCTATCGACTCTTCTCTTTCAGAACGAGCAAATTTCAATTTATTAGCCTCTTCTTCGGTTATGTAGAAACCATGAGTGGCAATATGAATCACCTTTGGATATGTACCATTCAAGTTCTTGACGGACTCTTCTGTGGCATCCGTGCCACTATAATAATGATAAGGTACATTACGCAGCTTCAAGCCTTCTGCTATTAGGTCTGCCTCTTTCTTTGTACCCTCAAGATAATCATAGGAGTTCCTTAATGATAACGAATCTACATTAGCCCTATAAGTAAAAGCAGATCTTAAATCTGTTTTCTTTGTAGAGGATGAATCTGTTGTAACAGCATATGACTTCTCATCATAGTTTATACCTCCATAAAGAATAGTATTCTGTCCTTGGGACTCATCCTGAATAACAGCAAGCTGTCTTGTCGAAGATAAACGATGAAGTGAATAAACATCGCTCATAGTCTTTGATTTGTTGAAAGGAAGGTTTTCTATACCAATCCTATGTATTTCTCCCGATGGCGCAAAGTAGATATTCTTAACGCCATTAAGTTCTTCCACTAGCGGTTTCCAGATTAAATCAGAAACGTCAGATTGAGTATAATAGGAATTCCCTGGTATAGCTTTAAGCTGTTTTTTTTCAAATAGCACCACAATGTGAGGACAATCATACTCTCTTTTCAAGGTAAGAGCCACATACACTGTGCTATCTGAATTCAAAACGGGGAAATCTAAAAACTCAACAGCAATGTCATTATCTCCAAGTTTACTCTGCACATCTTTCCAACTTATGGTTAAATTGTGTGCGTAATCACCATATACTTTTGATTCTCGAGCAAGTTCAATCTCCTGTTGTTCTATAACTCTGTTCAAAGAATCGGCATTCATAAAGCGTTCTTTTATTGGCTTTTCAATAAGTTTGTTGTAAAGGTTGATATTAGAAGAAAGAGCATTGTACTTGTTTATTATAACAGAATCGCCACCTTCGAGTATTAATCTGCGCATTTCTAAACTAGTATTCAGAAGTAAACCTTTGGCAAATAGACATGCATTGTCATATAACTCCGAAGCAGATTCTTTGTGCCTGATTTTGTAGAAAACACTAGGTAATACGCAAACAAATGGATATGCATAACTACTCTTCCATAATGTCTCTTGGAAATGCGAAGACAATTCGCTAAAATTATTATGTATTAACGATTTAGAGCCCTCAATATATTGGGTAGCACAATTGTAAGCTTTCAAAAAGTCCCCATGATAAAAATAATATATTGTTAGGTTAAGTAATGATCTTGTGTAATAAGGATTGGCAGACCCTAAAATATTCTTTCTCAGTTCTACTGCTGCTTTTTCTGTTTTTACAGCCTCGTCAAAATTGCCTCCTCGCAAATAACACTCTGCAAGATCATTTAACGAGCTTGCATAGTCTGGATGCTCTGTACCTAAAAACATCTTTCTAATTTCCAAAGCTTCTTTCGCATTATTTATGCCTTCCGCATAGTAACCTGTACGTGCGTAACATAAAGCAAGATCATTTAACGAAAATGCATAATCGGGATGATTTGCACCAAGAATGTTTTTTCTTATCTTTGTTGCTTCTGCCAACAATCGTAGCGCTTCGCCATCATTGCCGATACACGAAAAAACTACGGCCAAATCATGTAACGATCTCGCATAGTCAGGATGGGCTTTACCAAGAACCTTTCTCCTAATATCTAAAACTTCTCTCCCAAGTTTAAGAGCTTCTGTATAGTCACCAACCTCAGAATAAAATAGTGCAAGATTTCTCAAAGACAAAGCATATTCAGGATGCTCAATACCAAGAACATTTTTTTTAATATCCACAGCTTCTTTCCCTAGCATTATTGATTCTGAATAATCACCAATGTTTGAATAATAACTAGCGAGGTTATTTAAAGATTGGGCATAGTCAAAATTTTCGGTACCGAGAACGTCCCTTTTGATTTTCAATGATTCTTTTCCTAAAGCTATTGACTCTGAATAGTTACCAAGATATGCATAAAATACAGACAAATTGTCTAATGCTATTGCATATTGAATATGATTGGCCCCTAAAAACTTTTTATAGATTTCAACAACCTCTGCTCCTAGTCGCTTAGCCTCAAGATAGTTGCCTATATGAGCATAAAACGAGGCGAGTTCACCTAAAGATGTAGCATAAGCATTATTGTCCGTTCCTATAGTTTCTTTCAGCACATTTGATAATTCCGTTTTTAACCGTATCGCCTCTACATAGTTATCTTTAGCAATATTGAAGGCAGTAAGGTTTTCTAAGGATCCTATATAGCTTGAGTCTTCTTTGCCAAATACTTTCTCTTTTATTCTTGCCTCTACTGTCCCCAGACGAATTGCCTCCGAAAAATTGCCCTTACTTACATTATAACTTATGAGATTGTTTAATGATGTAGCGTATTCTTTTAATTGCATAGCCTTTTCGGTGGCATTAGAAGAATAATATGCCGATGCCATTTCTGAAAGATGCCTTAGTTCCGTATCTGAATAGGAAGTTTTAATTTGTTTTTTTAGGCAAATACCATATATATTAAATCCTCTTTCGTCTTCGCTTTCTATAAAATCAAATTGTTCCCCCCCCGCTATCGAAGGGAAACAAAAAAGCAGTTCACAACTTTCATTTTGAGTAAAGATTCTCTCTTCTGGAGCATATGGCAAACCTTCACATCTCTGTATCGGGAATATCCTGTGGGACTTTGAGTCACGCAAATATGTTTCTTTTGATATGCTTGCCCATAACCCTGCTTCAGCATAAAATGAACACGTTATAAATGTGGTATCCTTTGTTATCTCTATCTTTTTGATATAAAAAGATGGAGTGTCACTTCTATCAAAAACAGGATTTACGATAGTTTGTGCTATGCAATGCATACATAAAGCAACGATAACTAATAAAGAATATTTTCTCATCCTAATAACTTTATTTCATATTGATTGCTGGACATTTGTGGACTCTGATGTGATAATAATAATATCGTAATTTACGAATAATCTGGTAACATCGTAATACTTATGTGTGAAGAGTTTACAATCATAAGCCGTCTAATAGTATAAACGAAGCCCAATACTCATATTTGTCATATTTGCCGTTATCAATTTGGCGTAGATGCCTCTGAGCGTCTTTGAGTGATTGGTACTTTGACTTTCCTGACATTAGGTTTCTATAGAACTCAACCATAAGAATTCGAGTCGCTTCATCATCAACTTTGTCTAGACTCATAAGAATCGTATTGGCACCAGCTTTTTTAAATCCTCTTTGCAGACCATAAACTCCATCATAATCAATATCGCCCAAAGCTGTTTGGCATGCAGACAGAACAACCAAGTCAACATTTTTTAAGTCTATATTAGATATTTCTTGAGCTGTTAAAATTCCATCATCAACACCATGCGGAATTTTATAATGCTGAGGTAACATATTACCCCGTGACATAACAAGAAAAGAACGAGCTAGTGCTGCATCCTCTGGAGAAATATATAATGTTTCATCTACAAATTTTAGATTCTTATTATTCAAATATACCGAGTCTGCACTATTCTCTATATACATACCGTGTGTTGAAAGATGTATAATATCTAATAAAGAGCCAGAAAGTTTCTTAAAAGATTCTTCTAAGCCATTCATCCCCATATACGTTATACAATCAACATTAGAATAAGATAGTAACTTAGATATTTCAGATATCTCAATTGAAGTATTTGGTAATGATTCAAAACCACTTCTATTTGATAAAGAATCGAGTAACCCTCTTTCAATAGGTGGAAAGTAGATATCCTCTACATCGCAATTCTTTTGAAATGTAGGAATAGTATCATAATTATAGTCTAGCCCCCCATACAAGACAGATTTCTTATAGTTACGTTTAGCAGCAGGGGCTAATATCATTTTAGTTGAAGACAATCTATATATATTATATTTATCACACATATATGTCCCGTTTTTATCGACCAAATATTCAATAGGACAATTATATATTTGCCCCGCAGGAGAAAAATAAATATTCTTTATGTCTTTTAACTCCTTTTCCATTGGCTGCCAGACTAACTCATAAAGTGAATCATTTTTATTGCTTATTGAATATAGTTTCATTTTTTGGAAGTCACCAAGTGCAAAAATTTTGGGCAACACATAATCTTTTTTCAACAATAGTGCTACATTATATTGTTTAAAATTATCATCAAAAAAAGACAAGAATTCAATTGCGACATCATACTTGGTAAGCCTTTTCTGTATGTCTTTCCATGTAACATTCGTTCTTTTTGTCAGATGTTGTTTCTTCAGTGTTTGCCATATTTGATCTTCTTGATTTGTTATCAATGTTGAAAGAGAATCCTTTACATGCTTATCATAAGCTCGAACAACCTTTGACCTATTTAACAAATATGAATAATACAATTCTTTTAACATTTTATCACCATGATTATCAATCATATTAGACATATTCATTTCTGTATTTAACATAAAACCTTTAGCGAATAGAGCGGAATTATCATATGCTTGCGTAATAAAATAATCTTCTTCACCAGAATAGGCTAATAACGGCAGGAAATTGCAAAAAACATTACGCAAACTACTATTCCAATAATTTACTCTATGGCAATATGGAAGTAAATCTATACTAGACAACAAATCTTCTTTAATCTTATTAAAAACATTATTATCCTTGATTATTTTTACAGCGTTAACGTAATCTTTTAATTTTACGTAACAAATAAACAATTCTAGTATAAATGTAGAATAACTCGTAATATCATCTCCGTACAATATTTTATATATATCCCAAGTTTGTTTACCAACATTTATAGCTTTTGAATAATCTCCCAATTTCAAATAACTATCAAAGATTGATTGCATGTAGTCCGCATATGCTCTTTTATTCTTTTGGAAATAATCCTGAATTTTCTTATTAAAATGAACCCTTTGTTCAATATCATAAAACATTTCTTTTTCTCCCAGTTCTGCATAAGTATTTGCCAAATTCCTATATGTATATACATACGATTCATAATCATTGATATTTCCTTCTCGCAAAATCCCTTGAATTTCTTCTAGCGTTTCAATTCTTTTTTTTAAATCCGCATAAGTTAACGACAGGGCCCTCAATGCTGAAATATGATCTATATTAAACTCACCCATTTCGTTTTTTATTATTCGAATTGACTTTTTTATAAGTTCTCTTGCTTTTTCATTATTGCCCAAAACATTATATAAATGGCCCAGATAATACATCATTTTTGCACATCGAATATCATTATAACCATACAATTTTACAATTATATCTAATGCATTCTCTTCATAATAAAGTGCGTCTCTTAATCTACCAAGTCTAAGATAATCCATGGATATATTTTCCAATGTATATGCGTAAGTTTCACTTATACCGCTATTTCTTTTAACTTCGTATTCTGATAATTCCTCTAATATCATTATGGATTTATAATAATCTCCCAAATAATAATAACAGGAAGACAGAGAAAGAAGACTAGGATAATACTCACTATTATATTTATCCTTATCCATATATTCTCCATATTGATTCTTTAATAGTGAAAAATAATCCTGCATTACTAATAACGCCTTATCGTACTCACCTAATTTGTTGTAACAATCTGAAATATTAATTAGAACACTTCTGTAGATTGAATCTTTAGCATTATACTCGAAAGTAGACAACGCTATTTTATTATACTCTAAAGCCTGAGTATAATTTCCAAGGCCAAAATGACATTGTGCTAAAAGTTTTATTGAAAAACCAAAATGGAATCCAGAATTAATATGTTTGGACAATTCAATTGATTCCTTTAGTCCCTCGATGGCCCTATAATAATCGCCTTTATCTAAATAAACTGCTGATTTAACGATAACTGATTCAAGTTTTTCTATTTCAGTACTCTTTCTAGAAAGTACATTAGAATTCTGAGAAAGAACTTGATTAATTGATAAAACAATCAAAATTACAACAAATAGATACTTTTTCAAATTCATACTATTATATGACTCTTAGTTATCGATGGTGCAAATATACAACTTTTTCTTGAATAGAAAAGGATTTAAAGAAAAAAGTTGTATTTCACAAGGCTTGTGGATAAAGCATATTAAAAAACGCCATTACCCATTGATTGGGGAGTAATGACGAGGTTATGGGAGATACATTAATGATTAATACTTTTGCATCAATTGCTCTATAGCATCCTTCAATGGTTGTAGATCGTCATTGATAACGGATACGATTATATCTTCGTCGATGTTAGCGTATTCATGAGATATAATATTACGTAATCCATATATGGCATTCCAAGGGATTGAGGGGAATGAGTCTAGTGGTTTATCTTCGCTCTTAAGGAGTTTGCCAATGTGCTCGCCTATTACTTGGAGCCTCATAACACAGGCATTAAATGCCATAACTCCTGTAGATGACGACATAAAATCATTTACAGTATTTCTTCCATCACTCCATTCTTGTATAAGGTTGATGGATTCCAGAACATCTTCGAGTCTGTCGTGGATGGTTAGTTGATTATCAGACATAGATAGCATCTCTTTCAATGTTAGACTTAAAGAGAGGACGTAGCGAATCGCGGAATCTTACCAGATCTACCTCGCAATTGAATAGTTGCTTCAAGGCTTCTTTAAGCTCATACATCAACTGCAATGACGGCTTCTGCACTTCGACCACGATATCAATATCGCTATTCTCGGTATTCTCTTTCCTGGCTACAGAACCAAAAATGCCGAGTTTTGTTATGCCAAATTTCTGTGCGAATGCGCTCTTGAAATCTGCTAACTTGTTGATACAATCTTGAAGCTCTAACATATTAATATCACTTTATTCGTTTGCAAAGATACAACTTTTTCTGAAATAGAAAAGGATTTAGATAAAAAAAATGGATTTCTGGTACATTGGTACATAGGTACATTACTAAAACCAATGGTGAGAGGGATGACATGACAAAGGGGGCGGGGAGAAAAAAAATTACGACGGCAACTTAATTTCTAAGTTAATTATTTGGTCCTTTCGAAAATAGTTCTTATCTTCGCACCGAGGTTATTATATTTTTTCGCGAGATGAAGAAAAGTAGTATTATTGAAGCGAGACGTAAGCAGGTTAATCCTGCGGTACGTCAGAAAGTAGAACTCTCGTTCCAAATTGTGGACCGCATTCATGAGATACTCGAAGCAATGGGGCTTAAGCAGAAAGACTTGGCTATGATGCTCGGTAAGAAAGAGGCTGAAATCAGCAAGTGGATGCGCGGTACTCATAATTTTACGATAGAGACGCTTGTATCTATTGAAAACACCCTCGACGCCCCTATCTTACAAGTGGTACATCAGGAAGTAAAATATCCTGACTATGAATATGAGCCTATGATAGCCTCAGAACCTGTACAGCCCCCAGAGCCATAATAGATACTTTCAAATGCCCCCAAAAACCGTGAGTTAACTCAAATCATCGATTGAGCTAGCTCGATTCATGAATCGAGCTAGCTCATGCGGAGGGTACCTATTTTTGGCTTGACTTTTCCTGATTTCACAAAACACCGTATTACCACCCTGCGGGGAGGACGATGTTCTCTACATCGTGGGCCTTGGCGAAGAGGGGTGATATTTCCTCGTTAGTGAAGCCGGCGATGCCACAACCGACACGGGTAACTAAGAAGGTGAGGTCGGGACGGGTCTTAGCAAACTCGATGAACTCATCGACATAGGGTTTGATAACATCAACACCACCATGCATGGTGGGGATGCCATAGCTCTGACCTTGCAGACCTACGCCCTGGCCCCAGATGGCACCAAACTTACGATAGGCCAACAGGGCCGCGCCACCGCCATGTGCACCTGCCAGATTGCTACCAAATACAAACACTTCGTTCTCGGCGAGTTCTGTAATACGCTCAGGGGTTACTCTTTTCTGTTCCATATATCTATTAGCGTTTGGTGGTGTAATCGAGGGCGGCACCGATAGCAGTGCAGTACTGCGAATACTTGGGGATGTGGAAACGGATGTTATAGAGCGTTTCCAAGGCAGGGAACACCTCTTTGCACTGCGGAAGCAGGGAGAGGTTGCCAATGAGCACGAAATCGCGTATATCGCTGCCTAATGAGGCAAGCCATGCGGCAGAACCGATAGACTGTAGCACCATGTGGATGAGTCCGGCAGCAATATCCTCCTTAGAGGCATCGCTCTGGGCATTGGCAAAGTTACTGGCGGTGGTATCCATGGTGAGACCAGGCACTGGAACGGCGCTGATATCGCCAATGGTCAGGTCGATATTACGGATATTGCCATGCTTGGCCAGCGTAGCCACCTGTTTGATATCGCTGGTATTAAGCATGAGACGGGCCAGACCAGCCAGCGTACCTCCACCAACACCGATACCACCAATATGGCGCATCTCGTTGCCGTCGCACTTCACAAACGATGTACCTGTACCCATCGACACCACAATAGTGTGGTCGAGCTTCGACTCAAAACGGGCTCCAAGGCCATCGGCCACGAACTCCTGACTTTTGGCTGTAGGCAGGCCGTAAATGGGCTGATCGATATAGGCGGAGCCTACACCAGTAAGCATTACCTGCTCGACATCCTTCAAATCGATATCATTATCGTGCAGATATTTGCCAAAGGCACCAAAAAGCGACGTAACCGGATCGGCAGCAGTGATACTGATAGGGGCCGACACCTTACCATTCTTGATTCCAACAATCTTGGTCGTTGAAATACCAACATCGATACCAATAACAATTCCCATTGAACTTTGAATTTTGAACTTTGACCTTTATATACGAAAAAACCCGGCTGCATTACTGCAAGACCGGGCTAATGAAAGGAGGAGTGGTACCTCCAGGAATCGAACCGGGGACACACGGATTTTCAGTCCGATGCTCTACCAACTGAGCTAAGGCACCAACATTTCAAATTCGTTTTGCAAACATCCTTTCGTTGTTTTGCGGGTGCAAAGGTACGACTATTTTTTGAACCCACCAAACTTTTTAGCACTTTTTTACAAATTATTTTTTTGTGCGCTATGCCTATGCAAGGGGGTTCCAGCCCTGTGCTTTCAATGTAAACTCCTGATTATCACGAGTTACGAGTACCTGACCGAACTTTGCATCGGTGATATGGCCAATAAGCTTGATTCCGTCGATCTGCTCGATTTTCTCATGATCGCCGATAGGAACAGTGAACAATAATTCGTAATCTTCGCCACCATTCAGGGCGCAAGTTGTGACGTTCATGTTCATTTCTTCGGCCATCACAGCGGTCTGATAGTCGATTGGAATGTTCTTTTCGTAGATACGACAACCTACCCCACTCTGCTTACAGATATGCATCAGCTCGCTTGACAGACCGTCGCTCACGTCCATCATGGCTGTAGGACGGATGCCAGCCTCGCGCAACTTCTGGATAATATCGCCACGGGCCTCGGTCTGCAACTGGCGCTGCAGCAGATACTCCTTGCCACTGAACTCAGGCTGGAAGTGAGCCAGTTCTTCAAGAGCGCGCTTATCGTTCTTCTTACGTGCTTCTTCCACCTGCTGATAATAAACACTCTTCTCACGCTCCAACAGCTGCAAGCCCATATAGGCGGCACCCAGGTCGCCACTCACGCAGATAAGATCGGTATCCTTGGCGCCATTGCGGTAAACGACATCCTCTTTACGGGCCTCACCGATACAGGTGATGCTGATGGCCATACCTGTATAAGAAGAGGTGGTATCGCCGCCAATCACGTCGATGCCCCACTTATCGCATGCCAAACGCAGGCCGGTATAGAACTCCTCGATATCCTCAACCGAGAAGCGTTTGCTGATGGCCAGCGAAACGGTCATCTGGCGTGGTGTGCCATTCATGGCGAACACATCGCTGATATTCACCATAGCCGACTTGTAGCCCAGATGCTTCAAGTCTATATAAGTAAGGTCGAAGTGTACGCCCTCCATCAGCATATCGGTGGTGATGAGCACCTCCTTGTCGGGATAGCTTAATACGGCGCAATCGTCGCCCACACCTTTCTTGGTGCTGTCGTTCCTTATCTCAATATCCTTTGTCAAACGGTCGATAAGACCGAATTCTCCTAATTTTGCTATTTCCATCCTTCTGTTGGGTGATCTGTGTTAAACTGTTCTTTATTATGAGCTTCGATACGCTCTGAACGCGCAATCATCTCGCGCATGATAGCCGTCATAAGCGGCTGCGCCATGTTGGCAGCCTCCTGCACTTCCTCGTGACTCACCTCAACGGGGACATCAAAGCCACCCAGGTCGGTAATCACAGAGACACCAAAGGTCTTGATGCCACAATGGTGGGCCACAATCACCTCGGGCACGGTTGACATGCCTACGGCGTCGCCACCAAGGATGCGATACATACGATACTCTGCAGGGGTCTCAAAGGTAGGACCTTGAACACCAACATATACACCGTGCTGCACCTTGATACCCTTCTCGGCAGCGATTGCATCGGCCTCAGCTATCAGATTATGATCGTATGGCTCGTGCATATCCGGGAATCGGGGACCGGTGGGGAAGTTCTTTCCACGCAACGGATGCTCGGGGAAGAAGTTGATATGGTCGGTGATAATCATCAGGTCGCCAATCTTGAACTCAGGATTCATGCCACCAGCAGCGTTAGATACGAAGAGGGTTTTGATGCCCAACTCGTACATAACACGAACAGGGAAGGTGACATCCTTCATCGAGTAGCCTTCGTAGAAGTGGAAACGACCCTGCATAGCCATGATATCAACACCGCCAAGCTTACCGAAAATCAACTTACCGGAATGGCCTTCAACAGTTGATACGGGAAAGTTGGGGATTTCCTGATAAGGAAACTCGTATATATCAGTTATTTCTGAAGCTAATTGTCCGAGGCCTGTCCCCAACACTATCGCTGTTGTTGGACTTGTGGTCATTCTTTCCTTTAGCCAGGATGCTGTTTCTTGAATTTTTGTATACATATCCTATAATTTTTTGATTGAATTCTTCTTCCTGATCCTGCATAATGGCAATACGCAGCGGCAGCATATACAGATGTTTCTTCACGTCATCGCTCAGCCCTTCAGTAGCTTGCAGGCGCGTGGCATCCTTCTCGGTTGTCAGCACCAGACGTGGTTCGGGCAGTGAGGCAAAGGCATTATTGATAGTCTCAATATCCTTACGATTGAAGTTGTGATGATCAGCAAAGGTGAGCGGCGTGATCTGCGAATCGAACTCCTGCAGGTCGTGCATTAACTGCTCTGGTGAAGCAATACCCGTGAGGAGCAGAATATTCTTACCTGACAGTCCTGCAAGGCTATCCAGACCAATAGAGCCAGTAGGGATGGCCACATTCCTGAACACAGGCTGTGGTGCATCATACTCCAAGGTAGAGAAGTACAACTGCTGATAGGGATAGAGTTTCATGGCCTTAGTGATAACACGGAACTCCATCGGCTTCAGATCCTTGGGGCACTTGGTGATAATCACGATATCAGCCCTGTCCTTAGCCCTGACGGGCTCGCGCAACCTACCAGCCGGCAACAGACAGTCATAAATAACCAAACGGTGATAATCAACCAGCAGGATATTGATGCCAGGCTTGACATAACGATGCTGAAAAGCATCGTCGAGCAATACCACATCGATATCCAAGCCACTGTCATCAGCAGTGAGCCTGCTAATGCCACGCGTACGCTTTCTATCCACAGCCACAGTGACATCGGGGAACTTCTGCTTGATCTGGTAGGGCTCATCGCCAATCATATGCATTGAGGTGTTCTCATCCGAGAGGATATATCCCCTACTCTTGCGCTTATAGCCACGACTGAGCACTGCTACGTTAAGCTTATCTTTTAGCAAACGGATAAGATACTCAACATGCGGGGTTTTGCCCGTACCACCCACAGTGATATTGCCTACAGAGATGACTGGGGTACTAAAGGAACGGCTCCTCAAGATGCCCATCTCGAACAGCAGATTCCTGATACCTACGCCCAAGCCATAGAACCAGGCTAAGCCTAACAGCTTTTTATTGATTGTTATAAAATCGCCTTCCAAAACTTTTCTCTATTCACTATTTCACACGGATATCGTCAAGCATACGAGCCTGAACGCGACTGTTGTTCTTGATATCATAGCGAATCTGCATCAGCGGCAGATAGGCATCGCCCAACAGCTCGCGGAGCTCAGAATCCAGATAAGAGCCCTTACTCTCCTTAGCCAGGAACTGATCCAACCAACTGGTCTGACCAGGATAGCTGGCAGTATGATACTCCTTCAACTTGGCCAGCTCGGCAGCCTTCTTCACAGCATCGTCGAGACTACCCAACTTATCCACCAACTTGATCTTCAGGGCATCGCTGGCAAGCCATACACGCCCCTGAGCTATCTCATGAACCTGCTCTGGCTTGATGCCACGACCCTCGGACACGATAGTCAGGAAGTTCTGATAACCACGATTGATATAGTTCTGCAACTGACGCATAATCTCGTCAGTATCCTTACCCATAACCAGTTCATTCTCGTAACCGGCAAACTGATGGGTCTTCGCACCATCAAGGGTTACCCCCAACTTATCGGTGAGCAGACCGCTCACGTTTGGGATCAAGCCAAAGATACCGATACTACCGGTGATAGTTGTTGGCTCAGCATAGATATAGTTAGCAGCAGAACTAATCCAGTAGCCACCCGATGCTGCTGCACCACCCATAGAAACCACAACAGGCTTCTTGGCCTTCAACATCTTGATGGCATGACGGATCTGCTCAGAGGCAACAGCACTACCACCACCAGAATTCACACGGAAGACAACAGCCTTGACATCATCATCGTCAGCCAGCTTACGGAGATCCTCTGCTGTCGACTTACCGACTATGCAATGACCACCACCGCTCAGAAGATTCTGAGCCTCGCTATCAACAATGCTACCGTATGCATAATAAACAGCAATCTCTTCGCCCTTGTCCTTCTTCTTCGACTTCACATTCATCATATCCGACAAGGTGAGCTGAGAAATCTCATCGTCCTTGTCGAGCTTCAGGCGCTTCTGGATTTCAGCCTTAATCTCCTCAGGGAACATCACCTTATCAATCAACTTGGCCTTTACCAGTGCATCGGCAGGTGTAAATGCCAGCAAACTGTCGTTCACCAGCTTATTCAGCTCGGTAGCATTCACCTTACGACCATCAGCCATCTCCTTCAGCCAGTAGTTCCAGATACCATTCAGATAAGCTTCACGCTGTTCGCGATCGTATTCACTCATATCTGAACGTGTGTCGCTCTCTACATAACTCTTATATTTACCAACTTTGGCAGCCATATACTTGACGCCCAGTTTGTCGTAAAGTCCCTTAAAATACATATTCTTTCCACCAAGACCACGCAAATCGACAGCACCCTCATCATTCAGGTAAATCTTGTCGGCTACAGTAGCCACGTAGTAAGAAGCCTGCGCATACTGGTCGGCATAAGCCACAATCCACTTGCCACTTTTCTTAAAATCCTGCAGGGCATCGCGCAACTGCTGAGCTGTGGCTGGGCTATCGAAACCAGCAGAACCACCCTCAATATAGATACCCTTGATGTGTTCCTCGTTCTTTGCCTTTCGGATGCTGGCAATCAGATCGTCGAGCCCCATAGAACCAGAACCATCTACTCCCAAAAGATTGTCGAAAGGTGTTTCTGCTTCGGCACGTTCATTGATTTCACCGTTCAGCTTGAGCACAAAAACAGAGTTATCTCTCACCTTGGTTGATGCCGAATCACTCGCCACCATCCCTACTATTGAGATAACGAAAAACAGTCCCATCACAAGACTGAAGACTACAATACCACAAACGGTGGCTAGAGTCATTTTCAGAAATTGCTTCATAATAGTCGTTTATTGGTTACGTAACAGATTGCAAAGATAACAACTTTTTCTCATAAAACAAATATTTTCTGCGAAAAACTAAAAAAAAACTGGATGTCATCACGACAGCCAGTTCAAAAAAAACAAACTACTTAAAAACTAATCTACTAAAACAAATCAAAAAAATTATTATTTGCGTTTGCAAAATTAGCGGGTTTTCATTGAACCCGCAAATGTTTCGAGCATAAAAATACAGCAAATATTTTAAATTAACTAAAAAAGGGGACAGATTATATAATCCATCCCCTAATTTGTTATGTTAGCTTTACAAAATTACATCATACCACCCATGCCTGGGGCACCACCCATTGGCATAGCGGGCTCCTTCTCAGGCTTGTCGCAGATGATGCACTCTGTAGTGAGGAACATACCAGCAATAGAAGCAGCATTCTCCAGAGCCACACGAGCCACCTTAGCAGGATCGATAACACCTGCCTCACGCAGATCCTCGTACTTGTCGAGACGGGCATTGTAACCGAAGTCACCCTTACCCTCACGAACCTTCTGAACAACTACTGCACCCTCGCCACCGGCGTTGGTAACAATCTGACGCAGAGGCTCCTCGATGGCACGGCAGATGATGTTGATACCGGTCTGCTCGTCGGCGTTGTCGCCCTTCAGGTTTTTAAGCGCCTCCTGAGCACGGATGTAGGTCGTACCACCACCAGCTACAACACCTTCCTCGATGGCAGCACGGGTAGCGCAGAGAGCATCGTCAACACGATCCTTCTTCTCCTTCATCTCAACCTCAGAGTTAGCACCTACATAGAGTACTGCTACGCCACCAGCCAACTTGGCCAGACGCTCCTGCAGCTTCTCCTTATCATATGAAGAGGTAGTAACCTCGATTTCCTTCTTGATCTGAGCGATACGATCCTGAATGAGCTGCTTGTCGCCAGCACCATTCACGATAGTGGTGTTGTCCTTAGAAACAGTTACCTTATCGCAAGTTCCCAGCATATCGAGTGTAGCCTGCTCAAGCTTCAGACCCTTCTCCTCGCTGATAACTACGCCACCAGTCAGTGTAGCGATATCCTCGAGCATAGCCTTACGACGATCGCCAAAGCCAGGAGCCTTAACAGCGCAGATCTTCAAGCCGCCACGCAGACGGTTTACAACGAGTGTGGTCAGAGCCTCAGAGTCAACATCCTCAGCGATAACCATCAGTGGGCGTCCGCTCTCAGCAGCAGGCTGCAGGATGGGCAGGAAATCCTTGATGTTAGAGATTTTCTTATCGTAGATCAGAATGTATGGGTTCTCCATCACGCACTCCATCTTCTCGCTGTCAGTGATGAAATAAGCTGAGAGGTAACCACGATCGAACTGCATACCCTCAACCACACCGATGTGGGTATCGCGGCTCTTGCTCTCCTCGATGGTGATGACACCGTCCTTGCTAACCTTGCGCATTGCCTCAGCCAGCAGTTCACCAATCTCCTTATCGTTGTTAGCAGATACAGTAGCTACCTGCTCAATCTTATCATAATTGTCGCCTACCTGCTCAGCACTCTTAGCGATGTGCTCGGTTACAGCCTTAACAGCCTTGTCGATACCACGCTTCAGGTCCATAGGATTAGCACCGGCGGTTACGTTCTTCAGTCCCTCAGAAACGATAGCCTGAGCCAGGATGGTAGCTGTAGTTGTACCGTCACCAGCATCGTCACCAGTCTTAGAAGCAACGCTCTTAACGAGCTGAGCACCAGTATTTTCAAACTTATCCTCGAGCTCAATCTCCTTTGCTACAGATACACCGTCCTTAGTGATCTGAGGAGCACCGAACTTCTTCTCGATAACCACGTTGCGGCCCTTAGGACCAAGTGTTACCTTCACTGCGTTAGCCAACTGGTCAACACCCTGCTTCATCGCATCGCGGGCGTCAATATTGAATTTAATATCTTTTGCCATAATCTTTCGAAATTTAATAATTTAACAATTATTTTTCAATCACTGCGAGTACGTCGCTCTGACGCATCATCAGATACTTGGTTCCCTCGAACTCGAGCTCAGTGCCGCTATACTTTCCGTAAAGCACCTCATCACCCTCCTTCAGAATCATTGCCTCATCCTTGGTGCCCTGGCCTACAGCCTTGATAGTACCATGAAGGGGCTTCTCCTTTGCAGTGTCAGGAATGATAATACCGCCAATCTTCTCTTCTGCAGGTGCTGGCAATACCAACACGCGGTCTGCTAATGGTTTGATGTTCATAATGCTTATATTTTTAATTTTAAACTTATTTTCTGCCATGCGTTCTGCCAAAAGTGTGCCAAACACTGACAATATGCCACTTTGTCACAAAAAAAATCCTCTTGCATCTGTCTGCAAGAGGATTTATGATATCCTTTATATATAAGGTATTACTGCATGTCGTAAACTACTTGCATGAGCTGCTTACCCAGGTCGTCGGCCTGATCCATGCTCTGAGCCTCGCTATAAACACGGATGATAGGCTCGGTGTTTGACTTGCGCAGGTGTACCCAACGATCTGGGAAGTCGATCTTTACACCGTCGATATCGTTAACAACAGCACTACTGTCCTTGGCAAACATCTCCTTGACCTTGACCAAGATAGCGTCAACATCGGTCTCTGGTGTGAGGTCGATACGATTCTTGGCAATCTGATAGTCAGGGAAGGTAGCACGAAGCTCACTCACCTTACAGCCCTTCTGAGCCAGACTCGACAGGAAAAGAGCGATACCAACAAGAGCATCACGACCATAGTGGCTCTCTGGATAGATGACACCACCATTGCCCTCGCCACCAATCACAGCGCCTACCTCCTTCATCTTGGTAGTCACATTCACTTCGCCAACGGCTGCAGCGGTGTACTTACCACCATGTTTCTCAGTCACGTCGCGCAAAGCACGAGTTGAGCTGAGGTTTGAAACGGTATTTCCAACAGTGTGGCTCAGAACATAGTCGGCTACAGACACGAGTGTGTACTCCTCACCAAACATGGTACCATCTTCACAGATAAAGGCCAAACGGTCAACATCGGGATCAACCACGATACCCAAATCGAAGCCACCCTTCTTCATCTTATCCATGATGCCATGCAGGTTTTTCTCCAATGGCTCTGGGTTGTGAGCGAAGTCGCCAGTACACTCACCATTCAGAATCTCGAAATCCACATCGAGAGCCTTGAACAACTCTGGCAGAATAATACCGCCTACCGAGTTAATGGTATCGGCACATACACGGAACTTACGTTTGCTGATAGCCTCACGGTCAACCAGCTTCAAGGCAAGCACAGAGTCAATATGGCGCTTATTATACGAGTCGTCAACGGTACAAGTACCCAGATGATCAACCTCAGCATAATCAAAGTCCTCAGCCTCTGCCATACGCAGTACTTCTGCGCCATCGGCAGCTGTCAGGAACTCACCCTCGCGGTTCAACAACTTGAGGGCATTCCACTGACGGGGGTTATGTGAGGCGGTGATGATGATACCACCATCGGCACCTGCCATACGTACTGCCAACTCGGTTGTTGGAGTCGTGGCATAGCCAATATCAATTACATCGTAACCCATGCCCATCAAGGTTCCAACAACCACGTTGCGAACCATGAGACCAGAGATACGACCATCGCGGCCTACGACTATCTTTTTTCCCCCAATAAACTGGGCGTAGGCTGTGGTAAACTTAACAATGTCTAAAGGATTGAGCGTGTCACCGGTATGACCGCCGATAGTACCACGGATACCGGAAATAGATTTGATCAGTGTCATATTAATTAGGAAAATAAATCGTTATGATTCTCGCTGAAAGGTCAACTCATAATAGCAAGGTGTGACATTGCTCGATGCAGTAGCATGACCCTGAGAATGAGGTACAATCAGACGTACCTTGGCACACTCATCGGTTAACGACTGTGGACGACCCACTTTCACATAAGTCAGGGGCACCAGCCAACCGGAAGGAACTGATGAACTGCCATAGACAGTATACATGACACCACTCTCGAACGAAGCTGTGAAAGAGCCACTACTGCGCGATACCTGAATGATATCGGGCAACGCGACTACCGACCTTCCATTCAATGACAAGTTCGGATTATTGTTGCAGATAGTAATAGTGTCCTCGAGGATATCAAACTCAGAGAAACGGCACACCAAACGGGTGTTCTCGCCATCCTGCAGTTTGGTGCCACAACCCTCACGTACAATCTGCATGTAAACACCACTCTTATCGAGCTTTACAAACTCATTGCGCGCAATATTAGTTGTATAACCCTGCTGGTTAAACTGATCCTCGCTGATCACTACGATAGAAGAGTCTGAAATAAACTTTGCTATCGCATTACGCTCTTTTTCCTTCTTATCGCCGTAGGTCTCGTAGTCGTTACAACTGCTGAGAACAGCGGCAAAAGCTATCATGATAAATAGTATCTTCTTCATTTTTATATCGATTGACGGTGCAAAAATACGAATTATTTCGTAAACAACATCAATATTAGGCTACTTTAACTTGTTTTGATACGCATAAATCGCCTTTTTGGTGATTTCAATAGCCTCTTCGATGGATGTCTCCAATCGTCCACCCGATGCATTCAGGTGTCCACCGCCATTAAAGAACTCCTCTGCCATCAGATTACAGGGGAAATCATCAACCGAACGCAGACTCACCCACACCAGGTTAGGCTTATCAGTATCCTCGCGCAGGGAGATTGAGAGTTTCAATCCCTTTATCTGCTGGGGGATATTCACCAGTCCCTCGGCATCACCCTTGATGAAATTAAAGCGTTTCAGCTCATCGCGCGTGAGCGAATAAAACGCAGCATGATAATCTGGTAGATATACCAGTTTCTCGTACATCACATAACCCATCAGACGGATACGATCCTCTGAATAGTTGTGATAAACATTACGATAGATACGGTCCTTATCGATACGCTTAGTGAGCAACTCACTGATGATAAAATAGATTTCAGGACGGCTGCTGTTGTAAATAAAACCGCCTGTATCAGTCATCATACCGCAATATACTGGTACGGCGAACGCCTTGTCGAGCTGAGTGAAAGCGCCCATCTGCCAGACAATACGGAACACCAGTTCGCTGGTGCTGGACGCCTCTGGAAGCGATACCACCAGATCGGCTTCCACATCGGGCCTCAGGTGATGGTCGATAAGCACCTTCTTGGCAGGACTGTTCACCAGTGCCTGCTCCATCTCATCTACACGACTGGGCGTATTGAAGTCGAGACAGAACACCAAATCGGCAATTTTCAACAGCATATCGCCCTTCTCCGTGTGCTTATCATAGCGCACAATCTTTTCCGTATTTGGCAACCACTTCAGGAAGTCAGGATACTGGTCGGGCACCAACACGGTAACATCTTTTCCACGCATACGCAGGAACTCTGCCCAAGCCAGCGACGAACCGATAGCATCGCCATCTGGGCTCTTGTGACAAACTACAAGTATGGTATTTGCATCAGAAATCAGCTGGTCCATCAGGGCCAGCTGATCTTGACTTAATATGTCGATGTTCATTTAAAACAACTTGTTAGGATATACACCCTCGTCGACGAGCTGCTTGATACGAGCAACAGTAGCATCGCGATCAGCTGCATAGGTTACACCGAACCACTTGCTGGTGGTATCGAGAACCTCAACAGTAGCAGTACCATCGTTGATCAGTTTGTTGACCATCAGAGGTATAAAGAACTCAGCCTTCAGGTTCTCAATATTCTTAGGATCGCTGAGGAACTCCTTGAAGTAAGCCTCTGAATACTCGAAGTAATCAGGAGTGAAACCCCACATATTCATCGATACAGGTGTATTATCAGCAACCTCTACCCACTTGCCATCCTCGTCCTTGAAACGGATTGGCTCGCTGGCAGCGCCTGCATTCGAACCATCAGCAGCACAACGAACAATCTCTGTGCGCTCTACAACTGTTGTCAGATGACCCTTATCGTTCTTTGAGCAGATACCACGAGCCACAGTACCATTCTCTGACAAGGTGTTACCAACACGGAAACCTACCATGGCATACTGGTTCTTAGCACCCTCGGGGAGGTTAGCCAAATACTTTCCGATAACCATAAATGCATCGCGATTATAGAAGTCGTCGCAATTGATGACACAGAATGGCTCCTTAATCACATCCTTACCCATGAGCACAGCGTGGTTTGTACCCCAAGGCTTCTGACGACCCTCAGGAACACTGAAGCCCTCGGGCAGTGCATCGAGCGCCTGGAAGCAAAGCTCACACTTTACTTTTCCCTCGTACTTAGCGAGAATCTGTGTACGGAACTGCTCTTCGAAGTCCTTACGGATAACCCATACAATCTTGCCAAATCCAGCCTGGATGGCATCGTAAATACTGTAATCCATGATGGTCTCGCCATTAGGACCCAGACCGTCAAGCTGCTTCAGACCGCCGTAACGGCTTCCCATACCAGCAGCAAGCAGAAATAAAGTTGGTTTCATAAGCTATTTTTTATCGAGTTATATTAATTTGCGTGCAAAGATACAAAATATTTTGGACTTTAAAACAAAAGTATCGAAAAAAATACGTATTAGAACGGATAGCCGACAGCAAAATGCAGCGTATGCGCACCTTTGAAGCTGGGCACATTGAAATAGCCCGACTTGCCAGTCTCGTAAGGGCAGTGGATGGCCAATCCCCAATCGAGTCGAATCACGAGGAAGCCCATATCATAACGGATTCCCAGACCCGTACCCAGAGCTGTCTGCTTGACAAGTGCCTTGAGTGATTTTGGGAATCCTCCATCGGTAACGAAATCATCATTAAAATCCCACACATTACCTGCATCGAGGAATATAGCCCCGTTCAAATCGCCAAACAGCTGGGTGCGATACTCCAGATTACCCACGAGTTTAACCTCGCCATTCTGAACGAGATAACCCAGCTGGCGACCCAATCCTGTACCATCGAACGCACCGGGACCGATCTCACGCACACCAAAGGCTCTAATGGTATTGGCACCGCCTGCATAGAAATATTCACTATATGGCGCCTCGCTACTGTTACCATAGTTATAGAGGACACCGCCACTAACATGACCTACCAAACGTGACGTAGAAGAGAGCGTCCACGTCTTGGTGAAATCAGTCTCGAATCGCAGGAACTGCGAATAAGGAGTCTTAAAAAGCGTCTTGCCTTTCTCGTTGAAAGCATGTCCACCTACATAATCCCAAAGCGACAACAGATTACCCGACTCCTCAACGGTAAACTCCCAACGGATGGGATGACGCTTCGTAGCCGGACTGGTGTACATATATGTATAGCGCATCTTGGGCGTAAAACAGTCTTCCATCGAAGCTGCCAGATACGGATTAGCCACAATAACAGAGTCGAACTTATCCGTATGGCTGTTCATATACTGATACTTCAGCGTGAGGGGCGAGAACTCATGACGACTATTGGCCGATGACTGCCAGCGATAGGTCCACTCACCAGAAACAATGTGCATCTTGTAGTATTCCGGACGACGAATCACGTCAACCGACACTTTGGCATAGGTTGTTGGCGATGAGTAGAAACGACGACGAATGGGGCGTCCATTCTTATCGCGACGGATGCGGTCACTATTATAGAAAGGAGCGATGATTCGGGGGAACTCCAACGACATGTCGGCACCATACTGATAACTGTTCATATCTGCATTGGCACTCTTCTGCCATTCGTAAGAGCCGTGCAGGTTCAGGTCTAGTTTCTCACCGGCTCGGAAGGCATTTCTGCGCGTCAGACCAACCTTCAACTCAGGGCCATATCGCCCACTGGTACGACCAATGGCATTGCCTTCGATATAGAAGTCGTAGGGTTTATCGAAAGTGCAATTCAATCGGAGGTCGAGGGTATCAGAATCGGTACGAGGGGTGAACTGGAAGTCGGTACTGCTGAACACACCCGTAGCGTTAATCTTACTGGCCGACTCCATATACTTCTCATAGCTGAACTCCTGGCGCGGACGCAGACGTAGATTCCTGAGTACTACGCGCGGCATGATAGGCGACTTCTTACCATTGAAATGTATCGTCAGATAGCGACGTTTTACAGAATCATTCAACTGTTCGCGAGCCGTCTTACGGAAGTTTACATCGAGTTTACCGATATACCATTTATGCAGGGCGGCATCGGGGACACCTTGCGCCAGTTGGAATCGCAGTTGTGCCTTGTTATCAACCGCAAAGGTATCAGCCAGATACGAAGCGTAGCTGGAGTTATAAAAATAATAGCCATTGTTACGCAACAGACTACTGATACGTGAACGCTCAGCATCAAGATGGTTGATACTAAAGGGCGACTGGCTCTTAATCATACTTTCGTCGCAGGTAGAATCAATCAGTGCCTGAATAGGTGCAGGAAAGTTGACATAGCTCACAGAGTCGAGCGTGAAGAGTGAATCAAGATGGATGGTATAGCCAATCTTACACTTCTTGGGATTTTTTTGCTGCACCAGTTCATAAGTCACATCACCACGGAAGAAACCGTTATTACGCAACACCGATTTAGCCACGCTACTGCGAAGCGTTGGGTTCACCTGACTCATCAGTACGGGGGCCTTACCAAAGGTCTTGGTCATCCAACGGGCAAAACCAGAATCCTTGCCCGAGAACTTATTATATACCCATAGATGCCACGACCAGGGAACCGTGAAATAACTGCTACCAAACAGCGATCCATTCGGTTCGGTGGCAAGTGCAGCCTCCAATTCGGCCTTGGTGGTTTCCAAATGGTCGTTGTAGGCTTCGACATCATATTCTCTCTCATCGTCATAGGCCATCTTGGTCAGCCCCGTGAAGAGCTGATCGTCTTCGGGGATATTCTTTGTCATCGAACAGGAAGCGAGACAAAGCACCATGGCAATATACTTGACTTTACTTAGCATGACGTTCTCTGTTTATGGGTCGCACACTATCTGTCCGCACGGTGTCACGAGGCGTGGTGGGTCGTGGCATCATCACTGGCTGGTCTTTCTTCCAGAAGGTCAACACATCAAGCAGACTGTTCATCTTCTTACGCCAAACAAAGCCGAGACCATATTCGCCAGTATAACCTTCAAGCCAGTCGTAAACATTCTGGTTATAGAACAGCTTCAGATTCTTAGTAGCATCCTGATTCAATCGATATTCCATGGTCACATTATCGAAGAACGACTGGTTCTGTCCGCCACTCATGGCATCGCTGTTTCCTGACGATACCTTTCCACCTAACTCTACCTTCAAACGGTTATTGAAGAATCGTTTGGCGAACTTGAATGAATAGTCAGTATGCATCATACCCGAGGCATCGGTCGAGTTATCGATACCAACACTCAGGTCGAGTGTCTTCAAAGCCGACCCCGCAATACTATTAATCTCACTCTGCAGGAACGAACTCAAAGCCGAGTTCATCGAGAAGCCACCAGTATTACCATCGGCCAGATACATGCCTGTAGTGAGCATGGCCACAGCCATCTTTCCCCTCTCCTCTTTCGACATGGTAGCCAATTCGCCGCTCACAGTCTGGTCCTCAGGGGCATCGATAATGAATTCAAGTCCCATATCGTTCAGCGTCTTGGTGATGATCACACCGCAATCGAACTGCACAGTTCGACTCACACCCGCCTCGTTAGTCACATTCGACTTGGTGCGCTCCACGGCTGTAATGTTCAACTTGGGGTTCATCGGGTCGCCCGTAAACTCCACATAGCTGCCTTCCTTCACGTGGAAAGTCCTCAGTGGGATGACGGGCAATGAATATTTCATCTCACCACTCGACAGCGTATAACGTCCTGTCAGGTTGATACCCTCCGAGTTATACAACATACGCAAGTCGCCACCTCCCATCAGATCCACATAGTTACTCTCGTCGGCATTGAGGTCGCAGACGATATGAGCACCCTGTGATACATTGATTGTCAGGTCGATATTCAATCCTGATGGAGCCGGACGGGTAACAACAGCTATTGTTGAGTCGCTGAAATCCGTAAATTTCACCAGCTCATCCAGTCGTGTATCTGTACTCAACGGCGAGTCGAGCAACAAATAGGTCATATCCGTTGAGCCTAACACATCCAGTCGGCCACGCATATTCAGTTCCTCCAATGGTCCCTGCAAACGAGTCAGGAAGTTCACGTAGGCCTTACCCCATGCCACGCTATTAGGCCGCTGTTTCGAATCAATCAGCAGGAAGTTACGAGCACGCATACGCATATCCATCATGATATGATCCATGTCTGAGAAGTCGATGCTACCCATCAGGTTCAGCAGGTCGTTATTGCTCGAATGAAGTCCGAAATTCTCAAGCATCAGTTTAGAACCTACAATACGTACAGGATCATCATCAAACCGCATACGGATGCCGTAAGGGATGCTGACCAGATAAGCCGAGTCGACATACATCTCACCATTCACCTCAGGATGACTGGTGGTACCACGGATAGTCAGATTGCCCTCGCCATAGCCTTCCAAGCCTACTAACTGATCAGGTACGAAACCGTTGACCAACGACAGCGGCAGTCGTGTCATCTTGAAATCAGCATCAATAAAGCCCTCACCTTCGTTCTTATAGATACCGCTCAGCATACCAAACTCCACATCGTCGAGCATCAATCGGGCCTCAACAGCGTGAGTATCGTCTTCCTTCATCAGATAAACCAGCTCAGTGCTCAGGTTACCAATGGGCGATCCTTCGTAAGTCATCTGCTGCACCCCCATATCACTGGCTATAGAGATATTCTCGTTCTGATCCTGCAGAATGTGGTAGTCGCCATTCAGCTTACCCGTGATACGCGGCAGATACGGGATTACAGATGTCAGTTCACCCAGATCCAGTCGGTTGATACTCAAGGTGATATCCTGCAGCATGGTAGAATCCTGATTCTCCGTATAGAGTTTGATACCCGTTTTATCGTCGGCTATCAGATCAACCTTTGCCTGCAGACGCTTGTTACGCCCCATGAACAGATAGTTATCCTTATTCAGATTGAACACCTTATAGCCAATGGTGGGTTGCTCCGGCAGCAGTTTAAAGCGAATGCCATCACTCTCCATCTCTGCCGTTACCCCCAGACGGACACCCATTTTATCGTGCTGGTCGTAATAGCGCAACCCCGCTAAGATACCATGCTGATGGATGGTGCCATCGATAAGGGTGTTGAATACAAACTGTGGATTACGACGGTTATTCCGTATCTGGCCCTGATACGTCAGACGTTCGCCTTTCTGCGTCAGATTCAGTCGGATGGTGTCTATACGCGTACTATCATATATTAATGAATAGAGATAGCTCTTGCCGTTGATACCCGTTGTGGGCGAAGTGCTCACATCAACCATCATCTCCTTAAACTGGATATCCATCGCCTTCAGCAGACTGGCCATCGGATTGTCGCGTTTACTCTCAATATGCAGTTTCATATCGGGCAACAGGCGCTTGATGGCAGGTTGATCGATGATACGCTTGTCGAGCTGCGTCATCACCGAGTCGCCCAACATGGTCAGATGTTTCAGCAGCCGCTCGTAGTTGCCACTGGCATCAAATTTCACAATAAAGTCGCCACTCTGGATACGTCCTATCACGGTATCAACGGTCGTGTTGATATGTAGTCCGATGAAATCAGGACGCAAGGTCTCTTTCTTGCCGGCGATATAGATTTCGTCCATCAGGCCAGTCACACGGTGGGTGAGTTTCATGTCCGACACCACATCCACCGAACCACAAAGTCCTATCGAGAGTGGATTTTCCACCAAACGCATACGGTAGAGGTCGGCCTTATCAAGATCGGCGCTGATAGTAGCCATCAGTTTTCTGGTGTTCAGCAACGCATCTACACCGATGGTGCCTTGCAACAATTCGTTATAGCCTACTAACTTTGCCAATGCATGGCCATTGGCCAATGTGGCCTCAGCTGTGAGGTTCTTCAGATTCCAACTGCCATACTGCAACTGGTGTACCTTGACATCGGCAGTCAGTTTACTCTTATTCGACAGAAAATTGGTACCATTGCCTTTTGCCTTCACATCGGCAGTAAATATATAGATAGAATCGCGCGGCATGAAGTGATGCAGATTAAGACGGTTGATGCTCACGTCAGCATCATAGCTCATCAGTTCAGTCAGCAAGTCGCCATTGGTATTGACAGGAATGCTGGCGCTACCCTTCAGCTTGATGGTCCCTGCCCCTTCGGTAGCTACCAAGTTGGTAGCATAACGCGTACCCTCGGTCTTCAGCGTGCCATCGAGTGTCATACCGTAAGGTATCCGATAGTTACGCATCATAGCAGGATCGGCCAATGCCAAAGCAAAATTCATATTCTCAGTTCTGGCATGCATACTGATGTCGGCCTTCATCTTTGTGATATCCGTCACATTAGAAGCCGTACCATTGGCAGTCATGCGGAAAGCTGTAGGCAGATTGACATCAAGTCCGGTAAAGGTCATATGCTGCATATTACCATTAACAGAGCCTTTGATGCTGACAGGATGGTTGGGATAGCTGCGCACGAAAGCCTGCGGCATATCACCCATGAAACGCATCAGGTCCTGCTTACCTATCTGGGCATTTAAACGGAACTTCATGCCGCCCGGCTGCTGCTCATCAAAGGCATTGAAGTCCATGGCAAGTTCGGTTTCGATCTCCGTATCAGGTGTTCTCAGCTTCAACTGTGGGATGGCCACCCGCTTATCATCCATGGTGACCTTCGCCGACAAGTGGCTGATCTGCAGACCACTCTTCTCCTTGGCTTGCAGGTCCTTTATAATCAGCGAGGTATTCGGTTCGATATATTCAATGGATTCCAGTCGGAGATTGATGTCCGATAATGCCAGATGGTTATAGTCCAGACCGCTTACCTCTGGCTCGTAGCGGTTATTATAGTTCAGGCGGCCGTCCAACCAATCCAGACTGCCAACCTTATAGATGCTCTGTCCCAAATCGGCCAACACCTTGCGGGCCACCGCCCTACCCATATAGGCCTGAGCATTCAGAGTATCACCAGGCAGATGAACCATGAAGTCTGACTTCAGGATACGCACTGAATCGGCATTGATAACCCATTTCATTGTCGATTCGGTGGTGTCAACAGCCGCTGTATCGCTCAGGGCGATATCCAGTCGGACTTCTGATAGTCGAGCACCATTTACCTCAACAGTTTCTTGATCGAGGTCGATGCCCTTGGACGACAGCCATAGTTCCTGCAACTCACCCTTCACACGCAAGTCGCCGATAAAGCCATTGGTATTGATGCTTGCCTGTGTCAACGACAGCTCATCGATAACCACCCGTTTCTTTAGAAGCGGCAACAGACGCACGTCGCATACCATCTTCTTGACATCGGCGATGGTGTCCATCTGATTGGCTATCGAGTCATTAGGATGCAACGCACGGAAACCTTCGATACCCAGATCGAGCGGGAACTCCAGATTCACGTGCTGTATCGTGATGTCCATGCCCGTTTTCTCCGACGCGATGGCAGCTACCTTCTTCACCGCCCAGTTCTGTACGGGTGGCAAGTAAATCAGCGCGGCTATTATCACTAAAATCAGTATGGGTGTCAAGACCGCTATGCCCAACCACTTCAGGACTTTCTTCATGATTTTACTTAGGTGCTATAGCCTTCCACAACGGATCGTCGGGTAATGGGGCTTCAACAGATATGGTTTCTTTGGATACAGGATGAACGAACTCCACTCGGTGCGACAACAGGGAGATGCTGCCATCGGGATTGCTACGAGGCGCACCATATTTCAAATCGCCCTTGATAGGACAGCCCATGGCTGCCAACTGACAGCGGATCTGGTGATGACGACCCGTCATAAGTTGCACTTCCAACAAGGTATAGTTGTCCGAGCGACCTATTGTACGATATTTCAGGATGGCCTTCTTAGCGTTGGGGCGCTCACGATCGTAGGCATAACTCTTATTCTGCTTCTCGTTACGCACCAGCCAGTGCTCGAGTGTGCCCTCCAACTGTTTGGGTGTATTCTTCACAATGGCCCAATAGGTCTTGTGTACCTCGCCCTCGGCAAACATCTTGTTAAGTCGGGGCAATGCCTTAGAGGTTCTGGCAAAGACCACAAGTCCTGAAACAGGACGATCGAGACGATGTACCACACCCAGGAAAACAGCTCCTGGCTTGGCATATTTCACCTTGATATAGTCTTTCACCAAATCAGAAAGGGGGCGATCGCCAGTTTTATCACCCTGTACGATCTCCCCACTCTGTTTGTTTACGATGATAATATGGTTGTCTTCGTATACGACTTCCATAACCGTCAATTACATGTTCATACCACCATCAACCTGGATAACCTGACCGCTAACATAGCTTGACATATCAGAAGCCAGGAAGGTAGCTACGTTGGCGATATCCTCAACCTGTCCACCACGACGCAGAGGAATCTTATTGCACCACTCCTTACGAATATCCTCAGGCAGAGCAGCAGTCATAGCTGTCTCGATGAATCCAGGAGCGATAGCGTTGGCGCGGATACCCTTTGGACCCATTTCCTGTGCGATACTCTTAGCCAGAGCAATAAGTCCAGCCTTTGAAGCGGCATAGTTAGCCTGACCAGCGTTACCATGAACACCCACTACTGAGGCCATATTGATGATAGAACCACCACGCTGACGCATCATGACGGGTACACAAGCGTGGATGAAATTGAAGGCACTCTTCAGGTTAACGGCGATAACAGCATCCCACTGCTGCTCGGTCATGCGCAGCATCAGACCGTCCTTGGTGATACCAGCGTTGTTAACCAGAATATCGATAGAACCAAACTCTTCCTTCACAGCCTTAACCACTTCCTCAGTCTGTGCAAAGTCGGCAGCGTTAGAAGCGTAGCTCTTTGCCTTAACGCCGAGAGCGGCGATTTCCTTCTCAGTTTCTTCGTTCACCTGTAGGTCGGTGAATGCGATGTTACAGCCCTCAGAGGCATACTTCAGTGCGATAGCCTTTCCGATACCGCGTGCAGCACCTGTAATCAGCGCTGTCTTACCTTCTAATAATCCCATAATTATTTTCTATTATTAATAATGTGTAATGTTTTACTTTCTCTGAATCTTACCAAGCGCACCATAAACCACCTTGGCAACCTGGGGCTTGGTATCCTCCTCCTTCATACCGTGCGCAATACGCCCATAGATATATGGCACCTCAAGACCCTTGATACAGTAGTGCGTAATGTCTGCCACCAGATCGACATTATCGATATCAAACTCGCCATCCTCCTTGCCTTCGGCATACACCTTACGAAACAGTTCAATCTCTGCATCATCGAAATGGCGGCGCACTTTCTCCACCATCCATATATTACGGAAGAACTCAGCACGCAGGTTACCGTTGCGCACTACCGTTTCACGAATCATACTGAGATGGGTGTAGATCAGTTCGATAATCTTGTCCTGTGGGCGGATTTTACGAGCAGCCACTTCATCAAGTTTATCACTCAGTCGCTCCAACTCACTCTCGATAACGGCGTAGTAGATTTCCTCCTTTGATTTAAAATAGGTATAGAGTGTACGGCGACCTTTGCCCGACTGCAATGCAATATCGTTCATCGTCGTATTCTCAAGCCCGTTTTTAGCAAATAGCTGTCGGGCTACATCTACCAGCTTTTGTCTTGTTTTGGATATCGACATGACTGTTTCCTCCTAAAAATTTAAAATTGCACACATTTCTACAGTGTGCAAAAGTAAACTATTTCTTTGAATTACACAAGAAAAACGGGCAAAAATATTACAAAAACAACAATTTTATAAAAAAATAGCTCGAAAATTTGGTCAATTCAAAAAATAGTCGTACCTTTGCACCCGCAAAACAGAAAACGACCTGATTTGCCACCGAAAATTAACATCGCGGAGTGGAGCAGTTGGTAGCTCGCCAGGCTCATAACCTGGAGGTCGCACGTTCGAATCCTGCCTCCGCAACTCTGTAGAAAGCCCGACAGATGTCGGGCTTAATTTTTTGTAGCAACCAAAGAAAACCAAAGGCATAAAAACAAAATACCCGATCGTCAGGGTTATATCCTTGACAATCGGATTATAAGGATCCTTCTATTTCATCTTGGCCAGCACCTTACGGTAGTACTTGTTAGTAGCCTTGACACTGTACTTAACTCCTCCATTCCAAGAACGTATAGCCTTCTCGACGTTGTTCTCTGGGTTATAGTACTTTTGGATTAACAGGAACATCTCCTTCGATTTCTCTACACTATAGCGATCGCTTAAAGTGTATCGCTTATTACTCTTCAACTTCTTCAGAATATTATTGCATTCTTTTACGAAAATCGGAGTAATCTGCATCGCGCCTACTGAGTTTCCACTCACGGCTCGGGGATTCCCTTCGCTCTCTACTAAAATAATTGCATCCATCACTGGATTCCAGTCAAAGCCTGACGTTTGATTGCTCTTCGTAGTCTTTCCTCCTGCAGTAGTAGTCATGCACACCAGCATTAGAGCCATCAGGCAAAGAACTGCCTTCTTACTAAATTGAATCATATTCTCTATACTTTAGGCGGCCTTTTCAGACCGCGTTATCCTTTAGATTTCTTCTTCACTTTGAAGCGACTTCACGTCGATTTCCGGTGCAAATATACGAATTATTTCGATAGACAATCCTAATGTTAAAGTCTTTTAACATTTATTGGGAAGTATGAGTGACATACGTCAATAAATTAACAATTTTCACAAAACGGCTATTCCAAGTCGACTACAGTAATGCCTGAACCTCCAAACTGCACGTGTTCATCACGGAAATGCGACACGTTGGGGATAGTACCTAAATACTGTCTGATAAGCTGTCGCAGTACGCCTGTACCAGTACCATGGAGAATGCGTACACGACTTACTCCCACCAGTATGGCATCATCAATAAAATAGGTAATGGCATTGATAGCTTCGTCGCCACGCATGCCACGCACATCGATATCCTGCTTGAAGTTGAGTTTACGGTTATCAATCACGTTGCGGGTATCCTTCGATACTACACCATACGATCCTGCTATATTCTGATTACGTTCTTCAGCCTTGGTAGTCGCCGTTTTAGGTTTCTCCGCATGCTCCAAACGCTCCAAGCGCATCTTGGTTTTCATGCCACCAAAGATTACAACCGCCTTGGCGCCATCAATACTATCGATGACACCCACCGAGGTCAGTCCTTTGATACGCACGGTATCGCCAGCCGCCAGCGGTGCACTCGCCTTAGGCGCAGCTGCCGTCTTAGGTTGCTCCGTATGAGCAGATTGCTGTTCATGTCTCTCGGCCTTGCGCTTCTCGCGACGCTCCTTACGCTCCTGAATCTGACGCATCTTCTTAGCGATAGCCTCATCGGTGGCACGAGTATCCACCTGAGCCAGTTCCTCCTTAAAGGTATCCAGCTCTTCACGTATCTTGCGGGTGCGCTCCTTTTCGGCTTGCGCCTCACGTATCTCACGGATTGCGTTCTCTATCTTCTTATTGCTCTCACGCAACAGCTCCTCAGCCTGCTCTCTGGCCTTACGCAGAATCGCCTTGCGCTCTGCCTCAATCTCTTCCACGGCAGCCTCTAACCGTTCACCACTGGCCTGCAGTTTCTTCTCATGCTGATGGATGGTCTGACGTTTGCCCTCCCAGTAACGCTTATCACGCACAATATCCTGCAGATATTTATCACTCTGGATATAGTCCTGACCTACGATATCACTGGCATCCTTGATTACCTCCTCGGGGATACCCGTTTTGCGGGCTATCTCGATGGCAAAGCTTGAACCAGGCTGTCCGATTGAGAGTTGGAACAGAGCCTGCATCTCATGACGATCGTAGAGCATAGCTCCATTCACCACACCCTCATGATCCTCAGCAAAGTGCTTCAGGTTCTGATAGTGGGTTGTGATGACACCGAAGGTTTTCTTCTTCCAGAACTGCTTAAGCATAGCCTCGGCAATGGCGCCACCGATGGTAGGCTCGGTACCGCTACCAAACTCATCGATGAGCAGCAGCGAGTGTTCGCCGGCATACTTCATCATCTGCTTCATATTCATCAGGTGACTAGAATAGGTACTTAGATCATTCTCAATACTCTGTTCATCACCTATATCAATCATGATGCTCTCGAAGATACCCGTGGTAGAACGCTCGCCTACAGGGATGGGCAGTCCGCATTGCAGCATGTACTGCAGCAACCCTACCGTCTTCAGGCACACTGATTTTCCACCGGCATTAGGTCCACTGATAAGTAACAGACGTTTTTCGCGCGTCAGCGTGATATCCAGTGGTACCACTCGCCCACCCTTCTTTACCAGCGACAGCTGTAGTAAGGGGTGGATGGCCCGAATCCAGTCGATCACGGGGGCACCCTTAACCTCTGGTTCGAAGGCGGCAGTGAGTTCTGCCCATTTGGCCTTGGCCTGAATCAAGTCGATCATCGCCAACAGCTGATACGAGTCGATTATCTCGCGCACATGCGGGCGAACCTCATCAGTAAACACAGTCAGAATACGAATCACCTCGCGACGCTCCTCGGCCTCCAACTGGCGCACCTTATTATTAGCCTCAACCACCTCGGTAGGCTCGATAAACACGGTTTTACCTGTAGCACTCTCATCGTGCACGATACCGTTGATACGACGCTTCAATTGTGGCTGCACAGGTATCACCAGTCGTCCGTCACGCATAGCGGGTGCGGCATCCTTGTCCACCAGGCCGTCACGCTGAGCAGCATGCAGTATCGTATATAATGTACGCGAGATACTACCTTGCGTTTTCTCCAAATCATGTCGGATGCCAGCCAGAGTCATCGAAGCCGAATCCTTGATCTTGCCGAATTTATCCAGTATCGAGTCGATGCGACGAATCATGGCAGGGAATGTAGCCACGCCGTCGGTCAGACGGTAGAGTGCCGGATAGGGATACACCACCTCACCATTAGCTTTCTCATCGCCATCACGCTGAAGAAAGCGCACGATGTTAGCGATTGTCTCTAATGAGCGGCGCAAATCCCACACCTCATCCTCCTCCAGATGGGTGTTCTCCAGACGTATGCGCGCAATACTCTCGCGCACGTCAAAGAAGTACTGCATAGGGAAATCATCGTGCTCAGCCGTTAACCTACGGAACTCGCGCACCTGCGTCAACCATTCGTTCACTACAACGGCATCGGTCGAGAAAACCATTTCGTCGACCTTCTCCTGCCCCAGCGTGCTCTGGCAACGTGCCTTCAGCAGCTTTCTAATCTCATCGAATCCGAGCTTATGCTCAAAGTTATTTGGATAAATCACGCTGCAAAAGTACGCATTTTCGGGCGAAAAACCACTAATTTTGCAATTTATTTATAAAAAGTTGGCGAAAAATTTGTTTATTCCAAAAAATCTCCTTACCTTTGCACCCGCTTTCAAGACAGAAGAGCTCTGGAGAGATGGTAGAGTGGTCGATTACAGTAGTCTTGAAAACTACCGTGCTGAGAGGCACCGGGGGTTCGAATCCCTCTCTCTCCGCTGATAAATCCGCATAACAAATAAGTTATGCGGATTTTCTGTATATATCAAGTGAGATGTTGATAGTTTAAGTTTATAGCATGAAGGAATTATTCTTAGTCTGCATTGGCAGCTTCTTTGGAGGTGGCGCACGTTATATAGTTGGCAAAGTTGTACAATCGTGGGGAGTCTCATTCCCGGTCTTTGACCGCCTACCCGTAGCCTTTCCTTGGGGTACAATGGCTGTCAATGTCATTGGCTGTTTTCTGATTGGTCTGCTTTCAGGGCTGTCGCTTGGAGGACAGATTTCATCAACAACGAAGCTGGTGTTAGTGACTGGCTTCTGTGGTGGTTTCACTACGTTCTCTACGTTTATGAATGAGAATCTGCTGTTAGGTCGCGACGGAGCGATGCTTTCCGCCGTACTATATACATTGCTCAGCCTCGCCCTTGGGCTAATTGCTGTGATCGTCGGTTATCAAATTGTGAAATGATAATGTTTAGAGAATAACTGATATATTTATAATCATCCTAAGTTGTATTCTTTTTCCATCAGTCATTACAATTGCATGCTCATACTCATCGATGCGCTTTACATTACCAGTGTAGGACTGATAGGAGCCTCCATCCTTATGCTTGTCTGGCACGAAATACTCGATTATAACATAAGGCTGTTCAGAAATCTTGGATAATAGCAACTCCATCTTTCGGTCCAGCTCTTCATTGCCAGAATCTCCCAAGTCTATCCATTTATCCGTCAAACGACCGGATTCCAGAATGGCATCATCATAGCCAGTCAATGCAGCAAAGGGTGCAAACTGGGCTGCACGGTTCCACATAGACATCCTTGGATGATGCTTTGGCTCATAATGCGGTAGATTGATGATATCGTCGTAACTTTCCATAAACTGTAAATTGTCAAATAGTAATTGTCTACGCCTTGTGTCCTCCTATTTGCTCGTTGCGCTCCTTGGCCGTAGCCCCTTCCTCGAAGTTCAGACCTCGAAGGATAGCATTTTTGCCGAAACGTTTCTTGATTTTCAACTGTGCCTCCTGCATTCTTCGCTCCTTGTCGAGCTTGGCCTGCTCTTCCTGACGCTGCTTCTCTAATGCTTCGTAGTCGGTGAAGAGATCAAGCTGTTGCGGAACTTTATCCTGCGTCGATACCAATGCCTCCGATACTACATGATTTGTTGTCAGGTTAAGCCTACGGATCAGCATATCAGGATTCACCTGGCGATCAAACAATTCTGTTGCCCCATCCATGATGAGCCGCGATGATGATGTAGGTCTCTCGAAGTTAAACGTACCATGGGCATGTTTTGGCACAGCCTTTCCATAGTAGTTGGTGCTAACCTCACCATGATACTTCCCGCAAATCTCAGAACGTGTCATACATTCTGCATCATAACCTATAGTCAGCACCAGTTGATCTGTCACCAGACGCTTCGTTACGAGGTCGAGTGCCATTCCTTCGGCCATTTCACGTATCACCACACGGGCTTTCTTGAATGTGTAAGGTTCCTGTAGCACCTGTCCGCTACTGAAGGAGTTGGTTTCAGGACGATATGCTTTCACAGCCTCCATCGTACTCGGTTCCCATCCCCAGGCATGGTCTATCAGTAGTTCCGCATTCACACCAAAGAGACGGTAAAGCAGCCCTTCGTTCTGTATTGACATCCGGGCTATCTTTCCCATCGTATCAATGCCATAGATAGCCAGTTTCTCGGCTATACCACGTCCCACACGCCAGAACTTGGTAAGAGGACGATAATCCCATAGTTCACGGCGATACGACATTTCATCCAATTCGGCAATACGCACGCCATCCATATCGGCAGGCATCATCTTGGCCACAATATCCATCGCAACCTTAGCCAGATACATGTTTGTACCGATGCCTGCTGTTGCAGTGATACCTGTAGTGGCCAGCACATCACGAATCATCTTCATAGCCAAGTCATGAGCCGTCATCTTATAACTGTTCAGATAAGCCGTCACATCCATGAACACCTCATCGATGCTATAGACGTGTATATCTTCAGGAGCTACATATTTCAGGTAAGTCTGATAGACTTTGGTACTTACCTCTATGTAGTGAGCCATACGGGGTGATGCTGCGATGTAGTCGAGTTCAAGATCTGGATGTGCCTGCAGTTCCAGGTCGTTGAATGATTTGCCTGTCATTCTCCAGCCAGCAGCCTTTTTGCGCTCGTTGTTGACATCGCGAACCCTCTGAACCACCTCGAACAATCGCGCACGTCCACCTATGCCGTATGCTTTCAGCGACGGGGAAACAGCCAGACAAATAGTTTTCTCTGTCCGGCTTACATCAGCCACGACAAGATTTGTGGTCAGCGGGTCAAGCCCTCTGTCCACGCACTCCACTGAAGCATAGAACGACTTCAGGTCGATGGCAATATAAGTCCGTTGCAGCTGTTGCATCTCGTGTGCAAAGATACAAAATAATAGCCGGAAAATAGTAGCTATTATAAAAAAACAGACTCATTTTAACTACGTTTTTATGACTTGTCAAGGGAAATCCCCACAAAGGTTTAGGGATTCTGGAATCGCAGAATAGGACTTTTCATTTTCAAATTCCAAAGAATAGCCATAACTTTGCACCGTGATCCAGAACATAAGAGTCTGAACACAGAACGAAAGTTGAACAATTTAAAATTGAAGATTATGAAGAAGATGAATAAGGTAATCGCAATCATGATGATGAGCATTACATTTGCAATGCCAGCAATGGCCGGTCATTATAAGAAGAACAACAACCACGGTAAGAACGACAAAGTTGTTGTGATAGTGAACAACGATAAGAAGAGTTCGCACTTCGACAAGGTTGATAAAAAGACTACCCACTTCAATATCCCGAAGAGCCACGCCTATCGTCCCAAAGTGAAGACCTGCACCTTTAAGGTAAGTCATCACAACTCTCATAAGAAGCTTGCAGCCAAGGTCGAGAACATGAAGGGGGTGATGGGAACCAGCTGGAATCCGCGCACTCGGATGTTGACAGTCTGCTACGACGCCAATAAGACTTCAGCTCGCAACATCAAGCACTTCGTGGCTTAAGAGCCATTCTAAATAATTCCCAAAGAAGCCCCGGCTTGCAATGCAGGTCGGGACTTCGTTTATTTGGGGGATTTGATGACAATGATTACACCTCATGTATCTGCAACAAAAAAAATCGATAAAAATACTATATAATTCGGTATTTTTGATTAATTTTGCAGACAAATAGAAGAACTTATAATGACAAAAGCGTATAAATCACTGATAATCATCGGATTGATTCTGATAGCAATAACAGGTTGTTCGAAGCATAAATATACCAATTATGCTGATGCCGATGGCTATAACACTGCCGACTCGATTGTTTCGGACGTGGGAGACGCACGTCAGTGGCTACGATTGCTGGCACTATGCGATAGCTTTGAACAGAGCGGCGACCTACCGAAGGTAAGGTGCATATTCTACAAAACCATCGCCTACAACCTGATGGGACAATACCGTAAATCGCTCAACCTGTACTACCAGTTAGCCAATATCAACGTAAAGGAGTTGCGCACTCAGGCAGATTTAGAATCATATATGTATTCCTATAAAGACTATGTGAGACTGCTATGCGACATGCGCCGCTACGACCGTGCATTGCGCCAGGCACACATAGCCGACCAGAAACTACGCGCAGCAGGTCACCCCTCGTTTGCCGACCACCACGACATAGCCCAGATGATTGGCGAATGCCAGTTGTGCTTAGGGCAGAACGTAGAAGCTGCTAAGAATTTCCAGAAGTCGCTACAGGGTATGTACAAACGTCTGGAAACAAATCACGGCGCGCTGGATCTTCGTGAATGCCAGAAGACCATGAACGCCATCGCTACTGTGTATATGCGCCGCAATCTGTTTGATGAGGTGAACGCTTGGCTACTTAGAGAAGATACGCTCTACGCGAGAGCGCTCGCCCTACCCCAACCCGACTCCGTGTACATCGATGAGATGAAGATGGAAATAAGCTACTGCAAAGCCATGCTGGCGCACGCCCAAGGACGATACGACGAGGCAGAAAAGTACTTCGACGTGTATCAGTCTACCAAGGCTGCCCAGTTGCCCACAAACATCATCAACAGCACCCGCTACCTGATGGCAACTCATCGCTATGAGGAGGCTGCGCGCAACATGACACAGCTGGACCAATTTATGATCGAAAGCGGCTACGAGCCCGACCTGGAGAATATCGGCAGATTTATGTTGCCTAAATTCCATGTGAACCTGTTGGCAGGTCATCGCGACTCTGCATTGCGCGTAGCCACCCAGATAGCCGAAGCCTACGACTCAGCCCTGATCAGACAGAAAATCATCGATGCCGATCTGCTGTCGACAGTCTACGACACGGAGGGAAAAGAGCGCCAGATAGCCGAGCAACGAGCCAAGCTGACCCACCAGCAGATGCTGTGGGTGATAGGCGTCAGTCTGGTACTCATCATCATGCTGCACCTGTTCCTGATGCAGCGTCGCAAGGCTTTCAACGAATTGAATGAAACCAATCGGAAACTGATGCTGGCCAACGAACGTGCCGAGGAATCGGAGCGCATGAAGACCAAGTTTATCCACCAGATATCGCACGAGGTGCGCACACCACTCAACGTGTTGTCAGGCTTCTCACAGGTACTGGCAGCACCCGATATTGAAATCAGCTCAGAAGAATTGCAATCCATCAGCCGGAAAATTGTAGAGAACAGTGAACGCATTACCCGACTGGTAGATAAAATGCTGGATCTGAGTCTGGTGAATGCCCGAGCCTGCGATGAATGTAACGACATGGTAAGCCCTGCCGATGTGGCTTATCAGGCCGTACAGCAATCGGGTATCAAGAACGCCAGCCATTTGGACTTCAACCTGCAGTTAGGCGCTCGTACTGAGAATATCAATATCACCACCCACCTCAAGTCGGCTACAAAGGCGCTGGCGCTGCTGCTCGACAACGCACAGAAGTTTACTCACCCTTTGGCTTATAAGAATGGTAACAAACCTAAGAGTAAGGCAAACGTACTGCTCAGCGTGAACGTAGATACCGAACGAGGCTACGCCATCTTCGCAGTGGAAGACAACGGTATCGGTGTACCTGTCGAGCAGGCAGAAAACATCTTTACGGAGTTTGTACAGTTGGATGAATATACTGATGGTACTGGTATCGGACTATCGATAGCTCGCACGTTAGCGCGACACATGGACGGCGATATCGTACTCGACACCAACTACAGCAGCGGTGCACGCTTCGTCATGAAACTGCCACTATAAAGCAGCATGACGACGCGACTCGCGTAGCTGGTGCCCATACACCAGACAAGCAGTACCGAAATAGGCTGCACTCTGAATCCACAAGCATCTCAATTCTGTAGCCACATCGCCTACACTGGCACCCATGGTGTTCAGTCGCAGATAAGCCCTGACGCCAAAGGTGCTGGGGAATAACCACGACACGCCCTGCCACACACCTGGGATATTGCTCTGGGGCCACGACACACCCGTCATAAACAGCAGAGGCAGCGAGATAAATACCATCAGCAAAATCACATTCTCACGATAGCGCACTAAGCACGAAACAGTCATCCCGAAAAATATGCAGGCCAACAGGTAAGGCATCATCAGCGCCAGCAGATGCTGCCAAGGCGCCAACTGTATGAAATGAAACATCCGAGGTACCACTGTTACGAGATAAGCACCCATCACAGCATAAACCATCAGATAGCACAGAGCCTTACCGCCCACAATACGGTAGATGCCCGAATAAGCGGGATGCGCAGGCACCAGATCGCCATAAGGATTGGTATCACGGGCCGTACCTGCGGCCAAACCGATACCAAGCGCCAGCGTCTGCTGGATAATCAGCATCAGCACAGCCGGCAGCACAGAGGTACCGTAGCCACCCTGCGGATTGAAAACGGCCACCTCCTCCACTTCGAGCGGACTCACCGTTATCACATCTTCACGAGTGGTATAGTTGCCCGCCAAAGCCACCTGCATCATTGCCCCCATCTTTGTACTCACAGCCATCGCCGTCTGGTAGACAGCCTTATAGGTCAGCATCAGCGCCATATCGCAATACACGCTGATGGTTGCCTGTTCCATGCGATTCAGCTTCGTCGCAAAATCCTCAGGAATATAGTAGATACCCTTTGCCACCTGTCGACTCACCAGACTCTTAGCCTCATCCATGTCAACAGCATAGCTGACGATATGCACATCGGGCGAGGCATCGCACATACGGATGAACTGGCGCGACTGATGTGTATGCGACAAATCAACCACCACAACCGGAACATCATGCACAGTCTCGTTATTATACACCCACGAGTAAAGCAGCGGATAAACCAGCGGCACAATGATACAGAACATCAGCACGCCCTCATCGCGGAGCACCTGCTTGAGTTCCTGTCGCCAGATAAAGGCGGCATCATTAATAGCCTGTATGATTCTATGGAATATAGACATATGTAAGCATAGCATTTTTAACCTTACTGATAACAAACCAAGGCATCAGCGTAAAGCCTATTAGCGCCACCAGATGGAACCAGGCATCGATAATAGGATAGCCGTTGAACACCGTAATCTGAAACAGCATGTAGTAATGACGCAATGGGAAAAGCCACGTGAGCGCCTGTAGCGGAGCATCCATACCCATAGCTGGGAAAGCAGAGCCAGCCAGCGAGAAACTGAGCACGCCCCACAACGAACAGATACTCATAGACATACGCAACGAAGGCATCAGGCCAAAGGCAAAGATGCCAAAACCGATAGAGCCGAACACGCTGAGCACCGACAGCAGGATAATCATCAGCCAACTTCCCAGATGTGGGAAGTGGAGCACATGATAGATGTAGAACTGATAGAACAATATCAGCAGCAGGAATACCACCACATGTGGCAAATACTTGCCCAGGATGGCTACCACGATATGACCATCGGCCTTCTCAATCCACTCCTTACCACGATTAAACTTGAGTTCCATACCCAGTGAATAGGCTGATATCAGGAACATAAAGAGCATCATCACACCCGGCACAAACACCGTAGATAGATACATATTATAATTGCTCCAGGGATTGGCTACCTGATGCAGATCGATACGGATGGGTTGTAAGAAAGCTTGAATCTGCCTGTCGGTAGCACCTTTGGCACGCAGCGTTGCCATACCCACAGCTGCCGAGCCAAGTGTGGTAACTGTCTTCATATCCTTCATCACCATCGAGCCGCCGGAGAGCGACACATTACTATAATAGAATGACACCTTGGGGCGACGGGCCGACATCAGATTGCTGGTAGTACCCTTGGGAAAATACAGGAAACCGTAGATTTCATTCTCCTGCATGGCATGGCGGGCCTCTGCTACCGATGGGTAATGAGCTACCACGCGTGAGTTCTGGAAACCATCGAGTTTACGGGTCAACGCACGGGTAGTCGATGTGTTATCAAGATCAACCACACCCACAGGCAGGTCCTGAGGCAATCCCTCGTCGAGCAGCGATGTAAAGAAGAACAACGCCAGCAACGGGAACACCAGCATACAGAAGCCATAGATGGGATTCTTGACCAGAATCTTCATCTCGCGCTGTGCGATCTGCCAGATTTGAACTAAGTATCTCACGCTTAATGCTTATAGCTTTATTACTTAACAATCAGGCTCATGCCTGGACGCAGACCCTCCATTTTCTCAACAGGACGGGCCTTCACCTCAAAGGTCTTCAGGTCGAACTGACCATTGGCCTTAGTAGCCTTCCAGACAGCATACGAGCCCTGATCCTTCAGGTAGTAGACTTTCATCTTGATAGTCTTGTCGAAGGCAGGTACAAAAGCATCAAGCTCGGAGCCAACCTGCATGCCGTTCAGCTGGTCCTCGCGCACGTTGAAGGTACCCCACATGTCCTGCATCACTGCAATCGACATGATGGGCGAACCAGTGCCAACCAACTCGCCTACCTTAGGATAGACATCACTGACCTCACCCTCTACCTGAGCTATCTGTACCGTCTCGTTGATATACGAACTAACCTCCTGCACAGCACCACGGGCACGGCCCACCTGAGCGGCAGCAGCCATTTTGTCCTCGCGACGAGCACCATTCACAGCCATATCGTACTGACTCTGAGCAGCTTTCACCTGTGCCTCCATCGCCTTATAGTTGGCAAAGGCCTCATCGCGCTTCTGGGCACTCATCACGCCCTCGTCGAACAAACGCTGCACACGGTTGTACGATTTCTCAGCAATCTCAAGACCAGCCTTCGCCTGTTGGAGTACAGAGAAAGCACCCTGAATCTGCTCCTTGCGAGCACCATTCTGTGCCTTCAACTCCAAGGCGGCAGCTGCACTCTCGGCACTCTGTGCCTGCTCCATCTTGGCGCGCACCTCAGGCGCATCGAGAATAGCGAGTGTATCGCCCACCTTCACATAGTCACCCTCTTTTACACGGAGTTCCAGAATACGTCCAGGCACCTTACTCGATACACGATACTCTGTCACTTCAACCTGTCCCTGGATTAACTCTGGATCGCGACCCAAAGCAAAGAATCCAATCAATGCCACGATAATCACCACTGCTGCAAAACCGGCGATGGCGAGCAGGATGTTGTTATGCTGGCGTTTAGCTTGTTCGTTTGACATATTATCTTATTTCTTTTTTATTCACTATTCACTCTTTCATTTTTCACTATTCCAACGTTCCAAGAGCTTTCTGCAGATCAACCTGCGAGAGTTTCACTTCTATCTCGGCATCGATTTTCTGCGACTGAGCCTGCATCCATGCGGTCTGTGCCTCCATCACCACTGTAGGCGAGATGACACCCTCCTGAAATCCCAAGTTGGCTGTACGTAGATTCTCATCGGCACGCTGGATATTCTTCAAGGCCATGGTGAGTTTCTTGTTAGCCTCATCAACCTTGAAGGTAATCTGATTCACCTGCAGTTCAATCTTCTCGCGCGCCTCATCGAGCTCGAGGTTGGCAATGGCGGTAGCACCCTTAGAGGCACGTACCTTATACATCACGTCGCCCCAGTTCCAAACAGGCACACGGATAACAACACCCACATGCCAGAAACCGGCGAACTTCTTTTCGAAACTATTAAGCACATTAGGATTGCTGATAGCATAACCACCCATCAACGCAACTTGAGGCAGATTGCCTGCCTTCAGCACATTAGTGGTCTGCTTGCTCAGGTCGACCGTATTCCGCAACAACTTGAGCTCAGGACGATAAGTCACCGCACGCTCCACATCGAGTTGTGGTGTGAGCTCTACCACGGCGATATTCTCCGACTGCTCATCCTGCAGGATGACAGGTTCGTTCAACGGCAGACCACACAACTGGTTGAGCAGCATGCGAGAGAGCACCAGACCATCATCCACCTTTGTCAGGGTCATCTCAGCCTCGTTCACCTTCACATCAACGCTCAGACCATCGCTACGCGTAGCCACACCCTCGTCGATCATCTTATGAACATCGCTATCAAACTTCTTCACCAACTCCAGATAGCTCTCAGCCAACTGCTTCTTGTGATGGAGCGATACCACCTGCCAATATGCCTGGTCAATCTGGTAAAGCGTAGCCTGACGGCGAGCATCCATCGAATTACGGGCCATCTCGGTGCCTATGTCGGCCATCTTATTCATAGCCACGATAGCACCACCCATGAAGATCGGCTGGGTAACCAGGACCGTACCTGCAAAGACGTTACGGGTATCGGTACGGAAGGCATCGGCAACGCTCTGTCCTTTCTGGTTCAAGCCATTAGCCACCTGTGCCAGTTCCTGTGCCATCTTCTGTTGGGCTGCAGCGGGCAGCGAGCCTACCAACGGACTTAACGTGGTTTGTAACATACCTACAGCGGTAGTCCCCAAACCTCCCAGAGCAGCTTTGTGATCATCGCTCAGAAGCGAGAACTCCTTACTGGTATACTCGTACATACCAATAGCACTCACATGAGGCAGGTACTTGGTACGGGCCGACTTACGGATATTCTCAGCTACATCCTGTTTCAGTTTGGAAATACCCAACTGCTTATTATTGCGCAAAGCCATCTGCCGGCAACTGTCAAGGCTCAGGATGCGCTGAGCCTCAGCAGGCATGATGGCTGCACAAAGCAGCAAGATTCCAATCGTTTTTTTCATGTCCAATTATTTAAAGCTGAATGTTTTCGTTCCAATCATATTTCCATCTACGAAGATGCTTACACGATAGTCGCCAGCTTCGAGCATCTGGGTAGTGTTCCAGAATACGGTTACTGGGGTTTCCTCACCGGTGTACTCGATAACTTTCTTAGCCGAGCACTCCAAACTGCGGTTCTCGTAGGTAAAGTTGCCACCGCCACTCAGGGTGTTACCACCAGGATTCTGAATACGCACATATACAGTACGATTGCCATTTGATGCAGTCACGTTCTTGGTAATACTGAAGCTGACACGCATCTGCTTGCAGTCCTTCAGTTTCTTAGCAACCTTGCCACGCTTATCGAGCAGCTGCATCTGAATATTGGTAGCATCGAGCTGGGCAGCAATAGCTACCTTCTCTGAAAGCGAAGCCTTTTCACTATTCAAGCCTGCTACCTGAGCGTTACGCTCATTCAACTCGGCATTTACACGACTGTTCTCAGCCTTCAGACTCTCGTTCAAACGGTTCAATGAATCAATCTGCATCACGTAGTCGCGCAACACGGCACGTACAGTAGCCAGTTCTTTCTTCAGGCGGGCAATCTCGCGTGCATCCGATGCCTTCACCTGCTTCAACTCCTCTAACAACTGCTGCGTACGCATCTGCTCCTGGGTAAGCTGGGCAATAATAGAATCATTGTTAATCTGTGTTTTCATTTCACTATATTGCATAGTGAAACGCTCATATTCGTTCTCCATCTCCTGCTTGTCGAGTTCTGCCAGCTCTTGCATATCCTGCACCACCTGTTTCTGCTCCTGAAGATTCAAAAACAACCATGCTGCAGCTCCAACCAGAGCCAGAATAACAATAACAAGGGGGATCAATACTTTCTTATTCATAACTTTCTTTATTTATTATCGGGTGCAAAATTAGAATTTTTGGCTGAAATAACAAAAAAAATTGTGTTTCAAACATTTAAGCAACATTAAAAAATAGAAAAATAGCGTGTTTTCGAACAATTTTTGTAGTTTGTACCTTTATTATTTGGAAGATAAGGATAAAAAATGTATATTTGCCACATCATTATAGAACAATTTGTATGAGTAAGAACAACTTTTTCAACAAGGTGTTCCATTTGTATTACGATGGGTTTCGTTCGATGACGCTTGGCAAGACGCTCTGGGCCATCATCCTTATTAAACTATTCATTATCTTCGTTGTCCTGAAACTGTTCTTCTTCCCCGATTTTCTGAAACAGCATGCCGATGGGCACGAGGCTGAGTATGTTGCAACAAAGTTATTAAATCCTTAATATTATGCTACAAAACCTTTTTTTAAACATCGATGCCGGCACGATTGACTGGTCAAGAGCACAATTCGCCTTGACAGCCATCTATCACTGGCTATTCGTGCCGCTGACGCTGGGTTTGGCGGTCATCATGGGCATCGTCGAGACTAAGTATTACCAGACGAAGGACGACTTCTGGAAAGAGGCTGCCAAATTCTGGCAGAAGCTGTTCGGTATCAACTTCGCCATGGGTGTAGCCACAGGTATCATCCTCGAATTTGAGTTTGGTACCAACTGGAGCAATTACTCATGGTTTGTAGGCGACATCTTTGGCGCGCCACTGGCTGTCGAGGGTATCGTGGCCTTCTTTATGGAGAGCACCTTCGTGGCAGTGATGTATTTCGGTTGGAAGAAGGTATCGCCAGGCTTCCACTTAGCTTCAACCTGGCTTACAGGTCTTGGTGCCACCATTTCTGCCTGGTGGATTCTGGTAGCTAATGCCTGGATGCAGTACCCTGTAGGCTGCGCATTCAATCCTGACACCATGCGCAACGAGATGGTATCCTTTGCCGAGGTTGCCCTATCGCCCTTCGCCATCTCCAAGTTCTGCCATACCGTCACATCGTCGTGGATCATCGGCGCCATTTTCTGTGTAGGCGTTTGTTGTTGGTATCTGCTGAAGAAACGACACACCAAGCTGGCCATCGAAAGCATGAAAATAGGCGCTGGCGTAGGTTTAGTAGCAGCTCTGCTGGCGGGAGCCACAGGCCACAAGTCGGGTATGGACGTAGCCAACGTACAGCCTATGAAACTTGCCGCCATGGAGGCACTCTACGATGGCGGTACAGCGCAAGGTCTGAAGCTCGTCGAGGGTATCGAGGTGCCTTATGGTCTGAGTATCATGGCCACCAACGATCCACAAGGATTCGTACCTGGCATCAACGATATTCTGAATGGCTATACCACGCCCGATGGCCGTGTAGAGCCCTCTGTCGATGAGAAGATTGAGCGGGGCAAGAAAGCCATTGAGGCTCTTGCTGCCTACCGTAAGGCCAAAGCCGAAGGTGAGGATGCCAGCATCTATCTGGCGGAACTCAATGAGAACATGAAATATTTCGGCTATGGTTACATCAAAGACAAGAACGATGTGGTGCCACCAGTATGGATCAACTTCTGGTCGTTCCGCATCATGGTAGGTGTGGGGTGTCTGTTCATCCTGTTCTTCGCAGTTATCTTAGCGGTCACGTACAAGTTCCCCAAACGCCTGTTCGAAAAGCGCGATATCACCACCCTACCCGCCTGGCACTATTGGGTGGCTATTGCACTCATCCCCTTAGCCTATATCGGTTCAGAATGCGGTTGGCTGGTAGCCGAGTTCGGACGTCAACCGTGGACCATCCAGGACATGTTGCCCACGTGGGCTTCTGTCAGCGATCTGCAGGCATCGAATGTGGCCATCACCTTCTGCCTCTTCCTCATTCTCTTCACCACCATGCTGGCGGTTGAAATAAACATCTTGCTCAAACAAATTAAGAAAGGACCAGAATTATGACATACGACTTTTTACAGCATTATTGGTGCTTCGTGGTATCGCTGTTAGGAGCACTGTTGGTATTCCTATTGTTTGTGCAGGGCGCCAATTCCGTAGCCTATTCGTTAGGCTACACGGAAGAGGGGCGACGGCTGGTTTACAACTCCACAGGCCGTAAGTGGGAGTTCACTTTCACCACATTGGTCACCTTCGGTGGTGCATTTTTCGCCTCGTTCCCTTTATTCTATTCTACCAGCTTCGGTGGTGCTTACTGGCTGTGGATGATTATCCTCTTCACGTTTGTGCTGCAGGCCGTGAGCTACGAATTCCAAAATAAGATAGGTAATTTCTTGGGGTCCAAGACGTTCCAATTTTTCCTTACACTGAATGGCATCGTAGGTCCACTGCTTTTAGGGGGCGCAGTGGCCACCTTCTTCGAGGGTTCCAACTTCATCGTAGCTAAGGATAATCTGGTGGATAGCGGTGCAATCACACCCGTTATCTCATCCTGGGCCAATGCCTCTCATGGTCTCGATGCCCTGCTCAACCCTTGGGTACTGGTACTGGGGTTCGCAGTGGTGTTCTTAGCACGCGTATTAGGCATACTCTACGTGATGAACAATGTTGCTGACGAGGATATCCGCTCGCGTGGCAGTGTGCGACTGATTGGTGCCGCCGTGCCTTTCCTCGTGCTGTTCGTAGCTTATCTGGTTCACGTGTTGTTAAAGGATGGTTACGCTTATAACGACGAGGGTATCATCTTTATGGAGCCATACAAATACCTCAACAACCTGATTCAGATGTGGTATCTGCTTGTCATGCTGCTTATTGGCGTGATACTAGTGCTCTTCGGCATAGGCAAGACCATTTTCTCCAAGGGTTACAATGGCGGTATATGGCCTGCTGGTATTGGCACCGTGCTCACCGTGTTAGCACTCCTGCTCTGCTGCGCTTGGAACCACACAGCCTACTACCCTTCTACTGCCGATCTGCAATCATCGCTCACACTGGCCAACTCGTGCTCGAGTGAGTTCACCCTGCGTACCATGTTCTATGTATCGCTCTTAGTACCGTTTGTACTGGCCTACATCATCTATGCCTGGCGCGCCATTGACAAGGAGAAAATCACTAAAGACGAACTGAAATCCGATGATCACGCATACTAAATAATTATCCCCGCCGATTGGCGGGGATAACTGTTTATTTGAAGAGTTCGTCGAGGAAGGTGTAGAACTCAGGATCTTCGCCTACAACGGTCTTGACTAACTTTCCCTTTGGATCGATGACAACCTTGGTGGGGAATCCTTCGATACCATACAGAGCAGCGATGGCCTGCAACTTATCGTCCGGGCAACGAACCTGCAACCAAGGCAGGTTATGCTCAGCTACGGCAGCCTTCCACTTCTCTTCTGTATCACGGCAGTCCACACCGAGAATTTCCATCTTATCTTTATACTTGGCATAGTATGTCTTCATATTAGGAATACCACGGATACACCAGATACACCATGACCCCCAGAAATCGAGAACAACATACTTACCACGCAGACTTGACAGCTTAGTCGTCGAGCCCTGCAGGTTAGGCAATTCGAAATCAGGCGCCAATCCCTCAGCCTGTGCCTCATCTACCTGAGCTTCAACAGTCTCAGCAGGAGCAGCATTTTCAGCAACCTTGGTTTTGTTGCCACACGATGCAGCCATCAATGAGATGGCCACCACCAGTAATGATACGGTTAAAACTGATTTTCTCATCATCTTAATAATTTTATTGTTTAACTTACGATTTGCTTACTTGTAGCACTCAAAGATGTAGTCCACCTTCTGCTTGGGTAACTGCTTGGTAAACAGGCTCACCAGCCATACCACAGGGAATCCGCCGACCATAGCAATGGCGCCACAGTTAATAGGATTAATAGGATTACCCACCAGCATGTTGACCAACGTCAAGCCAACTCCCCACACGAAGCAGGCCCATACGGAAATGCGGGTGATACGACGCGAATAGAGGCCCAACATAAACGGTGCCAGGAACGCACCTGCCAAAGCCCCCCAAGAGATACCCATCAGCTGGGCAATAAACGTTGGCGGATTAAGAGCGATCAGCAAGGAGATGGCGATAAAGAACATGATGAGCACGCGCATCACTACCACCTTACGACGCTCTACCTTCTCGGAAACGATATCATTGATCTCGCCCTCTTCAACCTCTCCTGGCAACGATTTCTTGTCGCGGTAAATCAAGTCGAGAGTCATGGTGCTCGAAGAAGTAAGCACCAGTGAAGCCAGTGTTGACATCGAAGCACTCAGCACCAACAGCACTACGAGAGCGATGAGCACATCGGGTAGTGTTACGAGCATAGAGGGCACAATGGAGTCGAATGCCAATTTGCCGTTAGGCAACACGGGCGGCATGCCAAACAGACGTCCGAAACCTCCCAGGAAGTAACATCCACCAGCTACAATAAAGGCAAAGACAGTGGAGATGACTGTACCACGCTTGATAGCGCTCTCGTCAGTGATCGAATAGAATTTACCTACCATCTGTGGCAACCCCATAGTACCCAATGAGGTCAGGACAACTACGCCCAGCAATCCCCAAGGATCGGGACCGAACCATGAAGCAAAGCCTCCATTCATTGTAGGATCATTGTCGGCAGGCATATCTGCCAGTTTCTCTACCGCAGCAGCCAGTCCTCCCTGCACATTCAGCACAGCAATGATTACTGCCACAATACCAAACAGCATAATGATACCCTGAATAAAGTCGTTCATGGCCGTAGCCTTATAACCGCCCAATATCACATAGACAGCAGTCAGGATAGCCATCACCACAACACAATACTCATAAGGAATCCCGAATCCCATCTCAAACAGCGTTGATATACCTTTATATACACCAGCTGTATAAGGAATCAAGAATACAAAGGCAATGATTGACGCTGCCACACGCAGACCCTGATCGCCAAAGCGGGTTCCGAAGAAATCGGGCATCGTACGACTCTCTATATGCTGCGTCATCAGTTTGGTTCGACGCCCTAACAGCAACCATGCCAGCAACGAGCCGATGACGGCGTTACCAACACCAATCCAAGTACTTGACAGACCGTATTTCCATCCGAACTGACCAGCGTAGCCAACGAACACAACGGCCGAGAAATAACTTGTTCCGAAGGCAAAGGCTGTGAGCCAAGGACCCACGGCACGACCACCTAACACGAAACCTTCAACACTGCTGGCCTGCTTACGGGTATAGAGTCCCACCCCGATCATCACAGCCAGAAATATGATTGTAAATGCTATCTTGATAACCATAATTAAAATGCTACTTGAACTTGGGCCTGAAGCCAATTATAATCCTTATTACTGATATTCTCGCCACACATGCAACGTGTGTACTGCAGTTGCATGCGACATTTCTTATAAAACCAGTACTGCAACCCAACGGTCAGGTTGGTCTGATCCCAGCCATCAACCTTGGTATTGCGATTGAAAGTCTCACCGCTGGCAACGATATCGAGAGCATCCACTACGGGAATACAAGTTGTCACGTAACCACCTCGGCTCCCCACCTTGCCGTCCTGTCCACCCAACCATTCGGCACGGATAGAAGCAGGACGTGCCTCTTTATACTGACTGCCAGCATAGGCCTGAGTTTTATACTCAGCACCCACACTATAGCGGTTGCGCTTATAGTTATCACCCACCTGGATATCGGGATTCCATTTAGCTGTACCAACAGCATTACCTGTGCCTAAATAGCCAGAGGCAACCACACGGAATCCCTGTACAGGACGTAATTCCAGCTTAGCAATAAAGTCTTTTTGGTTATTGCGATCTTTCGTGTTGATACCCTGACCACTCATCAGCGCCAGTTCATAATGCAACACACCTTTAGCCAAGTCACCAAAGACCTGCAGACCCATATCACGACCATAGTTCACACCATTCAGGGGGTCAGGTCCTTCACCCGCCAGATAGAGCACGGCTTGCGAGTACACGTCAACCAGCTCCAGCTGAGTAGGACTCATCGGGTTCTCCATGGTGTACGCGTGCTTGAACTGTCCTAAACGCACAGTCAGCTCGTTACCCTTCGACACACGATAGTCTGTGTAGAACTCCTGAACCACACTCGAGAAGTCGTGCATAAACATAAACGACCATCTGTCGGTGATTCTCGCCTTTCCCCACAGCAGGGTGCGTTTCAGGTTGTAGGCGTTGGTCTTCAGGCCATTCTGATCCTGATAGCTCCAACCGCCCTGAGCATAACCGTTCAGAGTAATACGACTGGTAAAATCCTTAGTCCAGTCGATCTCACTGCTCTTCTGTTGTGCGGCAACCACTTGGCTCAATCCCAAAGTCACCATCACGGTCAGCAGTCTCAATTTGCAAGTTTTACGTTTCATTTTGTCATCTCTTTACGATAATTTAGTTCCTTGCGGCAGCAAAAATACTACAAATCTTTCAAACAGACAAAATTTTACGCAAAAATCTTACTATAAATAATTAATTCTATGGTTACAGACGGCAAAAGCCACCCACAAATGTAGCCGAGACACGTGCGCCACGCTCTGCTCGAGCTGTAGCCACATGGGTACGATAGATATACACGCCCTCGCTGGTCGCCACTGGCAGATACACATAGCCATCCTCGCACAGGGTAGCAAAACGGCGCCCGCCGTTACCATTGTGAACAGGGATTTCCTCCACGTCCTTCACAGTCTGGTTTATCAGGTCGATGATGCAGCACTTCAGACTCTTATCGCCCCAGCGGTTATCAGCGGTCTGAGGGTTCAGTGTGCTCACCTCAGCAAACACCAAACCATTGCCCACATAGGTTACATGGGCAGGTTTCAAACCACCTGTCAGTGCCTCAAAATCAAAGAAATAGTCAGCATCGAAGCTTGTCTCACCCTTGTTGATGCGCAGGAAGCCAGCGTGCTTGGTACTCTGCGAATAGCCATTGGCGATGGCAGAATTCGACATGACGTACAGGTTGCCCTGCTCATCCTTCATCAACCCATTGTAAGCACCCCAAGAACCACCAGGGCCCATACGGGTATCTTTCATCAGTGTCTGGAACTGCATGTCGGGATAGCTGTACACAGCCACGTAGCAGGTGTCGGTATAGGCCGTCTCGAAGGTCATGCTATTCATCGGTGTGTAGGTCACGTACAGGTTTCCACCACTATAGAGCATCCCGGTAATGCTGGGCCAGTCGAGCGTGCTGATGGAATCCACGGTTGTATCAGTTGTTTTTGATGTGATAGCGGCAGTCTGGGCATCCACCGTATAGAAGGTCATGCGGTTACCACTCTCCTTCGATGCAGGCAGCTCCAGTCCCACCATGGTGTGGCCGTCCACCTGACAGAAGCCATTCAGCGAGTTGTCAAACACAAACTCCCCCTGCTCCTTCAGCAGTCCGTCGGCACCACGCACCACATTAGTAGCGCTGGTCAGCCCCAGTCCACCGATACAGAACAAGCTATTACCACCTTTCTCATAATCATGATAGCCATTCTGCTCGATACCCTTACCCACAGCGTTGATGGTTCCTTCCATCAGATTGTCGGTCGATACCACATAATAGGTGGTGTTACCACTCGAAGTCACACCTAAGCTCAGCACATAGGGAGCGTTAGGCGTCTCCTGCTCGGCAGTCAGATCGTCTTCGCACGAGGTCAGTGTGATGGCTGCCATCAGCGCCAGCAGCAGGGCGTTGTTATATATCTTTTTCATGTCTTTGATGTTGCAAAATAGTTACTTACTGATAAAATATCTGAATTTGAGATTAAACGAGCATCCGGGCTTCTGCAGACGATAGTTGTCGTACAATTTCGCATCGGTCAGATTAGTACACTCAGCCACGATGCTGTAGCGTCCGCCGTTCAGACTGTAGCCTACTGACACATTGTGGCTCAACTGCTCGGGAATGACCTTCTTGGTAGCTTTGGCACCCAGTCCTGTAAACGAGAGATAGTAGTCGTGTACATACTGCAGATCGTAGTTCAGCGAGAGCACGTTGTCCTGTCCACCCACCTTGAAGAACTGATAGTCGGCATGACCGTTCATGAACAGATAAGGGATATTGGGCAGTCGCTGTCCATAGGTGATATTCTCGCTGATGCCATCGCCCACATAGGTATTCTGACTCACCTCGTACTTCATCTTGTCCTTGATGCTCTGGTAGGTCATATTACCATTGATATGCAGGTTCTGCTTATAACTATAGCCCAGCGAGGCCTCGATACCACGGGTGTGTACCTTGCCGATATTGTCGTAGCTGGTAGTAGGATTGCTGGTAAGACTTACGCCCTTCAGGATAAAGTCCTTGGTATCGCGGTGAATATAGTTCACCTCGGCCTGAATGCGGTGATTGCCAAAAGTCTGGTCGTACAGCAGTCCGGCATTCAGGTTGTTACTGCTCTCCGGCTTCAGGTCGGGATTAGCCTTCTGTACCAATCCATCGCCAAACATCTCGACAGCCTCGGGCATACGGTAGGCACGCTCAAAGCTGACCTTGGCCTGCAGTGAGGGTAATATATAATAGGTAGCCGCAGCACCATAGCCATAACGCTGTTTGCGGCTGCTCAGCTGCTCCCAACGCTGGTCGGCCGTAAACTGGTCCATCAGCTTGTAGGTAGAGCTATACAGACGGTACATCTTGCCAAACACGTTGGCATTCCAACGGGCATAGCGAATCTGGTAGCCCAGTCCGGTGATGTTCTTGGTCAGCTGCTGGGGCACATTGTTCATCTCATCATCGGGATACATCGTATCGTTGCTCTTGCGACGTGTGGCCGAGAGCACGTTGTTCAGTGTCAGCGAGTGATGCTCGTTGATCACGTAATCCACATTGACATGAGCCTGCCACTGACGCTCGCGGATGGTAGCATCCGTCAGATAAGCCTCTCCAGCCTTGGTACTGGCAACATACTGTCCCAGCCAGTTGTAACGGCGCGCCAGCGTGTCCACGTTGTGGGTGTTCACCATCTGATAGGTGCCATAGAACGCCAACGAGAGTCCTGGCACCAGCAAGTCGTTCTTCTTGTAGCGCACGGTAGGAATCAAGCTCCAGTTGTTGTTCTTCACCCCGCCATACACGGCATCCATGGTGGCACCCGTCTGTACGTTACGCTTATCAGCCGAGGCAATCACGCCCACCAACAGATAATCAGCCCATGAGCGGCCAACCACACCCGTCTCCATCTTCAGACCAGCCGAGCGGTAGCCGTCGTTAAAGCGTTTCACCCAGGCTTCGCCCTCCTGCTGGTTGGTAGTCAGATTCACGATGGGCGCCAGCACCTGATAGTCATTGTCAGAATAATTAGCAAAAGCGTTCACACGCAGGGTGAAGCCGCTCTGAGCCGTATAGGCACCATTCACAGCCGCACGGTGGGTGTTATACGAACCTACGGAGTAAGTAGCATCGAGATAGTTGGCGTTTCGGCGCGACACGATATTCACGGCACCGCCCAAGGCATCGCTACCCAGATAAACGGGCAGCACTCCTTTATACACCTCTATTCTGTCGGCCATGTTAGCTGATATATTTGCCAGACTGAACGACGAGCCAAAATTATCCATGGGAATACCGTCCATGAAGAACTTCACCTGATTGCCAGTGAAACCGTTCATAGACAGACTATAGTTCGAACCCAGTCCGCCTTCCTCCCTGATCTTCACCGAAGTCACGGTGTTCAGCACCTTATTCAGTGGAGTAGCCGTCTGGTATTTCGTAGCAAGGTCAACCACTGAGATAGCGTAAGCCTGCTCATGCATCTTACGCGCCTTGGTCTTACCTACAATACGCACCTCGTGCAGACTAATCGAATCGTGTAAATCGTTCTGTGCTTGAGCCCCGTAACTAACGGTCATACAGCCCACCAAGCACAGCATTTTTGTTGTGTTGATTTTAAGCATTCTATATTTTCTTTTTTAATCTTTTTACCCTGTAATTTTTCCGGGTGCAAAGGTACTGCGATTCCGCTGACTACACAATACCTAAAAATGAGTATTCGTTTCCCAGCAATTGAGAAACGAACACCCATCATTCATCTATTCTAATGATATGGAATACTGCGTAAACAGCTAATCGCCAAATATTTGAACCACGAGACCTACAAACTCACGATAGGCATCGGTATCGCTCAGCGGCGAGAGACTCTTGACCAGTCCGCGATAGTACCAAGCATGGAGGGCAGGATCTTTCACATTGAAACGCTCCCACAAACGCTCACCCAGCCGGCGGTGTTCGATGACCATGCCACGCATATTGGAGAGTTTGTCGCCGATGGCTACAATCTGCGCATCGCGACTGGCCGAAGCCAACCGGTCGATGGCAAACTGCTTCCGGATCTGCCAACTGTCCACATGACTCAATCCTTCTACGTCGCGGCTGGTCTCGGCATCCACCAAGGTGGCCACACGCTGGCCAAAGAGCTCACGTATTTCATCGACCGATACATCGGTGTCCTCCAACACATCGTGAAGCACAGCAGCCGCCATCAGTTCCTGATCGCTGGTGATGGTAGCCACAATGGCCATGGCCTCCAACGGATGAACGATAAATGGCAGCTTAGTGCCCTTACGCACACTTCCCTCGTGCGCCTTGGTAGCATAAACGATGGCGCGATCTACGAGCTGCGTATCAATGATATCATGTATTTTTCCCATATGGCAAGATATTATTACTTTGCAGGCTCAATCACCCGATACTGACCAGAAAGATGCATAAAGGCGAACAGGCGCAGCAAGCCGTCGTAGTAAGCATCGAAATAGCCGTCCTCGAAAGGCTCGTGCTTGGCTCGCCATAGCGCATCGACAAACTCCTTGCGCTTAGCATGCTTGGTCAGGATAGAAGCGGCGGCAACGGTACTGACCAGTCCGATGCTATGACGCAATTTGCGGAAACCGCCAGCAGGCAGAATCTCATCCTCCTCGGGCAGCGAGCCATCCGTACGATACTGATCCATAAAGGTATCGACACCCTGGGCGTAGAAGAAGTTCTGGATACGCTCACCATATCCACGCTGCCACTCGGCATCGGCCCCACTCCACTCGTAGTCGAGCGTGATATTCATAGGAACGCGCCAAGAATCATAACGGAAATTGTTACTGCCGTTGCGACGAGGCTTCTCGCCGGGTTTAGGCTGTGGCATGCCTGGCCAACGGGGCATCTGCATCTCGCTGCCATCAAACTGACTCATATCGCCATTAAGACCTGTAACGGGATGCGTGGCCTTGTGAAGATATTCACGACTGGCCTTGGCGCAGGCTTTCCAGAGCTCGGCACGACCATCGCCGGCCCAACGTGCCCACACCTCAAAGAAGGCAGGGATGTGATAGGAAGGGTCGGTAAAACGATTGCCAAAGCCATCGGGGGTAAAGGTAATCAGATTGGTCTCAGGGTCGATGAGATACATCTTCTGAGGTCCGGTTTGCTGAGGCCCGAAACCTGGGAATCCCGCAGGACTTGGCTCCGGGGTATATTCCTTGGGCTGGATGCTGTTCAGGATATGCTGGGCCTCGGCCTTGTAGTTGATGCCGGTATCGTTGCCCCAACGGTTGGATGCAAAGATCAGGGCAGTGATGAAATAGAGTTCGCCATCGCTGGCAGCACCTTCGGCATTATGGGTACCATCGGTCTTGCAGCTCCAGGCAAAATACCCCTTGCGATTACCATCCTGATGCTGCATGTACTTCTTGCTCCATCGCCACAGACGGTCGAAGATATCCTTCTCGCCGAACTGTACGGCAATCATCATACCGTACGACATACCCTCGGTACGGGCGTCGTGGTTCTTGATATCGCTGATGTAGCCCAGGCTATCGCCCACCTCGAAATAGACCTTGTTCGGTCCACGGAACACATCGTTGAAAACCTCCTTAACCTTGGCATCAACCTGAGCAGGCTGATACCCTAACTCTACAAAAACATTACGGTATTCGGCATGTACAGCCGTTGTGATTGCCATCAGAATAGTAATAATAAACAGTTTCTTCATACTTCATTAAAAGTGACTAATTCTGTCATATTTGACGAAAAAACGCGCAAAAAGTTTAATAATCACACATATTTTTGTACCTTTGCACGGAAAAAAATCAAAAATAAGCATGATAGTCTGTATAGCAGAGAAACCGAGTGTAGCTCGGGATATAGCAAGAATATTAGGCGCCAACAGCTCGCGCGACGGCTACATGGAGGGCAACGGCTACCAAGTGACGTGGACCTTCGGCCACCTGTGCACGCTGAAGGAGCCAGGCGACTATACACAGGCCTGGAAACCCTGGGCGCTCACCCAGTTGCCCATGATTCCACAGCGATTCGGCATTAAGCTCATCAATGATAAAGGTATCGAGAAGCAGTTCAAGATCATTGAGGGCCTGATGCAGAAAGCCGACAGTATTGTGAACTGCGGCGACGCCGGACAGGAGGGAGAGCTCATCCAGCGCTGGGTGATGCAGAAGGCACAGGCCAAATGCCCGGTCAAGCGCCTCTGGATATCCTCGATGACCGACGAGGCCATCCGCGAGGGCTTTGCCCAGCTGAAGGACCAGGGCGACTACCAGCCGTTGTATCTGGCTGGTCTGAGCCGTGCCATCGGCGACTGGCTGCTGGGCATGAACGCCACCCGTCTCTACACCCTCAAATACGGTCAGAACCGTCAGGTGCTGTCCATCGGTCGCGTGCAGACCCCTACCCTGGCGCTCATCGTGAACCGCCAGAAAGAGATTGAGAACTTCAAGCCCGAACCCTATTGGGTACTGGCCACCGTGTATCGCAACACCACTTTTACGGCTACCAAAGGCAAATTCACCTCGAAGGAAGAGGGCGAGAAAGCCTTTGCCACCATCGAGGGCAAGCCCTTTACGGTCACCAAGGTGGAGAAGAAGGAGGGCAAGGAACAGCCACCTCAACTCTACGACCTCACCTCGCTACAGGTCGACTGTAACCGTAAGTTCGGTTTCTCTGCCGAGATGACGCTGAACCTGATTCAGGCGCTCTACGAGAAGAAATACACCACCTATCCCCGTGTGGATACCCAGTATCTCTCGGATGACATCTACCCCAAGTGTCCACAGACCCTCAACGGCCTGTACCAGACCAAGTTTGATGGCATGGCCGTCTATGCCGAGTTTATCAAACCCATTGGCGGCAAGGCCCTGAAGAAGAGCAAACGTGTGTTCGACACCTCGAAGGTTACCGACCACCATGCCATCATCCCCACCGGCGTGATTCCCCAGAACCTGAGCGACCTTGAGAAAAAGGTGTTCGACCTGGTGGCCCGACGTTTCATCGCCGTGTTCCTGCCCGACTGTAAGTTCTCTACCACCACGGTATTAGGCGAGGTGAAGGGCGAGGAGACCGTTGAGTTCAAAGTTACCGGTAAGGAGATACTGGATCCGGGCTGGCGTGTGGTACAGGGCAAGCTCCAGAAGGAGGAAGAGCCGGCTGAGGGCGAGACCAGCAAACAGCAGGAAGAGGAAGAGCGCACGCTGCCCACCTTCGTCAAAGGCGAGAGCGGCGACCACAAGCCCACCCTCACCGAGAAGTGGACCACCCCACCCGCCTTCTACAACGAGGCATCGCTGTTGCGTGCCATGGAGACCGCGGGTAAGTTTGTGGAGGACGAGACCCTGCGCGCCGCCATGAAGGAGAACGGCATCGGTCGCCCGTCAAGTCGTGCGGGTATCATCGAGACCCTCTTCAAGCGCCACTACATCAAGCGCGAACGCAAGCGCCTGATAGCCACTCCAACCGGCATCGAGCTCATCGACCTGATTCGTGAGGAGCTGCTGAAGAGCTGTGAGCTGACGGGTATCTGGGAGAAGAAACTACGCGACATAGAGCATCAGAAATACGATGCCGGACAGTTTATCGAGGAACTGAAACAGCAGGTCAGCGAGATTGTCAACGAGGTGATGCGCGACCCGTCGAACCGCCGAGTCACCGTCACCACCGACGAAGACTTGAAGAAGAAAAAGAAAGCAGGCAATAAATAGCCTGCTTTTTCGTTTATAATATGGTATGCGAAGCTATCTATACATATTATATATAAGTGTCTGTGTCCTGCTGCTCATGGGCTGCGGGGCGGAACAGGCTGTGAAGAAAGGCGATAAGTACTGGGCGGTAGGCGAATACTACGATGCTGCCGAGCAATATAAGAAGGCGTACAGTCAGACGCCCAACAAGGAGCGCGACACCCGTGGCGAACGTGCCAGGAAACTGGCAGAGTGCTACCGCCGACTGAACCAGACCAACAAAGCCATCAACGCCTACAAGAACGTGGTGCGCTACAAGAAATCCGACTCGCTCACCCACCTGTACTTAGGCCAGTTGTATATGCGCAACGGCAACTACAAAGAGGCCGCCAAGGCTTTTGCAGCTTCGGTTGACAGTTTGCAGATGACAGCCGACAGCCTGCACCTGCAGTTAGCCAAGGTGGGACTAGCATCGGCTCAGCAGGCGCCACTGTGGAAGAAGACGGGCTCGGCCTACACGGTGAAGAAGATGGACCTGTTTAACTCACGACGCGACGACTATGCGCCGATGCTGGCGGGCGACAGCGACGACCAATTGTACTTTACCTCCACCCGCAACCAAGCGCAGGGCGACGACCTGAACGGCATCACCGGCACCAAGAGCGCCGACATCTTCTATGCGCAGAAAGACGAGAAAGGCAAATGGGGCAAGCCGCAGGTGATAGAGGGCGAGCTGAACTCGGCCTACGAGGAAGGCGCCTGCTGTTTCTCGCCCGACGGCAAGACGATGTATCTCACGCAGTGCCAGACAGACCCTAACTACCCGCACTATGCCCGCCTGATGGTGTCGCATCGCAGCGACGCCTCCTGGAGCAAACCGCAGGAGCTGATTATCCTGCACGACACGCTGACCAGCTTTGCACACCCTGCCGTGAGTCCCGACGGCCAGTGGCTCTACTTTGTGAGCGACATGAGCGGCGGCATGGGCGGCCTCGACATCTGGCGATGCCGACTGCTGAAAAACGACGAGGCAGGCGTGATCGAGAACTTAGGTGCTCCCGTCAACACCCCAGGCGACGAGATGTTCCCCACCTTCCGCCCCAATGGCAACTTGTATTTCTCATCCAATGGACACCCGGGCTTGGGCGGCTTAGACATTTATTTTACGACCGATGGCCGTAAGATAAATCACCCCGGCTGGCCCTTGAACTCACAGGGCGACGACTTCGGCATGACCTTCGAGGGCAAGCGCAATCAGGGTTTCTTCTGCTCCAGCCGTGGCGACCTGCGCGGGTTCGACCACATCTACAGTTTCTTCAATCCCGAGATTGTACAGACCATCAAGGGCTGGGTGTACGAACAGGACGGCTACGAGCTGACCGCTGCCCAGGTGTACATGGTGGGCAACGACGGTACCAACCTGAAGCTCAGCGTGAGGAGCGACGGTTCGTTCACACAGGAGATCAAGCCCGGTGTCGACTATGTGCTGTTAGCCACCTGCAAGGGGTTCCTGAACCATCAGGAACAGATACGCGTCGCCCCCGTCAAGGCATCCGAAGAATATGTGCTGCAGTTCCCGCTGGCCAACATCTCAGCGCCCGTGCTCATCGAGAATATCTTCTACGATTTCAACAAAGCCACCCTGCGCCCCGAATCGCAGCAGGCGCTCGACCAGCTGGTGCAGCTGCTGAACGAGAATCCGAACATCACCATCGAGCTCTCAGCCCATACCGACTGCCGCGGCTCGGAGGCTTACAACGAGCAGCTGTCGCAGCGCCGTGCCGAGAGCGTGGTGGCCTACCTGATAGCCCACGGCATTGCGGCCGACCGCCTGACGCCCAAGGGCTACGGCGAGAGCAATCCAAAGCGCATCAAGAAACGTGTGGCTGAAAAATACGCGTTCCTCAAGGAGGGCGATGTACTCACGGAGGAGATGATCAGCGCGCTACCTGAGGAACAACAGGAACAGTGCCATCAGATGAACCGACGGACCGAGTTTAAAGTGCTGCGGACAACTTACGGTATGTTTGATAAGGCAGGAAGACTAATACAAAGCCCAGCATCAGCATCAACGTCCAAGGATTGATTTCGATCTCGGTGGTCGGCGCTGTGATGAGGAACACCTCGATGGTGTTTACCAGCATCTGCTTGCCACCCGCCAGGAATCCCCCGACGACTGCCCAGCCACTGGCCATCCAGAATATCAGTCCTGCTGTCAGCACACAGAATACGGTCCACAGGCGCGACAAACAGCGCACCCTCGACACGCTCCGCTTGGGCAGGTTCATCATCACCCGCTCGGTAAAGGCGTTATCCGCTATCTCCTGCTTGGCAGCCTGCTCAAACAACTGCTTCAGCAATATGTCATTCTTATCCTCCATATCCATTCTCTCTTAAATAGTTAGTCATTTTATCTTTTCCCCTTTTCAGGTGCGATTTCACCGTATTCTCATTGATGCCTGTAATCTTGCTGATCTCGTCGATGGCATAGCCATCAATCAGCTGCAGGGTGATACAGGTGCGTTCGGCGGGTTTCAGCAGTGCCAGCGCCGCGTGGATGTCCATCTTGATATTCGAGTCGCCTGAAGAAGCCGTTTTTCGCAATGCCCCCGAATCCTCGAGATCATCCGCCGGATGCTGAACGCGCACCTGATCGTAGAATACATTGTAGGCAATACGCATCAGCCATGTTGAGAAGCTCGACATGCCACGGAATTTGGTGATGTTGACATAGGCCTTGATGAAGGTTTCCTGCGCCAGATCGTCGCTGAGCTGCTCATCGCCCAGTGTCTGGTTCAGGAAGAACCTGCGCACAGGCGACTGGTACTTCCGCACAAGCTGCTCGAAGGCCTGCTTGTTGTGGAACACCGCCACCTGTGTCACTAATGCTATGTCGCTGATACTTGCCATCCTGTTTTCAATAATCTAACAAGCGTTTCTCGGGCATTACAATCCAGAGTACTATATAGAATGGTATTCCACTGAAACATGTGAAGAATGTCAGAAATGCGTAGGCAATGCGCACCATAGTGGGGTCGAAGCCCAGATAATCGGCAATACCTGCGCATACGCCTGCCAGCACTCTATCGTTTGATCTCATCAGTCGCTTATTCATAATTCTGTATATTTTGGTTGTTGTTATAGTTATGCATGTTATCGTGGTTCTGCTTGTCCTGTCGGGCAATGTACCACTTACCCAGTCCGATAAAGAATACCAGTGCACCGATACCGAATCCTACCTGACCTGCAACGATGCCCAGGAAGATGGTCAGGCCAACACCTGTGAACATCTGTCGGATGCCAGCGTTGTAGCTGTTGCTGTCCCAGTCGTCCTTCTTCGCCTCCTTCAGCAGGTCGTCGGGGATGGGCTGTCCGTTCTGGATGGCCATCTGTGCCAGCTTGTACTTCTCCTTACGGTTGCGATTGATAAAGTAGAATACCAGCAGCACGATGATGACAGGCATCAGGAATCCTACACATACAATAGCGATGATGGGGATGAGCAGCCCCATGAAGGCTGCGCCGTCCATTCCACCGAACAGCTCGTGAACCACTTCGTCTGCATTGTCCGATTGGTAAACCACGCGGTGGCGGTAACCGTTGTTGTTGTCGTCGTCAGCAGTAGCGTTGTCATTTTTAGTAGCAGTAGTGTCCGAGAATGCCTCGATGGCATCGGCATTGTGTTTTACAGTATCGCCCACCTGCTCTGTACGCGGTGTGTGGCGATGTTTCTGTGCAGTAGCGTTAGCATTCATGCTAAGCGCGAGCACCATGGCAATTGCGATTAAATACTTCTTCATATCTTCTTTGTTTTGAATTTCTACATCTGTTTGACGTAAGAAACATAAAATTAGTTGCAAAGATAGTAATTTTTCTCAGATTTTTTTTAATTTTGCATCGAAAATGGTACAATTACCCGAAAAATTCGTCAGCGAAACGAGGCGTGTGATGGGCGAAGAACGCTTCAGCCGCTTCATGGGAGCCTTTGAGGAAGAGGCGCCTACCTCTATCCGCATGAATCCACGGATAGCCACTGACCATGGCGCATGGAACGTGGACCATTGTGAGGCCCCAGTGCCTTGGTGCACCGAAGGCTGTTATCTGGCCGATCGCCCTCAGTTCACGTTCGACCCCCTACTCCATGCCGGCTGCTACTATGTGCAGGAGGCATCGTCGATGTTCGTCACCCACATCCTGCGTAATGCTCAAAGTTCAAAGTTCAATGTTCAAAGTGCCTTGGACCTCTGCGCTGCCCCGGGCGGCAAATCCACAGCCCTGCGCAGTGTGCTGCCCGCCGACTGCGTGCTCATCAGCAACGAGCCCATGGGCAACCGCGCCCAGATACTGCTGGAGAACGTGACGAAATGGGGCGGACCCAACCACATTGTGACCAACAACTACCCGTGCGATTTCCGCAAGGCCAAGCTGAAGTTCGACCTGATACTGTGCGATGTGCCCTGTTCGGGCGAAGGCATGATGCGCAAGGACCCGGGCGCCATCAGCGAGTGGAGTCCGCAGAACGTGGAGAAGTGCTGGCAGCTGCAGCGCGAGATTGTGGCCGATGCGTGGGAGTGCCTGAACCCTGGCGGACTGCTGATATACAGTACCTGTACCTATAACACCAAGGAGAACGAGGAGAACATCCAGTGGATACTGGACACCTACGATGCCGATGTGCTCGATATCCCTACCGATCCCTCCTGGCACATCACCGGATCGCTGCTCCCTGGCTTCGACAAGCCCGTGTATCGTTTCATCCCCGGCATCACCCGTGGCGAAGGACTCTTTGCCTGCGCCCTGCGCAAGGCCGGCGACGGCGACGAGCCCCGGAAGAAAAATGATCGCAAGCGCTCGGCTATGCCGCTTTGCAAAGCAAAGAACCGCCCCCATGATCAGTTGGCTAAGCTGAAAGTGCTTGAGGCTGAATTCGAGAAGGGCGGAACCAGCGTGGATGTAGATTACGCCGAGGCGCTGAAATACCTGCGCGGCGAGGCGATGGTGCTTCCGGCTGGCGCACCGCGTGGCATCGTCAACATCACTTATAAGGGACAGCCGCTCGGTCCGGTGAAGAACATCGGCAACCGCGCCAACAACCTCTACCCCAAGCCGTGGCGCATCAAGAGCACCCACCTGCCCGCCGAACCACCCGAAGTTATTAATATACGAACTACAGAAGGTCCTGAAGTCCTGTAGTCCGTTGCTAAAATATAAGATATGAAGCAGTATTTAGACATCCTGAACCGCATCCTGACCGAGGGCACCCAGAAGGGCGACCGCACCGGTACAGGCACCATCAGCATCTTTGGTACCCAGAGCCGCTATAATCTCGACGACGGATTCCCCCTGCTCACCACCAAGAAGCTGCACCTCAAGAGTATTATCTACGAGTTGTTGTGGTTTCTGAAGGGCGACACCAACGTGAAGTACCTGCAGGAGCACGGCGTGCGCATCTGGAACGAGTGGGCCGATGAGAACGGCGAGCTGGGTCCGGTGTATGGTCACCAGTGGCGCTCGTGGCCCGATTATAACGGCGGCACCATCGACCAGATACAGTACGTGCTCGACCAGTTGAAGAACAATCCCAACTCACGCCGCATGATTGTGTCGGCATGGAATGTGGCCGAGGTCAACCAGATGGCGCTACCCCCCTGCCACACCATCTTCCAGTTCTATGTGGCCGACGACCGCCTGTCGCTGCAGCTCTACCAGCGCTCGGCCGATACGTTCCTGGGCGTACCGTTTAATATCGCCTCGTATGCCCTGCTGCTGCAGATGATGGCGCAGGTGACCGGTTTCAAGGCTGGCGACTTTATCCATACCACGGGCGACACCCACCTGTATTTGAACCACATTGAGCAGGCCAAGCTGCAGCTCACCCGCGAGCCACGCCCCCTGCCCAAGATGATTATCAACCCCGATGTGAAGAACCTGTTCGACTTCCGTTTCGAGGACTTCGAACTGGTGGGCTACGATCCCCACCCCCACATCAAAGCCGAAGTTTCGGTATAAAGTTCAAATCTCAAAGTTCAAAGCTCAAAGTTCAAAGTTCAATGCTCAACATCATCGCAGCGGTTGCTAAGGATAGAGCAATCGGATTCCAGAATAAACTGATTTATTGGTTGCCCAACGACCTGAAGCGCTTCAAGGCGCTCACCACGGGCCACACCATCATTATGGGACGTAACACCTTTCTGTCGCTCCCCAAGGGCGCACTGCCCAATCGCCGGAACATCGTGCTGAGCCGCAGCACCAAGGCTTTCGAGGGCTGCGACGTGTATGCCTCGCTCGAAGAGGCCCTACAGCACTGCACACCTGACGAGGACGTGTATATCATCGGCGGTGCCAGCGTGTATGAGCAGGCTCTCGGCATGGCCGACCGCCTGTGTCTGACCGAAATCGACGATACGCCCGCAGAGGCCGACACCTTCTTCCCGCCTTACAAGGACGATTGGAAGGAAGTGGCCCGCGAGGCGCACGATACCGACGAGCGCCATGCCCAGCGCTACGCCTTTGTAGATTATATCCGCAAATAAAAAAACACCATCTGTTATGGAACGACTGAAGGACCTGCTTTGCAATGACCGGGCGATGCTCACTGCCATCATGGTCAACACCGCCCTGATGTTTATCGGCGGCTTCTGGCCGCACACCTTCTGGTTCGACCTGGGCGACACCCTGTTCACCATCCTGTTCATGTTCGAGGCGTGGGCCAAGATCTCACGTCTGGGCTGGAGAGCCTATTGGCGCGAGAGCTGGAACAAGTTCGACTTTCTGGTGCTCATCATCGCACTGCCCACGCTGGCAGCCCCGTTCGTTCCTCACACAGTGGCCACCAACAGCATCCTGGCGCTGCGCTCCATGCGCATGTTCAAGAGCCTGAAGATGCTGCGCTTCATTCCTAACATCCAGCGGTTGCTGGCAGGCATCCGCCTGGCGTCGAAGGCCACGCTCTTTGTGTTTATCGCCTTCTTCGTGTTTCTCTTCACGTTCAGCATCCTGTCGTCGACCATTTTCGCCGAGAAGGCTCCCGAGTACTTCGGCAATCCCGCGCTCAGCCTCTACAGCACCTTCCGCCTGTTCTCTATCGAGGGGTGGTACGAGCTGCCCGACGCCATAGCCCAGCACAGCAGTGCCGGCTGGGCCCTATTTGCCAGGATCTATTTCTCGGTACTCATGTTTCTGGGCGGCGTGGTAGGTTTGTCGCTCGTCAATTCGATCTTCGTTGATGCGATGGCCGAGGACAACAACGACGAGGTGCTGGAGAAACTGCGCCAGCTGGAAGAGAAAATTGACCGACTCAGCAAGGAGCGCTGATGCGCCTGGCTTTCTTATTGACGTTGATGGGCGTACTGGCGGGGAACACGATGCTATAGGCGGCATCGAGTTCGGTCAGATGCACATGGCGCAATCCTATATCCAGTTTAGTAGCAACGATGGCCCTGAGCAGTTCGCGATGCTTGCGGGGATACAGGGACGGCGGCGGCAACAAGTCGTTGCCACACACCTGCTCGTCGGCCACCACCGTACGGCTGCACACCAGCCAGATAAAATCGTCGGTAGCCTCGGGGCCGAACCACGCCTTGAGCACGTGGCGGATGCAGAACCGTTTGTACTGCCCTGCGAGGAGTCGCCTTGTGCGCTCCAGTCTGCGCCAGAGCTGCACAAAGCATGCTTGATTATTCGTAATTTCCATCTTAATGACTATTGACTATTGACTATTCACTACCTTCCTAAACCTCCCCTCGTCGGTGAGCATCACCAGCCCTTGTTTGCGCCAGTTCTTCAGCATCTGCTGCACGCTGTTGCGCGTCACGTCGGCACCTTTCACGGCTATACAGAACTGCATGGCCTGTTCGAAACTGAACTGCGGGTCGAGGCGCTCGAAGATGGAGTCGTTTTTGGAGCGGCGCATCCTGCTGCTGGCCACACCGGCATAGTCGCGACTGCGGTAGGCTGCCTCAATGCGCTCACGGAAAAAGTAGAGGGCGCTATCCAGCAGCTGGTCGGCTATCACATCATAGAGGTCGAGCATGGCGGCGGTCTGGGTCTTCAGCAGCATCTCCTTCCACAGGTTGGGATGCTGTTTCAGCTGTGTTTCGGCACCGTTGAGTCCGTGCTTCTGTATGAGCTGTTCGCACACCTTGCAGAGCATCAGGCAGCACACCATGCGCTGGGCGGTGACGCAGGTACGGAATCGCTCGCGGGCCTTCACACGGTCGTCGCTCATCATGGCTTCGAGTCGTATCTTCTCCAACCACTCGCGGCCCTTGGCCTCCAGCTTGGGCAGCACCACCGCGCCTGCCATCAGCGGCAACAGGTGAGCCACCTGCTGTATGCGCTCAGTCTGTCGGCTGGTCAGCACGTAGGGCTTGTCCTCCAGCGGCGCATAGGTGTTGTCGGGTGTCTGCGACAGGGCGATACGGCTCTGAAAGCCATCGGTATAGTTGGTCACCACACGGTAGAGGGCATCGGGTGTGCCGCACATCACCACATTCCACAGCAGTTGCTTGATGTGTACATTCACCGCCTCGGCGCTCTTGGCCTCGCGGTCGTACTTACTGCCGTCGTAGCTCTGGCGCAGCAGCACCGAGAAGTCGCTCATGGCCGACCGCCACTTCTGCGCCACGGTGTCGGCCTCGGGGGTGAACGAGAAGGCGTGCTTGCCCTCCACGTTGGCCAGTCGTTCAGCCAGGTTGGCCACGGTGTTGTTCAGCGGTATGTAGCGCACGGGCAACTTGGGTTCCTCGGGCTGCTCCTTCTTGTTTTTGGCAGCGCGCTTCTTGCGGCGGAACTCGGCTTCCTGCGCCTGATACATCTCGTCGAGTGCCGACACCTCGCTCATCCAGGCATCAACCACGGGGTCGATGTCGCCCTTCCTGCTGGCAAACTCGCCCACGATATACGATATCAGGTTGAGTCCGCGCACATGGCCGTGCACATCGAGCCTGACACCCGTGGCGAGCGCGCCTATGCAGGGGCACACCGCCGTGATAACCGGCATGGCGAGATCGGGGCCCACGGCGTCGATACTGTCCTTGATACCCTGCGGCAACTTAGGGAATTTTTTTCGCAGCGGACTACAGGACTTCTGGTATTCTGTTTCTTCATCATCAGCAGCGGCAGAATCAGTAATGTTAGTCCTGTTTTCCACTGCTAAGAGATTAAGTACATTGCGTAGGCGCTGTGGAAATCCATTGTACTCCGAGCTCAGGGCGTTCTTGATTTTCGCACGCTTCTCTTCGGGGGTGAAGCCGTCGTAGCAGGGGATGACCTGATCCAGCCAGTCGGCATTCTTAGCGCAGATGTGGCGCAGGTCGCAAGCCAACTGGAAGGTCAGCGTGTCGCGGTCGCCCTCGGTGGGTTCGAAGCCCTGGTTGTTCACCTCCCAGTACTTACGGATAATCGTCTCAAACGGTATGCCGTGGTACTGCGTGGGGAAGGTTTTTCGCAGCGGACTACAGGACTTCTGGTCTTTTTCTTCTTGAGAATTGCCAACGGAATCAGTCCTGTTAGTCCTGTGGTCCGCTGCTAAATCAATCTCAAAGATGCTGTCGTCGAGGTAGATCAGCTCGTGGGCTGATGTGGTGAAGAATACACGCGTGATGTCCTTGGCCTGTGCATCGTAGGCGACGCCCAGCAGATTGCTCGCCCATTTCAGGTTGCCCACCTGGTCGAGTTCGGGCTTTCGGCGGAATACCAGATGGAAGCCACCGCCACGGGCACTCTCCTCGAGCATGAGCAGCCCCAGCTCCTCCTTTTTGTTCAGGATGCGTTCACGGATGGCGGGCATCTCATCGGGCGCCAGGTGGTCGATATCCATGCCAACAGTGGTGCTCATACGGGTGCTGCCTTTCAAGGTGCCATCGTCGTTGGGCAGGCAGCTGTAGTTCATCTGCACGAGCTTGTGTTTCAAGCCCTCCTCGCCCCCACGGATGCGCTGTACCAGTTGCTGCTGTTCGCCACCATTACGCAGCGCCATATACTCCTCTCTCGAACGGACGGGGCGCATCATCTTCACCCCATCCTTATAATAAATCAAATGTGTGCTCATTGCTTAATAAAAAAATAATTAGAAATTTGGATAGCCCAGTTTAGCGTTCAGGAATCGCAGGCCGTCCATGGTCCAGGTCATATAGACCTTCACCTTCTTCTGGCCTTTCAGACTATAGGATACGTGCGTGCGCAGGCGAACCAGATTGCGGTCGGCCAGATCGTCAGAGATGTTCCAATGGCCACCACGACGGTACTGGATGCCCATATCGCGCAGGATGGCGTTGAAGTCGAAGGTGGCCATGTTAAACGTCTTGGCCACCTGCGTAGCGGTCAGTGTATCCTCAGCGGGCTCGTTAAGCATGCGCAGGGTGCGACCAACGATTACATCGGCACGGTTCAGGATTTCCTCGGCTGAGAGGTCGCGGCCATCAGCAGCGCGGGTTGGAATGTAACCGCCCGTACGGCGAATCTGTGGCAGCACCTCGCTGGTAACCCAGCGCTTAAAGGCCTTGGCCTGTGGCAACTTCGAAGAGAGGATGAGTGCGTAAAGTCCGCTCTCGTTGATGATGATGACGCTTCGAGCTTGACCTGACAGAACGAATCGTTCGGTCAGCTTATCGTCGTCATCAATATGGTCACGAATAGCTTTCGGGGTATTTGCATACCCCAATGCTGTGGCTACGTCCTTTGCCACAAACATGATTTGGTTATTAACCAGGCAAGTACGAATCTCGCCGAAAATTTCACTAGTAAATACCTGTATTTCTGTTTTCATAATTCTGAGTTGTTTAAGCGAGAAGAAGTTTCGGATTCCTTGGCCATTTACTCGAGAAAATCCTCCTCGGCTCCAACTCATGGGTTATACATTATTTATTAAGCTTTACGATATCCGTGGCAAGGATTTCCTGGAACACTTGCCCTTGATATTCGTGGGTAGAGAAACGAAGGGTGGCTGCTACCACATCGCCTTCGTAGAACCTGCACGCCGCCAGATTGCCCAGCATAGCGCACACATACTCGTTTTCGAACTTAGATCCCCCCAGCTCGCGCAGCACGATGTTGCACTTCCGGATTGATCCACCCTCGGCCTTAGCCGACTGTACGCCGAAGGCCTCGCCCTGACGCACTACTCTTAAGATTTTTGTTTCCATTGTATCAATAAGTCAAAGAACTACGGGGCACTCGCCATCGCAACTTGCTTGCGGTGGCAAAGGTACGGCGAATAAAACACAAAAACCCCCTACGCAGGGGGTACGCGTAGGGGGTACTAATTGATACAAGCAGCTGATTATCAGCCCAAAACAGTTTTAAGTCGTTCTTGGAATTTCAACGTCTTCCGTTGGCCGAGAGCGGTATTATAGTCGCCACGCATGTTGTTACGATGCCACAACTGCTCAAAAAACTTCCATTTATTAGCAATGCCCAGCCTTTCGGCCAGCATGTCGGCTATCATCGCAGCCTCAGGGCGCGACACAGTGGGCTGACCGACGTCGTCCACCCAACCTGCCTGCTGCACCTTGTGCCACAACTCACTATCAGCCAACACGTCGGGCACATCACTCTCCATGGGCGCCAGCTGGTTGTCGCCGATGCGCAGCTGCGCTTTGTCCACCGATAGGTTTACCGTCTGGTTGTCGTGGATATCCACGTACGAACCCTGCACATAGATCGTATTTCCTGCCATATCAGTAAAACTATTGCTTAACGTTAATACCAACACAGGAGTTGTCGTGGATGTCGTTGTAGTTGCCCGCAACGTTCACCACCTTCGGCTCCTCGATAATAATACTCACGGCAGCCGGGCCATTGCTCCTCACTTCGCTGAGTTCGCTGTTAAGGCGGTCGATTTCTGAGAGAAGTTCGTCAGTAACCTCCATCAGCCGCATCAGGTTGACCTTGTGCTCCAGTTCCTCTTTCAGCCTATCGATTTCGCGAGAAAGCATTCGCCGGGCGCCATCCTGCCAGTCTTTAAGTTCTTCCAAATTTGTTTCCATACCAGTTTACTTTTGGGTTTTAATATTAAGTTTGTTATTTATGAATTTGATTCTGGCTGCAAAATAAAAAGGAGGCTGTCCCATAAGTCAGGACACCCCCTTTTCTTTTAACTAAAATTAAGTATTCTGGTGCGGATTTAACGGTTATTAGTACCATTTTCGGGCATTATCTATCATTTCCATCATTTTCAGGCGCACGTCCTCGGGCTCAAGCACCTCGATGCCATCGCCGTGCGACAGCAGCTCGCCCAGGAAATCGACCGTAGGACGGATATCGAACGAGAAGTCGGTGTAGGCAGCGCCCGATGGCAGTGTGCCCGACTGCAGTTCGCGCTGCGAGTGGTGCAGCGGCAGTGTGCGCAGGTAGTTGGGCGCCCACCTGTGCGCCCTCACCACCAAGTGGGTCAGCGGCTCGTCGGTAGTCATCACGCCGTAGTACTCACCGAAATAGTCCTGCGCGCTGAATCCCTCGGGCAGCAGGAAACTCTCGTCGGTCAGCTGCACATCCTGCATGCGGTCGAGCGCGTAGATGGCGTAGTGGCGACCGGTGAACGACAGCAGGTACCATCGCTGGCGGAACAGCTTGATGGCATAGGGCTCAACCACCTTGTCGTAGCTCTCGGCACCGAAGCGCTGATAGCGCATCAGTATCTTCCTGCCCAACTTGATGGCCTGTATGATGGTGGCCAGGAACTCTACGCCGGCAGGCACACTCTCAAGCACCACACGGTCCTTGATCGACATGCTGTCGCTCAGCACGCCATGCACCGCCAGCGTTGAGAACATCCAGCGCTCCAGACTGTCGTCGCCCAGTCTGCTGGGGTTGGCGATATAGTAGCGGTAAGTATTCGGTGTGCAGCGGATGTCGATGCCGAACATGTCGGCGATGGCATCGCGATGGCGGTTGAACGACGATCGCACCAACAGGTTACCCTCGGCCACCCTATCGTCGCACCACTTCTGGCTCAGCTCCTCAAACGTCAGCTCTCCGTGTCTGCTGAGCGTATGGATGATCCAGATGTACTGATGGAAAATCTGCGCTGGTCTCATAGGTTTTTTAAATAATCAGTTTATCATTCTATCTTCGGCTGGCAAAAGTACAACAAATAAGCGAAACCGCCAAACAATCCGCGCGATTTCGTTAAGCAGAGTCACCATTTTTTGTAACCAGAATTGTAACCAAGACTTGTTTTTTTCCGATTTTTTTCTATAAATGTGATCAAAAACGAAAAAAAACGTTCACAAATTTGTGAATATCAAATATTAGTATTATCTTTGCCACCGAAACAATATACAAGTTATGATCGTTACTTTCGAAGAAGATTATCTAAGAGAGCTCTACGTAGATGGGAAGGCCAGCGATAAACAACATCGCTTCCAGCCTCAGATTGTCAGAAAGTACACCAGAGTGGTTGACCTGATGAAGGCTCAGGCAAACGTGATGGGGCTGACAAAATATGGCGGGTTGCATTACGAACATCTACACGGTGACAAAGAAGGTATCTCATCGGTTAAGATAAACGATCAATATCGCTTAGAATTCCGAGAAATTCTTGAAGGCGATAAAACCATTGCAGAAGTGGTTAGTTTAACAGAATTGTCGAACCATTATAAATAGAAAAGATATGGTACACGTAGAGGGAAAAGACGACAGAATGGTTGCCAACAATTTAGAACCGCACTACCTGACTCACCCGGGCGAAGTGATTAAGGACGAACTGGAGTTTCGTGGCATCAGTCAGCGCCGCCTGGCAGCTGAGATTGGCGTGCCTGCCAGTCAGCTGAACGAGGTGCTGAACGCCAAACGACCTCTGAGCACAGAGATGGCACTGCTCATCGAGCAGGCTTTAGGACTGGATGCTACGCCATTATTAACGCTGCAAATGAATTATAACCTGCTATCGGTAAAACGCAACAAATCATTCTTGGAGCGACTAAAGGACATACCTAGAATCGCAGCGGTATTTTAACCCTGCAACAATGGTAGTCGCAAAATTTGCGACTACCACTGCTATAGTCGAGGGGATCACTGCTTTTTCAGGGTGATGCCGGCTTGCATGCCCTTAGCGGTCTTCAGCAACGAGGAGATCGTCTTGATGCTGCTGTTTGTGGAGTTGGAGCCTAACGATTGGAACATGGTCAGCAACTTCGTAGCATCGGTCACAAACTGCATGTTCTTACCGCTCAACTGGGTGGTGATCGATAGCGCCTGAATAGTGGCGATGGTGAGCTGAAGCTTCGAGTCGACTACTTTCCACTGGCCACTCATGGTCTTGCCCTTCAAGGTCTCGGTGAACGTGCCGTCTTCATTGAACGTGATGGTAAACGTGCCGGGCGTGAAACCACACTGCGTGAGATAGCTCTGCAGCTTGCTTTCCACCTTGCCGGCGGCCAGCTTGTAGGCGGCACTCGTGAGGATATTGTCCGACTCGAGCACGATGGCGGGCTCTGCATACACCCACGTACCGACAATGTTCTTCGACGTGGCCTGTTTGTTATTTGAGAAAACGGTGGTGAGACTGGAAATCAGATCGTCGCCCGATGATGAACTGTCGGACGAAGCTGATTTAACCACTTTTCCCAAAACATTGCCCAAATTAATCTGGGCCTGTGCGTTGCCTGTAAGCAACATGGCAAAACCGAGAACGGCTACCCTTAAAATATTCTTTTTCATCCTATTTAAGATTTTTCTCTGCAAAGATAATACTTTCCGGCGATTATTGCAAGCATCCGTGCAGAAAAAAATACAATGCAGACAAGCTTCACAGCTTATCTGCATTTCTTTACGTTAAATTGAGCTCCATCAGGATGTCGCAACGTTCATAGGCTTTGCCCTTCAGTGGAATTTCCTTGAATCCCAGTTTGCGATACAAGGAGATGGAAGCTTTCAACTGTGTGTTGCCTTCAAGGAAGATACGTTTGATGTCGTGTTGGCGCGCATATTTGAGTAATGCCTCTCCCAGGGCATAGCCTATACCTCTGCCTTGTGCCTCAGGTGATACGGCCATCTTAGCTAATTCATAGATGTCTGATTCTGGATGCGGTTTTAGTGCACAGCAACCTACCACCTGTCCACTGTCATCAACAGCCAGGAATATCTGCCCACCGCGCCCAATAATGCAGTCGTCAATATGCGCAAAGGTGTCCAAATCAGACTGTTCCAGTCCGAAATAAGTCTCTATCCATTGCTTGTTCAACTGGATAAAGTCCTGTTTGTACTGTGGCTCGTAGGTACTGCGATCTATTGATATAACCTCCATAGTCAAACTTAGTTTTTGTGAATTTGCGGGCAAAGGTACATCAAAACAAACAAACGATACTGCGCTGAAAAATAGTTCTTGGTTTTTAACACAGATATGGAAATCCTTGTGCTACCCCTATTGTGGCATTAATCCGAAGGGTGGGATTAGGCTACCACAATTGTGGCACTCCCTGCAAGCAGGGGGTATTAAGCTATCCCCTAGTGCTGCATCTGAACTATTTTTGCACATAAATGCCAAATTGTTTGTTACTTCAAGAATAAAATACTAAATTTGCACACGAAACTCCAATTGAAGCAGAAATGAAAATTAAATCACTCCTTCGATATTCTTACCGGGTGATAGAGTTTTTGTTCATACTCTCTATTACCGCTGGTATTGTATCCATGGGGCTGAGCAGTCATGATAGCGCCCAAATGATAGGAATGCTAATTAAATGAATGTATGGAGCGAGAAATGACAGATAGTTCCAAACCAAAAGGATTAGCTGCTCGCATATTGGGAGAGCAGCCTATAGGTCTTCAGAAAACATTTTTCTGGCTTATGATCCTATCGCTCACGTTGTGGCCGTTATTGTTCTTCGGGTCTTTATTCTTCTTCGATGCTCCTATCCGTACGACTGTTGACGAAATCAGCCGTTGGGGTATGGTGCTGACCATTTGGCTTTATCCCCTCTATTTGCTGCCCTTAATGAGATCGTGGTTCCAATTGTCAAAATGTCTGCGGGCAACCTGGCTTTTCTATCTATGCCCTCTGATACCTATTATTATATTCTTCTCGTTTGTGGAATTAGCCTCAAGCGAATATGCAGCAAGGAAACCTGAAGGGTATGATTCAGCGACATTCAAACGCATAAACGAATCATTCGCCAAAGACATCAATCATGTATATTATTGTAATGAGATTCTGGAAGATGCGGATCCAAAAACTTTCCGCGCTTTAAGCGAAGAATATTCTGCTGATAGTCGGTATGTCTGGTATAGAGAGAATAAAATCGAAGGCGCAAATCCACAGACTTTTGTAGCACCAGAGAAAAACAACTCTCTTGATATTTCTATCGATCTTGCTCATGATGACCACGATTATTATAACCAGAACAATCCTCTTCACGTTGCAGATATGGGCAGTTTCAGGCAGATAGATGGCAGTTGGGCTGTGGACCGTCAGAATGTCTATTATATTGGACATGAAGCCGAAATAGGAAAAGACATTGTGCCTATAGGAGATTTCCGCACGTTCAGGGTCTTGAATGATTTCTATGCAGCTGATGCTAAATATGTGTATTACAAGAATAAGGTAGTAGAAGGGGCTGACCCAAAGACTTTTGTCGTGCTGGATGGTGGAAATGACTATGGACAAGATAAAAATCGCGTCTATTATCAAGATTGTGGAACAACAATACGAAACCTCGATGCTTTGAAGCACAGGAATATGGGCAACGGCCTGTATGAGACATTCCATACCGATGGTAAGACGGTATATAATCCTGAGCTGATGGCAATGCCCGTTGGCACAGACTTTTCGACTATCCACAGGGTAGAACGTTATCGCGACTGGTATGCAGACAAAAACCGGGTTTACTATGAAAACCGTCTTTTACCTGAAGCCACCCCCCAGGCATTCAAGGTCTTTCCGATACACTATGTGTCAAAGGATTATGTGTCAAACAATAATAAAGATTTCGATTACTCCTATGACGGCAATCGCGTATATTATCGTGATTCATTAATGCATGGGGTAGATGTCGCCTCCTTCATTTGTGGCTATGATTATGTTGACTCCATTTCATTTGCCTTCGACAAGAACCGTTATTATCAGGGGAGGCCCAATCCGCGTCTCGAAAAACTTCGTCAAGGCAAATGTCGAGTTGACAGCGAATGATTGACCCTCCTTCTTTTGTTTAGAAGTAGTAAAACGGAACAATTGAACAAAAACGTTATATCAATAAATGGCAAAACGAAGAGAAATAAGAAACAGTACGGCAGAGTTTCTCATCTTTCAAATAGAAGGAAAGGAACAGGGGGTAGAGGTATACTATAAGGACAAGACTGTGTGGTGTACCCAGAAGGCGATGGGTATGTTATTCGACTGTACCTCTGACAATATAAGTGTACATTTGCAGAACATCTATGATACGGATGAACTAAAAAGGGAGGCAACTACCGAGAAAATTTCAGTAGTTCGTCGTGAGGGTAATAGAGATGTAAATTGCAAGCATCCGTGCAGAAAAAATACAATGCAGACAAGCTTCACAGCTTATCTGCATTTTTCAAAAAGTTGTTTTATTATAAATGATTTACTCAAAAAGTTAATGAATTCTACTTCAGTCGCTGGTAGCCATAAGCAGCTGTGCTGCCCAGCTCCTCCTCGATACGTATCAGCTGGTTGTACTTGGCCATACGGTCGGTACGAGAAAGCGAACCAGTCTGGTTCACTTTAATCAGTATCGAGTTGGCAGCGCCCATCTTGATGCCCTTCTCCAGGAACTTGGTGTTGGGCGCAAGCCAGCGATACGCCGAGGATGGCGTTGGCTCCCAGTTTCGACTTGGTGGGAGTGGCGTCAAGGGCCAGCATCTTATAGTCGATGGCGCGCTGCTCCAGCACGCAGTCGCCCTTCAGTGCAGGCGCAATCACCTGGTTCACGTTGTCCACAGCCTTCAGCACACCCTTGCCCAGATAGCGCTCTTTGTCGCCATCGCGCAGTTCCAGCGCCTCGTTCTCGCCAGTCGATGCACCCGCGAAAACCTACAAAAGCCGGTTAATCAGAAGTAGGTATCACACGTGAGACACACCTGCGTAGCTCTTTTTCAGTCATTAACAGTCAGTAGTCATTAGTCATTAAGGGTGACGGAATGCGGAAAGAGAAATAGTAGTATATATATAATATATTATATATATACTACTATAGTATGATGCGGTGTGTTCGGGGCTTATTGACTATTGACCGCTATTGACTATTGACTGAACATACTGTAGGTGAGATAGATTTTTAGCGCACAAAGATTCGCAGACCGCAATCAAAATATCGTACCTTTGCAACGTTGAAATGATTGAGACAGACGACCGCCACACGCGGCAGAACCATTTCCCACGTGCACCAAGAAATACGCTCACGTGTGGCAGCAAATCCGGCTCAGCATCGAGACACAGACGACGAAATATCGCATTTCAGAATTATTATTACAAACCAAAAAAAATCAGCATTATGGCATTGAAAGTTAAAGCACAGGAGAAGTTGCAGAAGATCGGCAAGTATGAGGGCACCTATCGCTACATCATGATGCCCGAACTCTACACCTCGCTCTCGCAGGAGAAGGTGATCAAGGAGGCAGCCATGCGCAGCGGCGTGAGCAAGGGTATCATGCAGGCCTGCTGGGACGCTGCCGGCGAGGTGATCAAGGCGTGGGCCACAGAGGGCCACAGCGTGGCACTGCCAGGACTGGGCACCATGCGATTCGGACTGCGCGCCAAGAGCGTGGCCAACGTGAACGACGTGAAGACCGGACTGATTACCAGTCGCCGCATCATCTTCACCCCCGCAGTTGAGTTGAAGGACGAGCTGGCCGACACCGCCATCCAGATTACCTGCTACGACCGCAACGGTCAGGAGGTGAAGCGCGTGACCAGCAACGACCCAGGCACCGTGGAGGAGCCCGACAACGAGAACACCAACGGCGACAACCAGGGCGGCAACACCGGCGGCAACACCGGCGGCGGCGAGCCCAATCCCGACGGAAGCAACGAGGATTAGCGCTTAGGGGCGAAAGCCCCAGCGCTTTAAAGAAAGTTCACAGTTCAAAGTTCAAAGTTCAAAGTTATGAGTAAGAAAGAAACCATCAAGTTTATCGTGCAGATGATTGCCTCCATCGCAACAGCAATCCTGACTGCACTGGGCACCACCTCGTGCATGGGGTATTGACACACACGCGCACAAGAGCGCAAAAAAAAATCGAGGGGACTGTTTGCTCACGCAAACAGCCCCCTCTTAACTAAATAAAAACCAAATTCTAAGTTAGAAAACTAACTTAATCCAGTTCTTCATCAGCCTCGTAGCCACCCATCTCGCGGATAGCATTCTTCAGCATGGTGTACTGTTGATAAAGGTTGTTGACAGCCTCCTCGCCCTGAGTATAGTCGTGCATGGGCGACTTGAGGAAGAAGCTCAGGAAGCGCTGAGTGCCATAGCGACCGGCACGGGCAGCCAGATCGCTCAGCAGACACAGATCGAGACACAGCGGAGCCGCCAGGATGGAGTCGCGGCAAAGGAAGTTGATCTTGATCTGCATGGGATAGCCCATCCAACCGAAAATATCGATATTGTCCCATCCCTCCTTGTTGTCATTACGCGGGGGATAGTAGTTGATACGCACCTTGTGATAGTACTGGGTGTCCTCGTCGTTGCCATGACCGTAGAGGTCGGGCTGCACATCGGGCTTCAGGATGGTCTCGAGGGTTGAGAGCTTCGACACCTCCTTGGTACGGAAGTTGGCAGGCTCGTCGAGCACCAGTCCGTCGCGGTTACCCAGGATGTTGGTTGAGAACCAACCGCTCAAGCCCAGGCAACGGGTGCCGATGATGGGAGCGAAGCCCGACTTGACGAGCGTCTGCCCCGTCTTGAAATCCTTACCCGCGATAGGCATCCTGGTCTGCTCGGCCAGCTGCCACATGGCTGGGATGTCAACGGTGGTGTTTGGTGCACCCATGATGAATGGCGCACCCTCTGTGAGTGCGGCGTAGGCATAGCACATCGAGGGAGCGATGTGCTCGCGGTCGTCGGCCTTCATCGCGGCCTCGAGATCGCTCAGCTGGTAGTGTACGGACTCGTCCACAGGCACGTATATCTCGGTAGAGGCTGCCCAGAGCACAACCACGCGGTCGCAACCCTTCTGGGCCTTGAACTGGCGGATGTCCTCGCGCAGGGCTTCCACCATCTGCCAACGGGTGAGCCCCGTCTTCACATTGTCGCCGTCCAGGCGCTTAGCATAGTTTTTGTCGAAGGCGGCCTTCATGGGCACTATCTGCTCGAGTTCATCGCGCACGGGCTCGATATCCTTCTCCTTCAGCACCTCGGCATACATCGCTGCCTGATAGGCGTTCTGGGGATACACATCCCAGCAGCCGAACACGATATCGTCCAACTTGGCCAGCGGCACGATATCGGCATAATGCAGATACTTGGCGTCGGCACCGCGGCCCACACGCATCTTGTCGTACTGGGTCATCGAACCCACAGGTTTGGCAAGCCCCTTGCGAGCCATCAGCACACCTGTCATGAAGGTTGTAGAAACAGCTCCGCAACCTACTACCAGAATACCCAGTTTCCCCTGGGCTGGCTTTACATTTGTTTTGTTCATTTCCTTAGTTTGGTTGAAATAAAAATCTAATAAGTTGGGTACAAAGGTGCAAATAATAATCGGAAAAAACAAAGGAAACCATAAAAATAAACATAGTTTTCATTAAAATGTATGAAATTTGCCGGAAAATGTATACCTTTGCAGCCGTTTTGCAATAATGCACAACATTTTAATAGTTATTTAACACAATGTACAAACAAACATTCAACATGAAGCGCCAGCGCCTGGTATTCCGTCATTTCGGAAACAAAGGCTACTCGCTCTTTGCTTGTCTGGGCCGCGAGGTGGTTTGCAGTGTGCTCTCGGTAGCCACACTCACCTATGCCTCTGCCGAAAGCGTCAGCACGCATCCCGTGGTGACCGACTCCGCCTCGACAAACACGGCACGCGAGATGATGCTCGACGAAGTCAGCGTGACGGGATCGAGGGCGCCACTGACCAAGAGTCAGGCTGCGAGAATGGTAACTGTACTGGATCGCCGCGATATTGCGCAGGCGCCCGTACAAAGTATTAACGACTTGCTGAAATACGCCATCGGCGTTGACGTACGCCAAAGGAGCCCCCTTGGCGCACAAACCGACATCTCCATCCGGGGAGGCACGCAAGATCAGGTAATCCTGCTACTGAACGGCATCAACATCTGTGACCCGCAGACGGGCCACAACGCCATGGACTTGCCCATCGACCTGAGCGAGGTAGTGCGCATCGAGGTGATCGAGGGACCGGCAGGCAGAATCTACGGTTCGTCAAGTCTGGTAGGCGCCATCAACATCGTGACGCGACCAGCCCAGCAATCAAGCACCAGCGTAACCATGGAAGCCGGTAGCTACGGCTACGCCAAGGTGAGCGGCAGAACCAATCTGAAGCAAGGCAGATGGAACAACCAGCTGAGCGCCGGCTACAGCCGAAGCGATGGCTACAGCCGCGCCAAGGCAGGCACGCTCAACACCGACTTCAGCGGCTCGAAAGCCTTCTATCAGGGACAGTACGACGACGACGACGTGCGGCTGAACTGGCACCTGGGCATCGCCGACAAAGGCTGGGGAGAGGGCATCGCCTACGCCACACCCAAATGGCAGGCCGACAACCAGTACGAGCACACCACCAAGCTCTACTCTGCCATCCAGGGCGAAACCAAGCGCGGAAGCCTGCACTTCGCACCCACCATCTACTGGAACCAGAACCGCGACCGCTACGAAGGCTATCGGGGCGAACCGGAGAAGATGAAGTTCAACTACAACCGTACCGACGTGTACGGCGTCAGCCTGAACGCCTATTTCGACTGGCAAGCCGGGCGAACAGCCCTGGGCGCCGAGCTGCGCAACGAGGACCTGGTGAGCGGCAACCTGGGCGAACCACTCAGCAAGCCCCACCACATCAATGGCACCGATCGCGACTACACGCTGGGACTGAACCGCACCAACATCAGCGCCTATCTGGAGCATAACATCCTGCTGGAGCAGTTCACTATCTCAGCCGGACTGGTGGCCGTAAAAAACACGTGGAGCAACAAGCACATGACCGTCTACCCGGGCATCGACATCAGCTACCGCCCCACCCCCACGTGGCGGCTCCATGCGGCATGCAACACCTCGCTACGCATGCCATCATTCACCGAGATGTATTACAAACTGCAAGGCTACAAGGCCGACCCGCATCTGCAACCCGAAGAAATGACGGCCGTAGAAGTCGGTGTCAATGGTCGATGGTCAATAGTCAATAGTCAATTAACGATTTGGTATCACCACGGACGCAACATGATCGACTGGATCATGGACACCTCGATGGGCGACGAAGCCGTGTGGCAGAGCGTGAACCACACCAAGCTGAACAGCATCGGCGCTGAAATAGCCCTGCAGTTCAAAATCAAGCGTTCAACGCTCAATGTCAGCTACAGCTACATCAACCAGGACAAAGAGCGCGAGCCGGACATCGTGTCGCAATACGCACTCGAGTACCTGCGCCACAAGTTCACCGCCAACGCACAGCTGCCCCTGACCGACAGGCTGACATTAGGACTCAACATGAGGTGGCAGGACCGCGTGGGGCAGTACACCGACTTCGACGGCCACGCGCACAACTACCAGCCCTACGCCCTGGTCGACGCCCGACTGGCATGGCAACAACCGCAATGGAGAATATATGTAGAGGCCAACAACCTGCTGGATAAGCAGTATGCCGACCTGGGACGGGTGACCCAGCCTGGCAGATGGCTGATAGCCGGATTCAACCTGAATCTATAGGCAAAAAAAAACGAGGCTCGCTTTTCAGCGGGCCTCTTATCTTTTGGGTTCGGACAATGACTGCTTGAGCCGGACAATCATTTCTTGAGTTTGAACGATGTCTCGATACTGGTTAACTCAGCCACAAAGGCCTTGTCGATCTTGAGTCGCTTCTCTACCGTGTTGCAACTGTGAATCACCGTAGAGTGATCGCGGCCGCCAATGAGCTGCCCAATACGCGATGCCGGCATCTTGGTGTGCTTCTGGGCGAGATACATCGATATCTGGCGCACCTGCACATAGTCGCGCTTGCGGCTCTTGCTGAACACATTCTGCTGGCTCACACCATAGTGGTTACAAACCTTCTCAAGGATATCGTCGATGGTCAGCGGATGGTTGTCCACCTTCACCGCACGCTTGATGACACGCTCGGCCAGCTTCATATCGATGTTCGAATTATAAACTATCGAATAAGCCATCAGCGAGTTAACCACACCCTCGAGGTCACGCACACTGCCGTTGGCGGTCTGAGCGATAAACTCTATGACATCAGCAGGTATCTTCAGACCATCACGACGGCATTTGGCGTTTAGGATATCGACACACAACTGCACATTGGGCTTCTCGAGCTCGGCTATCAGTCCGCAGGCAAAACGCGTCAGCAGGCGGTCCTTCATACCCTGAAGGTCAACTGGAGGACGGTCGCTGGCCAGAATAATCTGTTTGCCAGTACGGAACAAGTGATTAAAGATGTGGAAGAAGGTATCGAGCGTTTTCGGCGAATTCATCCACTCCTGAATATCATCGACAATCAGCACGTCGATGCTCTGATAGAAGTTGATGAAATCGTTTGTGGTATTCTGACGAACCGAATCAGTAAACTGAACCTGGAACAATCGGGCACTCACGTAGAGCACACGCTTGTTGGGATAGGTCTCAGCGCACTTCAATCCGATGGCATTGATCAGGTGAGTCTTACCGCAACCTGAAGGGCCATAAATATAGAAAGGGTTGAAAGTAGATTTTCCTGGATGCTCGGCAATAGAGAGACCAACAGTACGGGGCAGTTTGTTTGAAACGCCCTCAATGTAATTGTTGAAGCTCTTCTTGTTGTCAAGTTGCGGATTGAGCTGCTGCTGACGAGGCACATCAAGCACACGAGGCGACTTGTTGAGGTGCTGGCGCATAGGAGCGGTCTCAAGGCGGGGGCCGTCACTATCCACATCGGTAGTCACATCATGACCCTTGCCCTCCTGAGCCTTTACCTCTACGACACGGTAACTCAGTCCGACATTGGCGCCAAACACTCGCGATAGTACCTTACCCATCAGAGATACGTAGTATTGCTCCAAGTACTCGTACACGTACATACTTGGAACTTGCACCAATACCTTATTGGTTGCCTCAGAGTAAGACTCGAAGACAATCGGTGCAAACCACGTTTTAAATTGCTGCTCAGTTACATTAGCCCGGATTAAACGTAGGCAGTCGTCCCAGAGCGCCTGATGATTACTATTCATTTGGCGATAAAAATTCTTTTTTTAATATGTTCACTGATACAAGACTTAGGCTTGTAGAGTTGATAACTGTGGTGCAAAGGTAGTACAATTTTTCGGAACTTGCAAATCGGGGGAATCCCCTTTCGTGTGTACACTTTTTGTAACTACTTATAACTGTGATAGTTACGATGTTTCACACTTTCATTGCTCTCTACGCCCTCTTGCAGATATAATCTTCTCTGATTATCAGGTAGTTACGTAAATAAACACCTTTTAAAAACAAGGCCGAGGCACTAAAAAAAGTACCAACGACCTATTGTTGTTATTTAGACAAAATCTATATTACTTATCTTTCTTGCCGAAAACCGAGAAGTGTACATAGCGTTTTGGATGGGCCTTCAGGTCGATCATCAACGAGTCGGCATGCATCATTGTGGCATTAAGATTATTGTACAGACCAGGGTCGCGCATCAGCAAGCCCAGCGTACCCTCCTTGCTATTCAGCTTGGCAGTCATCTGCTCAACATTCTTCAGGGTGGTATTCACACTGCTCATGGTCGAAGCTATGTCGAGGTCGTTCAGATTCTTGGTAATCTGGTTGGTATTAGCCAGTACACCATCGGCATTCTTCAGCATCTGCGGCATCTGCTGGTTCAGCGCTGCAGTAAGCTGACTCAGGTCGCGCGAGGTGCGTGTCAGATCGGATGTTATCTGGTCAACATTGTGCAACGAGTGGGCAATAGCTGGATCGGCCAGGAGCGTATTGACACTGGCCAGAATGGAATCGAGCTTGGGCAGCATCTGCTGGATGGCGGGAATCATGTCGGCAGCCTTTCCCATGGCGCCTACCTGCTGACCACCACTGATGGTATCGCCAGGAGCCACCATACCACTGGAAGCATCGCCTAAGACAAGCATCACCTTGACATTGCCCATCAGGTCGGTAGCAATCTCTGCACGACTGCCCCGGGGCACATTCAACTGGGGATTCACGCCAATAGTGGCCACTATCTCACCTGTATGATCGTATTTGAAATCAATGCCCTCGACCACTCCCACACGATAACCGTTAGCATAGATAGGACTGGCTACGGAGAGTCCGCTCACATCCTGGAACTTCACGAAATATCGGTTGTCGGTAGAAAACAGCGTCATTCCCTTTAAGAACTGCAAACCGAAATAGAGTACCAGTACTCCTGCTACAGCCACAAGGGCAATCCGAATTTCTTTCGAAAACTTCTTCATATTCTTATCTCTTTATTATTTCTTTGATTTAAACTCACGAATGGCAGCATTCACATCTACACGCTGACCTCCCTTGAAGGCCACAATGAAAGCCTCAGGAATCTTGGTGGCCACCTCCTTACGCAAACGATAAATCTCGTTGTAATTGGCTGATGCACCTACGGTGTACTTATACACACCGCCATCCTGATAGAAATCGACATGCTCCAGGCCCTTGAAACGGGCATCAGTGGCCTTGAGTCGCGATGAGCTCGACAGAATCTGCACCTTGAATATCGGTGCATCGGTTGGAGTGGCGCTCACGGCAGGCTGTGTCTGAGCCGGCACGGGCTGGGGAGCCACCACCTCGGGGGCGGGCTCTGCCACCGTCTTGACCTCTATCGGTTCGACCTTAGCCTCAGCCACAGGAGCTTCGGGCACTGGGTCGTCCATCTTCATATAAGGTATGGTGATATTGCCGCCATGACGCTTACGGTAATTCAGGAAGGCATTGAACATGCCGCGGGCATACAGACTCTCGGCGTTGGCAGAGTTCATGAAGTCCTCTTCGTCGCGGGTCGAAATAAAGCCTAACTCCAACAGCGCTCCAGGCATCGACGAGAGGCGCAGTACGGCCAGATTATCCTGCTGGGCACCCATATCCTGGCGGCCTGTGGCCTGGCACACATACTTCTGCATATATTTCGCCAGCTCAACGCTGTTCTCCATATTCTTGTCCTGAATGAACTCGAACATGATATCACTCTCGGGCGAATTGGGGTCATAGCCATGGTAGGTCTGCTTGTAGTCCTTCTCCATGAAGATCACCGAGTTTTCGCGCTTGGCCACTTCCAGATTCTGCAGCACACCCGTCTGCTTGCCAGTACGCTTGCTGGTTCCCAGAGTGTAGGTCTGGAATCCGCGTGCCACCCTACCCTTGGGCAAGGCGTTGATATGAATCGAGATAAACAAGTCGGCCTTGTTCTGATTGGCAATATCGGCACGGCGGTACAACTCAACAAACTTATCAGTCTTACGGGTATAGACCACCTTGACGTCAGGGCAGTTCTGCTCGACCAAGCGACCAAAAGCCAAAGCAAACTTCAGGGTGAGATTCTTCTCCTTGGAGATAGCACCCACAGCACCAGTATCGTGGCCACCATGTCCGGCATCGACCACGAGCGTAAACTGATTAGTATTTCCTGCATGAGCCACCAAAGCCCCACACAGCATCAATATTCCAAATATATATTTAATCCTCTTCACTATTCAATTCTAATTCTTCACTATTCACTCAGATAGTGTATTTCCACGCCTGCGCCTTCGCAATCGGCACCCATCGGCGGGTTTTTCTTTGTTATTTTCAAATCGATAGACGATACCTGCGGGAAACGCTGCTGGATGGCATCTGCTATACGGCCTGCCACATGCTCCAACAGGCGCGACGGCTTAGCCATCTCTGTTTCCACCAAGGCATACAACTCGGCATAGTTCAAGGTATCAGCCACCTCGTCACTCTTCATAGCCTCAGCAATGGGATAGCCCACACGAAGGTCGACGAAGAACTCGCCGCCTACCCGATTCTCCTGAGGCAGCACCCCATGGAAGGCATAGAAACGCGCCTGATTCAGATAGATATATGCCGATGCCAGTCTCATGCCTCCTCAACAACGTCTTGTTCCAAATCGTCATGATTGCCGGGAGCATACTTCTTCAAGGCACGCTCAACACCCGTCTTCCAGGTATTGATACTCTCGTCCTTCAATGACAACGATGCCACCAGCTTAATGACGTGCTCAATAGGCATACGATAGCGCAACACGCCCGAGATGAGCTTGGCATAGTTCCAATACTCGGGGTTGAACTTCTCAGAGAGCCCCTCCACGGTGGTCTTGTAGCCACGCTTATTCTCGAATTGGAAGTCGTAGCGCTTGGTTCCGTCGGGATTGAGCTGTTTGATAATCTTTCCCTTCACCACATTCTTGGGGAGCACAATACCTTCTTCGTCATCGGCCAAGCCCGTAAATATCTCATAAGGATAGCCATCAAGCAAACCTACCAGAGCCACCCACTTTTCACGGTTATTCTGGAATCGTACTACATCACATTCGAGCTCCTGTGGGCGAACTTCGGTCACATCGGGACGACGTTCGTGCGTGAACAAATCGATAGCCTGCATAGAGAGGTTGACCAACAACTCCGCATCATCAGGAGCTATCTTCTGAAGGCACTGATCCAAAATAGCATTGACACGCTCTTCGCTAAGCGTGCTATCGGATCGCCTGCCCACAGATGTCAATTCGCGAGCTATACGATGAATGAGTTCACTACGCAAGTTTTCTTCCATATCTTTATATTTTTGTGTGCAAAGTTAATAATAAATGAGGAAATATTTGTATTTTTGCATCCAAAACTTACTAAATATCAGATTTTTATAAGCAAAATTAAGAGATATGAAGAATTTATTGACACGACGAACCATTAGAAAATACACCTCGCAGGACGTGAGCGAGGAATTGCTGAACCGGCTGATGAACGAGGCTGCACGCACCCAGACCATGGGAAATCTGCAGCTCTACAGTGTCATTGTAACGCGCTCTGCCGACATGAAAGCCAGGCTCGCACCCGCCCATTTCAACCAACCCATGGTGAAAGAGGCGCCTGTGGTGCTGACCATCTGCGCTGATTTCAACCGTACCAGCTTCTGGGCAAAATGCCGCAACGCAGAACCCGGCTACGACAACTTCCTCTCATATATCAATGCCGCCACCGATGCCCTGCTCTATACGCAGACGCTCTGCAACCTGATGGACGAGGAAGGCTTGGGCTACTGCTATCTCGGCACCACCGTTTATCAACCCCAGCAGATTATCGACGTGCTGCAGTTGCCAAAGCTGGTGATGCCTGTGGCTACCCTCACCGTGGGATGGCCAGCCGAAGAGCCCGCACTATCCGACCGTCTGCCGCTGGAGAGTTTTGTGCATCAGGAAACGTATCAGGATTATCTGGCTGCTGATATCGACACCTATTATAATTATAAGGAGAACCTGGAAGAGAACCAGAACTTTGTACGTATCAACAACAAGGAAACACTCGCCCAGATTTTCACCGATATCCGCTACACCCGCAAAGACAACGAGGCGATGTCGCAGACACTCTTCGAGGCCCTCATCCGCCAAGGGTTCTTCCCCTATGCCCGACGCTTCGAGCTGTTCTAAATAAAAAAACGAGGGCCCTCACACCGAGGCGCCCTCATTTCTTTTTATGATGACATGCTAATTAGTCTTCGAGCGTAATGGGCTTGTACTTTGGTACCAGTGCCTTCATGATACACCAGCCTATCAGGTAGGCTACAGCACAGATACAGAATACAACCATGTAGGCAGCAGGCTTACCTTCGAAACCGAAGAACTGGAAGGCGGTACCCTGATTGGCTGCCCAGGTAAAGAACTCACCCGAACCCATGTTGATGGCCATCGAACCGAAACCACCAGTCATGGTACCCAGACCAACGATGGTACCGATGGTACTCTTGGGGAACATGTCGCCGATGGTTGAGAACAGGTTGGCACTCCAAGCCTGATGACCTGCACCCAGCAGACCGATCAGGATAGCTGGCCACCAAGCGCTATAAGCACCAAGAGGCTGAGCCAACAAGCCTAATACAGGGAAACAAGCAAATATCAGCATGGCGCGCATACGACCCAGATAGGGGTTCATGCCCTTCTTGTCAACAAAATAGGTAGGCAGATAACCACCACCGATAGAGAGAACGGTTACAATGAGGTAGAGCGTAAAGATGAGCGCAATACCCATAGCCGAATCAGAGGTATAGCCGTACTGGTCGCTGAAGTAAGCAGGCGCCCAGAACAGGAAGAACCACCAAACACCATCGGTCATGAGCTTACCAACAAGGAATGCCCATGTCTGGCGATAAGTAAAGCACTTGAGGAATGGAATGGCTTTCTCTTCCTTTACAGTCTCACGATTCTGAACCTCCGACAGGTCGTTATCCTGCTCAATGTAGTTCAGCTCGGCCTGGTTAACGAACTTGTTGCTGCGTGGCTTCTCGTACAGCCACATCCACAAGCCCATCCATACATAACCCAGTACACCAATGATGATGAAAGCCATCTCCCATCCCCAGGCACGTGCCAAGAGGGGAATAGTGGCAGGAGCAGCCAAGGCACCTACCGATGCACCACTGTTAAAGATAGAGGTAGAGAATGCACGGTCCTTCTTGGGGAAGTACTCGGCAGTGGCCTTGATAGCTGCAGGGAAGTTACCTGCCTCACCCACAGCAAGAATCATACGGCAAGAGAGGAACAACCATACAGAAATGGTTGCAATAGCTACAGCAGCATCGCTACCAGCCTGCACCATACGCAAAGCCTCGATGCTGTCATAGCCCTCGATATTCATAGCCACCCATCCACAGCCAGCATGCATGACAGCACCTGTGCTCCATACAAAGATGGCAATGAGATAACCTTTCTTGGTGCCCATCCAGTCGATGAACTTACCCGAGAAAAGGTTGGCAATGGCATAGAACAACGAGAACAAACCCGTAATCTTACCATAGTCGGCATCGGTCCAATGGAAATCTACTGCAATAAAATCCTTCCAAGTTAACGAGAGAACCTGACGGTCCATATAGTTCACTGTGGTTGCCAGGAACAGCAGCGCACAGATAACCCAACGGAAGTTGGACATTTTTGTAGTCTGTACTGGTGTCATAATTATCTCAGGTCTTTAACTTCAATATTATCCTTATCGTTATAGTTCAGGTTCTCGCCTGCCATACCCCAGATAAAGGTATAGTAATAGGTGGCCGATGCGCAATGGATACTCCACTCCGGACTCATAATAGCCTGCTCGTTCTTGAGCCATACCACACGGGTTTCCTGAGGCTCACCCATCACATGACTGATCTGCTGCCCCTCGGGCAGATTGAAATAGTAGTAAGCCTCGATACGACGACCATGGGTATGAGGTGGCATGGTGTTCCACACACTACCCTCCTGCAACTGGGTCAGTCCCATCTGCAACTGGCAGGGGCCCTCTTCAAGGGCGGTATTTACTATCAGCTGGTTGATAGTACGCTGGTTGCTCTCGGCCTTGGTGCCCAGAGGTTTCTCCTTGGTACCTACAATCACTGCCTTCAGGCTCTTGACCTTGCCATTCTTACGGCCATCAAGTGTAACCCACTGGGTCTTATAGTGCTGATGAGCAGTGGCACTGTTCAGATAGAACTTGGCGGGATTCTTAGGATCTTTCGAACGGAAAATCACCTCCTTATTGGTATCAATATCATTACCTTTCTTATCCTTACCAAGCCAGCCACGCCCCACATAGAGTGCCTCGCTATAGCCAAGTGGATACTCCTGACCATCGACGATAACAACGCCATCGCCACCAGTATTGATGATGCCCAACTCACGATTACGCATAAAATAGTCGGCACGCAACTGAGGATGAGTCTCCAGCTTCAAATCCTTGGTTACAGGCATAGCGCCACCAAAGATAAAGCGATCGTAGTACGAATAAGTGAGGTTAATCTCATTGGGCGCCATCACCTTCTCCATCACAAAACGGTCGCGCAGAGTCTGCGTGTCATAGTGTTTAACATCGGCAGGGTGACAAGCTGTCTGGAACGTCATGTTCTGCTGGCCGAAGGCCGTTGCAAGATTTCCCATAAGCATCAGTGTAAAAATTGTTTTCTTCATTGTTTTATGTTATTATTGATTACTTTTCTCATCCTTCACAATGCGTTGACGATTGAACCACATCATGGCTGCAGTAAAGAGGGTAAGCACACCCATACCAATCCACTGCAGATTATTGACGCACTTGTAGATGGTCCAGCCAAACAGGCTTGAGGCAAAGTCGAGCGCACCTGCCTCGAAGCCCTCAGGAATCTTGGCGGCGCTATCGCCAGTCTGCTCAAACACGGTGTGGGCGGCCTGAGTGAAAGCCGGTGCCATATCGGTTACAAACCACAGGCCGATGGCCAAAGCCACCAAACCTACGATAAACGTCTTAACCACATTACCCTTGGTGTAAGGCAGCACCATCACAAACACATAAAACATACCAGCCAACGAGGCCAATGGCAGGAACTCGTTACCTGGCAGGATAACAGCCAAGCCCAAGGTTACAGGTATCAACAGCAGCGATACTACCAGCGTAGTGGGATGGCCTATCACCAAAGCAGGCGACATACCAATATATACTTTCTTACCATTGAACTTCTTCTTCACCACCTCCTGAGTCTTCTCAGAGATAGGCATCAAGCCATCGATAAACAGCTTGGTGATACGTGGGATAAGCTCCATCACAGCACCCATAGTAACACCCAGGAACAGGATCTTCTTAATATCCAACTGAGCCAGCGCACCAATCAGCGCACCTACGATAACACCCAATACCAGAGGCTCGCCCAGCACACCAAACTTCTTCTTCAAGCCCTCGGCATCGATATCCAGCTTCGAGAAACCAGGAATCATATCCAAGCCCTTATTGATGAGCATGGCAAACGGGGTGAAACTCTGCACAAAAGGCTGTGGGATAGAAATACCTTCCATACCCTCGTAATAGCCCTGGAACTTAGGCGCTGTAAGGTCGGCCATTACCAGTGTGTTGATGTAGCAGACGATAGCGGCGAAATAGCCCCATGCCAGACTCTGATCCATCACGAAATAGGCAACGGCACCGATAAAGGCAAAATGCCAGTAGTTCCACAGGTCGATATTAACGGTGCGGGTGGTTTTGGTGATGAGCATGAGGAAGTTTACACCCAGACAGATGGGGATAATCAATGCCCCCACAGCTGTATTGTAAGCCACAGCTGCGGCAGCTGGCCATCCCATGTCGAACACGCCTAACTGAAGATGATACAACCTTGAAATTTCTGACAAGGGATCACCAAAATTATTGGTCAGCAGGGCGGTCACAATGCCCAGACCTACGAAACCAACACCAACATAAAGTCCTGATTTTAAAGACTTCCCGAACTTCAGCCCAATACAAAGACCAATAATGGTAAAAAGAATAGGCATCATTACCGATGCGCCCAGGCTGATAATGTAACTGAATACTTGCTCCATTTGTTTTTAGTAAATTTTGGTGCAAAGATACACATTTTTGCCGAACCAATCTACAATGTTTGCGTTTTTTTTACTCAAACGTTAACGTAAATCTCCTCCACCCTCGTCATTAGGTATCACAATGAAGAATCGTGAGCCTTTAACGTATTCACTGTCAAGTTTCAGATCACCTCCCAACATCCGGACCATCCGCCGGCATACTGGCAAGCCAAGTCCTAACCCCTCACCGAAAACGTCGAGCTTAGAAAAACTCAGGAAAATCTTTTCACGATCTGACTCGCTGATGCCAGGACCTGTATCTTCAATGACAAACGCCAACTTAATGCCGCTCACGATCACCTCCAACTTTACATAGCCCTCGGTCGTGAACTTCTTGGCGTTGAAAAGCAGCTCATTGATGGCCTTCATCAGGAAATCCCGATTGGTCTTAACGGTAAAAGTATCAAGTACTCTGACATCAGTAATCAAATCAACGGTGTGCGGAGGGTGCGAGGCATAAATCTGAGCGATTTCCTCTACCATATCATGGATATTCACACGTTCGTTGGTCTTGATTTTCACACCCTTTTCTGAATTGGCCGCCACCATCAGCATATTGGTCATTCGGCTGATGCTAATCGCATTATTCTGCATCGTCTCAATGATATCCTGAATTTCCTCTGGTGGTATCGACTCGTAATCGTCGCGCAGCACTTGTGTAAAACCATTGATGATATTCAACGGTGTACGAATCTGGTGAGCAATATCCAACAAGAACTCGTTTTTCCTTTCATCAGCCTCACGAGCAAGATTGCTGGCCTCTTTCAGTTCACGGTTCATCTCTTCGGTTTCCTCATTCACACGTTGCAGGTTCGTTATATGATAATACAACGCAAGTTGCATCTCGGCAAAATTATTCTGCAAACGCCCGATTACATCCCTACGATGACTGAAATCTATTGGCTCATTATAATGGCCATGGGTGATATAGCTCAGTTGCTCGGTCAACTGCCTCAGCGGTCTCACCATGTGAGTCATTACGTTCAGACAGAAAGCCAAAATCACTAAAAGCCCGAACACCAATAACGGAATCAAGATATAAATCAGCTTGGTATAGCCTGCAAGAATATCACTTTCGTATACAACTAAAGCAATGCTCCAAGCAGCTCGTTTCAGAGGTTGGTACAGTACCACACAACGCTGACCATCGATCTTCACATTAAAGATACCTTTCTTGCCAGCTATCATCTCATGGCCTAAAGCGATGATATCCTGTTGCGTATTCACATCGGCATCAGAGAAAATAGAATGACGCAACACCTTGGTTGAGTCGGGATGAATAAAGTACTGCCCATCTGCACCCAGCATGATACTATACGAATGAGCATAAGGCTTGAACTCAGATATCACACTCGACAACCAAGGCATCGACAGGTCGGTAGAAATCACACCCACCATTTTCTGATTGGTATACAAAGGTACGCAATACGAAACAATCATATCGGAATACGATTGTGATACCGTTCCATCAATGTATTCAGAATAGGCCTCTACCCAACAGTCTTTGCCTAATGTGGCAGGAGTTTTATACCACGACTTGTCAAAATAGTCGTAAGGATCCTCTATCTTAGCTACCACCGTATCGCCCTTATGATAGGCATAAACAGAGAAATAGCGACCTTTTTGAGGGAAATAATCAGGAACGGTGGCAATAGAACATCCATCGAAATTGGGATTCATCGTTACAATACGGCGTACGTAGCTCAAAAGCGAATCAGGCTGAATGAATTCCAACAGATGCCACTGAGCCGAATAGGTAGAGGCTTCTACTTCATTCATCAGTCCGTCAACACGTTGTGTCATATTGTCAAGCTCCAATTCGGCACGAGCTATCGCCTCCTGTCTCACCAGCTGACGGGAGCGCATGAAAAGTACACCCAGCGAGAGGAAAAACACCACGATTAAGAACAACATGATGCCCAAACTCAACTTCAACGAGAGGTCCCGATTTATACGCCTGATAAGTGTATTCATGACTTTTCCTCCTGTTTTTGCGTTGACACTTCGAGCACTCTTTCAAGCAGATTGGTGATGATACGCGAGGTGGCATCCATCTGGTTTGACATCTCGACAATCTGCCCATGCTCCATCTCCTGATGATGCGCGGCCAGAGTATTCACCATCTTAGAGATCTCCATCACCGGCTCGTTCATCTGGTCGGTCATATTCTGTAAGAAGGCTATCTTTATTCGTTCAGCCTCCATAATATGATCATTAGCCTCATTCAAGGCTTTATTCTGCTGGTTCAATTGCTCTTTCTGCTGATCTATCTGAGACAAATGCTTCTTAATTGAAAGTTGCATCGCAGCAAAACTGTTAGTCAGGCTTCCCACCTCGTCCTTTCGCCAACTCTGTGCAACAATGGAATTATAATGACCGCGTTTCATACGTTTGGCCGATCTTTCAAGCACACGCAACGGGTTTAGTTGACGGTGGATAAAGAAGAAACAGAAGGCTACAATCGTTAGAATTGCTACGAACACAATGACTCCCATCAGCGAAATCAAATGGTTGTAATGCCCCATAATCTCCTCTTCCGGGCATACAATATTAATTGCCCACTCCGTATCTCCATAGGGCTTATACACCACAAAACTTGTATTACCCCTAAAATCAATCAGTGCATGACCTCTCTCGCCACCCAGCATTTTATAGACCAGATAGCTGTATTGGTTTTCAGGAAACATATCCATCATCCTAAACATAGCACGAGGTTTCAGCAACGTGGTATCTGGGTGAATGATAAATGCACCATTCTTCGTCACCATCGAACCGTACATCGTTGAACTAGGACGTTTCGAATCTACCGCCCTTGTCAACCAATAGAGTGATATATCGATGGCAAACACACCTACTGTCTTCCCCTTCATCTTCAATGGAATAGCGTAGCTGATAATCGGCTCGCCATCCGTACGATAGTCTTCCTTAGGATCCGACCAATAGTCGCTATCCTTTTGTTTGGTTTCATCATACCAAGGCTGGTGCATATATGATTCACCAGCAAACTGATTGCTTTTCACGATTTTGCCACGATTTCTGTGATAATATATCATAAAATCGCCTTGCTGATCAGGATAAGTGCCTGGTTCGAATGCTGCAGCTACACCAATAATATCAGGCATATTATCCAAAACATGAAGTACGTGATGCTCCACCTCGCGTGGATCATCAAGACATTGTTCTATAGTCCAGTGTGCCTGTTTGGCGATGACTTCTTTCTCGTGGAGTGTGTTTCCAATGGTTATCTCAAACTTATCAAGTACATCCTCAGCCTTTCCTAACGACTCCTCTCTCACAGCCTCCCGCGCATAATAGAACATCAGCGAGAAGGTTGCCAAGAACAACATGGCAACAAACATTCCCAACCACATACTAAGTTTAGCAGAGAACGAACTGAGTAATATATATAGTACTTTCTTAGGTTTCATTCGTTACATCATTCTGCTGCAAATATACAAAAAAATTACGAATGACCAAATATTTTACACTTTTTTTTGCTGACACGCAAAAAAAGGAGCCTGCGACTCAAGCGCAGGCTCCTTCATTTTTATTTAACAAAGTACTTTCTTTGTCTTTATTTAAAGGTTGAAATAGAGACCAAAGGTGAGGTTGTTACCATCGAGGTCTAAACCAAACTTGCTGGTGTTGTTCTTCTCGCCTTCTGGATTGAGCACATTATAACCCAAGAAGCCGAAGTGAGATACAAAGCTAACCTTCTCTGAAAGTGCAACTGCCAGACCTGGCTTCAAACCTACATTGAACGCTGTCCAATCAGCCTTAGAAGCAGTCGTGAAACCAAAGCCACCGTCAACAAAGAAATTAACCTTACCACACTTAGCGAAAGTGTAACGAGCATAAGGAGCGATAGTGAAAGCATTCTCACTCACACCTTCTACACCAGCCCACTTATCACTCTCGTAACCGATAACAGTACCTACAGCCCAAGCATCGTTGATGTTGTAACCGATTTCAGGCAAAATCTTGAAAGTAGTCTCACTCTTGTCACCAGCATTCTTCTGGCTATTCCAAGCGTTGATACCAAAGCTACCACCTACATAAACCTGAGCACTCATGGCAGTTGCAACGAAAGCAGCTGCGATAGTCATTAAAATCTTTTTCATAATTCAATTCTTTTTTTGTTAAACATCGACATTTGGTCCTTAACAGACCGCCTGCCATTATCCTAAATGCGGTGCAAAGATAAGCAGAAAAACCCAAAGGCATTTAATAAGTTTTCGAAATTTACAGTTTTTAACCAAATCCTTGATTAAAGTCATTAAATCGTCAAAAATCGGACATTCGTTGTAACTTTTTCAAAAAAAGCAAATTCCAGCAACTCTTACGAGTTACTGGAATTCTATGAATTTTAGTAAAAACTCAAGATTAGATACCAGCAGCAGCAATCCACTCGTAAACGCAGCTTGCTACACCGAACAAGGCGATACCTGCCGTGCAGATGGCCAGGGCCATCTTGGTGTTAGCATCGCTCTGGAATGTGGGCAGTGGACTGTCGGTCTTGGTGATGTACATGGCCTTGACAATGAGCAGATAGTAGTAAAGTGATACTACGGTGTTAACCAAGGCGATAAATACCACGCCATAGGCCATGGGCTCGCCATTCTGCACACCAGCCATGAACACGAAGAACTTTGAGAACATACCTGCAAATGGTGGGATACCAGCCAACGAGAACAAAGCCAGCGTCATGAGGAACGAGAGCTTGGGGTTGGTCTGATAGAATCCGTTGTAGGCAGCCATATCGGTACGGCCACCATTATTCTGCTCAACCACGTTAATCACGGTGAATACAGCCATGTTAGCTACGATGTAAACCAGCACATAGTAAGTCAGTGCGGCTACGCCCAACTGACCATTGCCAACTACTGCCAGCATGATATAACCGGCCTGAGAGATTGAGCTGAACGCCATGAAACGCTTGAGCTCGCTCTGACGGATGGCAAACAGGTTGGCTACTGTGATTGACAGTACAATAACGATATAAAGCAGGTAGTTCCAGTACTCAACCATAGGGCCGAAGGCTTTCATCAGGATGGTGCACAGTGTGATGGCGGCAGCACCCTTAGAGATAACGCTCAGGTATCCGGTTACTGGAGTTGGAGCACCCTGATAGGTGTCGGCTGTCCAGAAGTGGAAAGGAACCAGCGAAATCTTGAAGCCAAGACCACTGAAGAAGAATACCAGCCCCATAATGCACAGAGGTGAGTTGCTGATAGCCTGAGCCACATCGTCGAAGTACAGAGTACCTGTAGCAGCATAGATGAACGAGATACCGAACAGCATCACGCCGCTTGAGAATGTAGCTACAAGGATATACTTAGCAGCACCCTCGGCCGAATCCTTGCGATGACGGTCGAAAGCCACCAGACATGCCAGAGGCACTGAGGCCATCTCAAGTCCAAGGAAGAACATGAGGAACGAGCCAGATGACATCATCATGAACATACCCAACAGGGTACTCAGAATCAGCATATAGAACTCGCCAGCAAGGCGCTTCTGGCTCTCAACCCACTTCTGGGCCATAATAACTACGACCAATGTACCGAAGGTAAGGATCGCCTTCATCACATTGATGGCTGGTGTGACTACATACAGTCCACCAAAAGCACTGATGGGCTCTGGATGGTTTGAAGCAGCTAAGACACATGTACCCAGCACGATAACCAGTGGACCCGCCAAAGCAGAACCAAGGATATTTGTTTTCGACTCGCTCTTAAACAGACAGAAGTCAGCAAAGAACGCGATAATCAACGTTATAACCAGAAATACCTCTGGCGTCATCTGTAAGAAATCAGAATAATTCATATCTTTTCTACCTCCTTACTTTACATTACACCAATTGACTCCAAGATTGTACCTGCTGCAGGCGAAATCATATCGCTTACCCAGAATGGGAACGAACCCAGACCGGCCACACAGAAAATCAGGCAGATAACAGCCACGCGCTCATCCCATGTAGCATCGGTGAGCTCGAGGAAGTGCTTGTTCTCTACCTCGCCATACAGAATCTTACCAACAACACGCAAAATGTAAACCGCTGTTACAACGATACTCATACATGCGATGATGGTAGCAACCATACGGAACGAAGTATTGGGATCGCCACTGAGTGGGTGAGCACCGAACGAACCAACGAAGATAGTCATCTCAGCAATGAAGCCAGAGAAACCAGGCAAACCGAGGTTAGCCAAACCGGCAATCACATAACCAACAGCCAGGAAAGGCATAATCTTCATCAGACCTGCCAGTTCGCGGATGTCACGAGTATGTGTACGACCGTAGATCATACCGATGAGGGCGAAGAACAAGGCTGTCATCAGACCGTGTGAGAGCATCTGCAGTACAGCACCGGTCACAGCTGTCTGACTCATCATGAGCAGAGCAAACAATACCAGTCCGCAGTGAGAAACCGATGAGTAAGCATTGATATACTTCAGGTCGGTCTGTACACAAGCACTCAGAGCACCGTAAACTACTGAGATAGTAGTGAGGATGAGGAAGATCCATGACAGATCCTGAGCAGCCTCAGGGAGCAGGTACATAGCTACGCGGAAGCAGCCGTAACCTCCCAGCTTCATCAGCACACCAGCGTGCAGCATTGATACGGCTGTAGGCGCAGATGCGTGACCATCAGGGCTCCATGTGTGGAATGGGAACAGCGCACCCAGCACACCGAATCCGATGAAGATGAATGGGAAGAAGATATTCTGGATGTGTCCAGGAATACAGTGGTTAGCTGCAATGGTAGTGAGCTCGAATGTATAGTTACCGCTGTAGATACCGTTGAAGTAGTAGATACCCAGCAATCCAAGGATGAGCAGGGCCGAACCTCCCATCAGCATCAGAGTAAGCTTCATGGCCGAGTACTCCTTGCGGCCAGAACCCCACACGCCGATGAGCAGGTACATAGGAATCAGAGCTACCTCGTAGAACATGAACATGGTGAACAGGTCGGTAGAGATAAAGAAGCCGAACACACCTGTAGAAAGCAGGGTGAACCAAAGGAAGTACTCCTTGGTGAGTGGCTTGAGCTGCCAAGAGGCAAATGTACCGGTGAACACAATGATGCTTGACAGCAGCAGCATGACAACAGAAATACCATCGACACCTACGCTGTAAGCAATGTTCAGAGGCTTGAACCAAGGCGTGCTATAAGTAAGCAGCATCTCAGCGGTGTTACCAGCTGCACGCTCCTGGATGAAATAGATGGTCAACCAAATAGAGAGGGCCAGCAGACACGAAGCTCCCGTTACCATCACACCACGCACCTGATTCAGGCTCTTTGAAAGCCAAAGACCCAGCAGCATCAGGGCGGGAATTATTACGAAAACACTTAATATACTCATATCTTTAGATGCATAAAAGGATTAATGTCAAAGCAACTGAACCCGTAATGAACCAAACGGCATACTGGCGAACATCGCCACTCTGCCAGCTACGGATACTCTCACCAGCCTCGTTAGCACCCCAAGCCAGGAAGTTAAAGGTACCATCAACAACATGACGGTCGAACCAGGCAATAGGTGTAGATACCAGACGGAAGATGATGCGATGTGTAACATACTGCCAGATCTCGTCTTGATAGAAACGCTTGTAGGCTGCACGATGCAGCTTGGGGAAGGTTGCATACAGACGGTCGGCAATAGGCTGCTGCTCACCTTTATAGATATAGGTGGCCAGACAGATGCTCAGGATCGCAATCACAGTAGAGGTAGCAGCAATCTGCATGTTGAAGTGGATGGTGTAATCGGTACCAGCAGCACTTACGAAGCTACCGAACGAACCGCCCCACTCAGCAAAACCTGCAATAGTAGTGTAAACACCCACACCAACGGTGATCACTGTCAACACAATCAAAGGGATGGTCATGGTGAGCGGAGCCTCGTGTGGTGTATGGTGCTCGTGAGCCTCCTTATTCTCAGTACCCCAGAAGATACCGTAGTACAAACGGAACATGTAGAAGGCTGTCATGGCAGCGATGCCTGTCATAATCCAACCTACCACCGGACTGTACTCCATGCAGGCAGTGATAATCTCATCCTTTGAGCTGAAGCCCGAGAAGAAGGGGATACCAGCGATGGCCAGACATGAAATCAGGAAGGTGATATGTGTGATAGGCATATACTTGCGCAAGCCACCCATCAAAGCCATCTCGTTGCTGTGCACAGCGTGGATGATACATCCGGCACCCAGGAACAAGCAAGCCTTGAACATGGCATGGGTAAATAGGTGGAACATACCAGCCATATAACCCAGCTGAGCGTGGTTGTCGAGGATAGCACCATGATGTCCGGGCAGTGATACACCCAGAGCCACCATCATGAAGGCAATCTGCGAGATGGTCGAGAAGGCCAGCACACGCTTGATATCGCTCTGGGCACAAGCCACAGCAGCTGCATAGAAAGCGGTGATCACACCCACCCAAACCACAATGCTCATAGCCTGTGGGGCGTACTCAATCCACAAGGGGAACATACGTGCGATCTGGAACACACCAGCTACAACCATGGTAGCAGCGTGAATCAGAGCCGATACAGGTGTAGGGCCCTCCATGGCATCGGGCAGCCAGATGTGCAGTGGGAACATAGCACTCTTACCGGCACCACCGATAAACATCAGTACCAGTGCAGTAGGAATGATGAAACCACCGGCAGCCACAGCCTTAGCCAGGTTACCCTCGATGAAAGGTGTGGTACCCTGGCCCATCACGATGTCGCCAGCAAAGTTAAAGCTGAACGAATCAACAAAGTAACCGAATGTCAGGATACCTACCAGGAAGAACATATCGGCAAAGCGGGTCACGATGAATGCCTTCTTTGAGGCAGCGATAGCGGGCTTCAAAGGATAATAGAAGCCGATGAGCAGGTATGAGCTGACACCTACCAACTCCCAGAACATGTACATCTGGAAGATGTTGGTGGCCAGTACCAGACCCAGCATCGACATCGTAAACAGTGAGAGGAATGCGTAGTAACGCTGGAATCCCTTCTCGCCATGCATATAGCCAAATGAGTAGATATGAACCATCAGTGATACAGTCGAGATCACAATCAGCATCATCACACTGATAGGATCCAACAGGATACCGAGGTCAAAATGCAGGTTACCCAGAGGCAACCAGGTGAAGTTATACGGAACAAAGGTCTGATAAACACCATTCACACGGTCCAGTCCGAAGAAGTACTGGAAAGCGGTGATATAAGAGAGTATCGTAACCATTCCCAATGAGCAGGTACCGATCAGTCCGGCCACCTTATGTTGCATCTTCATGCCAGCCAGTCCAAGAACAATGAACGACAGCAGCGGCAGAAGCATGATAAATATTGTGTAACTAAACATAATTATCAATTTTCAATTATCAATTTTCAATTACTACTTATCGTTTCATATTCTTGATAGCCTCAACGCTGTCGCTCTTGAACTTGCGATACACGTTGATGATAATGGCGATGGCAACTGCACTCTCGGCAGCAGCTACACCAATCACGAAGAGTGTCATGAACATGCCCTCCATACCGTTTGGATAAAGCAAACGGTTGATGGCGGCAAAGTTGATATCAACGGCGTTGAGTACCAGCTCAACCGAGATGAGCATGGCAATCAGGTTGCGACGCGTGGTGAAACCATATACACCGATAAAGAACAACAGGGCACTCAGTGCGAAATAACATTCTACTGGAATCATGCTTTATCCTCCTTTCTTGCTACAACCAAGCCACCGATGATACATGCCAGCAGGAATACTGAGATGAACTCGAAAGGCAGTACATACTGATATTTACCCGAACCAACGAGAGCAGTACCGATTTCCTTCATAGGTACCTCTACGCCGGCAATCTCCTGTGTATAGAAACCAGTCTTAAGCAGAATCAGGCCTACTACCACCAGTCCGGCCAAAGCAGCCAGGGCGCCAGTAATCATCTTGCTACTCTTAACTCGCTCCTCCAAACCCTGAAGGGTACGCTTGCTTACCAACTGGATGGCAAACACATAGATCATCGTAACGCCACCGGCATATACGCTAATCTGAGCGGCTCCAAGGAAGGTGTAATCCAGCAGGAAGTAGATGCCTGCTACACCAAAGAGCACAAACAACATGAATGTTGCGGCTCGCATAATCTTCGTCGTGGTCACACACATCAGTGCCGAAGCAATGATGAATACCGCGAGAATGATAAACATAACTGTATTACCCATAATGCGTTACTTGGTTTTAGTGTTAAACTTACCGACCTGCCATTCGGCACCACCCTCAATCAGATTGGGCAGCGAGCCACCAGCGTAAACCTCCTCGTTCAGGTGCAGTACCAGACGAGAACGGTCAAACACAGCGTTCTCAAAGTCGTTTGTAAACTCGATGGCGTCGAAGTTGCAGGCATTGGTACACAACTGGCAGAACATACAGTCGCCCAGGTCGTACGCGTAATCATCCAGCACCTTCTTTTTCTTACCTGTCTCAGGATCCTCGGCCATGTGGGCAGTAATCTTGATGGTTCCGTTAGGACAGGCCTTTTCGCACAATGTGCAAGCAGTACACTTGTAGCTGCCATCCTCGTTGCGCTTAAAGGTCAAGCGACCACGGTGACGCTTTGATACGTGCAGTGTAGTCTTGCGGTTTTCGGGATACTGCTCTGTCGACTTATTGGTGAAGAAATCCTTGAAATACTCCTTCCAAGTAATCTTCATACCTGTAGCCAAAGTCTTCAGACCGTGTCCGATTTCTCCGAAATATGTTTTGTTATCTTCCATTGCTATACCTTATTTAATATATAGGCCCAGGGCCACAACAACAGTCATAATTACCAGGTTGATAAGTCCCAGAGGCATCAAGTACTTCCACTCCAGCTTCAGGATCTGGTCGATACGCAGACGTGGGAAAGTCCACTTCACCCACATCAGCAACCATACCACCAGCAGGGTCTTGCCAAAGAACCATACGATACCGGGGATATAGTTCATTACTGTATCAAAGGCATCCACACCAATGTTGATAGGCGCCCAACCACCCAGGAATACAGCCGAAGCCAGTCCTGCGATGATAAACAGGTTCAGGAACTCAGCCAGGTAGAAGAAACCAAAGCCCATACCCGAGTACTCAGTGTGGTGACCGGCAGTCAACTCACTCTCAGCCTCAGCCATATCAAACGGGCCACGGTTAGCCTCGGCATTACCTGCAATCAGGAACACCACAAAGGCGATGATAGCAGGGATATGCCCCTGGAAAATTAACCACTTAAAGGCACCTGTCTGAGCCTCCACGATACCACTCATCTGCATGGTACCTGTCAGGATCACAGCAGTAATCAGGCAGAGGCAGAGCGACATCTCATACGAGATCATCTGAACAGCAGCACGCATGGCCGAAACCACCGAGTACTTGTTGTTCGAACCCCAACCAGCCAGGAAGATACCTACCACACCAATCGATGAGATGGCTGTTACCAGGAAGATTCCTACATTAAAGTCAAGCACATTGGCACCATTGTTCCAAGGCAGGAAGCTGAATGTACCTACCGAAGCAATGATTACCAGCAGTGGAGCTACAGCATACAGCAGCTTATCGGCACGATCCACGAAGAAGATCTCCTTCACGAGCATCTTCAGTACATCGGCAAAAATCTGCAGGGTACCATGGAAACCTACACGGGTAGGTCCCAGTCGGCACTGGAAATAAGCGCATACCCAGCGCTCCATCATAATCATCAGCATGGCAATCAGCGCATATCCAGCCAGGATACCAGCGCCAACCAGCACGCATTCAATCAATATCGACCAGAAATCTCCCAAGCCGAGTGTATCGCGCAGGAGAGCGTCGAACCATGTTGTAAATATAGAAAAGTCAAACATAATCTTTACTTTTTACATTTTTACATTATTACATTTCGACTATCGGTCGATATCAGGAATTACAACGTCAATGGCAGCACAGGTGGCAATCAGGTCGGCAATCTTCTGACCACGCAGCATGGGGTCGAAAGCACCTACCAGCGAAAGTCCCATTGGGCGCATCTTCATGCGGTATGGACTCTTGTCGCCACGAGAGTCGAGATAAACACCAAACTCACCAGCTACACCCTCAACCGAGTAGTACCACTGGCCCTCGGGCACTTTGATGATAGGCTTCTGCTTCACGTAGAAGTCGCCCTCGGGAATATTGTCGATGAGCTGCTCGATAATGTTCAAGCTCTGGTACATCTCGTTGATGTGAACCAGGTAGCGGTCCATAGAGTCGCAACCAGTCAGTGTGCACTGCTCCCACTCTACCTTGTCGTACATATCGTATGGGTGATTCTTACGCACATCGCTCTTCCAACCCGAAGCACGTCCAGCAGGACCGGTTACTGCATACGAGATACAGTCCTCCAGACTCATTGGTCCGCACTTCTCCAGTCGGTTGTGGGTAATCACGTTATCACCAAACACATCCATATACTCTTTGATCATGGGTCGCAGATACTTCACCAGTGCCTTTACGTTTGATACAAAATTAGGATCGATATCGTCCTGCAGTCCACCTATTCTATAATAGTTCTGAATCAGACGTCCACCGGTGGTCTCCTCCATACAGTTCAGTACATGCTCACGATCGCGCATACCATACAGGAAGGCAGTGAGTGCACCCAAGTCCTGAGCCACACACGAAGTGTACAGCAGGTGACTGTCCAAACGCTGCAACTCATCCATAATGGTACGGATATACTTGATACGGTCGGTCAGCTCAACCTCCATGGCCTCTTCAATCACACCTACCAGTGCATGACGATGCTGCATGGCACCCAGGTAGTTCAGTCGGTCGGTCAGCGCCAGTGTCTGAGGATAGGTCATACCCTCCCACATCTTCTCGATACCACGATGGATATAACCAAAGTGAGGATAGATACGCTTTACGGTCTCACCGTCCAACACAGTCTGCAAACGCAGCACACCATGGGTAGCAGGGTGCTGAGGACCGATGTTAATCACATAGTCGTCAGCCTCAAACAGCTTATTCTGCTTGCACTGCAGGTTACCATCCTTATCCAGATAGTACTCCAGTCCGTAGTTAGGCTCTACATCGTCCTCAAGGGTGTACTTATCGTTAAACTCCCAGTCCTTACGGAAGGGGTGACCCTTAAAGTCGGTACGCAGGAACAAGCGACGCATATCCTTATGTCCCAGGAATACGATGCCAAAGAAATCGTAAACCTCGCGCTCCAGCAACTCAGCTACCTTCCAGATATTTGATACAGTAGGAATGTATGGAATCAGTTGACCATCAGTCTCGCCTGTGCCATTCGATGACATGCCATCACCACAAACCTTAGTTCTAGCAAGCTGCTTAACTGAGCAACGCTCATGGGTGTTGGTGTTCTCCAAAATGTACACACAACCCAGCCCCTCTTCAGCACCGAAATCCTCGCCTACGATAGTCACAAGATAGTCGAAACCTTTCTTGCTCTTCAAGTTCAGCATCTCTGAGGCGAACTTGTCAAAATCAAAACTCAAAAATTCTAATTTCATGCCTTGTCCTCCTCTTTCTTTAACTCCTTAACAAAATCCTCGGGTACAGCAGTTACCACGATTGGCTCGCGGCGATGATCGCCCAGGTTGTTACGGAATGTCAACTCCTCGTTCGATACGCCCAGTTCGCGCTCCTCAGCGGTCTGCTTGTGGTTAGCACCTCCAAAGAATTTCTCTACCTTCACCTTACGCTGCAGCTGCATCATACCATACATAATGGCCTCGGGACGTGGGGGGCAGCCAGGGATAAACACATCCACGGGCACAATCTCCTCGATACCCTTAACCACATGGTAGCTCGACTTGAAAGGTCCACCGCTGATGGCGCATCCACCAACAGCAATCACATACTTTGGCTCAGCCATCTGGTCGTACAAGCGTTTCAGGGCTGGGGCCATCTTGTGGGTGATGGTACCTGCACACATAATCAGGTCAGCCTGTCGTGGTGAGTTACGTGTTACCTCGAAACCAAATCGGGCAAAGTCGTAACGTGAGCAACCACAAGCCATAAACTCAATACCACAGCACGATGTAGCAAAGGTGAGCGACCACAGTGAGTTACTACGTCCCCAGTTAATCAACTGGTCCAACGAACCTGTAACCACGTTCACACCACCCTCATGCAGCTCGTCGATAATCTTCTCCAACGACTCGTTGTCGTTCCACTCCTCGTAAGGAATGCTCTTGATGTGGGGCTTTCTTACTTCCATTCCAAGTCTCCTTTCCGCCAGGCATAAGCCAAGCCTAATACCAGAACTACTAAGAAGAAGCCGATGCTAAGCAATGCCATCGAACCGAACTCCTTCACTACCACAGCCCATGGATACAGAAACACCGTTTCCACATCGAACATGAGGAACAAGATGGCAAAGAGATAGAAACCTACCGAAACAGGCAACCACGAGCTGCCGCGGGTAGGAATACCGCTCTCATACGGCTCACCTTTGACCTTTGCGTAGGACCTTGGTCCCAACAGCTTGGCCATCACGTAAGCCGCTACCACCAATGTAATAGCCGTCACCAAGACGGTAATTAACAAAGTAAAGTTCATAAAAAGCTAACTATAATTATTTATTAATGTTTTAATTATTCCATTATCAAGTAGTTACTCACCCATCACCTCTGTGATTGGCTCACCCACACAGGCGTTTGGCTGCTGTATGTGCAGCTTGTGACAAACGGTGGGCGCAATGTCGGTAATGTGTACCTCTCGGCTGGTTTCGCCGTGCTTCACCTTCCAGCCGTAGAACAGCAGGGGGATGTGGGCATCGTAGGGGTTCCACTCGCCATGGGTGGTACCGATGGGCGACGAGTATTTGCTGTTAAAGCCGTACCAGCCGGGCTCCAGCATGAAGATGATATCACCCGAACGGTCGTGGTGATAGCCCTTCAGCACGCGCTCCTTCAGAAAGGCGGGGATAGGTGCTGTGGCTGCCTTCTTAAAGTCGCAGGCAAAAGCCACATGTGGGGTATTCAGCAGCTCCTCTACGATACCATCGCGAAGCTTCTGTTCATCAACACCCTGCTCACGTATTGCGTCCTTGTCCAGTACCAGGCGGTAATCCAGACAGTCCTTAATCACATTCTTGGTCAGACCGAATCTGACACCCAGTCGGTTAGCCGCATTCACCACATATTCCTCGTCCCACTTAAAGGGACCGCCATTCAGCTTATGGTCCTGCATAAACTGATGGTTATGCGCAGCACCATGGTCGGCAGTCAGAAACACCAGGTAGTTACCCTCACCCACCTGCTCGTCGAAAGCCTTCAGCAGTTTGGCAATGTCCTTATCCAGTTCCAGATAGGCCTCGTCGGTATGTTCACCACGGGTGCTATACTCATGACCGATGACATCTGTCTGCGAGAAGCTGATACACAGCATATCCGTCTCTTCACCCTTACCAAGCTGTTCGCCTTTTAAAGCAGCAATGGCCATATCAGCAGTGATATGACCACACAATGGATACAGTCCTACGTTCTTACCCACCTTCTGCAGCTCCTTGTTTTTTTTCAGCTGGGCGTTGTAATCCTTGGCCCACTGTGGCAGTTCCTGCATATACCAGGTACTACTGACAAACTGACCGGCTTTGGTATCAATCCAGTAGGCAGCACTGGCACTACGTCCGGCTGGCAGAATGGCTGCACGGTCCTTGTAGCTCACGCCAATCACCTTCGACTTAAAGTCGGTATGCAATCGCAGCTGGTCGCCAATGGTGGTGGCCAACAGGTTTACGGGCGACGAAGCATCTTTCTTGTTGCTGCCCACGGTCGTCACGTCGTGATCCTCGCAACTGCTGATTTTCACGCCATTCTTGTAAAAGGCGTTACCGCAAATACCATGAAAAGCGGGAGTTGTACCTGTATAAGCGCTGGTATGTCCGATAGCAGTTACGGTGGGCAGATAATTAATAAGGCAGTTATTACACGAGTATCCTTGGTTTATGAGGCGCTTCAGTCCGTCCTCCTGATACTGATTGTAATATCTGCCTAGATAATCCCAACGCATCTGATCGACTACGATTCCTATCACGAGCTTAGGACGCTCGTTAAACTGCGTTTGTGCTTGACTATCAACGATATAGCACAACGCTATTGCAACGAATAGTATCAATCTTCTCATAATTGGTTGCAAAGGTACGAAAAATCCGCCAAAGTTCCAAATTCTCTGGCGGATTTTTTTACGAGCGCTCGATGATTTCCAAACACATGCGCGTGTTGTGATACGGGCACTTCCAGAAACCCGCTTTATCGTCGGTGGTGTTCAACAGTCCGTTAGCATGCCTGCTCCAGTACCACTCGCCATGTTCAAAGTCTATCAGCTGTTTCTTGATATAATGCCAGCATTTTTCAGCACGATTAAAAGCCTCTTCATCACCGAAATGCTGCCAGATATTATACCAGCCCACCACGTTCTCGGCCTGTACCCACCAGTGCAGGTCGTCATCCACGTGCCCTGTATCCAGATTGGCCTCATGTATCAGTGCACCATCAGGACGCAAGCCCTTGGCCGAAGCCTCTGCAACTGCCTGTACAATAGGCTCTACCTTGGCCAGCACGTTGGCATCACCCAGTACCAGAGCGGCCTCATGCAACAGCCACGAGCACTCGATATCGTGCCCATAGCTCTCCAGGTGTCCGGCCCCTCGCGTCCAGTCCATCCCGAAGAACAGGTCCAGGTGGTTGGTCTCCTTATTCAGAATCTTATCTGTAAAAATATCTACCAGATTTCTGAGCGAACCTTTCACCTCGCTAATGGTCTGTTGAGGCACACTGATACCAACAGGCAGCACAGCACCTAGAGCAGGCACATAATCACAGTTTTCCTGGGCTTGCACTTCTTTTAAGCATCTGAGAAGATTTGTGTATGGTTCGATAATGTGCAAGTGGGTGTTCTGCGATTTGGGGTAGTTGGCATCCAGATCCGACAGACGCATATCAGCTATCTCGCCCCACTCGCGCGTGCAGGCCTCAATATAGCCGTTATGCTCACTGTCAAAGGCGTGCTCCTCTATACAGTCGTACAGTTCAAGCGCATAGTCCAGCGCCTCTCTGTCGCCCGTAGCACGGGCATATTCCGAGAGTCCGTAAATCATAAAGCCGATGGCATAGAACTGCTTCTTGGTGTCAAGCGGGTTTCCCTCGCAATCCACGCTCCAGTACACGCCACCATACTCCTGATCAATGAAATGCTCAATGATATAGTCCTTGGCGCGGGTGGCGGCCTCCAGATACTCCGAATGTTTCAGCACACGGAAAGCAGCCGAGAAGGCCCACAGGATACGCGCATTCAGGATAGCGCCTTTCTCGGCTTCGGGGTGCAGCTCACCCTCACCATCCATCCGACCATAAAAGCCACCATGCTCATAGTCCATCATCTGGTCGAGCCAGAAACGCAGGATGTTATTCTCCACCACATCCTGCATTTCTCGCTTCATGATATCTGTATGTCCCATCATTTCTTAATCGGATAAATCCAGGTCAGTACAATAATCAGGCCGGCAATAATAGCTGGGAACAGAGAGAACAGACTCCATACCATCGAGAGCACCGAGTCGGTAATCGAGGCAGGGTCCACCATGGTGTTACCCATGTCGTCGGTAATCATGCTGGCACCAGCCAGACCCAGGAAGAGGGCTACCAGCGAACCAGAGATGGCGGTACCGAACTTCTGGGCCATGGTACCCGATGAGAAGATCAATCCGGTGCTCGAGGTACCGTTCTTTTCGGTTGCATAATCAGCCACATCGGCATACATACTCCACAGCAGGGGCGAATACAAGCCGATACCGATCGAGGTAAGCACCACCAGGGCCACCATCACCCAGATATAGCTGGGGTCCATGGGCACGAAGAAGAAAGCCACCGAAAAAACTACACAAATCAGGGCAGCTGCCATAAAGGCCTTACGCTTCGAACCGATAATCTCAGTGAACTTAGGTGATACACCACCGAAAATCATACAAGTCAGCTCACCAAAGGTCATAAACACGGTGTAGTTGATAATCAGTCCGCTCACCGTCACATCGCCATGCAGACAGTATTCCAACAGATAACCAGCCACAGCGTAGCGGAAACCATTAAAAAAGTTCGTACAAATACCGATAAGTGTCAGGATAATCCAGGGCTTGTTCTTAAACAGATCGCCAAACTGCTTGAACTCGAATTTCTCGGCACGTACGGGCTTCAGGCGCTCCTTGGTCAGGAAGCCGCAAGCCAAGGTGCCGGCAGCAGCTATCACACCAAAGAAGGCACCCAGTACTGCATACTGGTGCTGCTCGGTACCACCCACCAGTCGCTGCAGGTAAGGGAACGACAGGAGGGTGATAAAGCCCATCGCATAGGCACCTACCATACGGAAACTCGAGAACTGGTTCTTCTCGTTGTCGTCATCGGTCATCACACCCAGCAGCGAGCCGTAAGGCACGTTCACAGCGGTGTACAGGGCCATCATCAGCAGATACAGACTATAAGCCCAGATGCGCTTACCTGTCAATCCGAAGTCGGGTGTATACAACAGCAGAGCAAACACAAGTCCGAAGGGGATGGCCCCGAATATCAGCCAGGGACGATAAGTACCCCATTTGCTCTGTGTACGGTCAGCGAGCGAACCCATCAGCGGGTCGGTCACCACATCAAACATACGTGCAATCAGCATCAGCGTTGCCGCATCAGCAAATGTCAGTCCAAACACATTTGTAAAAAACAGCGGGAAGGCAATCGACATAATTTTCCATGTAATACCACCAGCCGCCGCATCGCCTAAAGCGTAACCTATTTTTTCTTTTAAACTAGCCATGATAATTTACAATTTACATTTTTTGTTCTTTGCAATCAGTTTCTTGATAGTCTCCACACTAGCGGCAGTGTAGTAACCATCCTCTGGGGTGTTCATACAGTAATCTATGAGCTTATCGATTGTCGATGTAGCCACGTGCATGCGGGTGTCGGCCGAGGCATAGTAGATAAACACCTTTCCATCCTCATCAGCAATCCAGCCGTTGGAAAAAGCAACATTCATCACATCACCATAATACTCGTTACCCTCAGGCACCAGGAAGTAGCCACCCGGACGTGCAATCACCTTCGTGGGATCGTCCAAAGCCGTCATATACATATACAGCACGTAGCGCAGTCCGTCAGCCGTGGCACGCACACCATGTGCCAAGTGTAGCCAGCCCTTAGGCGTCTTAATAGGGTGTGGTCCCTCACCATTCTTCACCTCGGCAATCGTGTGGTATTTGCGCTCGTAGATAATCGTCTCGTCCTTAATTTCAGCGTGGGCGATGTCATCCACCAGCGCCCAGCCAATCCCACCACCGCTACCAGTGTCGATAAAACCATCCTGCGGACGAGTATAGAAGGCGTATTTCCCGTTTACAAACTCGGGATGCAGCACCACGTTACGCTGCTGACTCTTGGTATTCAGATCGGGCAGGCGGTACCAGGTTTTCAGATCCTTGGTACGGGCGATACCTGCAGTAGCTGTAGCAGCACTCAGCTCACCTGGCTGCGAGTCGTCATGACGCTCAGCACAGAACACGCCATATATCCAACCATCCTCATGCTGGGTCAGACGCATATCGTAAATATTGGTGGCAGGCACCACATCATCTGGCATGGTGATGGGTTCCTCCCAGAAACGGAAGTTATCAATACCATTGGGACTCTCTGCCACAGCAAAGTAACTCTTGCGGTCAGCACCCTCAACACGCGCCACCAAGCAGTACTTACCCTGCCACTTAATGGCACCAGCGTTCAGCGTGGCATTACACATAATACGTTGCATCAGGTACGGGTTGTCCTGCTCACTGAAGTCGTACTTCCACTCCAAGGGCACATGCTCAGCTGTTAACACAGGATTTTTGTACTTCTCGTAAATTCCATTTCCCCACTCCAGGGGCTCGTTTTTCTGGGCCAGTAGCTCCTCATGATGTTTTCTCAGAGCTGCCACCTTCTGTTCAAATTCGATCATATCTTAATTTTTCAATTTTTATCATTTAGCATTTTTGCATTCTTACATTTTTAATTATCACATTCTCCTAAGAACATCACGTTCTTGGCATTCTTAAATGCTTTGCGATAATCATCGCCACAAGGCGTGTTGGGCACAGGACCGAACCACTCATTTTCGTAGTTGCGCCATAGCAGGAAATAGCAGATAGGATACTTATCCATCTGGGGCTTCAGCACCCTACCGAACCATGTAGCATCAGGAATATTCTTAAAGCCACACTCGGTCATGGCCAAAAGTTTGCCATTATCTTTTGCAAACTTAGCCAGGAAGGTCAGGTCGTTGTTGACGGCTTTGATAAAATCCTGCTCAGTGCCCCACTGATAGGCGTCCTCACCTATCAGCGTCACACGATCGTTGCCAGGGTAGCGCTGCATAAAGCGCTCCAATGTCCAACCACCATCCAAGTTAGGCGAGTAGCTCCACAACAGGTTACTGAACCCACGCGCGTTCATATAATCCTGCAGCAGGTTCCACAACGCCTTGAACTCGCTGTCGGTACATAGTTTCTGGCCCCACCAGAACCACGAGCCATTATTCTCGTGCCAGGGGCGGAAGATGATAGGCACAGGCTGTCCTGCTTCATCCTTCAGACTCTCGATAAAGTCGGCCACACGCATCATCCACAACTTGAACTTGTCTGCCATCACACCTCCTGGCAGAATACTTTTCACAACCTTATTACTGGTCACATCCCAGGCCGTGCCACCTGTCAGCGGGTTACGAGGGTGCCAACTGATGGTCACCACACCCCCACGCTTCACATGGGCCAGCAACTCATCGCGTATGCGGGTAAAGGGTACACTATCCAGATTCTTCTCGTCACCCATCTCTATGCCACCCAACTCAAAGCCCATCACAGCCGGGTAATCACCCACGGTTAGTTTCACATCGCTCTTACCATCCTCGTAAGCCCAACCAATACCGTAGAACGGGTCATCCTGGTGTCCTGCCATATAGCCTTTCTGCTGCAAGGTCTGCAGTCTGTCGGCCAGCTCGGTGGCGGTGGTCGATTTCAATTCCTTCAGCAACCAAGCCTCCCAGGTGTCCCACTGCTCCTGATGCCAGAAGTGCCAGGTAGCCTGATAAGGTTTGATTTCCTTAGGTCCCTTTACGATATTATAGGTAGCCCACGCACTTGTTGGCGGCACCACATCGTCGTCATAGCCGAACGAGAACCAGCCCTTCTGCTTGCCATCAATCAGTCGCGCAAAGTTCACGCCATCATAATAGCGCGATGTTTCAATTTGCTTCTCCTGCCCCTTGCCTTTGTTCCAGTAGAAGTAATGAGGCCATCCGCAGGCAGTCCCTTTCAGCGAGTTGGTATGATCGCAAAGAGCCGCATGCACAGGGGCATAGCAGGTCATGCGTTTATCCAGCCCGGCACTCACCAGGGTCAGGAATCCACCCTGACTCGATCCTGTCACACCAGCCTTCTCACCGTTCCAGGGGGTATACTGCTCGATATAGTCCATCGCACGGATACAGCCTATGATCACATGGTGATAGTAATGCTTGTCGCGGTTGTCCATATTGAACTCCCAGTAACCCTGCAACGCGCCATTGCCCAGATTGTCGTACACACCCTGCTCCATCGTCACGGGGATGCCGTGGATACCAATCTCAAGCGTGATGACACCCTGAGAGGCCGAATATACATCGCCACCATAGGGACGCACGCCAGCGCCTGGCACACGCAACAAAGCGGGATATTTGCCCTCGCGCACGGGCACGCATAAAATTCCATAGGTACGTGAGCCCCAGCGCTCGTTGTTAAAGCTTACTTCGTACACGTTCACATCCTTGGTACAACGCTCAGGCAACAAACGCTTGGTGGGGTTCAGGTCGGTTTTTCGGGCATCTGTGATCGATTTTTGCCAGTACTGCTCAAAATCCTCGGGCATCACGGTCGATGGTTGCAGTTTTTCAGGATTAAAGGCAGCCCCACAGGCCCCATGGTAATCCTGTCCGTTCACATGGGCCGTTACATCCAAACGATAGAATCCCGGTTTCGTCATCGTGCCTTGCAGCTTCAGGGTTCCGTCCTTCAGGGTCACGCTTTTGCGGATGTTCTGATACATCTCAGGCCCCATCGCATAATCTATAGCAACGTTTTTAAGTAATGTTCCCTCCTGGCGCACTTCTATAGTAAAATGCACTTTTTCGTCTGTATTGTATCGCCAGTCAGTATGGTCGGGCACCACGGTCACCACCACACTATTTCCACGAATCTGCGCCTGCAGCATCAGTACCGCCCCAACACAGAAAAAGAAAGCAAGTAGCCTTTTCATTTTTAATTACTGATTGTCGTTTTATTCAATTTTAAGTTTACCGCTGCAAAGTTACTACAACTTTCTCAAACTGCTATACTTTTTTTTGCTCAATCATTACACTTTTCCACCATTTTCCCGACAAAGTAATTCACTTATCCAAAAAAAAGTTGTAAAATACACATATTAGTTAGAAATAATAAACAACTAATGATAGAGAAAGTAAACCAACCAAGACAACACAATAAAATTGGCATATTACAAAAAACAAAAAGTCGAACATTGTTAAAAAAATGTAATTTCAAGAGAATTCAACCAAATTCATAGACACACATTCACAATAAATATGTAATTTTGTCCCCATATTATATTTTAAATATGGAAAAAAAAGATCTTATTTACATTTGTACAAAAGTTTTAGCTGGCATTGCAATAGCATTTGGTGTATTTGCAGCCATACCAATGATTATGCTGGCATGGGAGATTATTGGATCCAGAATGGCGCCAGAAACCATGGAGCTTCCCTTTCCCCTTAAGAGATTCGGGCTAGACGGGTTGGAAACCAACAATCCAGGCATACTGACCACCTACGTTGTAACACTTACAACTACTTTACTGGCCGCTACTTACGCACTGATGCACGTACTATTCCGCACCACTTGTAATAGAGTCAAAGCCATGGGCAAAATTGAACTTATTGTCACTGGCGCTGTTTTCGGCATATCGCTATGCGTATTGATACCCACCACAAAAACAGTATTAAAAGAAAGTAAACATGCATTAGAGGCTAAACAGGAAGACCGCAACTCCTATATGGGTATTCAAATGGATGAGCTAAGCAAAAGTTACCTTAGCAAGAACGGATGGTCGCTGACTAAACACGAGAATTGTTTTGACAATTACGTTCGCAAAGGAGAATATTACACTGGCGACCAGGACGTTGCATACTTGGATGCATGGAACCCCAACGGACAGCAATTGTATCAAGCAGAGAAGAGTCAACCAGTTGAAGCCGGCACATATCGCATCATCTGCAGCGCACGTGCCGAAGGTCCCGGTTGTTATATTTTCGCCAAAACAACCAGTAATAGCGTCCTGAAGTTTGTTGAGATTCCCCATTACGGCAATACCGAAGGTGAAATCTGGGAAAACGCCCCTGAGGGCTCAGCAGAAAGAGACGTCAACATGGGTAACGGATTCGGCTGGAGCAAAGTTGTTGTCACCGTCGAAATCAAGGAACACGACACACTTATTTATGGTGTAACTACTGACCAAAAATTCAGTGGTAAAGCCTGCAAGTCACAATGGTTCTCTGCAGCAGATTTTGAAGTAGAGCGTTTAGGCATCAACTAGATCTGATGATAATTTACAAGTCCATCTAAGGGACTCTTCAATATAACGCCAACCTGATACCCCTGCATCTGGAGTATCAGGTTGAGTTGTTCTTGATAATACCAAGCAATACTACCCACGAAAGAAACGGTCAGATCACGACGCGCATAACGTGAAAGATGATAATTAACAAAATCATTAAATGCATTGTACACTAACTGACGGATGGCCTCATAATCCATGTGCCGATAAATAAATTCAGATAATGACGCCAAAAAACGATTAGCCTGAGGCTCTCGATAGACCCTATTGATAATTTCGGACAAGCCAAATCCCATTTCACGTTCAAATAACACACGTATTTGGTAGTCGAGTACACCTGTATAGATATCATGTAAAAGATGCTTACCCAATACTGCACCACTACCTTCATCACCTAGGATATACCCCAAAGCAGGCGTATTATGAACAATTTCTTTACCATTATACACGCACGAGTTAGCCCCCGTTCCGAGAATACAAGCGATCCCCTCACTACGACCACACAAGGCACGTGCCGCACCCAACAGGTCACTATGAGCCTCTACCACCTGGGAGTCAACAAAGGATTCACGCAACAGATTTTCCACACGGCCTTCAACCTCAGGACGAACCCCACTACCATAAAAATACACAGCATCAACAGACACATCACCCAATTGAGGCATCAGATCATTATTAAGAACATTTCGAATATGGTCATCTGCCACATGAAAAGGATTAAGCCCTATCGTATGAGCTTCTATCGGGGTGGATATATTATCTGGATTAAGACATATCCAATCGGTTTTAGTGCTACCACTATCAGCAATAAGTATCATAACACACGCAATTTTAAGTGATTTTGGCGCAAAAGTAGCAAAAAAAAAGGAGAAAATGCAGAAAAACGAGAAAAAAAATGTAATTTTGCAAAATGTAAAACGAACATTGCATTGAATATGAAACGATTACTGTTATTATGCATTTTCGCCCTAAGCATCATAGAGGCTGGAGCTGTACTTAAAGAAAAGGATTTGGAACAAACGCTGGGCATATTACGCACAGAGTTAAAGCAGTACAATAACGAGTTGGATCGTAGATCGTCTGCACGCAAAGACCGAACTAAGCGCCTGATCCTGCAACTGATGTCAACTATGAAGCGAGCCGACCAAAATGCATTAATGCTTTATTCACAGCAACAAGACAACGTGTTTGACCTGACCTACGCCTGCCATGAAGCCACGCAGCAGTATCGCGACTTTCATCGTCAACAGCTACCATTTACTAGTTTTCTATCAAAAACAGAAAACGAAATCGTTAGATATGACAGTTTGATAAACCACTTGCAAGGCATCCCTGAACGCATCATGACGAAATATGGTGCACAAAACCGCGACTCATGCTTACTGTTGGCTCAGAGCATTCGTGGAAAGCTGGAAGAAAACGCAAGTACACTACGCCGCAACATATACCTTTACACCAAAGCAGAGAATCGTTTAAGCGAATTGAACGACTACGCACAGAAACGCTATAATGACATCCAACAAAGCATTTTTATCAATGGTGGAGACAGTTACCCCACTCTACTGAAAAATATGAGCCGTCGCTGGCAACAACTATCGGACAACCTGCAGAAGAAATACAGCTTCCAATCCAATGTTAATTCACAATGGAGTCCACAATGGATTTTCGGCATGTTCCTTGGAATTATATTTTATGTAGTCGTAGCCATTATACTCAATCTCCTTTTCTTCAAGTTTATCCTCCCCAACAGATTAAAAACTGAAGAATTCCTAAAGAAACGAACGTGTATCATCCTGGCCACGACAACCGTTACTTTTGCAATTATTCAAGGATTAGTCATCAGCACCACAAGTCAGAACTTCCTGATTATGGCGTCCAATCTGCTAGTTGAATACGCATGGCTGCTAGGTGTCATTCTCATATCACTACTACTCCGCGTAAAAGGTGAACAGATTAAGAGTGCCTTCCGCATCTATGCCCCATTAATAGCCGTAGGATTCATCGTTATCGGTTGTCGTATCATTCTGATACCAAACGAATTAGTCAATTTAGCATTACCACCAATCTTATTTCTGAGTGCCTTCTGGCAGTGGGGTGTGATTCGTCGTCATAATCAGAACATTCCCCGTAGTGATATTTTCTACACCTACGTTTCACTGATTGTTTTCGTCACATCAGTAATCTGCTCGCTTATTGGTTACACATTATTTGCCGTACAACTCATAATCTGGTGGATCATGCAGTTAACTTGCATCCTAACCATCAACTGTATCAGCCGATATCTGGAAATCTATGCCAAGCGGAAGCGCCTGACTCAGAAGCCCATCACCAAGACATGGGCATATTATCTTGTAGAAAAAGTCATCATACCCGTCATGGGGGTACATTCTGTCCTGCTGAGTATATATTGGGCAGCCAAGGTGTTCAATCTGACCGATATGTGTATGAAGATATTCGTATACAACGTAATAGATCTGGAGAACCTGAAACTTTCCATGGCAAAACTTACTATGGTCATTACTATGTGGTTCTTATTCCGCTATATATCCAAGACAATATTAGCTTTCCTCAGAATACACTATGAAATAAGCGATCCATCAACTGCAGCCAGCCGCGAGGTTATGGGGCGCAACGTGATTCAGGTTCTGGTTTGGGGTATGTGGCTCATGTTTTCATTGTCACTACTCAACATCAGCTTAGCTTGGCTTCTGGCTATCTCAGGAGGTCTGTCAACCGGTATCGGTTTTGCCTCTAAGGACATCATTGAGAATATCTATTACGGCGCCTCACTCATGGCTGGGCGTATAAAAGTTGGCGATTGGATTGATGTTGACGGCACCATGGGTAAGGTTGTTTCTATTAGCTACACATCAACGGTAATTGAATCCATGCAAGGTGAAGTTATCACATTTCAGAACGCTCAGCTCTTTGCAAAGAACTACAAGAACCTAACGCGCAACCACGGCTATGTTTTGGCTGTGGTTCCCTTTGGCGTTGCATACGGTTCAAATCTCAAAGAAGTTACCACCATGGTAGAAGACGCTGTCAACGACATGCATAATGAGTTTATTGACCAAGAGAAACGTGCAAAGTGCGTAGTAGCAGAGATGGCCGATTCCAGCATTAACTTCAAGATGTTTGTTTGGGCTGAAGCACCTAAGCGTTCGTATGTCATCAGCGAGGTTCTGAAATGTATCTACGATACGTTGAACCAGAACAATATCAACATTCCATTCCCGCAGAGGGATATTCACATAGTGAATCAATAAACATTGAAAAAATAAAGAATTTAAGCAAATAATTTGGCGGATTTGAATAAAATACGTATTTTTGCAGCATTAATATGAGCAACATGACAAACATCATAGCAGGGCCATGCGTCATTGAGTCGGCAGAACTTCTCGACACAGTGGCCAAGAAGTTGGTTGAGATTAACAAGCAACTGGGAATTAATATCATCTTCAAAGCTTCATTCGACAAGGCCAACCGTACTTCCATCACCTCGTTCCGTGGACCAGGCATTGACCGCGGACTACAGATGCTGTCTGATATAAAATCAAAATACGGTCTTCGCATACTGACAGACATACACGAGAGTTGTCAGGCAGAGCCTGTCGGTGAGGTGTGCGACATCATCCAGATACCAGCATTCTTGTGCAGACAGACAGATCTGATAATAGCCGCCGCAAAAACAGGGCGCATTGTAAACATCAAGAAGGCCCAATTTCTCTCGGGCAAGGATATGATTTATCCTGTTCAGAAAGCTAAAGATGCCGGCGCCAAGGAAGTATGGCTGACAGAACGCGGCAACATGATGGGGTACAACAATTTGGTTGTTGATTTCCGCAACATCCCTGATATGCTGGAGATTGTGCCAACCGTCATTATGGATTGTACCCACAGTGTGCAGCGCCCTGGTGGCAGCAATGGTAAAACGGGGGGCGACCGCCGATTTGTCCCACAGATGGCTTTGGCAGCCAAAGCATTCGGCGCTACAGGCTACTTCTTTGAAGTGCATCCCGACCCAGATCACGGATTGAGTGACGCAGCAAACATGTTGGAACTCGATAAGCTGGAGGAGCTTGTGAAGAAACTATTAGCATAATATAATGAAAACTACAAGAGAAATAGCTATACAATGTATTAAGGACGAGGCAGAAGCAGTATTAGGACTGATTCCGCAACTTGACGAGAACTTTGACAAGGCAGTAGATTTAATACTGCACTGCAAAGGAAAGGTAATTGTTACTGGAGTGGGCAAAAGCGGCCACATTGGTGCCAAGATTGCAGCCACCCTATCAAGTACTGGCACTCCTTCGTTCTTTACCAATCCGCTTGACGTATTTCATGGCGACTTGGGAGTCATGACGCAGGACGACGTTGTATTGGCTATATCAAACTCAGGACAAACCGATGAACTGCTGCGCTTCATCCCCATGGTATTGCACATGCAAATTCCCATCATCGGGATGAGCGGCAACCCCAAATCACTATTGGCAAAATACTCAACCTACCACCTCAATGTGCAAGTAGAGAAAGAGGCATGTCCCCTGAATTTGGCTCCAACCAGCAGCACCACCGCCCAACTTACTGTAGGTGATGCTCTGGCCATTGCACTGATGGAGAAACGCAACTTCCAGCCACGCGATTTTGCCCAGTTCCATCCGGGGGGCGAATTAGGTAAACGACTGCTGACCACCGCTCAGGATGTTATGCGTACAGAAGATATGCCTATACTCCCACCGGAAATGCATCTTGGCGAAGCCATCATTCTGGTCAGCAAGGGTAAGTTGGGGCTGGGTATAGCCATGGTTGACGATAAGATTACAGGGCTTATTACCGATGGTGACATCCGCCGTGCCATGGAGAAATGGCAGGCAGAATTCTTCGACCGCACTGTCAGTGATATCATGACACGTACACCTAAGATGGTAAAACCTGAGACGAAAATTACAGAGATTCAACGAATCATGAATAAATTTAAAGTACATTCAGTACTGGTAACCGACGGTGAGGATCATCTGTTGGGCGTAGTTGACCATTATTCTTGTATGATATGAGAGCTATAAAGAAAATACTGATCGTTTTGTTGCTACTTATTCCATTAGGAGTGGTGGCCGACTATCTGTTTAAGACGCTGGAAGCACGAGACGGCCTGACATCCAGCCAGGTAAACTGCATACTAAAAGACTCGCGTGGCTATATGTGGTTTGGTACGCCCGCAGGATTGTACCGATTCGACGGCTACACTTTCCGCAACTTCCAGAGCGACTCGCAGAACGGTAGTTCGTTGAGCGATAGCTATATCAACTCCATTCAAGAGACACTTGATGGCAATCTGCTGATAGAAACGGCCCAAGGTTATTGTATCTATCATCCACAAACGGAGAGCTTTGAGCGCGACATGAAACAAGCTTTCGCACGTATGGGTATCGAAACTATCCCATCAGTGGTATATGTCGACAAGCATAAAAATCTGTGGGGAGCCATCCCAAATAAGGGAGTAGTATGCTATAATCAGCAGCAACAACTGTTATACGAATTCGGATATACTGACGACTCCAAAGGCGTTCCACAAGGCGTAGTCTGCTCAATCAGCGAATGCAACGATGGCGCCCTGATAGTCTACGACGATGGAAAGATAGCCTGCAGCGACGTGATGCACCAACAAAACACCATTTGGGTAGCAGAGGGTCCAGCAACACTGAAGAACCACAAAACCAAATCTTTGCGTGCCTATGCCGATAGTAATGGTAACGTCTGGCTATACGGACAGGGCACTCTGGTTATGTGGGACAAGAAAAAAGGCACTTGGGACTACACCATCAGCGAAAGACTGGACGTTACAGGTTTGGGCGTTGATCGTAACATCAACGGTATGGCAGGAAATAATGGCAGCATCTGGATTGGTAGCGACCAGTTAGGACTGCTCAGAATGGATCCAAACACTCACGAAATACAGTCAGTCCAGCCACGAAACATCAATGAGAAACAGCTGATTTCTGATAATGTCAGCATACAGAGTGTCTATATGGACGACACTGGTCTTCTTTGGGTTGGAACCGAGAAATCGGGCGTGGCCTATACCGGCAAATACATCTACCGATTCGGGTCTAATCTTTTGGGCGATGTGACAGCTATGGCTCAGCATTCCGACGGATCCATTTGGTATGGTACGAGCGACAAAGGTGTGATTGGGTTTAACGGCCAGCTGGCCAGCCTGAAGGTATCATGCATGGGCAACACACCTGATGGTAGTATATGGATTGGCTCTAAGCGCAATGGACTGACCCGCATCAAGGATGGTGTATCAACCATCTATTCTGTAGCGAGAGATAGTGTTCGCACCATTATTGACGACCACATTAACGCACTGACTACAGACAAAATCGGTAACCTATGGATAGCCACCAACGGCGGACTTCAGGTTTACAACCCAAGAATGAATTCATTCTCGTCATACACACGCGAGAACGGAAAGCTGAGCACCAATAGCATTACATGCTTGTTCTACAAGAAAGATGCCAATGCCAACAACCTGTTGATTGGTACCAGCGAAGGTCTGATTATCTTGAACCTATCGACAACAGAAAAGAAGGTATATACAGGTAATAGTACCAATGTTAAGAGTTTCACGAACAACTATATCACACAGATTTTCCAGGACTCTCGCGGACTTATCTGGGTAGGAACACGCGAAGGTCTGAACATTTTGAATCTGGAGACCGACGAGCTGGACTATCTGACAGAAAAACAAGGGCTCTGTAATAATAACATCTGTGGTATAGCCGAAGACAAGAACCACTGTATATGGGTAACTACCAGCCGAGGGGTAAGTCGAATTGTGATCCAGCGTAATCACGAAGAAAGCAGTAACAACTATGGACTGTATAACTACAGCACTGCCGACGGCTTGCAGAGCAACGAATTTAATACTGGCTCAATCCTAACCAAGCAGGACGGCGAGGTTCTACTGGGTGGTCTGTATGGTGTAAACTGGGTACTGCACAGAGATGGCGCCGAGAAAGAAGAACTTCCTCGCGTCATGTTGACACAGATGTTTATTGGTGAAGAAGAAGTGATAACCGGCCATGAGTATCACGGCAAAGTGATTCTATCGCAGGCTCTAAACGAGACCAGCCGTATCGAGCTCAGTCATAGTCAGAACACCTTCACCATTAAATTTGCCGCAGGTAACTACAATCAGAGTGAGCGCCTGCAGTTCATGTACTGGATGGAAGGTCGCGACGAGGATTGGCGTAATGGCGATGCTTTGACTCATGGTGTGACATTCAACAATCTGAAAGCCGGCAATTACATCCTGCACGTCAAAGCCATCAATGCTGAAGGTGCAGTTAGTAATCAGGAGCGCGTATTGGAGATTAATGTAGAACGCCATTTCTTGCTATCATGGTGGATGATAACTGCCTACATCATCGTATTGGTAGTGATTATCTATTTCTGGCGTATCGGTTTGAATCAACTGAAAGCCATCAAGCACAGAAAAGAGGCCGTCATCAGAGAGTTGCACTTGCAGCGCGAGGAGATCAAAGCTGCCAGCGACGACTTGCGCCAACCTATGGCTCGCATGACATCTATCATAGGCAACCTCTCTGAAAAAGAAAAGTCGCTCGAAGAGAAAGAGCAATTGAATGCCCTCCACTCACAGATGCTGCAGATTATCACTCGCGTAGCCGATATGCAAATGAATCTGGAACATCCTGAAGAGAGAGCAAAGAATAATGTTCAGGATCGCCTGACCATCAACAGCAAGGGAGAGATTGAACTGCCAGAGATTGCCAGCGAGGTTCTGACATCAGAAACCACACGTTCGCGTACTGCAATGGACTCACCTACTACCAAGTTTACAGTCATCATGATTGATGATAACGAACAGTTCCTGGAGTTTGCCGCAGCCCGACTGAAGTTTGTCTATAACTTCCACGTTTATAACGATATTGAGAAAGCTGCTGAAGACTTAGAGCAGATGAAATGCGACCTGGTAGTTTGTAAGCAGGACATGTACGGCATGACAGGTAGTGATCTGTGTAACCAGTTGAAGACCAACTACGTGACTCAGAACATGAAGTTTATCCTGATGACAGATACCGTGCTGACGCCACAAGATATGCGTTCAAAGAATATCACTCTGAGTGCAGACGACTATCTGGCTAAGCCTTTCAATATGCAGGAAGCTACCATGCGATTCAACAAGGTTTTGGGTCTGGGTGCCGTACAGATGGACAACAACCTGATTGAAGGTGCAGAGACACGTAAGCTCGAAGGTCAGAGCAGTAGTATGACCACAGCAACAGAGACCATGGATGCAGGCGAGATAAGCCCAACCGCTTTGACTGAGGTTAGTGCCGATGACCCTATGAACAAGGTCGACACTGCTGTTGTGAAGAATCCACGCAACCAGGCGGTAACCAGCAATCTGCCAGAAGGCATCAAGGGTGCCGACGACGAGGACGAAGGCGGTGGTGCCGATTTCTCGATGGTTGATGCTATGGACCGCCAGCTGCTGAAGAATATTGAGCAATATGTACTGCAGAATATGAGTCGCGGACAGATTAGTCTGGAAGAGATGGCTAACGCGATGGGTATGGGACGTGTACCATTCTTCCATCGTGTACGCAGTCTGACCAACAAGACCCCAGCTGAACTCGTGAGAGACATGCGACTGAAACACGCTTGTATTCTGTTGAAGCGTACGAATATTAATATGAGTGAGTTGGCATCCAACATTGGATTCATGACTGCCGAGAACTTCATCAACATCTTCAAGGAAAAATTCGGCATGACGCCACTCGAATATAGACTGAAACATCGTAAATGATCATAAGAAAGCATTGTCAGACAGGAATAGTTACCATACTATTCCTGCTGATTTCTCTAATAGGACAAGCTCAGACGAGTGACTCGCTGATAGTGAGTCAGATGAAAGAGGTGGGAGTAACCTTCTACCAGCATAATGATGTCAAGCTCATTATGTCGGGTAAGGACAAATTCAACCTGCTTTTTGAGGATATCCGCAACGCCAAGAGCAGTGTGCATCTGGAGTACTTCAACTTCCGCAACGACTCGATAGCCTCGTTGTTATTTGACATTTTACGCGAAAAGCGCAAGGAGGGTGTTGAGGTAAGAGCCCTGTTTGATGGTTTTGGCAACGACTCCAACAATCAGCCACTAAAGAAGCACCACCTCAAGAGTCTGCGTGCAGACAGTATAGATATCCACGAGTACGACCCTGTACGTTTTCCCTGGGTCAATCACATCTGGCCTCGCGACCACCGCAAGATTGTGGTGATAGACGGGCATATAGCCTACACGGGTGGTATGAACGTGGCCGACTACTACATTGTGGGTACAGAGCAGGTGGGCGAATGGCGCGATATGCATTGTCGCATAGAGGGTCCTGTGGTCAACGAGCTGCAGGAAATCTTTGCCCGTATCTGGCAGAAAGTGACCAAGGAGCAACTGCAGGATGCCAAATACTTTCAAGGCAAGGAGCACGGCAACATGCTAGTGGGAATCGCCAATCGCGAACCCAACAAGACCAACAAGATCATGCGCCAGTTCTATATCAATGCCTTGGACGATGCGCAGGATTCCATCCAGATTATCAACCCCTACTTCACCCTCACCCCTTCAATCAAAAAAGCTATCCATCGTGCCATCAAGCGTGGTGTCAAAGTAGATATACTGGTATCGGCCAAGAGCGATATTCCTCTGACACCCGATGCCGTGTACTATAATGTTCACAAACTGATGAAGAAAGGTGCCAACATCTGGCTCTACCAGTCAGGCTTCCATCACTCTAAAATCATGATGGTTGATGGACGCTTCTGTACCGTTGGCAGTACCAATCTTGATGCTCGCAGTCTGCGATATGATTACGAGGTGAATGCACTGATTATCAACAAACGGGTGACTCAGGAACTGCAGGATATGTTTATTCGCGACACTCATAAGAGCGTGCTGCTAACCCCGGAAGAGTGGAACAAATTCCGCACAGGCTGGCAGAAGTTCCGTGGTTGGTTTGCCCAGTTGTTTACCCCATTTATGTAAGATTGCCGATGAACAGAAACACCGTGATATCCATCTGTAAAGGTATCGCTATTATCCTGATGGTGATAGGTCATGCAGAGGCTCCAGGAGCACTCCAGTCGTTTATCTTCGAGTTCCACATGCCGTTGTTCTTCATCACAGCCGGCTACTTTTTCTCGCTGAAGTATCTTCACAACGAGGCAACTTTCCTGAAGAAGCGTGTAAAGGGTCTCTATCTGCCATTTGTCAAGTGGAGTGTGTTCTTCCTGCTGATTCACAACCTGATGTTCAAGATTGGCATTCTGAACGAGACCTATGGCAACGAAATGGGCGGCGTGACCCATCCCTACAGCTGGCATCAGATGCAGCAGAACTTCTGGAATATCTTCACGGCAATGGGCGGCTACGATGCCTTCCTATGCGGCGCATTCTGGTTCTTCCGTGGATTGTTCGTTGCCAGTATCCTATACCTTATTATATATAAGGTGCTGGATAGCACCATCAAGTCATCCCGTTGGAAGCAATATATTCCTTACATGATCTGTGTAATTCTGCTGTTGCTCTGCGGCTGGAAAACCTACGAGGGAATCAGGGTTATCACCTTGGTTCAGGGCGGCTATCGCGATATGATGGGTTGTTTCTTTTTTGGCTGTGGATTCATCTTCCGCCAATATGCGGATAGCTATCAAGCACTCATGAAGAGATACTATGCCATCGTATGGACAACCGTATTGTTTGGCATCACCGTCTATCTATTCTCGCATTATCTCGAAGCCAATATGAACTGGCGTTCAGACTATACCCATTTCCTCTCGCTACCCATCCCAGCCCTGTTAGGATTCCTGATGATATACAACATCAGCACCTTGCTCGACAAGAAGGAGAACTGGCTGAAGCGGTTCCTGATTTATACTGGCGACCACACGCTCAACATCTTCATTTTCCACATTATTTCGTATAAGGTGGTGAGTCTGATTAAGATATGGTACTATGGTCTGGACATACAACAGATAGGCTGCCACATGGTGATTCACGAACACTCGAAAGAAGATTTGTTCTGGATACCTTACACCATTGCTGGTGTAGGTATCCCATTACTTGTCACCTGGCTGATAGAGCAATGGAAGCTCAAGCGCAAATCATGTCGACCATCATCTGCATCTCCTCGTCAGTAATACCTTTCGCATGTAGCAAAGAATGCTCGTTGAAGATAATCTGGTGAAAGTAATCCTGTTCATCTTCAATATCCTCGGCATAGTCCACGCTGGAGCGGAAACAGCTGGCAGCCTCGTCTAACTGGCCCGTCAGCCACAGATAGAAGCCATAGTTAACGAAGTCGTTAGCCGATGGTTGCTCTCCATCCACCAGCTGTTCGAACAATCGTCCGGCTGGTTCGTATTTTCCGTTACCCGTGAGCGCCCATGCCAGCACACGAGCCACATTCAGGTTGTCAGGATCCTCATAATTAAGTTTGAACAGTATCTGCTCTGCCTCAGCATAAAGATGCAGATTGGTGAGACATACGGCTTTGTGAATCAGGTACGACAGTTTATCAGGACTCAACTCCAACAGCTGATTATAAGCATCGAGAGCCTTCTCAAACTTGTAATTCTTAAACAATGTCTTGGCCAACCCCATCAAGGCCCGCTCATCCTTGGGCTTCAGCGTTAATGCCCGCTGATAGTTTTCCTCTGGTCGTTCATCCAAACAAGCCATCAGCATATAATAGTCATAGTCCCGTTTATTCTCATCTTTCAGCCCCTTCAACAAGAATGCAGCTTCGTCGTAACGATTGCGCTTAGCGAGGAAGGTAGCCACATCTTTATAATAATCGCAGATAGCAGTATCTTTGTATACAGGCTGCTTCAGGAACAAGCAACTGTAGCACGCATCGTCGGCAAAGATATCATCGAATTCGCCACGAGCAGGATGCAGACGGAAGAATCGGTACAAGTCCTGCAGATAGATGCGACGGATATAGGTAGGAGTATTCATTTCAGCCGCATCCAGTTTCTGCACGATAGCAGCCTCACCTTTGTCGAGCATGCCACGCACATGTTCAGGTATCTGGTTGAGTACACTATCAAAGGCCAGCATAAACGAGTATTTATCGCTATTACAGAAAGGGCCACGCTCCAGAATCACCTTCAGGAACTCAACATCGGCGAATTTATCCTTCGCCTTTGCGATGCCTGGATGGTCAATATAATACGGTACGAACCAGTTGGCTATTTCGTTGAAGAAAGAGAATCGCTTCATCTGCGAGAATCCGCCGAAATAGATGTCGCTTCCCTGCTTCTGCATATCAATCATCCTGTGGAATCCAGCCTCCATCTTCTCCAGTTTCTCTTCTTCGGCATCAGGATTCAGGATGTCGTTCAGTACGCTATCCTCATCCTGCTCCATGAATTCGGCACGCATATTCTGTATGTTCTGCCCCTTCAGCAGGTCGGGCATAATCTCATTCTGGATAGTGTCGCGGTCTTCCTCAGCACTCTTGCAGTAGAATAGCTGCTTTTGCAATTCTACCAGCTCTTTCATATTGTCGGCCGATGTGAGTACCTGCTTAACCAGTTGGTTCGCCTCAGGATAGAGTTTATTCGCCAATTCAAGATCGATGGAGAATACCCATCCCACCAATGCGCGCTGGCGCACATACTCATCTGTTGCATTCAGATATACCTGCACCATTGTACGGTATTTCACGATATCGAAACAGTTCATAGTAGCCAGCATCATAGCACTGATAATGAGTTGCTGGTCGGCAGAGTCAATAGTGGGCGATAGGAGCAACTGCTTCATGGCCTCGCCTTGTCCGTCTGTCCACAGGTCGGCAGTCATGATATGGGCGAAGAATTCACATATCAACTGGTTATGCTGCAGGTAAACCTGCTTTCTGTGCTCCTGAACGGTATGCTGCGGTTCCAACCCAAGCATGGCGACATCAGATACAAACGACTCGAGCTGCTCACGTATGACCTGAATCGACCAGTCGCGAGTACTCAGTCGTGCTTTCATCATGAGCGATGACAGTATGGGTGAATTCAGTACGCGTGCATTGGTTATTATATTGGCATAAAGCACATACATGCGATGCAGCAGCTTTTGGTATAGCTGTGGCAGCTGTGGGTCCTTAAAGCCTTTTCGCCAGTAGTCGATCATCATCTGATAGTCGGCTTTGATGGCATACAAACGGTCGGAGTTTATCTGATGCGGATGCAGAGCCAAATAGTCTTCCATTTGGTTGACAGCACCCTGCAGGTTTTTCTCTGCAAGATGATCATAAACATTGTCTAGTGTGCCGTCTTGAAACATATGCTACTTCTTTTTATCAAGCCAACGCTTAGCGCAGTCTATGTCTTTTTGTCTTGTTGCCTGATAGGTGAATTTCAGCGAATCGGGCAGCGCTTGGATGGCTTGATCGTTCAGTTTATAGTATTTTTTGAGTATCTGCTTGTAGTGGGCCACGCCAAAGTGGTTGATTGAGTCGCAAGCCTGCTTGTAGCCCTTCATAAACACCTCCATCTGATGCTGGCGTGCCTTATCGTCCATATTCTTGGTACGGCACACGAGTGCCCCCATCTGCATGTCCAGCTTGCGCGTATCGAGCATCACATAGTGCTTCTTCAGCAAGGCCTGCGAAGCCTGAGGTTCTGTCAGCAGCATGGCGTCCATCTCGTTGTTCTCCAGCATTTTCAGGCGTATGTTCACATCGTTAATCTGGATACGGAACACGCGTTCTGAAGCCAGTTTGGCACTATCCACAGCCATATCGCCCAGCAGGTCGGTAACCGAGTAACGTGTCATAGCCAGCATCTTATCATCGAGATGCTTGAAGTTGGTGATACGGAGCTGGCGCTGGCTGATCATGAGCCAGTAGGCATTGGTGGCAGCAATATAACGCAGGGGTGTACCTTCTTTCATCATCTTCTCGGCTCTTACCAGATCGGTGAAAGCAGCCTCGGCACGGCCTCGGATCAGGGCTGTGTCAATATCTATCTGGGCATTGAATCGCTTCAGGCGGATATCTACGGCCGTATCAAACATCTGGCGCTCTTTGGCCACGAATACAGGCAGGCAATCCAATGTGGGCATCACGGCCACCTTGAATGCAGCCGAATCCTCACGCCACAGTTTCAAACGCTGCTGACGAGTCAGGCGCTTGGTCTCTTCGTACGATTGTCCGCAGCCTACGAACACCAGAAGAGCTATGATTCCTAACAATAATTTCTTCATAATCGCCTGCAAAGATAGTTATTTTTTGAAAAATAACATCTTATTTTAATTATTATTTGTAACTTTGCTGCCATTATGGCAAAAGACAAAACAGCATACGTATGTTCCAACTGCGGCCAGGAATCGCCGAAGTGGATTGGCAAATGTCCCGCTTGCGGACAGTGGAATACTTTCAAGGAGATCAAGATAGCTGCCGACACCAAACAGCAGGCAGCCACTACGGCTGCAGCTACTGCTGGTCATAGTTTGCGACATAACAAGGTGTTGCGCCTGCGCGATATCAGTTCGAAGGACGACCCCCGTATCGATATGCACGATGCCGAGCTGAACCGTGTGCTTGGCGGCGGACTGGTTCCTGGCAGTATCGTGTTGCTGGGTGGCGAGCCTGGTATCGGCAAATCCACCCTCTCGCTACAGACGATGCTGAACATGCCTGAAAAGAAGATTCTCTACGTGAGTGGTGAGGAGAGTGCCCACCAATTGAAGATGCGCGCAGAACGATTGGGTGGCGAAAATGAGAATTTCATGCTCCTGACTGAGAATTCGCTCGAAACCATCTTTGATCATATCAAGGAGGTACAGCCCGAAATGATCGTGATCGACTCGATACAAACCATCTCTACCGAGGATGTGGAGTCGAGTGCAGGCTCTATCGCCCAGGTGCGCGAGTGTGCCTCTGCCCTACTCCGTTTTGCCAAGACCAGCGGTGTGCCTGTTATCCTGATTGGTCATATCACCAAAGAGGGCACCTTGGCCGGTCCTAAAATCCTGGAGCATATCGTGGATACGGTCATCCAGTTCGAAGGCGACCAGCATTATATGTACCGCATACTGCGCAGCATCAAGAACCGCTTTGGCTCTACGGCCGAATTAGGTATCTACGAGATGCTACAGAACGGTTTGCGACAGGTGTCCAACCCTTCAGAACTCTTGTTGACGCAGGATCGCGAGGGCCTTTCGGGCATTGCCATCACGTCGGCCATCGAGGGTATCCGGCCGTTCTTAGTCGAGACTCAGGCGCTTGTTTCAACAGCCGCCTATGGCACCCCTCAGCGCTCAGCTACAGGCTTTGACCAACGCCGACTGAACATGCTGCTGGCTGTACTCGAAAAGCGCGTGGGTTTTAAGCTGGCACAGAAGGATGTGTTTGTGAATATCGCTGGCGGGCTGCGTGTAACTGATTTGGCAATGGACCTGAGTGTGATTGCCGCCGTACTCTCATCGAATGTGGACACACCTATCGAGTCGGGGTGGTGTATGGCTGGCGAGGTAGGACTGAGTGGCGAGGTGCGCCCCATCAACCGCATCGAGCAGCGTATTGCCGAGGCTGAGAAGTTAGGATTTACCGATATGATCATCCCAAAATACAACCTTCAGGGCTTCGATAAGAATAAATATTCAATCCGTTTGCACCCCGTCAGAAAGGTCGAAGAGGCCCTGCGTGCTTTGTTTGGCTGATAATTGTAAACTCAGCCTTACATTATCAATAATTATACGCAAAAAAGATTTAAATATTCAATGTCCAATGGTCAATGTTCAATGAATTTTAGTATCTTTGCAGTCGCATTTTAAAATGAAGTTTATTACATTTTTAATATTATAGAATTATGACTATCAACGAATTCAACTTTGCCGGTAAGAAGGCAATCGTACGTGTAGACTTCAACGTACCCCTCGATGAGAATGGTAAGATCACAGACGACACCCGTATCCGCGGTGCCCTGCCTACCCTGAAGAAGATTCTGAATGATGGTGGTGCTACTATCATCATGAGCCACATGGGTAAGCCCAAAGGTAAGGTAAACCCCAAGCTGTCTCTGGGTCAGATTCGCGAGGCTGTTGAGAAGGCACTGGGTGTTCCCGTTGCTTTCGCTGCCGACTGCGCTAAGGCTGCTGATGCTGCTAAGGCTCTGAAGATGGGTGAGGCTCTGCTGCTCGAGAACCTGCGTTACTATCCTGAGGAAGAGGGTAAGCCCGTAGGTGTAGAGAAGGGTACTCCTGAGTACGACGAGGCCAAGAAGGCTATGAAGGCCAGTCAGAAGGAGTTTGCCAAGACTCTGGCCAGCTACGCTGACTGCTACGTAATGGATGCCTTCGGTACAGCTCACCGTAAGCACGCTTCTACTGCTGTTATCGCTGATTACTTCGACGCTGACAACAAGATGCTGGGTCTGCTGATGGAGAAGGAGGTTCAGGCTGTTGACAATGTACTGAGCAACATCAAGCGTCCTTTCGTTGCCATCATGGGTGGTTCAAAGGTATCTTCTAAGATCGGTATCATCGAGAACCTGCTGGGTAAGGTTGATAAGCTCATCCTCTGCGGTGGTATGACCTACACCTTCGCTAAGGCTCACAACGGTGAGATTGGCGATTCAATCGTTGAGCTCGACAAGCTGGATGTAGCCCTGGGTGTTGAGGAGCTGGCTAAGAAGAACGGCGTAGAGCTCGTTCTGGGTTCTGACTGCACAGCTACTAACGGTCTCGACTTCGGTACTATGAGCGTTAAGGAAGGTGCAGAGATCATCACCTGCCCTGCCAACAAGGTTCCTGCTGGTTTCGAGGGTGTTGACGCTGGTCCAGAGAGCCAGAAGGCATTCGCCGAGGCTATCAAGGGTGCTAAGACCATCCTGTGGAACGGTCCTGCCGGCGTATTCGAGTGCGACGCTTTCACCGCTGGTTCACGTGCCATCGGCGACGCTATTGCTGAGGCTACCAAGAATGGTGCGTTCTCACTGATTGGTGGTGGCGACTCTGTAGCATGTGTTAACAAGTTCGGTCTGGCCGATCAGGTATCTTACATCTCAACTGGTGGTGGCGCTCTGCTCGAGGCCATTGAGGGTAAGGTCCTCCCAGGCGTAGCTGCTATCAAGGGCGAGTAATAACGAGCCCTCGTTATTGTTTATGCAAAAGAAATCTCCTATCGCTTGATAGGAGATTTCGCTTTTTATATACTGTCGGGAATGTGATTTCCTATACGTAGAAGTTATAGCAGGCGGCGAAGAACCTGGGGAAGTGCGCAATCCGCTTAATGACCGACAGGCCGAACCTGCTGTAAACAATCTTATCGAGAATATCCTCCTTACGCTTCTTGCGGAAGATTTTCCTGTTTACTTCGCGGAAGTCCCTGCCCTCGATGATAGCGCGACTGGCATTTTCGGCTGTAGCTATCGCATAATACAGTCCTTCGTACGACACACGGTTGGTAAATCCGCCTGCATCGCCGATCAGGATCACACGAGGCGAAGGCGATACTACCGAGGCACGGGGGATGAAAGCACCACGCAGAGGTCTGTCAGTGAGATACGGATAGTCCAGCTCCTTCAGCACACGCTTAAAGCTGTCCTTGCTGGTATGTGCATCGCCGAAGCCTATCACATCGTGGGTCTTGTTGGGGAACACATAGAAATAGCCGTGACTGTAGCTGTTTGAGAGGCTGAGCGTAATCATAGGCTCCACATCGGCAGCTCGATCGTGATACTGTTCATAGAACAGGAATCCGTTGGAGCTGTGCGGAGCAATGCGCTTACGCACCTGACTGGTAGCGCCATCGGCCCCCACGAGATAGCGGCAGGCAATCTGCTCGCCCGAGCGCAGAGTAACCACTACGGGATAATCCTTCCGTGCGGCATCCTCGCTGAAATCGGCAAATGCGCCCTGCTCGAAAGCGCCACCAGCTGCAAGATACTGCTGCAGGAGCAGGTGGTCAAAGTCCTTTCGGCGAACGATACGTATCATGCGCTGCATGTCGTCCAATCTGAGATAGCCGCAATGCTCACCGTCGATAATCAGCCCGAAGTTAGTAATCGGCATATACTCATACTTGAAGTCAGGAAACAGGCGCCCAAGCGTTTGCCACGCCTTAGGAGTCAGTCCACCACCACAGATTTTGTCGCGAGGGAACGAGGCATGGTCAATCAACAAGCACTCCAAGCCAGCCCGTTTCAACAGGCTCGCACACACTGATCCCGCTGGTCCTGCACCAACTATCAGCACATCATATGTTCTCATTTTATCCATTGCGTGCAAAGGTAGAAATAATACTCGAAATAACCAAACTTTTTTGCAGTAAAGATTCTTCGGTTTTCGAACACAATAGGAAAATTCCTATCAACTGATAGGCGAATCCCCTTTTTTATGTGTCATACTATTGATACCTTTGCACCAACAAAATTCAAATAACAATGTTCAAACGTACACTCATATCCATGTTAGTATTGTTTGGGGTGCTCAGCGCCTCAGCCAGTCAGGTAGGCGTCTACTGCACGATGGGCAGCGAAGGCAGCCAGATGTATCGCAACCAGGATATCCGCCTGCAGATAGTACTCACCATCGATGGCACAGCCCTGCTTGAGGTTGAAAACCTTACCGACCAGGTGATGTATATCGACCGCCGTCGCTCGTTTGTTTGGGTAAACGGCGCATCCACATCGCTCAACGACCCTCGCATTCCGCCCTTCGAAGCCGAAGAGCATTGGGTGTCGATTGCGCCTCATGGCGTCAACACTATCTATGCCTGGGAGCAACTGCCGCTATTGCTCAACCCACAGATGATCTATGTGGGCGAGCCAAAGAGCTGGGGCAACACCAGTAAGGGAAGGTTTCTCGACACCAACAAGAAGTTCCACAAGGGCGACAAGCGCCGCTACACACGCCGCACCACCCCATTGGCGCTGGCAGCCGACATCGAATACCGCTTTACCTATGATGGCGATGCCGAACCCAGAGTAAAGGTATCCGACTATGTAGAATCAATCAAGGTAGATTCGAACATGTGGGTAGATAAGCATGGCAAGCTGGTTAACCCACGCCTTTTCCCCCATCCCTGCTTCGCCTTCCGCAGTGGCAAGTCAGGTGGCGCCGTTCTTGGCGAAGCCCTGGGCCTTACCGCAGCAGCCGGTCTGGTAGTCCTTGGAGCCGCCCTCGCGCCCGATGAGCCCACTCCTGCATGGTAAAACCTCCTAAAAGTCTATTTCATTTTCCAATTGCGCCATTCTTCTCCTAATTCAATTGCAGGAACGATGGATGGCGTTTGCCTCTTAAGATTAAGTGCAGACTGGCGACGGACATTCATAAGCAAATAATCACTTAACTCATCAAGCGATGCTTCGCCATTTGACTGTTGAAGTTTCTTCAGCAAGAAGTATGTAAACGTACCATGGCCTTTCTCTTTATATGGCCAAGCCGTTTCATCTCCCATTGCCGATGAAAACATTACCATATTGCCCTTAGGCACTGTATCTTTAACTTTAATTGCGACACCACGATTCTCTGCCAACACACCTTCACCACGCAAAGCACCACTAAAACAAGCGTCAATAAACAATACTATAGAACGCGCCTTGGTTGATGCCAAATCGCTGATTAGTTTTCCTATCGAATAACAGATGTTTGTTCTCTGTGGGTCAGCATCTACAGGCATCAAGTAAGCATCTTTGGTCTTCTCGTTTGGCACACCATGCCCTGCGTAATAGAAAATAATATTGAGTGTTGAGTCAGGAAAAGTTGTAGCCAGATATTTAATATCTGCCATAGTACCTACCAACGAACCATACGTGGCATCAGGAAGATAAACTACATTCTGGTCAGGCAGTCCAAGAACTCTTTTGCAATACTCTGCAAACATAGACGCATCGTTAAGAGCAAAAGTTACAGGAGGCACCGATTTGTAGTTCTCATTACCCACTACCAACGCTATCGTATTCACATTTTTGCGTAATGTGTCTTCTGGCAAATTCAAATCTACCTCGCTCAAGTACTTAATTTCTGCCTTTGGCTTTTCCAACTGTATTTCTGTGTTATCGGTTTCACCTATAGCGAGAATACCATTCACCCAGTTCTCAAACGAAGTAGAAGAACCCGACCAGTCGTTATTGTAGATACTTTCCAAGGCGGTTTGAGCTCTTCGATAGCCTTTAATTAAAGATGTTTTTAACCAGCGTTGACAGGTTCGTTTATCGTCTACCAACAATTCTGCCATATAGTAGCAAGCCTCACCGCCTCCGTCTTCCGTGTAGAGCTGCTCAGCACGCTGCCTATAGCTATAATATTTCTGCGGGTCCATCTTATACATCACTCTACAAGCATCAGGACTACCAGCATCAGCAGCTTTACGAAGTATGCTTTTTCCTTTCTCGTGCTGTTGTGCTACTACCCCCTTAATACCCGTCAGATAACAGTACGCCACCAGATACTGCGCATGCAGATCGGTTTGGGCCAGCTCTCTCAGTGCCTTCCATTCTTTACTGTTTTTGGGCAATTCTTCATCAGATTGTGCCTGTGCAGAAAGAGTTGCAACCAGCATGCATAGAATAACAATAGTCAGCCTCTTCATGTTTTTAGTATTTTGGAATATCTATAGTCTTCGTCTCACTTTTAAATACAATATCGTCATCACTCGTGTCTGTTATCTGTTGCTCATAACCCACATAACCATATATTTTAACCCAATAGGTAAGAGTTCCGGATACCGCAGAATCAAAATCCAATGAGAAAGTTAATTCGTCTCTGTTACTATTATCCACGAAGTGAGTTTCCGAATTATTCTCTGACGAGAGCGTATAGAATAAGCGCCCTTTACAACTTAAGAGATAGCCATAATTATAATCAGAAGGATAGTTTTTGCTGTCAATACTATATTTAACCGTTAGAAAATATTTATTGTACTTTTGATAATAACTATAATCACTCCAACCTGTATTGTCTGGGTCTTCCCTAGCAGAAACCAAGTTGTAATTCTCATCTTTCGTCTGGAAGCTTATAGCCGGTCCAGTTTTACATCCTCCGAGCTCATCTTTGTCAATATACCTATAGTAATAGGTTGTCGAGGGCTTAAGATTTTTAAAAACAATAGTACCAACATTTTTATTATAACTACCAGCCAAGCTATTTCCATTAAAATCCTTGTTATCGTTTAACTGAACAGAATTATAATAATCTTCGCCCCAATCTCTGAATACTGCGGTATTTTGTGTGGTAAACCATAAACAATAATCAGCATCTGGATAATAATACAAATTCAAAGTGGAATTTCCATCAATAGCAGGAAGTTTCTCGCAACCAGCATATATCATTGACACCAAAAGGAGCCCTATAAAACTAAACTTTTTCATAATTCCTTGTTTATTACAATTAGAACATATAGCCAACACCAAAATTAGCACCAAAGTATGGCTTCTTAGTATTCCACATAGTGCTTCCACCATTAATCATCACATGGCCAATCTTCATCATCAGGCCAACCTCTGCACAAACGCCTTTATATGACAAATCCGAATGGTTATAATAGCCTTTTACATCATACCACGTTCCCGTTTGGTGTTGCATAGCAACTTTGCGGTTCGAGATACCACCACCGACAGTAAGATAAAGAGGACTACCCAAACGTAGAATTAATCCTCCCGTAATTGCCTGATAGCCAGTCTTTTTATCGATCCAAAATGGATTATACACATCATTATTATCCAGTTCTGCAGATGTTGAAGGCATTGAGCTCTGCACATATCTGGCATAGATACCGATGTTCTTAACCACTCCAACCATCAAACCAAATGGAATATCTTTGCCATCTGTACTGGGAACAGTTACCTGCGGACTAACAAAGAACTGATAACGGGTAGCTGGGCGCGTCCACCAAGTAGAGTTCTCAAGCGTAATTGACATATTGCCCGATACTCCCTGAGTTTTCGTAAGACGGCCAGCGCTACTTACCTTTACCTTTTCTACAGCCTTTGGTGTCTCAAGTTTAAAACGGCCGTCAATACCAGTCGTTGAGAAAACTTTCGAACCCATTGCCTCAACACGGGCTCCAGAAATTGGATTACCAGCCTTGTCAACTACCTGTCCCGTTGTTACATACTGCGCAGACGCTGTTAAGCATACAACCATCAGACATGCTGTTAATAGTTTCTTTTTCATATTTACACAATAGGTTTTTTAGTTCAATTTCTGTGGCAAATATAGGAATAATCCTCGAATCTTCCAAATATTTTAGTAAAAAAGAATCATTTACGAATATTACAGATATTGCGAATGGTCTGTCCAGCCCCCAAATAACTGGGATACTGGGATTTGGGATGATAAAAAAGATGCCGAGCGATTGTAACTCGACACCTAAAAATTTCCTATCTGAATTCCAGCATTATAAGCATTCTATTCATAATATGTTATTATACGTTTCTCTATTTTTATTTGTTCCTGGACTTTTTGCTCTCTAACCTGCTGACTTTCATTAAGAGCTACGCTATCTGCAACTACCTCTCCACCAGCATCGGACTGAACTATAGTTCTTTCAGTCCAGTTACCGATGGTGTCAAAATGTTGGTATACATAATTCTGGCTCGAAGAAAACGAGCCATTGCCTTTGATTGTTCCAACTCTACTTACAGATTCTGGATAAATATTACCGCCTTTATATATTCTCTTTTCCGTCCATTCTTCAGTCCAACCTTTAAGATTTACTGATGATAGCCTTCCGTTTTTATCGTATTTAAATACGTATGTATTATAGACTTCACTTTTTCCTGTAGGGTCAACATCGTCATATTTTGACAACCGTCCGTCTTTGTCACGCTGAATTTTAGTATATAAATGATTTCCACGATATAATTCACCTTCCTCGTCATAACCATACTCATTCAACCACTCATCAACAAGGATGTGCCCATACTTATCAAAGGCAATGTCACCACGTTCATACAAACTACCCTGATTAATTTTTCCATCCTCCTCATAAGTAGAGTATATTTGATATTCTACATTCTTCACCATACCATTCAGGCCGAAGCTCTGAGCATCAGTAGCATCGTATTTGGTAGTCTGATCTTGTAGCACTTCAACCGTTGCAGAATCTGACGATTCATCGTTATCATCTGCAGATACTGACGACTTGCCATTAACGCAAGCCGCCAATATTATTATCGAAAATAGAAATAATAATATTTTTTTCATATTCTAAGTCTATCTACTGAGAACAATTACCAGTTCTATGTTAGAATCTTCTAATTCTAGAGAAGTCTGGCACTCTAATGTCTGCCCTGCATTCTTTACAATCTTAGAGAATTTTGTGTCCGATAGTTTCTTGCGTCCATCTGAAAGCTTTGCAAGTAGTGCCTTGTATAAATCGGGAATATTGATTCCCGCGGCATCTGTTAAAGAGATCGTTCCTGATATTCTTTCAGGAACAGCATTGGTCCAATGAACACCATCACTTACGTTTCTATCATAAGTAAACCATCCATCATTTACCTTTTCTGTATGGAATTTCTCTTCTGCAAGATTATTATCATATGTTATCTCTAAAATAACATTAACTTTATCGTCAAGTGTTGTACGATGCGTTATACCACGTGAATAACCTGCCCGATTAATATCCAATTCTTTAAAAATAGTCTTTACTGATTGGGAAATAGGTGTAGCTTGTTCAAACTCCTCAATACTTTTAAGAATAGAAGCACTTATAGATTCCAAATCCACATAATCAACATATCCAATTTCCTCATTACTGATATTGTCGAAAGCAATAATTTCTTTACCCTCTTTATTAATTAATGAATATGATTCGCCATCTTGCATTAAGAAGTTGTCTCCCATTCCCAAGATTCCATCATCAAAATCAAAGTCGATTATAGTATTGTCCTCAGCATCAATTACACCACATTTATCTCCTTTTTTAGCGAAAAACAGTCCACCACCCAATATATTTCTTATTTTATCGTATTTGGGTCTAATTACTATTTCGCCTTTATCATTTGCAATACCACATTTAAAATCACCATTTTCAAAAACCAAGTAGCCACTATTATAACAAAGGTAAGCATATAACGCCCTTGACTTTTTTATTTCGAACAGTTTCTTACCAGTTTTATCAAGGATTATTACCTGACCGTTTTCATCTCCTGCATTTCTAACAGCAAGCTTCCCTTCACTATAATTTCCAAATAATTTTTCATATTTCCTAGTATCTATTTCTCCTTGCTTTTCTCCTTTCATATCCAAAATAAGCAGTGTGTTATCATCCTCACTCTTTTGGGCCAATATGATTCCCTCATTACAACAATAAATTGATGAGTATGCTGGAGGTATTATTACTTGACCATTGCTGTTAATTACGCCATATTTTTTTTCTTGGTTATAGAATATACCATAACCTTCTTTCGATATACTGAAACAACGTTTAATATCTTTTCCTAGTGTAGCTACAATTTTACCATCTTTCCCAATAATTTGTATTGGCTGATTGGGGTTCGAGACGACAGCAACTCCAGAATAGAAAGGTGTTACTTCAGCAAACTCTCCATCAACCACAGGTTTTTTGGGATTTTCAATATTGAAGAGTTGATATTTACTATCAGATTTCACCCAATATACACCATTGTGAATCTCAGATATTTTTGAATCTGAAGGATATTCTTCCTTAACAACTTCATTTCCATCTTTGTCGATAATGCTCCATGAGTCACCCTTCGACATCTGAACAGCCAAATATTCAAGATTGTAACCACTCTTTTCCTTTCCACAGCTACTAAATAGCAATGTTGCTACAATAATGCTGGCTGTTAACAGCATATTGATTTTAATCTTTCTCATTGTTGTATGGTTTTTGTTTATTTATAGAATCAAGTATGTTTTATGTCTATTTCCAAGTCTGGCTGGAACATCTTGTGGCAAGTAGAATTTTATGAAATTTCCTTTGCTGTCAAATTCGCATAAGCCATTGATAATCCAATAACCTCCTGAAACATCCTTGCCACTCTTTGCTAATTCTGCTACTAGATATTTCATATGCAATTCATTATTTGCCAAGTAAACACCAGCATCTCTTGTCCACTGTTGCGCTTCTGAATAAGTTAGCATTTTACAATCACTACTAGCTGCAAGATAATCTCTTGCACCACCATTACCAACATAAAAGACCGTATAAATATTTCCTTTATGAGTTATTGACAGGCCTATGTGGTATTTTTCTGTTATATCAGCTAAATATTTTGCTTTCTGGACACCTGCTCTAAAGGCTTTCCTTGAATAGCTAGTAGCAAATGTTATACATGCACTACCTTTTCCAAATTTGTCTATCTGCTTATTATAATAATCATAAAACTTTTCAGCACAAATATATAATGCATATTTATTACCACCTCTTGCCATAGGATACCAAGGGTTTAACCTCTCATTTAAAGGCGAGCCTGATACTCTTTTTAAATCCATAACAATGACATCAAGAAGGAAATCTGACACATAACTTTGTTGACTAACATATTGAGTCATTGAAGAGCATCCACTCTTTTTAAGAACATAATCAAAATATGCTTTAGGGCTGAATCCAAGTTCTTCAAGCACATTTTTAATCTTGGTTTGTTCTAATATACTCCAACCGAGATCTTCGTCGGTAGTAAATCCCCACTCTGGAGCTCGGGAACCTACGATTGAGTAATATGCATATAATACCCACGTTTTACTATTATCCCTGGTTGAAGGATAACGCTTCACATAATCCTTTATTAACTGTGAAATAGCAGTTCTTAAAGTATTCGACTGAGTTTCTCGCCAAACTCGCATCATATACTCTGCAACATCATCATTGCCTTGTGATGCTGCCAGTTTAGCATACTTAATTCCTTGCACTTCACTCTTGTTCACACCTTTTCCTTCAAAAAACAAGATGGATGCCCAAAATTGTGCTGTAGCATTTCCTCTATCTGCTAAAGGACGTAGCTGTTTAGCTGCTTCTGTATACCTTCCCTGCTTAAGTAAAGACTCTATACTACTCAAAGACTGAGCGTAAATTGTAGTACAGTACGCCAATAATAGCAAAGTAATTATTTTCTTCATTGCAAACCAGTTGTTAATAGGTTATATTATAAAATTTCCAAGAGCCATTCTCTATTAGGTTAAAGCCATCGGAACCATTAGATGGTATCTGAGGAAATGATATTGTGAACTCGTATGAACCATTTCCATTTACCATTATTCCAGAGGGGGGCACACTATTTCCCGTCATCCTATAAGTTCTACCATTATATTCAACATGAGTATTGGGATTTATTGTCAGACGACGTGCGCCATTTGTATTATTACGATATTTCAACGTAATAGTAGTATATGACTTACCAACATCAATTTTAGTCAATATAACATCTGTAGCACTAGTTCGATATTTATTAACTTTGTAAAAGCCTGTCTTGGCCGACGAATTAATGCCAGAGCTATAAGCCCTGCTAGAATTATTATTTGTTGAGCTACTCTGAATCATTCTATTTATACTTTTTTCAGCACGCTCAAATATTTCTTTGGCTAAACAAGAACCTTGCCCCATAGCTAATTGTGCCAATGCATAAGCTCTTTGAGGATTGTTTTCATTCAGATAAATTTCGGCCAACTTAGCTTTTGCCCAAGCATGACCATTATCAGCTTCTTCAGCCCAATCTGTTTTAGTTTTGCATTTCTCTTCACTAATAAACTTTTCTAGTTCGTAGTATTTTGTTTTATAGTAATTACAATAAAGATAATCTGCATAGTCAAACATATCGGAGACTCCATCTTGTTCTGCTTTGTAGTTCCAATACCTTTCGCCAAATCCGGCCATATTCTTCATATTCCACTCATAATCATTATTCTTCTCAAACAATTCCCATCCTAGCTCTTCGTTCTTCGTAGTCCCCTTTCCCTCTAGGTAACAATTAAACAAACGGAAGCCAGTAAAAATAGCCACTTTCAAATCAGGAAATCGGTCAGTATAGCTCTTTAATACAGAAAAAGCTTTAATATTATTATTGGCAGAACTGTAATAATCATATAAAGCACATACCCCCATCTCATATCCCTGATTTGCAGATAACGTAGCATATTTTATACCTTGGTTCACATTCTTGGCAACACCCTTCCCCTCAAAAAACAGTTTTGCTGCCATATATTGTGCCTCAGCATTGCCTCCATCAGCAAGTGGCCTTAACTGTTTAGCAGCCTCAAGGTATTTACCCTCTTTTATGAGGGATTTCGCATAATTTACAGACTGGGCGCTGCCCATAAGGGGCAGTGCTGTCAACATGAATACTGTGAAGGACTTAATTAATGCTTTCATAAGAATCTAGGTTTTTAATTCTTACATATTCTGATATTCGCCTGTTTCAACAGGGATGTTCACAAAATCTATACGATTGTATACCAGAGTGATTCCCTTTGTTGTGCCCAAAGAGACTTTGCAAGTATACGAGAACTGAGCAGCATTTATATCAAAGTTCTTAATGGTGAAGCTGCCTTTAATTGCCTGATTAGGCATGAACTTAACTCGCTTGGCATATCCATAACTTGAGAAAGATTCTCCGTTGATGGTCGAAACGACATCAGCATTATTGCCGAATTTACCACTATACGAATTTCCTAAATCATCGTGAGCAGCAATATCTGGCATCTCAAACAGCAATTCAACTTCCTGATTAAATCCAGTGTTGGTCAAAACATAATCTACCTGTAGGGCAGAACCATTACGCTGGATGTTAAGCAGACGGAATGTCATACGATAATCAAAGAACTTGATGTATGACTGAGGATACTCCTGCCAAGGACGTACATACAATTGCTCTTCACTGTATTTTGGGCCTTCGTCTTTTTCCTCTTTTGAACAAGAGGACATTAAAGTTACACAAACTAATCCTACAAAACAAATTAAAATCATCGAACGACTAATTACTCTTTTCATCTCATTATAGTTTTTATATCCTGCTATTGCCCTATCACAAGACGTTTTTAAATAGCTATTGGTAACCCATAGAGACGAAAAAAGCGGGGCAACTACCTGTTACTCGTCCCGCAAACCTAGGCTCTAGCATTGCCATTCACAGTAGAACGAGCAACTCTAGAAGCCCACGCTGATGTATATAGCCTCCCCTAGCCCCATCAGGGGCGTGGGCTGCTTATAAACACCCTAATAGGCATCTATCGCTGCTTTGCTCTTTGACTGTGATTTTGAATTTGCTAGATTCGGTCTGCCAAAGACAAAGCGTCAGATAAACGCTTTTTCATCAATATGTCTCTCCAATTGCATGGAGTTCGGCTACAAAAATAAGCATATTTTACGAAATCACCAAATGTTTTAAAAGAAAAATGTGATTAAAAACAAAAAAATCAATTCGACTTTTTGCGAATTTCAAATATTTGTATTATCTTTGCACCCAAAATAGTAACCGTAATGGTAGTAACATTCAACGAGGAATATCTGGAGAAGCTCTATACTATGGGTGAGACTGGGGTTAAAAAACTCCGGTTTCAGCCACAGATAGTAAGAGGATATCAGAAGGGAATAAAATATCTGATACAGGCTAAGCGGAAAGAGGATTTGTTTCCCTTTAAGTCTCTTCATTTCGAAGCCTTGCATGGCGATAAAGAGGGGCGTTTCTCAATCAAGGCAAACGATCAGTATCGAATAGAATTCACACTGGAGGAAACTGACGATGAGCCCGTAGTAACGATATGTAATATAATGGAATTGTCAAATCACTATAAATAAATAAGGCATGGCTAAGAATAGTTTTTCAGCAGAAAAGATTGCTAACAACATGGCTTCATCGATGTTGATTCATCCTGGTGAGATGATTAAGGATGAGATTGTGGCGCGTGGCCTTACTCAGAAAGATTTGGCCCAACAGATGGGTGTATCATATACTGTGTTTAACGAGATTCTTAATGGCAAGCGTCCTGTTACTACTGAGTATGCCCTATTATTAGAAGCTGCTCTTGGTACTGATGCCAACATCTGGCTTGGTCTGCAGGCGGAATACAACATGCAGAAGATGAAGCAGGACAAATCGTTCATGTCGCGTCTAGAGAAAATTCGTAAGATAGCAGCAATATTCTAGCTTGCACCCCTGCCTCTAAATAACTGGGATACTGGGATTTGGGATGAGGTGATTGTAAACGGATGTTAAAATCAATGTCTTCAGATTTGGTTAGATTTGGTATAATCTGTGCTTTTATGGATGAGTTTGGTAAGTTTTGAACTGATTTGGCTACGATTTTGGGGCGATTTTGGGGTGGTGAGAAATTGGGCGATGATGGCAGAATGTGGTAAAAATGGGCGATTTTGTAAAGAAAAGAGAGCCGTAACTTCCTCGTGGGAAAGAATATTTTTCCTCACCTGAAAGATTACGGTAATCCACCTGAAAGTGACGTACTATCTATTCGAGTGTTTACGCATAAAAATCGTCACATATCCCAGTATCCCAGTTTTCCAAACGCACCTTGCCTCTTAGAAATACACATATCTTTATATAAATATACATATATTAACATTTATAAAAGGTTTATAAGGGGTCAGGTAGCTGAAAAAAAACTGGGACACTGGGATACTGGGACAGACGACATCTCAGCCCGAACTCGACGCGAAGACAAATTTCTCACGCGCAAGAATAAAAATAAATTCTCATCTTGTTGGCTAAATCGAAATTTTGCACTATCTCTGAGCTTCGCTCGAAGATAGGCTGCATCTCAGAAAAACTCAAATAAATTTGGTTTTTCGTTCGATTTGCACTATCTTTGCACCCAGAAAATAAGAAACTAAAAAATGATACAAACTCATCTGATGAAACTGGATCAACCGTATCCAGTACTTAATATGAAAGGTGTATTGGCGCGCCACGTGGCTACGCTGATTGAGATACACACCGTAGTAGACCGCAAAACGGGCGAGGAAACCATCAAAACCATAAGTCACCCTGTGGTGGATTATGGCGAAAACAACTATGCCGGCGTGGTGTATGAGAAATTAGAACTCGAAGACTGCGAGATATTGACCTCGCCACTGTCAATGCACGAGCTGCATTCAATCATCCACAATAATCTGAGCATGTTCAACCATAAGATATTCAATGAGCGCCCAGAATTTATCATTTGGCGTTTGCACCATCTTGGGCTTACCATCGATTGGCCTAAGAAGAAAGATGCCGACGGACTTGATACCGACGAAGATGAAGATCACATCGTAGTTCCAATATCGATGGGAAAGGCAGAAAGTGGCTGGTGGGCCGAGAGCAGTGCGCTATCGTTTTGTTTCGATGCCAGAGAAATGGAGAGCGATAAGGCATTGCTAAATTATATCCGCGAGATGCGTAGTGAGTATTACCAAGCGTTTAAGGATCGCAAATTCGATATCACCTTCCAAAATAGACAGCCCGAGGTTAAGTATCTGATAGATGAGCTAAACAACAATCCTCATCTCTAGTACATAATTATAGGTACGAGCGCGCGCGAAGGATAACGATGAATAGCCAGATAGACTTGCAATATCTGGTGGGTTACTGTAAGCAGTTGCCCACGTTTAGAGATGCACTCCCAATCATGATGTGTATAAAGGATTGGGGGATAGAGCATCATGCGCTCGATGCAGCAAAGCAAGCCGAATGGGAAGTTAGAGAGCATTTCAAATTAATGAACCCACAGCCCGATAACGACTTGCAGCAACAGAAGAAGCTGCCGCTTACTATTATAGAAACACCAGAAACACCTGAGTTCAAGTTCTTCCACCAAGTGACCGATGCCGACGCTACAGAATTCAAGGAGGTGCTGCGCGAGTGCATAGCCAAGATTAACACTAACGGCAAGAAGGAGTGGTTCTGCATCTACGCTGCCTGGCGATACTACCAGAAGGAACACGAAAAGACAGGCGGATTCGTGGATATGTTTACGGATATCGACGCACTGTTCCCTGGATTGCTGAAGAATGTGCGCAACGACCTGCCTGGCAACCGCCGACTGAAACCTTACTGCGACATGCTATCCTACGAATACAAGCTATGGGCTGTGGCCGATGGCAAACTGCCACCTATGCAGGTTTGGGCACACGAAGAGTGGATCCGACAATACAAAAACACATGGAAAACCATCCAGCACATGCAGGCCTTGGTGAGGGATTTTTACAGGGCTTTTGCAGCACTTTTAAGCAACAGATAATCTTTTTCATTCGGCAGGAATTCTAAATCCATTCGGCTCATTCGGCTACTTTTCAGCTCCTTATTCGGCTGGCCCAGAAAGGCCTCTGAATAGGGCGAAAAAACCCGTCCTCCTACCTATTTTATTTGTAACTTTGTGCTCAGAAACATTAATTTTTTAAGCGTATGAGCAGATTAGGATTTGGAAAGAACAACTTCAGCAAGGTAGTGCCTTGCACAGTTGAACTGTTGAACTCAGCCATTGATTCAGCAGAAGTAATGAACGTGTGCGGACAGATTGCCCGCAAGCTGGAGGCAGTGAAAGCTGGCCAGGCTACCCGCACCGAGTTTGACGACTACAAGACGGCGATGAAGAAGCACCTGCCTGTGCTGACTCCTCACGCCATCTTTAAGAACGGTGAACGCAAGAATGCCGAAGCCATTCCCTCTGGACTCTCGATGTACGACATCGACCACATTGAGAATCCCCGTGGTTACTATCACACAATGATAGAGGACCGGATAAGCGAACTGGGCATCAACATGGCCCATGTGACACCCTCGACCGAAGGGCTGCGACTGATATTCGAGATGCCTGCCGGCATGACGCTGGCACAGGCACAGAAGTGGATGTCGGAGCAGTTGGGCGACGAGAACTACGACGGCTCGGTGAAGGACTATGCCCGCTGCTCGTATCTCGTACCTCGCGCGTACATATTATATTTAGATGAGGAGGAGCTGCTGAAGGAGCGAGAGGTGAAAGCCGAAGCTGTGAAAACGGGAGCACAGACCCCAAACGAGGCAATGCCCTCAGCAACCGCCACTGTGCTACTCCCCTCGCCTGCTATCCTACAGGATTCGCCCGAACACCAGCGCAACCTGCGCATCTTCGACCTGGCAATGAAAGAGGCAGGCTTGAAGCCCGACGACATCGACGTGGTAGGCGTGCACAACTGGCACATTTCGCTTGTAGCCATACTAACCGTTGGCATTAGCCGCTTAATGAGTCAGCAGGCCATGATGGATGTACTGGCCACCCGCATGCCTAACTACTCGAAGGAGGCAGACTGCCAGCGACTGGTGGCCGACTTCTACGACAAGTACACCAAGGTTAACGCCCCCATGCCCATGAGCCTGCGCACCCTCTTCAAGCAGGCCCAGCAAGAGCAGAGCGCACCTAAGAAGCTGACGAGTCAACAGCTGGGATGCCTGCCCCCCGCAATGCCCGAAAAGATGCCTAAGCTCATCAAGCTGCTGTGCAGCAAGGAGCCCGAGCATCTGCATCCAGCCATCGCCCTCAGCGCATTCCCTGCACTCGGCTCCCATCTCTACGATGTACACTTCCTCTATGCCGACAACACCTACCACGAGGCCACATTCATGCACCACACGATGGCCAAGACAGCCTCAGGTAAGTCGTGCGTGAGCCGTGTGTGCGACTGCATCATGAGGGACATCCTGGAGCGCGATGAAATCAATCGCCAACGCGAACAGGACTACAAGGACGAATGCGCCAAGAAGGGCACCAACCAGCAGGCACCCGATCGCCCTGACGACCTGATAGTGCAGACCCTGCTGACGGATATCACCCCTGCCGCCTTGGCGCAGAAGGGCAAGGATGCCGATGGCCACTTCATCTACTCACAACTCGATGAAATCGAGCTTTTCGACCAGCTGGATGCATCTAAGCAGAAGCGACGCCTGCGAAACATCATCCAGTGCGCCTTCGATAACGCCTGGTACGGCCAGGAGCGCGTAGGCGAGAAATCGGTGACAGCACGATTCCGCTTGCACTACAACTTCAACTCATCGAGCACCATCGTTCGTGCGCAGGATTTCTATGCTCCCTTCCTCGCCGATGGTTCATTCAACCGCATGTCGTTTGCTACCATCATGCCTATCGATGACGAAGCCATCCCCAAGCACGGATTCTACGACGCCCGATTCATGGCCAGACTCAAGGTGTATATCGACCGCTTGGTGGCAGCTCAGGGCAACTACGACCTGAAAAAGGCGCAGGACCTGATTCAGCGCATCCATCAGGAGTCCATCGACACTTATCGCCTCTCGGGCGACGAGGCCTACTTCGACACCAGCCACCGTGCTGTAGTGCTCGCCTGGTTGCGCGCCATGGTGCTCTACATAGCCGAAGGCAAGTGGAGCAAGGAAATCGAGGAGTTTGCCATGTGGTCGTTCAAGTACGACATGTGGGTGAAGATGACCTACTATGGCGACAGCATCCGCAAGCAGATGGCAGGCGAGAAGGTTAGTTCGCATCGCGGCCCTGGCAACCGTCTGCAGTATCTGCCCGACGAGTTCACATTCGACGATGCACAGCGGCTGTTGGAACGCTTAGGCAGCGAGAACACCAACCCCAGGAAGATGCTGTGGACAGGCGAGACTCGCAAGTTCATCGAACAGGATCCTCTGACGGGCATCTACCACAAAACCGCCTACTACTTCGAAGTCTATCCCAAGCCGGTAGCCTGAGCAGTATCCCAAATCCCAGTATCCCAGTTTATCAGGGGTGCTGGGATTGCTGCAAAGGCAGTACACCACCGCAATCTCATGACATAAAACCAAAAAAACACACTTATTTTTCATTTTTCCGTAAAAAAATGCATCCGATTTAAAAAAAAACACTAATTTTGTACCGAATAAACATCGGACTCGCGAATTTCGACGAGGAAAGGTGTGACTATAAGAATTATTATTATTAACAAATATGTCAGAAGAAAAGAAATTAAGTTTAGCTGAAATCGAAGATTTATCAACTAACGAAGTAGAGGGAGAATCATGGTTCAATTTCCAGAATCTCTATACACTTTTCATCCTTAACTGGAAGTGGTTTGCAGTATCACTCGTTGTGTTCCTTGTCGGCGCTTACGTCTATCTTAAGTACACAAGCCCCGTCTATTCCGTATCAGCAAAGATGCTGATCAAGGACGACAAACAACAGAGCCGACGTGGTGGCGACCTGCTGGCCAACATGCAGGATTTTGGTTTTATGTCCAACTCGTCGGGTTTTGAGAACGAGATGGAGATCCTGCAGTCGCGCATCTTGGTGCGTGATGCCGTGAAAGACCTCAAACTCTATGCCAATTATTACAGTAAGGGTCTGGTCAAAGAGCAGATTGTATATGGCACCCAGCCTGGCATCGTGGATATCGATGAGACAAGCCTCGACAACATGGATAAAGTACTGCTCGAAGAGAGCCGCAGCATCGATATGCGCATATCTTCAAACGACGAGGGCATCAAAATTGAGGGAGCCCTGCTGAAAAACGGTGTGGTAGTATCAAACTTCACCTTCGAGCCCAAGCAACTCCCTGCTACCTATCGCACTGACTATGGTACCCTGTCGTTCAAGAAGAATCCTAAATACACTGCCCCTGCCGATGGTAAAATACCCGACTATAGAGTAGTGATCATGCCTCCTATGCAGGTGGCAGCAGGCTATCTGGGCAACCTCTCAGTAGCTGCTACCTCGAAGCAGACTTCTATCGCCCAGCTCACCTTCAACGACGCCAATGTACGCAGAGGTCTCGACTTCCTCCGCGCACTGGTTGTAAGCTACAACCGTCAGGCTAATGCCGATAAGAACGAAGTAGCGCTGAAGACTGAGGAATTCATCAACGACCGTATCAAGAAAATCAACGAAGAACTCGGACACACCGAGGGATCACTCGAGAAGTATAAGAAGCAGAATACTGTTACCAACCTGCAGATGGATGCTTCGCAGTCGCTCCAGATGTCAACCCAGTACAGCACCAAGCTGGCCGAGGCTAACTCGCAGATCCAGCTGCTCGACTATCTGCGCGAATTTGTGGACAATCCATCCAATCAGTATAAGATTATCCCATCGAACGTAGGTATGACCGATGGTGCTTCAACATCACTCATCTCGAGCTACAACAAGACCGTTCAGGAACGTAACCGCCTGCTGAAGGTGGCCAGCGATCAGGCTCCACAGGTAATCATACTCACCTCTACACTCGACGAGTTGCAGGGGTCTATCCGTACAGCGCTGCTTCAGGCACGCCGTACTGCCGATATCCAGCGCCGAGGCATTCAGAACGAGTATGCCAAGTATCAGGGCCGCTTGGGAAGCACACCTGAGCAGGAGCGCGTACTCACAGAAATCGGACGTCAGCAGGAGGTTCGCTCTGGTCTGTATCTGATGCTGCTCCAGAAGCGTGAGGAGAACAGCATCTCACTGGCTGCCACAGCCGATAAGGGTAAGCTGATTGACGATCCTCAGTCACTAGGACAGGTTAAGCCTAAGAAGTCTATCATCATGATGGCAGCATTCATCCTGGGTCTGGCATTACCACTCGGTATCCTGTTCGTTATCCAGATGTTCAAATACAAACTGGAAGGTCACGACGACCTGGAGAAGCTCACCAAGCTGCCTATCATTGCCGATGTGCCTGTGGCCAGCGATAGCGCCAAGACCGCCGCTGGTATTGTGGTTCACGAAAACAAGAACACCCAGATGGACGAGGTATTCCGTTCGCTGCGTACAAATATCCAGTTCATGCTCAAAGAGCACGAGAACACCATTCTCTTCACATCATCGGCCAGTGGTGAAGGTAAGACCTTCCTCGCAGCCAACCTGGCTGTATCGTTCGCATTGCTGGGCAAGAAGGTAATCCTTTGCGGACTTGATATCCGTAAACCTGCCCTGGGTAAGCTGTTCGATATCCAGAGTGAGCGCAAAGTTGGTGTTTCGAAGTTGCTGGCTGCCGATAAGGTAACACTGGATAAGATTAACGATCAGGTAGTGAAATCGGGCATTAACGACAACCTCGACCTGCTGTTGGCTGGTCCTATCCCCCCCAACCCAACCGAGTTGCTGGCTCGCGAGAACCTGAAAGATACACTCGACATCCTGAAAGAGAAGTACGACTATGTCATCCTCGATACAGCACCTGTGGGCTTGGTAACTGATACACTCCAGGTGGCTAAGTTTGCTAACGTATGCTGCTACGTAACCCGTGCCGACTATACACCTAAGACCGATGTCGGTATCGTGAACAGCCTGGCTCTCGAGCAGAAGCTGCCTAATCCATGCGTAGTACTGAACGGTGTAGATATGTCGAAGAAGAAGTACGGCTACTACTACGGCTATGGCACCTACGGTAAGTATGGTAAATATGGCCGCTACGGCTATGGCAGCTATGGCAAATACGGTTACGGTGGCTACGGACGCTATGGCGCTTATGGAAACTATGCCGACTCACGCTATGGTAATAAGGACGACGATAGCATCAAGAAATGACAATAGCAGTAGACTTTGACGGCACCATCGTTGAAAACAAGTATCCTGAGATTGGCGATGAGCGTGATTTTGCTACCGATACGCTGAAAATGCTTATCAAGGAGCGTCACCAGCTGATTCTGTGGACTTGCCGCGAGGGTAAACTGCTGGACGATGCGTTAGCCTGGTGCCGCGAGCGAGGCGTAGAATTCTATGCCGTGAATCGCGACTATCCAGAGGAGACCTTCGACAACAACCCCGTCTTCTCACGAAAGCTGAAAGCCGACCTGTTTATTGACGACCGTAACATTGGCGGGCTGCCCGACTGGGGCGACATCTATCAGATGATTACCCACAAGACGGGCCCCAACCCCAAAGAAGAACACCTCCGCAAGCCCAAAAAGCACTGGTGGCAGTTTTAAACCATACAAAGTAAAAATAAAAAAAATAGAGATATGAAGAAGTTTTATTATCTTTTTGTTGTTTTGGCAGTTGCCACTATCATGTCATCGTGTGGCAGCACTAAGAATGTGGCCTATTTCAAGAATAGCGACAGCATTGACTTCAGTCAGTCGCGACGTCTTTACGATGCCAAGATTATGCCTAAGGATCAGTTGACCATCACCGTCAACACCACCGATCCAGAAGTATCGAGTGCATTCAACCTGATCATGCAGAACGCCTATACCCAGGGACGTAACCTTAATTCTGGTGGTGGTGGTACCGTAATGCCCTATCTCGTAGACAATGAGGGTTACATCAAATTCCCCATAATCGGAGCCCTGAAGGTGGTAGGACTGACCAAGCGCCAGTGCGAAAGGATGATTGAAGACAAGATTCGTCCATATCTCTCAGAAAACGAAAACCCAGTGGTTACCGTACAGATGTCGAGCTACTCTATCTCAGTACTTGGCGAAGTGGCTCGCCCTGGTACATTCATGGTATCGCGCGAGGAGATCACCATCCTCGAGGCTCTGGCTCAGGCAGGCGACCTCACCATCTATGGTGTGCGCGACAAGGTGAAGCTGATTCGTAAGAATGCCGACGGCAAAAAGGAAATGCACACCCTGAACCTGAACGACGCCAACATCGTTAACTCGCCCTACTACTATCTGCAGCAGAACGATGTAGTATATGTAGAGCCTAACAAGGTGAAGGCACAGAACTCGAGTGTAGGTAGCATGACCACCCTCTGGTTCAGCGCAACCAGCATTCTGATCTCACTGACCTCGCTGCTGTACAACATCCTGAAATAAGACCATTTTTCATTATCTAATATCGAAGGTGCAGGCAAATTCATGCTTAGCACCTTCTTTTTTAGCCCGTTTACTCAAACGTTTACATAAGATTTTCGAGGGGTGACGATACATTGTTGGCGGAAAGTGCGTATCTTTGCAACTGATAACAAGAGAGAGAAGCAAGGAAGACCATACGACAAACTACGAATCGAATATATAAATGTAACAGCTATGAGTAAAGGATTTGTTATCGGAGACCGTTCGAAGGATGAGTGGATATCTGTTCTGGACACAGACAAGAAGAAACTCGAGTTTACAAGCCTTCTGGCCAGCGCCAAAGAATATCTGCAGGAAGAAGACGCGCAGATGGAACTGGCAGAAATCCAGAAAACTGGTTACTTCAGCGATCTGCAGATCTACTTGAAGGAGGATAACAAAGCGTATAAGATTGACGAATGCGACTGACTCATTCATGTAAGAGATGCAAAGAAAAACCCCGCTAAACAGCGGGGTTTACTTTTTGTGCCTTATCGTGCAGAATCATCCTTTTTCTTGAGCCATGTTTCACGCCTCATCTTAGTATCAAAAATCCACTTGACGGCACCTGGATGATGGCACAGCCATTTCACTATAGCAAAACCAAAGCCACTGAAGAACACCTTAGTAACCCACATCTCCTTACGCATCTTGCGGAAGATACCTGCATTCACCTGACGGAAGGGAATATTCTGCGTGATGGCTTTAGCAGCATTCTCAGCCGTTCTCATGGCGTCATAGAGTCCTTCACAAGTAGAGCGATTGGCAAATCCACCCGCATCACCTATCAAGATAATATGATCGTGAAGTGGATAGTCATTCGACAGGTAGATAAAAGCACCACGAGCCTTACCTTCAGGAACACCATTATCGTTCATCACCTTACGGAACTTGGCTGGCGTTGTAGCTGCATCGCCGAACCCTACAATATCGTATTCCTTATTAGGGAAACGATAGAAATAGCCGCCAATGCAGTAGCTTTGCGAGAGCGTAACGTCGATGCTGTTATCACCACTCTTCTCTACATATTGCTCCATCGCAAGAATACCACGGTCAGTATCAGGCTTCAAATAACGGCGCACAAAACTATTCGTGCCGTCGGCACCTACCAGATAGTGACATGCTATCTGCATTCCATCCTTCAACGTAACAAAAATCTGGCCATCGCGCTCTTCTATCTTGTCAGGTGCGCCCTGAATGAACTCACCACCATGATCCTGATAGTGCTTAAGCAACGCATGATCGAAATACTTACGCTGTACGATACGGATGGGCTCGTCAATGTCAAACTCGCAACGGGCTTGGTTGTCGACATTGAGCCGGATGTGTGACACGGGGTTATACTCGTAAGGAACCCCAGGAATGAGACGCTCAAGAAGATGCCACGTCTTGGATGTCAGACCACCTCCACAGATCTTATCACGTGGGAAAGTACAATGGTCGATGAGCAGACAGTCAACACCAGCCTTCAAGAGTAAATTCGCACAAACGGAGCCGGCCGGGCCGGCTCCAATAATCAATACTTCAACTTTCTTCATTTATTCTTTATCAAGTAGGATCTTCATCATCTGGATAGCCGAATAAGGAATCGGGGTGCCAGGACCAAAGATACAAGCCACGCCAGCCTTGTAGAGGAAGTCGTAGTCCTGAGCAGGAATCACACCACCAGCGGTAACCATGATATCCTCGCGACCCAGCTTCTTCAGTTCCTCAATGAGCTGTGGAATCAGCGTCTTATGACCAGCTGCGAGCGACGAAGCACCTACAATATGCACATCGTTCTCAACAGCCTGACGCGCAGCCTCTTCTGGTGTCTGGAACAGCGGTCCCATATCCACGTCGAAGCCACAGTCGGCATAACCTGTTGCCACTACCTTTGCACCACGGTCGTGACCATCCTGACCCATCTTGGCAACGAAGATACGTGGACGGCGACCTTCCTTCTCAGCGAACTCATCGGTAAGGCGCTTGGCCTCCTCGAAGTCCTTATCGTTCTTTGATTCTGAACTATACACGCCTGAAATTGTTCTGATTACAGCCTTATAACGACCTACGATCTCTTCGCAGGCATCCGAAATCTCACCCAGAGTACAACGCAGCTGAGCAGCCTTTACAGCCAGATCGAGCAGGTTGTTCTCGCTCTTGCGACCTTCCTTGAAGTCGCGTACACACTCAGTGATAGCCTTGAGTGCAGCCTGACAGGCGGCCTCATCGCGCGTAGAGCGAACCTGAGCCAAGCTCTCCTCCTGCTGCTTGCGTACAGCGGTGTTATCCACCTCAAGGATATCGATAGGATCCTCGTGCTCCAAACGGTACTTGTTGGTACCAACGATGGTCTGTACACCACTATCAATACGAGCCTGAGTTCGGGCTGCAGCCTCCTCGATACGCATCTTAGGCAGACCAGTCTCGATGGCCTTAGCCATACCGCCCAGCTTCTCAATCTCCTGAATATGCTCCCAAGCCTTGTGAACCAGCTCATTGGTCAGGGTCTCAACATAGTAAGAACCAGCCCATGGGTCAATCTGCTTGCACACCTTAGTTTCGTTCTGAATATAGATCTGGGTGTTACGAGCGATACGAGCCGAGAAGTCGGTAGGCAGAGCGATAGCCTCATCAAGCGCATTGGTATGCAGCGACTGGGTGTGACCCAGCACAGCAGCCATTGCCTCGATACAGGTACGACCTACGTTATTGAATGGATCCTGCTCGGTGAGCGACCAACCAGAGGTCTGCGAGTGGGTACGCAGCGCCAGCGACTTAGGATTCTTGGCGCCGAAGCTCTTCACAATCTTAGCCCACAACAGACGGCCTGCACGCATCTTGGCAATCTCCATGAAGTGGTTCATACCGATAGCCCAGAAGAACGAGAGTCGAGGTGCAAAAGCATCCACATCGATACCAGCATTCACACCCGTACGCAGGTAGTCCATACCATCGGCCAAGGTGTAAGCCAGCTCGATATCAGCTGTAGCACCAGCCTCCTGCATGTGATAACCCGAGATAGAAATAGAGTTGAACTTAGGCATCTTCTGCGAGGTATACTCGAAGATATCAGCGATAATCTTCATTGAGAATGCAGGGGGATAGATATAGGTGTTACGCACCATGAACTCCTTCAGGATATCGTTCTGGATGGTACCAGCCATCTCCTCTAACTGAGCGCCCTGCTCCAGACCGGCTACGATGTAGAATGCCAGGATAGGCAGCACTGCACCATTCATGGTCATTGAAACGGACATCTTGTTCAAGGGGATACCACTGAAGAGCACCTTCATGTTCTCCTCGTTACAGATAGATACGCCAGCCTTACCCACATCGCCCACTACACGAGCGTTATCGGGGTCGTAACCACGGTGTGTAGGCAAATCGAAGGCTACAGAAAGACCTTTCTGACCCGAAGCCAGATTACGGCGATAGAAGGCATTCGACTCCTCAGCAGTAGAGAATCCGGCATACTGACGGATAGTCCAAGGCTTGAAGGGATACATCATCGAATACGGACCACGCAGATAGGGAGGGATACCAGCTGTAAAGTCGAGGTGCTCCATACCTTCAAGGTCTTCCTTTGTATAAACTGGACGAACCTCGATGTGCTCTGGGGTTTTCCAGTTGGCCTCAATACCATTATCTTTAATCCACTTGGCACCATCCTGAGCCTTGATGCCTGCATAGATATCAATATCTTTAAACTGTTTACGCATAATTCAAGTCTCCTATTCTTTAAATACCAAGTTTCTGATTATATTCTTTCAAAGTCTCAAGCACGTTGCACTTCACGTGAACAAAGTTCTCGATGCCAGCGGCCTTCAGGTCTTCCATGCAAGCAGGCGCACCAGCAACTACGAACATGGCGCGACCATCGAGGTACTTAAAGGCAGGGATAGCGTACTCGGCATACTCATCGTCGCTCGAGCAGATAACCACGATATCGGCCTTAGCCTCCAAAGCAGCATCAACACCCTCTTCAACGGTCTTGAAGCCCAGGTTATCAATCACCTTATAACCTGCGCAAGCCAGGAAGTTGCACGAGAACTGTGCACGAGCCTGACGCATGGCCAGATTACCAATGGTCAGCATGAATGCAATAGGAACTTTCTTCTCCTCTGTATGGATGCGGAGGTCTTCGAAATCGGCAGCCAGACGAGTACTCTCGATAGCCTTAAAAGGCACGCTCTCCTCACCATGATGGTGCACACCACCACAACCACAGTTATGCTTATAGGCACGTTTGCCCTCACTCTTCTCTGTGAAGTTAGGGAACTGGTTAGTACCCAGCAGGAACTCCTTACGCTTGGCAGCATCGCCATGACGCTTCACATTGGTAGCATTGATATCGTCCTGAATAGTTCCTGCCTTGATAGCTGCGAGGAAGCCTCCCTCCTCTTCTACTTTCAGGAATATCTTCCAAGCCTCTGTAGCCAAAGCATCTGTCAGGTGCTCAATATAATATGAGCCTGCTGATGGGTCGACAATACGATCGAAGTGGCTCTCCTCCTTAATCAGCAATTGCTGGTTGCGAGCAATACGCTCAGAGAAATCGGTTGCCTCCTCGTAAGGTGCATCGAATGGCGTTACCACCATCGAGTGAACACTACCTAAGGCAGCACTCATAGCCTCGGTCTGCGAACGCAACAGGTTGACATAGCTGTCGAACAGCGTCTGATTATAAGTAGAGGTGGTAGCGTTGATAATCATCTTGCAAGCGCAGTCGCACTTGGGCTCGTACTGCTTCACAATCTGAGCCCACAGCAAACGGGCTGCACGGAACTTGGCAATCTCCATGAAATAGTTCTCGCTTACACCCATATTGAACTTGATGCTCTTTGCAGCTGTATCAGTATCAACACCAGCATCAGTAAGCTGCTGCAGATACTCATTACCCCAAGCCAACGCATAGCCCAACTCCTGAACGATGTAGGCGCCAGCATTATTGAGGGCATCACTATGAACCACGATACCACGGAAGTTCGGATACTCCTTGAGCGACTCGGCTAATTTAGGTCCGAATGCCAGAACAGGCGAAACATCCTTACCCTTGAGAACCATCTTCTTCATGGGATCCCATTCAATAGAGCCCACAATCTTATCCTTGTCGTAGCCCTTCTTCTGCCAATAGGCCTTCAGGATCTCTGCCAGTTCAAGCGAATGACGCTGACAGGTAGAGAAGTTAACCTCGATGCACTCGCAATAGATACCATCGAGCAGTGTCTCAACAGTATCCATCGACACCATATTGCCAGGAATCTTGAAACCCAAAGAGTCGATACCCTTGTTCAGGATATCGAGTGCCTTTGCATTAGCAGCCTTGGGGTCGCTGGCCTCGATATTCTGACGGACATACCACTCGTTGGAGTCCTTCTTGTTACCACGAACATAAGGGAACTCACCAGGCAAAGCGTCTGGTGTCTTCAGATTCGCCAAGTCTTCGCGACGATAGAAGGGCTGTACGTTAAAACCTTCGTTTGTTCTCCATACCAAGCGCTTCTGGAAGTCGGCACCTTTCAGGTCGACCTCAATCTTGTCGAGCCATTCCTGTTTGGTCGGCGCTGTGAACTCGGTAAAGAGTTTTTCTTTGTTTGCCATAGATTTGATACGTTTATTATTATATAAGTTGTTTTAAGTTGCTATTATCAGCTGACAAAGTTACAACTTTTTTATGCAAAACAGCATTTTGAAGTGTGAAAGAAATAAAAAATCACTATTTATCCAAAAATAGATGCACAAAAATGCTAAAGATGAGCATTTTTTAAGTACCTTTGCAGTCGAAATTTGAGACTTTTTATAGAATAGGTATTATTAAGATTTATTTATGGAATCATTTCAGTGGTTAAGTGACCTTTTTACAACGACAGACTCAGTAGCGCATATCGCGTTACTCTACGCTATTGTGATAGCGATTGGTGTCTATTTAGGAAAAATTAAGTTTTTTGGTGTCTCACTCGGAGTAACCTTTGTATTGTTTGCTGGCATTCTGGCCGGACACATCGGATTCACTGCTCCAACCCCCATTCTAACATTCGTACAGGACTTCGGACTGATTCTCTTCGTGTTCATGATCGGATTGCAGGTAGGTCCTGGTTTCTTTGAGAGTTTTGGTACACAGGGAATCAAGCTCAATGCCATGGCTGCCACAGCCATCCTGCTGAATATCCTCGTGATGTTCGCTTGTTACTACATCTTCTTCGACACCAACAACGTGACCAATCTGCCTATGATGGTTGGTACGCTCTATGGTGCCGTGACTAACACACCTGGACTTGGTGCCGCCAACGAAGCTCTCTCTACCGTATTCGGGAGCAATGCACCACAGATAGCATCAGCCTATGCCTGTGCCTACCCTTTGGGTGTTCTCGGCATCATCGGCGCTGTTATTCTGGTAAGATATATATGCAAGGTAAAGCTGGACCAAGAGGAGAAGCAGTTGGAAGCGCTCGACGAGACCAACGCCAATAAGAAGCCTTACAAGATGCACCTCGAGGTGACCAACAAATATCTGGAAGGCAAGACCATCTTACAGGTTCATGACTTCTTGAACCGCGATTTTGTGGTATCTCGACTGGTACATGAGGGAGAACTGTTCATCCCTAACCGCGACACCATCTTCCACCTGGGCGACCAGATGCTGATTGTTTGTGCCGAGGCTGACCAGGAGGCTATCACCGCCTTTATCGGTCCTAAGCTTGACATCGACTTTGAGCAGCAGGACCAGCCTATGGTATCAAAGCGTATCGTGATTACCAACCCTAAGGTAAATGGTAAGACATTGGCATCACTCCACTTCTCAAGCGTTTATGGTGTAAACGTCACTCGTGTAACCCGTCACGGTATGGACATCTTCGCCTCTCCCACACTGCCATTGCAGGTAGGCGACCGTATCATGGTTGTTGGTCCTGAGGATGCTGTCGATAACGTGGCAGGCAAGATGGGTAACTCTATCCGTCGTTTGGACGCACCAAACATCGCCACCATCTTCGTAGGTATTTTCATTGGACTGATCTTCGGTATGTTCCCATTGGCCATCCCTGGCATGCCTGTACCTGTTAAGCTTGGTCTGGCTGGTGGACCGCTCATCATCGCTATCCTGATTGGCCGTTACGGCTATAAGATACATCTGGTAACCTATACCACTACATCTGCCAACATGATGTTACGTGAGATTGGCTTGGTACTCTTCCTGGCATCAGTAGGTATCAAAGCTGGCGCAGGATTCTTCGAGACAGTAGTTCAGGGCGATGGTCTGCTCTATGTTCTCACAGGTTTCCTCATCACCATCATTCCTATCCTCATCGTAGGACCTATCGCACGCTGGAAGTTTGGATTTAACTACTTCACCCTGGCAGGTATGATAGCTGGTACCTATACCGATCCCCCCGCACTGGCTTATGCCAACAGCATCTGCTCAAAGGAAGCTCCTGCATTGGGATACTCAACGGTTTATCCGCTGGCGATGTTCCTCAGAATCTTTACTGCGCAGATCGTGGTATTGTTCTTCTGCGGCTAACGGAGTAGACAATTGAAACTTATATAATAATTACCAACAAAATGAAAAGAACCAAAATCCTGCTCAGCGGACTATTGCTGGCTGGCACCACAGCGATGATGGCACAAGGAGCCAAGAACATTCGCATCAACGAGGTGCTGACCAACAATACCGCCAGCATTCAGGATGATTACGGACAGTGCCACGCATGGATTGAGTTGGAGAACACCTCGTTCACCACCTATAACGTGCGTGGCATGTATTTTACTACTGATCGTTCCGTACTCGATCCCAGAATGAGCGTTCCTGAACGTATCAAACGTATGAGCGTCATCCCAAGTGGTGATACACGTACGCAAATCGGCGGTCGCCAGCATCTGATCTTCTTTTGCAACTCAAACCCTGCACAGAGTAAGTTGCATCTGTCTCTCAACGTTCCAATGTCAGAGCCTCTCTGGCTGGGATTTTTCAATGGCAATGCCACAGAACTTATCGATTCGGTTAGCATCCCCGCTTTGGCCGCTGACCAGAGTTACGCTCGTCAGACCACCAATACATGGGTAGTCAAATCAGCCGGGAATGTAACCCCTGGTATCGAAAATTTCATCAAAACGGATGAAACAAAAGATGCCAAACTAAAGCGCGAGGATCCGCATGGTTTTGGAATAACCCTTCTGGCCATGGGTATCGTTTTTTTCTGTCTGGCTGTATTATTCATTTTCTTCTGGGTATTCGGCCTTATCATGCGCAACCTCGAGATGGCCAAGAAAATGGCTCATACCCAACCTATCAAACCCATCACCAAGACCGTTGAGGTTACCCACGACCTGGCTCACGCCACAGGTAACATCCTTCAGGACGGTCTGAAAACAAAGGGTATCGATAAGGAGGTCTATATCGCTGTCATCTCTATGGCCCTGAAACAGTATCAAGACGATGTGCACGATGTAGAAAGCGGCATCATCACTATCAAGACCCGCGATACAGGATGGTCGGACGAAGGTAGTCAGATGACCCACTTCTCAAGACCGGTAATTCCAACCAAGCATAATGCACCTAAAATCCCGACAACCCCAGAAATCCATTGAACAATATGAATAAATATCAGTATAAAGTACAAGGCGTTGATTACGACGTTGAGATAGAAGAAGTAGAAGGCAACGTAGCCAAAGTGGTAGTGAACGGTGTGCGTTTCGACGTAGAGTTGAAGCAGCCCATCAACCCCACAAGTACACTAAAAAAGGTGCACGTGGAAGCTCCCAAGACGGTAGCCCGTCCAGCTGTAGCACCAGCCGCAGCTCCTGCAGCCGCCAAACCTATGGCTGCTGGTACAGGTTCGGCCATTAAGGCACCACTGCCAGGAACCATTATCGACCTGAAGGTAAACGTAGGCGATACTGTGAAGCAAGGCGATGTGGTTCTTGTGCTCGAAGCAATGAAGATGCAGAACAACATCGAGAGCGAATTTGCAGGTACCGTTACCGCTATCACCGTTAAATCTGGTGAGAGCGTGATGGAAGGCTCTGTCCTTATGACTATTGGATAATAAAAAAGTGATTAGCGAATAATGAATAGTTATGGATTTAGGACAGTTTATCATACAGAACTTTCATGAGTTCCTGACCTATACAGCATTTGCCAATGCAACGGTCGGGAACCTGATCATGATTGCCGTTGGAGCCTTCTTTATCTGGCTTGCCATCAAAAAAGACTTTGAGCCACTGCTGCTCGTCCCCATCGGACTGGGCATCATTCTGGGGAACATCCCCTTCCGCGCAGATGCTGGCTTGGAAATAGGCCTCTACGAGGACAACTCCGTACTGAACATTTTCTACCAAGGTGTGCGACAAGGCTGGTATCCACCACTCATCTTTTTGGGTATTGGAGCTATGACCGACTTTACGGCTCTGTTGGCCAATCCAAAGCTGATGCTCATTGGTGCTTCTGCCCAGTTTGGCATTTTTGGAGCCTATATGGTTGCATTGGCTATGGGATTCGAACCTTCACAGGCTGCAGGTATAGCCATTATCGGTGGTGCCGATGGTCCTACAGCTATTTTCCTCAGTTCAAAGCTGTCGCCCAACCTAATGGGAGCTATTGCTGTTTGTGCCTATAGCTACATGGCACTGGTACCAGTGATTCAACCGTTCATCATGCGTCTGCTCACCACTAAGAAGGAGCGCGTCATCAAGATGAAACCAGGTCGCGAGGTATCGCAGACAGAGCGCATTCTGTTCCCCATCATCGGCCTGCTGCTCACTACCTTTATTGTACCATCGGGCCTGCCCCTGCTGGGTATGCTCTTCTTTGGTAACCTGTTGAAGGAAAGCGGCAAGACCACCCGTCTGGCAAAGACAGCTGGTGCTGCACTCAACGACATCGTTGTAATGCTGTTAGGCTTAACCGTTGGTTGTTCTACACAGGCCAGCGAGTTCCTCACCTTCAACACCATCAAGATTTTTGCCTTAGGTGCCATGGCATTTATGATTGCCACCGCATCAGGTGTATGCTTCGTCAAGCTGATGAACCTATTCCTGCCAGAAAGTAAAAAACTTAACCCGCTCATTGGTAATGCGGGCGTTAGTGCCGTACCAATGGCAGCACGTATATCAAACAATCTCGGTCTGGAATATGACCGTCATAACTTCCTGCTGATGCACGCTATGGGACCAAACGTAGCTGGTGTCATCGGATCGGCTGTAGCAGCAGGCGCATTATTAGGATTTTTATCATGATGAATAGACCCAAGATAGCAATCATCGACCCCAATACCCTCTCGGCATTGGGGTTGAAGGCTATTCTGCAGAATGTCATGCCTATCATGACAGTTGACACTTTCGGATCAATATCAGAGTTAGAGGCTAACGAGCCCGATAGTTATTTCCACTATTTTACAGCTATGCCTGTTGTATTGGAGAACAAACAGTTCTTTGATGAACGTAAACGCAAGACCATCGTGCTAACCCTTTCGCTCGATACTATGTCACAACTGTCTGATTTCCATTGCCTATGTATCAACGTACCAGAATCAGAGTTGGTTCGCTCGCTTCTGATGCTGGAACAACATGCCCATGGAAAGGGAGAGAATCTGCCACCTATGCCAGCTATCTTGAGTCAGAAGATTCTTTCGGATCGTGAGATAGAAGTGATGTCGTTGATTGTACAAGGATATATCAACAAAGAAATTGCGGACAAACTGAATATCGGACTGGCAACTGTTATTACCCATCGAAGAAATATCATGGATAAGTTAGGGTTGAAAAGCGTATCAGCTCTGACCATCTATGCCGTGATGCATGGGTATGTAGATATCAACAAAATCTAGCGCAAAGGTTTTCGTGGTTTTTTAAGGATTTAGTGAGTAATAATTTGGAAGTTTAACAAAATTCGTCTATCTTTGCACTCGCAAATAATAACAATTAAAACAATATTTAGAAATGAAACCACTAAACAAACAGTTTGCTCCCAAGAGCGTTATGCCTGAAAAGGTTATTCAGTTTGGCGAAGGTAACTTCCTCCGTGCATTTGTAGATTGGATTATCTGGAATATGGACCAGAAGACCGACTTCAATGGTTCAGTAGTAGTCGTACAGCCTATCGAGAAAGGCATGGTAGACTGGTTGAACGCTCAGGACTGTCTATACCATGTAAACCTGCAGGGACGTGAGAACGGAAAGCCCGTCAACACTCTGGAGCGTATTGATGTGATTAGTCGTGCCTTGAACCCATACACCCAGAATGCCGCTTTCATGGCACTGGCCGATCAGCCCGAGATTCGTTTCGTCATCTCTAACACTACAGAGGCAGGTATCGCATTCGATCCTTCATGTAAGCTCGAGGATGCACCAGCAAGCAGCTATCCTGGAAAACTGGTTCAGTTGTTGTATCGCCGTTATCAGACTTTCAATGGCGATAAGACCAAGGGACTGATTATCTTCCCATGCGAGTTGATTTTCCTGAACGGTCACGTTTTGAAAGATTGTATTTACAAATATATCGAACTGTGGAACCTTGGCGATGACTTCAAGAAATGGTTCGAGGAGGCTTGCGGCGTATATGCTACCCTCGTTGACCGTATCGTACCAGGATTCCCACGTAAGGAGATTGCCGAGATCCAAGAAAAGATTTCATATCGCGACAATCTGGTAGTACAGGCAGAGAACTTCCACCTGTGGGTCATCGAAGCTCCAAAGGAAGTAGAGAAGGAGTTCCCAGCAGACAAGGCTGGCCTGCATGTTCTTTTCGTTCCATCAGAAGAACCATACCACAAGCGTAAGGTAACCCTGTTAAATGGTCCTCACACCGTATTGAGCCCTGTTGCTTTCCTGAGTGGTGTTAACATCGTACGCGATGCCTGCAACCACGAGGTGATTGGCAAATATATCCATAAAGTTCAGTTTGAAGAGCTGATGCAGACACTCGACCTGCCTATGGACGAGCTCGAGAAGTTTGCTGGCGACGTATTGGAGCGTTTCGACAATCCATATGTTGACCACCAGGTAACCAGCATCATGCTGAACTCATTCCCCAAGTTCCAGGCTCGCGACCTACCCGGCGTAAAGACATTCCTGGAGCGCAAGGGCGAGCTGCCTAAGGGATTGGTATTCGGTCTGGCTGCTATCATCACCTACTATAAGGGTGGTAAGCGCGAGGATGGTGTTGAGATTGTACCAAACGACGACCAGAAGATTATGGACCTGCTGAAGGAGCTCTGGGCAACAGGCGACACACAGAAGGTTACCGATGGTGTGCTGGGCGCCGAGTTCATCTGGCAGGAGGATCTGAACAAGATTCCAGGTCTGAACGCTATGGTGAAGCAGGATCTCGACCTCATTAAGAGCGTAGGCATGCTCGAGGCCGTCAAGAGTATTCTTTAATAATGAATGAGTGATTCAATAGAGATAAAAGGGGCACGCGTCAATAACCTTAAGAATATTGATGTTAAGATTCCCCGAAACCAATTTGTTGTGATTGCCGGAGTCAGTGGCTCCGGCAAATCATCTTTGGCCTTCGACACATTGTATGCCGAGGGCCAACGCCGTTATGTAGAGAGTTTGTCGAGCTATGCCCGACAGTTCCTTGGAAGAATGAACAAACCTGAGTGTGATTTCATTCGCGGCATACCGCCTGCCATTGCCATCGAGCAGAAAGTGATATCAAGGAATCCACGAAGCACTGTGGGCACCAGCACAGAGATTTACGAATATCTACGCCTGCTGTTTGCCCGCATAGGTCACACCTATTCGCCCATCAGTGGCTGCGAGGTGAAGAAACACTCTACCGAGGATGTTGTACAAAAAATGCTGGAGTTCTCGAAAGGTACTCGATTCGTAGTGATGGCCCCCATCCATCTGCACGAGGGGCGCTCTATGGAGCAACAACTCAAGACCTACCAGTTAGAAGGTTATGCCCGCATCTACGTCAACAATGATTTCCAGCGCATAGATGATTATCTGGCAGCAGGCAAGTTCGACGATGAGAATATCTATCTGGTCATCGATCGCATGAGCGTAGACGACACCAAGGATGTGATTGCCCGTTTGGTCGACTCTGCCGAGACTGCTTTCTACGAAGGCCATGGTGAGTTACGCTTGCTATTCCCACCAACCATCTTCTACGATTTCTCAATGAAGTTCGAGGCTGATGGTATGACCTTTGAAGAGCCTACCGACCAAATGTTCTCGTTCAATTCACCAGCAGGTGCCTGTCCTGAGTGTCAGGGCTTTGGACGTATTGTTGGCATCGACGAGAAATTAGTCATCCCCAACACCACCCTATCTGTTTACGATGGTTGTGTGGTTTGTTGGCATGGCGAGAAAATGAAAGAGTGGCTCGACTGGTTCTGTCGCCATGCGGCCAAGGACGATTTTCCCATCTTTGAGCCATACATGAACCTGACTCAGAAACAGAAGGACTGGCTCTGGCACGGACTGCCCTCAGATAAAGGCAAGAAGGAGCGTCCATGTATCGATGCCTTCTTCGAGATGGTTCAGGAGAATCAGTACAAAATACAATACCGTGTGATGCTGGCACGCTATCGTGGCAAGACCACTTGTCCAAAGTGTCATGGCACACGCTTAAAGCCCGAAGCCGACTACGTGAAGATTGGCGGACGCAGCATTACCGACCTGGTACAAATGCCTGTGGTAAAGGTAAAGGAGTGGTTTGAGCGCTTGGAACTCGACCAGCACGATGCCGAAATTGGTAAGCGTCTGCTAATAGAAATCAGGAGTCGTCTGCAGTTCCTGCTCGATGTGGGTCTGGGGTATCTTACCCTCAACCGTTTGTCGAACTCGCTCTCAGGTGGTGAGAGTCAGCGTATCAACCTCTGTACATCGCTGGGTAGTTCGCTGGTTGGCTCGTTATATATCCTCGACGAGCCCAGTATTGGCTTGCACTCCAGGGATACCGACCGCTTGATTCACGTGCTGAAGGAACTGCAATCGTTAGGTAATACGGTGGTAGTAGTTGAGCACGATGAAGATATTATGCGCGCTGCCGACCACCTGATAGATATTGGTCCTGATGCAGGACGTCTGGGAGGAGAGGTTGTATTTGATGGTGATGCAAAAGAGGTAAACAAAGCCTCTTTAAAAAAATGGCCCAAGAGCTATACTGTCAAATATCTGCTACACGAGGAAGAAATACCTGTACCAACGTCTCGACGTCCATGGAACAGATTCATTGCTATCAAGGGCGCTCGATTGAACAACCTGAAGGGTATCGATGTCAAGATTCCACTAAATGTGATGACAGTAGTGACGGGCGTATCTGGTTCAGGAAAATCAAGTCTGATAAAAGGCATCCTCTACCCAGCTTTGCGACGTCGTCTCGGTGATGCATGTGATGCACCTGGTGAATTCATGGGGTTGCAAGGTGACGTTGATGCTATTAAGCACATCGAGTTTGTTGATCAGAACCCAATTGGTAAGAGCAGCCGTTCTAACCCAGCTACATATGTCAAGGCCTACGATGCCATCCGTGAGCTCTATTCTGCGCAACCACTCTCCAAACAGATGGGATTCACCCCACAGTACTTCTCGTTCAATGCTGATGGCGGACGCTGCGAGGAGTGTAAGGGCGCTGGCACCATTACCGTCGAGATGCAATTCATGGCCGATCTGGTACTGGAGTGCGAAACATGTCATGGTCACCGCTTCAAGAAAGAGATTCTTGATGTGAATTATCACGGCAAGAACGTCGATGATGTTCTGAATATGACCATATCAGAAGCCATATCCTTCTTCCAAGAGCATGGCGAAACTACTATCGTTAAACGTCTGAAGACGCTTGAAGACGTTGGCTTAGGATACATCAAACTGGGACAGAACTCATCGTCACTCTCAGGTGGTGAGAACCAGCGTGTAAAACTAGCCTACTTCATCGGACAGGAGAAACAGGAGCCCACGCTCTTTATCTTCGACGAGCCAACCACAGGTCTGCATTTCCACGATATACAGCGCTTGTTGAAAGCTTTCGACGCCCTGATAGCCCGCGGACACACCATCCTGATAATTGAGCACAACATGGAGGTCATCAAATGTGCCGACCACGTGATAGACTTAGGACCAGATGGTGGCGATAAGGGTGGTAACTTAGTGATAGCCGGAACGCCCGAACAAGTGGTGGCATGCAAAGAGAGTCTGACAGGAAAATACCTGAAAGAGAAACTGGAATAAAAAAGAATAACAACTTTGAGATACGATCAACTATTCACCAAAACACTACTGGCCGCCATACTTACGAGTATGGTCATGAGTGTTTCAGCGAACAACAAACGTGATTCGCTGAATATCTTGAATCGTATCTATAATTACCAGCAGGCCAACACTGAAGCCATCGACAGTCTTGAGGATCAGGTGTACGCCAAGTTCCGCTACCATGTGGACAAACGCAATGCCGTATTGTGGCTCATCCCCTCTATGTATGTGATGGCTAAGGACGAGAGGGATTATATCCGTGAGTCGTACAGCAAGGTATTATTCAAGAATGCGCACGATTACAACATCTCCAACCAGTTGCTGTCAGGCACCATCCGTCGTAACCGCAAGGCACTACCTACCCTGCTCGACTACATGACGCCCAACATCTACGATATCGACCTGTACAATGGGCACATGCTCTCGCCCTTCAATAAATGCAATCGCAGGTATTACCGTTTTACCCAGAAGCTGCAACACGACGGCACCACCCGTCTGGAGTTCCGTCCGAAGATATACAACACGCAGTTGCTGAATGGTTATGCCATTGTTGACACCAATACAGGACGCATTATCCGCACGCTACTGAATGGCGAGTATGATATGCTTACCTTCCGCACAGAGATTACACAAGGCGAAGAAGGCGGGCGCTCCATCATGCCAGCCAAATGTACTACAGTAGCCACTTTCCGATTCATGGGGAACAGGATTTCTGCCCTGTTCGATGCCAACTATAACTGCGAAAAGTCGCTACCCGATTCTGCCGGGAAACAGGACAGCAGAGATTTGATGGACGAGGTTCGTCCCATACCGCTTACAGAAACAGACAGGCTGATCTATGAAGCCTACGACCAGAAAAACCGTCATGACTCGATGGTACAAGACACGCTCCCCAAGAAACAGCGACTTTGGAAGAAGATTTTCTGGGATACCATTGGTGAGAACCTGGTTACTCCTATCAAGGCAGAATCGGAGGAAGCCAACTTCAGCATGTCGCCCATCATCAACCCGATGTACGTAAGTTACAGTCATGCCCGTGGTGTGCGTTATAAGATGCGCTTCCGTTCGCAATACAACTTTTCGGCCCATCGTTATCTAACGCTCAACCCCACGTTTGGTTACACCTTCAAGGACCATCAATTCTACTTTACGGCCCCACTCCGTATGACGTATAACCCAAAACGTAACGGATATACCGAGGTCGTGTTTGGTAATGGTAACCGCATCAGTACATCTACGGTGATGGATGTGATTAACGCAGCCCATCAGGACACCATCAACTTCGATAATACGGATATTGACAAGTTTAAGGACCAGCATTTCAGCATCATCAACAATATCATGTTGTTCGACTGGTTGGATATCGAAACAGGTTTCATATACCATCGCCGTTCAGCTGTTAACAAAGAGTTGATGAAGTGTTACAACATGCCAACAGAATATCGCAGCTTTGCCCCGAGCATCGGTTTGAAATTCTCGCCTTGGCTGAATCGTGGCCCTGTTCTGTCGGCCGACTACGAACGAGGTGTTAAGGGTGTTAACAAGTCGGATTTAGAATATGAACGCTGGGAGTTTGATGCCCAATGGAAGAAAAAGATTCCTGGTTTGCGATTGCTCAACATGCGTGCTGGTGCAGGTTTCTATACCAATAAGAAAGACAACCTGTTTGTGGATTATGCGAACTTCCGCGATGAAAACCTGCCAGAAGGATGGGACGACGACTGGAGTGGTAACTTCCAACTGCTACGTAGTCGTGTGTACAACCAGTCAGATTACTATCTGCGTGGCAACGTGTCGTATGAATCGCCCATGCTGGTGGCCACATGGATTCCCTACTTGGGAAAATATATTGAGAAAGAGCGCTTTTACCTGAGTGGAGTATTGCTTCAGGATTCGCGTCCCTATTACGAATTAGGCTATGGTTTTACCAATAGGTATATCTCTGTTGGTGCCTTTGCCAGTTTCCATAACACCCACTTCGACCGCATTGGCATAGAGGTGGAATTTGAACTTTTCAGAAGATGGTAAACGAAACACAGAAATCACTCACAGTATATAAGGCCAGTGCTGGAAGCGGTAAGACTTTCACGCTCGCTACAGAGTATATCCGTCTGCTGGTAGAGAATCCGCAGAGCTATCGCAACATTCTCGCAGTGACCTTCACCAACAAGGCCACAGAAGAGATGAAAATGCGTATTCTCAGTCAGCTGTATGGCATCTGGAAACAGTTGCCTGAGTCAGACAACTATCTGCAGAACATCCAAGCGAAAACAGGTCTTAAGCCAGAGGTTATCAGCGAGCGAGCCGGGTTGGCACTCAACAATCTGACTCACAACTATAACTATTTCCGTGTGGAGACCATCGACACATTCTTCCAAAGCGTGCTGCGTAACATGGCTCGCGAACTCGACCTGACCACCAACCTACGTATTGGATTGAACGATTATCAGGTAGAAGAGTTGGCTGTCGATCAGCTGATAGAAGATCTGACCACAACAGATGTGATGCTGCAATGGATTCTGAAGTACATCATGGAGAACATCTCTGATGATAAATCGTGGAACGTGATAGCACAGATTAAAAAGTTTGGTCAGAACATCTTTAAGGACTATTATAAAGAGGTGAGTCTCACCCTCGAACAGAAGATGGGCGAGGAAGGATTCTTTGAGAACTATACCAACTGCCTGCGCGAGTTACGCCACTCGACCGAGGAGCACATGAAGGAGATTGGCGAATCATTTTTCGACACGCTCGAAGGTGAAGGGCTTACCCCCGACGATCTGTCGAACAAACAACGCGGCATTGCCAGTTTCTTCAACAAACTGAGGCGAGGCGATTTCGATCCCAGCATCGTCAACACTACCGTAGCCAACCACCTTGAGAATCCAGAGAAATGGTGTGCCAAGACACATCCCAAGCGGGATATTATTATCCAGTTAGCCGAAAGCACACTGGGTGAAATACTCAGATATGCAGTAGATGCGCGCGAACAGCAATGGAAAGTCTATCAGTCAGCCAACCTCACCTTACGCCATCTTAACCAGCTACGCCTTCTAAGCAGTATTGAGAAAAAGGTACGCGAACTTAACGAGACAGATAACCGCTTTCTGCTGAGCGATACCCAGCAGTTGCTCCACTCGCTCATTGATGGCAGCGACTCACCTTTCATCTTCGAGAAAATAGGCACCCAACTCAAGCACGTGATGATCGATGAGTTTCAGGACACCTCTACCATCCAGTGGCAGAACTTCAAGGTGCTGCTTTCAGAGACCATGAGTCATGAAGATGGGAGCAACCTGATTGTGGGCGATGTAAAACAGAGTATCTATCGATGGCGCTCAGGCGACTGGCGCTTACTGAATGGTATCGAGCACCAGTTCAACGCCATGCTCATGGATATAAAATCGCTCTCAACCAACTACCGCTCTACACGTAACGTCATCGAGTTCAACAACCAGTTCTTTACCCATGCTGCCAACTTAGAGTATGCAGCACTCGAGGAGTTGAACTGTAACGAGCGCGACCAGCTAAAGAAGGCCTATGCCGACGTAACGCAGCAAGTTCCTGAGAGCAAGCCACAAGAAGGCAGGATTACCATAGAACTGCTTCCTAACGAAGAGTATCAGGAAGAAGTTCTGGCTCACATGACTGACAACGTGAGTCAGCTCATCGACCAAGGCGTTAGTCAGAAGGATATCGCCATCCTGGTGCGCTATAACTTCCATATCCCCATCATTGCCCAGTATTTTCTGGAGCATCTGCCTGAAGTAAGCATTGTGAGCGATGAAGCGTTCCGTTTAGATGCATCGGGCGCTGTATGTCTGATGATTCTGGCTCTGCAACTCTTGCTAACGCCCGATGACCAACTTACTAAGGCAGCCATTGTAAAAACCTGGCTCTGCACCGTTCAGGGTAAGGAACTGAGCGATAACGAGTTCATGATAGCAGGTGCCGACCTCGATGCCTACCTGCCCGAGGCGTATATAGCCCACTTTGATGAGCTATCTACCTTGCCACTCTACGAGTTGGCCGAGAAGATATATGCTATCTTCGAGTTACATCGCTTAGAGGGTCAGGGCGCCTACCTGTGTGCCTTCTACGACCAGTTGGCCAACTACGTTAACGAGAATACTACAGATATCCAGGCATTCCTGACAGAGTGGGAAGAGTCGCTTTGCAAGAAGACTATCCAAAGCGATGAAACCAACGGTATCCGTCTGATCTCCATCCACAAATCAAAAGGATTGGAGTTCGATCATGTGATTATCCCCTTCTGCGACTGGCCCTTGGAAAAAACAACTGACAACATCATCTGGTGCCAGCCTGACGAGGCACCTTTCAACGACCTGCCCATCGTACCTATCGACTATAGTCAGAAGGCAATGATAGGCACCATCTACGAAGGCGACTACCTGCACGAACACCTGCAGAACATAGTTGATAACCTGAACCTGCTGTATGTGGCCTTTACCCGTGCTGCCAAGAGTCTGTTTGTAATTGGCAAGCGTGGTGCTAAGACCTCACGTTCGGCTTTGATTGAGCTCTGTCTGCCTTTAGTGGCTGGCGATATGCCTGATGCCCAGTTGGAGGGTATGGAGAACAATGACGCGACGATTGTATTCTCTATGGGCTCGTTCTCTATTGGTCCGACAGCGCAGGAAGAAACAGCTCCCAGCCAGAACCCCTTCCTACAGAAATCAGAGGCTGTGCATGTGGCCATCCGTAACTTCGAAAGTAAGGTGAACTTCCGTCAGAGTAATCGCAGTCGCGACTTTATCGAGGGCGACGAGCTGGATCAGCAGCATCGTTACATCCAAGCTGGTAGCGTATTGCACGAAATATTCTCCACTATCCAAACTGAGAAGGATATTCCAGAAGCTCTGCAGCGTTTGCAGTTCGAGGGTATTCTGTACGACGAGGAGATGACAGCCGATAAGATTACCACCATGCTGCGTAAACGTCTGGCCGACCCACGTGTAGCCTCGTGGTTCTCGTCCCGCTGGACGCTCTTTAACGAGTGTACCATTCTCTCTGTTGAAGATGGCGAGGTTAAGGAGCATCGTCCCGACCGTGTGATGACTGATGGCAACGAGTGGATTGTGGTCGACTTTAAGTTCGGCCACCCCAACTCTGATTATCATGCCCAGGTGCGCCGTTATATGGACCTTTTGCAGTCGATGGGGCATCAGAACATCAAAGGCTACCTGTGGTATGTTTACAGTAATAAGATTGAAGAAGTATGAAAAGTTTCCTTGAACATGTAGCAGAAGACCTGCTTTCCAGATATGGCACCAATCTATCACGAGTAGCTGTGGTGTTCCCTAACAAGCGTGCATCGTTGTTCCTTAACGAGCACTTGGCACGCTTGGCGCAGAAGCCCCTGTGGAGCCCTGCTTATATTACCATCAGCGATTTGTTCCGCTCGCACTCTAAACTGCAGGTAGCCGACCCTATCCTGCTGGTATGCGAACTGCACCGTGTGTTTACAGCCTGTACAGGTATCGACGAGACGCTCGACCATTTCTATGGTTGGGGACAGCTGTTGCTTTCCGACTTCGACGATCTTGATAAGAATATGGCGCCTGCCGATAAGGTATTGGCCAACCTGCGCGATATCCACGAACTCGACGACACCTCGTATCTCACCCCAGAACAGCGTGAGATGATTAAGCGCTTTTTCAGTAATTTTTCAGAAGAGCACAACTCAGAGCTCAAGGAGCGATTCTTGCACCTGTGGAGCCATATTGGCGATATCTATCACCAATTCAACCAAAAACTGGCCGAACAGCAACTGGCCTACGAGGGTGCCCTCTATCGCCAGGTGGCAACGGACGAGACGTTGGAATTTGAATACGACACCTATGTGTTTATTGGTTTCAACCTGTTGCAGCAAGTAGAGCAAACACTCTTCAGCCGATTAGAGAAGCAGGGCAAGGCCATTTTCTATCAGGATACAGCTGAGGTACCACCATGCCATATCAACCTGATTTCGGCTCCTACCGAGAATATCCAGGCACGCTACATCAGCGAATGGTTGGACGCCGATCGCATAAACGATGGTCGCAAAACGGCCATTGTGCTTTGCAACGAGGGCTTGCTGCAAACGGTTATCCATTGTCTGCCTGAGAATGTTGACAAAATCAATATCACCACAGGTTATCCACTTGGACAGACATCGATAGCCTCGCTCATTAATACGCTCATCAATATGCAGGTGCATGGTTATTCGTTGCGCAAGCAGACCTTTGCGCGTAGATGGGTTGAGAGCATCAAGCGTCATCCTTACGCCACACTGATGCCCAACGATTTTGCCAGTCAGCGCTATACCGATATCCAGCCCTTACTGCATTGGCTCATCAGTCTCACACAAACCATCGCAACCTCCAAGAGTCCTATCATCGACTCCCCACTCGATACAGAGAGCCTCTTCCGCATGTACACCTTGCTTAATAGATTAAGTGGACTGGTGGATAGTGGCGATCTTCAGGTTGATGTAATTACGCTACAACGCCTGATTGTACAGCTGATATCAACCACCTCTATCCCCTTCCATGGCGAACCTGCCGAAGGTATCCAGGTGATGGGTGTGCTCGAAACGCGAAACCTCGACTTCGACCATGTGCTTCTGCTTTCGTGCAACGAGGGTAACATGCCACGTGGCGTTAACGACACATCGTTTATCCCCTACGCCTTGCGTAAGGCCTACGGCTTGACCACTATCGATTACAAGGTATCTATCTACGAACATTATTTCCATCGTCTTTTACAACGTGCAAAAGATGTTACTATCCTGTATAACAATGCCACCAGCGATGGTAAAACAGCCGAGATGTCGCGCTTTATGCTACAGCTGATGGTTGAGAACAAGATTCCTATTTCGTATCAATCGTTAAAGGCAGGTCAGACACCTCAGCTTCACGCCCCCAAGGTTATTGAGAAGACACCAGAAGTCATGTTGCAGATGCAGAAACGCTTCGAGCCTAAGCGTGGCGGTATCAGTCCTACGGCCATCAACACCTATCTGCGTTGTCAGCTACGCTTCTTCTACCACTATGTATGTGAACTGATTGAACCTGATACCACAGAGGACGATCTGATAGACAATCGCCTGTTTGGTAACATCTTCCATAAGGCCGCCCAGCTACTGTACCAGAACATGACATCGACCACTATCACCTCGATGATGCTCGATGATCTGCTAAAAGAGGCTGTCACCATTGAGCGCACTGTCGACGAGGCTATCAAGCAGGAGTTCTTCAAAATCAACGATCCCTCGCGTCCATTGCCTCCACTCGATGGTCTGCAACTCATCAATCGTGAGGTAATCATCAAGTACCTGCGCCAACTGGTGGAGGCCGATCGTCGTTTGACCCCCTTCCGCATACTGGGTCTCGAAAAGTGGGTCGACATCCATATTGGAGGTTGGAAGATAGGCGGTATTATTGACCGTTTAGACAGCATTACCGATCCTGAGACGGGTGAGGAACGTATCCGTGTTATCGACTACAAGACAGGTGCGCGCCACCTGAAGGCCATGCCTGACGTAGAGGCCATCTTCTCTCAGGAAGCCATCAAGGATCATAGCGACTACTTCTTACAGACCTTCTTATATGCCCATATCATACGCTCTAATACGGCGCAGCCAGTGTCACCCTGCCTATTGTTCATCCAGCATGCAGGTAGTGAGGACTATGATCCCACTTTAAAACTCGGAAAAGAAACGGTCACAGATATAGCGACGTATGCAGATGCATTCATCGCGTTGTTCAAGCGTCAGTTGGACGAGATGTTCAATCCACAGATATCCTTCTGTCCTACCGATGATCGTCATCGTTGCGAGTCATGCCCTTATGCCTCACTCTGCCGAGGCTAAGGGTGCATTCTCTTCACGTTCTTTCAGCTCCTTACGCAGTTTCAGCTCATCCATATAGCCAGCGGTAATGATACCAGAAGGCAGCGCGATGATGGCAATACCCACAATCGACGAAAGGATACTGATAACACGTCCTGTATTCGAGATAGGATACAGGTCGCCATAGCCCACGGTAGTCAGCGTACATGCTGCCCAATAGAAGGCGTCGAAGAAATTTCTAAACAATGGTTGCCCTGTCATGGGATTAATGATATCCTCAGCATTAAACATAATGAGAGCTGTAATGAAAATATAGAACAGAGCCAACGAAGCTACTGTCCACAATATTTTCCCCTGTTTGCGCACCACGGCTACAATAAGCATCAGCGGTTCGAAGTAACGCACCACCTTAAAGATACGCAACAGTTTCAGCAGTCTCGACACACGCACAACCTTGAACGTAGGTGATATCATATTGAAGACAGGCAGGATTGACAACAGGTCAATAATAGCCATAGGCGTAAACGGATACACCACATACGCACGCCAATCCTTGTATTTCGACTCAAAGTCTGCAGTAGCCCATCTCAGGACATAATCGATGATAAAGAGGAGACTGGAGATCAGATCCATCCACCAGAACCACTTGTTATAGTGTCTGAACATGAGTGGGAACACGCCAATCACGATAGCCAGCAGCATCACAAAGCTATAGATCCGTGCCTGTGCACTCAGCCTGGGTGTCTTCACGATATCGTACACAATTTTTCTCCAATTTGTCTCCATAGTATTATCTGTTTTTGTTATTAGTAAACCAGCTGTGTGTAAAATGGTACATGCCCAGTGCCAGCACTACCAATACCAACGCTACTATCAGTGCTGTGATGGTATCGCCATGAAACAAGGCTATGCCAATACCCACGCCCCATGCTATACCACTTTCCCAACCAAGCAGGAAGGTACTCTGCGAAGTGCCTCGCTGACAGTGTCGACTCAACTTGATAAAAAACAACAAGAATCTTGAACCTATCAGTCCGATACCCATGCCTATGAACAGAGGAGCTGCCACCATCACAATAGGCAGGTCGCGCGTAATCATCATGAGCAGCGCAGCACCTATCAGAATCAAGCCAGTCACCACCTCACTCTTCAACTCTGCATCCTTGAAAACGAAGCGCTGCGATAGGATTGCGAGCACAAAACCCATCATCATTGTAGAGTAGAAATGCTCTGAAAGCACTACAGAAAAGATCAGGCCTATGGCCAGAGTCACCAACTGCAAATTGACAAACAGGGGGAATCCGTGAGGCAGGAAGAAACGGTCTAAACTCATCGTTGGGATATCATCTTGAGGCGCACGGAAAGGGAAGTTCACCAACAATACCAACACCATCACAGCCACAGCGCACACCATGGCGGCTGTCACTACGAGGTGGAAACCACCAATGCGCCAGAACAGCAGTCCTGCCATTGGTCCCATCGACAAGGCGAAACGCGAGAACCAGGCTGCCGAGTGGTTAGCCTCCGTGCGTTGGAACGATTCGCTGGTATCAATGATGAGTGTACTTGTCAGCACCATCTGTGCCAATCCGAAGACTGCCCCCCAGGCAAATCGCTGCACAAAGATGACTACAGGCGAAGTTACATGCATATGCAGCCCATCAAGATAATACAAGGTAGCTATTAAAAGAGCTTCGACCATTACCGCAATGATGCACACCTGATTTCTACGATAGTGCTGAACCATATACGATATGAATGCGCCAAGTGCGAAAAGTCCTACGCCGAATGCTCCCATGGCGATGCCAGCATCCTGTGGCGAGAACTGCTGTTCTTCCAGCAGCCATTGCGGCATGGTAGGCACCAGCATATAGATGGTCATAGCCAATAGGAAGTTGGCAATTGCCATCAGCCAGAAATCCTTATGCCACAACCTGATGTGTACGGGCGTGTTCTGAGAATTCATTTTACGATTTGAAACTATTTCGGGTGCAAAATTAGTAATTTTCTGCGAGAAATTTGTTATTTTCGTATTTTTAGTGTATTTTTGCGCAAAAAATAAGTAAAACAACATGTCTTATCGAATAAAATGGACGTTTTTTCTGCTTTTACTGATGGTTCTCTGTAGTTGTAGCAACGAGAACGACGGCAAGCTCACATTCGAACGCCTGGAGGCGGAAAAGAGCGTCAAACTCTCTAACGAGGAACTCTCACCGCTATGCAGTGTGAGTCTGAAGATGGATTGCGCAACCAAGGAGAGTGGTAAGGTAGGCGAAAAGATTAATAGCACCATCGTGTACCGTCTGTTTAATCAGGACGGCATCAGCATGCAGGCTGCTATGAATCAGTATACTGATGCCTATACCCTTTCATACAAGCAGCACATGCTGCCACTCTATAACGAGGATCGCGCCGATACCACTAAACGCTCGTGGTATGAGTTCCACTACATCATCAATGCCACAGCCGAACAAACCTCACGCCGCACATTAGCCTATCTGGCTACCATCGACTACAGCGAGGGGCATGCCAACAGCATTCACCAACTTGTGCCTTTCAACTTCTACTCAGCCACTGGCGAAGAGATTCTTCCAAAGGATATCTTCGTGGCAGGCTACGAGACCCAGTTGCCACGCCTGCTACTTGAAGCCCTTATGCAGAAAGCAGAGGTCAACGACCTGAGCCAGCTGAAGGAGAAAGGCTATCTGACCACTGTCGACATGTACGTGCCCGAGAATATGATTGTGAGCGACAATACCATCACCTTCATCTTCAATCCCTCAGAGATTGCCTCACTCGAGCTGGGCACCATCGAGTTGGTACTCACCTATGCCCAGATGCAGAAATTCATCAAGACATCATTTATCAAGACACTACAATGAACGCAGAGATTATCTACAGATACTTCCCCCATCTGAGTGACGAACAGCTGAAACAGTTTGCCGCCTTAGGCGAACTCTATCGCGATTGGAACAGCAAGATCAACGTGATCTCGCGCAAGGATATCGACCACTTCTACGAGCACCACGTGCTCCACTCATTGGCTATTGCCAAGATTGTAAACTTCCGTCCAGGCACGCGCATCCTCGATTTTGGAACAGGCGGCGGCTTCCCTGGTGTACCCTTATCCATACTCTTCCCTGAGTGCCAGTTCAAACTTATCGACGGCACAGGCAAGAAGATTCGTGTGGCACAGGAGGTATGCAATGCCATCGGCCTGAAAAACTGCGCCCCAACCCATCTACGTGGTGAGGACGAGAAGGACAAGTACGATTTCATTGTCTCACGTGCTGTGATGCCCCTATCCGATCTGGTCAAGCTCATGCGTAAGAACGTCTCTAAAACCCAACAGAACGCACTGCCCAATGGTGTCATCTGTCTGAAGGGTGGTCATCTGGAAGCAGAATTGAAACCTTTCCAGCGCATCGTAGAGACAACGGACATCTCACAGTTCTTCAGTGAGGAGTGGTTTAAGGAGAAATACATTATCTATCTGCCACTATGATCACCGTCAAGTCGTTCTGTTTCAATCTCCTTCAGGAAAACACCTATGTGGTGAGCGACGATACACACGAGTGTGTTGTCATTGATTGTGGCGCCTACTATGAAGAAGAGCGCCAGGCACTGGTCAACTATATCAACAACGAGGGGCTCAAACCTGTCCATCTGTTGTGTACCCATGGTCACTTCGACCATAACTTCGGCATCGACACCATCTATCAGCAGTATGGTCTTCAGCCAGAGATTTCAGCTGATGACGAATGGCTCATCAGCGATATTCCAGGTCAGTTCGAAGCGATGGCAGGTATCCGTCTCAAGCGTAGCTATCCAGCGCCAGCCCGTTACTTCAGGCAGGATGAGGTCATCCGTTTCGGTACCCACCAGTTACAGGTACTACGCACCCCAGGCCACACCCCAGGCGGCGTGAGTTTCTATTGTGCCGAGGAAAAAAGTGTGTTTACAGGCGATACATTGTTCCGCATGAGCATAGGCCGCACCGATTTCGAACGTGGCAGCTATGCCGATATCATGCACAGTCTGCAGTCTGTTCTTGCTGCCCTGCCTGCCGATACCAGAGTCTATACTGGTCATGGGCCGCAATCCAATATCGGCGACGAGAAACAGTATAATCCTTATATGAACGCATAAAAAAAAGAGTTGGTGTTTAAACCAACTCTTTTGCTCTTTCTAATGCTATATTGATGTGCGAGCAAATATTTTCCTCGCCTAACATCTTATCCAATCCCGCCTTATGGAGTACAGCCTGTACTGTTGGGTTCACCCCCGACAGGACAACCTGGATACCCTCGTTCTGGCTCATGGCACAGAGGTTGGTCAGGTTGTGTATACCTGTAGAATCCACGAAAGGCACCTTACGCATACGGATGATACGGACCTTAGGACGCTGGTGCCCCATGGTACTCATCAAGTCTTCGAACTTGTTACCGGCACCGAAGAAGTAAGGACCGTTGATCTCATACACCTCTACGCCCTCAGGGATGGTCAGGTGCTCCAGATTACCCATCTGGAAGTCACTATCTTCCTCTTCTGGGTCAATCTCGTCGCTGATCACCTTCACATCGGTAGTCTCAGCCATACGACGCATGAACAGCAAGCAAGCGCAGATCAGTCCCACCTCGATAGCGATGGTGAGGTCGAAGATGACCGTCAGGAGGAAGGTCACACAGAGCACAATCACATCGCTCTTGGGGTTCTTCATGATTGAGGCAAACGAGCGCCATCCACTCATATTGTAGCTTACGATAACCAGCACACCAGCCAGACAAGCCATAGGGATGTACTTGGCGAGCGGCATGAGGAAGAGGAATATGAGCAGCAGCACGGCAGCATGCACAATACCAGCCACAGGTGTACGACCACCATTGTTGATATTGGTCATGGTACGCGCGATAGCACCTGTAGCGGGGATACCGCCAAATATAGGACTGGCCAGATTGGCCACACCCTGTGCAATCAATTCTGTATTAGAGTCGTGGCGATCGCCAATCACACCGTCGGCCACTGTGGCTGAAAGCAAAGATTCTATAGCACCCAAGATAGCGATGGTAATGGCTGGCGACACCAGGCCCTTAATCACGTCCCACGACAAGGCGGGCATCTCTGCATCAGGCAACTGGTTCGAAATCGAGAATCTGTCGCCAATGGTTTCAATACTCGTCACGCCAGCATACTGCTTCAGCAGCAGTGCAGCTATAGTCATCACGATGATGGCAATCAGCGATCCAGGCAGTTTCTTCAGCACACTGTTGTACTTGGCAATCATTGGCCAGCCAGCAATCACTGCTACAGAGCCAATACCCACAGCCGTACTCCACAGGTCGATTGTGCCGAAGTCGCCAATATAGGCTCCCCATTTCTCAATGAAGTCGCTGGGCACGCTCTCCATCGTCAGACCAAACAGATCCTTGATCTGTGTGGTAAAGATGGTGAGTGCGATACCACTGGTAAAACCTACTACAATAGGATATGGGATATACTTGATGATGGTGCCCAGATGCAGCACTCCAAACATAATCAGGAACACACCTGCCATCAGTGTGGCAATGGTCAGTCCCTCGAAACCATACTGCTGGATAATACCATAGATAATAATGATAAACGCTCCTGTAGGTCCACCTATCTGTACCTTCGATCCACCCAGCAGCGAGATGATCAGTCCGGCTACGATAGCGGTGATGATACCCTTCTCAGGGGTTACACCTGATGCGATACCGAATGCGATGGCCAATGGCAGTGCCACGATACCTACGATGATACCGGCCAGCAGGTCGGTGGTAAACTGTTGTTTGTTGTAGTGCCGAAGTGTCGACAAAAGTTTCGGCTTGAATGCAAATGTTGTCATCATCCTTCTATTAATCTCTATTAATAAACTTGTTATCATGAAAAAACGGCTGCAAAGGTATAAAAAATATAAATCTTCAGCAACTTTTGCATGGTTGTATTCTGAAAAACCTTATTTTTGTTGCCACATATCAAGTCCTGTTTATGGTGTTACTAAAGAAACAATGTCAACTCTACTGGGCAGTGATCGCTGCCCAGTATTTCGGTATGTATCCGGGCGTCGTCCATGCGCTCACGCAGACGGTCGCTGATCACAAAATAGTCGATACGCCAGCCAGCGTTCTTCTGTCGCGCCTGGAAGCGGTAGCTCCACCACGAATAAGTCACCTGTTCAGGATACTTATAGCGGAAACTGTCAGTAAACCCTTCGCCCAGCAGTTTTGAGAACTGCGCGCGCTCCTGATCAGTAAAGCCGGCATTCATGCGGTTGGTCTTGGGATTCTTCAGGTCAATCTCCTCGTGGGCCACGTTCAGGTCGCCACACAGGATGACGGGTTTCTTGGCATCGAGCCCCTTCAGATAGGCACGGAAGTCGTCCTCCCATGTCATACGGTAGTCCAGTCGTTTCAGTCCGTCCTGCGAGTTGGGTGTATAGCAGGTCACCAGATAGAAGTCGTTCATCTCGAGCGTGATGACGCGCCCCTCATGGTCGTGCTCTTCGATGCCGATGCCATAGGTCACACTCAGCGGATGGTGCTTGGTAAAGATGGCGGTACCGCTGTAGCCTTTCTTGTCGGCATAGTTCCAGTAGCTCTCATAACCTTCGAAAGCCAGGTCCAGCTGCCCTGCCTGCATCTTTGTTTCCTGCAGACAGAAGAAGTCTGCGTCGAGTGTTTTGAACACCTCACTGAATCCCTTACCTTCACACGCCCTCAGGCCGTTCACATTCCAGCTTATCAGTTTCATATTTCTTCTTTAATTCTATTCTTATATATACATACGCCACTATAACCAGTAGCAGGATAGCCGCGAGCAGCATTGCCACAATCTTCAGTTCGTAAGCCAGCACCTGCATGTCAATCAGTCCGCATGGCACCACCGTCACCATCATCCAGTTGGTATATTTAAGTGGTGTGTAGAACAGGTAGCAGTCCTCGCCCTTGAACAGGTAGCGTTTGTCGCTCTCCAGACTGCTCAGTCGACCTCCTTTCATTTCTTCCAGCAACAGGGCACGCTCCTGTGGTGTATGGCCTTTCACATAGTCGTAGAATATGCCTCTCATCAGATGCCGCTCATCAGGATGGGTAATAAACGTGCCGTCGTAGTTGATGATGAAACTCTGCGACTCCAGGTCGAGCCACTGGTTGAAAAAGGCGCTATGGGCATTATAGGAACTGTCAGTCTCAGCCAGTTTGTCTGTCAGCCAGTCGAGCGATATGTCGGCTCCCAGCACAGCCACTGGTCTGCCACTCTTCTCGTGTATGGGCACCATATAGGCAGCCAGTGGAGTTTTGTTGTCGTAGCCATCGTAGAAGGGTTCGCTCCATTCAGCCGTATCACCCTCGATCACGCTCTTGAACCAGCGTTCGTTCAGGTAGTCAAAGTCCTTGTCGCCCTTCTCGTCAGTCAGTATCTCCTCTGGGTTCTCTGGGTTGCGCCAGGCAAACGGGCAGTACTTATGTCCCTTTTTGCGGTAGTAGTCCTTGATAAAGTTCATGCCGCAGCTATGCACACGGTTTCCCTGCCTCACAATACGTGCCATCACGTCCACCTGCCCATCGGGCTTGTCGAGGGTCTGTTCTATATAGTACACATTGTTTGTAACCTGCACATACACATCCGACAGCACCCGTCGCGTGTATTCATAGTTTATCAGCATCTTGTGGTGATAGGTCTCGCAATATAGCGCCGACATTTTCTGCGACGTATTCGTGAATATCAGATACGACACCCCAGCCATCAAGACCAGCCCCCATACCAAGAGTCTGACGGCAATCTTCCTTGCTAATGATTTCGGTTCTTTCTTCATATTGCCCATTCTTTAGTTTTTTTTCTCGAAGTGCTGGCACTGCCCCCTACAGCACCAGCACTTTATAGATGTACAGATCATAAAGATCTGCGATGTCTACTTCTTTTCAGCCTTGGCAGCCTTAGCCTTGGCAGGCGCCTTCTTGGCAGCAGGCTTCTCAGCCTTGGCAGCAGCTTTGGCAGCAGTCTTCTTGGCAGGCTTCTCGCCCCCCTCCAGCTTCTCAATCTTAGCCTTCAATCGGGTAATCTCCTTATCCTTCATCTCAATCTCGTCGCCCTGGTTCTTGATGGTAGTCAGCAGACCTTCGAGCTCATCGTTATCGATGTCGAGTGGATAGAGAGCGTTTACTCTGTTGATGAAGTCGCCCAGGATGTTCATATAGTTGGTGAAGGCATCAAACGGTCCGCTGTAGATACCACGGTCCAGTCCTACGTTAGAGGGCTTGGTGGTCATGAAGCGGAAGTTGTTCGAGGCCTGCAGATAATCCCAGTCCTGATTGATGCGGGGATCGTTGGCGATACGCAGACGATCGGCCACGCTGTAGAGCTTATTGAAAGCCTCGCGCTGCATGGCGTTACCCAGCCAGCAGCTCACGTCGCGCTCCTCGTCCACCCATGAGAGTGTGTCAGGCACATCGAGCTGACTCACGCTCTTGCAGGCCTTGCATATCTCCGTAGGTGTAGAGAAGATGATACCCTTGGCCTGAGCCTGTGCAGGCAGCGCCTTCAGGAAGTCGAGGATATTGCTCGACAGTGGCTGGGCGATACCCAGAGCCGAGAGTTCCATGAAGATATTGATGATCTGCTCCTCTTCAGGCAGACGTGCAATGCGGTCGATATAGGCATCGGCAAAGAGTGGATAGCCATCCCACTCCGAGTTGTTGAAGCGCAGCGAGATATCGTCAGAGAGTTCGATGTCGCGCAGCAACAGCTTCAGGTTTGGTGCCAGATTGCAGTGATATACATAGTGCGGACTCTTCCAGCCGAGCACGTGTTTGGCCCCCTCGGTGAGCATACCCTTGAAGCCCATCGATGCCACCTGGGCACCGATATCGTCGCTATAGATGAGCGAAGAGTTACGCAGCACGGTTGGCTTCTTGCCAAACAGCTCCTCAATCTTAGCACACTGCTTCTTCACATCGACAGCAAACGAATCAGGGTTGGCCAACGACGACAGGCCGTGGCTGTAAGGCTCAGCCAGGAACTCCACGCAACCAGTCTCGTTCATGGCCTGCAGCTTCTCGAGCACCTGTGGAGCATGCATCTCCAACTGCTCGATACCAGTACCTGAGAGACTGAATGCCACCTTGAAGAACTTGCCGTGCTCCTTGATCATGTCGTGCAGGGCATTGAGCGCAGGCATGTATGAGCGCTCGGCGATATCGCTGATGCTACGCTCGTTCTCGTAGTCATCGTAATAATAATGATCAGTGCCGATATCGAAGAAACGGTAACGTTTCAGATGAACGATCTGATGTATCTCGAAATATAAACAAATTGTTTTCATAACTTTACTTTTTTACCTTTTTCCCTTTTTACTTTTTTACCTTTTTACCTTTTACTGTTCCCAGCCGAGGGTACGGAGATAGAGTGTACGGATCCATGCCCCCACCTTCTCCCACGTAATCTGGTCAACCTCCTTCTTACCCTCGTCCTTGAGGTAGTTGAAGAGCGACTCATTGTGGCAGATAGAGTAGATGGCATCAGCCAGTGCGTGGATGTCCCAGTAGTCAACCTTGATACAGTTATCCAATATCTCAGCGCACCCCGACTGTTTCGAGATAATCGAAGGCGTGCCGCACTGCATGGCCTCGAGCGGCGAGATGCCAAAGGGTTCACTGACAGAAGGCATGACATACACATCAGAGTTCTTCAGGCACTCGTACACCTGCTTGCCGCGCATAAAGCCAGGGAAGTGGAATCTATCGGCAATACCACGCTCGGCAGCCAGCTGGATCATAGCGTCCATCATATCACCCGAGCCAGCCATACAGAAACGCACGTTGCGCGTACGGTGCAGCACCATGGTAGCGGCCTCAACAAAGTACTCGGGTCCCTTCTGCATGGTGATACGTCCTAAGAAGGTAACCACCTTCTCCTTGCCCGTATGGTCGGCACGTGGAATATCCTGATACTCCTGAGGCAAGGGGTACACAGCATTGTGAACGGTGAAGCACTTGCGTGGGTCCTGATGATACTGGTTGATAACCGTCTGACGGGTCAGCTCGGATACACACATAATGCAGTCGGCCCAGTCCATACCGTTCTTCTCGATGCTGTACACAGTAGGATTCACCTTACCACGCGAGCGGTCGAAGTCGGTAGCATGTACATGGATACAGAGAGGTTTGCCACTCACCTGCTTGGCATGTATACCAGCAGGGAAGGTAAGCCAGTCGTGTGCGTGAATGATATCGAACTCCTCGGCACGTGCCACCTGTCCGGCAATGATCGAGTAGTTATTGATCTCCTCGTGCAGGTTGCCAGGATAACCTCCAGCAAACTCCATAGCACCCAGATCATTCACATTCATATAATTAAAGTCGGCGTAGATATGGTCGCGCAACTTGAAATAGTAGTCGGGGTCCATAATATGGCCCACGCGCTGCTTCACATAGTCCCAGCTGACGTCGCGATAGGCAATGGGCACAGCGTTCATGGCAACGATACGGCAGGCGTGCTGGCTCTCATCGCCGAAGGGGTGAGGCAGGCACAGCACCGTCTCGATATCGCCCTGAGCCTTCAGGCCCTCCGAGATACCATAGTTAGCGGTGGCCAATCCACCGAATACATGAGGAGGATACTCCCATCCAAACATTAATACTTTCATAGCGTTTCCTCCTTACTTTTGATATGAATATTTTTCCATCAACTTGAGCGTGCGGAGAATCTCGGCCACGTTCATGGCAAACGACATGGCGCCACGTCCATGGAATGGCGGGTTACCGTCGAACAGCTCAGAGATGGTGCCGATGGCATGATAGTCCATCTCGTCCTCATAGCCCACCATCTGTCGCTCCACGAAACTCAGGCGCGAACGCTTGTATAGCCTCAGACAGGCCTCCAGGTAGAATCCGCCCAGCCAAGGCCATGCAGTGCCCTGGTGGTAGGCATAGTCGCGCTGCGTCTGCGGCCCCACATAGATGGGGTTATAGCCGCCGCTCTTAGGCGACAGCGAGCGGAGTCCCTTCGGTGTGAGCAGCTCGCGCGTACAGATATCAACCACGCTTTTCATCTGCTGCTGGTTCAGTGGCGAGTAGTCGAGCGCCACAGCGAATATCATGTTGGGGCGAACACTCCAGTCCATCATCGTGCCATCCACGTAGTCGAGCAGATAGCCGTACTCGTTGACGAAAGTCTCAATAAACGATTCCTTCACCTTGGCAGCCAGCGCCTCAATCTTCTCGGCACCTGCCGTATCGCCCTTCTCGCTGGCCATCAGTGCGCAGAACTTCAGGGCGTTGTACCACAGGGCATTAAACTCTACGATATAGCCGGAGCGAGGCACCACGGGCCTGCCGTTGGCAGTAGAGTTCATCCAGGTCACAGCCTTATCCTTTCCGTTCGAGTAGAGCAAGCCATTGTCATCCAGGCGCAGGTTGGGATGCTTGCCATCCAGAATGTACTTGATAATCTTGTGCAGCAGCTTGCCGTACATCTCAAAGCACTTGTCACGGCCCACCTCCTTGGCGTATTGCTGCATGGCCCATACGGCCCACAGGGGCACATCGGGCTGTTCCATCTCGTAGATCTTGCCACTGAGAGGCTTCTCATCCATAAAGGCGCGCAGGTCGCGCTCAGCGGTTTTCATCACCTTCTCGAAATAGTCGGTCTCGCCGATAGCGAGGGTCAGTCCCGGCAGGGCGATGAATGTATCGCGGGCACGGCACTTGAACCAAGGATAGCCAGCCAGCAGATAGCGGTCGTGGTTTTTCTCCTTGCGGTGGAACTGGTGTGCGGCAGTCACTAAGCAATGGTAGAAATTATCGCGTGGCACACGGTCGTTCACCTCGTCGTCGAACAGTTTCTTCATGGCCGATGGCTTGATGGCCGAAGTCGATCCCGAGAAGATGATGCTCTCGCCCTTCTTGATAGGCATGTCGAAATAGCCAGGCACGTAGAGGTCCTCGTTCGAAGCGTAGCCACGCTCCTGCTCCTTAGGATACTCTACGCCACGATACCAGTCGGGCTGGAAAACGAATTCATTTTTCTTTGAGAACTGCATGTACAGATCGGGGTAGCCGGCATACATACAGGTTTTGATACCGTTATCAACGGTGCTGTACTCTCGACTGGCGGTGGCGTTCTCATGGGTAAACTGTCGCACGCTGCGGAACGCCAGGAAGGGTCGGAAACGCAGGGTGGTGGCCGAGTGGGCATCAACCAGCGTGTAGCGTATCAGGATACGATCCTCGTAGTGCTGGAAGATCACCTCCTTCTTCAGGATCACGCCGCCGACACGATAAGTAGTAGTAGGCACCTTGGTGGCATCGAACTCACGGATGTACTTGTGTCCGTTTGGACTGAAATTGTTGCCTTGATACTTGTGCAGGCCGAGGTTGAACTCAGCGCCATGCTGGATCACCGTGCAGTCGAGCGATGATAAGAGCACGTGGTTCTCATCGTCGAGCTCAGGCACAGGCACCACCAGCAGTCCATGGTATTTGCGCGTGTTACAGTCTACCAGTGTAGAGCTGCTGTAGGCGCCCGAACGGTTGGTTCGGAGGAACTCACGGACCAGACTTTCCTGCAGGTTAGTCATCACAGCTTTTTCTAAACGTAGATAGCTCATAGTTCCTGTCTAAAGGTATTTATTAGTGAATATTCAAGTTTGATTTTCCAAAGGTAGGCATTTTTATGCATAGAACAAAGGAATCAAAACCACATTTAACAATTATTGATACTTAAAGAAAAAGGGCGCACACTGTTTGCGCACCCAATCTCTTAATTTGGTATCAAGAAATTTACAACTTCTTGTTCCACGGTAATCCGGTAGGATCCCACTGGTGTTTTCATCATACGCCCGTCGATGCCCACGATGGCTTTCTTGGCATAAGTCACCTCCACCTCCTTGGTACGATAGGGATGCACGCTGCGGTGGTTCAGGAAGCGGCCTGTCACCAGCAGCCACAGTCCCTCGATGAGTTGCACCACCTCGGGATGGTACACCACACTCACGTCGAGCATGCCGTTATATGGCACAGCATTAGGCGTTTGGCCATAGCCAGGCCCCGAGCCTATGCACACGGTCATCACCTTGCGTTCAATCACGTCGCTGTTTATCTTCAGCTTCATCTTGTACTCCATGCGGTGGAACAGCATGACGAACACCGACACCAGGAAAGAGAGGGTGTGCGAGCCGAACAACCGACGGGTCTGACGGCGCAGATTCATAATGTCGGCAGTCAGTCCGATATTAATACAATTCAGGAAATAGCGATGGCACTTGGCACCCAGCTTGTTGGTATAGCGTATGCAGCCCAGGTCGATCTTGCGCACGCGGCGCTGCATCAACCAGTCGATGGTCTGCTCTATCTTGTCATCATCGAAATCCCAGAACTTGGCGAAGTCGTTAAGCAGACCGTTGGGTATCACGCCGATGGCTATCTCGTCGCGCACAGCCTTCTCCTCCATCATCAGGCAGTTCACCGCATCGTTGAGTGCCGAGTCGCCGCCCACAATGACAATGGTCTTGTAGCCGTTCTGAATCATCATCTTCACCAGTCGTTCCACACTTTCAACCGTTTCGCTCTGCACAAAGTCGTAGAGCACATGACGCTCGTCGAGCGCCTTCTGGATTCTCTCCCAACGCTTGCGCGAGTTGAAGAGTAAGCCGGTCTTTGGGCAATACAATATGCCCCATCTTGTTGTTTCTACTGCCATAGTTATTTATTGAACTTTGAACTTTAAACTTTGAACTTTAGGATTTCATCTATCTTTGCCTCCATGGGGAGGGTGGCATCAATCCAGTGGATGGTAAATCCACGTCGCTCCATGCCACGGAACCACGTCATCTGCCGTTTGGCAAACTGGTGGATGGCAATTTCCAGCCTGCTGTACATCTCGTCGAACGAGAGCTGCCCTGTAATATATTCTGTCAGGAATTTATACTCCAATCCATAGTAAATCAGGTCTTCAGGCGCAATGCCTTCGTCGAGCAGATGTCGCACCTCGTCCACCATTCCCTCGTCTAATCGTGCCTTCAGTCGGCGGGTAATTTTCTCGCGCCTCAGTTCGCGGTCGATATCGATGCCGATGATGAGCGAATCCACTGGCGGCAGTTCCCTGCGCGGCACGGGGTTCTCCAGGTTATACGTCTCGATCTCAATGGCGCGTATGGCACGCTGGCACGAGTCCACATCTGTCTTGTTGTGCATGTTCGAGCCTGTCCTGGCCTTCAGTTCCTCCAGCATCTGCGTGAGCTCAGGCAGGGTCTTGCCCTCTAAGCTGTCGCGCAGCGCCTGGTTCTGCGGCACGGGCGACAGTTTATAGCCCTTCAGCACCGCCTCGATATACAGGCCCGTACCACCACACAGAATGGGCACTGCTCCCCTACTCTGTATGTCCTGGTAGGCATCATAGAAGTCCTGTTGGTATTGAAACAGGTTGTATTTCGTACCCGGCTCGCAGATATCTATCAGGTGGTAGGGAATATGCCATGTTCCATGGTCCATGTTCAATGTAAAATCGGCCAGGTCCTTACCCGTTCCGATATCCATCCTACGATACACCTGGCGCGAGTCGGCCGATATCACCTCGCCCCCGATGGCAGCCGCCAGGTGGGCCGCCACAGGCGTCTTGCCCGAGGCCGTTGGTCCTAATATCGTGATCATTCGTTTCATCAGTTCTATATCTCTAATCAATCTCTAATCATTTTGTCTGCAGGCACAGCGTTATCTCACGCCGCCTCCGCCGCCGAAGCCCGAGAATCCGCCTCCGCCGCCACCCCACGACGAGTGTCCGCCACCGCCGCTGGCACGATGCTCGCGCGCCGCCTTGGCAGCCACCGCACTCGAGGTGCTGCGTTGCAGCGTCGAGTAGATGATGGGCAGCGTCATATCGTCGGCCATCTGAGCAGCCACACGGTCCATATCAAAGTAGGCCGGGTTCACCTCCCTCATCTCTTTGATCACCTTATCGGCGATACCGAATAGCGTGGCATAGATCATATAGTCCTTCCACAGTGTCACCTCCTTCAGTTCGCGCTCATCCAGCAGCGTAAACTCCTTCAGGAACTTACGCAGACCGAACACCTCGTTCACGCCCTTATCCGTGGGAGGATACTTCGACAGATCCTTCTTGGCGTGCAGGGTGGTGACAAACTGGTCGATAGCGCTCTGGTGTGTCCTGCTCTTCATATACTGTTTCAGCTCCCATGGCTCCAGCACCCTATCGCTGCCAGCCGCATCCTTGAACATCTTGTACAGCTGACGCATCAGCACAGGTTGCTTGTCTATAGCCTCATAGTCGTGCATCACAAAGTTCGGTTCCATCTTCCCTTTTCTGTTAGGATGTGTTTCGATGGTGATGATACCCATGCTGATAAGTTTCAGGATACAGGCCGACATCAGGTTGTTATAATCCGCATTGAAGTACTTATAGGCGTTCAGTATCTTGTTAGCCTCCTGCAGATTGCCGTCCAGCGGCACGTCGCGATACCACAGCAGGTTCTTGTTAAGCACATGTTTGGCATGCCACACACGGTATATGCGCCACACCAAACCGCCCACAACCAACAGGGCTGCGCCGCCGTAAAACAGTATAAACAGGAACCACTCAAAGGGGCTCATATCCTCGTCGTCGCTGTCCACATAGTCGCTGCCCTCAAAAGCCTCGCCCTTCTTCTGCTCGAATGTCTCCTCCTCCCAGATAGTAGGCTCAAACATGCTTTTGGGGAATTGTGCCATCAGAAACAGGCCCGCCTCGCTGTTCATGGGTTTAGTGGTCTCAGCCAGTATAAAGCCATTCTCAAACCACAGCTCGCCCTCGAACCTGAAGCCCCAGATGCCACACGAGTCCTCACGGATCACCATCGTGCTGTCGGCAGTAGTAATCGCCACACGGGCATGCTCCGGTTTAGGCGATACCGTCGTGTCGAGAAACACGTGTCGCAAGGCACAGGCATCCGGATAGCCGCGCACCAGTCCCGTCATGATATAAGTGGTGGTGTACGTGCGTTCGCCCTCTTCGCCCAGTCCCCAGCACAGCTCAAAGCCATGCTTGGTGGGCACGATGCCGCACTTATACTGTTTCCAGCTGCGACTCTGGTTCACATCCCAGTCCGTGTTCACAAATGGGGTGCCCGCCTCGTCAGTCACTGTCAGGTCCTTGATCACGCTCTGCCCCATATTCTTCAGCCCGATATAGCACTCCGTACCCTCGCTGTCGATGGTCATCTTACGGGTTTCTGTAATCAGGGCATCACCATTCTTATAGAGCACCACCCGAATATCCAGGTCGTGCAACTGCGGACGGGCCAACAAGTCAATGGCCGTGAGCAGTAATACCAAAATTATCAGTTTAGGCTTCATTCCAGTGTGCAAAGTTAGTAAAAAATCGGCACGGACAACGCGGAAGCGATGCTTTTTTTCGAAAAAAGCGTAAAAACGCCCCGTTTATCCGCGAAATCCATACCAAAAACCGCCAGCCAAGTACTTCTACTTAGTTAGCGGTTATCTTTTTCTGGTATAGTCCTTCACGGCTATTCGTAACGCTTTTCAATCACATTCCAGTCGATAATCTGCCAGAGAGCAGCGAGGTGGTCGGGACGACGATTCTGATAGTCCAGATAGTACGCATGCTCCCAAACATCGAAGGTCAACAGCGGCTTCAAACCCTTCTGAATGGGATTGGCCGCATTCGTCTCTTGCGTAATCACCAGCTTGCCATCCTTATCGGCCGACAGCCACACCCAGCCTGAGCCAAAGAGCGTTGCCCCACCTTTTTGGAACGCCTCCTTGAACGCCTCGAACGCCCCGAAATCGCGCACGATGGCCTCTGCCAACTTTCCCGTAGGCGCATTGTCGGCCTTAGGCGCACCATATTGTCCAAAGTACAGATTGTGGTTCAATATCTGTCCCGCGTTATTCAGCATACCGCCAGATGCCTTGCATACAATCTCCTCCAAGGGTAATCCCGCCAGCGGGCTCCCTTCCAAGAGGGTGTTCAGGTTATTCACATACCCCGCCAGATGCTTCCCATGATGAAACTCCAGCGTCTGCTTACTAATCACCGGCTCCAATGCGTCTATCGCATACGGTAGCGCCATCAATTCAAACTTTCCCATATCATTTTCTGTTTTTAGATTAAACATATTTTCCTGGGCAAATATACGAAAACTTTCCAAAAGGTTGTAACGTTACAACCTTTTTAACGTTTTTCTCATAAAAAAAGGCCGATTTCCATCAGAAATCAGCCCTTTCTTGCCCCAACATACTAACTACTTCTTTGCTACAGGATAATATCCACCTGTCTTGTCGGAATCTCGATGCTCAATCAAAGCCTTTTTCCGCAAAGTCGTCAGTTGATTCTTCACAGTGGTGGCAGGTCTTCCCAAAAGTTCAGCTATTTGCTTCGTATTCAGTCCCTGATTTTCGCACACCACAATATACAATTGCTTCAAGCTCTCGCTTAGACTTTTTACAGAACCATTTACAGGACCATTTACAGGACCATTTACAGGACCATTTACACCCTCATCCGTCTTTCCCGTAGTCTTTCCCGTAGCCCTACGGAAAACTATTCTCACAAACCCGCCATTCACCTCGTACTCAGGCTCTGGCACGCCCTGTGCTTTGCAGGCATCCACCATACGGCTCACACCCGATCCCCAGCTCTCCAAGAACGACGACCTGTACAGCACCTCTGCTATCAACGGGTTATATGGGTACGATGCATGCGAACTCTTAATCGTAGCTGGTGTCAGGTCAAGCGGCAACCGCCCTGGGTTCTCTATCTCCACGCGATCGTCATACACTGCGATACTTGGCGTCAGATTGTATTTTTCCAGCTGCCTATGGCAAAGCGCATTCGTCAGGGCCTCACGCAATGCCTCCGCCGGGATCTCCAGTTGCTCCTCCTTTTTGAAACCCACTATCTTGCCGCTCAGCGATAGGTGCTTAAACAAGAAAGCCATGCCTGCATCCAGCAAATCAAAGAAGTTGCCACTAGCCTTTCCGCTATCCACAAACTCATTCTTGTTCGTACCACGAAAGCGAGCCAGTCGCAACCCCATCTGGGTGTATCCTCCCAGACTCTTGCCAAACAGCGCCAACGCACCGTTCATCACCTTTCCGTCACGCATCAGGTTCCACTTACCCAGAATCGATTCCAAGCTGTCACCCCCAGCCGTTGCAGGCATACGTCCACGCTCCACGCCCAGACGCACAGCCCCACGAATCCGTTCCTCATCCAGATCAGCCAGTGTCACGCCATCGGCCACCTGTCTTTCCCAGGCAAACTTCTCCGGCTTTGCAGCTCGCAGTCGCTCCTCATATATCTCCTGAGACATCACCTGCGTAGTGCTCTCATACTTGTAATAAGGGCATCCACGATACGTGTAAGGCATCTGCCCCCACTTCCACCCGTCAAAGTGAATGGCAATCAGCTGGTCACCATCCCTGCCAGGAACGTCGATATACTCAGGCTTCGCCTCTACCGCAGGATATAGTCCCGTCAGTGCCTGAGCTATTTCCCTTTGCGTATTGTCAGTCACTTGCTGTCCGAGAATTTTCAACGACGTCGGTGCCACACCGAATACCAGCCATCCGCCATCCGTGTTCAAGAATGCACAGGCAGAGTGCATACCATCCTGCAACTCACCCGTCGTCTTCTTCAACTCCAGGCAGCGATGCTCATCCTTCTTTACAAGCTCTTGTATCTCTTCAAATGTCATAATCACTATTTAGTGGCGTCAAAGTTACAACATTTTTCGTAAAACCCAACCTTTTCACAAAGAAATCTGCACTTTTTCATCATTTTCTGCATTCTTCCCTCTTCCCCCCGCTCCACCCCAATGCCCCATCGGGGCTAAATAACATAGCGTAGGGCCTCGGCCCTATGGTTGATGGGGGGCCATCACCCGTCGCCCCTGTAGGGGGCTCATACACCCCCCTCATTTAATATTCTTTTCACCTCATTCATATCCATCACTGGCGTATTCTTACTCTTTATCTTCATATCCCAGTTCTCAATATACCAGTTCAGGTGAATAAACTTCTTCCTTCTCCATTTAATCCTCTTCTCCATCTCGGCCTTAACCACCTGCCAATTATTCTCCGAAACCATAGCTATTTCCTCAATCGCATTCAGCACAAACATATAATCCGACCGGTGATATCTATCTAATTCTGCACAGTATATCTTCATCAACCACGGTAGGGCTTCCAACGTTTGATAGTGCATCGGTACGCTGTAATTCAACATCTCTGTATGCTTAGCCAAATATTTCAATCCCACAAGGCTGCCTTTTGCTAATAGAATTCTCAGCGCCTGATACTTTCTATCTGCATTTATTCGTCCGAACTCTTTCTCAACTCCTTTTCTCACGAAATCATCCAATTCATTGTCGTTAGAAAGAAGCTCATAAATATAAAGACGCTTAATGGCATCACACTGTCCCATAACCTCTTTACTCATTACCTTCTGTTTCGTTACAGGATTTTCTACCAGCGCTTTTATAATGCTGTATGCGGGATCATCATCTCTCATTACCTGCATCCATCCTATAACCCTTTGATATTCAGAAGCTATATTATTCCTCACAAGGTATACGCCCCAAATCTTCAAATTCGGTTCTGCAAGCACATTTCTCTTATCGAAACACTCTTTGAGGGCATTCAGCAAAACATACTTTTGATCAGAAAACTCTTCTACGATGAGATCAAACAGTCTGAAAGTTTTTCCTGATATACTATCATCCTTTAAATGTATCGAACAACTTGAATAAGGAAGCAATTGCAATAGCAGAGCCTTGTCAATTATTACCTCCCGATGGAGCAATGCAGAAATAGCTGCATTTTTTGAGTGATACCAATAGTCATAGGGCGAAGTTGCCAATTCATGCAGCCATTCAATGGTTGCTCTAGTAAAAATTACTCGCTGTTTTTTCGTTACAACCACTTTACTATAGCTACTATGCAGTATATTCATAGTAGCCTCAACCATCATATATCTGCATTTTCTTTCGTCTAACACGAATTTCTTCACGCCTTCTACATTCAGCAGTTCATCTCCTCCCGTATGCTCATGTAGAATCTGGAGGGCATATTGATTTACCTCATCTATCTCATCACCACCAAATTCTATCTTTATTTTTCTTAACGCCCTGATGTCATCTTTGTTTTTCGGTGCTTTTTCCTCTAACAACTTCAGAACTTTCGATTTAAACGTCTCATAATCCATCAGTTCATCATAATCTCTTTGATGAAGCAAATCCCATTTCGACAGTTTCTGCGGGTCTCTCCAGTAGTTAGGATATCTATTCTTTTGGATTATTTGTATTTCATTTCTCATCTCATCGGTGGCATATTGATTTATCCACGATAGCAGATTATATCCTTCAAGGCTGTTCTGTTGGTTTTGAGAGTCTACGTATTCCAACTTTTCATCATCCAAAAGAAGAGCAACGCAGTAGGCATATGCCCCCGCTAAATTCCATTGCTCACTAAAATTCTTAGTTTCATCCTGTGCCGTCAGAATCTCTTTCAACCTGTTTAGTGATTGTTCAAAATAATAATCTGTCGTTCCTGTTTCTTTAAAGAACTTAACAAACACATCCATCCTCTCATGTTTCTTTCCTTGTCTCTCTTCTGTTATATCTATTAAGATATCGAAGATGAAATCTGGAATTTCCGGAATACTCTTTGTCTGGCATGCTGCTTTATCCAATAGTATTTCCATGGTTCTATGATAGTCCCTGCTATCACTTCCATCAGTATAAAGGTGATTCTTAATATCACGTACCAACTGCTTTATCACTTTCTTTATATTATCCCATTGTTCCACTTTCTGATAAGCATATAGCAATTTATCTCTTGAAACAATGTTCGTACATCCATTACCACCATAATCATGGATATATACTCCAAATTTGATTATCTCGTCAATGTATTCTTCCACAAGATTTGCTTTCAGCACATAACTCACAAATTGTTTGGCCACATTCGGCTGTTCGTTATCCTTTATTATCGTCAAGATTGCATCTACTGTGTCTCTGTTCAATAAACTTTGGTTTTCTAACACCTCGAATAATACATAAGCGCTCTCTTGTTTTTCAATAAACCTTCCGAACACATTTAATAGCAACGATTTCAATTTTCTTGCCACATTCGGTTCCAACATGCCCCATTGCAGATATCTCAGGCAAAAAAGCATGTTTACCAAATGATTATCCATCTCTTTCTGTGCCCGCAACTCTTTCATCAGATACTTCAGAGTCTCGTCAGAATATCCAAATTTCATGAGCTCTTCATAATGCGAAGTAACAAAATCCCCAAATCTCAGATTCTTGTTCTTACACTCTTCTAGTATCTCTTTGAAAATCGCGTGCTTTTGTGCATTATTAAACATGCCATCATCCACGTAGAGCACTAATTCTTTATTAAACTTTACTATCCAATCCATTATCTGGTCTGCCATCACCATATCCTTAGGCAGCATTGATAGTAACAGTGCTATCGTGTTATACCATTCATTTCTAACCTCTGCTGTATGATGATAGCACGACAATTCCTTAACCCTTTCTATATTATTACACTTCAGCAAGTATTTTGCCACGAAATATTCTTTAAAGGAGTTGTGAGCAAACCCATAATGGATACCGTCTGAAGTCTGTAGCAAACTTGTTCTTAATGCCCGATCTATGGTTTCTTTATCATCATCTACCAAATCCATAAGGTCATCAAGCGGTAAACTTTTTACTCCCATTAATTGGAATGCAACGGCTATTCGTTGAAGCATCTGCCAGCCTTTTCTTTTCATACATGCATACATCTTCAACCTCTTCTTTTCCTCATTTTCCAACATCGAGATTATAAAATAATCATATAGTTCCGCCTTGTTTTGGGGTAGCACATCCTTCTCGTCATAGTAATCTGCCATTGCTTTCAAATAGAAAGGCACTCGGTAGAATTCATAATACTTATCATCATTTATCTCGTCTATCAGATTCTCAAATCCGCGGTTCTTCAGATATTGAAAAGCATCTTCCCTTGATAAAGCATTTAATCTCAAGGGCGTAAATCCTTCTAAAGTCAATTCACCTTTAAAATTCGAACGACACGAGAGTATAATATGAAGATAGGGATGTCCTTTTGCATATCCATTAATCTCCTTATATAGCTTATTTCTCTCTTCGCCATCAAATTTCTCATCTAGTGCATCAATAATCAGCACCATTCCCATATCGTGCTCAGTATCCAAAGCAGGCAAATTCTCATTCATGTTGTCATACTCACTCACCTCATAAAGCACCGGTATATACTCTCCGCTCTTTTTCAGTTCATATGCCAGATTTTTAAGTTCAAAGGTTTTACCTGTCTGAGCATCCCCATAAAGTATAAACTTATTACCCTCGCATTCAGTATTTCCAAGTATAACATCAGTCAGTTTGTACGACTTCACGTCACCATGTTCTAATATATACCTAAGGTAGTCTTTATTATTAACTATCTGTGTACAATAACGCTGAATATAGCCGTCAGGCCTTTTTACATCCCTATTCCCCTTGTTGTGCTGCGACAATTTATCATTCACCTGTTCAATCAGTAATGTTTGATTCTCAATAGTGCATGACAATCTAGCCACCTCATCTATAATCTCCTCAATACCTATTTCAAGTTTCTTTCCGCGTAATTTATCCAAGAGCCCTCTTGTTTCAGGTTTCTTTGCCAATTCATCCTCAAACAATTCAAATAGTTTCTCTGTAGTATCTTCTTTCAATCCTCTACGTTGCAAAACATATTCCGAGAACTTCTCAAATGTATCAAGTGTATACTCATCATAGGCCTTCTTTACATAAAAATGTGCATCCCATTTCTTAAAAGCCTCATCATATGCCGACTTAACTGGATCTTTTTTAAGTTTCTTTACTACCATATTGCAAACCCAATTAAGTCCTCTGGCTGATAAAGTTTTAATCAGCCATTCTTTCCATCGGATACTAACTATCAACAATAACCATTCCATACGAAAACCAATTTATTAAGGGCAAATATACAACTTATTCTTCAATCTTTCCGATATCATATCAAGTTTTTTAATCTTTCTTACGTCAAACAGCCCTATATTAACCAAGAAAAGCCAGCACCCGGCTGACTTTTCCTTTATTTTATTCGTATTGATTCTTCCTCCTATACTGCTCGCACATTTCCAACAGTTTCTTGAACTGTTCAATCCTATCTTCTTTCAACTCCCCCGCATTCATCTGCTTCCGGTTATGCTTCATCCACGTATACAGTCGTCTTTCCCCAAAATCATATTTGGAAAGATTCCTACGGTTCTTTTCAATAAAGGCCATTACCTCATTGTAATTTGACATCCAACGTTCTTCCTGTGTCATAACCTTCAATCAATATATTCTCACGTGAACCTCTCTACGAGTTTTCATCTGATATCAATGTCCTAAGAACTACCGATTCTCTGCAATGGTACTTAATCTATCGAGGTCATTTCCTAAACCACCCATTATCATATTATCCACCATTCTGCCATATTTTGTCTGCAATAAGGCATTATTTGATTTCTTTTCTATTGCCTCTAAATAATCCATGAAAAGTTGAACGACATCAATTCTGACCCTCATATCCTTCTTACCATTACTCTTCTCTGGAATAGGGAATTTTTGAACTAGACTTTCATAAACTTCTTTCTCGAATAAAGGCGTGTCTTGCAATATTAGTTCAACATAATAAAACCTATTTATCAATTCAGTCACATAATAATGTCCCTTAGCTGTTATTGTTATTGAGAATGTTTCTTGTGGCAAATTATTCCAGCTAATATCAGATAGTACTTTATCTGTCTCTATAAAATTATCCGTCAATAGTGACTCCAGCTCTTTATTAATAACATCTTCCCTATAGCCATAATCCAAGAATTCTTTTAGTAGATCGCTATAATTTATGAATTTATTTATATTGCCTTCAAAAGACAGTTGTTCATCGAGTACTTTTAACAGGTAGTATTTAATAAAATAATCAGAATTAGGACTTGATGGGTAGAGTATATTTTGTATCTTACTAGACCTATGATTATAATACAACTTATTTTCCAATGCTATTGTTTTTACAAACTCATGAATAGGTATAGTAATGATATGATCACCTTTGTTAAACAACACTCTCAATACATATTCAGACACATCTGTATAACCCGAAATCAGGAATGTCTTAAACAAATTAAGCCCTTCTCTGATATTAGGGAAACTCATATGTCTTAAAAAGTCTAATATGGGAGCATTCTTTTCGCCAAACAATGAGCTTTCTATTCCAGTAAAGAATTCTTCAATTTTATCTTCGTTAAGCATATATTGTTTGTCCCTAATGGGACCTGTAAACGAATGGTTTTTACTGAATTGAATATTCTTCACCAAGTAGTTAAGCCTTTTCTGTAACACTTGTCCATAATCTGGCGCTGCAATATGATACGCATTACTTATAAAAGCATTAAAAGGAGGTCTGTTCCTCCAGTTATAGTAATACCCTTCTCGTAATGAAATAATTACGCCAAATCTAGCTTGTGTATTCAATGAGCATGCGTTCAAATATACTTGTTCTTGAATCTTGTCGCTTAATTGATCGGCATTATCAAAAATCACCACTATTCTTTTATGAATTTCTCTAGTAAGATACTTGTTAATCGCCATGAAATGTTCTTGGCTATTACGCATTTTATCTTTAAAAAACGATGCCAACTCTTTTTGATACTCACCTTGATTGTTTTCAAAACTATATCTCCATACCCCCTTCTTGTTTTGATTAATTTCTCTTATATAAATACGTTCTAAAACCTCCAACGAGTTGATATTGAGTTGTGGGTATTTATCGCTAAATTGAATTAGTAAATCTTCATAGATATTCTCAAAATCAACACAATCCGCTCCTGTGTAGTATTTCATTAGGTTGACAAATAAGTACGGATTGTCTTTCAAATTTTTCCCGTCTGATTCATTCTTGAATAAAAAGTTCAGAAAAGTCGTCTTGCCAGCTCCTCGAGAACCAATAATTATAATTGGTTTGGGGGTTGCAGAGTTTGAGGATTGCGACGGGAAGTTTTCAATCTCATCCGTAATCTGGTGACTTATACTATCGGAGTTAACAGCTTTTACCACTTCATTTAATTTGGGCGGAGTGTCACGAAACAATCCTCTCAATTCTCTTTTGTTTTTTATTACCTCTTTGTTTTCGACATAACACTCTTTTATGAACTCGATATCATCATCCTCTTCATTGGAATTAAAAATATCTCCAAACACCTTGTCTATAATTGGTGCGAGTTTCGCCGAAAGGTCATTTCTTACTATTTCATTATCTTTATTCAATATAGATGATAGTACTGTTTTTGAGAATGATATCTCTACATCGAACAACTGTTTTATGCCACAATTCCTAATAACAGACTCTTTAGAAAGCGTATTCCAGAATTCAACATAATTATTGAGAATGTCTTCAACTCCGTTATAAACTATACAGTTATTCTCTTTCCAAGGAATACCGTTTGTATTAATGAATTTGGCTATGATATATTGTTTTCCATTTGTAACTACACCAATATCACATCCACAGTCATCTAAATAATGGCGAATTTGATTTATTACATCTTTATTGGAAGAATAAATTGCATTAAGCTTGCATCTTCTCTTGCTTTGATTTGGCAAAATAAGGTCATTAAACTGTCTTTTGGCTTCAATAATCAGAGAAAAGCCAGCTATCGATATTTTGTAGTCAAAATAACCGCTGTCAACGTGACCTTCTCTTCTTATGTCTGCTTCATCCCATCCTAGCACATCAATCAAAACAGTATCAATAAGCTTTGATCTTGTGTCAGACTCCGACATATTAATAGATTTATATGTCTCGAAATTATTCACGAACTCGTCGAAATGTTCTTTTGACTCGTCAAACGTTATTGTATTCATAGTTGTTTCCATAATAATTATCTACCTTCTATTTTGTCCTCTCCCTTTAAACCACAAAGAGGCATAGCCTCATCAGCCATACCCCTTCAACAATCCTTATTCTTTCTTCTTCTCCGTCTTCGTATCAACCTCATTCACGACTGTCCTCTGCGCAGCCCCTGCTATCGCCTGCCCCATCTGTATCTGCATCATTACACTTTGATATGCCTCATAGTTCCACATCAGATAGGAATCCCACAGCCCCATGTCTATATCCTTAATAAGCGTATCCAGCTTTTCCTTTATCGGCTGTCCGTTCTCATCAAAATACATCTGGTCACGCACCTGTTCCCTCAACACCTGTATAGCCTTGAATTCTCCAAGTGTAAAAATACGGCTAAGGTCATTCATCGGCTCCTTAAACTGCTTCGTTTCTGGATTAATCACCATCTTCGACAGTATCTCTTTGACATACTTCTTGCCAGCATTCCTCATAGCGAACAACGTGTAGTTAGCAGCAAAGTACGTGTCAGGATCCTGATAGAACAAATTATCACAATACCCCTTTTCAATCTGAAACACAATGCCGTCTATCTCATCCTTGTCAATCACCTTATCAAGGAAATGAATCTTACGAATATCAAAAACCTCATTGGCTGGTACGCCCATGGGGATGCCCAACTTATGCAGAGCCACTATCACCATGCGTTTTTCTGTTATAGAAAGCGAAGTGTTAAAATCACTCTCAGCGTTCATATACGATTGTTTTGAATACTTCTTAATCACATCCAAAGCCTTTATGGCAATGGCGCGCACTTTCTTCATCTTATAGTCCTCACGCAGATTCAAGAAGCGTGCTCCACTATAAGTACCAATCAAGCCGCCAACTAATGCAGTCAAGAAAGCAATTATTATCTCATTCATATATTTACCTTTAGTTTAAATTACAAAGTCCATCTAACCAATTTCCTTCAACACCCCCGCCGGCACATACGCTATCGCCACGCTCGCCACACCTTCTATCTCCACTACTACCCTCTTACACCTCTTCACTCTCCTTATCACGCCCGTCACGCCCTCAAACACGCCGCCCATAATCTCCACGCGCTTGCCTTCCTTCCCCACGACAGCCTCCTCATCCAGAAACATCACGCTGTCGTCAGTCCGCGAAGCCACCCGCATAAAGTTCTCCATCTCCCTATCCGCCACAGTCATAATGGTGTGTCCACAAGCAACCGTCCTGTCCATCATATACCTCAGCGGCTCCAGCACCTCGTTCGTCCGCTTCAACTCGCTCACCCGCTCCTGCGTCTCCCGCACAAAAATCAGGTTGTTGATCGCCGGCACCAGCATCCTCCGCAGTTCCGTATCCCCGTCACTCTGCGATTCCACCACCTTATACCTCATCGGCACAAAGTTCTCGATTCCCAGCCTGTCCAGCTCCGCCTTCACCTTCATCTCCCGCTGATACGTCACCCTCATCGGAAACCACGTCTTGGGGTCACCACACATCCTTGTGTCGCGTCCCGATACATTTCCCGTTTCTTTCGTCGTCATCATATCACTCTGGTCTTCAGTCGCTTTATGATTTCAACCCTAGAGTCCATATCACCATGGAGTTTTATCATTACGCCACAAATATACGAATAATATTCTAATTAAACCTTATTCCTGCAACTTTTTATCTATTTTTCTTCTCTTTTTCTCAAAAACCATGAAAACGCCCCTGAAAAGACTCTTTTCAAAAGCGTTTTGCATTGGATATAGACTATAGACTAGTGGGCGACAGATTCTGCCCGATGCTTCTGACTAAAAATCGCCCGACGTAGGCACCTGTCTCCTTGTCAGATGTGGCAGATTATTTATTTGTATTCGCCGCATCTATTTGTTGCTGCTGTGATAATACCCTTTGGAATGCATTTGCCATTTCTATCTGCGACTTGGCATTCTTATACATTTCATAGTTTCCAAAGAGATAATTATCCCACAATCCCAAATCTATCTCATGTAATATTTGGTCTATCTTTTCTGGAATAGCGTTACCGTTTTGATCATAGAGCACATCAAAACAAGCCTGTTCGTGCAGATAGCGTAAAGACAAATACTCACCTAATCCAAAAGTTTTAAACCAATCAGGATTATAAGTTGTTTGTTTTGTCTCACTATTTTAATGACTCTTTGCTAAAACCTCTCTTACATATCTTTTTCCTACTTCTCTGACAGTAATGTATTGACGATTCGCGCCAAAATAGCTTTCGGCATCAATAAAGAACAAATTGTCACAATGTCTTTGATTGATTTGGAGTACAATCCCATCTATTTCCTTCTCGTCAATGATTCTATCAGCAAAATGGATTCTATGAATGTCAAAAGCTTCTTTAGCAGGAACAATAACAGGAATACCTAATTTTTGCAACAACACAATAATTGTTCTTTTTTCAGCAATAGTCAAATCCGTATTAAATTGATTCTCAGCATTAATATAGGATTGGTCTTTGTAATGTCTAATTGCTGATATCGCTGTATCGGTACCAAGTGTAACACTGTAATCGGTACCATGCTAGCGCTGCAATCGGTACCGTCCGTATCGCTGCAAACGGTACCATGATCATCGGCTCTGCCTTACTGGGTGCAAATATAACTATTTTTTCTTTTTCTGACGCATAGAATCACCTTTTAATTCAATTTTATTCGCATTTGACACCAATCTGTCCATGATGGCATCGGCCAGAGTGGGATCTCCGATGTAGTCATACCATTTATTTATAGGTAGCTGAGAGACGATGATAACGGACTTTCTCTCATACCTCTCTTCCAAAATCTGCAGCATGG
>NZ_JNKF01000014.1 GCF_000702825.1 Prevotella sp. P6B1
TTAAAGACCACCAAAATGATGCACCCGTAGCTCAGTTGGTAGAGCACCTGACTCTTAATCAGGGTGTCCAGAGTTCGAGCCTCTGCGGGTGTACAAAGAAAAGAGATAAGCATTGAGCTTATCTCTTTTTTCGTTTTAGAAACATCTACTTCTGCTATTCAAGTTTCCGGCCTTTATAATAATCGTTGAAGGCATCCTTGGCATAGCCGTCGCCAGTATATTTAAATGTTGCTGCAGAAGCGCCTTTAACTTTCTTTCCAAAGTAATATACATTGAACGCATCCTTGGCATAACCACCTTCCATCAACTTGAATGAAGTTGCTGAAGCATCAAGCTTTTTGCCATGATAAAACACGTTGAAGGCGTCCTTGGCGTAACCACCACCAACCTCCTGGAAAGATGATGCCGAAGCGTCAATCTTCTTGTCGCCATAGTACACGTTGAATTGTGATTTATAATAGCCATGGCGCCCTTGACCATGATCATACATATCACGGGTTTCGCGAAAATGTGTGGTAGCACGATCTTTCAAACGGAACGTAGCTGGGTCGACATATTCGAGAATACGACCATTGAGATATACATTATCCCGATCCTTAGCATAGCCGCGCCCCAAGTCCACAAAGCTATGAGCATCGGCATACTTCAGGGGCTCATGACCAAAATACACCTGACCATGGGAAACATCATATGTTTGTGCCTGGATTGAGACACTCCACCCTATCAGTCCTATCACCATGAGTGACTTAAGAGACAGGCCAGCATTATTCAATTTTCTCATACGCATTACTTACATATTTCCGCAATCTCCTTACGTTTCTTCTCCTTAGGCTCGTCGGCAGCATAACCGATGGGAATCAGCACAGCAGGCTCCTCATTGTCGGCAAAGGTGAAGAGCTGCTTACACTTCTCGGCATCGAAGTTGCACACCCAGCAAGTAGCAAGTCCCTGCTCTGTAGCAGCCAGACACAGATGCTCCACGGCAATGGCTATATCGATATCGCCATGATGCTTACCGTCCTTGCGCACCCATTCCTCGTCGTGCAGGATGCTGCAGATAATGTACATCGGAGCAGAATTGAACCAATCGCGGCTATAGCACTCCTGAAGCTTTGCCTTGTCAGCCTCATCCTTCACCACACGGAACATCCATGGCTGTTTGTTGACTGCCGAAGGGGCAAAGCGCACACACGCCATCACATAGTCCAGCTTCTCCTGTTCCACACTCTTCTCCTGATAGCTTCTACAGCTATATCTCTGCTTTACTAAATCTAAAAAACTCATATTCTTCTTTTTAAATTTTGGTTTTGAAATATTCTATGGTCTTTGCCAGACCTTCGTCAAGCTTTACTTTTGGTTCCCAATCCAGCTTCTCCTTAGCCAACGAGATGTCGGGGCGACGCTTCTTGGGGTCGTCAGATGGCAGGGGACGGAATATAATCTTGCTCTTTGAACCAGTCATCGCGATTACCTTCTCAGCCAGTTCCAACATGGTGAACTCGCCAGGATTACCGATATTCACCGGACCAAGGAAATCATCGTCACTGGCCATCATCCTGGTCATTCCATCTATCAGATCAGAGACATACTGGAACGAACGTGTCTGAGTGCCATCACCGTAGATGGTGATATCCTCACCACGCAGCGCCTGCATGATAAAGTTTGAAACAACCCGACCATCATTCGCGGCCATGCGTGGACCATAGGTATTAAAGATGCGTATGACCTTGATGCGAACACCATGCAGACGATGATAATCGAAAAACATCGTCTCTGCACAACGCTTGCCTTCGTCATAACATGAACGAATACCTATCGTATTGACGTTTCCCCAATACGACTCTGGCTGAGGATGAACAGCAGGATCGCCATACACTTCGCTTGTTGAAGTCTGAAGTATCTTACATTTCGTTCTACGAGCCAGTCCCAGCATGTGATAGGCGCCAAAGACAGATGTCTTGGTGGTCTGTATCGGGTCGTTCTGATAATAAACCGGTGAGGCGGGACATGCCAAATTGTAAATCTCATCGACCTCTGCCCAATACGGCTGACATACATCATGACGAACAATCTCAAAATTATGTTCGCCTAACAAATGCCAGACATTCTCTTTACTACCGGTATAAAAGTTGTCGAGACAAATCACGTCATTGCCCTCACTGACCAATTTTTCGCAAAGGTGGCTGCCTATAAAACCAGCTCCCCCTGTAACTAATATTCTTTTCATGATTACATTGTTTGGTTATTATTGTAGATAGATAGTCCTTTTTTCCTATTTGGCAGACAGATATTCATCGTCGCGTACCAGCACCTTCTCTATTATGCCAACATACATGATGTGCTGCAGCCTGGGCCATAGCCTCATAGGCTCGCTCGCTGGGATGCAAGTGGTCGCCACTATCAAAACCGTCGGCAAATGCCTTAGGATTACTGTTACTACGCACAGCAGCATCGAAATCAATACATCCGTCAAAAACAGGTGACGTGCGTAACCACTCGTTAAACCGCTGTCGCATCATGTCGCGCTGTTCGTTATATGTACGCCAACCGTAGATAGGCAACAAGGTACCGCTCCATACTTTCAGTCCCATGGCCTTAGCAGGTTTTACATAGATATCCTCAACACCATGCTCCATCTCCTCTACTGTTGGCAGATCGCTCCAGGGGCGGAACGGATTGACATCCTCGCCCACAGGGTGGATAATATCGTTGATGCCATGCTGGATGATGACATCTGACGCACCTGCCACATTCATCTCGATAGGAAAACGTGTGGCACCTTTCAAGCCGTAAGCCTGATAGGTAATACAATCATACTGACGCAGGATGCGCGTGCCACTCACAGCACGGCGGATAATGGAAACATTGGAGCCAAGCGCCATCTCTGCCATATAATCAGGCCACGACTGCGCGGTGATAGAATCGCCATAGCATACTACAGCGTGATTATCGGGCGATGTGAGTACATCGATGGTATTCAGAAAGTAGAACCAGTTGGTATGTCGTGTCAGATTGAGTGGCAACTCAGTTGCTTCGGCATAGTCGCCATAGGTGTAGAAGCCCTTTGATAACGGACCTGTAATGAGCGTGCCGCTATTCATCTGCGTATAATCAGCCAGATAGAAGCTCACGTTGATGATGTCGCCCATATGGACAGCGTGACTGATGGCATCGCTCTCAGTCTCCTTTCCCGGCATCAACGTCACTTGCGTTTCGCCACCGAAGGTGATAGGCGTATGCTCTACAAATACCTTCGAGAGAACCACGGGTTCTGTGCCTGTCAGGTTGGAAAAACGGAAACGCAGCTGACTGCCGCCAAAGGGCATACGGATAGGATAACGCAGCGTAAGGTCCTTGGCATAGATGGCCTCCCCGCGGTTAGTGATAGAGGTAGCATTGCCCCAACAAGCCACCCATTTCTGTTCTTGATTCGTCATGTATTGTTGTTTTGCAATAAAGAGGCCCGCCATTCATTGGCAGGCCTCATCACGGTTTATCTATATAAATCGTAGATTAGTGCATATCCTGCTCAGCCTGCTTAGTCTCAGCAGCATTCTCGCCATAGTAGTTGTAGTAGGCATTGTAACGGTTGTAACCCCACTTAGCCTGCAACATATCTGGATCGAGCTGCTTAGCCTTGTCGAACATATCGATAGCCTGCTTGTAGAGCTCCTTCTTCTTGGCAGCATCCTCGATATTCTGAGCCTCTACACTATAAGCAGTACCTGCATAGGTAGCGATGATAGCGTTGTCGGGCTTAACCTCGAAGGCCTTCTTCAGATAAGGGATAGCCTCAGATGCCTTGTTAGCCTGCAACAGAGCCAGACCCTTGTCGGCCAGAGCTACGAAGTTGTTAGGATCCTTTGCCAGTGCATCGTCGAGAATTTTGTTAGCCTCGGCGTCATTGCCCAAGCCCAGCAGTACATTGTACAGCTTCTCCATAACACCGTTCACCTTGTGCTCGGCATAAATACCCTTCAGGTTCTCGGCATACTTTACTGAATCGTCCTTTGTCTTCAGACCATCACCCAGAATCTCGAGTTTCAGGTTGAGGGCATTCTCATACTCCTCAGGATCCTTCATGGCTACATCAGCAAGCTCGAGGGCCTTAGCCATATCCTTATCCTGGTAAGCGAAGATTGCAGCAAAACGAGCTACCTGACCGAAGAAAGGCTTCTGTGCCTCGCGGTCCTGAGCCTTGAACATAGGTGCAGCATCGCTCTCGGTAAAGAGCTGCCAGTACTTACGAGCTGAAGCATTGTCCTTAGCAGTAAGGGCATCCTGACCAGCGTTAACCAGTGTGTTACGTGGAGCAAGCCACAGGCGCTGAGCGTTCTTAGAGGCAAACTTTGGAGCCACCTTACCCTTCTCGTTAGGCTTCTGATCGTACTTATCGCACTCAAGACCTGCAACGAGGGCATTGTATGCCATCTCTGACATCAGCTTGGTGTCAACGGGCTTCTCTTCCTTACCCATCTGCTTAGCCAGCTGGTTCTCGGTCTGAATGGTGCTCTGAGCGTCGAACTGAGCCATAGCCAGATCAACGAGCTTGTTGTATGCCTTAGCCTTCTCAGCATCGCTGGCGAGAGAGCCAAGATTGCTCTTTACAAGTGCTTCTGCTTCTGCATAGGTCTTTGCCTTGAGGATTGCCTTCAGGGCGTCACTGTCACCGGCAAATGCGGTAGCGCTTGCTACCATCATTGCTGCCATTACAAATAATTTTTTCATAAGCTTTAAAATTGGTTATACCATTAATATTGATTGATTTTACTCATTTGACGTATCAACTTTCTGATGGTTTAATCCTTTGTCTCGGGTGTAGTCTCAACGGTTCCCTCGACGGTACCCTCAGTAACAGCCTCATCAGCAATCTCAGCTTCCTCGATATCCTCGTCCTCAGCCTGAGAGTGCATCACCTTACATACAGAAGCGATTACATCATTTTTCTTTGTCAGGTTGATCAGGCGAACGCCCTGAGTAGCACGGCCCATCACACGAACATCGGCCACCTTCAGGCGGATCAATACACCACTCTTATTAATAATCATCAGATCGTTCTCATCGGTTACTACCTTGATAGCTACCAAGCGACCAGTCTTCTCGGTGATAGCGAGGGTCTTCACACCCTTGGCACCACGAGCAGTCTTACGGTAATCCTCTACCTCAGAACGCTTACCATAGCCATTCTCGCTGACAACCATGATAGTCTCAGTATTAGGATCGTTCACACAAACCATACCTACAACTTCATCATCGCCACCATCGAGACGCATACCGATTACACCGGTAGAAACACGACCCATGGTACGTACATCATTCTCGTCGAAACGCACAGCACGACCATTACGGTTGGCCAACAGCAGTTCGTTATGACCATTGGTCAAGCGAACACCAACAACCTCATCGCCCTCGTTAATATTGATAGCAATCACACCATTGGCGCGTACATTCTTATATGCATCCAGACAGGTCTTCTTGATAATACCCTGCTTGGTTGCGAATACAACGTAGTGCGACTTCAAGAACTCCTCGTCATTGAAGTTCTTGATACGCAGAACGGCATTAATAGAATCATCAGGATCGATGTTCAGCATATTCTGAACGGCACGGCCCTTTGAGTTCTTATCGCCCTCAGGTATCTCATAACACTTCTGCCAGTAGCAGCGACCCTTCTGGGTGAAGAACAGCAGAGTGTTATGCATGGTGGCAGGATAGATATACTCTGTGAAGTCGTTGTCGCGATGACGGGCAGCCTTTGAACCCATACCACCACGACCCTGCTCGTGGAACTCAGACAGTGGTGTACGCTTGATGTAACCCATGTGCGAGATAGTAATTACAACAGGATCATCGGGATAGAAGTCCTCTGCATTGAACTCGTGATCGAATGGAATAATCTCTGTACGACGCTCGTCGCCATACTTCTCCTTCACCTCGAGCAGATCCTGTTTCATCACCTCCTTACAACGCTCAGGGTTATCCAATATCTCCTGCAACTCGGCGATGAGTTTCTGCAGGTCGTCGAACTCCTGGTGGAGCTGATCAACACGCAGACCTGTGAGCTGAGCCAGACGCATATCTACGATAGCCTTCGACTGAAGCTCATCCAGATTGAAGCGCTGCTCCAAGTTACGCTGAGCATCGGTTGGGGTCTTAGAGTTACGAATAATATGCACAACCTCATCGATATTGTTAACGGCAATAATCAAGCCCTCGAGGATATGTGCACGTTCCTGTGCCTTGCGCAGGTCGTACTTAGTGCGACGAATGGTCACATCGTGACGATGCTCAACGAAGTACTTCACGCATTCCTTCAGTGAAAGCAGACGTGGACGGCCCTTTACCAGAGCGATGTTATTCACTGAGAATGAGCTCTGTAAGGCAGTCATCTTAAACAGCTTGTTCAACAGTACATTGGCATTGCAGTCGCGCTTACAGTCAACTACAATACGCATACCCTGACGACCTGACTCATCGTTTACATTAGCAACACCCTCAATCTTGTGCTGGTTTGCCAAATCAGCGATATAAGCCACAAGGTCAGCCTTATTGACACCGTAAGGAATTTCTGTTACAACAATCTTATCATGCGTTTCGCCGCTTTCAATCTCAGCCTTGGCACGCATCACGATACGACCACGACCTGTCTCATAGGCATCCTTTACTCCCTGAAGACCATAGATATAAGCACCTGTTGGGAAGTCAGGACCAGGGATGAACTGCATCAGACCATCGGTATCGATATCAGGATTGTCGATATAAGCACAGCAACCATCAATCACCTCGCCCAAATTGTGGGTAGGCATATTGGTAGCCATACCTACAGCAATACCGTTACCACCGTTAACCAGCAGGTTAGGAATCTTGGTAGGCATCACAGTTGGTTCCTCGAGCGAGTCGTCGAAGTTAGGAGCCATATCAACGGTTTCCTTGTCCAGGTCGTCCATAATGTGCTCACCCATCTTTGAGAGTCGACACTCAGTGTAACGCATGGCAGCTGGTGAGTCACCATCAACCGAACCGAAGTTACCCTGACCGTCAACAAGGGTGTAACGCATGTTCCAATCCTGTGCCATACGAACCAAGGCACCATATACAGAAGAGTCGCCATGTGGGTGGTACTTACCAAGCACCTCACCTACCACGCGCGCACACTTCTTATAAGGCTGTGTAGATACGTTGTTGATGTTCATCATACCGTAGAGGATACGGCGGTGAACTGGCTTGAAGCCGTCGCGAACATCTGGAAGGGCACGTGCCACAATGACTGACATTGAGTAGTCGATGTAGCTCGATTTCATCTCTTCTTCGATGTTGATCTTAATAATTCTGTCGTTGTCGAATGTTTGATCCATCTTTTTATTTTACTATTTAACTATATACTTTTTTGTCGTTTTCGCGTTTAAGGCCATTTTTAAGCCCGCTGACGCGTTTTTAACCGTGCAAAGGTAATTATTTTTTTGCGACCTACCAAACCTTTTAAACTATTTTATGGGAAAATATTTCGTTTTTGTGGCATGATGTTTGCAAGATTTGTTGTATCTTTGCAAAAGATATAATTAAATTAGGTATAGAATAATAGACAGAAAGATTGATATGACAACGCAATTTTCGCCAAGACTATCGGAAATATTAGCCTTCTCACGTGAGGAGGCTGCCCGACTTGCTAGTCGTTCCGTAGGTCCAGAGCACTTGTTACTGGGAATTCTCAGAAGCAAGGACGGACCAGTCATCGACTTGTTTAGCCGCCTGAACCTGGATATGCAATCGGTGAAAACTGAACTGGAAACAAGAGTCAGACAAGACGAACTGACGGAATCCATTCATGCCACTGACCTGACACTGAACGAGCAAGCCAATAATGTATTGAAACTCGCCGTTCTTGAAGCCAGACTACAAAGAGCGGCTACTATTGAAGAGCAACATCTGTTGTTAGCTATCTTACACGACATGGCCAACAACGGTGCAAAGCAAGTATTAGAACAGTTCCATATGACATACAATGAAACATCTGCCATGCTGTTTGCACCCAAAAACACCAATGTGAGCAATGGTATCGGACTTCCAGATGAAGAGGAGGAAGAGTATGAAACCACTGGTAGCAGCAAGGGCAGCAATAGTTCGAACGCCACTACCACCCAAAAGAGGCCAAACTCGAAAACGCCTGTGCTCGACAGCTTCGGAACGAATCTGACCAAGGCAGCTGCTGAAGGGCAGTTAGATCCCTGTGTAGGCCGCGAGCGCGAGATACAGCGTGTAATCGAGATTCTGGGTCGTCGTAAGAAGAACAACCCTATCCTGATTGGTGAACCTGGTGTTGGTAAGAGTGCCATCGTAGAAGGTTTAGCCCAACTCATTGAGAAACATCATACCAGTCCAATGCTGTTTGGCAAACGTATCTATACACTCGACATGACAGGTGTTGTAGCAGGTACTAAGTATCGCGGACAATTTGAGGAACGCCTGAAGGCCCTCATGAAAGAGCTCGAAGCCAATCCTGACATCATTGTATTCATCGACGAGATACACACGATTATCGGTGCAGGATCTACACCAGGTTCGATGGATGCAGCAAACATCCTGAAACCTGCTCTGGCCCGTGGCACTATCCAGTGCATTGGTGCCACTACACTCGACGAATATCGCGAGAGTATCGAGAAAGATGGAGCATTAGAGCGCCGTTTCCAGAAGGTTCTGGTAGAACCTACTACTAACGAGGAAACACTACAGATTCTGCACAACATCAAGGATCGTTACGAGCAGCATCATCACGTCACCTATACAGACGAGGCGTTGGAAGCTTGTGTCAAATTGACAGACCGCTACGTCACCGACCGTTTTATGCCTGATAAGGCTATCGATGCGCTCGACGAGACCGGTTCGAAAGTTCACTTGGGCAATGCACAGATTCCACCTGAGATCATTGAGAAGGAAAAAGAGATGGAAGAGGTGAAGGATAAGAAACAAGCTGCCGTAAAGAATCAGAATTACGAGTTAGCCGCAAGCTATCGTGACCGCCAACTGGCACTCGAAAAAGAATTGAAGGAACTCAACGAACGCTGGAGCAATGGCGAAGGAGAGGAACGTCAGGTTGTAGATGCCGACCAAGTAGCCGAAGTGGTGTCGATGATGACAGGAGTACCAGCTCAGCGTATGGCAGAACAAGAAGGTATCCGCCTGAAAGGCATGGCTGTAGAACTGAAGAATGCCGTGATTGCTCAGGATGCCGCTATCGACAAAATGGTCAAAGCCATCCAACGCAATCGCGTGGGATTGAAGGAACCCAACCACCCCATTGGCGTATTCATGTTCTTAGGTCCTACGGGTGTCGGCAAAACCTATCTCGCCAAGAAGTTGGCCGAGTTTATGTTTGGTAGCAGCGACGCCTTGATCCGTATCGACATGAGCGAATATACCGAAAGCTTCAACACCTCGCGCTTGATTGGAGCACCTCCGGGATACGTAGGCTATGGCGAGGGTGGACAACTGACAGAGCGTGTACGCCGTCACCCCTACTCTATAGTCTTACTCGACGAGATTGAGAAAGCACATTCAAACGTGTTCAACCTGTTATTGCAGGTGCTTGACGAAGGACGTATGACAGATGGTAACGGACGATTGGTTGATTTCCGCAATACCGTTATCATTATGACCTCGAATGCAGGAACACGCCAGTTGAAAGACTTCGGCCGTGGAGTTGGTTTCGGTGTTACAAACAGTACAAGTCTGATGCTGAACGATAAGGACAAGCAGAATGCACGTGACATCGTGCAGAAAGCTCTCTCTAAGCAGTTCTCACCCGAATTCCTGAACCGTCTCGACGAGATTATCACCTTCGACCAGTTGGATCTGGATGCCATCAAGCGCATTATTGATGTCGAATTGAAGGGATTATATCATCGCATCGAACAGATAGGTTATCATATTGACCTAAGCGACGAAGCCAAGGAGTTTGTTGCCGCCAAGGGATACGATGTACAGTTTGGTGCCCGACCGTTGAAACGAGCCATCCAGAACTATCTGGAAGATGGTATCAGCGATATTATCGTGAACGGCGATATCAAACCCGGCGATACGATACACATTACATTAAAAGAAAATGAGTTAGCATTCAGCTAACTCATTTCTTTTTTATCGTGTTGATACTTGTCATTGCTTTCGCTTAATCGAGGCTTTCGCATTCTTTCAACCAGAGAGCACTCGAAGCATCGCTCGGCATACGCCAATCACCACGGGGCGAGAGGCTCACGCTTCCTACTTTAGGGCCATCAGGCAGACAAGAACGTTTGAACTGCTGATTGAAGAATCGGCGACAGAATGTAGTCAGCCATTTTTTCACAGTCTCCTCATCGTAGAGTGCCGGCTGACCGTCCTTAGATGTGCAGAACGCACGCTGAGCCAAGAGGTAAATCTTCTTCGGACTGTAGCCATAACGCATGAAATAATAGATAAAGAAATCATGCAACTCGTAAGGACCTACCAAATCCTCTGTTTTCTGTTTGATATTACCATTTTCATCAGCAGGAATCAGCTCGGGCGATATCGGCGTATCAATGATATCAAGCAATGTCTCGGAAGCCATCTCGTTTGCCACATAACGAACCAAATAGCGAATCAGCGTCTTAGGTACACCCGCATTCACACCATACATCGACATATGGTCGCCATTATATGTTGCCCATCCAAGTGCCAGTTCCGATAAATCGCCAGTTCCAATTACAATAGCATTCTCCTTATTTGCCACATCCATCAAGATCTGGGTACGCTCACGAGCCTGCGAGTTCTCGTAAGTAATATCATGAACCTTAGCATCGTGATTGATATCAGCAAAATGCTGGGTTACCGCCTTTGCAATACTGATTTCACGGATGGTCACACCTAATGCTTCCATCAGTTTCAAGGCGTTGTTATAAGTACGGTCAGTCGTACCGAAACCTGGCATGGTAATACCAATGATACCCTGACGGTCGAGCCCTAACTTATCAAAAGCTTTCACCACCACCAACAACGCCAACGTAGAATCAAGTCCACCGCTGATACCAATCACAGCCTTCTTTCCATTGATATGGTACAGACGTTTTACCAGACCCATCACCTGGATATTCAGAATTTCCTCACATGACTCCTCCATATTCTCGCTCTTAGGAATGAAAGGATATGGATCGATATTTCTGAATAGCGTAAAGTCACGTGGTGATACGGCTTTACAATTAATCAAACGAGCATGTGCGCCACGTTGCGCATTGATGAAGGTGGTATTAGTACGACGCTCCTCATGCAGTGCCTCGATGTCAATCTGACACATCTTCAACTGTGGCTGGAGAGAGAAACGGCTACCTTCTTCAAGTAATCTACCATTCTCAAAGATGATGGCATTACCACCATAGACCACATCCTGTGTCGACTCACCGAACCCACAACTGGCATACACATAACCACTGATCATGCGTGCACTCTGCTGAGCCAGAAGTGATTTCAGATAAGCATGCTTACCTATCAGCTCATCGCTGGCAGAGAGATTGAAGATGATATCAGCACCTGCCAGCGAAAGATTATTGCTGGGTGGTGTTGGCGCCCAGACATCCTCACAAATCTCTATTCCGAATTTCACCCCATCACTGGTGACAAACACCTGAGGCTCGGCAGAGATATGCACTGGACTACCAGCAAAATAGATATCAGTAGGATTAAGATCCTGTGACGACGCAAACCAGCGCTTCTCGTAGAACTCTCCATAGTTAGGCAGATATACCTTGGGAACGATACCTAATAAAGAACCACTCTGAATCACAGCAGCACAGTTATACAACAAACCGTTGACAACCACTGGCAAACCAACAATCGCTATAACATTGAGTTTGCGCGTAAAATCGAGCAGTTTTACAATACCGTCCTCTGCATGGTCCAACAGAAGTTGTTCCTTGAAGAGATCCTGACACGAATAGCCAGTGATACAGAGCTCAGGAAACACCATAATCTCCACACCACGTCCTTCTGCTTGTGCTATCAGACTCTCAATCTGTTGGATGTTATAATCCACATCGGCCACTTTAACCGTAGGCACAGCAGCTGCTACGTTTACAAATCCGTATTTCATAACTTTACTTTTTGTACGTCGTTCTCAATTAGTGTATATATCAGTGCAGGTTGCTCAAAGAAATCATTCTCACAGAACGCATGCAACTTATAGAACTTCACCGTATCCACTCGTACCTGCGCATTGACGGGCGACTTCAGCAGATAGTGTTTGTCGCGCTTGTAGGCTATAAACTGCACGCAGCAATGCTCCATATCGTTCAGATCCTCGCGTCCAAACTCCTCAATAAACTCTTTGCAGTTGGGTTCAATCTCGCCTTCGGCTCTCAGCTTCCAGGCACTACCTTCAGCTGTCATATATACATAGCGCAGATAGTAGTTGGAATCATTCACTAAATAGGTTTCGAAACGACTCTGTGATAATTCTTTTATCTCCATCGGCACAAAAGCCAAGAAAGCACTCAACTTGTCGCCACCCTTTCGTTCCTCTGGTTTTGCCTTGAAAGTGATAGGTCGATCGGCAGGTTCTATCTCAGGTTCTTCTTCCTCTTCGATAGTCTGACGGGCTTTTGCCTTTTGTTCTACCATTCTTGAGGTCTCATAGTTCTCCTTACCAACCACAACCACCTCATTAATCATCATGGGCATCTGGAAGCCATCCTCATCTTCTACCAATACTATATTCTTTCCTTGAAAGCCAGCCACCTTTCCGCCACCGACTTCACTCAGGAATCTCACTTTATCTCCAATTTTCATCTCAATAATTATTCTTATTTTTCGGGGGCAAAGTTAAACAAAAAAGCCCGAACTACAAAATAGTTCGGACTCTTTTTAGTAGTCAGTTGTTATTTAATCGATGCCGAAAAGCACTTTCAGTCCTCCGTCAACTCCCGAGAATCCCATAAAGGCCAAGCTCAGGAGACCTGCAGAAAGCATCACAATAGCCATTCCCTGCATGCCCTTTGGAATTTTAACCAATTCCAGTTGCTCACGCATACCGGCAAATACGGTCAGTGCCAAACCGAAACCAATAGCTGTTGAGAATGCATAGACTACCGATTGCAGCAGATTGTAATCTTTCTGAATAACCAGAATGGCCACACCCAATACGGCACAGTTTGTTGTTATCAGAGGGAGGAAGATACCTAATGCCTGATACAAAGCTGGCGACACTTTCTTCAGAACAATTTCCACCAACTGTACTAACGAAGCAATTACGAGAATAAATGCTATCGTCTGAAGATACTGCAGTCCGAAGGCATCAAGCACATATTTCTGAACCAACCAAGTAACGATAGTGGCAAGTGTCAGCACAAAAGCAACAGCTGCCGACATACCTAACGAGGTATCAATCTTCTTGGATACGCCAAGGAACGGACAGATGCCGAGGAACTGTGACAACACGATGTTGTTCACAAAGATGGCGCTAATGAAAATAAGTATATATTCCATAACTTAAGCGTTTCTAAGTTTGTTAACGATTGCAATCAGGAAGCCCAGAGTGATAAAAGCACCTGGTGGCAATACAAAGAGCAGGATATTGAATGTCTCAGGCAACAATGTAAAGCCAAAGATAGAGCCAGCTCCAAGCAGTTCACGACAGATACCTAACAGTGTCAGGCCCAAGGTAAAACCAAGACCGATACCGATACCATCAAACAGAGAAGCAACAGGTGAATTCTTAGCGGCAAAAGCTTCAGCACGACCAAGTATCACACAGTTCACCACAATCAGAGGTATAAATAATCCCAATGATTTATCCACCTCAGGCAGATATGCTTTAATCACCATCTGAAGGATGGTAACAAAAGCAGCAATCACCACGATGAAGACAGGAATACGCACCTTATCGGGAGTGACTGATTTCAGACAGCTGATAACAAAATTCGTGCAGATAAGTACCGCCATCGTAGCGAGTCCCATGGACATACCATTCATGGCCGAAGTGGTTGTGGCCAATGTAGGACACATACCCAGCATCAAGACGAACGTAGGATTCTCCTTGATGATACCATTCTTAATAATCTGTATTGTGTTCATACCTTAATCCTCCTTTACTTTTTGAGTTGCACCCGTTTCTGCATCAGCTGCAGGTGTAGCCTTGTAAGCGTTATAAGCATTATTGACAGCCAACAGAAAAGCACGACTGGTAATGGTCGATGCCGTGATTGCGTCAACCTGTCCACCATCCTTCGACACCGTGAGAGGCTGAGCAGGCGACTTTCCGATGATATCACCCTTCTCCCCCTTCTGGAACCACTTATCAGCCTTAGCGCCCAAACCGGGAGTCTCAGCATGCTCCAGCAGCGTATAACCTAAGATATTACCCTCTGGATTAAAACCTACCAGCACCTTCAGATCACCGCCAAAACCACCAGTTGTCGATTCTACAGCTGCACCGAGATCTTTGTTTTGGGCATCCTGAATCTGATAGATAATATAAGTCATTTCCTTACCCTTGGCATCGTTCTGTTTCACCGTATCAGTCTTGGCAACTTTCAAGTTGTCAACACACATCACGTTTTTGATACCATCGGCCAGAGCTTTGGCTTTCTGGTCGTTGATAGGACCTTCAGTCAGGTGGTTCACAAAAGCCAGGATACCACCCATGATAACTGCTACCGACGTCAGTACCAGCACCATATTCAGTAATGATGATTCTAACTTTTTCATTTTGTTACCTCCCCGAATCGTTTTGGTTTTACGTAATTATTGATGAGTGGTGTGAACGCATTCATAATCAGAATAGCGAACGACATACCCTCTGGATAAGCACCCCAGTTTCGGATCACTACCGTCAGGAATCCGATGGCAATACCATAGATGAGTTGTCCCTTGGCTGTCATCGGGCTCGTCACATAGTCGGTTGCCATGAAGATAGCTCCCAGCATCAGACCACCCGAAAGAATCACCGAGATAGGATCAGCATAAGCAGGATTAGCGAGATGCAACAAACCAGCAAATACGAATACCGTAGCGATGATTGATACAGGAATATGCCAGGTGATTATCTTTTTCCACAACATATAGGCCAGACCCAGCAACAAGGCCAGCGCACAAATCTCACCCATCGCACCTGCGCCATCAGGATGATTACCCAGGAAAAGGTCAAGCGATGAAGGTAACTTATCGAGTATAGACGCGTCGCCGCTCTTGATGGCTTCCTTCATGATAGAGAGTGGTGTTGCACCAGTCTCTGCATCGAGATAGCTGCCCAGCTGACCAACCTTTGGCCAAGTGGTCATCTGTGCAGGAAATGCTACCAGCAATGCTGCACGACCAACGAGTGCGGGGTTAAACAGATTATTACCTAAGCCACCAAACGTCATCTTAGCCACACCGATGGCAAAAAGCGCACCGATAATGATGATCCATACCGGCAGGTTTGATGGCAGGTTGAAAGCAAGCAACAGACCTGTGAGAATGGCAGAGCCATCGAGCACTGTATTACGTTGCTGCTTAAGGATATACTTGCTGATAGCCCACTCAAAGAATAAGCAGGCAGCCACGCTGGATGCTGTTACAACAACCGAACCCAGACCGAAGAAATAGAACGATACGAGCAGGGCGGGCATCAGTGCAATGATGACGCCGTACATGTTGCGCTCTACGGTATCGGTACCATGGGCATGTGGCGATAATGAAACAATTAACTTACTCATATTGAGAATTTACATTTTTACAATTTACCAATTACCATTTATTTCTTGGCGGCGCGTGAACGGATAATTCCCATCACAGTGCTCTTACCCAAGCGGATATTGTCGAGCAACGGACGATGCGCTGGACATGTGAACTGGCAAGAGCCACACTCGATACAGCTCACGATATCCTCACTTTCTGCACGCTCCCAATTCTTCACATCCGACAGTTTAGCCAACAGATACGGCTCCAATCCCATCGGACAAACACCTACACACTTGGCACAACGGATACAGGGCTGCGGCTCCTTACGGCGAGCTTCATCATCGCTGATGATTGTCACCGAGTTGGTTCCCTTACAGATAGGCACCTCTACCGAAGTCAGTGCCTTACCCATCATCGGTCCACCGGCCAACAGTTTATTGTCGCCTTCAGGCATACCACCACAAGCCTCAATCAGATCCTTCATGGGTGTACCCATACGCACCAGGAAGTTACCTGGGTTCTTAAGTTTCTTTCCTGTCACAGTGGTATAGCGTTCAAAGAGTGGTTTGTTCTTCATCACAGCCTCGTAGACAGCGAAAGCCGTACCAACATTCTGCACGATAGCACCCACGTTCACAGGGATGGCAGGAGGTGCAGGAACCTGACGCTGGATGACCGCATCTACCAACTGTTTCTCACCACCTTGCGGATAACGTTGTTTCAGGGGCACCACCTCTACCTGATACTTGGTACCACTGAATTTCTTAGCACATTTCTCAGCAAGCAGCTTGATAGCAGCAGGCTTATTGGTTTCGATACCAATATATCCTTTGGTCACCTTCGCTCCCATCATCAGGAGTTCGAGACCCACCAATATCTCATCGGCGTGCTCCATCATCAAACGATAGTCGGCTGTGATATAAGGTTCACACTCCACAGCGTTAATAATCACGCATTCAGCCTTGGCCGTTGGTGGTGGTGTCAACTTAATAAAGGTGGGGAAACAAGCACCACCCATACCAACAACACCAGCATTTTTGATACGTTCTACAATCACCTCAGGCGTCAGGTCGGGATGTGCTTCAACCGTCTCCAGTTTATCCGAACGGTCGATTCCTTCTTCCCAGTCATCGCCTTCCACATTGATGATGATCACAGGCTTACGATAGCCTGTGGCATCGATAGCGGTATCAATCTTGAATACTGTACCACTGACCGACGAAAAGATAGGAGCCGAAACGAATCCACCGGCTTCGGCAATCATGGTGCCAACCTTCACCTTGTCACCTTTCTGTACCACAGGCTTGGCAGGAGCACCGATATGCTGTCCCAGTGGGAAAATGGCCTGTTTGGGCAGTTCTGCTACCTTTGTTGGTACCTCGTGAGTCAGCTTATTCTCTTCTGGGTGAATACCACCTATACTAAATGTTCTGATCTTCATGCTTTTGCCTCCTCTTCTTTTTTAGGTTCTTTGGGCTTTGGCGCAGGTGCTGGTGTGGGGAAGTTTACATCCACAATCGCATGTTTAGGACATACGGTCACACACTTACGACACAAACGGCACTTTTCGAAATCGATGTAGGCCAGGTTGTTCTCCACGGTGATAGCACCGAAGTTACATTCCTTCTCACACTTACCGCAACCGATACAACTTACGGCACAAGCCTTCATGGCAACAGGTCCCTTGTCCTTGTTCACGCACGACACGAAGACTCTCCTACCCTTCGGGCCTTTCTTACGTAGTTCGATAATGTTTCTTGGACATGCCTTAACACATGCGCCACACGAGGTACACTTGTCGTCATCAACCTCGGGGATACCTGTCTCAGGATTCATGTGAATGGCGTCGAACTGACAAGCAGCCACACAATCGCCGCATCCTAAGCAACCGAATCCACAAGCAGTCTCACCAGCGCCACAGGCATGCATGGCAGCACAAGTGCGCAGGCCAGCATACTCAGCAACCTTTGGACGATGTTCACAGGTACCGTTACATCTTACTACGGCTACCATCGGTTCTGAATTAGCAATTGCCATTCCTAACAAGTCGGCCACCTTTCCCATCGTCTCGGCGCCGCCTACAGGACACATCAGTCCGTCAAGGCTTCCGGCATCTGCACCTTTCACGAGTGCATCGGCCATACCGCTACATCCTGGAAATCCGCATCCACCGCAATTGGCACCAGGCAGCAATTCGCCCACCTGCGCAATACGTGGATCTTCATAGACAGCGAACTTCTTGGAGGCTGCAAAAAGCACAATAGCCGCTATCAGTCCGATAGCTCCAAGTACAATTACTGCAATCAAGATGAAATTCATACTCTATTTGTTTTAGTTACTAATTTTATGATTCTAATTGGAATGATATCTGTTTCTGTATCCGATCTTTCAGTACCCATAGCGCCAGATAATAAGGTATCAGTGCCGCGATGGCCGCCAGCGCCGACAACCCCTCGTCGCCCAATAGTTTCAGAGCAATCATCAGCACACTTATTAATAATAAGAAAGGTACGCCGAAGCCTAATAGCAAAGCGCGGTTAGCCACATCCTTCGATGCCCACACTGTCACCTCCTGACCTACGGTATAACCAGCGGTGTTATGACAGAACACATCTACGATCTTCACTTTCGACTCGGCAGCATTGCAATGCGATGCCACCTTACAGGCTGCGCACGCAGAAGTCTGGACGATCTGCACCTTAATGCAACCATCGCTTATGCTTTTAATAATTCCCGAATGTGATATCGTATTACTCATCGATTTGCTATGTAGACATTACATTTTGCAAAGGTACGACAATCTACTGAATAAAACAAGCGAAAACGTGGTTTTTTTATAAAAATATTCGTAATCGTTTGCAATTACAAAAGTTTTTTTATACTTTTGCCACAGATTAATAATAAAAGAAGATGAAGACAACCGAACTGACATTCCAGCAGATTGAACGTGCTATCCGCAAGATAGCCGACAAATTTCCTCCTTCCGAAGAGGCTTCCGTCATGACTGATATCCACATGCGCGTTACTCAGGAGACGGGTGAATTAATGGCTTTCGACGACAACGATGAGGAAATCAACCGATGCATTATTGAAGATTGGATCGGCGATACTTCAGATAACTTCTTCGACGAGATTCCCTCGGTGATTCGTAAGAGTTTGGACAAGATGAAGGATACCATTGAGAACATGTCTATCCTCAAGCCTTTCTCATTTGTACTGGAAGACGACGATAAGGAGTCGGTGGCAGAACTCTATCTGGTTGACGACGAAACGGTCATCATTGATCCCGACTTGATGGAAGGTCTGGAAGAAGATCTTGATGCCTTCCTCAAGAAATTGCTGGAAGACTAATACAACTCCTCACTTTTCTGCAATAAGAAGTTACGCGTTGCATCCAACGTGTACACTTCCTCTGTACGTGTTCTGGCCTTCTCCTTCGAGTAGTCCATCAGATGGATTTCATAATCGCTGGTGATGGTGAAATACTGTAGTATCTCCTCATCACCATCGAGATCCTGTTCCTCATCCTCATTGATAGCATACAGACACAGTTTGTCTACCGGCATATAATCGTCATCGAGCGAATAGAGCCACAACGAATAGCGGTCTTCGTCCTCATCAGCAGCCAGCAACATCAAGCGGGCACCAATAGATTCGGACAAAGAGATGGCTTTCTGTTTGTCATGTCCTTCCAATTCAAGCGCTTTGGCAATATCCTGCGGCACCGGTTTGAAGTTGGGAAGATACCTCACAAACTCCTCGGTATAGGCGATAGGAAGCGGCAACAATTCCAAACTGTCGTAGAACATCTTGAGCGGATTGTCCGAATGCTTTAAGTTGATACCTTGAGCCTCTAAACGTTCCCTGATTTCCAGCTGTTTGATGCTGTCCAACTTATGCTGCATCTCTTCGGGCGACAGACTTCTGCCTCCACAAGCACACAACAATAATAATCCTAATAAACCTCCTATCAATCCTTTCATAACGCCTTCGCTATAGTTTTATTTTCTTCGTTGCCGGCTTACTTTCGTTCTGGATGCGGTTCAATGCAGTAACCACATAGGTCCACTTCTCCTTGCCCTCATTGTATGGCAGTTTGTAGAAGAACTTATCGGTGATAGTAACAATCTTCGAAGGATCGTTCAGATTCACCTTCTCGCCTTTGGCAAAACGATACACAACATATTTCTCTGCATTGCTTTCCCAATGCTTACTGCTTGGCGATATCCAGAACAGGATATAACCGTCCTCAGTCCATACAGGCGACAGTTTCTTCACCTTCTTTGGTGCCTTATTGCTGATGAACGGCATTTCGGGCTGGAGGGCAGGATGCTTCCAGTACACTTCGCGGAGCGATGTGCCATAGTTGCCCACATTATCTACAGCCGCTTTAGCATACCACAGAACAGTACCCTTTACGGCAGGATTCTGGCGATGCAAATTCATCTTGGCACCCAACTGATGCTGGTTGGGATTCTGAGGATCGGCATATTTCACCGTGCGTTCCACATCCTCGCCAATTACCAACGGACGAACAGCAGCGTGCTGACTCCACCATTTAATAAGGGTTGCATAATCAGCGGCCTTATTTCCTATCTCCCAGTACAACTGAGGAACACAGTAATCCAGCCATCCGTTATTCACCCATAACAGGATATCAGCATACAAATCGTCGTAGTTCTGAGTACCATTGGTATTACTACCCACTGGCGAACTCTTCTTGTTACGATAGATGCCAAAAGGCGAGATGCCCACCTTCACCCAAGGCTTCACCTCATGGATGGCCTTGTAGAACTGCTCGATAAACAGGTTCACATTATAGCGGCGCCAATCATTCTGGTCCTTGATGCCGTTAGAGTGATCATGGAACAGCTCATCATCAGGTATGCTCAAACCCTTTACCGGATAAGGATAGAAATAGTCGTCCATATGGATACCGTCCACATCGTAACGCGCCACGATATCCTTGGCCACCTCACAGATATAATCGCGATTCTCTTCGATTCCAGGATTCAGGATAAACAGCTCATCGTATGCGAAACAGTTTGCAGGCTTACGAATCGCGATGTGATTCTTTGCCAACACATTGGTACCCTTGGTCTTGGCTCTGAAGGGATTAATCCAAGCATGCAGTTCCATGTCGCGCTTATGACACTCCTCAATCATCCACTGCAAAGGGTCCCAATAAGGGCTGGGCGCCTTGCCCTGAACACCTGTCAGGAATCGGCTCCATGGCTCTATCTTACTCTCGTAGAGGGCATCGCACTCTGGGCGTACCTGGAAGATAATCACATTCACACCATCCTTCTTCAGCTCGTCGAGCTGATAGGTCAATGTCTGCTGCATCTTGGCGGTTCCCATATTCTGGAACTGTCCGTTCACGCACTGTATCCATGCACCGCGCATCTCTCTCTTCTGCGCATTTCCTGCCACTGCCATCAGCAGAGCGATGGCCATCAAAACTAATCTATTCTTCATATCTGGGTTTATTCTTTCTTGCTTCTTCGAGTGACACAATCTGCGCTTGTTCCTGATGATATTCCTCACGCAGGTTATCATATTTCTTATCAAGTTCGTGCTCCACGGTCTGCTTATCGGCCAACAGCTTGGCAGCCATCAGCGCATTCTGCGAAGCATCCTTCATCCACACCACAGGACCACCGTAAACGGGGGCTATCTTCAACGCTACATGCAGTTCGCTGGTAGTGGCGCCACCAATCATGATGGGAATATCCAGACCAGCTTTCTTCAGCTCCTCAGCCACGTTCACCATCTCCTCCAAACTGGGAGTGATCAGTCCGCTCAATCCGATGATATCCACATGTTCCTCCTGGGCTTTCTTCACTATCTGGTCGGCGGGCACCATGACACCCATATCCACCACCTCGTAGCCGTTACAGGCCATCACCACACTGACAATATTCTTACCAATGTCGTGAACATCACCCTTCACGGTTGCCAACAGCACTTTACCTGCCGAGGTCGTACTCTCGGTTTTCTCGGCTTCTATGAAGGGTTGCAGGATATCTACTGCCTGCTTCATGGTACGGGCGGTTTTCACCACCTGAGGCAGGAACATCTTACCTTCACCGAACAGCTTTCCCACCTTGTTCATACCCGCCATCAGCGGACCTTCGATAATCTCTACCGCATGTTCAAACTTAGCCAATGCTTCCTTCAGATCCTCTTCGAGAAAGGTACCGTCGCCCTTCACTAAAGACTGGGCCAGACGGTCCTCTACCGACGTCTGAAGGCGATCCTCAAAAGGGCGTTTCTCCGCACTTGCTCCCCCAGCCTCTTTCTTGGCCAACTCCTCCTCCATGATTTTGCCAGCCAACTCGATGAGGCGCTCAGAGGCACCCTTCTTACGATTCAGCACAACGTCTTCAATAACCTCAAGCTGGTCTTGAGGAATATCAGCGTAAATTACTTTCGTAGAAGGGTTTACGATACCAAAATCCATACCATGCTGAATGGCATGATAAAGGAATACGGCATGCATTGCCTCACGGATATAGTTGTTACCACGGAACGAGAAACTCAGGTTACTCACACCGCCGCTAACGTGCGCGCCTTTCAGGTTTTCATGAATCCAACCCGTTGCACGGATAAAATCGGCGGCATAGGCATCATGTTCCTCCATACCCGTAGCAATGGCCAGGATATTCGGGTCGAAGATAATGTCGAGCGGGTTCATGCCTACCTGTTCGGTAAGAATACGGAAGGCGCGCTCAGCAATCTCAATACGTCGCTCATACGTGGTAGCCTGTCCTTCTTCATCGAAACACATCACTACCACCGCAGCGCCATAGCGCATCACATCCTGTGCGTGCTCAATAAACTTCTGTTCACCCTCTTTCAGTGAAATCGAGTTCACAATGCTCTTGCCCTGCACACATTTAAGTCCAGCCTTGATGACCTCCCAGTTCGACGAGTCGATCATTACAGGCACCTTGGCAATATCCGGTTCGGCGGCAATCATGTTGAGAAAGGTGGTCATTTCCTGTTGGGCATCCAACAGACCATCGTCCATATTGATATCAATCACCAGCGCTCCGTCGCTCACCTGCTTACGGGCTATCGACAGAGCTTCGCTGTAATTCTTTTCCTTGATAAGTCGCAGGAATTTGCGTGAGCCCGCCACATTACAACGCTCACCCACATTTACAAAATGTACCTCTTCGGTGACGTTCTGCAGTTCCAATCCCGACAACCACATCGTGCTCGGCATAGAGGCTGGCACATGGGGCTTCTTGCCTACCACCAATGGCTGGTACAAGCGGATAAATTCATCAGTGGTACCACAACAACCACCGATGATGTTGACGATACCCTCGTCCACCAGTTCACCCATCTTAGGCGCCATACTCTCGGCAGTCTCGTCATAGAGTCCGAGCGCATTAGGCAATCCGGCATTAGGATAGCAACTGATATAGTATGGGGCTTTCTGGGCCAGTTCGCGGATAAAGGGTTTCATCTGCGTAGCACCAAAAGAGCAGTTCAATCCGATAGAGAATATGGGATACGTGCTAACGCTGGCCAGGAAGGCATCGAGTGTCTGTCCTGAGAGTGTTCTGCCCGCCAGATCGCTCACAGTTACCGAGAGCATAATGGGCAGCTGTAATTGCCTTTTCTCCATCACCCGCATAGCGGCATCGATGGCACACTTGGCATTCAGTGTATCGAAGATGGTCTCTATCAACAAGGTGTCAACCCCGCCCTCAATCAGTCCGTCAACCTGTTCCATATAGGCATCCAACAGTTCGTCGTATGTAATGTCGCGGAGCGCAGGATTGCTGACGTCAGGCGACATCGACAGGGTTTTATTGGTCGGTCCTATCGAACCAGCCACGAATCTTGGTTTTTCCTCTGTAGTAAATTTGTCGGCTTCGATGCGCGCCAACTGAGCACCCTTGCAAGCCATTTCCCAAGCACGCTCCTCTAACTGGTAGTCAGCTTGCGAAATACGTTGGCTGCTGAACGTATTGGTCGTAATGATATCAGCGCCGGCTTCGAGGTATTTACGATGAATTTCCGACACCACTTCGGGGCGCAAAAGGTTAAGTTCATCGCTGTTACCTACCTTACCGATCACAGCACCAATCATCGTTCCCATGGCTCCATCGAGTATGAGAACTCTCTCGTTTATGATCTCGTTTAGTTTACTCATGTCTTACTGTTCAATCACTTCCAAACTTTCATTGCACGGTCCATCTCACGGCGATCCTCCTTCTCTTTCAGCGTCTGTCGCTTGTCGAACTCCTTCTTACCCTTACACAGCGCCACATCCACCTTGGCACGACCTTTCTCGTCGATAAACACCAGGATGGGCACAATGGTGTAACCCGTCTGTTTGGTGGCACTCTCTAAGGCACGGATCTCTTTCTTGTTCAACAGCAGTTTGCGGTCGCGCTTCATCTCGTGGTTGTTGTACGAACCGTAGAAGTAAGGGCTTACATTCATGCCCTTCACCCAGAGTTCGCCGTTGATCACCACGCAATAGGTGTCAACCAGACTCGCCTTTCCCAGTCGGATACTCTTGATCTCCGTACCCGTCAGCACGATACCAGCTGTATAGGTATCGATGAAGAAGTACTCGAACGAGGCCTTCTTGTTGCGAATCTGCACCGGACTCTTTTTCCTTATCTGTTCCTCAGTCTTATTCATATCACTTAATAGTTGCGAAGTTCTCGAGATGATCATCGACATAATGTGCGATGTCGCTCACCCACTCCTCTTCGTTCTCAATAAAGATGTCGTCGAGGTTCTCGAATTCCGGATACTGCTCAAACATGGCCATGAAGTCCTCGTCGCTCTTCTCTGTTTCTATCTCCTCACGATATTTCAGCCACAGCGTGTGGGCATCGTAGATCAGCTTCGATGGCGCACGCATATCCCACTGGCGTAAGGCTTTAGCCAGCGGATTCTTGAAGATAAATGGTCCGTAGCCGTTGTAGATGAGCTGTACGAAACCACCATCCATCACCTCTTCGTGCAGGATACTCCAAGCCAATAGCGTCAGCTGGTCGGCATTGAGCTGCTGCATACTCTCGGCTGTCAGTTCGCCGCCAATGGCGTCGTAGATAGCCTTTACAAACACATCCAGGAATTCATCCATTCCCTCCATGGCTGCCTTCTGCAGCTCTTCATCCTTTACAATTACCTCGACCATCTTTTTTTGACTATTTGATAATTTATACGATTGTTACGCCTCGTTATTCTCGAGTTCATAGACACCAGTAGGCGTTTTGCGCTTAAGCACTTCGAGTTTCAAGTCCTTACCAGGAATCACGCCATGACTGCGCAGGATGGTCTCCACCGTCTTACGGGCCAATTCGGGGTGATTATTCTCTTCGCTCAGATGGCATAGCCACACATGCTTAAGTGCTTCGGTCATATTCTCCACTAAGGCTTCGCCGCACTCCATGTTCGACAGGTGTCCGTTGCCGCTTCTGATGCGCTGCTTCAGATAATCGGGATAAGGCCCCGTCTTCAGCATCTCTACATCGTGGTTAGCCTCAATGACCAGATAGTTGGCACGACGGATGCTGGCGCAGATATCCTCTGTGATACGCCCCACGTCGGTAATTACCACAAACACAATACCCTCAACCTCAATCTCGTAGCCCACATTCTCAGAGGCATCATGAGGCACCGCAAAAGGTTTCACTTTGAAGTCGCCAAGGGTGATACTCTCACCTGGTACTATTTCTTTCTTATGGTCAGCCGATACTTTGCGGGTAATGCAATAGTTCTTATCTATTCCCTCGTGCACTTTGTGCGTAGCATAGACAGGCAGATTCATGTCATGACTCAGGGCTCCTACTGATTTGATATGATCAGCATGATCGTGTGTTATCAGGATGCGCTTCACAGAATTCAACTGAATACCGTATTCCTTACAGTATTTCTTCAGTGTGCGTATTCCGATGCCTATATCTATTATCAGCCCGTCTGTCGCAGTGCCCAGATAATAGCAATTACCGCTGCTACCGCTTCCAAACGATATAAATTTCAACATGTCGTATAATAATTTTCGTGCAAAGGTACTAAAATAATATGAAACGGCACCCGCTTTTCACATTATTTATTAATTTTAGAATGGCATACCTACTGCGAAGTGAAAAGCCAAATCGCGCGACAGACGTGGGTGCAACAACGGGTAGTGATCGTCTGATTCTATCTCGAAAGCGGGGTTCACCGCCTTCATACCCAAATCGAAGCGCAGGATAAAATAGTCAAAATTTAATCTTACGCCCATACCATAGCTAACCGCCAGATCGCTCAACAATCGACTAAAGGTAAAACGTCCGCCTTCCTGACCATTATAATCCCTGAAAGTCCATATATTACCAGCATCCACAAAGAGTGCGCCATTAAATTTCCAGAATAGCTTGGTTCTGTATTCCGCATTCAAGTCGAGCTTCATATCGCCCGTCTGTGTAATAAAGTTTATACGCCCGTCTTTATCCTTATAGCGACCTGGTCCCAAGCTTCTCACAGTCCATCCTCTGACGCTGTTGGCACCACCCGAGAAGTAACGTTTCTCGAAAGGCAGCACGGTCGAGTTGCCATACGGATAAGCCAGCCCCACACCGATATGGAACACCAACTGGTCGTTAGTACCTCGCATCAGCTCCTGGGTATAATCAAAGTCGCCCTTCACATACTGGGCATAGGCAATATTAAAGAGCGTGTATTGTCCCGTCTCGCTGTTCTTCGAGGCGTTCAGCAGTTTCGAACTGATATTCAGCAGATTACCAGCCGTTTCCACATTCGCCTTCAGAGCCACATGACCGTTATTATACGCATAACCGAAGCCCATACGCATGATAAAGAGATCCTCGTAGTTATAGCGAAGGATAGCGTTATAGTTCGTCTCATTGTCTAAATACTCCTTCTTGAAGGTCTCGCTGATCCAGGGCATGAACACATAGTTCAGGTTCACCAGATCAAAGCGGTAGCTGTCGTGATGATTCTGCGGTTTCCACTGGTACGACCAACCAGCAGTGAGCACACGACGGTGGAACTCAGGACGGTCTTGCGTGTCGTAAATCAGTGACAGATCGCTCGTGGCAAGTGTTCTGCGACGGAAACTGCGACTCAGGAAAGGCATGATGAATCGTGGGAACGAGAGTCGCGTCTCAACACTATACTCCGTAAAGTTCCGATGACTATACCCCTCCAGACCCTTGATGGCCTCGTAGGCACCACGCAGCTGCAGACTGAAAGTCTCGGAGCCACGAAACAGGTTACGGTTCTGATACGTCAGCGATGCAGCCGCACCGAAATCACCAGCCGTATTCGTACCCTCAGGTTGAAAACTGATGGTCGATGGCTTGTTGGTCTGTATCTGTATCTTGGCGTTGAGCAGTGTTGTATCGGGCTGCTGTTCAAAAGCAATATTAGTGTACTTCACCGCTCCCAAACGTCCGAAGTGGTTATACGTGTTCTGCAGTTTCTCTGCCGAATAAGGACCACCCGCCTCTAAAAAGGTATTCTCGCTGAGCACCTTCGGACGCAGATGCAGCCGCTGCTCCTCGCCGGAACTTTCATACGCGATATCATCGATAAGATAAACTTTGTGCTGCTGTTGCAGACGCAACTTCAGGTTCACGCCGTGCTGCTGTTCATCTTTCTGAGCCGCATAGGTAATATACTCCTTATGAAAACGGAAATAACCGTTATTCTGCAGATGCTGCGTCATCTGGTTGCGTTCGGCCGACAAGGTCTCCACACTGAACTGCATACCGGGGTGCAAGAGCGAACGACGGTGCTTCATCAAACGTGCAACCGTCGTATCCTCGATTTCATATTCCAGTTCACGCACGAAATACGGCTGTCCCGGATGCAACACATAGACGGCATCCAGCTTATGTTTCTTCTGGTCAGTGTACAGTTCAACCTGGGCATCCAGATAGCCTTTGTTCTGCAAAGCCTGCTGCAGGTCCTTACAGGTCATCTGAGCCTGCACCGAGTCGTAGATCACCGGCGCCTCGCCCATCTGGCGCAGCGTACGGTTCACCCATGAGCTATCCTTACCAGCCAGCGCATAGACACCTAAGGGCAGTTTCACGGCCGAAAACCAGCGCGAGTTACCCTTCTGGCGTACATAGCCCTTCAGTTGACTGGTACTGATATCGCAATATTTTCCATCGGCCACCACCTTGACGTCATCCAACAGATAACTGCCTTCCGGAAGGTCGCGCGTTACCGAGCAACTGCACACCAATAGTGCCGCTGCCGACAAGCATACATATGGTAAATACCTATATTTTTCTCTTTTTCGACTCATTTTCGCTGCAAAATTAATAAAAACTCTCAATTCTTAATTCTAAATTCTCAATTAATTCGTATCTTTGCACAGAATTTTCGCATTTTTATAGTATATGATCAGCAAAAATCAGATAAAATACGTGCATCAGCTCGAACTCAAGAAGTTTCGCAAGCAAGAGGGTCTTTTCATAGCCGAAGGACATAAGGTGGTTGGCGATTTGTTGGAAGCCGGTTTCACCCCTCGTCAGTTATTCGCTACTTCCGACTGGCTTGCCACCAATCAGATGGCAGGCGCCATTGAGGTCACCCCCGACGAGCTCACACGTCTCTCACTCCTGCAGCACCCGCAACAAGTGCTCGCCCTCTTCCCTATCCCTGAGACATCAGCCATCAGCCTAGACAGCTCTGCCCTCAGCCTTCTCCTCGACAATGTTCAGGACCCAGGCAATCTGGGCACCATCATCCGCATAGCCGACTGGTTCGGCATCTCCACCATCTACTGTAGCGAAGGTACTGTCGATGCTTGGAACCCTAAGGTTATCCAAGCCACAATGGGTTCTATCGCCCGCGTACAGATTGTATATACCAACCCCATCCAACTGTTCGACAGTCTGCCCGCCGACTTCCCCATCTACGGCACTTTCCTCGATGGCGAGAATATCTACACCCAGTCACTTTCGCAGCATGGCATCATCGTCATGGGCAATGAGGGTAACGGCATCAGCGAAACCGTTCGTGCCCGCGTCACCCACAAACTGTTGATCCCCGACTTTCACCAAGGCGACACGGCCGACAGTCTCAACGTAGGCGTTGCCACCGCCATCACCTGCAGTGAGTTCCGCCGCCGCAGTCTATAGAAGTCATCCAAAAAGTGATTAATCATACGTCGTTTTTCTCTAAGTACTTTTCACGTGCAAAGTAGTTAGCGCGCAATAATTCTTTAGGTACTTTGCAAAATTTTCATAAAAGACTACTATCCATTGTTAAAACATGGTGTTGATATTAAAACTTTTACTATCTTTGCCATGGTTATTTAAATAACTAAAAGCCATTGATATGAAACCCTATTATCCCTTCGGCGCCCCATACGCAGACAACTCAGCCGCCACAAATCCCGACTTCCAACCCTACAAATACAATGGCAAGGAACTCGATAAGATGCATGGCCTGAACACTTACGACCACGGCGCCAGACAATATGACCCAATCCTGCTAAGATGGGATAGAATAGATCCATTGGCAGAAGATTATAGAGGAATCAGTCCGTATGTGTATTGTGGAAATAGTCCTGTGAAGTATATTGATCCGGATGGAAATAAAAAAACACAAAGAAGTAAGGCTACTGGAATTGAAGTTGAAATAGATTATTATGCACCAAGAATTAGAGGAGGTGGATATTATCATTCAAGATCACGTGAGAGCCTATTTGTAGAAGATGCGAGTGAGTTGAGTGATTTGATTAGAAAGTATGACCATGATTGGTCCCAAACAAGTACAGAACAGGCAGTTCTAATTCTACATTCATGTGCAACGTCTGAGTTTGCTCAGAAAATTTCCGGGGCTCAGGAGTTTCAGAATGTAATTATTATAGCTCCTACAGAAAATGTTCATACATCATCAAATGGTGATGAAAGGATTGCTACTACAATTAATGAAAAAACAGGTGAAGAGGTTGAAGGTCATTGGGAAGTATATCTTAATGGGAAGCCACTTGTGGACGAATCTGGAAATCCTATAACTTACCCCTCGGATAGTCAAGTTGGAACAAAAGGTTTTGAATATGGATTTTAAACTTATAAAGCTTGTAGGCAAACTACTTGTTTGCATATGTATTTTTCTGTCATGCAGAGGTATCCAGAAATCGTCTATAGATGATTTTCAGATTGTATGGGCGACTGATTATTCCGAAAATGGACTGGATTTTTTGCTGAATAAGGATACTACATATATATATCCTGATAGTACGTTTCTCCTAAAAAAAGGTATGTCATTTTACTCTCTCTCTGATCAGGAATATAGCTTAGCTAAAGATATTCTTAGGAATTACTTTAACTACTATCTTTACGATAGAGATGGTTGTGTTAATGAGGAGCCTTTTCGGCTAAGAAAGTATTTCCGCCAATATGTTGGCTATAAGAAAAATGATTCGATATATGTTTATGTAAATCTATATACGCATTTCCCAATAATTCGAGAACCAGAATGCATGTGTACAATCAGTCCAAGTCAAAATGTACTTGTATACAAAGAAGAAGGGGGTAGGAATTACGGAACTGCAATTATTGATATAGCCAACAAGATGGTAATATATTTCAAAGTGAATTCTACGGATTCGAACTATAAAGCAGGAGGTTACTCAGAGAAGGAATTAAAAATTCTATTTCCTCATATGGAAAGTGAATAATCAAGTAATCACACGAAGATAGACATAATAAGTTATATATGAAACTGAAATTATTATTACCATTATTGCTATCTGGAGCGATGCCGGTCTATGGTCAGGTGAATCTGTCTGGCATGGTGCCAGAATCGGCCGACAGCTTGCAGAAATGCAAAATCCGCTACTTCTCTCCCGGCAGAGGCGGGATGAACAGAGTATGGGACTTTTCCAAAAAGCTGGGCTCTAAGGAGTCTTCGCAGGTGATGTTTATGAAAGACAGCACAGGCATGGTGTCGGTCATTGAAACCGGTAATATCACCTACGACTGGAACAACAACCCGAAACAGATATACTTCACCAACGGCAGCGTGACGAAGTATGTATATAGCACATCAGGCAAGAAGCTACGTGCTGTTCACTATACCGCCAAGCCGAATATCACCAGAACCTGGGGTGTGAAGCCTGCCGAGCTGACATCATCGCAGATATTGCAAGCAGACTCTACGGACTATCTGCTTGGCGGCAGCCTCACCCTCAAGAACGGCAAGGCGATGCTTCACCCTCTTTTTATGGTGAAGGGAACGATGGTAACTTAGCCGCAAAGATGAAAATTCCCGTGTTTGTATTAGGACATAACAATAATGTTTATGGTATCGTCAGTAATAGAGACCAGTATTCAATATTTTCTTTACCTGGGAATTTCAGTAAAGTGAGCAGTTTACTCAGAACAAATTTATCATTTGCAGAATACATTAAAAATAACAATTGGCAAATTTAATTTTTATGAATAAAATATTTTATTGTCTAAGTACACTTTGTATATTTTTCTATGGTTGCTCAAATAAAACGAACATAGAACATACAGGCATACCTGTTTCAATAATCAACAAAAGTTTATTGAATCAAATTGACTATTATATAGGTAAATACCCTTACAATGACACCTTATTGATTTTGTCAGACATTGATGAAAATTGGTTAGACAATCAGAAAATCCATGACTATTGGATAATTGGTCCGGCATATAGCGAATTTATCTGTTCTAGGAAGGATATTTCTTTATTCTTCAAGTACAACAATACCATTATCTTTTTGCAATCATCACTTAGTGGGCTAACCGATTCTTCATATATAAAAAGAGAGTATCCTAAGAATAGGAATCAAGAGAATAGCCATGAAGTTGAAAAATTATTTTATAAGCACGCAATCGTATGTGAACAAGATTCTAATGGAACGTTTAGTTTTGTTACAGACGAGGTGAAAAAACGTGTAGATTTTGTGGCTCCACCAATAGAATAAATAAAAAGGACCTATGTGATTCACGGAATCGAGAAAGAGAAATTATGGGGTTAAGAAAATGATCATTATCGAATTTGTGATGTATTTTTATGAAACAGAAATTATTACTACCATTATTGCTATATGGAGCGATATCAGTCTATGGTCAGGTGAATCTGTCTGGCATGGCACCAGAATCGACCGACAGCTTGCAGAAATGCAAGATCCGCTACTTCTCGCCCGGCAGAGGCGGGATGAACAGAGTATGGGATTTTTCTAAGAAACTGATAATTCATATGGAAAAGGTCCAGGGATTTGGAGTACTATAAAAAATGGTAAATACACGACCTCCCAATATTCTGGAATGAGAGACCTAAAGCCTGGTACGAGTGGATTTGAATACAAATAATATTTGCAATGAAAAAAATAAATTCAAGAAAGAGAGTATACTCTACAGTGTTTTGCATCGCTTTAACAACATCTTTCGTGTTGTGTTATTTGCCTTTTGTCCAGCTTAATGATATTGATGCTGAGGAATACCTTGGCGGATATCTTGATGACTCTTGGCATGATCGGATACTGGAATTGAAATTACGCTTCCAACTATATCCCACATGTTGGTATATTCATAAAGGTGATGTCTATTCTGAAATACCGTTGCTTTATGGTAATAGTGCCCCACGAAAAATGACTATCAAGTTTAATTGGGACAATAGTATCACACTTATTGATGGGGCATATAGATACGATTTGAATGTAGTCCGTGTTGTTACAAAACCACAATTGTTTCTATTCAAGCCTAAGTTGTATCCCAATGTATATGATTCAGACGATTATTATCCTTTACAGAATCATGAAACAGAAGACTCTCTATTTAGCGGAGTTTTTATGTATGACAAGAAGGATAATGGAATAGGAATCTATCGTCAAAAAAGTATGTTGCCGTTTGGAGGCAGACGCATTGGTTTTATAATTAGTATTGACGGGAAAGAGGGCTTAACAGGTAAAGAATCACCATTTGATTATTAAAAACGTGTAGAATAAAATGGAATCAATGGTTAAATGAAGTTATCATTACAACCATTTGTAAAAAATCACATATGAAACTGAAATTCTTACTATCATTATTGCTATCTGGAGCGATGCCGGTCTATGGTCAGGTGAATCTGTCTGGCATGATGCCAGAATCGACCGACAGCTTGCAGAAATGCAAAATCCGCTACTTCTCTCCCGGCAGAGGCGGGATGAACAGAGTATGGGACTTTTCAAAGAAACTGGGCTCCAAGGAGTCTTCGCAGGTGATGTTTATGAAAGACAGCACAGGCATGGTGTCGGTCATTGAAACCTTTAAGAATAGCTACTATCGTACAACCCCCGACACGCTTGTACTCCTTGGCAGTGAAACGGCGTTGGAAAAACGTGCGTATGTCGATGATAAGATCTCCAAGAGATTCCCGCTTGTATATGGCGACTCTATCAGCATGCCTTTCCGATGCGAAGGCATGTATTGTGGTAATCATCCTTTCCGTGAGTTAGGTGTAACCACCATTAAGGTTGATGCCATGGGGGCTATCGTACTGGCCGAGAACGATACGGTAGATCATGTCAGACGAGTACATACCATTGATTCCTATTCTATCTGCATGGATATTCTATCTTTAGTAAACGATGCAAATAAAGGTCTTAATAAGACCGGGATGCAGATTGTTTATAGAAGAACGGGAAGTGATGTTAATAGTTATGATTTAGACGTGGTAAGATGAAACAGATTGTATATATATCGTTATTTTTGTTTTGTGTCATGTCTTGCTCAAAAGGATATGATAAAGCAAGGCTGATAGCTGGCGATAGCTGTCAGTATTGGTATTATGCGCATTCAGATCCTGATGTCAAAACAAAATTCTACATGTATTTTGATCGTGAAGGAAGGATGTATACTCTCGAAGAAAGATATGCCGACAAGAAATTCTATCTCCATGATGTAGATGACGTGGAAACTATTCCAACATGGTCTATGGTGAATGATTCTGTTATTGAAATGGGTTCACTCAATTGGAAATTGACCATTGTGAATGATACTTTTCTTATCATCACGACAGACGAATACCACTGGGGTGATACTTTGTATAAAGTGACTGATGCATATTTGCTGAAGAAACTACAAAAAGTTCCCATTCCGTAAGGGCAAAAGGATTGAAGGGAGGTGAGAGTGATCATTACAACCATTAGTGATATATTATTTATGAAACTGAAATTATTACTACCATTATTGCTATCTGGAGCGATGTCGGTCTATGGTCATGTGAATCTCTCTGGCACGGGACTGTCCCCTGACATGCGAGATATCTGATTCTTATGGAACGACTGAGACAAAATCGGTACAGCAGCAAACCAAAGATCGCTCACATGATGTGCCTCATTGGGAAGCGGGTGGTATAAAGACAGATAATGGTAAGCCTGAAATGAACAAATATGGAAGGCCCAAATTAAGAAATTCAAAAAGTAAAGCAGAATACGAATAAATGGAAACATTGGAACAAAAAAAGCGAAAGCTTATTGGCAAGATTAAGTATCTTGATAAATATATCAGAACACTTAATAGAATCATTTTAAAGGGAGTTGAACCAACAATGTTATTATCTGTTGTTGAAACAGATAATATATATCCTTTGAGTTTAATTTACAAAACTGTTAATAAAAGAACCTTGGATTTTTGTGATAAAAAAGAAGAATGGGGAATGATAAAGGATATTTTTGGTAATAATCCTTTGTATATTTGGTTAACACATGGTAGTGAATGTGGTTTGTGTCCCTTGGAATCAATAGATTTATTTAATATCGATTTTGATTATGAAGATGACCCAGAAGGAATAATCGTTCTGATTACACATGATTTTTCTAAAAAGATAGTTTTGGATTTTTATGAGGAGAGTAATGGAAAGAAAATAGATATTATAGTTAAAAGTATTATTAAGAAGAAGTAAAGCGTCTGTCATCCCCTGGCAATTACAACAGGCAATTCAAATAATACAAACAAAAAAATGAGAATGGACTTGAAAAATAGATTCATGGTATTATTAATAATTCTACCATTATTATATAGTTGCTCAAAATTTGAGAATAAACTTTCTCAATATATGTAGAAAGATATGCCTACATGTACAGATACAACATATTGGCGCATAGTTGATTTGCAGGATGTTGTAGGCGTCAAGTACGATAAATTGTTTCTAATAGGATCTGATTTCGAAGAAGATATTGCAAGAGAAACTGGAAAAAGCTTTTTCCAGCCTTGGGGATGGTTGCGTAATCATAAAAGTAAACCTTGGGGGCATGGGGTGTCACTCAAAAAAGGAAAGGAATCTGAATGGACAAACTAAGATAGCTATTAAGTCTCTTGGTGTTTGCTTCTGCTTCGATGTTGGCACAAAGTACAGGGCAGAACTCTGGATTCACAGGGGCGGAGAAGGTAATCATTATAATTATTAGTGATATGTTGCATATGAAACTGAAATTATTACTACTATTATTACTATCTGGAGCAATGTCGGTCTATGGTCAGTTCAACTGCCTAATAATCGTAAAAACTTTTTGTTAGAGTTGCTGACTTAAGTAAATTCAGTCGATTTTTATGCTGAGTTAATTCGATTGATGATTTGAGCTGGCTCGATTGATCGTTTGAATTAACTCGCGGTTTTTCAGTCACCCCTACGATATCAAAAAACGATCAATAATGTGTCACTATTTCTCTAAGATATGGGCCACTCAATCCTTGTATTGTTGATTCACATTGCAAAAGTAGCCATAAAAAACAGAAAAACAGCATTTTAGCGAAAAAATATTTTGATATACGGGCTTTTTTCCGTAACTTTGCAGCCCAAAATAATACATATATAAACAAATGGCAGAAACAAGTAACAGCATTCTACAGAAACTGGACGGACTGGAGGCACGATTCGAAGAGGTTTCAACCTTGATTACCGATCCCGCCGTGATTGCCGACCAGCAGCGATTCGTAAAACTGACAAAGGAATACAAAGATCTGGGCGATATCATGGATGCCCGCAAACGTTATATTGCATGCTTGAACGGCATCAAGGAGGCTAAGGATATACTGGCTAACGAGAGTGACCCCGAGATGAAGGAGATGGCACGCGAAGAGCTGGCTATCAACGAGGAATTGCAGCCACAGTTAGAGGAGGAAATCAAGATTGCCCTCATTCCGAAGGATCCCGAGGATGCCAAGAACGTAGAAATGGAAATCCGCGCAGGAACAGGTGGCGATGAGGCTGCCCTGTTTGCCGGCGACCTATTCAAGATGTACAAGAACTTCTGCGAGTCGAAGGGCTGGCAGGTTGCTATTACCTACGTATCCGAAGGGGCCGTAGGCGGTTTCAAGGAGGTTGACTTCTCTGTATCAGGAGCCGATGTTTACGGCACACTGAAGTACGAGAGTGGTGTGCACCGCGTGCAGCGTGTGCCAGTGACCGAGAGTAACGGACGTATGCAGACGAGTGCTGCCACCGTGGCCGTGTTGCCCGAAGCTGATAAGTTTGAGGTACACGTAAACGAGGGCGAAATCAAGTGGGATACCTTCCGTAGTTCGGGTGCTGGTGGTCAGAACGTAAACAAGGTTGAATCGGGTGTACGCCTGCGTTACATGTGGAAGAACCCCAACACGGGTGAGACCGAGGAAATCCTGATTGAGTGTACCGAGACCCGCGACCAGCCTAAGAACAAGGAGCGTGCGCTCTCTCGCTTGTACACCTTTATTTATGATAAGGAGCACCAGAAGTACGTAGATGATATCGCCAACCGTCGTAAGAGTCTGGTTTCTACTGGCGACCGTTCGGCCAAGATCCGCACCTACAACTTCCCACAGGGCCGCGTGACCGATCACCGTATCGGCTATACCACTCATGACTTGCAGGGATTCCTGGGCGGCGATATTCAGGCCATGATCGATGCGCTGACCGTTGCCGAGAATGCCGAGCGCATGAAGGAGAACGAACTTTGATTCATTGAACATTAAACATTAAATCAGATATGACCAGAAAAGAACTGATTGAACAGATTCGCGAGAAGCAGAGCTTTCTGTGCGTGGGACTGGACACAGACCTGGACAAGATGCCCAAAGGCCTGAAGGAGATTGTAAAGAAAGAGTATGAAGAGGAGGAGATGATCTTCGGCATGCTGTTTGAGTTTAGCACCCGCATTATCGATGCTACAGCCCCCTACTGCGTGGCCTACAAGCCTAACCTGGCCTTCTACGAGGCTTACGGCATTGAAGGTATGGCTGCTTTCGAGGGCATTATCGAATATCTGCAGGAGAACTATCCCCAACACCTGATTATAGCCGATGCCAAGCGCGGCGATATCGGTAACACATCGAAGATGTACGCCAAGACTTTCTTTGAGCAGTACAACGTAGATGCGCTGACCGTTGCCCCTTATATGGGCGAAGATAGCGTAACACCGTTCCTGGGCTACGACGGCAAATGGGTGGTACTGCTGGCTCTTACCAGCAATAAAGGCAGCCACGACTTCCAGTTGATGAAGGACGAGAATGGCGAGCGCCTGTTTGAAAAGGTACTGAAGAAGAGTCAGGAATGGGGCAACGACGAGAACATGATGTACGTAGTTGGTGCCACACAGGGACAGATGTTTGAGGACATCCGTAAGCTGGCTCCTAACCACTTCCTGCTGGTTCCTGGCGTTGGTGCTCAGGGCGGCAGCTTAGAGGAGGTTTGCAAGTACGGCATGATTAAGGACTGCGGTCTGCTGGTCAACTCATCTCGCGGCATCATCTACGCCTCGAACGAGAAAGACTTTGCCGAGGTAGCCGGACAGAAGGCCGAGGAGCTGCAGCAGCAGATGGCCAAGATCCTGGCAGATGCCGGCATCTGCTAAAGATCAAAGTTCAAACTTCAAAGTTCCAAGTTTGTGGGCGAGGTTAAGATCATTAACGACCCGGTATTCGGGTTTATCAAAATACCACAAGGCATACTCTACGGGATTGTAGAGCACCCCTTATTTCAGAGGCTGAACCGCATCAATCAGTTGGGGTTGGCCTCTGTGGTGTATCCTGGGGCCAGGCATACGCGATTCCAGCACTCCTTAGGTGCTTTCCACCTGATGAGCGAGGCCATTCTGAACTTACAGCAGAAAGGCAACTTCATCTTCGATTCGGAAGCCGAAGCCGTACAAGCAGCCATCCTGATGCACGATATCGGTCATGGCCCCTTTTCGCACGTACTGGAGAACACGCTGATTAGCGGCATCAGCCACGAGGAGATATCACTGATGATGATGGAAGAGATCAACCGCTCGATGAATGGACAGCTGAATCTGGCCATCTCTATCTTCAAAGGCGAGTATCCGAAGAACTTCCTGCACCAGCTGATTTCGAGTCAGTTGGATATGGACCGACTGGACTACCTGCGCCGCGACTCGTTCTATACCGGTGTGACCGAGGGTAACATCGGCAGCGCACGTATCATCAAGATGCTCAACGTGGTAGACGACTCGCTTGTAGTAGAACAGAAAGGTATCTACTCGCTGGAGAACTACCTGACCACCCGCCGGTTGATGTACTGGCAGGTATATCTGCACCGCACATGCGTGGCCTACGAGAAGGTATTAGTCAATATGCTGAACCGCGCCAAGTGGCTGATCCGAAACGGTCAGCAGGTGTTTGCATCGCCTGCCCTACTCTATTTCCTGGAGAACGACATCGACGCCAAATGGTTCGCATCGCACCCCGAGGCGCTGCAGTACTACAGCGAACTGGACGACAGCGACATCTGGAGCGCCATGAAGGCCTGGAAGCACCACAGCGACAAGATCCTCGCCACGCTGGCCACCGACATGCTGGACCGCCACATCTTCAAGGTCGAAGTACTGGAGAATGAGCCTACGCCCAAACGTTTGGACGAACTGAAACATACCATCGCCGAGAAGATGGATATCGCCTACGAAGACGCCCACTATCTGATGAGCCTGAACACCATCCAGAAGGACATGTACAACGTGGACGATGACAAGATACAAATACTTTACAAAAATGGCGAGATCAGAGACATTTCTGAAGCCTCGGAATTGCTAAATGTTCAGTTACTATCAAAAAAAATACGAAAATATTATCTTTGTTATCAAAGATTTGAAGAAAAATAGTTATCTTTGCACGGATATTAAAATTAATAATTGCAAATTATGGAGTTTACAGCCAAACAAATTGCAGAACTGATTCAGGGAAGAGTGGAAGGCAATGAGAATGCAGCCGTCCGCACTTTTGCTAAGATTGAAGAGGGCGTTGAAGGAGCCATTTCATTCCTTTCAAACCCCAAATATACGCATTATATTTACGACACCAAGTCGAGTGTAGTACTCATCAACGAGGACGTAGAGCTTGATAAACCAGTTAGTTGCACACTCATCCGCGTAAAAAACGCCTATGAGTGCGTGGCCAAGCTGTTGCAGTTCTACGAGTCGATGAAACCTGCCAAGACCGGTATCGACCCATTGGCATCTATCTCGCCTAAAGCCAAGATTGGCGAGAACGTGTATATCGGTGCCTTTGCTGTGATTGGCGACGGTGCTGTTGTAGGCAACGGCACACAGATCTATCCCCACACCGTGATTGGTGATGGCGTGCAGGTAGGCGAAAAATGTCTGTTCTACCCTCACGTAACCATCTATCAGGGATGTAAGATTGGAAATAACGTGACAATACACGCTGGCAGCGTGGTAGGTGCCGACGGATTCGGATTTGCACCTAACACCGAGGGCTACGACAAGATTCCACAGATTGGTATCGTAGTTATCGAGGACAACGTAGAGATTGGTGCCAATACCTGTATCGACCGTTCTACCATGGGACAGACCGTTATCCACAAGGGTGTGAAGCTGGACAACCTGATTCAGGTAGCCCACAACTGTGAGATTGGCGAGAACACCGTGATGAGTGCTCAGGTAGGACTGGCTGGTTCGACCAAGATCGGCGCCTGGTGTATGGTCGGCGGTCAGGCAGGATTTGCAGGTCACATCCAGGTGGCCGACAAGACCTTCGTAGGTGCCCAGTGCGGTGTGATCAGCAACACCAAGGGTAATGGTGAGCAGCTTATCGGTTCGCCCGCCGTTAATCCCAAGATGTACTTCAAGGCACGTGCCATCGATGCCAAGCTGCCCGACATGTATCGCCAGGTAGCAGCCCTGCAGCGCGAAATCGACGCCCTGAAAGAAAAACTGGAGAAATAATAATTTAGCAACGGACTACAGGACTGAAAGAAAAAAAATTCCTCGTGATAAAAAAATCCTAAAGTCCTGTTGTCCGTTGCAAAAAAGAAAATAAATGATATGAAACAGAAAACACTGAAAGGCAGTTTTTCGTTGTTCGGAAAAGGACTGCATACAGGTTTGAACCTGACTGTTACATTCAACCCCGCACCAGAGAATACTGGTTACAAGATTCAGCGTATCGACCTCGAAGGACAGCCTATCATCGACGCTATCGCCGAGAACGTGATCGACACACAGCGCGGTACTGTGCTGGCCAAGGGCGACGCACGCGTATCAACCGTAGAGCACGGTCTCTCAGCACTCTATGCCTTAGGCATCGACAACTGTCTGATCCAGGTCAACGGTCCTGAGTTCCCTATTCTCGACGGTTCAGCCATTCTCTATGTGAACAAGATCCAGGAGATAGGTATTGAGGAGCAGAACGCCCCCAAGGACTACTATGTGATTCGCAAGAAGATTGAGATCAAGGATGAGCAGACTGGATCGTGCATCACTATCCTGCCCGATGATGCTTTCACCATCACCGCTATGTGCTCGTTCGAGAGCAAATTCATCAACTCGCAGTTTGCTACACTCGATGATCCAAAGAAATATGCCACCGAGATTGCCAGCGCACGTACTTTTGTATTCGTACGCGACATTGAGCCCCTGTTGCAGGCCAACCTGATCAAGGGCGGCGACCTGGACAACGCTATCGTTATCTACGAGCGTCAAACCACACAGGAGCGTCTGGACATGCTGGCCGACATGCTGCATGTTGAGCATCGCGACGCCACCGATCTGGGTTATATCCAGCACAAGCCTCTGCAGTGGGAGAATGAGTGTACACGCCACAAGCTGCTCGACATCATCGGCGATATGGCGCTGATCGGTAAGCCCATCAAGGGTCGTATCATCGCTACACGTCCTGGTCACACTATCAACAATAAGTTTGCACGCCAGATGCGCAAGGAGATTCGCAAGCACGAGATTCAGGCGCCCATCTATGATCCCAACGAGGAGCCCATCATGGACGTGAACCGTATTCGCGAACTGCTGCCCCACCGCTACCCCATGCAGTTGGTAGATAAGGTAGTAGAGCTGGGTGCAACCACTATCGTAGGTATCAAGAACATCACCTCTAACGAGCCTTTCTTCCAGGGCCACTTCCCACAAGAGCCCGTTATGCCAGGCGTACTGCAGATTGAGGCAATGGCACAGTGCGGCGGACTGCTGGTACTGAACACACTGGAGGAGCCCGAGCGCTGGAGCACCTACTTCATGAAGATTGACGATGTGAAGTTCCGTCAGAAGGTGGTTCCTGGTGACACCCTGATCTTCAAGGTTGAACTGCTGGCTCCCGTACGTCATGGTATCTCTTCGATGAAGGGCTACGTATTCGTGGGCGACCACGTAGTAAGCGAGGCCACCTTCACCGCCCAGATTGTAAAGAATAAGTAAAGTTCAAAGCTCAAAGAAAATATGGCAAATCAGATACATCCAATGGCTATTGTCGACCCCGAGGCAAAACTGGGCGACAATAATATTATCGGCCCTTTCTGCGTGATCGACAAGAACGTAGTAATCGGCGACAACAACAAGCTGTATAACAGCGTAACACTGCACTTTGGTACCCGTCTGGGTAACAACAACGAGATTTTCCCAGGTGCTTCAATCTCTACCAAGCCTCAGGACCTGAAGTTCCAGGGCGAAGAGACCACCTGCGAGATCGGCGATAACAACTCTATCCGCGAAAACGTCACCATCAGCCGTGGTACTGCCTCAAAGGGTAAGACCACCGTGGGTAACAACAACCTGCTGATGGAGAATATGCATATCGGACACGACTGTGAGATTGGTAACGGCTGCATTATCGGCAACTCTACCAAATTTGCCGGCGAGGTTGTAGTTGATGATAACGCTATCATCTCTGCCTGCTGCCTGTTCCACCAGTTCCTGCACGTGGGCGGTTATATCATGTTCCAGGGTGGTAGCCGTACCAGTCAGGACATTCCTCCCTACGTGATTGCTGGTAAGGAGCCTATCCGCTATGCTGGTGTGAACCTGATCGGTCTGCGTCGTCGTGGTTTCTCTAACGAGACCATCGAGGCCATCCACGATGCCTACCGCATCATCTACTCAAAGGGGGTGATGAAGGAAGGCGTGGCCGAAGCACGCGCCAAGTACCCCGACTGCAAGGAGGTAGAATACATCTGCTCGTTCATCGAAAGTTCAAAAAGAGGTGTCATCCGCTAAGACGCTCATCGTCATCACAGGGCCGACGGCAGTAGGTAAGACAGCCTTATGCCTCGATATAGCCCAACACTTTGGCATCCCTATCATCAATGCCGATTCAAGGCAGATATATAAGGAACTGAAGATTGGCACGGCAAGTCCAACAGCTGAGCAGCTCACACAAGTAAAACATTACTTTGTGGGCTCGCTCTCATTGAACGACTATTATAGTGCTTCGCTCTTTGAACAACAGACACTGGAGATTCTGGAACAGGAATTCCGTGAACACGACTTCGCCCTGATGGCTGGTGGCAGTATGATGTACATCGATGCGGTATGTAATGGTATTGACGATATCCCTACCGTTGACGATGTGACACGCGAGACGCTGAAACGCCGACTGGCCGACGAAGGACTTGAAGCCTTAGTAGCAGAACTGAAGGTTCTCGACCCAGAATACTACGACATCGTAGACAAACAAAACCCACGCCGCGTGGTGCATGGATTAGAGATTTGCCTGATGACAGGTAAGACCTATACCTCGTTCCGCAAGCGTGAAACAAAGCAACGCCCCTTCCATATCGTGAAGATCGGACTGAACCGAGAGCGCGAGGAGCTCTACAACCGCATCAATCACCGCGTAGATGAGATGATGGCCGAAGGGCTGCTGGAAGAAGCCAAAAGCCTTTACCCCATGCGACAGATGAATGCGCTGAACACCGTAGGATACAAAGAGATGTTTGCCTATCTGGACGGAACATGGACACTCGAAGAAGCGGTGGAACGCATCAAGGGCAACACACGCAGATACGCCCGCAAACAATTAACATGGTATAAGAAAGATGAACAGATAAGGTGGTTTCACCCAAACGAAAAAGAACAAATAATCAGTTACATATCTCAAGACTATGAGCAACGAAACATCTAACAAATACATGGGCATGCTGAACATGGCCCTGCAGAAAATCAAGGGCCTCTGGCCGTGGTACAAAGGATTGTATCAGGGACGCGCATGGTATATCAAGACCTTGGTGGCTATCGCATCACTCATCGTAGCCTTTTTCCTCTACTTGGGTGCTGTAGATATCAACTTCCTGTGGTTGTTCGGTAAGTCGCCATCCATGTCGACGATCAAGAACAAACGTCCGGCAGAAGCGTCAATGATCTATAGTGCCGATGGCAAGCAGATAGGAAAATTCTTCAGCGAGAACCGTACACCTGTCGGCTACGAGGATGTAAATCCTGCGTTCTGGAAGGCGCTGATCGACACTGAGGACGAGCGTTTCTACAGTCATCATGGTATTGATTATCAGGCATTTGCAGCCGCTCTGAAAGATTATGCTTTACATCACGACGCGCGTGGTGCATCGACCATCACACAGCAGTTGGCCAAGAACTTGTTCCGAACACGTTCTGAATACTCTACAGGCTTGTTAGGCAATATCCCTGGTATCAAGATGTTGATCCTGAAGAGCAAGGAATGGATTACCGCCTACAAGCTGGAACTGTTTTTCACCAAGAATGAGATTCTGACCCAGTATGCCAATACCGTCGATTTCGGTTCGAACGCCTTTGGTATCAAAACCGCATGTAAGACTTACTTTGGTTGCTCACCCAAGCAGCTCACCACTGAGCAGGCCGCTGTTCTGGTAGGTATGCTGAAGGCTACCACCTATTATAACCCGCTCATCAACCCCAAGAACTCGCTGAAGCGACGCAACATCGTTCTCGACCTGATGCAGAAGCATGGCGACCTGACAAAGGAAGAATGCGACTCACTGAAGCAGTTGGAGATTAAACTTGACTACAGCGTGGAGAACGCCTACGACGGTGAGGCCAACTATTTCCGAGAGGCTGTAGCCGACTTTATGAAGGACTGGTGTGCCAACTATTATGGTGAAAACAAAAAATACGCATACTATACCGAGGGTTTGAAGATTTACACAACACTTGACACCCGCATGCAGAAATATGCCGAAGAGGCAGCTGTCAAGCAGATGCAGCAAGTGCAGAAATCCTTCAACGCCCACTGGGGATCAACCAATCCCTGGCAGGATGAGCGCCATGTAGAGATTCCTCACTTCATTGAGGACCTGGCCAAGAAGACACCTTATTATAAATATCTGAATCGCAAGTTCGATGGTAATCAGGACTCTATCGATTACTATCTGAACCTCCCTCATACAGTCAAGTTATTCGACTATGAGAAGGGCTATATCGAGAAAGAGATTTCAACCCTCGACTCACTACGCTATATGGAGCGCTTTATGCACTGCGGATTTGTGGCCATCGAGCCTCAGACCGGACACGTAAAGGCATGGGTGGGCGATATAGACTTCAAGACCTGGAAGTATGATAAGGTGACCGCTATGCGCCAGCCTGGTTCTACCTTCAAGCTGTTCGTTTATACTGAGGCCATGAATCAGGGCATCACGCCTTGTGACACCCGTAAGGACGAGTACTTCTCGATGAAGGTCATGGATCACGGCGAGGAGGTGACATGGGCACCAACGAATGCTGACGGACGCTTTACCAACTCGGATATCACTCTGAAGCAGGCTTTCGCTATGAGTATCAACTCGGTAGCCGTTCGTCTGGGTCAGGAGTGCGGTATCGACAACATCGTAAAGACTGCCCACGACATGGGTATCAAGAGTAAGCTCGACGCTACCCCAGCCTTGGCATTAGGTTCGAGCGACGTGAACCTGCTGGAGATGGTGAGTGCCTACTGCACACCTTGCAGCGGTGGTGTTCAGCATGATCCCGTCTTGGTCAGCAGGATTGAGGACCGCGACGGTAACGTGATCTACGAAGCACCTACCGATGGCAAACAGGCCATCCCCTATCGTAGCGCCTTCCTGGTACAGCAACTGCTGATGGGCGGAATGAGCGGTACCAGTTCGCGATTGAGAGGTTTCGTAGGCTACGATATCACAGATACCGACTTCGGTGGTAAGACAGGAACCTCCAACAACCACTCTGATGCCTGGTTCATCGGCACCACACCTAATCTGGTTTGCGGTGCATGGGTTGGTGGCGAGTATCGCTGTATCCACTTCCGCACAGGTATGTTGGGTCAGGGTAACCGCACAGCGCTACCCATCTGCGGCTACTTCTTAGGTAGCGTACTGAAGGATCCTGCCTTCAAGAAGTATCGTGCTAAGTTTGCTGCACCACGCGATGCCGACCTCAACCAAGCCATGTATGGCTGCGGCGGTTATCTCGCACTCCCCTCTGATTCTGATTCCATTGGTGTCGATTCACTGAGAATGGCCGATGGCGAAGAACTGATAGAGGTTCAGGGCGATGGCCCCCAGAAGCCGCTCGAGGGCGACAACGAGAATGCCAACCAGACACCAACACCCAACAATAACGGCGAAGCTACAGAGAAAAAAGACTAATGCACGCAGAACAGCAACTTGATCTGGACAACAAAGAGTGGCAAGACGCTCTCCAGATCATCAACTATACACGGCGCTCGCTTTTCCTGACCGGAAAAGCGGGCACTGGTAAATCCACCTTTCTGCGCTACATATCCCAAAACACCAAAAAGAAACATGTAATCCTGGCACCAACAGGCATCGCTGCCATCAATGCCGGCGGCTCTACATTGCACAGTTTCTTCAAGCTACCCTTTCATCCGCTATTGCCCAACGACACGCAATATGACTGGCGACACCTGAAGGAAACCCTGAAATATACCGGAGCCCAACGCAAGCTGATACGCGAGGTTGAACTGATTATCATCGACGAGATTTCGATGGTCAGGGCTGACATCATCGACTTTATTGATAAGGTACTGCGCGCCTATACGCGCAACCCAGAGCCCTTTGGCGGCAAACAACTGCTGCTGGTTGGCGACATCTACCAGCTGGAACCCGTACTCAAGGACGAGGACCGTCAACTATTACAGCCTTTCTATCCATCGCCGTATTTCTTCAATGCGAAAGTGTGGCAGGTTATGCCGATTGTTTCGATAGAGCTGCGAAAAGTGTATCGCCAGACAGACGATAAATTCATAGCCATCCTCGATCGTATCCGTAACAACACCGCTACGCCTGGCGACCTGAGCGCCCTCAACACCCGCGTAGCATCCAGCACCACACACCCAACACCACACACCCAACTATCCATCACACTGGCTGCCCGCCGCGATACGGTGGATTTCATCAACGAGCAGAAACTCGCTGCCCTCGATGGCGATATCAGCATGTTTAAGGGGGTGATTAAGGGCAACTTCCCTGAGTCGTCACTCCCTACCCCCATGGAACTGCAACTGAAACCTGGGGCACAGATTATCTTTATCAAGAACGACAAAGAGAAGCGCTGGGTCAACGGCACACTGGGCACCATCGAATACATCGACGAAGAAGAGGGCATCATCGGCATCATCACTGAGTCGGGATTAGAATACGATGTAGAGCGCGACATCTGGGAGAACATGCGCTATACCTTCAACGAGAAGGAACAGAAAATCGAAGAGGAACTTTTGGGCACCTATACCCAGTTCCCTATCCGACTGGCTTGGGCCATAACTGTTCACAAGAGCCAGGGTCTCACCTTCCAACAGGTATCAATCGATTTCGGTGGTGGAGGCGCCTTTGCCGGTGGTCAGACTTATGTTGCCCTCTCACGATGCACATCGCTCGAAGGTATCACGCTAAAAGCGCCACTGCGTCAAAGCGATATCTTCGTCAGGGCCGAAGTAGTGAGATTCGCCAACCAGTATAACGACCCGCAAACCATCAACCAAGCCCTTCAGGAAGGCAAGGCCGACCGTGAATACCGTGATGCCATCAGGGCGTTCGACAAAGGCGAGTTCGGAAAGTTTCTCGACAACTTCTTCAAAGCCATCCATTCGCGCTATGATATCGAGAAACCACATATCAAGAGATATATCCAGAGGAAACTGGAGATTATCAACCGGCAGAAACGGGCCATCATCGAAATACAGTCACGACACGAGACCGAGATAGCCAAGCTGAGGGAAGAGCTCAATGCCAAGAATAACCTGCTGAAACGCCTGGCAGCCGAATACACCATCATGGGACGCGAATGCGAACGCGAACACATGCTCGATGCTGCTATCCGCAACTACCAGAAGGCTCTGGAACTATATCCAGAAGCCGGCGATGCGCAACGAAGATTAAATAAACTACAGAAAAACAACTAACGCTTGGATTTAAAGAAATCCTGCATCAGCTGCCGGCACTCTGCTTCGAGAATACCGCTGGTTACTGTTGCTTTAGGATGAAAAGCCCTGGGAGCCAGATCATGGTAGCCACGCTTCTCGTCAGAAGTGCCATATACTATACGCGGAATCTGCGCCCAACCTATAGCACCAGCACACATCGTACAAGGTTCTACCGTAACGTAAAGCGTACAATCAGTCAAGTATTTGCCACCTAAGGTGTTGGCCGCAGCTGTAATAGCCTGCATCTCTGCATGAGCAGTAACGTCGCACAATGTCTCAGTCAGATTATGCGCACGAGATATGACGCGGTCCTTGCAAACCACAACTGCACCAATAGGTATTTCGCCCACTTGCAACGCTTCATGAGCCTCATCAAGGGCCATTTGCATATACCGCTCGTCTTTTTTTTGCTGTTCTTCTGTAATCATGTTGCAAAATTACGATTTTTTTCTTAACTTTGCAAACGAAATGATGGATTTTAAGATTGTACACATCGAAGAAACAGATTCTACCAACCGTTGGATGAAGGATATGATAGATCAGCACACCATTGAGGAGACACAAGACCCAATGGTGGTGGTGGCTGAATACCAAACGGCAGGACGAGGTTGCGGAACAAACTCATGGGAGTCGGAAGCAGGCAAGAATCTATTATGTTCGGTGTTGATACACCCCCAAAAGGTATCAGCCAGAACGCAATTCATCATTACGCAGATCGTTTCAGTAGCACTTTGTCAGACTCTGAGTCAGTATATCAGCGCCCCGATAGAAATTAAGTGGCCTAACGATATATACGTAGGCGACAAGAAAATTTGCGGCGTACTGATAGAAAACCGCATTCACGGCCGACGTATTAAGGACTGTATCATCGGCATTGGACTGAACATCAATCAGACCACATTCAGAAGCGATGCGCCTAATCCCGTATCCATCAAGCAGATTACAAATAAGGAAGTGGATCGCGATGAATTCCTGAACACCTTTCTGAGTCTGCTTGACAAGGCCTGCAACAACAAGAACATGCATCAGGACTATCTGAACAGATTATACAGGCGAGAAGGCAAACACCCGTTTATGACAAAAGGCATCCGTTTCGAAGCCAGTATCGTTGGCGTCAACGACGATGGCCGCCTGATGCTTCAGGACGAGAAAGGTGTAGCGCATTTGTTCGCATTCAAAGAAGTACAATTCATTATATAATAATAAGGTATATGGCAAGATTTAAGAGAATTCTTTTAAAGCTCTCAGGCGAGAGCTTGATGGGAAAGCAGGGCTACGGCATCGACCCTGAGAGATTGAGTGACTATGCTAACCAGATTAAGGAGATTGCCGGCATGGGTGTACAGATCGGCATCGTGATTGGCGGTGGTAACATCTTCCGTGGTCTCTCTGGCTCACAGAAAGGTTTCGACCGTGTAAAAGGCGACCAGATGGGCATGTGCGCCACGGTCATTAACTCGCTGGCACTCAGTTCTGCCCTTGGCGCTGTTGGCGTGAAGAATAAGGTGCTTACAGCCATCCGCATGGAGCCTATCGGCGAGTTCTACACCAAGTGGAAGGCCATCGAGGCTATGGAGGCTGGTTATGTGTGCATCTTCTCAGCAGGAACAGGTTCACCCTACTTCACCACCGACACTGGTTCAAGTCTGCGTGGTATCGAGATTGAGGCCGACGTGATGCTGAAGGGTACCCGCGTAGATGGTATCTACACTGCCGACCCCGAGAAGGATCCTACAGCCACTAAGTTCGATGATATCACCTACAAAGAAGTATTGGCTCGTGGACTGAAGGTGATGGACCTGACAGCCATCTGCATGTGTCAGGACAACAACCTGCCTATCTACGTATTCAATATGGATGTAGTGGGAAATCTGAAGAAAGTTATGGATGGCGAGCAGATTGGCACGCTGGTTCACAACTAAATAGAAAAATTCGAAGAAGCCTGCTATCAGCGGACTTCTTCGAACTCTACATATTCATCGTCGCCCTTATCGAAGATCTTCTTGTCTTCCTGGCGCTCATCGATAATCGTAACACCACCGCTTGTAGTTGTTCTACGAGTGGTTTTTTGTTGCTTCTCACGAGCCCTGCGGGCGTCCTGACTATCAGTCTTACGACTGCTTTTGAAATAATCTTCACCAAAGGGATTACGATCCTTCTGCTCGTTACGTCTGTCACGGCGATAGAAGAAATCTTCGGCATCTTCACGCATACGCTTCATGTTGCGATACAACACGTTGATAACGATGATAGCGATAATAGCCAGAGCAATAAAGCCGAATACAATAAAGGCTACAAGAGTCTTCATAAAGACCATTTTTACTTACTTGTTTGTTAAAACTGCAATCTTAGACAGCAATACGTACCACGCTATGATGGCCGCAAAGCCGCTAACTCCCAAAAGGAGTAACAGAGGAATACATGATATTACGAATATATACTTAATTTCATTACCTTTCCATCCCCAATGCTTGAACTTGAGCGCAAACATAGGTATCTCGGCTATCAGCAGGTAGCAACTTACGAAAGTGCCAAGAAGTATCACCCACACTATTCCATCGAATGCGATATCGTTCTGCTGCAGTCCCAATATAAGGGATCCCCAAAAAAGGGCGTTGGCAGGTGTAGGCAGTCCGATGAATCCCAAAGCCTGACGCTCGTCGAGATTGAACTTAGCAAGACGCAGGGCCGAGAAGGCTGCCATCACGAATGCCAGGAACGGAACAAACGGCAGGTCGATGTGGAATGTGCACAGATAGCTGAACACGATAGCCGATGGAGCGAAACCGAAGGTGATATCATCGGCTAGCGAATCGAGCTCCTTACCGATAGGTGATGAAACGCCCAGCAATCGGGCACTCATGCCATCAAAGAAATCGAATACAGCTCCGATGACGATGAACAGCAGCGCCATCTCGAAATCGCTAAGAAAAGCGAAATATGTAGCGATACAGCCCGAAATAAGGTTGCAGCAGGTTATTGTATTTGGAATATGCTTTTTAATCATTGAACATTGACCATTGAACATTGAACATTGACATTACGCCAACTTAGCGATGACGGTCTGATCGCCTGTGGTGGGCTGATCCATAGTGACACAAGCCTTGGCGGTAATTGGCAGATACACATCCACGCGCGAACCTAACTTAATAAAGCCCAAGTGCTCATCGATGTAGCACTCCTCGCCATCCTTGGCGTAAGTCACGATACGACGCGCCAAAGCACCAGCAATCTGACGCACCAGAATGTCCTGGCCATCAGGTGTGGTAATCATGATGTCGGCATGCTCGTTCTCCTCGCTGGCCTTAGGCAGCCAGGCCTTATGATAGTTACCATTGAAGTGCTTTACAAACTTTACCTTTCCGTCAACAGGATACCAATTGGCATGCACATTGAGCGGACTCATAAAGATAGAGATCATCAATCGCTTATCGTGGAAATAAGTATTCTCCTCAGCTTCCTCCACAACTACAATTCTGCCATCAGCAGGAGCTACTACCATTTTTTCTGTATCGCCATTAAAATAGCGAATTGGACAGCGATAGAAGTTTAATGCTATCAGCCATGCGGTAACGAAAACAACAACGAAAATCCAGAAAGGAATTGTTGTCTCAAGTCCATACCACAATAATGATCCTATAAAAAATATAGCCAAGGCACTGAGTGTCAACTCGTTAGTACCTTCACGATGAATTCTGATCTTTTTCAGTTTCTTAATTCTTTCTCCCATTAGTTACAACTCGATTGTTTCTTTCTGGGTGCAAAGGTACATTTTTTTTTCGAGTGTTACAAACTTTTCACGCTTTTCTTTTGGTAATCTCGAAATTTAAGCGTACCTTTGAACCTCAAAATTAAGCATTTCAGACAAAAAAATGGAAGATTTCGTACATCTACACGTACATACATATTATTCGATTCTCGATGGACAATCGAGCATCAAAAAGCTTGTAGACAAAGCTATCGGCGACGGCATGAAAGGCATGGCGATTACCGATCACGGCGACATGTTCGGCATTAAGGAATTCCACGACATCTGTAATGGTGTAAACAAACAGCGCAAGAAAGATGGGCTTGAACCATTCAAACCTATCTTCGGTTGCGAGATGTATGTGGCACGCCGCGGCGACATGATGCTAAAGGAAGGCAAAGAGGACCTTGGTGGCTACCACCTCATTGTGCTCGCCAAGAACCAGAACGGCTACAAGAACCTGATTAAACTGGTTAGTAATTCGTGGGTAGATGGTTTCTACAACCGTCCGCGTACAGACCACAAGCAGCTCGAGAAATATCACGAGGACCTGATTGTGTGCTCGGCTTGTATTGCCGGCGAGGTGCCAGCTAAGATTCTGAAGGGCGATATCGAAGGTGCAAGAAAGTCGATCGAGTGGCATAAGAATCTGTGGGGCGACGACTATTATCTGGAGCTGCAGCGCCACGAGGTGACCGACCCCAGCATCCGAGCCAATCGCGAAACATTCCCACTCCAGCAGCAAGCCAATAAAGTACTGATTGAGTTGGCCAAGGAATATGGTGTGAAGTTAGTATGTACCAACGACGCCCACTTTGTAGATAAGGAGAATGCTGAAGCGCACGACCACCTGTTGTGTCTGGCTACTGGTAAGGACCTCGACGATCCAACCCGTATGCTCTATTCCAAGCAGGAGTGGTTTAAGACGCGCCAGGAGATGAACGACATCTTCAGCGATGTGCCTGAGGCACTGGCTAATACCGTTGAGATATTAGATAAGGTAGAGACCTACAGTCTGGATGCCGACCCTATCATGCCTTTCTTCCCCATCCCGGAGAGTTTCGGTACCGAGGAAGAGTGGCGACAGAAGTTTACCGAGGACGATCTCTATAAAGAGTTCACCTGCGATGAGAATGGCGAGAACCAGCTGTCGCCTGAGAATGGCGAAAAGAAAATCAAGAAATTAGGAGGTTACGACAAGATTTACCGCATCAAGTTCGAAGCCGACTATCTGGCGAAACTGGCCTACGAAGGCGCCACTAAGCGCTATGGCGATCCTCTTTCGAAAGAGGTTGATGACCGTATTCGCTTTGAGCTGCATATCATGAAGACCATGGGTTTCCCTGGTTACTTCCTGATTGTGCAGGACTTTATCAACTCGGCTCGCGACGAATTGGGCGTGATGGTAGGTCCGGGTCGTGGATCGGCCGCTGGTAGCGTGGTAGCCTATTGCTTAGGTATCACCAAGATCGACCCGTTGAGATACGATTTGCTGTTCGAGCGTTTCCTGAATCCTGACCGTATCTCGCTGCCTGATATCGATACCGACTTCGATGATGACGGACGAGGCAAGGTGCTGAAATGGGTAATGGACAAATACGGTCATGAGAACTGTGCCCACATCATCACTTATGCTTCGATGGCTACCAAGAACTCTATTAAGGATGTTGCGCGCGTAGAGAATGTGCCACTGGCCATATCAAACGCCCTGTGTAAGGCAATCCCCGACAGACTGCCGGATGTGGATGGCAAGACGCCCAAGATGAATCTGACGAATGCCATCAAGGCCGTACCAGAACTGCAGGAAGCAGAGACTTCGACCGACCCACGCATTGCCAACACGATGAAGTACGCCAAGATGCTTGAGGGAACGGTTCGTGGAACTGGTATCCACGCCTGCGGATTCATTATCTGTCGCGACCCGATTAGCGATCATGTGCCCGTATCTACCGCCGATGACCCTGACTTCAAAGGCACCAAGACCAACTGTACACAGTACGATGGCCACGTGATTGAATCGACTGGACTCATCAAGATGGACTTCCTGGGCCTGAAAACCCTGTCGGAGTTGAAGGAGGCTTGTGCCAACATCAAGCGTACACGAGGCATCGATGTGGATCTCGATACTATTCCCATCGACGACCCCAAGACATACGAACTATACCAGAAAGGACGTACCATCGGTACCTTCCAGTTTGAGTCGCAAGGAATGCAGAAATACCTGCGCGAACTGCATCCAACGGTATTCGAGGACCTGATTGCGATGAACGCACTCTATCGCCCAGGACCTATGGACTATATCCCATCATTCATCGCCCGTAAGAACGGCCGCGAGCCCATTACTTACGATATCGATTGCATGGAGAAGTACCTGAAGGACACCTATGGCATTACAGTGTACCAGGAGCAGGTGATGTTGCTGAGCCGCCAGTTGGCCGACTTCACACGAGGCGAGAGTGACGCGCTGCGAAAGGCCATGGGTAAGAAGAAGAAGGACATCGTTGACGCCATGAAGCCTAAGTTCATCGATGGCGGTAAGAAGAACGGTCACGACCCGAAGATTCTGGAGAAGATATGGGCCGACTGGGAGAAGTTTGCCTCGTATGCGTTCAACAAGTCGCATGCTGCCTGCTACTCATGGGTAGCCTACCAGACAGCCTATCTGAAGGCCAACTACCCTGCCGAATACATGGCTGCCATCATGAGCCGCCGTCGCGACCAGATTACAGAAATCACCAAGCTGATGGACGAATGTAAGCAGATGGGCATAGCCACACTGGGACCAGATGTAAACGAGAGTTACGAGAAGTTCGGTGTGAACCATCATGGTGAAATCCGTTTCGGCTTAGGCGCTATCAAGGGCATGGGCGATTCGGCTGCGCTCGCTATTATCGAAGAGCGCGAGAAGAACGGCCCATATAAGGACATCTATGATTTCGCCCAGCGTGTCAACTACTCATCGGTTAACCGCAAGGCCTTCGAATCGCTCGCACTGAGTGGTGGTTTCGACAGCTTTGGCTTTCGCCGCGAAGATTTCTTTGCCAAGAACCAGAAGGGCGAAACATTTATTGAGACCATTTGTCGCTATGGTCAGCTGTACCAGCAGGAACAGGCCGAGATGAAGAATTCGCTGTTCGGCATGTTTGGCGAGGGCGTAGAGATAGCCCAGCCCCAGCCCCCCAAGAATGATGTACGCTGGAGCGACATTGAACGACTGAACAAAGAGCGCGAGCTGGTAGGTATCTATCTGTCGGCTCACCCACTCGATGAGTATAAGATTATCCTCGACAACCTCTGCAACACAAAATGTGTCGAATTGGCAGACACCAACAAATTGTCTGACCGCGAGGATGTCATACTGGGTGGTATTGTGACAGGTGTCAAGACAGGCTTCACCAAAACGGGCAAGCCCTATGGTGTTGTCACCATCGAAGATTTCGAGGGTTCAGGCGAACTGTTTATGATGGGCGAGGAATGGGGACAGCGTGCAGGCATGTTCTCGATAGGTGCGTCGGTCTATGTCACAGGAAAGGTACGTCCACGATTCCAGTATAATGAGAATGGTCCGAAAGACCTGAAGATTGGCGGCGTAGAGTTCCTGCAGACCATTAAGGAGCGTGCCATCGACCGTATCACCATCTCGCTGGTTACCGATCAGCTGAACGATCAGATAGTAGCCGACCTGACAGAGCTGATTAACGAGAATCCCGGCACCACGAAGTTGTTCTTCCAGCTCCGTGATTCGCATGGGGGCAACCACGTGTTGCTGCGCAGTAAGCGCGAGGGGGTCAACGTCAAGCACCAGCTGATTGATTACATCGAACAGCACGAGATGCTCTCCTACTCCATCAATTAATGGCATGCTATTTGCAGAAAAAAAATTATAGTTCACATAGTATTCACATAATTAAACAGAAAAGAACAATGGAAGTAACAATCACAAAAGAAAACTTTGCAAGTTTGAAGGCTGGCGACCAGCCTTTGGTAGTTGATTTCTGGGCTACATGGTGTGGTCCCTGCCGTATGGTGGCTCCCATTATCTCTGAGCTGGCCGAGCAGTACGACGGCAAGATCGTTGTTGGCAAGTGCGACGTTGAGGACAACGAAGATCTGGCTGCAGAGTTTGGTATCCGCAACATTCCTACCATCCTGTTCTTCAAGAACGGCGAAGTAGTAGACAAGATTATCGGCGCTCAGTCGAGAGCTAAGTTTGAAGAGAAATTCGAAGCACTGCTCTAAGCGAACAGTGCTACGCCCCTGATTATCCGACGGTAACTACACGGTTGCCGTCGGCTTTTTCTTCTATCGTTACCTTCACTGCATCCTCAGGCAACACATCCTCTATCAGCTCGGGCCATTCAATGAGACAGAGGCAACCACTGTAGAAGTAATCCTCATAACCCATATCGTAAACCTCCTCGAGTTTTTTGATACGGTAGAAATCAAAGTGATAGATACTCTCACCCTCACCCGATGTATATTCGTTGATGATAGCGAAGGTGGGCGATGTAATCACATCGTCAACGCCCAAAGCTTCGCAGATAGCTTTGATAAATGTTGTTTTTCCGGCTCCCATCTTGCCATAGAAGGCAAACACACGACGATCACCCATCTGGGCGATAAACTCACGGGCAGCTTCCCCGATCTGGTCTAAACTGTTAATCTTGATTTCCATATGCTATTTATCTTTTCTTTCCTGTCAGTGTAATGAGCGGCACAATCATCTCTTCCAAAGAGATGCCTCCATGCTGGAAGGTGTCGCGATAATACGATACATAATAATTGTAGTTGTTGGGATAAGCGAAGAACGCATCGCCCGTAGCAAACACATAACTCGTAGAGAGATTGGGCGAAGGCAGAAGCGCCTTACGTGGGTCCTTGATAATAAAGAGACTCTTGTTCTCATCATATCCTAAGTTCTTGCCCAGCTTGTAGCGCAGATTGGTATTGGTATTGCGATCGCCCACAATCTTCACAGGCTGCGTACAGCGGATACTGCCGTGATCGGTTGTCACAATAACCTTGCAGTCCATCTGTGCCAGCTGACGGAAAAAGCCGCTGATGACAGAATGGCGGAACCACGACAGCGTAATAGAGCGATAGGCACTCTCGTTGTTGGCCAACTCGCGCACCATCTTCGACTCTGTTCGCGCATGACTCAGCATATCGATAAAGTTAAACACCACCACATTCAGCGGATTCCTCTCAATCTGGTTCATCTGCTGCATCAGCTTTTCGGCATCAGCCTGGGTATTTATCTTATGATACGAGAATGTCTCTTTACGACGATAGCGCTCCAGCTGGGTGCGGATAAGCGGCTCCTCGTTCAGGTTCTTCCCTTCCTCTTCATCCTCATTCACCCATAAATCAGAGAACATCTCCTGGATTCTATTCGGCATCAGACCACTGAAGATGGCGTTGCGCGCATACTGCGTTGCAGTTGGTAGAATACTGTAATACAAATCCTCATCGACATCGAAATACTCGCTCAGTTCGCCAGAAAGCACACGCCACTGGTCGTAACGGAAGTTATCGAGCACTACGAGGAACACCTTTTCGCCAGCAGAGAGCAGCGGGAACACCTTGGTCTTAAAGATGTCGGGCGAAAGTACAGGCTTATCCATCGACAATTGCCCATTGCCCATCGACAATTGAGATATCCAGTCCAGATAGTTCTTCTTCACGAACTTCGCAAAGCCGTTGTTCGCCTCTTCTTTCTGCATCTGCAGCATCTCCGTCATAGAGCTTTCTGTAGAACTGAGCTCCAGTTCCCAATGCACCAGACGCTTATACACATCCACCCAGTCGTGCCACGTCCGGCAATCCATGATCTGCATCGCTATCTGCTGGAAGTTCTGCTGATACTGACTTTGTGTAATCTCTGTCTCGATGGCCTTACGGTGAATGTTCTTTTTCAGCGCCAGCAGTATCTGGTTGGGGTTGACGGGTTTTATCAGATAGTCGGCTATCTTCTGTCCGATGGCCTGCTCCATGATGTTCTCCTCTTCGCTCTTGGTAACCATCACCACAGGCATCGACGGACAGATCTCCTTGAGTTGACGCAGGGTTTCGAGTCCGCTGATACCAGGCATCTGCTCATCGAGCAGCACCAGGTCGAAATTGCGCTGACGACATTGCTCTATGGCATCGGTACCGTTGCTAACGGTCACGATATCATAGCCTTTCTTCTCGAGGAACATGATGTGTGCCCTCAGCTGCTCAATCTCGTCGTCTACCCAAAGTAGTAATCCGTTTGTCATATATCTCAATGTTTACCAAAAATCATCATCAAAATCAAATGCTGACTGCTGTTTCTTCTTCGTTGCCGACTTCTGTGGCTCAGCAGGTTTCTCAGGTGCGATATCCTCAATGTCGGGCGTCTCAAGGTTCTCTGGAATAATAAGCAGATTATCCTTGCTCACCTGCATGGGTGCCAACTCGCGCTCGTAGAACTGCTGATACTCGTCGTAGCCGATTCTGACGCCCAGGTACGGTAGGTTTTTCTCACTAACCAGCAAACGCATAGTGCCAGCGATATGGGTGCGAAGAGCCTCGTTGTCATAGAGCATACGGACATATTGCAAAGCCTCATCGAAACTCTGGAAGCCACTCACAATCATACGGTTATAATCACCAGCCTGTTCTACTTCTATCTCGAAGTTGCGCACCAGGAAGTTGGTGAAGTTGTAGCGTGCCAACTCGAACAGCAACTGGTTCTGGTTCACAGAATCGGGATTGTAAACAAGCATGAACATATAGTGGTCGCTGCGGTCTGTGCTCAGCGTGTCGATGGCTGTAGAATCATCAGTCAGCGTTATGTTCTGCTGGCTCCAGAGGTCACCGATCTCGAACTTACCACCATGTAGTGTCCTACCCTCCTGCACACCCTTGATGATCATGCCTGCCAGCTGACTCACCTCACTCTCAGGGTATTTCTCTACCACCTCTTTCAACTGGGTCATACACCCTTCGCCATCGCCTGCATTCAGCCTACTCAGGCCACTGATGAAGATAAACTTGTCGCGATGCGCACCTTGCGGGAAACGGGTAGCCGAGAGGGCGGCATTAGCCTTCACCACCTCAGTCTGGTCAGTCTTAAAGGCATCGTAGGTGGCCACATAGAGCGAGTCTTCTATCTGCTCACCCCAACGGGCGTTTTCAGCATATAGTGAATCGGCAATCAAAAGGGTCCATTCGCTCTCTGGGTATTGTTCCTTCAGCTGGCTCATGCACTCATCGGCTTGCATCGTTCTGCCTTGACGCGAGTAGAGCAACCACAGATGATACCAAACCTCATCATTATGCTCGTAGTCGGGATAATCTGCAGCCAGCCGGCGCAGATAGCGCTCACTGATAGCCAGCCGTTCCATCTTGTCCTTCAGGATGATACCTGCATAGAAGAGACCGTCCTTGATGATATTGTGACAGGCAGCCTGCTGCTCTTCCGTGAATGGTATCTGGGCGAGATAGTACTCACGCTGATGGGGATCGAAGGCTACAGAATCCTGAGGGCCAGAAATGACACTGTCATTGGTCACTATTGTCATGTCGTCAAGAGGCGCAGCCGACAGACTGTCAGTTTCTGCCGACGGCATGCGGACTACCGTCTGGTTGATACGTCGCCAGTTATCTACATTCTCACGCTTTCCCCACATGCGCTGGAAGGTAATCTTACCCTGACTCACAGCTGTGGGGTTATAGAAGTACCACGTGCCCCCCGACTGCTGAGCGCCAGGCATTTGCGGGGCACCCGAAGGGGGGCGTTGGGACAATGATCGATAATCCGATTGCGCCCCAAGCTGCTGTACATCGGCGTTGTTTTCCAACTCGTTATTGCGTGCCTCCTTCTCCCGTTTCTTCAGGGCGTCAATCACACGATCGATGGCCTGATAGCGCTCCTTCTCCGGCATTTGAGCAAGCGCCAGCAGAGAATCCTGCAGATGAATGGCTTCTGTATGTGGTACCAGTTCGTCGAGCACCTTCGAGCGCTGCGACAGCACGTCGTAATCCTTACGTTCCTTGTCGAGCAGTCCGATGGCCTCGTCATAGCAGCGTTTGGCCTCGCTGAACTGTTCGCGCTCCCAGTAAATGTTACCCAGCGTCAGGAGCAGTACACCTTTCTCGATACCGTTGCGTGTAGCTTTCATGTTACCCTTCTCATAAGCGGCTATCGCGCTGAGGGTATCGCCTTGAGCCATGTAGATATTGCCAATGGCGTAGTAAACCTGGTCGAGATAGTCGGCATTGTTATCATTGGCGGCCATACGTTTCAGCTTGCCTATCATCTGACGACCGTTGTTCTTAGCCAACACTTCGGTCTGGGCGATACGGGCATTAAACTCCAACTCGTAAGGCGGATGACATCTGACCACATGCTTAAAGGCGCTATAGGCCTGTTGCTGATGGCCTAACAGGTTCTGTATCTGTCCCATCAGATACCATTCGCGCGCACGTTGCAGCTTGCGACGCTCATGCTTGATGACCTTTTGCAGATAAGGCACCGCCTTGTCGTAACTGCCTTCACGGATATAGTAGTTGGCGTAGGTATAGTCCCAATCCTTCACAGCTCGGAAGTCCATCGAGTCGCGACTCATATTGCGTATCACGTCCTCGGCATCGTAGCGCCATCCCAGTTCCGTATAGCTTTTGGCAAGCCAGGCGCGAGCCAGTCCGCTGCGCATAGGATCGCCCAGATACAACCGGGCCATATACGAGAAGGTGGCAGCAGCCTCTTCGAACTGCCCCATCTGGAACTCAGCCTTACCCATCAGCAGCCACGCTTTCCAGAGGAACGGATTCAGTTCGCGTCCTTTCTCCTTGATACTATGGCGCTGGATGGCTTTCTCCATCTTCTCTACCGTTCGCTCGTAGTTCGATTTGCCTATCTCGCGACTGTTCTTATTGGCCACAGGATAGAGTGGCAACAGTTCTGTATAGTTGTCCTTGTTGCCTTTCTCCTTTTCCAGATTGCCATCGAGAAAGGCAATATGACCATTATAATAGGTATTATAGCGCGCATTGAAGGCATGCCACCAACGCGACTTAGCGGTATGCTTATTCTTTTGCGCGAGACAAGGGGCGAAAAAGAAAAATGCGGTTGTAAGAATGATACAAACCTTATTCATCAATCCTTATCGAACTTCCAGTATCTTCCCAGTTTGTTCAGTACGTTCTTATTCTTTTCTGATTCTTCTTTTTTCTTCTTCTGTTTCTGCTCTTCCAGCAGACAGTGTATCTTGCAGTCGCCCTCATCGGCAGCTGTACAGGTAGAGCAGTCGTGTCCCTGCTTAATCTCATCGTCGCCCCTGTCAAACCAGTTGGCTATCAGCGCTATCACACCGAGGGCGGCTATCATCGCTACACAAACTAATGCAAACATCATAAGCTCTCAATATTAAATCCAACATATTTCAGGTCGTCCCAGAACTTAGGATACGACTTGGTGACCACCTGCGGATTATTGATAATCAATCCGTTAGTGCGCAAGGCAAAGGGTGCGAAGGCCAGCGCCATACGATGGTCTTCGTAGGTATCGATGCCTGCCTCAAGGTTGGGCTCACAGCGCTCGCCGTCCCAATAGAGTTCGCTATCGTTAGCATCGTGTATCACGTAGCCCAGTTTCCGCATTTCGTTCTTCAAGGCTGCAATACGGTCGGTCTCCTTGATTTTCAGGGTTGAGAGACCCTTGAAGTGAAAGGGGATATCGAGTGCGGCGCAGGTCACCACAAAGGTCTGTGCCAAGTCGGGCGCATTTACAAAGTCGTACTCCAACTTCGATACGCCTCGGCCATTCTTCTTCAGTGTCACCAACTGTGGAATACCCTTCTTCTGGGTTTCAAAAGTAGTCTTTACGCCCAGCAGACTGAAGATATAGCGGGTGGTTGAGTCGCCTTGCATCGAGCCATCCATCAGGCCAGTCAGCTTCACTTCAGCCTCGCGGTCCTTGCTCAGCGCCACCATCTCATACCAATAGCTGGCACCACTCCAGTCGCTCTCTATATAGTAGTCGCGACTCGTGTAGGGTTTGTGGGTCACTGTAATCGTATCTGGTGTGCTCCACTTGGCTTCAGCGCCAAACTCGCCCATCATCCACAGCGTAAGGTCAATGTAGGGGCGCGATATAATGTCGCCTGTGAGCTGGAGCGTCAGACCGTTCTTCAACATAGGGCCGATCATGAGTAGTGCCGAGATGTATTGCGAACTGACGTTGCCTGGAATCTCGAGTACGCCGCCAGCCAGTTTCTTACCAGTAATCTTCAGGGGTGGGAATCCCTCTTCACCCACATATTCGATCTGCGCGCCCAATTTGCGGAGCGCATCGACTAAGATGGCAATGGGGCGATGCTTCATGCGGTCTGTACCTGTTATCACATGGGTGCCACGCATCACGCTCAGGTAGGCCGTCATAAATCGCATGGCGGTACCTGCAGCTTTTATGTTAATCTCGTCGGGCATATATTTCAGCGCCTCGATAATCACCTCTGTATCATCGCAATCGCTCAGGTTCTCAGGCAGGCTGCTGCCACCACTAAGGGCATAGATGATCAGGGCACGGTTGGATATGCTTTTTGAGGCTGGCAACTGGATGGTCTGAGCCAAACGTTCAGGTGCCGAGAGTCTATATTGCTTCATTTTTTGTAATTGTCGTTTTCTACGATGCAAAGATACGCATTTTCAGCCACAGAGCGCTCATTTTTACACATTTTATCACATTTTTCCTATTAATGTGTGTTAATCTTTGCGCCGGTTCGCAATCTTTTTGTACTTTTGCAGCCAGAACAACAATTTTAACAAACATCTGTATGAACTACATTAAGACTACTCTACTGTCGGCCCTCATTGGGCTATTACCTATCGCCACAGCTTCGGCTCAGGGCGAAAAGATGCTGAGAGAAAAGAATCCCGAGTTTTTCAAATCTGCCGAAGCCCGCCGTGTGGGCGACCAGTTGCTGATATGGCAACGCAATACCGGTGGATGGCCCAAGAACATCGATATGGTGACGCCGCTTACTGACGCCCAGCGCCAACAGGTGTTGGCCGACAAGCAGGTGACTGACGACTCGACCATCGACAACGGTGCTACCACCATGCAGATGACCTTCCTGGCTCGTCTGTGGCAGCAGACCAAGGATGAGCGCTATCGCGAGGCATTCAACAAGGGCGTACGCTATCTGCTGAGTGGTCAGTACGAGAATGGCGGCTGGCCCCAGTTCTGGCCCACCATGCGCAATTACCAGATACACATTACTTATAATGACGATGCGATGGTGAACACGCTGATCATCCTGCGCGAGATACTGAAAGACCGCGAGCCATTTAAGGATCTGAGTGATGCAGAGCTCGACAAGCAGATTGAGAAAGCATATAATAAAGGTATCGACTGCATTCTGAACACACAGATCAAAGTGGGCGACACACTAACCGTATGGTGCCAACAGCACGACCACACCACCCTTGCGCCAGCCAAAGCACGCTCGTACGAGCTGCCATCGTTCTGCTCGATGGAGAGTGCAAGCATCGTGCGTTTCCTGATGAATCTGCCCAACCCCGATGAGCGCGTACGCAAGGCCATACACAGTGCGATGGCGTGGTTCGACAAGCACAAGATTACCGGCTACCGCCTGGAGCGTATCGGCAAGAAGGGCGAGCCTGGTGCCGACACCCGATTGGTGGCCGACGAGAAGGCCGGACCACTGTGGGCCCGATTCTACGATTTGGAGACCTGCCAGCCCTACGTTTGCGACCGCGATGGAGTGCCCCGTAAGCATCTGTGGGAGATTGGTCCTGAGCGCCGAAATGGCTACAGTTGGTACAACGATCGTGCTGAACAACTGTTCGAAAAGTACGAAAAATGGAAAAATAAGTGGGAAAACAAAAAAAAGTAAGCCAAAAATTTGGTAGTTTCAAAAATACTCCGTACCTTTGCACCCGCATTCGACAATGAGGTCGGTGTTAAGCATAGTTTTGATCGGGATTTAGCGCAGTTGGTAGCGCACACGTCTGGGGGGCGCGAGGTCGCTGGTTCGAGTCCAGTAATCCCGACAGGAGGAGCGAGGGAGTCGAAAGATTCCCTCGCTTTTTTCTTTTTCATACGCTTGCTGTAGTACCAAAAGTAATCCCCTCCGTGATTGGAGGGGATTAACTATTTTAACGACGGCGGATGTGCAGGATATCGTCCTTGGTGCCGCGAGAGACATAGCCTAACAACTGGCTCACCTCGTTCATCAACTTGGCATTGATAAGCTCGCGCAAACTCACTTCCGTTGGCGTGCGATGTCCTTCGGCATCCTCGTGATAGGCATTCTGGAAGATGCCGTGCGACCAGTTCTCTGTGATTGTAGATACAATTTTTCGCCTGTCGTACTTGATCAGCGTCCAAGGACCGTCAGGATAACCATTATCGTCGCACAAACCGTGAAAACTATGTCCATCCTTGAAACGACCAGTAATATGGCCACTCACCTCACCATCGAAAACCGTCAGCGCCAGGTCTTCGGCAGTATCATCTGTGTTGTTCAGTGACGCATAGATCATATCGCCGCTCAACACGCCACACATGAAGTGCGTGCGCAGCTCTTTACGTCCATCGCTATGCTTACAGAACATCGACCAGTAGCCACTCTTAAAATCGTGCTCGTACTCGCCTTCCGCATGCTCATAATTGCCATCCTTGTGATTGCACTCGTAGCGGAACTTGCCATCCAACACATGCCCTTGGGCCGTTGGAATATACACATACTCAGCCGCGCCACGCTCAAACTTACCACGATAGAACTTATGACCAGCAGGAACATTGGTCATTAACCTAGTAAAAAATCTGTTGACACAGTTCATACTGGATCTATTTAATAGAACTTCACAACATCATCGAGAGGCTTGCGCTCTGGGCGGTTTGGCTCTTCAGCACGATAGCCCAGCGAAATAACAGCCATGATAGTCTCGCTCTCAGGGATAGCAAACAACTCACGCAACTGATCGGCATCGCGCATACCCATAATCAGCGTATCGAAGCCCATAGCACGTGCTTTCATAATCAGATAGCAGTTGCTCAGACCATTGTCGTAAGCACCCCAGCCATCGCCAACCTCATTGGTCTGATTGCCTTGGAAGAAGCCCGACCTGCCACGTTCGAAAGTAGAGACGATGAGCACTGGCGCATCCTTGATACGATCCTTGTTGCCACCAACCATATCCTGCACGGCAGCCAGTTTCTCAGGACTGATGGCCACATAGTACTTGGAAGGCTGCTGGTTGGCCCACGATGGTGCCTCCTGTGTTGCCAGCAGCAATTCACGCACCTCGGCCTCAGAAATCTTCTTCGAGGCATCGTAGCTACGCACACTGCGGCGCGAGGTCAGCACTTCGTCGAACGACGGCGATGTACCTGCCGACTCTGTATTACTACTGTTACTATTAGAACAACTGGTTAGCGAAAGAAGTGCAATAGCTGCACCAATCAGATAGTTTTTTGTCATAGTTTTAATTTAAAAATCGCTTGCAAATATACACAAAAATATGCTATTCTACAAGATTTTAACAATATTTTTGTACCTTTGCACCATTATGTTACACCTAAGCAAAGAAAGAGACATCATCGCCTTCTCGACCGAGAGAGGCTTTGTAGATATGGATGCACCCTACGACGGGTTCAACATCACCTGGTATACCGACGACAACGAGGAGCATATAGCCAACTGCCGTCACGACCTGTGTCAGATGCTGGAGATTGACGACCAGCATCTGGTACTACCACAACAGGTACACGATACACTGGTGGCCGAGGTAACTGCTGAGAACTTAGGTAGCCGCTTTGAGGGCATCGACGCGCTCATCACCACCCTGCCCCGCACCTGCATCGGCGTATCCACAGCCGACTGTGTACCTATATTAATATATGACACGCGCACGCGAGCCATCGCAGCAGCTCATGCGGGCTGGCGAGGTACCGTGGCACACATCGCACAAAAAACCATCGCCCAAATGACAGAGCGCTATGGCTCGCGACCAGAAGACCTCAAGGTGGCGATAGGTCCGAGCATCGGCCCAGAGGCCTTCGAGATAGGCGACGAGGTGTACGAGGCATTTGCCCAAGCCGACTTCGATATGCAGCGCATAGCCTTACGGCGCGAGAAATGGCATATCGACCTGTGGCAGGCCAATGCGCTCGACATCCAACAGACGGGTGTGCCTGCCAGCAACATCGAGATAGAAGGCATATGTACCTACGAGCACTATGACCAGTTCTTCTCGGCACGAAGGCTGGGCATTAAAAGTGGAAGAATTTATACCGGAATCATGATAAAATGAAAGTAAATAGCTAAATTTCCTTTCAGATATTTGGCTGTTTGCACAAAAACACTTACCTTTGCAGCGCCAGTGGATGAAGCCCTGCTTGTTTAAGGGTACCGCTAAAGGCAAGATAAATTGCATAGGAATATGAAAGTATTGAAATTCGGCGGAACGTCCGTAGGTTCCGTAAAAAGCATTCTTAGCTTGAAAAAAATCGTTGAGACAGAGGCTCGGACGCAACCTGTCGTAGTAGTAGTTAGTGCGCTGGGCGGTATCACCGATAAACTGATTGCCACATCGCAGATGGCCCTGAAGGGTGACGACAAGTGGCGCGAGGAATTCGACGCTATGGTGACACGACATCACCAAATGATCGACACCATCATTACCGATGACAAAAAGCGCGTAGATTTATTCAACAAAGTGGATCAGCTGTTCGACCAGTTGAAGAGCATTTATTATGGCGTATATCTGATTCACGACCTCTCGAAAAAGACAGAAGATGCGATTGTAAGTTACGGCGAGCGCTTATCGTCGAACATCGTGGCCACACTCATTAAGGGTGGCAAGCGCATGAACAGTCGCGACTTTATCCGTACAGAAAAAAAGAACGGCAAGCACCGTCTGGTGGCCGATTTGACCAACCAGCTGGTTCGCGAGGCGTTTAAAGATATGCCCGAGGTAGCTGTGGTGCCTGGCTTTATCAGTAGAGATAAGGACACCAGCGAGACCACTAACCTGGGACGTGGCGGTAGCGATTACACCGCCGCCATCATTGCTGCAGCACTCGACGCCGAGGTGCTGGAGATTTGGACCGACGTGGATGGCTTTATGACCGCCGACCCACGTGTGATTAAGACGGCCTACACCATCAATGAACTGAGCTACATCGAGGCGATGGAGCTGTGTAACTTTGGTGCCAAGGTTATCTATCCCCCAACCATCTACCCCGTTTGCGTAAAAAACATTCCCATTAAGGTTAAGAATACATTCAACCCCGAACACCCGGGCACACTGATTAAGGATCATATCGAGAACGATCAGAAGCCTATTAAGGGTATCAGCAGTATTAAAGGTACCACCCTGATTACCGTTACGGGACTGTCGATGGTAGGTGTGATTGGTGTGAACCGACGCATTTTCACCACGCTGGCCAACAAGGGTATCAGTGTGTTCATGGTATCGCAGGCATCATCAGAGAACTCAACCTCAATCGGTGTGCGCGACGAGGATGCAAACGATGCTGTAGAGGTGCTGAACGACGAGTTTGCCAAGGAGATTGAGACGGGCGCCATGTTCCCCATGCACGCCGAGAGCGGACTGGCCACCATCGCCATCGTAGGTGAGAACATGAAGCATACACCAGGTATCGCAGGAAAACTGTTTGGCACATTAGGTCGCAGTGGTATCAGCGTGATTGCCTGTGCACAGGGTGCTTCGGAGACGAACATCTCGTTTGTTGTGGATGGCAAGTTCCTGCGCAAGTCGCTCAACGTACTCCACGACTCGTTCTTCCTCTCGGAATACAAGGTACTCAACTTGTTTATCTGCGGTGTGGGCACCGTGGGTGGCAAGCTGATTGAGCAGATTCGCAGTCAGTACGAAACACTGATGCAGCGTAACGGTCTAAAGCTGAACGTGGTGGGTATCGCCTCGTCGAAGGCTGGCATCTACGACCGCGATGGCATCGACCTTGAGAACTATCGTGAACTGCTGAAGGCTCCCGAGGCACAGGGCAAGAACCTGCGCGACGAGGTGATTGGCATGAACATTTTTAATAGCGTGTTTGTAGATTGTACCGCCAGCAAGGATATTGCTGCGCTGTACCAATCGTTCTTAGAGCATAACATCAGCGTGATTGCAGCCAACAAACTGGCGGCTTCGAGCGATTACGCCAACTATATGAAACTGAAGAAGACGGCTCGCGACCGAGGTGTCTGGTTCCGTTACGAAACCAACGTGGGCGCCGGACTGCCTATCATCGGCACCATCAACGACCTGCGAAACTCGGGCGATAAAATCCTGAAAATCGAGGCTGTGCTGAGTGGTACGCTGAACTTCATCTTCAACGAGATAGCTGCCGACGTGCCCTTCTCGGAGACTGTACGACGTGCCAAGGAGCAGGGCTACAGCGAGCCCGATCCACGTATCGACCTGAGTGGTACCGACGTGATTCGCAAACTGGTGATTCTAACCCGCGAGGCCGGCTATCAGGTGGAACAGGCCGATGTAGAGAAGCATCTGTTTGTGCCCAATGAATACTTTGAGGGTACGGTTGACGACTTCTGGAAGAAGTTGCCTGAGCTGGATGCCGACTTTGAGGCACGACGCCAGAAGCTGGATGCCGAAGGCAAGCGTTGGCGCTTTGTAGCCACAATGGAAGACGGCAAGACCAACGTAGCTCTGCGCGAGGTGGATATCAACCATCCGTTCTACCGTCTGGAGGGCTCAAACAACATTGTGCTGCTAACCACAGAGCGCTACAAGGAGTACCCCATGCTCATTCAAGGCTATGGTGCCGGTGCCAGCGTAACAGCAGCAGGTGTCTTCGCAAACATCATGTCAATCGCTAATATTTAAAAGCTATGAAACACATTATTATCTTAGGAGACGGAATGGCTGACCTGCCAGTAGAACGACTGGGAGGAAAGACATTACTACAATATGCCAACAAACCCATGATGGACCAGTTGGCAAAAGAAGGACGCTGCGGCCGACTGATAACCGTGCCCGAGGGATTTCCTCCTGGCAGCGAGGTGGCCAACACCGCCATCTTAGGTTACGACCTGAATAAGGTGTACGAGGGTCGCGGACCATTGGAGGCTGCCTCGATAGGTTATGAGATGGCCGACGACGACCTGGCCTTACGTTGCAACATCATCAATCTGCAGGATGGAAAGATCATCACACACAACGGTGGTAATCTGGAAACAGATGATGCCCGATTGCTGATCGACTATCTGAACGAAACCCTGGCCAAGCCCATCAACGAGAGTCTGGGCTGCGAACGCGTAAAATTTATCACTGGCATACAGTATCGTCACCTGCTGGTAATCAAGGGCGGCAACAAGCACATTACTTGCGCCCCACCCCACGACCATCCTAACGAGGAGTGGCGCCCACTGCTGGTAAAAGCTGATATTCCTGAAGCACAGGAGACAGCCGACCTGCTGAACGAACTTATCTTGAAATCGCAGGAGCTGCTGCCCAAGCACCCTTATAATCAGGCTAAGGTCGCTAAAGGCGAACGACAGGCTAACAGCATCTGGCCTTGGAGCGGTGGTTATCGTCCGTCGATGGAAACGCTGATGCAGCAGTATCCCGACATCAAATCGGGTACAGTGATTTCGGCTGTAGACTTGATTCGTGGCATTGGTCACTATGCAGGCTTGAGAATTGTGGAAGTGGAAGGGGCTACCGGACTCGCCGACACCAACTACGAGGGCAAGGCTAAGGCGGCTATCGAGGCGTTGGAGCACGACGACTTTGTGTTTGTACATGTTGAAGCCAGCGACGAAGCCGGACACGACGGCGATCTGGAGCTGAAGCTCAAAACCATCGAGTATCTCGACCAACGACTCATCAAGCCCATCTACGAGCACATCCTTAAGATGAACGAGCCCGTATGTATGGCAGTGCTGCCCGACCACCTGACACCTGTTGAGATGCGCATACACGTAGGACAGCCCGTGCCATTCTTGATTTGGCACAAAGCCATCGAGCCCGACGAGGTTCAGCAATACGACGAAGTGAGCTGCGTATCAGGCAGTTACGGTCTCTTGAAGCTTAACGAATTCATGCAAGCCCTGATGACCGAAAAATAAAGTTCCGCTCGGCTATGCCGCTTTTACAAAGGCGGAACGCCGACTAAAAGAATGTTCAAAGATCAAAGTTAAAAGTATGAAATATTACAGCACCAACGGCAAGGCTCCTATTGCCGACCTGCACAAAGCAGTAGTAAAGGGACTGGCAGAAGATCGCGGACTGTATATGCCCGAGCGTATCAACAAGCTGCCCCAGGAGTTTTTCGATAATATCGAAAAGATGAGTTTTCAGGAGATAGCCTACACCGTAGCCAGCGCTTTCTTTGGCGAAGATGTAGATCCTGATGCCCTGCATGATATCGTGTACGACACCTTGGCATTCGATTGTCCTGTGGTGAACGTTAAGGATAATATCTATACTCTGGAGCTGTTCCATGGTCCTACCCTCGCCTTTAAGGATGTTGGCGCCCGCTTTATGGCGCGCTTGCTGCAGTACTTTATTAAGCAGGAGGAAGGGCATAAGGAGGTAAACGTGCTGGTGGCTACCAGCGGCGATACAGGTTCGGCTGTAGCCAATGGATTCTTGGGGGTTGAGGGTATCCACGTGTATGTGCTCTATCCCAAAGGCAAGGTAAGTCCAATACAGGAGTGCCAGTTTACTACACTGGGCAAGAACATCACTGCCATCGAGGTGGATGGTGTGTTCGACGACTGTCAGGCATTAGTAAAAAATGCCTTTATGGATGCTGAGCTGAACGCGCACATGAAGCTGACATCGGCTAACTCAATCAATGTGGCTCGTTTCCTGCCCCAGGCATTCTACTACTTTAATGCCTACGCCCGCATGAAGGAGCAAGGTAAGGCCGATAATTTGGTGATATGTGTTCCGAGTGGTAATTTTGGAAACATCTGTGCAGCGCTGTTCGGACATGAAATGGGACTGCCCATCAAGCGATTCATTGCTGCCAACAACGCCAACGATATCTTCTATAAGTATCTGCAGACAGGCAAATACGAGCCAAAACCATCGAAGCAGACACTCGCCAACGCAATGGACGTAGGCGATCCTTCGAACTTTGCCCGTATCTACGACCTGTATGGCAAGAGTCACGAGAAGATCAGCGCGCTGATCAGCGGTGCTACCTATAGCGACGAACAGATTCGCGAAACCATGCGCGAGTGCTACAAGGCTTCGGGCTATATCCTTGATCCTCATGGTGCTTGCGGCTATCAGGCTTTGGCCGACGGACTGCAGCCTGACGAGGTTGGTGTGTTCTGCGAAACAGCCCACCCTGCTAAGTTCAAGGAGAAGGTTGATGAGATTCTGGGTATCGATGTAGCTATACCCGAGCGCTTAGCCGCCTTCATGCGTGGTGAGAAGCAAAGCGTCCCCATGACAAAGGACTTCGCAGACTTTAAAGATTATCTCATGCATCAATAATTCAGCAACGGACAACAGGACTAACAAGACGGATTAATCCTAAAAACTAATCTTTAAGTCGTGTAGTCCGTTGCAAAAAAATTATAGAGAATCGAGGCGGTCAGAGTACAATTCTCTGGCCGCTTCGTCTCTTTCATCATCCGTCATATCGATAAGCGGATGAATGTCGATCTCATCGAGATTGATACCGATGCGGTCCATGTTCTGATTGGTATAAGTGAGCTGCGCACCAAACAAGCAGATGGTCCACGAAATCTGTACCCAAAGCATGAACAAGGGCAACGCAGCAAACGAACCGTAGATAGCGTTATAGCCAGTCACCCAAATCTGCGAGTGGATATAGAACAACTGTAGCAGCTGCATGGCAACACCCGACAGGATACCTGGCACAATGGCACTCTTAAACTTGACATTGGTATTGGGCATATACACATACAGTATTACAAAGAGCATCGACAACAGCAGATAAGGCGAGAAATCGAGTAATCTACTCACCGCCGAGCCCAAAATCAAAAGGCCTTCCATGTGTTTCGCCACCGTGGCCATAAAGATGGAAAGACCCATCGACACCACAATAATAATGGGGAATACAAAGAACATGGCCAAATAGTTTGTAAGCGAACGGATAAGCGGACGCGAATTGCTCACCTGCCATATCTGATTGAACGTTTCCTCCACATTGTTAACCAGCATCAAAACCGTATAGAGCATGAAGATCAAACCCACACCTAAGAAGATACCACTCTGCGTATGAATCAGGTAGCTGTTCACAAAGTCGGTCAGGATATCAGCCACCTGAGGCTGCGACGACAGCGCATCGCGAAACCATATCTCAATATACTTGTTATATCCGAATCCGCGCGCAATGGCAAAAATCACAGCCAAGATAGGCACTATGGCCAGCAACGTAGAATAAGTAAGGGCCGACGCCTGCGTCATCACTCGTTTCGTGGTAAAGAAACGAATGGTGAGAATCAGCGTACGATATATCTGGTTTATCTTCATATGATCGAAAAAAAAGCACTGCACCTATAAGCCGGGTTCTGTACCATGCAAGCATGGCGTTTGTCATTTATCTAGTCCATAAGTCACCTCATGGCTCAAGCGTTCTACCCTCCATCGTGTAAGAACTCGGGCGGGCAACCCTCAGACGACGGTTTACATGAACTTGCAGCCCCCAGTCGGCACAGCCCAACGATCACCCGCTGGCTGGTGGTCTCTTACACCACCTTCTCACCCTTACCTTGCGGCGGTAATTTTCTTCTGCCGGCACCTACTGTCACCAATAGCTTCTACTTTCAGAAGTGGAGCGCCCTATGCTGCCCGGACTTTCCTCTCGCGCGACCTTTCAGAAGCGCCAGCGACAAACCGTTGCAGTGCGTTTTCTGCCTGCAAAGATACTCATATTTTCGCAAATTCAAGAAGAATCTGCATAAAATAATTGATATAATTAAAAATATGTAACTAAAATCATAACAAATCCTTAATTTTGTCAGTAATTTAAGATTTAAAGTGTTAATCGCAAATGCGCGTTAAGCATATGGGGCGAATTGTTAAAATGGGACAAATCTTTGCGACATTTTGTCAGTATTCCAAATAATGCACTTATTTTTGCACCATCAAAACGTGAAAGGAAACTGGATTGTAGAATTTAAAACTTAAAAAAATGAATGAGAATATGAAAAAAATCGTAAATGTAGCAACACCTGCCGTTTGTGCAGTTGCTTTGACGCTTTCAGTAGTTGCATTCGCTAAAACCAATGCCGCTACTGCTCCCGCTCCTATTATGACATCAACAACAGCTGCTCCTGCCGGACAGCCTGTAGACCTGACTTATGCTGCCGAAAAGGCCCTGCCATCGGTAGTATACATCAAATCGGTACAAAACTCAAAGATTCAGACCGTTGAGTATAGTGATCCATTCGAGGACTTCTTCTCTAATCCCTTTGGCGGATTCTTCGGACAGGGTCAGGGTAACAACGGGCGCCGTCAGCGTCAGGTGCAGACACCTAAGCGTGCTGCAGCCGGTTCGGGCGTTATCATCTCTGCCGACGGTTATATTGTCACCAACAACCACGTAGTTGACGGAGCCGACGAGCTGACAGTTAGCCTGAACGAGGGTTCGAAGGAATACTCAGCTCGTGTCATCGGTGCCGACAAGACCACCGACCTGGCACTCATCAAAATCGACGGCAAAAACTTGCCCGCCATCGTAATTGCCAATAGCGACAATGTCAAGGTGGGTGAATGGGTTCTCGCTGTAGGTAACCCACTCGGCCTGAACAATACCGTTACAGCAGGTATTATCTCAGCAAAAGCACGTACACTGGGCGCTAACGGTGTCGAGAGTTTTATCCAGACCGATGCCGCTATCAACCAAGGTAACTCTGGTGGTGCACTGGTTAACACCCGCGGTGAGCTGGTAGGTATCAATGCCATGCTGGCATCACCCACAGGTTCGAATATCGGCTACGGTTTCGCCATCCCAACAGCAATTATGAATAAGGTGGTTGAGGACCTGAAGCAGTATGGTAACGTACAGCGCGCTATGATCGGTATTCAGGGTACAGACGTGAAGACCTACGTTGACGCCGAGAAAGACAAGGATAAGGAAGTTGACTTAGGCACCATGGAGGGTATCTATGTAGCCAAGGTTGTAGAGGACGGTGCTGCAGAGGCTGCCGGACTGAAGGAAGGCGACGTCATCACCGTCATCGACGGACAGAAAGTTACCAAGTTCGGTGAATTGCAGGGAATCCTGGCCAAGAAACGTCCTGGTGACAAGATCAACATCACCTATCTGCGCAATAAGAAGAACCACAGCGCTACCTTGACACTGAAAAACGAGCAGGGCACCACTAAGGTAGTGAAGAACGCTGATACCGACGTACTGGGAGCTGACTTCCGTCCTGTTACCGAAGCCCAGAAGAAGCAGTTGGAAATCAACTACGGTCTGGAGGTAATCAAGGTCAACGGTGGTAAGATGAAGGAGGCCGGTGTACCTAAGGGATTCATCATCCAGCGCGTGAACGATGTTCCTATGAAGACCTTCGACGACCTGCAGAACGCAGTAAAGGAGGCCAACAACTCGAAGGACCAGATGCTCGTTATCCGTGGTATCTTCCCAACAGGTAAAAAAGGTGGTTTCGTAGTATATCTGCAGAGCGAATAATACAAAATCGATAAAAAAGAGCCACGAATGATGAAAATTCGTGGCTTTTTTTTGGTCAATTCAGGAAAAAGCCTTACTTTTGCGCTCAGCTAAAAAATATTACCACGATGAGACAACTAAAGATCACTAAATCTATAACCAACCGAGAAAGTGCGGCTCTGGAGAAGTATCTACAGGAAATCAGCAAAGAAACCATGATCTCGGCTGAGGAAGAAGTTGAATTGGCACAGCGCATCAAAAAGGGAGACCAAAAGGCGCTGGAACGACTGACGAAGGCAAACCTTCGCTTCGTGGTATCTGTGGCTAAACAATATCAGAATCAAGGACTATCGCTACCCGATCTGATCAACGAGGGAAACCTTGGACTACTCAAGGCAGCAGAGCGTTTCGATGAGACACGCGGATTCAAGTTCATCTCGTATGCAGTATGGTGGATTCGTCAGAGTATTCTGCAGGCCATCTCAGAGCAGAGCCGTATCGTACGTCTGCCGCTCAACCAGGTGGGATCAGTCAATAAGATCAATCGCGAGATTAACCGCTTTGAACAGCTGAACGAGCGCCGACCATCAATCGACGAGATTGCCGAAAAAACAGATCTGCCGCAGGATAAGATCGACGAGGCAATGAGCATCAACGGCCACCACATCTCAGTGGATGCGCCATTCATTGAGGGCGAAGACAACAGTCTGCTCGACGTGATGACAAACAGCGATGCTCCTCTGGCCGACAACTCGCTGGTAGAAGAATCGCTGAAATCAGAAATACAGAACGCTCTGAACACCCTGAATGAGCGAGAGCGCAACGTGGTAGAAGCCTCATACGGCATCAACCAACCAGAGTTGACACTGGAAGAGATCGGCTCAAAGTTCGGACTTACACGCGAGCGCGTACGACAGATTAAGGAAAAGGCTATCCGCAAACTCAGAAATAGTAAAGCGAATAAATTTTTAAAGACATATTTAGGATAATGAAATTGATTAAACAACTTACACTCGCCATCATTCTGATGGCTGCCGGCACCACCAACGTACAGGCACAGAATGTAAAAGTTCCAAAGGCGTATATGTTCGGATTCGTAGCTTCGTTCAACGACTCTACGGTATATTTTACCAATATCCAGCAGGTTGACAGCGTTTGGGTTACCAAGAAAAAGAATATGCTGGCAGGCCGTAATCACTACAGCTACCAGTTGCGTGAATACTTCACACAGAACCGTTCACTCCCCAACCGTACTTGTGTAGTTATTGCCGACGTGAACCGCAAGAATCTTGAGAAGAAATACGCCAAGATGAAGAATAAGTATCTGGTAAAAAGCAAGAAGCCATACGAAGTACGCAGCATCGCTGAGACCGACTTCAAGTTTAAGACCGTTGATATGAGTTACGAATAAGAAAAAAATAATCCTCAGTAAAACTACTGAGGATTATTTTTTTCAAACACTTTCATGCGTTCTTCGAGTTGCGCATATTGGTGTTCCTCAATGAACGAGGTGCACACACGCAGACCTTCCTGCTCCGAACCACAGGTTATCAGGCAGATGGCAGACACACCATAGTACATCAACTCCTTGGCCAACTGTCCCGAAGTCATACCTGGATAGCCTATAGTAAAATAGAAGCCATCAGCAATAGGTTCGTCGAGATCCTTATCGTAAACCACATAGAAGTTGTGGCGACAGAAAATCTCCTTCAGTTTCTTGGCACGCTCACCATACACACTAATCTCCTTGCGGAAGTCGTATTCACCCTCGTAGGCAGCTTTCAGCATAGCTGCCAACGCATACTGAGCACTATGACTGGTGCCAGAACTCAAGGCATAAAGCATGCGAGTAGAGAATACGGGACCAAATGGCAAGCCCTGATAGCGAGCAGCCAAATCGTCGAAATGACGATGGAACAAGGCATCGCTGATACAAACCACACCAATGCGCTCACCAGCATAGCTGAAAGCCTTTGAGCCAGAAATGAGCAGCATATAATTATCGGTATAGCGAGCCACAGTGGCCTGATAAGGCGCTTCGAAAGGCTTTGAGAGATCCTTACGGAAGTCCATGGCAAAGTAAGCTAGATCCTCCATCACGATAGCATCATACTTGGTTGCCAGCTCGCCGACAATCTGCAACTCCTCCTCACGCAGACAAATCCACGAGGGGTTGTTGGGGTTTGAGTACACGATGGCGCAGATGTTACCATTGCACATGTAACTTTCGAGTTTAGCACGCAACTTTTCGCCACGATAATTATACACGTCGAAGGTCTCGTATTTCACACCCATCACCTGCAGTTGCATCTTCTGCACAGGGAACCCTGGGTCGATAAACAGCACGGTATCCTTGTTGTGATCACACTGCGAACAGGTCAGGAACGAGGCAAAGGTACCCTGCATTGAACCGGTAACAGGCACACAGCCTTCAGGCTTTACATCGATGCCGATAAAAGCCTTGACAAACTGCGAGGCAGCCTCTTTCAATACTAGCGCACCCTGAATGTCAGGATATGAATGAGCAATACCACCTTCGAGGGCTTTTATCTGGGCATCAACGCCTACCTGAGCAGCAGGCAGACCAGGAATACCCATCTCCATCTTGATGAATTCTACCCCACTCGCCTTCTCGGCTTTAGCAGCTACCTGCTTCACCTCACGGATGGTAGCCTTGGCAAAATCCTCGATGCCAAGTTCTGCCACCAGTCCGTCAACTATTTCTCTTTTAATTGGAGTTTCCATTATTTCTGCGCTGCTTTACCAATGGCTAATGCTTTGATGTTGGCATCTACGATGGCATCACCTTTGCGGGCGAAGACGCGACGGATGGCATCCTCTAACTTATCGTACTCGATACCCAAGGCCTTCTGGGCTGCACCCAGCAGAATCACGTTGGCCGAACGGGGCACACCATTATCTTTGGCTGCCTGTTCGATATCCAGTACAATCACATTCTTTACACTTTCCAAATCCTGTTTAATCTTCTCGATTTCAGGATAGTTAGGAATATTTACGAAAGGAGCGCTCGAAGTAATAATCCAGCCATCCTTAGCCAAGAATGGCAGATAGCGCAGGGCCTCCATGGGCTCCATCGAGATGATGACATCAGCACCACCCAGAGGAATCAGATCGCTGCTGATGGGGGTGCTCGAGATGCGCAGATTCGACTGTACGTCGCCACCACGCTGACTCATACCGTGTACCTCGGCCTGCTTGATATAGAGGTTCTCCTTCATGGCAGCCTCGCCAATGATAGTTGCAATCGAGAGGATACCCTGACCACCTACTCCACAAAGAATTATATCAGTTTTCATTGAACTTTGAGGTTTGAACTTTTTACTTTTTTACATTTTTACTTTTTCTCTGTAGCCTTTTTCTGCTTGAGATGGCGCTGCAGCGTCTGCATACACTCACGGCGAGGGATAATCACACTCACACCATGATAATTGATCTCATCGCGAATGGCCTGTGTAATCTCGAGCATGTTCTTAGGGATGGGGTTAACCACCTTAAGGTGATCCTCTGAGAGGCCCAAGCCCTTACAGATAGCCTCGAACTTATTGGTACCAGCCGAATCCTGTCCACCAGTCATAGCGGTGGTCAGGTTATCGCTGATAATTACAGTAATATCAGCATTCTCGTTGATAGCATCCAGCAAACCAGTCATACCGCTGTGGGTAAAGGTAGAGTCACCGATGATAGCTACGGCAGGCCACTGACCAGCATCGCTGGCACCCTTGGCCATCGTAATCGAAGCACCCATATCTACACAGCTGTGGATGGCCTTGTATGGAGGCAGGAATCCCAGTGTGTAACAACCGATATCGCCAAACACACGGGCATTGGGATACTCCTTCAGCACCTCATTCAAGGCTGTATACACATCGCGGTGTCCACAACCCTGGCACAGTGCAGGCGGACGTGGAGTAACATCCTCACATGGTGCATAGCCCTCGCTGCTCTCAATACCAAGCGCTTTTTTCAGGAAGTCGGGATTCAACTCGCCTGTACGAGGCAGTTCGCCAGTCAATCGTCCCTTGATAACAGCGTTTCCAGGCATCACACCACGTACCTGATCCTCAATGAAAGGCTGTCCCTCTTCGGCAATCAGCACGCTCTCACAATCATCTGTCATACGACGAATCAGCTTCTTGGGGATTGGATACTGAGAGATCTTGAGCACGGGGAAAGGACACCCCTCAGGATAGCACTCCATCAGGTAGTTGTAAGCAATACCGCTGGCGATGATACCCAATTGGTGGTCGGCACCATCAATATACTTGTTATATTTACTATCTACAGCCATCTGCTCAAGCAAAGGCTGCTGACCGGTAACTACTACATTACGCTTACGGGCAAAGGCGGGCAGCAATACCCAGTTGCTGGCCTGAGCATCGTAATTAAGCTCATTCTGTGGGCGGGCCTCTTCCTTCACCTCAACCACCGCACGACTGTGAGCCATACGGGTAGTGACACGCATCAAGATAGGCAGGTGCAACCGCTCCGACAGGTCGAATGCTTCTTGCATCATATCGTAAGCCTCCTGTTGTGAGCTGGGCTCCAAGGTAGGAATCATAGCAAACTTAGCATAGAAACGTGAGTCCTGCTCGTCCTGCGATGAGTGCATCGATGGGTCGTCGGCTACCAGAACTACTACACCACCGTTGGTACCCGTCATAGCCGAGTTAACAAACGGATCGGCACAGACATTCAGTCCCACATGTTTCATACACACCAGCGCCCTCTTGCCCATATACGACATACCGAGAGCAGCCTCCATAGCCGTCTTCTCGTTGGTACTCCAACGACGGTGGATGTTACGCTCTTTAGCAATTGGCGACTCCTGAATATACTCAGTAATCTCCGTTGATGGAGTGCCGGGATAGGCATATACACCACTCAGACCTGCATCAATAGCACCCTGAGCAATAGCCTCGTCTCCCAATAAAAGCTTTTTCATCTGACTAATTTATATTTTACAATTTTACGATTTTCAATTATGTGATATTATCTATCAGGGGCAAAGGTAGGCATTTTTACGCAAACAGCCAAAAAAATACGGCTTAATTTGCTTAAGCCGTATTTTTATTCATCCACCTTTCAATTTTAGAATGTATAGCCAATGGTCAGCAAGCCCTGACTACGCTTATTAGTAACCTTTGTCACACCAGTATCCATACCTGTTGCGTACTGCTGGAATGGGTGGAACTCACCATCAGTCTTACTCAGCTGATAAGCCAAGTCGATATTCATCTTTCCAACCTTGAAACCTACACCACAAGTCAGGCGCTGGGTATCGTCCCAGTTCACATAGTCGGTAGTTGAAGCGTACATAGTGCCTGGGCTGTTAACAGTCATATCGCGTACACCATCCATCTTATAGCCGCTGGTCAAGTAATTATAACCCAATCGCAAAGCAACATCAGGAACTGGCTTATACTCTACACCAAGCTTGAAAGTCGACACGCCTTTCAACGAGCGCTCAGTATTCTGCTTCATAGCATGATCCTTTGATGTCTCGGCATTATCGTAGTAGTCATAGCCATCGATGATACGGTTCTGACTGGCGCTATAGTCTGTAAACTCATAGCCTGCGCCCAAAGCCAACTCACGTCCGATAGTGGTACCCAGACTTAAACCAAACTTCCAAGGAGTATGGTAAGCGAAATCGTAGCTCTGCTGACTCGACATATCATCATAAGCACCAATCGGAGTTTCACCATCATATGCATTATTCACCAAGAGTGACGAATTACTGGAGGTTAGTTCATACCATGTTGGCGTATGGATATAAGCACCTATTCGGAATGGAGACTCCTCCATAGGACGAACGATAGCACCAAACTTGATATTCACACCTGTTCCCTTAATCCTACGGTCATCGCCAATAGCAACCGAACCACCAGAGACCTCACCACCTCCCTGATGAAGCACCAATGACTCACCATACTCAGAGTACCCCTTATACTGCACATCCTTGATACCTACGGTCAGTCCCCAATAAAACCGGTCGTTGTAATTACCGCTTATGTTAAAATCATAATCAGCTATCCAGCCTCTATGCGCACGGTCGAAACTATAAGCGTTGGCATCCATATAGTCAATGCTCCAATCCAACAAAGTTCCCTTATTGTCCAAAATCTCTGTAAGCATCAGCGAGTTGGCATTCATGTGATCAACTTCGGAGTAGCAGAACGAACGATAGTTATTTCTACCATCATAGCCCATGATATAATTCTGTTCATTATAACGCAAATCATACCCGCCATGAGCCTCATCAGCTTTCAACCCCTTTTGGAATGTCAGGCCATTCTGCGAGCACCCTCTCAGCGCATTAGCTGCCGACAATATCTGGTCGAAGTTCTTGCTCTTATGATAGTTGAAGCCCACATTAACAATAGAATGTGAACTAATACGAGCCGAATATACGAAACCAATCTGATCAAAACTCATATTAGTTTTGCCAAGACCATCAAACTCCTTTGCATCAGCCTGTGACACCAATCCAACCCCCAGGCTGGCTGTAGAGTGGCGGAACAATCCGATACCAGCAGGGTTAGTACCCATGGTTGAGATATCTGCACCCAATGCCTCCATTGCTCCACCCATACCCACATAGCGGGCGGTTCCGTTCAGATCGCTACCCAGCAAACGGGCGCTCTCGTATGTATCCTGTGCAGCTGCCGGCAAAATAATGCCCAAAGCAAACGCTGCCAATAAAGTCTTCTTCATAATGACAATATAATCTTTAATGTATAATGTTTAATGTATAATGTTAACGGCGTCCACCCATGTGACTACCTCCGCTACCACCACTAGAACGACTACCACCACTGAATCCACCGCTACTAGAACGGCTACCGCCACCAAAGCTACCACTGCTACTTGAAGAAGAACGTGATGGTGTGTAAGTAGAAGAACGGCTATAGCTGCTGCTATTCGAATTATCATAAGTACGGCGACCAACACGCTGACCAACACGCTGACCATTGCCAGACATGTTCACTCTGGTACCGCCATCCATACGTGCAGCGCGATCTCTCAGACTGCCCATACGCGCACTATTGGTCGAAACAGTGTTGCGATGTGCAGGACGATAACTGGTGCGACCAGACAAATCGATAGTGCCAGCATTACCTGTGCGTCCGTAATAGTGACCACCGCCACCACCATAGTAATGGCCATAATAACCATAGTAATAATGCGGATAATACCATCTGTAATAACCATAGTAAGGCCACCCCCATGTACTCCAATATGGATCGTACCAACCATTGTACCAGGGATCATACCAGCTGTAATACCAAGGACTATACAGACTACTGTATCCATACCAAGAACCATAATACCAAGGATCATACCAACCATAACGGCTATAATACCAAGGCGAATGCCACAACAACGAACTGCGGCCTGCGTTATAACCTGCCCAGAAAGCAGCGTTATCACTCACGTCGTAATCGTCGAATCGCATCATCTGTTTGGTCAGTGCATAATCCTCTGTCTGCAACGAGTCTGATGGATAAACGCCCTTCCCCCCTGTAAAGTCGATTACATCTAATTTGGTTGTATCACCGTCTATCACCTCATAGCTGCTCTGGGCTTTCGGCTGTGGAGCAACCACGCGGGTATTTTCCTTCACCGTCTCTAACTGTGCCTTCTTCTTTTTGGGTACAAAATAGAGATCGTCATCTTGAGCCATCATCGACAGAGGCATGGCTCCGATCAGCATTGAAATTAACAACAGTTTTTTCATTTTCTTCTAAGTTTAATGATTCACGTTGCAAAAATACAACGAATTTTGGTGCAAATGTAGGGAAAAACCCTAACTTATAGTAGGATTTTCCCTAATTTTTGTAATTTTGCCTCAAAAATTAACGATTATATGAAATATTTCGAAGTAGAATTCACAATTTCGCCCTTCTCAAGCGATGCAGCCGACTTGTTGGCATCACTGGCTGGCGAGGCTGGTTTTGAGACGTTTGAGGAGACTCCTACTGGAGTTAAAGGCTATGTTCAACAAAGTCTCTTTGATGAAGATACGCTAAAGGCATGCATCGAGGATTTTCCTTTTGATAGTACCAATATATTATATAAGGTACGCGAAGCTGAAGATCGCGATTGGAATGAGCAATGGGAACAAGAAGGTTTTGAGCCCATCATCATTGCTGATGGGAAACTGATTATCCACGATGGACGACACTTGCCTGACACCATCACATCAGGAAGCACCACTTCCACAATCTCTATCGAAATTGATGCGAAATTGGCCTTCGGAACTGGTACCCACGAAACCACAAGGATGATTTGCACTCAACTCATCTCGCTTCTTAAACCAAGTTCCTTATCCCCCGAGTCTCAAGCGCCCAGAACCGATTCTCTACGAGTTCTCGACTGTGGTACTGGAACCGGCATCCTCTCTATCTGCTCCCTGAAACTTGGTGCCCAGCAAGCTGTAGGATACGACATTGACGAGTGGAGCGTTGATAATGCCAGACATAATGCCGTTATCAATCGCGTTGACGAACGATTTACATCACTATTAGGCGATGCTTCGATTCTAAGCAAAATCGATAGCGATTTTGATTTAGTGCTGGCAAATATTAATAGAAACATCCTGTTAGCAGACATGCCCAGCTTCGTTGGGAAGATGCATCACGGATCTCTGCTCATCCTAAGTGGCTTCTACACAGACGATTGCGATATACTGATTAAAAATGCCCATAAACTTGGGCTTTCGCTTATGTCCCAGACCAGTAATCAGGATTGGGCTTGCCTCGTTTTTAAGTATTAATATGCATATAATATAAAGATTGTTAACAATACACCAAAAATTCTTGTTTCTCAGGTAATATCATTACCTTTGCACTCGATTTTAATGGTTAAGGTTTATGGTTGATTAATTTAGTTTTTTATTAAAGAGAGGCTAGCAGCGAATGCTCGCCTCTCTTTCTTTTTATGCATCATAAACAAAATAGAGGCATCCATCACGGACGCCTCAAGAAAGAATGACCAATAATAACTAATAAAACGAAATTTACTTGTTTAGACCACGATTGTTGATCGTAGCGTTGAGCAGCATCAGATACTTATGCATCTGCTCCTCGTTCAGAACATAACTCATGCGCTTTACGTCGGTGTTGATAGCGCGCTTAACCAAAGCGTCGCGATCTGTATTACCATACTGAACAGCATAGGTCATCTCTGTGTTGAACACGTAATGGATGTTCTCAACAGCTTCCTTCTGGTCGTCTGCCAGATTCAGAGCATCAGAGAGCTTATTCATATTGATATTCATTTCATAAGCCTCTATGTTGCTTACCATGTTTGCTGTCTCACCTTCAGCGAATGCAGTTGTCATACTCAGCATTGCTACCATTGTCAAAATCATCTTCTTCATCTTTTTACCCTTTCTTTAATTTAATTGTTATCCTAAAAGCGCGCCTCTCGGGCTAACGCTGCTTGTCCACTTAAGGATCAAGCTTCATACCTTTTATGTCTTTTGACGCTGCAAAAGTATGACGATTTTTGAATATAAACAAGTATTATTCCAAATTGTGTACGAACACAGCATAATTATTGATGCATATCAAATCGACGTGGATGATGCTGGTTCTCGCGCATCTTTTTCTGGTCTTTCTGATACTTCTTAAACTGATCGGCCGTCATAATCTTCTCTAATTCAGCTTCATAGGCTTTCATTGTGGCCTGCATTTCCTTATGATGTTCCTTCATCTTACCACCATCTTTTGGTGGCTCTGGACGTTTCACCATATCATTTTTAGGGGGCATTGGGGGGCGACCAGCCTCACCATGGCGTCCATGACGATGAGGACCACGTGGCATCATCTTATCAGCATACTTTGTATTCAGATCGAGTAGCTGTTTTGCTTGTTTATCACTCAGCTGATAACGGCTTACCGTCTCATCGGTACGATGCTTCACCATTTCTGTTTTGTCAAACTTACGTGGCTGACGCTGTTCACTCTTCTCTTCTTGTGCGATGACAGAAGTACTAACCAACAGAACTGCCATCATTGATAAAAACATTCTTTTCATTGTTCTAATCTTTTTTTGTTTAACCATATATTTAGTTCACTCATTGCTTTCAGCTGTAACTATCCTTTTGACGCAAGGATAGCAATCTGGTTTAACCAGAGATCAGCCCAATTCAGCAAACCCATAAAAAAATGCCTAACAACAGTCTAAAGACTTCAGCAAACCATATAAACAAAAGACTGATAAGAATAGAAAAAACAAAAATGACGGTTAATGCGAAAAAAAAAGGCGTAAAATTTGCACGATACAAATAAAATGAGTACTTTTGCACCCGCTAAAGGAGACCTGCCGATATGGCTCAGTTGGTAGAGCAACGCATTCGTAATGCGTGGGTCGCCGGTTCGAGTCCGGCTATCGGCTCTCCTCGTCAAAATCAGAGTTCTTATTCATCGCTGCGGAATTAGCACATCGGTAGTGCACGGGCTTCCCAAGCCTGGGAGGCGGGTTCGATTCCCGTATTCCGCTCAGAGAAGTAGAGGGCCGAAGCCCTCTACTCTTTTTATTTCCATAGCTATCTCAATCTGAGACCATCACCAACCTTTATCTGATAATCGGGCGATAAATGGTTCATCTTATACAAACTCTTCAGCCGGATACCATACTTCTGAGCTATGGTATACATGGATTCACCACTACGAACATAATGGAGGCGGCCTTTATAGTCCTTAGGAGCCTTGCTCTGTTTCTTTTTCAGCCATACAATCTCGCCTTCCTCTAACTGATCCTTGCGATAGCGTTCATTGTACTTAGCTATCTTGCGGTAACTGATGCCAATCTCCTGACCAATCGACTTAAAGGTGTCACCACGACGGGCTATCAGATAATAATTCTTATTGAATATCTTAATGACATGTAACGAAGCACCACCAACTTCCTGATCTTTGGTACGCTGGGCCATAAAATGATCGTACTCCTTTGCATTGTCATACTGGTAGAGCTTATACAACTGAATAATCTCTATGAGTTTCTCTGCATATACTGGATTTGTAGCATAGCCAGCAGCCTTCAGGCCCTTAGCCCACCCCCGATAATCGGTAGTCTTAAGTTGAAACAAAGAGCGGTAACGCTGATTACCTGCCAAGAACTTGGAGTGGTCTTCGTATGATTCATAAGCACTATCGTAAACGCGGAAACAGTCATTACGCTGATCATCATCATGATAAGTTCTACGTCCTACCCAACCATTATTACACTTTATGCCAAAATGGTTATTGCTATTACGTGTCAACTCACTACGTCCAGCACCACTTTCCAATAATCCTTGGGCTAACGTAATGGATGCAGGGATACGATAGCGCTTCATCTGCTCGATAGCAATATCCTTATATTGATCTACATATTGTTGGTAAGCCTGATTCCATCTGGCCTGCGAAAAAGCAGAAACTGAAAGCAAAAAGGCTATAAACACGGAAAAATATCTCATATTATGCTATTTATTTCTGCAAAAGTAATGATTTCTCTCGAATTATTTGTATTTTTGCACAAAAATATAGCATTTTATGAGAGAACTGGAGCTAAAGTCGGTAATTAAGGTGTGCGACATGGAAGAGTTAAGTACAGAAGAACACCACTTGATTGAACTCGCTATTGAGGCAACAAGCCGCAGTTATGCCCCCTATTCTAAATTTTGTGTAGGAGCAGCAGTCAGGTTAGACAATGGTGTGGAGATTATAGGCTGCAATCAGGAGAACGCCGCCTACCCATCAGGATTATGTGCCGAGCGTACAGCTCTTTTTGCAGCAGGTGCCCAATATCCCAATGTTCCTGTACGCATGCTGGCCATAGCTGCTCGTGGTACTAACGGTGAGTTAGAAGAAGAGCCAGTAGGTCCATGCGGTTCATGTCGCCAGGTCATCATAGAATCCGAGACACGTGCCAAAGCCCCTATCCGTATTCTGCTCTATGGCAAAAAATATGTGTACGTGATTGACGGCATCAGAGAACTAATGCCACTGACATTCTCTAAGTTCTAACGATAACATCCCAACCCCACAGCTGTCGACAAAGAGTCCAGATGGAAATCATAGTCAAGATTCGATTCATCAATCTTGACAAAATGTTGTTTCCCTTGTATTGAGTCTCTAGGCGACTCCCAGATAACATCTCTGAAATGAACAGTATCAGCAGCCAGAGCAGGTGTACGCAAAAGACTGTGAGAAAACAGATAATTAAATGTATCATCAGCTGATGACTGGTTTTCTATCAATACATCATCATCGTAACCCGTAAGGATCGAATTCTCACACTTCAAATCAACCAATGATGCAGGTGTATTACTAAAGCGTAAGGCAGCTCCACGTCCACCTGTAAAGGGATAGAACTGTGCCAACGTACAATAGACGATTTCTACAATACCGCCATTCACTTTCAGACAATCACCCATGGTGTTCGATAACTGACAATTCTCCAGATTTACATGAGCGTTTGTCAGATAAACACCATCACCCTGACAATTATGTATGATACAGTTTTTCAGCTTTAAACGATAACTATTAGCATCAAGTGCAGCCGAGTCACAAACCACACCTTGACAGGAATTACTAATCTGTGTATCATTCAGCACATTGCCATTTGACGTCTCACAGAATCTAACCCCTCGCCATTGCCCAGGAACCCGATCATATGGTAAATATGAGAACATACGGTCAAGTCGGTCACCTCGCATCGTACAATGGTCTGTCAATAAGGTTCCATAAACCTCTAAGCCGGCATCGGCATGAAAATAGAGGGTTGTATTACGGATTGTGAGATGCGCACCCTCTTTGATTACAAAATCACCGTAGACGACCAATGGTTTATCCGACTCAATAACCGAGTCACGCTCAATAACAGGCGAATAACATTTGATAGCATCCCAAGCCCAAGCCTGCAGACAAACATGCTGCTCCACCCCACTCTCAAGCAAGAACATCAACTGATCTGTTATTGGTTCCGGCTCAGTACGATAAGTTTCATACGGTGTAATCTCCACAAACACAAATATACTATCGTTTTTCCGTATTTCTATATCATTGGTTTGCGCACCATTAGTGTTATCAAGATAGATACCATCCACATTGACGCGGAAACCAGTTTGATTACCACGTTTCAAACGTACACTTTGCAGTTTAACTCCACTGCTATTCCGATTATGTACCCAGAACGAATAAGTTGATGAGGATGTACGACTGAAAACAGTATCCAATTTCACTGTATCCACAGGAAAATCAAGCTGCATACCCGTAGCAGCCGAAAACGCGTCGTCATCAGCACAAGCCACCAAGCCAAGAATCAGCGATAGAAAAAAGATAATCCGTTTCATCTTAATGATAAAACGGATTATTCCTTATTTTATTATATTGACTACTTGCCAAAATATCTCTTGAGAAGCCCAGCGAAGCCTGCACCATGACGAGCCTCATCCTTAGCCATCTCGTGAACAGTGTCGTGGATAGCATCGAATCCGGCAGCCTTAGCGTTCTTGGCAATACGGAACTTATCCTCGCAAGCACCAGCCTCAGCTGCAGCGCGCTTCTCCAGATTGGTCTTGGTGTCCCATACGCACTCGCCCAGTAGCTCAGCAAAACGTGAAGCGTGGTCAGCCTCCTCGAAAGCATAACGCTTGAATGCCTCTGCAATCTCAGGATAACCCTCGCGGTCGGCCTGACGAGCCATAGCCAGATACATACCTACCTCGCTGCACTCACCATTAAAGTGTGCACGCAGGTCGTTAATCATTTCTTCTGATACCCCCTCGGGCTTACCATCGCCAATACGATGAACAGTAGCATAAGTTACGTCACCATCGTCCTTCAGCTCAGAGAACTTAGAGGCAGGAGCCTTACAGATTGGACACTTCTCGGGAGGATTCTCGCCTTCGTAGATATAACCACAAACAGCGCAGATAAATTTCTTTGTCATAATTGTAATTTGTTTAGTTATTAATACATGATATTTTGTTAGTACAATATTCTTTTGCTGCAAATATAAGCATAAAAATTAAATCCCGCAAGGATTTTGCAGGATTTATTTTAAAATGTTGCGTAATTAGGTTATTTCTTACGATATTTACTCAGCACGGGAATCTCTTGACAGAGTGCATCGGCCAGCAGATTTGCCACCACTCTGGCACCATATATATTATAATGTGTATTGTCCTGCTTGCCCTTTGGCTCCGATGGCTCTTCACCGGGTCGATACCACATGTGCAACTTTTTCGAAGCCTCAGTTCCCATACCCTGTTCCAGGTTGTGGGTAATGGTGTTGGCATCTACAAAGTGGCAGTTCATACGGATTGCCACATCCTTTGGTGCCACACGATACTGGCCGTGGGTATCGTAAAGGGTGTCGCCCTCAATCATTTTTACGCCATCCTTAAAGGTTGATGTGCGCAGCTTCTCGTCGTCGTCGTTCTGAGGCGCAACCACAAAAAAGTTGCGACGCGCCACCGGATTCATCAGTACAGGAATACCACCATGCTCTCGTGTCTCGCGCACAAACTTAGCCAGGTTGTAATCAAAGGTTGAACCCGGATCTGTATGTCGGGCAAGATTGGGCTTTTCGTCATTATGTCCGAACTGGATAATCACATAGTCGCCAGGCTTGAGCTTCTCCAGCACCTTACCCCATCGACCTTCGTCGATGAAGCTTTTAGAACTACGGCCATTCACAGCATGGTTATCCACCACGATATAATCGGCATCAAAGCAATCCTGCAACATCATGCCCCATCCACGTTCCTGCTTTCCACCAGTTGTATCCTTGTTGGCTGCTGTCGAGTCGCCAATCACAAAGATGGTAGTATGCTTATCGGGAGTCATCGCCGTAAGCAGCAACAATCCTCCTATAAAGAATAATAATGTAAGTTTTTTCATTGTTTCAATTGTTTTAGTAGAAATCCCCCTCCAATAGCGGAGGGGGATTGGATAGTTATATCAACGATTATGCAAGAATCGCCTGGATAATTTCATCGATAGTGATGAGACTCTGCTCGCCAGTCTCCATATTCTTCAGCGTCAGTTTGCCTTCAGACATCTCGTTCTCACCAGCCAAAGCCACGAATGGAATCTGCTTGGCATTGGCATACGACATCTGCTTCTTCATCTTAGTAGAATCGGGGAATATCTCTGTACGGATGCCAGCCTCACGAGCCTTAGCAACGAATGGCAGACAGTAAGCAGTCTCCTTATCGCCAAAATTGATGAATAGCAGCTGGGTGCCGTTGGTAGCGTCCTTTGGATAGCAGTCGAGTGCGTTCAGTACATCGAAGATACGATCCACACCAAAACTGATACCTACGCCCGAGATACCAGGCATACCGAAGATACCTGTGAGGTTATCGTAACGACCGCCACCTGTGATTGAACCAATCTGCACGTCGAGCGCTTTTACCTCGAAGATGGCGCCTGTGTAGTAGTTCAAACCACGAGCCAAAGTCAGGTCAAGCTGAATCTCGTTCTTCAGACCGAGTGTCTTCAGTGTATCGAGAATGAAGCGCGTTTCCTCAACGCCCTTCAAACCAGTTTCACTGGTAGCCAGCACCTCAGCAATGGTGTTCAACTTCTCGTCGTTGGTACCCTCGAGTGAGATAATAGGCTGAAGCTTCTCAATCTGCTCATCAGAGAGCCCATCCTCACGCAGCTCCTGGTTCACGTTGTCGAGTCCGATCTTATCCAGCTTGTCAATAGCAACGGTGATATCAACAATCTTCTCAGCAGCACCGATTACCTCGGCAATACCTGTCAGGATTTTGCGGTTGTTGATCTTGATCTGAACACGTACGCCGAAACGGCTGAATACGGTGTCTACGATCTGCATCAACTCCACCTCGTTCAGCAACGAATCAGAACCTACGATGTCGCCATCAAACTGCCAGAACTCACGATAACGTCCTTTCTGAGGACGGTCGGCACGCCATACTGGCTGCATCTGGTAACGCTTGAAAGGCAGCTGCAATTCTTCGCGATGCATCACCACGTAGCGGGCAAAAGGTACGGTAAGGTCGTAACGCAAACCCTTTTCGCAGAGTTTGGCAGCCAAACGCAGCGAGTTACGCTCAGCCAGCTCATCGGGCGTTATCTTCGAGAGGTAATCGCCAGAGTTCAGTACCTTGAACAGCAGCTTATCACCCTCTTCGCCATATTTACCCATCAGTGTGCCGAGGGTTTCCATAGCAGGGGTCTCTATCTGCTGAAAGCCATAGAGCTGGTACACCTGTTTTATAGTATCAAAAATATAATTACGCTTAGCCATCTCCATTGGAGAGAAGTCGCGCGTTCCTTTGGGAATACTTGGTTTCTGTGCCATTTATTACTTTCTTACAATTGTCTGGGCGCGATCGGGACCGATAGAGATAATCTTAATTGGAGTCTCCAACTGCTGCTCCAGGAATGCTATATAATCATTGAACTCTTTAGGGAACTGATCCTCGCTGGTAAACTTAGTCATATCTGTCTTCCAGCCAGGCAGCTCCTGATATACAGGCTCGATACCATCCTCGATGTTGTATGGGAAGTAATCGATCTCTGTACCATTCTGCTTATAAGCAACACATGCCTTGATGGTGTCGAATCCATCGAGTACATCGCTCTTCATCATAATGAGCTGGGTAACGCCGTTCACCATGATAGAGTATTTCAAGGCTACAAGGTCAATCCAACCACAACGACGCTCACGACCGGTAACAGCACCATACTCGTGACCCAGATCGCGTATCTTCTTACCTGTCTCATCAAACAACTCTGTGGGGAAAGGACCTGCACCAACGCGTGTGCAGTAAGCTTTCATGATACCATATACATCGCCAATCTTATTGGGACCGATACCCAGACCAGTGCAAGCACCAGCACAGATGGTGTTAGATGATGTTACGAAGGGGTATGAACCGAAGTCAACATCGAGCATCGTCCCCTGAGCACCCTCGCAGAGCACGCTCTTACCACTCTTCAGGAGATTATTGATTTCGTGCTCAGAATCAACGATGGGGAACTGACGCAGATATTCGATACCTTCCAGCCACTTCTTCTCCACCTCAGTGATATCATAGTCAAAGTTGAGCGACTTCAGAATAGCATCGTGACGTGCCTTAGCCTTGGCATACTTCTCCTCAAAGTTCTCGAGGATATCGCCAACACGCAGACCATTACGGCTTACCTTATCGGTATAAGTAGGACCAATACCCTTACCAGTAGTACCTACCTTATTCTTACCTTTCTGGGCCTCATAGGCAGCATCGAGTACGCGATGGGTAGGCATAATGAGATGAGCTTTCTTTGAGATATGCAGACGGCTACGCAGTTCATGACCGCTTGCCTCGAGTGCCTTGGCTTCTTCCATAAAGAGATCTGGAGCCAGCACTACACCATTACCGATGATGTTTACCTTATCACCCTGGAAAATACCTGAAGGAATAGAGCGAAGCACATACTTCTCACCCTCAAACTCCAAAGTATGACCTGCATTAGGACCACCCTGGAAACGAGCAACTACATCGTACTTTGGAGTCAGTACATCGACCACCTTACCTTTTCCTTCGTCACCCCACTGCAAACCGAGCAGGACGTCAACTTTACCTTTGTTCATTTTCAGTTTTATTTTTGTTCTTACCTTTTATTACCTTTACAGTCTTCTTGCGTTTAGTCAATTTAATCTGACATGTGCTACATACACCATACACATAAAGTGTAAATCCGTCTTTTCGGAATCGCTTTAGATGCATATTATCCACAGCCGCGATAATCTCGGGGGATTTAATCTCTGTCACCTTACCACATATCGTGCATATCTGATGACAATGGCTCTGGTTATCATAACAAGCTTCATATTTGGTTGAACCTTGAAAACGATGTCTTACAACAAGTCTAAGCGACAAAAACAGGTTCAGTGTATTATACAAGGTAGCCCTGCTAACAGGGAAATCCATCTCTTGAGCCAGACGTGATTTCAACTCATCGAGAGTGAAGTGTCCATTGATGCTATAGATTGCTCTGAGAATAGTGTAACGCTCTGGTGTCTTGCGATGATTATTCATCTCAAGATAGTTATCCAGTAACCTCTCTACAGCTGCAATTACACTTTCTTTCATCTGATTCTCTCAAGAAAACCGCACAAAGGTACGCATTTTCGGGCAGATAAAAGAAACTTTATTTAAAAAAAATCTAAATTAGCCCGTTTTAATGCACTTTTTGCAAGTCGTTCGTATACTAATCCAAGTTCTGCAAATCGCATCATGGTATTCATGGCTGCTTTCTTTACCATCAGACTCTGCCCCTGGATAGCCGCCAGAGCCTGATCGATAAACTCGTTGATACCTCGTTCATTTGGTTGCTGACCATTCATGAACAAACGTGACAGAACATGAAAGCCACACAGCTGATACAACTCCTTATCGGAAGCCATCCAGGTATAGGCTTTTTCAGCAGCGAACGGCAGATACTGAAAAAGGTTGAACGAAGCCTGTTCTGCTATCTCCTGCGAATCAATCTGCTCCATCCATATATCAACCACTTCTGGCAATATTTTGTCTGCGGGCATCAGCATCGTTGCAAGAATCTTGCATTCACGCACATTCTCTTTCCATAACGCAATAGCCAGATCATAATCCTGCCCAATCTCCTCAGCTTTAGCTTTTAGTCGGGGTAGCGTGGCACCCCAATTCAGTTTATAATCTAATCCTTTATTACGCATAGAAGTAGCAACCATTCCGTCCATCATCAGACGGAATGATTGCTTGATTTCCTTTATCTGTTGGTTTATATCCATTTCTTCAATTAAATTAATGTGGCATACTCTGCACTATATCGCAACATCTGGTGTGCATAGCTCTCCCCATAGTTCACCTCAATATCACAGATTTCACGGTTTTCATCATATACCGGCAAAAGCTGCGGATTGATAAATCCCTTGTACGGAGCCAGATTCAGTTTCTTATATCGCTCCAGCACTTCGGCATGCAGTTCGGCATCAACCTTCACCGCATAACGCTCTACCATATCACGAGCAGCCTCATAGTCGCCTTCACTCTTTATACGTTGAATCTCAGCTAGCAGACGGGCTATCAACGTTCTCAGTTCTGCATAATCGCTAATCTCAACATAAGTCTTACCATCACGCTTCACCAATTTGATAACGTCGCCATTCTCATAGCACCAATGAGCTATCAAAGCACGGTTACGCATGTGAGCCTCTTCGAGTTGATGACCAGGCGTAATACGTATCAGCTGGGTCATCAGGCCATTCATCATATAGGTATAATACTGCGACTGGTAAGCCTTCTCATCAGGAACGAGTCCCAACTCCACCAGTTTGCGGTCTGCTATATAATAGAGACCAAACAAATCAGCTCTCGCCTCCTCTATCGTACTGCTATAGGCTTTCAGTGCATCGGGATCAACACCTGGCAACAGCTGACCGCTTCCATGCCCCAAGCACTCATGCAGATCAGTATGCAAATCATCACAGATGTCGCCATAGCTTTCTATCATCTCCAGTGTTTCCTGATCAACAACGAATTCTTCCTTGAACCCGTTACCTTTTGCTGCTTTATTATAGGCATCGGTAATATTACTGATGGTGATGCTCTTGCTACCATATACAGCTCTAATCCAATCAGCATTAGGCAGATTGATACCAATAGCTGTTGCCGGATACTCATCACCACCCAACATAGCTGCACAGATAACGTTGGCCGACACACCTTTCACTACCGGTTTACGGAAACGGGCATCCACAGGCGAATGATCCTCGAACCACTGAGCATGACTACTGATGGTCTGTGTACGATGCGTGGCATCTTCATCAATATATTCCACCAGACCTTCCCACGAGCCTTTCAGACCAAGTGGATCGCCATACACCTCGATAAAGCCGTTAATGAAATCTATGGTCGAATCATGCTCTTTCAGCCATTCAATACAATATTTATTGAATATCTGCAAATCACCTGATTGATAATAGCTTATCAGCAAAGAAATAACCAGCTTTTGTTGTTCATTCTCTGCCACATCACGTGCTTTTTCCAACCAACAGATAACGTTACGGATAGCATTGGCATATTTACCATCAGCCGACCAAACCAACTCCTTCACCTCACCATTTTCCTTCACCAGGGTTGAGTTCAGTCCGTAGGAAGGTGGCGTATCAGGGGTTGTCTCGTTTTGTTTCTGGCAATCATAAAAAGCCTCTGCTTCAGCCTGTGTCACACCATCGTAGAAATTACAAGCCGACGTCAACAGCAAGTCCTCTCCATCGGCCTGATTTACACGTTTTGGCATCACCTGCTCATCGAAGATAACCGGGAAGAGTTCATCACACATCTCATCGACAGTCTCTCCCGACTTCAATGGCAGTTTGCAGGCATCCACCAGGTGGAGTGCCTCGCGCAGATACTCAGCCGAGAAACCAGGTTTGAACTTCTCGCAACCATAGTGATGATGTATGCCACTTGAAAACCACACACGTTTCAGATACACCTCAAGCGCCTTGAAGTCATCAGAATCATGAGCGATACTCATATCAACATATACAACCTCCAACATCTTACGGATGCGGAGGTTGTATTTACCGAATTGATCAAATGTAATATCTCGTCCGAACAGCGTAGCTTTTGAAAGGTAGTAAACTAACTTCTTCTGCTGTAACGACAGTTTTTCAAATCCATTCAGACGATATCTGAGCATCTGCAGATCAGCAAAACGCTCATCTTGATAGTTAAAATCCACTATTATTCTTCTGTCTTTGGTTTACGACCACGCTTAGCCTTCATAGCAGGGTGCTGCTTGAGGTGCTCCATACGATAATCACGAGGAGTCATACCCATTACGCGATAGAATGAAGCATAGAACGACTGACGGTTAGCAAATCCAACCATATCACTAACCTCTTCCATGCGTAAATCCTGATAACGCTTGTCAACAAGGATAGTCATAGCCTCATCGATTCTATACTTATTCACAAATGAAGTATAGTTCATATGAAAACGCACGTTAACGACAGCTGAGATATAACGGGTATTTGTTCCTAATTCCTCAGCCAGTTTCTTTGCTGAATAATCCTTGTCACGATACTTCTTCTGCATCACGATGATGTTCATGATTTTTTCTTGCATTTCATCCATCATCTTTGGGCTCACCAAACTTCTGTAAGCCGCTACCTTTTCCTTCTTCTCAATAATGTTGTACTTTGCCATTTGCTTTTGGTAATTTTTTAATGTTGCGCAAAGTTAGCAAGATTTTTCGAATTAACAATAGTTTTTGAAGAAAAATTGAGAAAAAAGCATTACCTTTGCCCAAAATTTAAAATAATTATGGATATTTTTGGTGTTTTACAACAGTATTTCGGCTATAATTCATTCCGCGAGAATCAAGAAGAAATCATCCGCCACGTCATCAACGGGAACGATGCATTAGTACTGATGCCAACGGGCGGCGGCAAAAGTATCTGCTATCAGATTCCGGCTCTCGCCATGCCAGGAATTGCCATAATTATTTCACCATTAATCAGCCTCATGAAAGATCAGGTCGAGGCGCTTCGCGCTAACGGCATTGAGGCCGAGGCACTGAATAGCGGAAACGATTCTACAGCCGACTTGGTAATCAGGCGGAAATGCATCAATGGCGAAATAAAATTATTGTATATTTCGCCAGAAAAAGTGATGGCCGAATGCGACTATCTGCTTAAGAACCTACAGATATCACTGTTTGCCATCGACGAGGCCCACTGTATTTCGCAATGGGGTCACGACTTCAGACCAGAGTACACACAACTGGGCACCCTCAGAGATAAGTTCCCGGACGTCCCGATGATGGCTCTGACAGCTACCGCCGACAAGATCACCCGCCACGACATTATCGAACAATTGAAATTAAGAAACGCGCGCGAGTTTGTTTCCAGTTTCGACCGTCCCAACCTTAGCCTAACCGTAAAAAGGGGTTATAGAGGCGCAGAGAAAATGCACTTTATTCTTAATTTCATCAAAGCACGCCCTCACGATGCCGGCATCATCTACTGCCTGAGTCGCAAAACTACCGAGAAAGTTGCTGCCGACCTGCGCAAGAAAGGTATCAACGCTGCGGCATACCACGCAGGCATGTCGAATCTGGAACGAAGCCAGACTCAGGAACAATTCAAGAACGACCAGCTATTGGTGGTTTGCGCTACGATTGCCTTTGGCATGGGTATCGACAAGAGCAACGTGCGATGGGTGATTCATTACAATATGCCCAAAAGCATTGAGAGTTTCTATCAGGAGATAGGCCGCGCCGGACGTGATGGTGCTCCCGCCGATACCGTCTTATTTTATTCTCTGGCCGATATCATCCAGCTATCCGAGTTTGCCCGCCAAAGCGGTCAGCAGGATGTAAACATGGATAAGTTGAAACGCATGCGTGAGTATGCAGAGTCAAACGTCTGCAGGCGTCGTATCCTGCTGAACTACTTCAGCGAACAGACCGATCACGACTGTGGCAACTGTGATGTATGCGACAACCCACCCCAACGCTTCGACGGCACCCGATACGTACAAATGGCATTAAGCGCTGCTAAGCGCTGCAACGAGGAGATTCGCATATCAACTATCATAGAGATTCTGAAGGGCATGCGCTCACCCAGCATCGTCAGACACGGGTATGACCAGCTGAAGACATTCGGCGTAGGTCATGATTTAAGCATTAACGACTGGCAGGATTACCTGTTGCAGATGCTACAGATGGGCTTTATCGAGATAGCCTATAACGACGGCAACAAAGTGAAAGTTACCGAAATAGGCAACGACGTACTTTACGGACGCAAATCGGCTCCGTTATGCGTGATTGACCATAGCGCCAAGGAAGCCCCGAAGAAGAAACCGAAACTGCGTCTGGAAATCCCAACCATCACCATCCCAGGTCTCCCCCCGACAACCGGTATCGAAGACCCCAAACTGTTCGAAGCCCTTCGCCAGCTCAGGAAGGCATGCGCCGACGAAGAAGGCTTTCCACCCTATATCGTTTTCAGCGACAAGGTGCTCCATGCTCTAGCCACCATCAAGCCTACTTCGCTCGATCAGTTTGGCAATATTCAGGGCATCGGAGAGCACAAAAAAGGCAAGTATGGCGATTGTTTTGTATCACTGATCCAAAAGTACGTTTAAGCCCGTTTTTACACCTTATTATTATAAAAAAGGGAAAAAGAAACTAAAAAATCGCCCTAAAAGTGTCTATTTTTGCTAAAAACGAGCACATATTGGCAATTTTGTGCAAAATAATTAGTACCTTTGCAAGGTAAAATCATCCAAAGATGGCTAAAAAGAAAATATTATTCATCAATCAGGAGATCACTCCGTATGTCCCCGACAATTCACTGTCGCTCATGGGGAAAAACCTTCCAAAGGTTATGCAGGAACGTAGTCACGAGATTCGCACTTTCATGCCTAAGTGGGGTAATATCAATGAGCGCCGCGGTCAGTTGCACGAAGTCATCCGACTCTCGGGTATGAACCTAATCATTAACGACACCGACCACCCATTGATTATCAAGGTTGCTTCGATTCAGTCAGCACGTGTTCAGGTATATTTCATCGACAACGATGATTACTTTGGCAAGCGTCTGATAGAGCGCGACGAAGCAGGTGTTGAGTATGATGACAATGGCGAACGAGCTATATTCTTTGCACGTGGCGTGCTTGAAACAGTTAAGAAGTTGCGCTGGGTACCCGATATCATCCACTGTCAGGGTTGGATGAGTGGCGTTGTGCCTTTCTATGTCAAGACGGCCTATCGCGATGAGCCTTCGTTTGCCGAAACCAAAGTAGTAACTTCTCTGTACAATAAGAGCATTGAAAAGGACTTTGGCAATAACTTCAAGCAGTTTATGGAGTTCCGCGACGCCAAGCCCGAGTTGCTGACTGACTACCAGGATAAGTTTGATTTTGAAGAACTTGGCAAGTTGGCTATTGATTACAGCGATGGTGTGATCCAGGCCGTACCCGACGCCAGCCAGACACTGCTGGATTATGCGGGTGCCAAGAATGTACCGCTGCTCGGCTATCATGAGGACTTTGCCGATGCCTATGAGGCATTCTACGAGTCGCTGTATGCCGATGAAGCAAAATAAGTAAATAGGATTAAGACAAAACATGCGTCAATGAAATTTAGATTGTTTACAGCGATTGCAGTTGCTGCAATGGCAATAACCTCTTGTAGCGAAGATACTGCAACAATTGGATCTTCAGTTACCAACAAAACCGACCTGCTTGAATATTCCACCGGATTATATCAGGCAACATCACGCTCGATTCTGGCTGATTCGGTTTACTCGGATAACTCCAACTGTTATTTTGGAATGGTAAAAGATCCTGAGACCCTATCGTATGTCAAGAGCGATTTTATGACTCAGTTCAATATGATTGAAGGCTTCGAACTGCCAACCCAAGATAAGATGCTGAGTAAGATTGATGGTGAAGTAGTTGCTGACTCTTGCGAGATTTCATTGTTTGTGAAGTATTCAAAGTCATACGGCGACACGCTTGCAGCCATGAAGATGCGCGTTTCTGAGCTTGACTCGCCCATCGATGACAAATACACTCATTATAGCAACTTTGATCTCAAATCAAACGGATACCTTCGAGATAAGGGTTTACAAATTAACAGAATGTTCTCTATCAGAGACCTGACGCTCTCTGACGCCAACCTGCAGCATATCCAGACCAATATCTCAAAGCAAGGCACATCTACGGACAGCGGATATTATGACAGAATCCGTGTTCCAATGAATGTTCCCTATACAGCCAAGAACGGCACGACCTATAATAACTATGGTACATACGTGCTTCGTACCTACTATGAGCATCCCGAGTATTTCCGTAACTCGTACTGGTTTGTTCATAATGTATGCCCAGGTTTCTATTTTGAGATTACCGACGGTCTTGGCGTCATGGCAAACATCCTTGAGATCAACATCCAGATGTACTACACCTTCCAGGCTGATACCACACAGGCTATTTCGGCAGTATATCTGTCATCAACACCTGAGGTGATGCAGACTACTCATGTAGTTAACGACCGTCCAACCTTACAGAAGTTGGTAGACGACAACAACTGTACTTATCTCAAGTCGCCCGCTGGCATCTTTACGGAGGTGACATTGCCTGTCGACGAGATATCACAGACTCACGCCAACGACTCTCTGCTGTCGGTCAGCATCAACTTCGAGCGTCTGAACAATGGTGCGCAGGGCAGCGAGGTGCACCTCGCTACACCCACCAACATCCTGATGGTACAGAAAGACAGCCTCTATTCATTCTTTGAGAATAAGACCATGTACGACTATACCACCTCGTTTATGGGCACACTTTCAACCAATGTCTATGCATTCAGCAACATTGGTAATCTGATTACACAGATGGCCCGCCAGAAAGCTGAGGGACTGAAGAGCGATGCCAACTGGGAGGCCAAGCACCCCGACTGGAACAAGGTGGTACTGGTACCAATCGCCACCACAACCAAGACGTCGTACGACAGCTATGGTTATTCTTCGACCACCATCTCGGGTATTCACAACCAGATGGGCTTATCAAGCACCAAACTGGTAGGTGGTACCAACAGTCCTATCGAAGTCAAGGTGGTATATGCCAAATTTAAGAACTAATAAGCTATGGCCGACGGATTTTTAGAGAAGCATCACGAGGATTACGAAGCCCGCAAGGCGGCTTGGATCCGCAAGAAGAAGCATCTGCCGAAAGCTAAGCCCAGAAATATAGAGCGCCCCGATGACGAGGCGCTCTAATTTTTTCTCATGTCGAGATCATTCAACCGATAATCTTGAATTTAGCGAACTTCAGCAACAGCTGTTTGGTGCCCGCATTCGTAAACGCCACAGTAGCCTTGGCATTCTCACCCGAACCCTCCAAGCGCACCACGGTTCCTACACCGAAACGCATATGCTCTATCCGAGCGCCCTCATGCAGATCGCTGGCACTCGGATCGGTTGCCATCGGACGAGGCGCCACAGCATTATATACCCGTTTGAAGTTTGCGCCAAACGGATTCACAGGCTTTTCCGGTTGTCGTGGTGCAACAGCACGCGGCTTGGGATCGGCTTTGAATTGTGAAGCCACCGGCCGTGGGTTCTGCATCCATTCCGGACCTTCGCTCTCAAACCGGCTGTTCCTACTATAGCCACCAGTAGTACCTGTGCCATAAGCACCGCCATCATAGCGATTGTAGGCCTTACGCTGAGGCGAGCCGAAGTTGCCTGCCCCACCCGCTTCACCATGTACCTCCAGCAGATCGGAGTCAATATCGCGGATAAAGCGCGATGGTGTATCATACTCCATGCGCCCATAGCGGAATCGGTTCTGGGCACAGGTCAGTATGCAGTGTTTCTCAGCACGCGTGATAGCCACATACAGCAATCTACGCTCCTCTTCCAGCTCACGCATCGAGTTCGTACACATCGGACTGGGGAAGATATTCTCCTCCAACCCCACCACGAATACCGTTGGGAACTCCAGCCCCTTGGCAGAGTGGATGGTCATCAGCACCACTTTATCGTTGTCGTCGCCATTATCGCTATCAAGATCGGTAAGCAATGCCACCTCCTGCAGGAAATCAGGCAGATAGACCTCTTCGCCCATATCCTCCTCACGTCGGCTCTCCACAAAATCCTGCATACCGCTCAGAAACTCTTCCAAGTTCTCCTGGCGCGATATATCCTCAGGATTACGTCCGCTGTAGATATCCTTACTAATGCCCGACGACATAATGATATCATGACCCAACACATAAGCATCCTCAGTCTGGATACGGGCTATCCATCCTTCTATCAGTTCACGGAAATGCTGGAGTTTGGTCATCGTGCCCTTGCTCACATCCAGCGGGAACAGCATAGGCTGCTTAATAACCTGCCACAAGCTGACACCATACTGCTGGGCAGTCTGTATGATTTTTCCGACCGTTGTATCACCAATGCCACGAGCAGGATAGTTCACGATACGCTTAAACGCCTCTTCATCGTCAGGATTGGCTATCAAACGGAAATAGGCAATCACGTCCTTGATTTCCTTACGCTGATAGAAGCTCAGACCGCCATAGATGCGATACGGAATACCGTCCTTACGCATCTGTTCCTCAAAGCTTCGGCTCTGCGAATTGGTACGATACAGAATGGCAAAGTCGCTCCAGTTACAGCAATCCTGCCGTTTCAGGCGCTTGATATCCTGCGTTACAATCATCGCCTCTTCACGATCGCTGTAGGCTGGCTTCAGCTGCAGACGTTCACCATGCTCATTCTTTGAGAATACATTCTTCGGTATCTGTCGCTCATTACGACGTATCAGCGAGTTAGCCGCCTGAACAATCAACTGCGTTGAACGATAATTCTGCTCCAGTTTGAAGAGTTTAGCATGCTGATACTGGCTTTGGAAATTCAGGATATTGTCGATATTCGCACCTCGGAACGAGTAGATACTCTGCGCATCATCACCCACCACGCACACCTTCTGGCGCTCTTTGGTCAGCTGATATACTATCTGCTGCTGCGCATAGTTCGTGTCCTGATACTCATCTACCAGCACAAACTGGAATTTATCCACATATTTCTGTCGTACATCCTCGTTCTTTTGGAAGAGCACCCACGTCTGTACCAGCAAGTCGTCGAAATCCATCGCATTGGCCTGCCTGCAGCGCTCCGCATACCTCAAATATATCCGTGATACCTGAGGACGTTTTTGAGTAGCATCATCAGCTGCCCAATCACTCTCCTTATAAGCCTGCGGCAGCAGTAGATGGTTCTTTGCCAACGAGATACGATCGGCCACCGACGAAGGTTTATATACCTTATCATCCAACCCCATTTCTTTGATGATGTTTTTTACAAGCGAACGGGCATCAGTCTGATCGTAGATTGTAAAGTTCGGATTGTAGCCGATTTTGTCGGCTTCAGCCCTTAATATGCGTGCAAATACGCTATGAAAAGTACCCATCTGCAGATATCTGGCCTGCTCTTCACCCACCAGGCGCCCTATTCGCTCCTTCATTTCGCGGGCCGCCTTATTGGTAAAGGTGAGTGCCAGAATCTGCCAAGGCTTCATTCCTTGTTCTAAGAGCCAAGCAATCTTATACGTCAGCACGCGTGTTTTTCCCGATCCAGCACCAGCAATCACCAAGCTGGCGCCATCGCAGTACTCCACTGCAACACGCTGACTTTCATTCAGTTGACTCAGTATCTCATTATTCATCATTCTCTATTTTGTATTGTTGATGCAAAGATACAAATAATATTTAAAACCACCAAATTTGGTTTATAGAATTACGCCATGTGGAGCAACTCGGACGTTCAAAAACGTAGTAAAAGTATATTTTTGAAAAGTACCTAAGAATTTTTTGCGCGCTAACTACTTTGCACGTGAAAAGTACTTAGAGAAAAATTGACACATTATTGATCGTTTTTTGGACATCGTAGGGTGACTGAAAAACCGTGAGTTAATTCAAACGATAAAACGAGCTGGATCATTTTATCAATCGAATTAACTCAGCAGAAAATTCGACCTAATTTACCCAAGTAGGCAACTATGATTAAAAAGTTTTTACAAGTATCAGGGGCAAAAATTGAAATGACCATAGACCGACATCGCTCCAGATAGTAATAATTTCAGTTTCATGTATAATATTTTATAAATCATGTCGGGTGATAAAGAGACTATAAGAAATAATAACAATAGCATGACAAAAAAGTACTGAGAGGAATTAACAATTAGTTAACACTTAATATTTTGTGCGCTGACGGAAAATGTGTAACTTTGCATGGTCAAAAAAATAACGAGCGATAGCCGCTCACAGTATAACTATAATTATTATCTGAAATGAAAAAACTAAAAATGATGGTTGCCATGCTGGCAATGACAATGGCTATGCAGGCACAAACAAAGTTCCACGACGTCGAAGCCAACGAGGCTACAGGCAAAGTGAAGTCAATCACTATGAACATGATGGGTATGCCCCGCAACATCACCTTCACCGAGGACGGTAAGATGCAGCAGGAAGGCATGAGCGATGTCCAGTATGATGAGAACGGCTATCTGCAACAGGCCACAGTAAGCATGATGGGACAGAGTGCTACCATCAAGTTCGGTTGGGAGAACGGCAAGCTGGTAAGCCAGAGTGTTAACGCCATGGGCCAGGATATCAAGACCACCTTCGTTTACGATGAGAAAGGCATTATAAAAGCACAGAAGGTAAACATGGGCGGACAGGAGATGGAGACTCCCCTCACCGACTACAAGTTCGACGACAAGGGCAACTGGATCAGTCGTAAGATGAGCATGATGGGACAGGAAATGGAAATTACTCGTACCATTACTTATTACGAATAAAACGCATAAACATTAGTTTTATATTTATAGGACTCACTTTTTTATAAGTTGAGTCCTTTTTTTAACACTTTACAAGACGCTGTTTTTGGAGGATTAAATAAATCTTTGTAACTTTGCACGCGATAAAATCGCAATCTTCATAATAAACCCAATACGAATATGAAAAAAGAACTGAAAAAAGTGTTGGTACTCGGTTCGGGTGCCTTGAAAATCGGACAGGCCGGAGAGTTCGACTATTCTGGCTCTCAGGCTCTGAAAGCACTACGTGAGGAAGGCATCAAGAGTGTGCTCGTAAACCCTAATATCGCAACCATCCAGACAAGCGAGGGTATTGCAGACAAAGTGTATTTCCAGCCGGTAAATACACACTTCGTAACAGAAATCATCAAGAAAGAGCGCCCCGACGGCATCCTGCTGGCATTTGGCGGACAGACAGCACTGAACTGCGGTACTGAGCTCTACCTGAACGGCACGCTAAAGGAGTATGGCGTTGAGGTACTGGGCACCAGTGTTGAAGCCATCATGAACACAGAGGACCGCGATCTCTTTGTGAAGAAGCTGGGCGAGGTTAACCTGAAGGTGCCTGTAAGCCACGCTGTAGAGTCGATGGAAGATGCGCTGAAGGCTGCCCACGAGATAGGATTCCCCATCATGATCCGTTCGGCCTATGCGCTGGGTGGTCTGGGGTCTGGTATCTGTCCCGACGAGAAGAAGTTTATCGAGTTGGCAGAGTCGGCCTTCACCTTCGCTCCACAGATTCTGGTGGAGGAGAGTCTGAAAGGCTGGAAGGAGATTGAGTTCGAGTGCATCCGCGATGCCAACGACCGCTGCTTCACTGTTGCCTCGATGGAGAACTTCGACCCATTAGGCATCCACACTGGCGAATCTATCGTAGTTGCCCCAACCTGCTCGCTGCGTGAGGAGCAGGTCAAGATGCTGCAGGAAATCACCATCAAGTGTGTAAAGCATCTGGGTATCGTAGGTGAGTGCAACATTCAGTTCGCATTCAATGCTGAGACCAACGACTATCGTATCATTGAGATCAACGCTCGTTTGAGCCGCTCTTCAGCACTGGCATCAAAGGCCACTGGCTATCCCCTCGCCTTCGTTGCTGCTAAGATCGCTCTTGGTTACACACTCGACCAGATTGGCGAGATGGGCACAACCTCAAGTGCATACGTTGCCCCCAGCCTCGACTATATGATCTGTAAGATTCCTCGTTGGGACCTGACTAAGTTTGCTGGTGTGAGCCGTCAGATTGGTTCATCGATGAAGTCGGTTGGTGAGATTATGTCTATCGGACGTTCGTTCGAGGAGATGATTCAGAAAGGCTTGCGTATGATTGGTCAGGGCATGCACGGTTTCGTGGGCAACGACCACACCAAGTTCGACAACCTCGACGATGAGTTGGCTAACCCCACCGACCTGCGTATCTTTGCTATCGCTCAGGCACTCGAAGAGGGCTACACCATCGAGCGTATTGAGCAGCTCACCAAGATCGACGTCTGGTTCCTGGAGCGCCTGAAGCATATCGTAGATCTGAAGCACGAACTGCTGAAGTACAACAAGCTGGAGGAGCTGCCCGACGAGCTGCTGCTGGAGGTGAAGCGTTGCGGATTCAGCGACTTCCAGATAGCCCGCTTCGTGTTGAAGCCACAGGGTGGTAATATGGAAAAGGAGAACCTGGCTGTTCGTAAATATCGCCAGCAGAAGGGTATCGTTCCTTCAGTAAAGCGCATCCCCACAGTAGCCTCCGAGCATCCTGAGCTCACCAACTACCTCTACTTCACTTATACGCATGTGCCCGCTTTCGGCAATCCTGAAGGAGAGAAATATGTAGCCGCGCACGATATCAATTATTATAATAACGAGAAGTCAGTTGTTGTTCTCGGTTCTGGTGCTTACCGCATCGGTTCATCGGTAGAGTTCGACTGGTGTTCGGTAAATGCCATCAACACCGCCCGCAAACTGGGTTACAAGTCGATCATGATCAACTACAACCCCGAGACGGTTTCTACCGACTACGACATGTGCGACCGTCTGTACTTCGACGAACTTTCGTTGGAGCGCGTGCTCGACGTTATCGACCTCGAGTCGCCACGTGGTGTCATTGTTTCTGTAGGTGGTCAGATTCCAAACAACCTGGCTATGAAGCTGCACCGTCAGGGTGTTCCCGTACTCGGCACTTCACCAGTTGATATCGACCGTGCCGAGAACCGCGACAAGTTCTCAGCCATGCTCGACAAGCTTGGTATCGACCAGCCCGCATGGCAGGCACTCACCAGTTTCGACGATGTGAAGGATTTCGTGGCCAAAGTGGGCTACCCCGTACTGGTTCGTCCTTCGTACGTACTCTCTGGCGCAGCCATGAACGTATGCTACGATGAAGAGGAGCTGCACCGCTTCCTCAACATGGCTACCGAGGTATCGAAGGAGTTCCCCGTAGTGGTTTCCAAGTTCATGACTGAGACCAAGGAGATTGAGTTCGACGCTGTAGCCGATAAGGGTGAAGTGATTGAGTATGCTATCTCGGAGCACGTGGAGTATGCAGGTGTTCACTCAGGCGATGCCACCATGGTATTCCCTGCTCAGAACATCTATTTCTCTACCATCCGTCAGATCAAGAAGATTGCACATAAGATTGCAGCCGAGCTGAATATCAGCGGACCATTCAACATCCAGTTCCTGGCTAAGAACCGCGAGGTGAAGGTGATTGAGTGTAACCTGCGCGCCAGCCGTTCGTTCCCATTCGTTTCGAAGATTCTGAAGCGTAACTTCATCGAGACGGCTACCAAGATTATGCTCGACGCTCCTTATCAGAAACCCGACAAGAGTGAGTTCGACATCGATCGTATCGGTGTGAAGGCCAGTCAGTTCTCATTTGCCCGTTTGCAGAATGCCGACCCAGTACTGGGTGTCGACATGAGCTCTACCGGTGAGGTTGGTTGTCTGGGCGACGACCTGAACGAGGCGCTGCTCAACTCGCTGATTGCTACAGGCTACTCTATTCCAAAGGATGCCGTTCTGATTTCATCAGGTGGTGCCAAGGGTAAGGTTAGTCTGCTGGAGCCAGCACAGCAGTTGGCCAAGAAGGGCTACACCATCTACGCTACAGCTGGAACAGCCAAATTCTTCAACGATAATGGCGTGAAGGCCACAGCCGTAGCATGGCCCGATGAGAATGGCGATAACAATGTGATGGATCTCATCAGTCAGCACAAGGTTGGTCTGGTTATCAATGTGCCAAAGAATCATACCAGTCGCGAGCTGACGAATGGTTACAAGATCCGTCGTGGTGCCATCGATCACAACATTCCATTGATGACTAACGTGCGCTTGGCCAAGGCATTTATCGAGGCCTTCACCGCTATGAGCATCGATGATGTGAAGATCAAATCATGGCAGGAGTATAATAATTAAACATTGAACATTGACAGACGAATATAAAACTCTAAAGACCGAAGGCGAGGGTTACTACACCGAGAAGCGTAGCAAGTTCCTCGCCTTCGCTCATCATGTAGAAACCCTTGACGAAATCAAGGAATTATTAGCAGGCTATCGTAAGAAGTACTACGACGCCCGCCACGTTTGCTATGCGTATATGTTAGGTGCCGAACGATTGGAGTTCCGCGCTAACGACGACGGCGAACCATCGAGCACAGCCGGTAAACCCATTCTAGGACAGATTAACAGCAACGAGTTAACAGATATCCTGATTGTAGTGGTGCGTTATTATGGTGGTGTGAACTTAGGTACATCAGGTTTGATTGTAGCCTATCGCGAAGCAGCTGCCGATGCCCTCGCCCACTCCGAGATTGAAACTCGTCAGGTTGAGGAGATTGTGACCTACACTTTCGCCTATCCGCTTATAAACGACGTGATGCGCATCGTGAAGGAGATGCAGCCTCGTATCGTTTCGCAAACCTACGATAACACTTGCGAGATCAAGCTCAGCATCCGCAAATCAGAGGCAGAGCAGCTACGTAACCGACTATCGAAGCTGTCCTTTGAATAAAAATGGGAATTTTCCGTCAGAAATGTTTGGTGGTTTCCAAAAAATGCATTACCTTTGCACTCGCAAACGAGAGAAAGAGTTAAACAAGTTTGACTCTCCTTTCGTTCAGCAAAACGAGCAAGCTCGATTTGCCTTCGCTTAATCGGAGAGTTGGCAGAGTGATCGATCGCGCTGGACTCGAAATCCGGTATACCCCTTTCGGGTATCGGGGGTTTGAATCCCTCACTCTCCGCAAAGAAAAGAATAAGGCTTCGGAATTTTCCGGAGCCTTATTTCTGTTTATCCTTCTAATGGTGCGTCCTTGAGTTTCTCAAGGGCCCGGCACAGCTGATCGGGACACGAGGTACCCTTGGCACCACAACGAATACCATTGATCTTAGGTATCACATCGTCAATCTTCTGTCCGCGAACCAACTGGCTGATTCCCTGAAGGTTGCCATTGCAACCTCCAAGGAAGAACACCTGCTGTATCACGTTGTTCTCATCGGCAGTCACGTCGATCAGTTTCGAACATGTGCCCTGAGTCTCATACTGTACGTGCTTAGTCTTCATCGGCTTAGCTCAGTTTGTGAATAACCAGTCCTGAACGCAGCTTTGGCTCGAACCAGGTAGCCTTTGGTGGCATAATCTTACCGCTATCGGCGATATCCATGATCTGCTGCATGGATACGGGATAGAGGGCCAGAGCGGCACGCATCTCACCTGAGTCAACACGACGCTTCAACTCCTTCAGTCCGCGCAGACCGCCAACGAAGTCGATACGCTGCGAAGAGCGCAAGTCGCCGATGTTCAGAATCTCGTCCAGAATGAGTCGGCTCGAGATGTCAACATCCAGCACACCGATAGGATCGGTATTATCGTATGTTCCCTCCTTAGCCTTCAGACTGTACCAGTGCTCATCGAGATAGAGCGAGAACTCGTGCAACTGCTGTGGCTTATAGATGTCAGTACCCTTATCCGCAACCTCGAAATTCACCTGCAGGGCAGCGAGGAACTCCTCAGAAGAGAGACCGTTCAGGTCCTTTACCACACGGTTGTAATCGAGGATGGTGAGCTGCGATGCCTGGAAGCAAACCGCCATGAAGTAGTTGTACTCCTCTGTACCATTGTGGTTGGGGTTCTGCTTCTGCTTCTCGGCACCAACCAGGGCGGCAGCAGCTGAGCGGTGGTGACCATCGGCGATATACAGCGATGGCATATTGGCAAACTGCTCAGTGATGGTCTGCATATCCTTCGCGTCGCTGATTACCCAGAACTGATGACGGAAGCCATCGATAGGAGCTACGAAATCGTACTCGGGCTCGGTAGCAGCATAACGCATAATCAGCTCGTTGAGCACAGCGTTGTCGGGATAAGCAAAGAATACAGGCTCGATGTTGGCATTGTTCACACGAACATGCTTCATGCGGTCCTCCTCCTTGTCACGACGGGTCAGCTCATGCTTCTTGATGTTACCCTTCATGTAGTCGTCCACATAGGCGCCCACCACCAGTCCGTACTGTGTCTTGCCGTTCATGGTCTGTGCATAGATATAATAGTGGTCGTCGGCATCCTGTACCAGCCATCCCTTATCCTGGAACTTCTGGAAGTTCTCGGCAGCCTTCTCGTACACGCGTGGGTCGTACTCCGAAGTACCAACGGGGAAGTCAATCTCTGGTTTGATGATGTGATAGAGGCTCTTCTCATTGTCGCCAGCCTCTGCCCTCGCCTCTTCACTGTCGAGCACGTCGTAAGGACGGCTCTCCACTTGCTCTACAAGCTCTTTGGGTGGGCGAATACCCTTGAATGGTTTGATAATAGCCATGTTATTATAAGTATTTTTTAATGTTCTCTATCATTTCTGTATATTCGGCATCGGTAAGATATACCTTGCCTGGGTTCATCTGGAACACGCCACCGTAATCAGGACCATCCACATATTTGGGCGCCAGATGGAAGTGCAGATGCGACAGCTTGTCGCTATAGGCACCATAGTTAATCTTTTCGGGATTGAATGCTTTCTGCATGGCACGAGTCACCTTAGCCACATCGGCCATAAAGGCATTGCGATCTTCGTCGCTCAACTCGTTCAGATCATTGACGTGGTCCTTATAGGCCACCAGGCAACGACCGCGATAGGTCTGCTCCTTAAACAAAAAAGCTCGCGACACCGACAGTTGAGCAAACTCAATCATCAGGTCGTGAAGCGTCTGATTATTCGTGCAGTACAAGCACTGCTTGGGATCACTTTGCATAATTATTATTGGTTTTAGGAGAATACAAAAGTGCACAAGTAGGGCTTAAACCCTCCTGTGCACCTTATATATCAGTAAATTACTTATTTACCTGGAACTTGGTGTCGCCATCCTTGAAGAAGGCGTTGATCTGCTTGGCAGCAGCGATACCAGCGTTGATGTTGGCCTCGGCTGTCTGAGCACCCATCTTCTTAGGAGTTGAGAAGTAACGACCCTCGAACTTAGCGAACTCATCGTTAGCATCGGGCATGATGTCGGTCACGAACTTCAGGTCCTCACGCTCAGCCATCAGCTTAATCAGCTCGGGCTCGTTGATAACCTCCTTACGGGCTGTGTTAACCAGCACGCCACCCTTCTTCATCTTGCCAACCAATGCAGCGTTGATGCTCTGCTTGGTCTCAGGAGTAGCAGGGATGTGGAGTGATACAACATCACAGGTCTCGAACAACTTCTCCTGACAGCAAACAGCGTGTACGCCAGCAGCCTCGATAACCTCTGCAGGGCAGAAAGCATCGTAAGCGTAAACGTCCATACCGAAGCCCTTGGCGATGCGAGCCACATTGCGACCTACATTACCGAAAGCCAGGATACCCAGCTTCTTACCCAGCAGCTCTGAACCGCTCTTACCGTTGTAGAAACCACGAACGGCCATCACGAGCAGACCGAATACCAACTCGGCTACTGCGTTTGAGTTCTGACCTGGGGTGTTCTCAGCTACTACGTTGTGAGCAGTAGCAGCAGCCAGATCGATGTTGTCGTAACCAGCACCGGCACGAACCACGATCTTCAGCTGCTTAGCAGCGTCGAGTACCTCAGCGTCAACCTTATCGCTACGGATAATGAGTGCGTCGGCATCAGCAACGGCTGCCAGGAACTGAGCCTTTTCTGTATATTTCTCGAGCAGTACCAGCTCATTGCCGGCTGCCTCAATCTCTGCCTTGATACCATTAACAGCAGCTGCTGCGAATGGCTTCTCTGTTGCAACTAATACTTTCATATCTTTGTTTTTTATTTGCAACGGACTACAGGACTTAAGGACTTTTTAATGCGGATAGTCCTGTTAGTCCTGTAGTCCGCTGCTAAAAATAATTAATGATTACTCTCGAATTCCTTCATGCAGGCTACCAGAGCGTTGCAGCCTTCGATGGTCTGGGCGTTGTAGCAAGATGCACGGAAACCACCAACTGAGCGGTGACCCTTAACACCAACCATACCCTTTGAAGTAGCGAAGTCGAGGAAGTCCTTCTCCAGCTCCTTGTACTCGTCGGCCATCACGAAGCAGATGTTCATCAGCGAACGATCCTCAGCCTTAGCAGTACCTACGAACATCTTGTTGCGGTCGATCTCGCCGTAAACAATCTCCGCGCGCTGCTGAGCCAGCTTGTCCATAGCCTCTACACCACCCTGGGCCTTGATCCAGCGCAGGTTCTCGAGAGCGCTGTAGATAGGAACTACAGGAGGCGTATTGAACATAGAACCCTTATCTACGTGTGTACGGTAGTCGAGCATGGTAGGAATCTCACGAGGAGCCTTACCCAGCGCGTCGTCCTTAACAATCACGATGGTAACACCGGCCATAGCCAGGTTCTTCTGAGCACCAGCGTAGATGGCATCGTACTTAGCCACGTCGACAGGACGGCTGAAGATATCTGATGACATATCGGCAATCAGACGAACGGGAACATCGAGGTCCTTGCGGATCTCTGTACCATAGATAGTATTGTTAGTTGTGATGTGCAGATAGTCAGCATCAGCGGGAACAGTCCAATCCTTAGGGATGAAAGTATAGTTGGCATCAGCTGAAGAAGCCACCTCTACTACCTCACCGAAAAGCTTAGCTTCCTTCATAGCCTTCTTAGCCCAAACACCGGTGTTCAGGTAAGCAGCCTTCTTAATCAGGAAGTTATAAGGAATCATACAGAACTCCAGACTGGCACCACCACCAAGGAAAATCACGGAGTAACCCTCGGGAACGTTAAGGAGTTCCTTTACGAGAGCCACAGCCTCGTCAACTACAGGCTGAAAGTCCTTTGCACGATGGCTGATCTCCATCAGAGAGAGACCCGAACCGTTGAAATCAAGACACTGCTGAGCGGTCTTCTCAATCACCTCGCGAGGAAGCATCGAGGGACCGGCGTTAAAGTTGTACTTCTTCATTTGATTGTTTATTTTTTAAATGATTTATATTCCTTTATTCAACCCTTCAATCATATGATATCCGAATTGCGCTGCGAAATTACACTTTTTATTTTATTCCACCAAATATTTAAGCAGAAATTCACAAATATTCCTGTTTTTCTTTCATTTTGTCAACTCAATATAGCACTTTTCATTATCTTTTGACAATGCCTTATACCTTTATTATATATATGACGTTGCAAAGATACTGAATATTTTTGTATTACAAGCCGTTCAAACAGATTTTTTTGAATTCATTTGGATTATTGCCCGCTAATTCGTACCTTTGCAATCGTTATGGTACAAAAGCAACATCACGTCATTATCAGTCTGGCCTCTAATAGCAACCAGGAGGCCCATCTGGAGGCTGCGCGCGCCCAACTCACGCAGCTGCTCACCGAGGTGCATTTCACATCGGCCATCTACACCGACCCTGTAGGGAATGGTCCATGTTCAATGTTCAATGTCCAATGCCCCAAATATCTCAATCAGCTCTGTCAAGGTACTACCGGCTTAGGCATGAACCTGCTCAACGAGGTATTGAAGGAGATTGAGAAACGACTTGGCCGCACCCATAACGAGGATGGGATTGTGACCGTCGATCTGGATATACTGGAATACGACAACGAACGGTTCCACCACCGGGACTGGGAACGAAACTATGTAAAGGATTTAATTAACGAATTATGAAGAAACTATTAGTTATCAGCGTTTTACTATCCGTCTTCACACAGATATATGCGCAGCGTTTTGAGGATTATTTCATCGATCGCACCCTGCGTATCGACTATACTTTTGCGGGGAATCAGACCGCTCAGAACATCTATGTCGATGAGCTTGTTTCCACGCCCCGATGGTTCGGAAAACGCCAGCGCCTGTCAGAGGTTCCATTAAAAGGCAACGGACAGATCATCGTCAGCTGTCCCGACAGTCACAAGGTGATCTACCGTAATTCATTCTCAACACTATTTCAGGAATGGCTCACCACCAACGAGGCCAAACACACACAGAAATCGTTCGAAAACGTCTTCTTGGTACCATTCCCCAAACAACCCGTCGATATAACCATAGAGCTATACGACTACCACAACCGCACGAACGCGAAGATGACCCACAGAGTAGATCCCAAGGACATCCTCATCCGTAACACCGACTCCATCGGCCATACCCCCTACCGCACATTACTCCAGGCCACCGACACCAACCGATGCATCCATATCGCTTTTGTAGCTGAGGGATACCAGGCCCATGAGATGGACACCTACCTCAACGATTGTCGCATTGCCATCGAGTCGCTATTCCAGCATGAGCCCTTCAAGCACCTGAAAGGCCGATTCAATATCATCGCCGTAGAATCGCCATCTATCGACAGCGGCACCAGCGAGCCCAACAAAGGCATTTGGAAGAATACGGTACTGGGCTCACATTTCGACACGTTCTATAGTAACCGCTACCTCACCACATTACACCTGAAGAAGCTTCACGATGTACTGTCAGGCACACCCTACGAGCACATCATCGTATTAGTGAACACCGAGCGCTATGGCGGTGGCGGCATCTACAATTCATACAATCTAACCTATACACACGGACGTTATTTCCGCCCTGTCGTAGTTCACGAATTCGGCCACTCCTTTGGCGGTCTGGGCGACGAGTACCCCTATGGCGACGACGATCCCATGTACTTTGCCGACACAGAGCCATGGGAGCCCAACCTCACCACAAAGCATGATTTCAAGGGCAAATGGGAGAACTTGATCCGCGAAGGGAAAGCCGGTTTCGTTGAAGGTGGCGGCTATCTGACCAAAGGTGTATGGCGCGGCTTCGAGAACTGCCGCATGCGCACCAACGAAGAACCCGAGTTCTGCCTGGTTTGCCAGCAGGCTATACAAAATCTCATTGATTTCTATACCAAATGATTATTGAAATAAATTCGTTACAACAGCCAGGCTTAGAGTTATTCACTACCCTCACAGAAGCACAGCTTCGCAACCGTCTCGACGCAGCCAACGGCATCTTCATTGCCGAAAGCCCTAAGGTCATCCGGGTTGCACTTCAGGCTGGTTACAAGCCTTTAGCACTGCTCTGCGAGCGTCGACATATCACGGGCGACGCTGCCGACATCATAGCCACCTGTGGCGACATCCCCGTTTATACCGGCAACCGTGAATTACTGGCACAGCTCACTGGCTACACCCTCACCCGAGGTGTGCTTTGCGCCATGCGCCGACCTACGGAGAAGAACGTCGAAGACGTACTTGCCACCATCCCCTCGCAACAGAAACACCGTATCGTGGTGATCGACGGTGTGGTCGACACCACGAACATAGGTGCCATCTTCCGTAGTGCAGCGGCTCTTGGCATCGACGCCGTGCTACTGACCCGTAGCAGCTGCGACCCGCTGAACCGTCGTGCCGTACGCGTATCCATGGGGTCGGTATTCTTAGTTCCCTGGACGTGGCTCGACTCCTACGACACCGTGCGCCGTCTGGGCTATCACACGGTAGCAATGGCATTAACCGATAAATCCATATCGCTCGACGACCCCATCCTGAAGCAAGAAGAGAGGTTAGCATTCATCATGGGCACCGAAGGCGACGGCCTGCCACAGCAGACCATCGCCGATGCCGATTATACGGTTCGTATTCCCATGTCGCATCAGGTCGACTCGCTGAATGTTGCAGCAGCTGCAGCCGTAGCGTTCTGGGAACTCAGAAAGTGATTACTTTTTCTTGTTTATCTTCACGTCCTCACCCTCCTTTGGCAGCGGGGTGACATATCTCATTTCGCGAAGAATACGTGCCTGGCGCTTCAACATGTACGCCGAGGGATGTTTACTTGAGAACTTACGCGGATTAGGTAGTGTAGCCGCTATCAACGCACACTGTGCCTTCGACAGATGCTGTGCCTGCGTATTGAAGTGCTCCTCAGCCACAGCGTCGGCACCATAGATACCATCGCCCATCTCAATCGAGTTCAGGTACACCTCCATGATTCGCTGCTTGCTCCACATCAGCTCAATCAAGCCGGTAAAATACACCTCAAACCCTTTGCGCACCCACGAACGTCCCGGCCACAGGAAAACATTCTTGGCCGTTTGCTGCGATATGGTCGATGCGCCCAGTTTACGTTTCTCGGGATGTTTGCTGTTACGTTCGGCAGCCTTCTCAATAGCCTGGAAGTCGAACCCATGATGCTGCAGGAATTTTGCATCCTCGCTGGCCATCACAGCTTGCGGCAGCGACGATGATATCTCCTCCAGAGGCACCCAGTGGTGTTTCAGCTTCATACTCTTACCCTCGCCCATCTGTTCACAACAACGGATGAACATCAGCGGTGTAAAGTAAACAGGCAGGAATCGCAATGCTACAACAGCAAGAATAGTGGAGGCAAAGAATGCCACCACTATCCATTTTATTATGCTCTTAAATACTTTCAATTGAAAATGTTCAATGTTCAATATTCAATTACTTAGAGGCCTCAGCGTTAGCCTCGTTGATCATCTGCTCCGAAGCATACATATAAACCTCTACACGGCGGTTCTGCTTGCGGCCCTCTTCTGTTGAGTTGTCAGCTACAGGATTGGTAGAACCCTGACCGTCAACTGTCTTGATCTGTGAAGCAGATACACCCAGCGACTTCAGATACTTAGAAACGCTCTGAGCACGATTCTTTGACAGAGGATTGTTAACAGCATCCGAGCCAGTGCTATCAGTATGTCCGAAGATAGCGATATCGCACTCGTTGTTGTTCTTCAGCACCTGAGCGAACTGCTGCAGTGAGCTCTTTGAAGCGGCATTCAGGTCAGCCTTGTTAACTGCGAACAGGATACCAGAGTCGAAAGTTACCTTCACAGCAGTCAGACCATTAGCGTCGGTGATAGTCTCAACCTGAGCGTTCTGCACAGCCTGAGCCTCCTTCTTAGCCTTATCCATCTTCTTACCGATAATGGCACCAGTACCAGCACCTACAGCACCACCGATGGCAGCACCTACAGCGGTATTACCAGCAATTTTACCAATGATAGCACCCAGAGCAGCACCACCACCAGCACCAATCATTGTACCTTTAGCTGTGTTACTCATGTTACATCCAGCCAGCACCAGCGTTGCGCTCAGTGCAACAGCAATTGTTTTAATACTTTTCATACTTCAATCATTTATTAAGAGTTAAAAACGTTGATTTCTGCCTGCAAAGATAGTACATTTTTTCTAAGCATGTACAAATCTATCGGTATTTTTTAAAAAATAATAAGCATTCCAGCTTGCATTTTTCAGAAGAAAGCCTTAATTTCATACCCGAAAACTATAAATATTGAGTCTACGAGCGAGTGAGGAGAGGCCGTTCTTACGTCTGAATCAACCTCAGATTCTCAATATGTACGCGCGAAGGGTTATTCCCATCCCATATGAGAAACCAACAGTGAAGTGCGGAGAGATTATCTATTCGAATCACAAGAAAGGCAGGCGTTCTATCACATCTTCGTGACATGTAAAACAATCGGTTTGCGTGTCCTCTGCCTTCATGATATCCGGAATCTTATGCTTATACGTCGCGAATGTATTCAAGTTCTCAATCTCTTCGCGGCGCGCCTTGCTGATAGCAGCATATTCTTCTTCACGCTCAATACCAAGAAAACGACGTCCCAGGAGATTAGCTGCAATACCAGTTGTGCTACTGCCCGCAAAGGGGTCGAGAATCCAATCGCCAGGCTTTGTTGAAGCCATAATAATACGGCTCAACAAGCCCAGTGGTTTCTGAGTAGGATGCTTGGTACACGATTTCTCCCAAGGCGCGATAGCAGGCAGGCGCCACACATCAGTCATTTGTTTCTCGTCGTTGATGTGTTTCATCAGCTCATAATTATAATAATGCGCCACCTTCTCCTTTTTGCGAGCCCAGATTACAAACTCTGTAGAGTAAGTAAAGTACCGGCACGAAATATTGGGTGGCGGATTCGTCTTAGCCCACGTTATTACATTAAGAATCTTATACCCCAGCTTCGTTAGACAATTTGCCACAGAGAAAATGTTGTGATAAGTTCCTGAAATCCAGATCGTACCGTCATCCTTTAGTTTCTCTCTGCACAAGGACAACCATTTCAAATTAAACTCATTAATCTCCTCAGGTGACATACTTTTATCCCAATCGCCCTTATCTACACAAACCACCTTACCACTCTGCACACTGATGCCACCACTCGAGAGGAAGTAAGGTGGATCGGCAAATATCATGTCGAACTTGAATTTGAACTGCGGCAACAGCTCAAACGTATCACCACATATCAAGTTAAAGTCGTGGTTGGGAGATTTGTAATAAGGGACAATCATTTCTTCAGGTCTTCAATGAACGAACTGATATTTGTGAGGTTATAGACACTTGGAATTGTATTGTAAGCCTCTTCGAGTTTGTTACGAGCCGACTTCCAACCTATACCATCCGTAATCCAAACAAATTCGAAGCCTTTGACTGAGTTAACCTTTGGCGCAAGTTCGGTATAAGAACGTGCAACCTCGTTTAGTTTTGAACCACTCGAACTGTAGAAATTAACTTCTATGAGATATTTCTTGTTCGAAGTCTCAATGTAAAAATCAAAACGTTTCTCATCGGCACCTAATACAGAGAGTTCTGGAAATTCCGAGGAATATACTTCCTGACGAAAATCAATATCTTCATCATTCAACAATTTAGCTACAGTATTCTCCATAATATGCCCGCTTCGGTTTTTTCGAGCATTTGTATCAAGCCCAGTCTCAATACCAAACACATAATCGACCAAATCCTTAACGCGTTGAGAACGGAAAACTTCTGCAAGCCCTGTATCTTCGAGGAATTCTACAACCTTCTTACTCGATTCAAAGTAACTCTTAAGCAAAACCACGTTTCCATCACTGTTTACTACAGGTTTGGCGCCTTCGTCTCTTACCGCAATCAAAATACTTAGAACTTCGAAAACTTCAGGATCACGTTTCCATAGTTCGTCAACACATTTAGATAAATCATCCTTGCCTATCAGATAATTTAATGTATTCAAACTAATCTCGATTTCTGCTACGTTTTCTGATATCTTTTCGAAATCACAGAAAAAATCCAAAGTCTGGTTGGTCTCTTTAAGTTGAGACATAAACAAATTAAAATCCTTATTCATAGTTCTTGATTAATAATTCGGTTAGTTTACCACGTTTATTAGGGTTTGCATTGATAGCGCGAGAGGCATATACGCGATGGATATTGAAATTAGCATAAATATCCTCGAAGAAAGTATCCTCTGGGGTCTTAGCAGAGCAATCAGAATTGCTGAGCATCCACATAACGTTGGGCTGCTCGTTCAGGCGTGCACAGTAATCACGCAACCGAATCTGCTCAACGTCGTTGAAGTCTTCTTTAGCATACGAATTAAAGCTTGATGTTGCATTCAGGGGACGGTAAGGCGGGTCGAAATAGAAGAAGTTCACCCCCTCGCCCATTTCATCTGCCGTGCTTTCATAATCACCATTTAGTATGGTTACATTTGCCCGGTTCAGCATCTCACTATCAGCCATTATCGTATCGGCATTACAGATGGTAGGATGTAGATTACGGCCAAATGGCACATTGAACTTGCCTTTGCTGTTGACACGATACAAGCCATTGAAACAGGTTCGATTCAGGAATATCAGGTACTTTGTACGATCAATGTTATCGAGCTCTGTCTCATTAAAGATGTTCCTCACGTTTAGAAAGTATTCCTTCTTTGCCTCTTCATCAGGCCGCGAGAAATAGTCTTGTTCCAAAGCCGAAAGCCGACGTATCAGTTCATCAGGCTGCTGCTTAATAACACGATAGGCAGTTACCAAATGTGGATTGATATCATTGATTACCGCATGAGTGATATTTGAGTACTTATGCAACATATGGAAAAGCATTGCTCCTCCACCAACAAATGGCTCTATGTACGTGAACTCCTGCCTCTGCAATTCGATAGGCAGATGTTCATCGAGTTGTGATAAAAGTTGTCCTTTGCCTCCAGCCCATTTCAAAAAGGGCTTAGCTTCTTTACTCATCGTCTTTTTGTCGTTTTAAAGTGGACAAAAAGAAAGCGCACCTCCTCCGTTTTCCAACTCCAGACAAAGGCAGTCCACCACAGAAGCCCATACAGAGAGAAGGAAAGGAAGGGGGTACGCCTATACAATGATAGGCGTATCCGCATTCCCCGAGACTCTCTGTATAAATGTTTGGTGGACTTTTATGTCTGAGGTCTCTTCGAATTTAGATACTGCTATCTAATTTCCCACAATGTAAAATGCGCTAATGATGAGTATCAAAAGCGGTGCAAAGATAGTGATTTCTTCTGAAAACTACAAACACTCACCCAGATTTTTCATCTTTCACGCTAAATTCCGTATAATTGTAGTCTGAATCATCCAGCACAATCCTGCATTTTCGATAATCCAGTCTCACCTTCTCAATAGCGTCCTCTTCATCAGAAGCCTCTACCTCAACGATGCGACTCAACATCTCTAACACTTCAATGCTGTACTTCTTCATACAAGATACAAAAGTAGCGCAAAAAAATGAGAAAATCAGTAATAGATCAAAACTTAACAAAAAAGATCAAAATAGATCAAATCAGTAAATGTTCAAAATCAAGAGTAATGATTCCAGCAATCATTACTGATCATCAGAACTGTCCCCAATATTTTATCCTTTTTTACAGTGTTCTCATTATACAATGTGGTCTTTCCTGCTTCAGCCATTTTTAGCTTCACATAAGTCAAAACCTGTTCACGTTCAAAACTTGAACGCTCTCGCTGTACACCACAGAAGAACATTTTATATAGCGTTGCCTCCTCTGAGAATACCAAATTAAAATGGAGCAACCATAGGGTTGCAATATCTTCAAGATACTTATCCTTGCCACTTATTTCGTCGAAGAGATAGTCGCCTATCCAGGTTATCTCGTCGCTCTCAGTAATACCAAAAGCCTTAAGCCTGAATCGGATTGAAGCAACCATATTCTTACCTACGCCCAATCCAATTACAGCTTCAGGTCTATTAAAGTTGTTACCTGACACAACAAAATCATACCCTTTCTTAAGCCAAAGCGACTTACAAGGAAATGACTCGTGACCAGAAAACGCATATTTCACGCCTTTTGCCTTATTACTTGCATTCATTGTCTTTAGTTCATAAATTATAGGGGAAATAAAAAAAGCGCACAGAGCACAGAGCACAGTTTATTTGCGAGAGGGGTACATGGATTAGTGAGTTCTAGTAAGTATAATAATTACTATATATATAATATATATAATATATATAGTAAAAGTATTACTTGCATATTTTGAGGTGCTCATGAGAAAACTGTGCTCTGTGCTCTGTGCTCAAATGAGTAGACCTGATAATTTTAACAATCCATTAACAAATAATATTTCATTATATAACGAATTTTTCGTGCATTTGCATTATCAAGATAAAGATGGAAATGATGCTCCCGCGCGAGGAAAAAGAATTTCCCACGTGCACTAAGAAATTCTCCCACGTGTGGCCGCAAACCAACATCGAAGTTGAGACAATAAAAGAGTAAAAAAGTAAAACGGTAAAAAATTTAACAACAACACAAAAATAAAATTAGAATTATGGCACTTAAAGTTAAAGCACAGGAAAAGGTGATTTCTGAACTTGTGCAATTTTAGCACAGATTGACTTTTTTCCAGTTCACCCTCTTTTAAACATTAATTTTAATGGCTTGTTGAAGTGGCGGCGAGAATAATAGGTGACTGATGGATGCTTCAGGTCCATCACCATCGTCCAGGCTGTGCCCAGGAAGCCCTCACGCTGTGGTTGCGATACCGATGCAATCGCGCTAGTAAGCTGTTCCTGAGTCATCACACCACCGGTTTCGGAAAATCGCTCACATAGGACGTCATAACGCTTATCGCCAGGCTCCAGACCTGCATTCAGTTTCTGCTGGCACAGATAGTGATTGGTCACAGCTGGCGATTCTACCACTACCATTTTGTTGTCAACATATTCAAGTACCACCCTTCTGCCCGTTGCATCGGCCATAGCGTAGTGGTGGGCCGAACCTATGTCGGAGTGCATATCTATACCCTCGAGCAGATGCAGTGCCTCGTCAACGTTGGCCGCATTTTTCAGCATATATGGTATGGCGGCAGTCGTGGTCAGGTCGGGCTTGTTAGTGTGCTGATGTGTTTCGACAGTGTCGCCAGCCATTAGGTCGGCTATGGCAAGTCCCTTCTCATTGATACCGTCGAGAGCCACAAACAGGCCTGTAAGCGACATATACTGATTCTTAAATCCCTCTGGTTTGAAACCCTCGCCAAAGTTGTAGAACTCCACGTTAAAGGTAGTGATTGTTTCGTAGCCCTTGTCAGGTATGCAGTGCATCACCACACCAATGGCCGATGGAAAATCGAAGTTGCGCCCCATCAGTATGCCGCCATCAGGCGTACTTACCGTTAGTGCTGAACATCCGTATGACTGCTTTGATGTGCTGATTTCTGGCTTGTAGTGGCCCTTAGACAGGAATTCGATGGCGTATCCTGCCAACTGGTCGGCTTTTTCTATTCCGCCCTGCGCCATCAGTCCGTCAAAGCCGTCGTCGCCCGTGTACTCCATAAAATAAAGGCCGTCGTCCAGTTTCACGCACGAATTTGCACCTTTTACCAACGGACCAAACTCCATCCACACGGCAACTCCTAATAAGACAACCAATCCCAAAACGCTAAACAGCGTGATTTTTAATGCTTTCTTCATCAGTTTACAATTTAATTAATGTTTCTATTAATGTTATGTTTGATGCTGCAAAGATAATAAAATATTCGGGCAAAAACAAGGCTAATGGTAACTTTAATTGATTTTTATTTTGTTTTTCGCTCGATTTTCAGTACCTTTGCAGGCAAAATAGAAATCATAGAAAACAAATATGGCAAAAGAATTAAAAGAACTTACAAAAAGAGCCGACAACTACAGTCAGTGGTTTAACGACCTGGTAGTTAAGGCCGACCTGGCAGAGCAGAGTGCTGTACGTGGCTGTATGGTCATCAAACCTTACGGTTATGCCATCTGGGAGAAGATGCAGCAGCAGCTCGACAAGATGTTTAAGGAAACTGGTGCTCAGAACGCATACTTCCCCTTGCTCATCCCAAAGTCGTTCCTCTCGAAAGAGGCCGAGCACGTTGAGGGTTTTGCTAAGGAGTGTGCCGTAGTAACACACTACCGCCTGCGTGCCAAAGAGGACAAGAGCGGTGTTGAGGTTGACCCAACAGCTAAGCTCGAAGAGGAGCTGATTGTCCGTCCTACTTCGGAGACTATTATCTGGAATACCTATAAGAACTGGATTCACTCATGGCGCGATCTGCCCCTGATGTGCAACCAGTGGTGTAATGTGATGCGCTGGGAGATGCGTACACGCCCCTTCCTGCGTACCAGTGAGTTCCTCTGGCAGGAGGGCCACACAGCCCACGCTACCCGCGAGGAGGCCGAGGAGGAAGCACAGAAGATGCTGAAGGTATATGCCAAGTTTGCTGAGGAGTGGATGGCTGTGCCTGTAGTACAGGGCGTGAAGAGCGAGACTGAGCGTTTTGCCGGTGCGCTGGATACTTACACCATCGAGGCTATGATGCAGGACGGAAAGGCGCTGCAGAGCGGTACCAGCCACTTCCTGGGTCAGAACTTTGCCAAGGCTTTCGAGGTTACCTATCTTAATAAGGAGAACAAGCCTGAGTATGTATGGGCCACCTCATGGGGTGTTTCTACCCGCCTGATCGGTGCGCTCATCATGACTCACTCTGACGATAACGGACTGGTTCTGCCTCCACGTCTGGCTCCTATCCAGGTAGTGATTATTCCTATCGCCACCAAGCCTGAGCAGATGGAGCAGGTGAACAAGGAGGTTACTCCTATCATCGAGGCCCTGCGCGCTAAGGGTATCACCGTGAAGTTCGACGATGCTGACAACAAGCGTCCTGGCTTCAAGTTTGCCGACTACGAGTTGAAGGGTGTTCCCGTACGTCTGGTTCTGGGTGCTCGCGACCTGGAGAACGGTACCATCGAGGTAATGCGCCGCGATACGCTGGAGAAGGAGACACGCTCTATCGAGGGTATCACAGAATACGTAGAGCAGCTGCTGGAGGATATCCAGAAGAATATCTTCGAAAAGGCCAAGGCTTATCGTGATGCTCACATCTACGAGTGCGAAAACTACGAGGAGTTCAAGGAGAAGGTAAAGGACGGTGGATTCTTCCTGTGCCACTGGGACGGTACTGCCGAGACCGAGGCTAAGATCAAGGAAGAGACTCAGGCCACTATCCGCTGCGTGCCTTTCGGCGTAGAGCAGACACCTGGTGTGGATATGGTTACTGGCAAGCCCTCAAAAGCTCGCGTGATCATAGCTAGAAGCTATTAACATTGAACATTGAACTTTGGTCAATGATAGAAAGTAAAAGAGGAACCTTCTCAGGTTCCTCTTTTTTTAACCATAAACTAATATTCATAAAAAAAATCAAACATTACTTTATGGAGGCCGAAATATCACTTACCTCACGATAAACGATCTTCTAATTAACCTTAATAATCTAATACCATGAAAAACACTCTGCAAAGGTAGTTTTTTTCTTTTAGAATGCCATTAATTAGAAGTCGGAATCTGAAGATTTTAACGTTTGTTTAGCAAATCGTCGTCGCGCTTTACGATATTTTGCATTTTCAATCGCTTGATTCTTTGCGCCTGAATCCCGCTGAAACAGGGCTGCGCCAAGGGTTTCCAATCTACAGAATAATAGTGCACCCTACTCTCGCCATAAACAGAATCAACGGTGAAGGTTTCAACCATCACCACCACACTATCCATGAGCAACATATCAACACGCAAACCATCGCTCATACGAATAGACAAGCTATCGTCGGCAATAGATGTCATCTCACTGGTTCCACCCAGCGAGTTTTTTACCTCAGCCTTCATGCCCGAATCAAGGAAGTCGATGAAATCCAGACGATTGTTCTTTGAAAGATAAGGCATAAGGGAGTCAGGCATCTCCCTGAACACGTCGCGTATCTGGACGTCAGCAGCAGATGCCTGACTAAAAGTGGCGGCCATCAACAGGGCCATCAATATTTTCTTCATCCACGTGAAGGTCTTAAATCTTTAACACGAACGGCCTTGCCCTCACTCTGAGGCAACGAGCCCTTCTTTACAAGTTTTACTACTGGAGTGAGCAGAATCTCATCCTTGAGCGCACGCTGGATATCCTTCATCATCCGCTGCATCTCGGGATAGATCTCGGTCTCCAGGCTGTCGAGCTCAACTTCGACGGTCATCACATCGTTATCGTCGATGGTCTCGAGGGTAATCAGGTAATTGCTGCCCAAACCGGGATACTGCACCAGGATCTTCTCGACCTGCATGGGGAATACGTTCACACCCTTGATGATGAACATGTCGTCAGTACGACCCTTGATGCGGTCGATACGACGGTGGGTACGTCCGCACTTACATGGCTCGGCAATGATGCGGGTGAGGTCGCGCGTACGATAGCGCAGGATAGGCATCATAGTGCGGTCGAGGGTGGTAAGCACCATCTCGCCCATCTCGCCATCGGGCACTGGCTCGAGTGTATCCGGATCAACAATCTCAACGATATAGTTATCCTCCCACAGGTGCATACCGTCCTGATACTTACACTCGAAGGCTACACCAGGACCATTCATCTCGGTCATACCAAACGAGTTGTAGGCCTTTACGCCCAGCATACGCTCGATGCGGCGGCGCTGCTCCTCGGTATGAGGCTCGGCACCAATGCAAAGGGTGCGAAGCTTGGTGGTTGAGGGATCAACACCCTCCTCCTTGAACACTTCGGCCAAGCGGATGGCATATGATGGAATGGCGTGCAGACAGGTGGTGCCAAAGTCCTTTACGAACTTGATCTGACGTTTAGAGTTACCAGCTGCAGCAGGCACAGTCATGGCACCCAACCACTCTGCTCCATATTGGAAGCCAAGTCCGCCGGTAAACATGCCATAGCCGGATGAATTCTGAAACACATCGCTCTTGCGACAGCCTACCATATACAGGTTGCGGGCAATCATGTTGGCCCACGAGCAGATATCGTGCTCAGAATATACCACTACGCAGGGATTACCTGTTGTTCCGCTGGTAGAGTGGATACGAACGGCATCATCCAAATTGCCGCCAACAAGTCCAAACGGATAGTTATCGCGCAGATCCTGCTTCGTGGTGAAGGGAATCTTGCGAAGATCCTCAAGGCTATTGATTGAATCGGCCGTGATACCCAGTTTGCCTAAGCGCTCCTTGTAGAATGGCGATTTCAGGCAGACGTTGATCGTATCCTTCAGTTTTTTTACTTGCAACTGCTGGAGTTGCTCTCTTGGCATTGTCTCGAGTTCGGGCTGCCAGTACTCGCCATCGGGCTTTATGGTAGCCATAATCTTCTCGTCAGTCATATCTTATAGTTTATTATGGTTTATCATCATTATTGTTGTGCCAGCTGCATCATCATCACTGCCGACAGGCCTGCCGTCTCTGTACGCAAGCGACTCTTGCCAAGACTTACCGACACCCAGCCTGCCTTAACAGCTGCCTTCACCTCGTCGATTGAGAAGTCGCCTTCAGGCCCAACCAGAACCGTCACATCGTCAGAGTCGGAAGGTTTGCGTAACTCATCAAAAAGCTCGGTACGAGGCACTTCCTCATAGCAGTGAGCGATATATTTACGGCCCTCAAGCGGCTGTTTCAGGAAAGCATCAAAATGAACCATCTCATTGACCTGAGGTTTCCATGCCTTATGACTCTGCTTGACAGCTGCGGTGACAATCTTGTCAAGACGGACCAGCTTTACCAGTCGACGCTCAGAGAACTTGCAGTTCAGGAACGATACCTCGTCGATACCAACCTCGGTGGCCTTCTCCATCATCCACTCCATGCGGTCCATCATCTTGGTGGGCGCAATACCTAAGTGCAGGTGGCCTTTCCACTGGCGCTCCTGAGGCAGCTTCTCCAGGATTTCATAATAGCAGTGATGCGTAGCCGCCACTGTTACTTGAGCACGAAAGTAATTACCCTCACCATCCATCAGGAACAGCTCGTCGCCACTCTTCAGGCGCAATACACGCATGGCGTGCATGGCCTCATCAGTAGGTAACTCTGTCTGATTCTCAGCATCAGGCACAAAAAAATATCTTGCTTCCTTCATATCTGTTCTTTATTTCTTTTCCGGATGGAACACAAGGGCGAACGAAATGCCTACTACCAGTGCAAATGCAGCAAAGATAAACCAGCAAGTGGCCCAATTACCCTGCAGGAATCCATTCTCCCAATAACAATAATGGTTTACTATCTCGCCAGCAGCCAGTGTACCTATTGTTGCGCCAACACCATTGGTCATCATCATAAACAATCCCTGAGCCGAAGCCTTGATGCTGGGATCACATTCCTGATCAACGAAGATACCACCCGACACATTGAAGAAGTCGAAGGCCACACCGTAAACGATGCAAGAGAGAATGAACATGATAACGCCTGGCATAGCGGGGTTACCAACACCGAAGAATCCGAAACGGAATACCCAGGCGAACATCGACATGAGCATGACCACCTTAATACCATATCGTTTCAGGAAGAATGGTATCATGAGGATACACAGCGCTTCACTGATTTGTGAGATACTGGTAAGCAGTGTTGCGTTATTGGCTGCAAACGAGCTGGCAATAGCTGCATCGGCACTACCCTTGAAGCTGGTAATGAACGGACCGGCATAGCCATTGGTTACCTGCAGGCACATACCCAACAGGGCCGAGAAGATAAAGAACAGCGCCATATTGCGATTCTTGAACAGCTTGAAGGCATTGAGACCCAGGCTCTCGATGAGCGAAACCTTCTCCTTGACCACCACCTTACACTCGGGCAATGTGAAGCAATAGAAGCAGAGCACAATGCTGAGGATGCCTGATACAAAGAACTGCATGTAGGTATACTGGAACTTATAGGCGCTGTCGGCCAGCGTCATGCTGAAGCTGCCATCCTGCCATACGGCACAGTTAACAAACCACATGGTTACGATGAAGCCCACGGTGCCCAGCACACGGATGGGGGGAAAATCCTTCACGGTATCAAGTCCGTTGTTCTTCAGAATAGTGAAGGCAGCGGTATTCGACAAAGCGATGGTTGGCATGAAGAATGCCACACTCAGGGTGTAAAGCGTGATGAACAGTGCCTTATCGGGCAACTCATTGCCAAAGCCAGCCTGGAGGCCTAACCACCAGCAGCCCAGCATAAAGCCACCTGCTGCCAAGTGGCACAAGCCCAACAAGCGCTGTGGCTGAATATACTTATCGGCTACAATTCCCATCAAAGTGGGCATAAAGATACTGACGATACCCTGAATAGCATAGAACCAGGAAATCTTGTCGCCCAGTCCGGCCACTCCGAGGTAATTACCCATACATGTAAGATAAGCTCCCCAAACTGCGAACTCCAGGAAGTTCATCAATGATAAACGGAATTTCAGATTCATAATTGTTATACTCGATTATTGGTTCAATTATTCTTTTTCATCTGGCGCATTCTATTCACCTCGCCAATGGTGAGTGGATGGTCGTCCAAAGGCTTAACAGTATCAGGCGTCAGCACCTTGACACTATCACCCAGGGGTTTCGGAGCCATCGGCTGTTCAACCACCTTATTGTGGAAACGTATCAGCTGGATATTATTCACAAACAATATACAGAGATTATAGGTCAGCTCTGTTGCGGGGCGCATACCACACATCACAAATCCCTTGATCTCCTTCACACGCTCCTTGCAATAAGGTATGCGCAAAGAAGACGTGCCAGAAGATGATATGACGGTGTTTTGCTTGGTGGTACTATCGTTCTCATAGGTGATTGCCATATAGACTGTGGCCTGACGGTTTCCATTCTGCATCAGCCATGTGGTGTTGATATTCATGACAAAACTGTCGCCAGCATGAAAGGTTGTATCGGCTAACTGACGAAACGAATACAGATGATATGGACGGTCGTTGAGCAGCATCAGCATGCGCTCACCCTCCCACACATCTGTAGTATCGCCATTTAGCGAATTTGATGCAAAATTCTGCATCTCATTGATAGCGCCACCATACTTCTCGGCTTCGTCGTTCAGGCGGTTCTGCACATTCTTATAAATTTCCTGGAACCGGTCTGCACGCGTATAGTAATACACCAACGAAGAATCGAAAGCCGCCTGCGTAAATCCATGTTCATTCAGAACCGTTTCGAACGCAAGCCTGCGGTTATATTCCTCGTCACCACTCTGCTGAGCAGCTATACCTTGGGCTATGTGATAATCGTATAGCAGATCCTCCATGTCGTCAGGTTGAATATACTGTGACGGAACCTGAGGTTTACAGCTTACCAACATGGCTACAGCTGCCACCAGCTGGATGATATGTATAGCCTTACTCTTCAACTTGTTTCTCCTTACTCTTCAATGAAATCTTACTGATTTCTTCACGATAGAACAATAGCAGCAGGACAACACTGACACTGATACTGGCATCGGCGAAATTGAATACCGGGCTAAAGAACACAAAGTGCTCACCACCCACAAACGGCATCCACATAGGCCACTCTGTCTCAATCAACGGGAAGTAGAACATATCTACTACCTTACCCATCAAGAAAGGCGCATAACCAGTTCCGAAGTCAACGAAATACGACAGATAATAGGGCGACGACTCATTGAACATCAAGCCGTAGAACATGCAATCTATCAGATTGCCTGCTGCACCTGCCAGCACCATCGAAAGACATACAAGATAGCCCCAACGCGCATTCTTCTGTATCTGCTGCCAGATGTAATAACCCAGCACACAGATAGCAGCCACACGGAACAGTGACAACACAATCTTGCTGCCTAACTGCATACCAAAAGCCATACCCATATTCTCGATAAAAGTAATATAGAACCAATCTGTAATATGGATACTCTCATGGAGCGACATCGAAGTCTTTACCCAGATCTTGATAGCCTGGTCAATAAGGAGAATGGCGACTATAATAAATGTCGCCAGTCTGCCTTTGGTGATAAGTTTTCCTAAACTCACTTTTTCTGATTCAACTTTGACTCTACACTGAGGGTAGCATGTGGAACCGCACGAAGGCGCTCCTTGGGAATCAGCTTACCCGTGATACGGTCGATACCGTAAGTTTTGTTCTCGATACGAATCAATGCAGCCTTCAGGCCCTGGATGAACTTCTGCTGGCGGGCTGCCATCGAGATGAGTTCCTCTTTCGACTGGGTTGCACTACCCTCCTCCAATGCTTTGTATGTAGGTGATGTGTCATCTACATCATTGCTGTCCTCATTGGTCAGCACACGCATCATCTGGTCGTAATCACGTTTGGCCAAAGCCATCTTTTCATTGATAATCTGACGGAACTCTTCGAGCTCTTCATCAGTATAGCGAGTCTTCTCTGCCATAATAATAAATGTTTAGTTATTGATTATTTCTAATTCTTTGTAACTGTAATGTTCAACTTGAAGTCATCGAACTCAACCTCCTGGCCGTCATTAGGTTGTAGAGTAATATTATCGGCCAGAACCTGAGTCTTGATGTAGTCAGCGAAGCTATCAACAGCCTTCTTCACCTCATCGTTTGGAGCAATCACCACGCTAATACGATCTGTAATCTCGAAGCCACTCTCCTTACGAATATTCTGAATACGGTTGATGAGTTCGCGGGCCATACCCTCGTTCTTCAGCTCATCAGTCAGCTCAACCTCAAGAGCCACTGTCAGGTTACCCTCGTTAGCTACCAGCCAGCCTGGGATGTCTTCGCTGATAATCTCAACATCAACAGCCTCGACGGTGATATCCTGACCCTCGACATTGATACCGATGGTACCCTGCTTCTCGAGCTCGGCAATCTGCTCCTGTGTCAGGGCATCCATAGCGGCAGCTACACTCTTCATGAGCTTACCGAACTTCTTACCCATGGTACGGAAGTTACACTTCACCTTCTTAACCAGCACGCCAGCACCCTCAACGAAACGGAGTTCCTTCACGTTAACCTCGTTCATGATCAGGTCCTTAACGGCCTCGATGTGCTTCTTCTGAGTCTCGTCCACAGCAGGAATCATGATGGCCTGCAGTGGCTGGCGAACCTTGATATTCACCTTACGGCGAAGGGCCAGAACCATTGAGGTAATCTTCTGAGCCATCTGCATGCGAGCCTCGAGATCCTTATCAATCTGTGCCTCGTCGGCTACAGGGAACTTATCCAGGTGTACTGAGTCGAGCTCACCACCCAGGTCCTTATACAGCTGATCAGCATAGAATGGTGCGAATGGAGCCAACAGCTTGGCAACGGTCATCAAGCAGGTGTAGAGCGTCTGATAAGCCGAGAGCTTGTCCTCGCTCATCTCCTTACCCCAGAAACGTTTGCGGTTCAAACGAACAAACCAGTTAGAAAGGTCGTCGTTTACGAACGCGTCAATCAGTCGTCCGGCACGTGTTGGATCGTAGCCATCCAGCTCTTTCTCAACACCCTTGATGAGGGTATTCAGACAAGAGAGAATCCAGCGATCGATCTCAGGACGCTTCTCGAATGCCACCTGTGCTGCTGTTGGGTCGAAACCATCCACATTAGCATAGAGTGCGAAGAAGCTATAGGTGTTATAAAGTGTTCCGAAGAACTTACGACGTACCTCATCTACGCCCTCTGGGTCGAACTTCAGGTTGTCCCAAGGCTCAGAGTTGGTCATCATATACAGACGTACAGCATCGCTACCGTACTTGCCTATCATATCGAATGGGTTTACTACGTTACCAACGTGCTTCGACATCTTGTTACCCTTGGCATCGAGCACCAGACCTGAAGAAATAACATTCTTGAAGGCTACTGAGTCGAAAATCATGGTAGCAATAGCGTGCAGGGTGAAGAACCAACCACGGGTCTGGTCGACACCCTCGTTGATAAAGTCGCAAGGGAATGCGATACCCTTATCAATCAGATCCTTATTCTCGAATGGATAGTGGATCTGTGCGTATGGCATAGAACCAGAATCGAACCAAACGTCGATCAGGTCGGTCTCGCGCTTCATAGGCTTACCGCTCTCTGATACCAGTACGATGTTGTCAACGTATGGACGATGTAGGTCGATCTTATCGTAGTTCTCCTTGCTCATATCGCCAGGAACAAAACCATTGTCCTTCAATGGGTTGCTCTGCATGAAGCCTGCCTTAACAGCCTTCTCAATCTCGTTGTAGAGTTCCTCTACCGAACCGATGCAGATTTCCTTGCCATCCTCGTCGCGCCAGATAGGCAGTGGTGTACCCCAGAAACGTGAACGAGAGAGGTTCCAGTCGTTCAGGTTCTCCAGCCAGTTACCAAAGCGGCCTGTACCAGTGCTCTCGGGCTGCCAGTTGATGGTCTTGTTCAATTCGAACATACGCTCCTTCTTGGCAGTTGAACGAATGAACCAAGAATCCAATGGATAATAGAGTACGGGCTTATCGGTACGCCAGCAGTGAGGATAGTTGTGCACGTGCTTCTCAATCTTGAGTGCGGTGCCCTCCTGCTTCATCTCCATACAGATAACGATGTTCAGGTCCTCAGCCTTCGCTGCAGCCTGCTCGTCGTACTTGCCATCCTTGTTGAACTCAGGTGCATAGGCGTTCTTCACGTAGTCACCAGCGTGGTGACCGTATGCCTTTACATCTACACACTTCTCAACAAAGTTATTATCCAGTTCGTCCATCACATAGTACTTACCCTGGAGGTCGACCATTGGACGTGTCTCACCTTTCTTATTAATAAGGAACAGACTTGGGATATGGGCATCCTTAGCCACCTTGGCGTCATCAGCACCGAAGGTAGGCGCAATATGTACGATACCGGCACCATCCTCTGTGGTTACGTAATCGCCAGGAATCACACGGAAAGCCTCGCTCTCCATCTCTACAAACTGATCCTTGCCATTCTCACCAGCGAATACTTTCTCAGGATGTGCAGCTGCATACTCCTTCACGTAGTCGGCAGCGTTCTGATCGAGCTTAGCCGAGGGCTTAACCCAAGGCATCAGCTGCTGGTACTTCATGCCAACCAGTTCCTCACCAGTATAACGACCAACAATGCGATAAGGCACAAACTTCTCGCCCTTGTTGTATTCAGGCATCTCATCGCCATCGGTGATATTACCCTCAGGTGAGAGATAAGCATTCAAGCGGCTCTCGGCCAGTACGATGGTCATCTTCTCGCCATTATAGGCATTGTATGTCTGTACAGCTACGTAATCAATCTTCGGTCCTACGCAAAGTGCAGTGTTCGAAGGCAATGTCCAAGGAGTGGTTGTCCAGGCTACGAAGTAAGCCTCACCCCACTTGGTCCACTCTTCCTTAGGATTGAGAGCCTTGAACAGGGCAGTAACAGTGGTATCCTTCACATCGCGATAGCAACCTGGCTGGTTCAGCTCGTGTGAGCTCAGACCAGTACCTGCACCTGGCGAATATGGCTGGATGGTGTAACCCTTGTAAAGCAAGCCCTTCTTATAGAACTGCTGCAACAGCCACCACAGTGTCTCGATGTATTTGTTGTCGTAGGTAATGTAAGGATTATCCAAATCAACGAAATAACCCATCTTCTCTGTGAGGTCGCGCCACTCCTGTGTGAACATCATCACATTCTCGCGGCACTTCTTATTGTAATCCTCGGTTGAGATGTACTTTTCTGATGCTTTATTATCGATATCCGCCTTGGTAATACCCAACTCCTTCTCGACGCCCAACTCTACAGGCAGTCCGTGAGTATCCCAACCAGCCTTACGCTTCACCTGATAACCCTTCATGGTCTTATAACGGTTGAAGGTATCCTTAATGGTACGCGCCAACACATGGTGAATACCAGGGTGTCCATTTGCAGAGGGAGGTCCCTCAAAGAATACAAACTGAGGACATCCCTCACGCTCATCTACCGAGCGCCAGAATACATTCTTCTCACGCCACATCTCCAGGATATCATTGTTAACCTGGGTCAGATTCAAGCCGTTATGTTCTGCAAACTTCTTTGCCATATTCTAACTTTTTTAGCTTCTATTTTTTAACCTTTATTATTTAGCGTGCAAAGGTAGTGATTTTATCTGACCTGACCAAAGAAATAAATAATTTTAAGATTTACATATCAAAAAATGCAGAAAAATTTCTCTTTTCTATTTTTTTTCAGTATATTTGCCCTCAGAATTCCAATAATAGCAACTTAAAACAGTTTATTTATTAACGTATGATTACCTTTTCAATGATTTTGCAGCTCTGTATCGTACTCGGTGCACTGTGGGTAGGCTCTCGTTATGGCAGTTTGGCATTGGGAGCAATTTCAGGAATCGGTTTGGCCATTCTCGTGTTCGGGTTCGGATTGAAACCCGGCTCACCTCCAACCGACGTTATTTACATCATCATCGCAGCTGTAACATGTGCTGGCATCATGCAGGCTTCAGGCGGTATGGACTGGCTGATACAGATAGCAGAGAAGATGCTGCGCAAGCATCCCGACCACATCACGTTCTTCGCGCCATTGTGTACATTCTTCCTCACCGTATTGGTAGGAACAGGTCACGTGGTTTACACACTGATGCCTATTATCTGCGACATCGCGCTGAAGAAAGGTATCCGCCCGGAACGCCCCTGTGGTGTTGCTTCGATCGCCTCACAGGTAGGTATCACCTGTTCGCCTATCGCAGCAGCTGTCGTGGCATTCGTCACCATCTCTAATGCCAACCACTTCGACATTACGATTCCACGCGTGCTGATGGTCAGCATTCCTGCTTGTGTCTGCGGACTGATTGCTGCTGCAGCTGCTTCCTATCATCGTGGTCTCGACCTCGATAAAGATCCAGAATTCCAGAAAAAGATTGCTGATCCTATTCAGCGAGAGTATATCTATGGCTCTAATGCCACAACACTCGACAAGGAGATCCCACAGTCGGCCAAGAATGCTGTATTCATCTTCCTGGGTGCGCTGGCTATCATCGTCATGTTTGCTGCCCTCCCCGACCTATTACCATCATATCCTACGGTAAAGGCTGTTAAGGGTGCTGGCGATCTGACACTTGTAAGTGGCGTTACCATCTCTGCCTCAACGCTGGCTAAGGCAGGTGTTGTAGCCGAGGGATTCACAGAGAAAGGCATGGTTGACCTGAAGATGAACCTGGTGATCCAGATTGTCATGATTTCTGCTGCCGCCCTGATGATCATATTCTGTAAAGCCCAACCCAAAAAGGCTGTAGCTGGTCCTGTATGGCAATCGGGTATGGTAGCCGTTGTGGCCATCTACGGCATCGCCTGGCTGGCTGATACCTACTTCTCAAATTACATGAGCGAGATGCAGGCTATGCTGGCTGATATCGTAAAAGAATATCCATGGAGTATTGCTTTTGTATACTTCCTGGTGTCTGTGCTCATCAACTCGCAGGGAGCTGTAGTGGTAGCCATGTTACCATTGGCATATAAGCTGGGAATCCCCGGACCTGTCCTGTTAGGTGTACTGCCCGCTGTTTACGGTTACTTCTTTATCCCTAACTACCCATCGGATATCGCCACCGTCAACTTCGACCGCTCGGGTACTACGGTAATCGGTAAATACCTGTTGAACCACTCGTTCATGATGCCTGGTTTGATCAGCGTATTCACCTCTACGATAGTAGCTTATCTGCTTTCAATGATATTCTACTAAAAGGCATAAAAATAGCCCTCGCCAATGTGACGAGGGCTTCTTTTTTTATGTATAAGCTTTAAAGATTCAAGCTCTTCTTCAGGGCCTCGATCTTCTCTTCAGCAGCCTTGCAGCAGCGCTCGTAATCGGCAGCATCCTTAAAGCTGGCATCCTTCACCTCGGTGTAGAACTTAATCTTTGGCTCGGTACCTGAAGGACGAACCGATACCTTTGTACCATCCTCGCAGAACCACTGCAGAACGTTGCTGGTGTCAGGCATATTCAACTTCTCAACACTACCGTCGGCCTTCTTAGCCTCGAGTGTCTTGTAGTCCTTCCACAGGCAAACCTTGCTACCACCCAGCTCCTTTGGAGGATTAGCGCGGAAGTCGGTCATCATCTGCTTAATCTCATCGGCACCGGTCTTACCAGGTCGAACCACATTGATGGTTACCTCCTTAGAGAATCCGTACTCCTTGTAGATGTTCATCAGCAGGTCGTACAGAGTCATACCGTTGTCGCGAGCCCAAGCTGCAATCTCACAAATCAAGCAGATAGATGCTGGAGAATCCTTATCGCGAACCTTATCGAATGGCAGGAATCCGAAGCTCTCCTCACCACCACCGATATACTTCTTCACGCCCTCAGAGATGCGGATCTCGTTGGCAATCCACTTAAAGCCTGTATAGCAGTCGCGATACTCTACACCGTTCTTCTTAGCAATCTCAGCAATCACCTCGGTAGTAACGATGGTCTTTACCAGGAACTCGTTACCCTTCAGCTGACCAAGCTTCTTCTTGTTGGCAATGATGTACCATGAGAACATCATACAGGTCTGGTTACCATTCAGGATCTCCCACTCGCCCTTAGCATTGCGGCAAACAATAGCCAAGCGGTCGGCATCCGGGTCAGAAGCGATGACCAGGTCGGCATTCAGGCGTGTACCCAACTTCATACCAAGAGTCATAGCCTCAGCATTCTCTGGGTTAGGACTAACTACTGTTGGGAAGTTACCATCGATAACCATCTGCTCGGGAACCACATGGATATTCTGGAAGCCCCATGAACGCAGAGCCTCAGGAATAATGACACGACCAGTACCGTGCATAGGGCTGTATACGATGTTCAGATCCTTCTGGCGCAGGATAACATCCTGATCTACCATAGCCTCCTTAACAGCCTGCAGGTAATCCCAGTCCATCTCACCACCAATGATGTCGATAAGTTCCTTGTTGCCTTCGAACTTAACATCCTCGATCTTAACCTTGTTCACCTCGTCGATGATACCCTTATCGTGTGGAGCCAGCACCTGAGCACCATCGTCCCAGTAAGCCTTGTATCCATTATATTCGCGAGGATTGTGTGAGGCTGTTACGTTAACACCTGCCTGACAGCCAAGCTGACGGATTGCAAATGAAATCTCCGGTGTTGGACGCAGACTCTCAAACAGATAAACCTTAATGCCATTAGCTGAGAAGATATCAGCTACAGTCTCAGCAAACATACGACCATTGTTACGGCAATCATGACCAACAACAACCGAACTCTGCTTGCCAGGGAATGCCTTCAGGATATAGTTGGCAAAACCCTGTGTAGCCATACCTACAATGTACTTATTCATACGGTTGGTACCAGCACCCATGATACCACGAAGTCCACCTGTACCAAACTCCAGATTCTGATAGAAAGCATCAATCAGCGCAGTCTTGTCAGCATTGTCAAGCATTGCCTGTACTTCCTTACGTGTCTCCTCATCAAAGGCTGGAGAAAGCCATTCCTTAGCCCGTGCCTCGCACTGAGCAATCAATTGAGCATTGTCTGTCATAGTCTTACTTGATTTATCTCTTTAGATTGTTACTTAATTCCATTTTACAAAGATACGCAAAAATACAAAAGGATAGGCGAAAAGCAGAATCTATTTATAGAATCTTAACTTTTCGCCTAACCACATATCACGTTCTATGATGTTACCTACTCTTCAACAGTTTGTCTATCTCATCAAACTGCTTACCCATATTCAGGTTGAAATAGATCCTATAAAGTGCTGGTGCCCATTTACCCACCTCGTCAGGAGCCATCTCACGGTATTTCTCCATATAAGGACGGGCCTTATCATACATTTTCTTTATCTGGTTCTTGTACTTACGTGAGTCCATGCGCTGAGCGATATTCAAGCAAGCGATACCGCCATTATAGTAAATATCTGGCATATCAGGCTGCTGCTGTATCAATTGGTCACTGTACTTCAAACAGTCGCCATACTTTCTCAGATTCAGCATCACTGTACTCTTGGCAAAAAGGAACAGCTGATTCAGTGTATCAGTCTTTAACGCCTCGTTCACCACACTATCAGCCATCTGATAGTCGCCACGGCTATTGTAGATATCCATCAGTCGAGGGAAAAAGTAGTTTGAATTGGGATACTTTGAGAATCCCTGCCACAAAGTGGCGATATGCATAGAATCCTCCTCCAATTTATCCCAGGCCTCGGCCATATACTGTAAGGTATACTCAAGTTTGGCCTCATCACGTTGTGCTGTTGATGCATGACGCAATACCAACACAGGATCATCCAGTCGATAGCCACAATATGTAGCCCAGTAGGCCACCTCCCCCATCTTTGGATCCTTGTACATCAGGTCATAGCCCTCGAACAAAGGCTGACGATCACAATCCAGATAGGTTTCGAAAAGACTATACGCCTTTTTGAAATCACCCTTCTTCAGATGATGGGCTCCACCATAATAGATGTTCGGGCGATATGTCAGCATCTTGGCTGCATTCGCCTTGCGATATTCAGGACGGCTCTTGCCATTCTTATCAGGGAGAGCATCCACAGAGTCAAGTTTCTCAGCGACTATAAACATACGCTGAGCCAGATCGAAGAATTTTGTTGTATCAACCTGCTGCTTGATATACATCTTTTCATTGATGGCCAGATACTGTTTTTCTACAGCCTGCAACCATATATCATAGATACGGGTATTCCGACGATTGGCAGAATCCTTCAGCAAATCGGTCATCAGTGTCTCCGCTTGCTCAATATTTTTACCACTCTTCAATATCGTTCGTGCATCACCAATCTGTTTACGCTGAGCACACATCGTAGTACTCAACATCAGTGCACAAAGGGGCAATATAATTTTTATCTTCATCCAGTTTATACCTAATTATCTGTCTAAGCGGTTGCAAAGGTATAAAAAAAATCCATAAAATATTTGGAAACTACAGATTTTTTAGTTATTTTTGCAACCATAGAATCTACATAGCGCCTTTTGGACAATGAAAAAGAAGTATTTATTATGGGGTTACGCAGTGATTGCGATCTGTAGTATTGTCATCCTGATAACTATTACCATCACATCTGTTGCTGGCATTAAGGCCACACGTAACCGTATGTCGAATCCCGAGAATCGCAGAGCCATTTATGACACTGCAGCTAAAGTTACACGCGACACTGGTCTCAAATTTCCCGACTTTCGCATTCAAGAGCAGAAGGCGGGTGAGTTTATTGCGGATGGTGCCTTGTGGCAAGATACACTGGTTGTTTACTTCTACAAAGGTATCAGCAAAGATGTGTTCCACTCATTTGAAGAGCGTGCCAAGACAATTTCCGAAACAAACGACACCACCAAAAGTGTACGTATCGACAGTCTGAACTATTACTACCAGGACCGCTATGTAAGCGGATTCCGCTCGTCAGTCATGGTACATATCAACCGCAACTCACAATACGGCGAGATTATCTATGGCAACTGGTCAGACAAAACAAAATAGATTCGTCAGATACAAAAACAAACGAACCCCTACTGCCATAGTAAGGGTTCGTTCTTATTATATATGATATTCTAATTATTTCTTATCGTCGGCCTTCTTTGTATCAGCAGCCTTGGTATCAGCAGCAGGTTTAGCAGATGGCTTGTAACGCTTGTTCAGACCATTGATAACATCCTGAGTGATATCATACTTCTTATTCCCCATCAGGATATTGTCACCAGCCTTAGAAAGAATCAGATCAAACTTCTTGTCCTGGTTGTATGCTTTCAGGAAATTCTGAAGAGAATCACGCAAAGCCTCGTTAAACTTAGCTGTCTCCTGAGCCAACTCTCCCTCAAGACGAGCCTGGAGCTCCTGAAGATCGCGCTGCTGACGCTCAATGGCAGCCTGCTGGCTGGCAGCCTGCTCACGGCTCTGGAAGCCATTGTTATTCAACTTCTGCTGGAAGTTATTTACTGCAGCCTGTAAAGCATTACCCTTCTGATTCAGTGTATTGCGCGCATTGTTACTCTTCTTCTGCAGGGTAACACTGTAGTCCTTGGCAAAATCATACTGAGTCATCAGCGAGTCAACCTCTACATAAGCGATTTTAATACCCTCACCACTTGCAGCAGCAGCGGGTGTTTCATCCATCTTTGGACTCTGGTTGTTGCACGATGCCATCATAGCTGCGATGGCCAGTGCTGAGAAAATGTACTTTTTCATTTCAAATTTTATTGTTTTTGATTAATTCATATCTATCGCTCGGATACAGCATGCCTGCTTTTCGACCGCATCTCACGATCCTGATCCATTACGCAGTGAATACCACGCTCCTTCATTGCTTCTGAATCGTGGATATGCTGTGATGAGAACTCGCCATTGCGCTTGAAAAGCACCTTAACGAGCAAAAATGCCATGCCTATAGCAATTATTAACGTGGTTATGAGTAGAGTCTCAATCATTTTTTATATCTTTGCGGCTGCAAAGTTAAGCATTTTATATCGAAATCAAACAAAAAAAGCATTAATAATGAATAAAAACGATTTAAAACCTGCAGTTGTGTTCGCAGAATTTGCGAAGATTAACGAAATTCCACGCCCTTCTAAGCGCGAGGAGAAGATGATTGAGTATTTGAAACAGTGGGGTGAGAGCCACCAATTGGATACAAAAGTTGACGAGACTGGCAACGTGATTATCCGCAAACCAGCCACCAAGGGCATGGAGAACCGCAAGACTGTTATCCTTCAGAGCCACATGGATATGGTGTGCGATAAACTGGTTGACGTAGAATTCGATTTTGACAAGGATGCCATCAAGACCTATGTAGACGGTGAATGGCTGACTGCCGAAGGAACCACACTGGGTGCCGATGATGGTATAGGTTGCGCCATTGAGTTGGCCATCCTGACAAGCGATGATATCGAGCATGGCCCTATCGAGTGTGTATTTACCCGTGACGAGGAGACAGGTCTTTCTGGTGCCGAGGGTATGAAAGCAGGATTTATGACAGGCGACTACCTCATCAACCTTGACTCAGAGGATGAGGGCGAGATTTTCGTATCCTGCGCGGGTGGTCGTAACACCACTGCCAAGTTCACCTTCAATCGTCAGCAGCCTGCTGAGGGCAGTTTCTTCATGAAAGCCCAGCTCAAGGGATTGGTTGGCGGACACTCTGGCGACGATATCAACAAGAAGCGCGCCAACGCCATCAAGATTCTGGGTAGATTCCTCTATCAGGAGATGAACCGCTACGAGGGCATCCAACTGGCACAGTTCCATAGTGGAAAGCTGCACAACGCCATTCCACGCGATGGTCAGTTTGTGATTGCCGTACCAAACGAGTTAAAGGAGAATGTAAAAGCCGACTGGAACGTATTTGCAGCTGAAGTTGAAGACGAATTCCACGTTACAGACACACAAATGGTATGGTCGATGGAGAGCACCGATGCTGAGCCTGTGATTGATCCCGCAGTTGCCAAAAACTTTGTATGGGCCTTGCAGGCTGTTGATAATGGTATCTATGCCATCTGTCAGGACGAAGCATTGGGCGGTATGGTCGAGACCTCGTCGAACATTGCCAGCATCCACTCTTCAGAGAAGAACATTGAGATACTGAGCAGTCAGCGCTCTAACGTCATGTCAAACCTCGACAATATGTGCGCCACTATCCGTGCAGCTTTCCAGCTGGCAGGAGCTGAGGCCACTTCGGGCGATGGCTATCCCGCCTGGAAGATGAAAGCGAACTCAGAACTTCAGAAGATTGTACGCGAAAGCTATGTGAAACTGTTTGGCAAGGAGCCCGTAGTTCGTGGAATCCATGCAGGCTTGGAGTGCGGTCTGTTCTCAGAGCGCTACCCACAACTGGATATGGTAAGCTTCGGCCCCACCCTGCGATTTGTACATACTCCTGACGAGCGCCTGCTCATCCCAACCGTACAGATGGTATGGGATCATCTGCTTGATGTTCTTAAAAACATTCCACAGAAATGATCAAGTCTCGCGCGTACATTATTAATATAACTATTTGCTTGGGTGTGCTGTTTCTCGCTTCGTGCGGCAAACAGCACACTGCTGAGCAAACGGTGAAGGATTTTGTTGCCCAGAATATGCAGGAAGGCGTAGAAACTTCTGGTTACGATTTCGCTGATTTGGGCACAACCCGCCACATCAACGACTCACTTGTGGCAGAAATGAGGAAAAAAGGTGCTGACTTGTTTAAAAGCGGTATTCAGTATGACAAAGCGCCCCAAGGCGACATGTTCTATCTGAGAATGAGATACTTATATAAGGGTGATACACTACAGAACACCTTTTACTTAGACTCTACCCTAACTCACGTAGTTGCTTTTAAATAACTTTTTTCGAAAAAACTTCCCCAAAAATTTGGTGGATTCGAAAATTAGTCGTACCTTTGCACCCGCAAACAAGGAGATAACCCCAAGGTTTAGAACTCCAGGGTCCTTTTGGAAGGATGGGTGAGTGGCTGAAACCAGCAGTTTGCTAAACTGCCGTACGGGTTCCCGTACCGGGGGTTCGAATCCCCCTCCTTCCGCCAAGGGGAGTCTCTGCGAGTGCATTTTGAAATGTTGGTCGATTCATCTAATGGTTAGGATACAAGATTCTCAATCTTGGCATAGGGGTTCGATTCCCCTATCGACTACATCAACAACTGCTTACATGAGCAGTTATTTTTTTCAAAAGTAGCTTGATTGTTCTCGCTGCACGGTCGATTCATCTAATGGTTAGGATACAAGATTCTCAATCTTGGCATAGGGGTTCGATTCCCCTATCGACTACAAAAAAAGAGCTTCCGATTTTTCGGAAGCTTTTTTTGTATCATCATTATTGAATCCCTAAGGAATCAATAACGATGAATCGCCATAGCTCAGGAAACGGAAATCATTTTCCAGAGCATAATCATATATCTTATGCCAGTCGCCCTTGACAAAGGCACTAACCAGCAGTAGTAGAGTCGACTGTGGCTGATGGAAATTGGTTACCAGCATTTTCACGATGTGATAATCATAGCCAGGAGCAATGATAATCTGGGTACTGCTATGCAACACCTCAAGTCCGTGGGCGTCCATCCAAGCACCTAATGCAGTCAGCGAATCTACCGTACTGACAGTGGTAACAGTATCGTATGGTTCCCACTGGTTGACATGCAAATCCGACTCAGATGCTTCTGGGTTCTGCATCACCTTAAGTCCCATATAATACAAGCTCTCGAGTGTACGAACACTTGTTGTTCCCACAGCAATAGCGCATCCATCGTGAGCAATCAGCTTGCGGATAGTATCGCGGCGTACGGAGATATACTCCGTATGCATCTCGTGGCCCTCTATCTCCTCACTCTTAACAGGCTTGAAGGTACCTGCGCCAACATGCAGTGTCAGTTCCTCACGTTCTATACCATGAGCATCAACAGCTGCCAGTACCTCTGGCGTGAAATGCAGACCTGCAGTAGGAGCAGCCACGCTCCCCTTAATCTTGCTGTAAACAGTCTGATACGTAGTTTTATCACTCTCCTGAGTTTCACGATTCAAATAGGGAGGTATAGGCAGTTCGCCCATAGCGTCGATAATCTCGGCAAACGACACCCCACCCGTCCATTCGAAATCTACTCGATGCGATGTGCCATGAATGGGACCGCGTGTGGCACACACCTCAATCTGCTGCCCCTTCACATCGATGGTGCGACGCAGCGTTCCTTCCTTCCACTTCTTCAAGTTGCCCACCAGACAATACCAAGCACAGCGTTCTGAGGTCTGGAACATCAGCTCATAGTCTGAAGGCGCTGCTGGCTCTAACAAGAACACCTCGATAAGTGCACCTGTATCCTTACGGAAATGCATACGTGCCTGTATCACTTTGGTATTATTAAACACCATCAGAGCGCCCTTGGGCAGATATTCTGGCAGGTTGTAAAACACGTCCTGACTTACTTCGCCCTTGCGATAAACCAGCAGTTTTGAATGATCACGCTGGCTGAGAGGAAACTTGGCAATACGCTCATCGGGCAGCGGATAGTTATAATCATTAATACGAATATGTCGTGGATCTGAATTCATATAATACAAGCTTTAATCAATACAAATGTTAATGTGAAAACAAAAATGGCAACTGGCCAGTTACAATCCTGACGACGGTAGCACGTGGTTGTGTACTGCGAAGGATTGAGATTGCGAGGCGTGTACATACCACGCGTAAGTCGACGATAGAGGAAATAAACGGCTGTACCTACAGTAAATCCCCAGCTGATACCAACAAGGATATCGCCAGGAAAATGAACACCTAAATACATACGGGTCCAACAATTGGTAAGCGACCAGACAATCAATGTTAAAGACAGTCGACGACTGCGAACCAGCCAACCGAAAAAGGTTGCGATGCTCATGGTGTTAGAGGCATGCGCTGAAAAGAAACCATATCTCCCGCCACGATAGCCATCAACAATATCGACCAATGTACCGATCTCCGGATCGTGAGTAGGGCGCCAACGAGCCACCAGAGGCTTAACGATCTCGTCATCAACCGTACCAGCCAGCAACACGCACAACCCTGCGCCACATAACACATACAGTAACCTACGGAAGTTATCGTTGTTCTTCATGACCATATAGAACAATCCCAAATAGAGCGGCACCCAGGTAAGTGCATGGGTGAGCGTACGGACTGCGTGGTCGAGGAACAGCGAATCGCTACCATTGACAGCTAATAAAAGCTGACGGTCGATATCAGAAAGCATCTCTATCATATCATCTCTATCTTCTTACTTTCCAACCATCCTTTCTTACCATCAGCCAAGCGGATTTCGCGCCAGTTCTTCATCGAGCTGTCGGTAATAACCACCTTGGAACCCTCGTGCAGGATAAAGAGATCAGTACCATTCTGGGCTGGTGTACTCTTAACCGTTACCGATGGCGCCACTACAATGGCACTCTGGCGATACAACAACTGCTGACGCTGCTGCCAGGCAAAGATATTGCTGACCACAAACAACGCCAAAAGAGCAAAACCGCCAAAGAATCCCACCTTCTGCATCCACACACGGACAGAAAAGAGGTAAACCAGGAAGAGACCGATAACCAGTACTAAAGCGACAAGAGCCGTGCGAGCCCATCCATCAACACTCATCAGATTAACCAATGAACGATACCATGTAACGAAAAACATCTCACTTTCAGGCACAATCTTATCAATGGTCTTTGAACGGGCTATCTGCAAGTTAAAGCGGATATCGCCATCACCAGGTGAGAGCAACAAGGCACGTTCGTAATTCAGAACGGCACGTGTGATATTCTCTGTACGATAATAGGCATTACCCAAATTATAGTATATCTCAGCCGAAGCACCATTCTTAAGAAGGCTTTCATAACCTTTGATAGCTTCCTGATAATTACCATTGACATAAGCAGAATCGGCCTCTGCCTTGGTAGCAGCATTGGCAGCCATTGGTGCCAGGAGCAACATTAAGATAACAGTTGAAACCTTCTTGCCGCCTTTCTTCATGGCCTCTTCAATCTCCTCAATAGCCAAGATGGCCTTATCGTAAACCTTATTCATATTTCCCTTTGGATCACCAGGCGCATAGCGCTCGAATTCACACTCGTCAATAGCACCAATAAACTTATCGATAATAGACTGGTGAACACCACGATCTGCCAGTTTCTGACTGATATTGTCGTGCGAGAGCTGAGCAACAGGAATAGTCAGTTTATCGCCTACATAGCCCCATAGTGCACGGAGCACCTCGTCGTAGAACTCACCAGGTTTGTTATCCGTCATGAGTCGCGAAGCCTTTTTCAGACGCTTCGCTGCAACCTTGTTTGCTTTCTTGCCACGCATCTTTGTAACATTTGCATTATCAATGGCACGCTGGCGGAAAATGATAAACAAAGTCATGAAAACAAGAACCAACGCTACAAGGGTAACCCAATAAGCCGTTGAGCCGAAGAAGAAGTCATCAACAGGATGCTGCTTAACATCACCCGTCTTAATAAAACGGATATCCTTATTTAGCTCCTGCAAATCTTCCTGACCAGAGAAATCGCTAACCAAGGAAGTGCCAGAACCTTTGTCTACATCCAGATGGAAAGCCTCGCTCTTAACTGTCTCATAGCGCTGGGTCGTCGTATCAAAATAGGTAAACTCCACAGGTGGCAAATCATATTTGCCCTGATGGCGCGGCACAATCAGGATATCGTAAATCTTCGATCCCTCAATACCTGCTGTTGTCAGTTTGGTTTGCTCAGTAACCTTAGGCTCATACTTATCAAAATCCTTTGGCAGCGTGATAGAAGGCTGCTTGATCAGTTTCAAGTTACCTGTTCCACTCACAATAACACGCAACGTGATAGGATCATTAGCCTTAGTCTCTGTCTTATCGAGCTGAGCCGAAATATTAAACTTACCCACCCCACCAGAGAATGAAGCAGGACGCTGTGGCAGCGGATCAACCTGAATCTCAATGCCAGGCGCTTCGATTTTCTTTTTCACTTCCACATAACCTGAGCCACCATTGAAGAAAGCTTCAAAGGGATCAACATTACGATTCTGCTGGACAACGATTCCCTCGAAGGTAATGGCAGGAATATGCAGTTTACCTGTGGTCTGTGGGAACATGACATACTGGCTCCAGGTACAAGTGCGATACGGACGTCCGTTAATCGTCTCGACAGAGAAAGACTTCTGCTGAGGCAGATCAACCTCCTGCGTATAGAAACTCTTCAGATCAGGCATATCACCACGAAGCTGAGTGAGCTGAACCAACGTATACACCTTATAGGTGAGCAGAATCGGCTCCTGCTCAAACACGCGCTTCTTGTTGGCACTCACCTTAATAAAGAGGTCGCTACCCGAGATACGGCTACCCATGTCGCGCACCTCTTCGCCAGCATTACCATTCTGATTATGCGAAGAACCTGCGGAACCTGACACCTTGATAGTCAGCGTATTAGAGGAAATTTTCTTTCCATCAACTACCACATGAGCTGCAGGAATGGTGAACGAGCCTCCCTTAGTAGCAGCTACAATATAAGTATAGGTGATAGATGAGGTGGAGCTGGTATGACCATTAATCATCTGATAGCTCGACTGCATAGAACGGTTAGGCCCTATGAGCACTTCAAACTCTGATGGGATATTACCAGCACGGAAGTCTGATACATTTTGAGTATTGACTGTATACGACAATCGGAACTGTTCGCCCACCGCTACATGCGAGGGCGCAGATGCAGTAAGAGTTTGAGCCAGCAAACTTAAAGGCAAAAAGGTTAAAAGGTAAAAGGGTAGAACCCATTTTACCCACCTTTGCACCTTATCAAATGTAATATTAATCATTTTTTCGTTCTTACCTTTTTACTTTTTTACCAATTCTTTAATACATTACGACGCTGCGGCTGTTGCTGCTGTTTCTTCATCTTGTCCTGTGTCATCTTCTCATTCTGGATGGCCGCATTCAAGAGTTGTTCTGCATTGTCTTTACTCATCTGAGGTTTCTGCTGCTGTTGCTGCTTGTCGTCTTTCTTATCTTGTTTCTGATCTTTCTGATCATCTTTTTTCTGATCATCCTTCTTTTGATCATCCTTGTTAGGTTGATTCTGCTGCTGTTTCTGGTCTTGCTTCTGTTTCTGATGTTTGCAGAGAACCAGATTGTATCGGGTCTCATCATCATTAGGATTCAAGCGCAAAGCGCTCTTATAGGCTTCAATAGCCTCGCCATACATCTTGTGAGTCTGACAGATAACACCCATATTATGATAGGCTGCCGACTTACGCAACGGATTCGTCTCCATACGGGCCGCCTGTTCAAACTGCTGAACAGCTGCCGAGTCCTTCTTCTGCGCCAACAGCGCATTGCCCAGATTATAAGCAGCCTGCGGATTCTTAGGATTCTTCTCAACGGCTTTGCGGTATGATACCTCTGCCTTATCATACTGTCCCAAGCGGAATTGTTTATTACCCTCACGGATAAACTGACGATCAGACGTTTGCGCACAAACGGTTGAAGCTACCATCAGCAATAACAGCGTGGCAACAGTCTTCTTCCTTGACCCAAAGAGCGAGAGACGTTTAATCAAAGGATTGCGACGGTCGAAAATACATATTTCGAGAATCAACAGCAATAAGGCAAGGATAGCTACAGCCTGGAACTGCTCATCAAATTCGCTATAAACAGTACTCGTCGTCTCCTTTTTTGCCAATTTGTCGAGTTCGTTGTCCAACTGATCCTGGGCAGCACTATTATTCTCCACATGGATATAAGCACCACCACCAGCCTGAGCCACTTGACGACACATATCTTCATTCAGTGCCGACATCACCGTGTTGCCTGTATTATCCTTCATATAGTCGCCTGTGCCTGGAATGGGGATAGGAGCTCCGTTAGTAGAACCTACGCCCAACACATAGACACGCATACCAGCATCCTTTGCAGCCTTAGCAGCTTCGAGTGCCCCACCCTCGTGATCCTCACCATCTGTAATCACGATAATAGCTTTTCCTATGCCCTCTTCCTGTGTAAAGCTATGAGAAGCCATATCGATGGCACGGGCGATATCAGTACCCTGAGTAGCCATCATAGATGGATCAATGCTTGAAAGGAACATTTTGGCCGACACATAGTCGCTGGTGATAGGCAACTGCACGAAAGCATCGCCTGCGAAGACGATAAGTCCAATCTTATCATTGGTAAAATGGTCGACCAGATTTTCGACCATCATCTTACTACGATCCAAACGACTTGGCACAATATCTTCAGCCAGCATAGAGTTACTGATATCCATTGCAATAATAGTCTCAATACCAGTACGCTGTTCGTGGTTAATCTTAGTACCGAACTGCGGACGGGCAAGCATGACTACCAGCAATGCCAATGCTCCTTGCAGAATCCAGAACTTGACAGACGGACGGAAACGCGAAACATCGGGCATCAGCTCACGCAATAATCTGGGATCGCCGAACTTGCGTAAGCGCTTCTTCTGATTGCGATATGTCAGAAACCGTATCAGCGCCAATACAGGTATCAGCACTAAGAGATAGAAATATATAGGGTCTGCAAATCTAAACATATTATGGAATCCTCCTAAAGATTGTTATACGAAGTAGAATTTCGAGCAGCAGGGCTAAAACAGCCACAAGCGCAAAAGGCTGATAGGCCTCATAACGCTTGCTAAAGGTCTTAACGTTAAGTTTCGACTTTTCCAACCGATCAATTTCCTTATAGATATTACGAAGTTCTTTGGTATTTGTAGCGCGATAGAAATCACCCTCGGTTGCAGCAGCAATCTCGCTAAGGGTCTTAGTATCTATCTCGACAGGAATGTTAACATACTGCACACCGCCAGCCACAGGCATTGGATAAGGAGCCACCTTATTGGTACCAACACCAATGGTATACACACGGATACCCATGCTTTTGGCAATCTCGGCTGCAGTAGATGGAGAAATATCACCACGGTTATTACTACCATCGGTCAGCAGAATAACCACTCTGCTTTTAGCCTTCGAATCCTTCAGACGGCTCACAGCATTAGCCAATCCCATACCAATAGCAGTTCCGTCCTCAATGAGTCCGCGAGCAGCAATATCTGTACGTACATTCTGCAGCAGATTCAACAGCGATGTGTGATCAGTTGTCATAGGACACTGTGTGAATGACTCGCCTGCAAAGATAACCAATCCGATGTTATCATTAGGACGACCACTGACGAACTCTGAAGCCACCTGCTTGGCAGCTTCAATACGGTTAGGACGCAGATCCTCTGCCAACATACTGGTCGAGACATCCATCGCCAGCATAATATCAATACCCTCAACAGTCTTACTATCCCATGAATTCTGAGTCTGAGGGCGAGCCAGAACCATTACTATCATGACAAATACCAGCAGTCTGAGCAACATAGAAAGCGGCATCAATGTCACCTTCCAACTACGAGGCGCATAGCGAAACACAAAGGTATCGCTCATCCGCAGCGTAGGCTCGGTTTTCTTTCTGTACATCACATACCATATCACATAAGGTATGATGAGCAGAAGTAACAGCAGATATTCTTTATTGACAAATTCCATTTGTTCTGTTTTAATTCAATAACTGATAAAGTGTATATGCCACATATCCGAACAAGACGACACACACCACAGAGATCAACGTGATGACCGTCTTGAGCAGTCGGCGTGACTTCTGTGTACGCTGATCTTCCTCCGAGAGCTGTGGTTTAACCGTTTCTTCCACAGGCTGATTCTCAAGTTTGGTCTGGTTAATGAAATCGATAGCACTCACAAGGTTCTTATCATTCTCATTAATCAGCGTAGAATACTTGGCGAACTTAACCAGATCGGCAGTCATGAACAGCTCGCGCAGTTCGTCGAGAGCCTTCTGGTCCTGCGATGCTGTCAGTCGCTCGATAATCTCGCTACTGGTCATCTCCATGGCATTAAATCCATAGCGCTCTTCGATATACTTACGCAAGGTATCGGTAAGTTTGGTATAGTATTCCTTTGAGTTCTCTGATGCAACCATCTTATCAGCCTTAATCTGCTCAATCTCTTGCATAGCCTTCTGATGAGGCAGTAATCGTTTCACAATGCGGATATGAGTGATGATGGGCTTATTGTCGCGCAGACGAAGATAGAGATAGTAGCACAAAGCCAACAGTACCAGCATCAGCACACTGAGCCAGAAAGGCAGGCTCCACTCACTCCAGAGGAACGGATTATCCTGCACATCCTTAGGTCCAAAGAACTGATCAACCTGAGTGGTATCTACATCAATCGTAAGTACCTTCAAAGCCAGACTCTTACTCTTATACTGCTTGCCATCAACCTTGACAACCATTGGTGGCAGGTAATAAAGGGTATCATCAAACGAGGTTAATGTATAAACCATCGAACGGGCTTCGAAACCATCTCCTGCGTCGCGTTTCTGCTCCTGACAAGAAAGGACTTCCACACCAGGAGTTATCATCTGGGTTGGCTGGAACTGAGGGAATTCAACCTTTGCTGAAGGCTGAACCGTTGTTGTCAACTTCAGATGAGTCTGCTGACCAACAAATATCTGAATCGAGTCAATCTCTGCCTCGATAGACACTTGTGCTGATATCAGCAAAGCATTAGCAATCAGTGATATAAGAAGAAATATTCTTTTCATTAATTACGCTGTTTAAATAGCAATAGCAACGATTTCACGAAGTCCTCGTTGGTGGCTATGCTCACATTGTCCACATTGCTCTTATTAAAAGTATCCAGCAACTGCGCTTGTCGTGTCATCCAGTATTTCTGGTAAGCCTGACGCAGTTTTTTGGAACTCGTATCTACATACTGCTCATACCCCGTTTCAGCATCAACGACCTTCATTAAACCTACATCAGGCAACTCACGGGCACGCTGATCATACACCTGAATAGCAACCACATCATGCTTGCGATTGGCAATCTGCAGCGACTGCAGGAAATCTTCACGCACATAGAAGTCACTAAGAATGAAAGCGGTAGTACGACGTTTTTGTACACTCGACAAGAATTCGATGGCCTGCTTGATGTCAGTACGTGTCGATTCCGGTTTAAAGTCGAGCATCTCACGTATAATATACAGAATATGCTTACGACCTTTCTTCGGTGGAATATACTTCTCAATCTTATCAGAGAAGAAGATGACCCCAATCTTATCGTTGTTCTGAATAGCACTAAAAGCAAGGGTGGCAGCAATCTCTGTCACCATATCACGCTTCATCTGCTTCTGGGTTCCGAAATCGAGCGATCCGCTGACGTCGATGAGCAGCATGACCGTCATCTCACGTTCTTCTTCGAACACCTTGACATAAGGACGATGGAAACGAGCAGTCACATTCCAGTCAATATCTCGCACATCATCACCAAACTGATACTCGCGCACCTCGCTAAAGGCCATTCCCCTACCCTTAAAGGCAGAATGATACTGACCTGCAAAGATGTTAGAGCTCAGACCACGGGTCTTGATCTCGATCTTACGGACTTTCTTTATGATCTCAGAGGTTTCCATTAGGGCACTTCAACCTTATTGATAATCTTTGAAACAATCTCCTCGCTGGTGATATTGCTGGCCTCAGCCTCGTAGGTCAGTCCGATACGATGGCGCAGCACATCATGAGCCACAGCACGAACATCCTCTGGCACCACATAACCACGACGCTTGATGAATGCATAAGCACGAGCAGCCTTGGCCAGATTGATGCTGGCACGTGGCGAACCTCCGAACGAAATCATATCCTTCAGGTCCTTCAAGCCATAGCGATCAGGATAACGTGTAGCAAATACGATATCAGCAATATACTGCTCAATCTTCTCATCGATATAGACCTCGCGTACTACACTACGAGCTTTCAGAATCTCATCAGCAGTAGTCACAGGTGTCACGGATGGCATTTCACCAGTGATATTCTCACGGATAATCTTCTTCTCTTCTTCGAGTGAAGGATAGTCGATAACCACCTTCAACATAAAACGGTCTACCTGTGCTTCAGGCAATGGATAGGTACCCTCCTGTTCGATTGGGTTCTGAGTAGCCATCACGAGGAATGGGTTTGGCAAGCTGAAAGTCTGGCTGCCAATAGTAACCTGTTTTTCCTGCATGGCCTCAAGCAGAGCACTCTGCACCTTGGCTGGTGCACGGTTGATTTCATCAGCCAGCACGAAATTAGCGAATACAGGTCCCTTCTTCACCTGGAACTTCTCTTCCTTCTGTGAATAGATCATTGTACCAATGACATCGGCAGGAAGAAGGTCGGGTGTAAACTGGATGCGGCTGTAATCAGAATCAATCAACTGCGAAAGGGTCTTAATGGCCAGGGTCTTAGCCAGACCAGGAACACCTTCCAAAAGAATATGTCCATCACTCAACAAACCAATCAAAAGTGAATCTATCAGATGCTTCTGACCCACGATGACGCGGTCCATTCCACTTACAAGATTTGTTACAAATGCGCTTTGTTGTTCAATCCGGATATTCAACTCACGGATATCAATAGCTTCTGCCATAATATTTTCTATTTATAAGTTTTCTAAAATTTGACTGCAAAATTACTTTTTTTATAAGACTTGACCACTATTTATGTGTCTAAATAATATTAAAAAAGTTTCCCAAAACCTAAGTTTTAAGAAACTTTTTCATTATTTGCAGGTTTAGTTGGCTGTTGCAGCCTTCTTTTTCTTTTTCAACTCCAGTTTTGGGATTTTGATTTCCTGTCCCACTTTTAGTGGAGTCGAGGCTTTGATGTTGTTATATACCTCAAGATAGCACTCCATATCTGGACCTAAAATACGGCGCGAAATCTTTACAAGATTCTCACCTTCCTTTACCTTTACCACCTTTTCGGTTCCAATAATACGGTAAGCACCAAGACGCACACGGACATCCATCTCGTCGTACTTATTGTATACAGGTTTGGCCTCTTTTTCTGCCTTAGCCTTGGCATCCGCTTTGGCTTTAGCTTCAGCTGCAGCTTTCTCAGCATCGGCCTTTGCCTTTGCTTTGGCTTCTGCTTCTTTTGCCTTTTGCTCTTCCGCCTTCTGCTTTTCTGCAGCCGCCTCCTCTACTGGTGCGGCCTCTTCAGCAGGCGCCTCCTTTACCTTGGCCCCAGCGGCTTCAACCTTAACAACCTCTGCCTTCTGAACATTAATGACTGTGCTCTTTTCAGCAGGCTCTACCAGCTGAGAACAAGGATAATAGCTACCCAGCAGATAACCACCAGCCAATCCAATGATAACAGCAACCAATACTAATAACCACTTAGAAGCGGGATTACCTTTGGTTTCAGGTACCTCCTCTTCAGCAGGCTCATCCTCTTCTGCAGGTTCCTCTTCAGCTGGGGCTTCTTCTGTCTGAGGTTCCTCTTCAACGAGAGGTTGCTCTTCAACGAGAGGTTGCTCTTCAACGAGAGGTTGCTCTTCAACAATAGGCTGTTCTTCAACCTCAGGTATATCTTCAACAGCAGGTTCCTCAATTATCTCTGGCTCTGGCTCAACAGTAGGTTGGGCCTCAACAACTGGAGCAGGTTCTGGAACGACCTCAGGTTCTGGAACGACCTCAGCTTCTGGAACGACCTCACGCTCAGTAGCAACATAAGGCTCAATAACCCACTCAGGAACATCCTCCTCAGCAACCTCCTCAGCAACCTCAGGCTCAGATTCAACTTCCGGTTCTGGCTCAACCACAGGTTCTGGCTCAACCACAGGTTCTGGCTCAACCACAGGCTCAGGCTCAGACTCTACCACAGGCTCATCTGGATCACCAAAATCCACAAGCGGCATTGACGAGTGATCATCGCCCATAACCTCCTCTGGCTCAGACTCAACCATAGGCTCTGGAGCCACTACTGGCTCTGGCTCAACTACTGGTTCTGATTCTACTTCCTGCTCAGGAGCGTCAGTAGTTGTTGTAGCAAGATCCTCGAAGTCTACGCCCTCATTCAGCACCACCGTCTCAAACTGCGAGAACGGCTTGTTAACCAGCTCTTTCAGCAAAGCATCAGGTGAATAGGTTATCTTTCCATGTCCTTCAATAAGCACACGCTCACCTGTATTGACATTTACACTTTCGCGATCTTCCACATCAATAATCTTGAAAGTACCTAATCCTTTAACTTTTACAAGCTTATCGGTTTCAAGATGCTGTTGCACAATATCAAACATAGCGCCCACAAACGCACTTGCTTCGCGCTTATTCAGCTTCTTACGCTCTATCAGCACATTGGCCAACTCCTGCATTGAAATCTTTCCCATCACTCGGTTCCTCCATTCTTAACGCGTTCTTTCCAACTAACATTCGGTTTGAATGTCAGCACTAATTTTGGTGGAACCAACATGCGCTGTCCTGTAGAAGGATTTACCATGATACGCTCCATCTTCTTTTTTACTTCGAATGTGCCGAAAGTGGGAATCAACACCGAGTCATCATCTTGGAAATGATCACCCATTGCCTCAACAACACAATTCACGAACTGCTGTGTTTCCTCAGCAGTGTAGCCTGTTCGTTGCGCCAATTCTGTGATAAAGTCTTTATTGTTCATATGTTTTAATGATTGTGGTTCCGTATAAATCAAATTCCTCAGAATCCTTTATCAAGACATCGTAGAACTCTCCGATATTCAGCTTTGCCTCAGCTGCGGGTATCAGCACCTCAGGATCAACTTCTGGCGAGCAGAATTCTGTACGGCCGATATAATAATCGCCCTCACGCCTGTCAATAATCACCTTGAATACCTTCCCGACTTTCTCAGCCTCAAGTTCTGCGCTGATATTCTGCTGGATACGCATGATCTTATCGAGTCGATTCTGCTTCACATCCTCAGGCACATCGTCCTCAAAGTTGTCAGCCGAATAGGTTCCTTCTTCCTCAGAATAAGCAAAAGCACCCATACGTTCAAAGCGCGCCCATTTCACAAATGCCTTGAGCTCCTCGAAATCCTCATCAGTCTCACCAGGGAAACCAACCATCAGCGTTGTTCGGATGTGGATGCCAGGCACCTCTTCACGCATACGGCGCACCAGTTCATAGGTTTCCTCCTTGGTTACGTGTCGACGCATACGGGTCAGCATGTTATCCGACACATGCTGAAGGGCAATGTCGAGATACTTACAAACGTTCTGCTTTTCACGAATCACACGAAGCAGGTCCCATGGGAAATGTGTGGGATAAGCATAGTGCAAGCGAATCCACTCAACACCTGGAATATCGGCCATCTGCTCGATGAGCTCAGCAATATGCTGCTTACCATCCAAGTCAACACCATAATAAGTTAACTCCTGAGCAATGACATTAAACTCCTTGGTACCCTGGCTCACCAGATAGCGGACCTCATCCAGGATCTCCTGCATCGGACGGCTCTGGTGCTTACCAGTAATCAGAGGGATAGCACAATAGGCGCAATGACGATCGCAGCCCTCACTAATCTTGATATAGGCGTAATGACGAGGAGTGGTGATATGGCGTTTGCCTTCGCAAACCTTGAAATCCTCACCCTTCAGGTCATTCAATAATTTCTTATAATTGAACTTTCCATACCAGCCGTCGACCTCAGGAATCTCACGCTCCAAGTCGGCCAGATAACGCTCGGAAAGACAACCCATCACAAAAAGTTTCTCGATACGTCCTTCTGTCTTAGCCTGAGCAAACTCCAGGATGGTATTAATGCTCTCTTCCTTCGCATCGTTGATAAAACCACAGGTGTTAACGACTACGATTTCGCCCTGAGGATCATCGCTATCGTGCGTACACTGATAGCCATTAGCCTCCATCAAGCCCATCAGAGTCTCACTATCAACCAGATTCTTAGAGCATCCCAGTGAAATAATATCTATTGTCTTACTCATTGAACAGCGAATCTACAAACTGGCGTTTATTAAACAACTGGAGGTCGGTCATCCCCTCGCCCAGTCCGATATACTTTACAGGAACCTTCAACTGGTCGGAGATACCAATCACGACACCCCCTTTGGCAGTACCATCAAGTTTGGTGATAGCCAGCGAAGTAATCTGGGTAACAGCAGCAAACTGCTTGGCCTGTTCGAAGGCATTCTGACCAGTAGAGCCGTCAAGCACAAGCATCACCTCATCAGGAGCCTCAGGCAGAACCTTCTTCATCACTTCTTTGATTTTCTTCAGCTCGTTCATCAAGCCCACTTTGTTATGCAGACGTCCTGCCGTATCAATCAGAACCACATCGGCTCCGTTAGCCTTCGCACTCGACAGTGTATCGAAAGCCACACTGGCAGGATCGCTACCCATCTGCTGCTTGATAACAGGCACGCCTACCCTTTCGCCCCAAATGCACAGCTGCTCTACAGCTGCAGCACGGAAAGTATCGGCAGCGCCAAGATATACTTTCTTACCAGCCTGCTTGAATTGCCAAGCCAGCTTACCGATGGTTGTGGTTTTACCCACACCATTCACGCCAACCACCAGGATAACGTATGGCTTATGGTCGGCAGGCAGATCCCAGTTATCATTATCCTCCGAATGGTTCTCTGCCAACAGATTTGCTATCTCATCACGCAGTATGGCATTCAGTTCAGAAGTACTGACATACTTATCACGAGCCACACGCTCCTCGATGCGCTGAATAATCTTCAATGTGGTGTCAACGCCGACATCACTTGTAATGAGAACTTCTTCCAGATTATCCAAGACATCATCATCCACCTTCGACTTTCCAGCTACAGCACGAGCAAGCTTATCGAAGACGCTTGTCTTAGTTTTCTCCAAGCCCTTATCAAGGGTCTCCTTTTTATCCTTACTAAAAAATCCAAATAAACCCATATTGCAATATTTTCGATTGCAAAGATAGGTATAATTTACGACACAACCAAAAAAAGAGGCTGCAAATTTCTTTGCAGCCTCTCATTTTATATGAATAATGTCAATTAGTTCTTAAAGAAGTCCTTAACGGCCTCGTTTGGAACCATCTGCTCGTCGAAGATGTAAGCACCAGTCTTGGGGCTCTTAACCATCTTGATTACCTTTGTGTAAGCGCGACCATCCTTTGAGCCTTCGTGGAGGGTAGCAACGGTTTTCTTTGCCATACTTCAGTCGTAATTATTTAATCTCCTTGTGAAGAGTCATCTTCTTCAGGATTGGGTTATACTTCATAAGCTCCATACGCTCAGGCGTATTCTTACGATTCTTTGTGGTTACATAACGGCTAGTACCGGGCATACCACTGTTCTTGTGCTCAGTGCACTCCAGAATAACCTGGACGCGATTACCTTTTGCTTTCTTACTTGCCATGATTTTAATCTCCTATCACTTTAATATCCTTCCAGTCTACAAAACCTTTAGCGACAGCCTGCTTCAAGGCAGCATCCAGACCAACTTTGTTAATCATACGAAGACCAGCAGCGCTAATCTTCAACTGAATCCAGCAACCCTCCTCTACATAGTAGAACTTCTTGCTGAAAAGGTTGACATCAAAGCTTCTCTTAGTACGGTGCTTTGAGTGAGACACATTGCAACCTATCTGTGCCTTCTTTCCTGTAATTTGACAAATCTTAGACATTTCTATCTACTTTTTACTTGTGATTTACACTTACTTATTCCAAACAGCGTGCAAAATTACACAATTTTATTGAGATTCAGATAATTACACGACTGGAAAATAAAAGAATTAATAATTTTTAACCTTCTCGCATGGGTCTGGGGGCATCTTCTTCCTTCAAGAAGCCCAAAAACATCTCCATAGCACGGTTTGTAGCGATAGCCAGATTAATGTCTCGACCGTAGTCTTCTTCCAGCTTCATGGTAGTCACTCTTTCAGGACTTCCGCAAGCCAACCAGATGGTGCCTACGGGTATCTCTTTGGTACCTCCGGTAGGACCAGCAAAGCCCGTTGCAGCAATCGCATAATCGGTATTCAGTGCCTTACATGCACCCTTTACCATAGCAATCGCAACCTCCTCACACACAGCGGTTTTCTCTTCGAGCAACTGATGGTCAACACCCAGCAGATTCTCCTTAACCTCGTCGATATATGAGATAATACCACCCTTGAAATACTTGGAAGCACCAGGCACAGCAATGATTGCCTCAGCAATACGGCCACCAGTACAACTCTCAGCGGTACTTACAGTCTTTTCTGTTTCCCAGAGGATTTCACTCACCTCCCTACTTGTAATCTTACTTTCAAAATCCATATTTAGTTTTATTATTTAAACGTCACTTTACTGAATGCAGGCGCATCGATCGAGCAGAACTGCTGGTCCTGATACTTATAATAGCCCACGATACCTATCATGGCAGCGTTATCAGTGGTATAGCTGAACTTGGGGATATAGATGGTCCAGCCATAGCGCTTCTCAGCATCGTAGAACGCATTGCGCAGTCCGTTGTTGGCACTCACGCCACCAGCCACAGCCACATGCTTGATCCCCGTCTGCTTCACAGCCTTCTTCAGTTTCTTCATCAGGATATCCACAATCGTCCACTCTAACGAGGCAGCGATATCCTCCTTATGCTTCTCGATGAAGTCAGGATCCTCAGCCACCCACTTCTGCATCGAATAGAGGAACGAGGTCTTCAAGCCCGAGAAACTATAGTCGAGTCCAGGGATATTAGGTTCAGCAAACTGGAAAGCCTTGGGGTTTCCCTGCCGCGCCAATCTATCGATGATTGGGCCACCAGGATAACCAAGTCCCATCACCTTCGAGCACTTGTCGATAGCCTCACCAGCCGCATCGTCGATGGTCTGTCCCAGCACCTCCATATCGTTATAGGCGTTCACCTTCACAATCTGTGAGTTTCCGCCAGAAACCAGCAGACAGAGGAATGGCAATGGTGGCTGATGCTGATCATCCTCGCTCTCCTTAATGAAATGCGCCATCACATGTCCCTGCAGATGGTTCACGTCAATCATCGGGATACCCAACGAACGGGCAAAACCCTTAGCAAAGCTCACACCAACCAGCAACGAGCCCATCAGTCCCGGACCACGGGTAAAGGCAATCGCTGTCAAGTCCTCTTTGGTAATGCCAGCCTTCTTGATAGCCTGATCAACCACAGGCACCACATTCTGTTGGTGAGCTCTCGATGCTAACTCGGGCACCACCCCACCGTATGCCTCGTGTACAGCCTGCGAAGCTGTGACATTCGACAGCAGAATACCATTCTTCAGGACAGCTGCCGATGTATCATCACACGAGCTCTCTATACCTAATATATATATATCCTTTTCCACCACTATTCACTAATACGTCAGTACTTCAACACCATGTTCAGTCATCACGAGCGTATGCTCCCACTGGGCGCTGGGCAGTTCATCTTCAGTAATCACCTCCCATCCGTATGGATCGTCAGCATCGATAAACACCTTCCAGGTACCCATATTGATCATAGGCTCGATGGTAAACACCATACCGGGCACCAGTAGCATACCAGTGCCACGATGACCATAGTGGTTCACATCAGGTTCCTCGTGGAATTTCAGTCCTACGCCATGTCCTGCCAGATCGCGAACGATACCATAGCCATACTTCTTACAATGCTTCTCGATGGCATGACCTATATCGCCCACAAAGCTATAAGGCTTAGCAGCCTCCATACCTATCTCCAGACACTCCTTAGCCACACGCACCAGCTGTTCCTTCTCAGGCGATGTCTTGCCGATAATGAACATACGGCTTGCGTCAGCATAGTAGCCATCAAGGATGGTCGTAAAGTCCACATTGATGATATCGCCCTCCTCGAGCACGTCCTCCTCTTTGGGAATGCCGTGGCAAACCACCTCGTTGATAGAGGTACATACACTCATGGGGAATCCTTCGTAATTGAGACAAGCAGGGATGGCGCCAGCGTCCTCGCATACCCTGCGACATATCTGGTCGATCTCCAGTGTGTTCATACCAGCCTTAATCTCCTTGGCCACTGCGTCGAGCACAGCGGTATTTACAACACCCGCCTTGCGGATGCCTTCTATCTGTTCTGGGGTTTTAATCAAGTCACGTGTTGGTACCAGCTTACCCTTGTTCTCCCAATACATGATGGTTTTATCCATCTCAGTGGGCTCCTGTCCGGGCAAGCAATGCCATCTTCTTTTCTTATTAAATGCACTCATTTCACCTTATTATATATATAATCGGGTGCAAAGGTACTGCAAATTATGCGAATAACCAAATTAATTTGTTATTTTTCTAATTATCGAGGATTGAGAAAGAGCTCTTGTTTCCATCCCAGAATATTATAATCACAATCGATTAACTATATTTAACATGTAAATATAAAAAAATAGTGACAATATTTCATATCTTTGTATCCAAAAGTACCAATACAAAGGTTCTGTGTTAGTGCTTTGTGAGATATAATGGATCGTTGGATATGAACGCATTGGATAATGCTAATATCAAGGACGAGAATTGCTCAGGATTTGTCTCCTTTGCCATCCCCGAAGCGAAAAGCTCAAAAACAGGGGTGTCGGTAAGATATGTCCCGTGTGAAGACAAGGCATGGTATGTCCTCCGTATCAAGTATGGGCAGGCACAGGCAGTTGCTGATGCCCTCATTGAGGACGGCACCTATGCCTATTTGGCGAAGGTATGGAAAGACATCAGGCACAAGGAGACGGGCAAGAAGCAAAGAAAGCTATTCCCTTTCATGAACCTTCTTTTTGCATACATGACGGAACAAGAAGCAGAAAAGTATGTCAGGCATTCCGAAATGTCGCAATATACCACTTACTATTACAATCATTTCGTTACCGACAAGAACGGCCACAACCCACCGTTGACAGTCCGTTCCAAAGATATGGAACCATTACTCAGAGTTACCGCTCTGCTCGACGAGCATGTGATGGAAATCGACACCAATACCTGCCGGTTTCTTTCTAACGATTTAGTGCGTATCAACGATGGCCCCTTTAAAGATATAACAGGCCGTGTAGCCCGAATAGCAGGACAAAAGAGGGTGGTCATCACTATCAAAGGACTGCAATCCAGTTTGACCACCGCTTATATTCCACCTTACTGTCTTGAAAAAATCGAAAACGAAGAATAAGTTTAATCAAATATATGGAGCAACAAGTCTGGACGATGAAGATAAGGCCGCATGAAAAACTGTGGCATATTGATTTCAAGGAAATCTGGCATTACCGCGACCTGATAGAACTGTTCGTCAGGCGCAACATCGTGGTGCAGTATAAGCAGACCATACTGGGGCCGCTTTGGTATCTGATACAACCCATTTTGACCGTTATCATGAATATGGTGGTGTTTGGCAGCATTGCCAAGATGAGCACGGACGGGATGCCACAGGCAATATTTTATATGGCTGGTAATATTTGTTGGTTCTATTTCTCCGACTGTCTGAATCAGACGTCAAACACATTCACAGCCAATCAGAACATGTTTGGCAAGGTCTATTTCCCTCGTCTGGTGGTGCCCATCGCTGTGGTGATATCCAATCTGTTGCGATTTGTCATTCAGGTAGGGCTCTTTGTGGCGCTTTATCTCTATTTCTTTATGGCAGGTGCTCCTATAGCCCCCAATTGGGCTATTCTGCTTACGCCCCTATTGGTCGTGATGTTGGCAGGTCTTGGTCTTGGCTTTGGCATCCTGATCTCCTCGCTCACCACGAAGTATCGTGATTTTACGATTCTCTTTACCTTCATCGTTCAACTCTGGATGTATGCTACGCCTATTGTCTATCCACTCAGCATGGTGGAAGAAGGTACGCTGCGCACACTGATTATGGCCAACCCGATGACCTCCATCATCGAGGCATTCAAGTATGCGACGTTAGGACAGGGCTATTTCTCTTGGTTCGCCTTAGGCTATAGTTTCCTGTTCATGAGTGTGCTGTTGCTATTCAGCGTTGCTATATTTAATAAGGTACAACGTAATTTCATGGATACCGTCTAAAAGTGAATAGTTAATAATGAAAGCTATTGAGTTTAATCACGTAGGCAAGCAGTATCGCTTGGGAGTTGTCTCAACAGGCACGTTTAGTCACGATTTGAACCGCTGGTGGGCCATGAATGTGCTGGGCAAGGACGATCCTTATCTGAAGATTGGCGAGACCAATGTCCGCTCCAAGAAGGGTGAAAGCGATTTTGTCTGGGCACTGAAGGACATTAACTTCAGCGTAGAGCAAGGCGACGTGGTAGGTATCATCGGCAAGAACGGTGCCGGCAAGAGCACCTTGCTGAAACTGCTCTCACGGGTGACGGCCCCTACCGTCGGTGAAATCAATGTCTGTGGACGCATCGCCTCGCTGCTCGAGGTAGGCACAGGCTTCCATCCCGAGATGACAGGCCGAGAGAACATCTATATGAACGGGGCCATCATGGGCATGACGAAGGCAGAGATTACCCGCAAGCTCGACGAGATCATCGACTTCTCCGGCTGCGAACGATATATCGACACCCCCGTCAAGCGCTATTCCTCCGGCATGAAGGTGCGCTTGGGCTTCTCTGTTGCCGCCCATTTAGAGCCGGAAATCCTCGTAGTCGATGAGGTGCTGGCCGTGGGCGATGTCGAGTTTCAGAAGAAAGCCATCGGCAAGATGCAGGATGTATCGAAGGGAGGAGGCCGAACAGTGCTGTTTGTGAGTCATAATATGGCGGCAGTGCAGAAACTCTGCAAAAGAGGTATCCTGCTCGAAGATGGAGCAGTGAAATACTCGGGTGAAATTGAGGACACGATTCGAATGTACATTGACGATGGCACCATACCATCTCAAAGCGTGTTCTTCGATGATTTAGCGACAGCTCCAGGCAATGACAAAGTTCGTATCAAGTCGTTCGAGGTGTTGCCGGTAAAGGGCAACGTAGTGAGTGTCGCATCTGGCATCCATTTCCGCCTGACATTTATGAACTATTTCCCGACATTTCACCTTGATGCTGCTTTCGAGTTGAGAACAGCTGATGAGATTATCATATTCAATAGTGGTAAAGTGGTCAGCCCCCAGCAAGAATCCAAAATTGGTGAATACGTTGTCGAATTCTCTCTGCCGCCATTTATGCTCAATCGAGGCAAGTATTATATGACGATTTGGATGGGAGAGAAAAACAAATATCGTATCTGCGAAAAATATTCCCACCCCTTTATGGTTGAAGACGCTTTCCCCGATGACCCTTATTTAGGGAAGCCTCGGCTAGGAATACTTAAAATGGAAATAAACGCTTCGTCACAATTCAGAGAAGTACATGGAAAATAAGCAACAAAAGACTTTCGAAAATCGAATTGCACTTGCAGATTACATTCGCGTGATGGCCTGTCTGACGGTGATGGTTGCCCATGCCTGCGGAAAATTCTTTAATGTGGGTGGGGGGATTCTAATCGCCAACGAAAGCAATCGTTTTTGGGTATCAGTCTATGATGGTTGTTGTCATGTATCCGTACCGCTGTTTATGATGGTTTCAGCATTTCTGTTAGTACCCTTGAAGCCTGGTGTGACGATGAGCCAATTCTATCGTCGGCGCTTCTTGCGCATCCTACCGCCCTTCATCTTCTTCCTGCTACTTTATGCCGTGTTGCCCGCCACGTGGGGAGCTTTTACATGGAGCAAGGCTGTATCTCGACTACTGATGTTGCCTTTCAACTTTCCGTCAGGGGCCTATCATCTGTGGTTCATGTACCCGCTCATCGGTATCTACCTCATTATTCCAGTGGTGTCACCTTGGCTCGAAAAGGCCAGTGCCAAAGACGAGTTGATGTTCCTTGGTCTATTCGCCTTTTCGACACTCACCCCCTGGCTGCATCGCTATGTATCGCCTGAACTCTGGGGTGAATGTTACTGGAATCAGTTCTCTGCCCTGTACTATTGCTCTGGGTACTTGGGGTATCTTGTTCTGGCCCACTATATTCGTGTGCATCTGAAGTGGAGTCAGCAGAAGAGACTGTTCATTGGGATGTTTTGCTTCGTACTTGGCACCCTGTTTACCGCATGGTGCGTCTGGTACAAAACCGTGCCCGGCATACAAATTGAAAAGTCGGTGCTGAGATGGTCGTCTGATTTCTGCACCCCCGATGTTCTACTTGCCACCTTTGGAGCCTTCCTGTTGTTCACCTGCATCCAGAAGGCTCCCAGTTGGATTACCAGTCTTGCCAAACTGTCCTTCGGCATGTATCTGATGCATGTATTCTTCCTGAGGTCTATAGCAGAATGGATCATTGGTGGCGATGTCGCTCATCCGCTACTGCCTGTATGGTTGGCTATTCCCGTTATTGGCCTGCTAACGTTTCTGTGCTGCGCCGTCGTCACAAAACTCATCTCACTGATTCCTGGTAGTAAATATTTAATCGGTTAACCCAAATAATGAATGTTTATGTCTCCTTTGTTTAGTATTATCATACCTCATAAAGAGATACCGGATCTGCTGATGCGGTGCCTGAAGTCCATCCCTGTATCTGAGGATATTCAGGTGATAGTAGTCGATGACAATAGTGCCGATGCTGACACCTACTTGGAAAGGTATCCAGAGTTGTCGCGCCCCTATCTGGAGTTCGTAAGAACGACGAAAGGCGGAGGTGCAGGCTATGCCAGGAATGTGGCTTTGGAGCATGCTGAAGGAAGGTGGATTCTGTTTGCTGATGCAGATGATTTTTTTGTTGATGACCTTAATGAAATCATCTGTTCCTATGTAGGTTCTGAAGCGGATGTGATATACTTTAGGAAGAGGTCGGTGCTCTCAGAAGACATAGGTGTAGAAAACAACAGAAGTTCTTACATCGATAAAATCATTGATCAATATTTGACGGATGGTGATGAATATCCTGTAAGGTTCAAATTGCCTACTCCGTGGGGCAAAATGATCAAAAGGGATTTGCTTGTCAAACACAGCATACGTTTTGACGAAATAGTGTATTCGGCAGATGTGTTTTTCTCCTTGCTCGTTGGTTATTATGCTGAAACCATTAATGTTGTCAACAGAGTCCTTTATGTTGTTACTTATCGCTCTGATTCATTAAGTGCAGATTTTTGTTCTAAACCTGGTGAGTTGGAACAAAGAGCAGAGGTGGCTTTTCGTTGTGACATATTTATGCTTCAAAATGGGTTTTGCAGGGAGCGGATGTCGAGGTGTTATTTAACGAAGTTGTATAATCAAGACCGCAAGCTGTTCAAAGAATTCTTTTTTAAACTTGATGAGATTTATCCGTCGAAATGGTCGGCATTACGAGATATTAGCAGGAACAAATCCTGGAGATTTAAAATCAAGTTCTACTTATATTCATTGTTAGTATGGATAAGGATTCGGTAAGTATTACGGGTAATATGCCATTGGTGTGTCCAACGTTTAGTATCATCATACCTCATAAAGAGATACCGGATCTGCTGATGCGGTGCCTGAAGTCCATACCCGTATCTGAGGATATTCAGGTGATTGTGGTGGATGATAACAGTCCAGATGCCGATACATATTTAGAGAGGTATCCAGAACTATCGCGTCCTTATTTGGAGTTTATCAGAACGACAAAAGGTGGAGGCGCTGGCTATGCTCGCAATATAGGATTGGATCATGCAAAGGGTGAATGGCTACTGTTTGCTGATGCCGATGATTTTTATGTGGAAGATATGTATGATATCATTTCTTCAAATGCAAACTCGGAAGCGGATGTCATATATTTCAAGAAAGAATCTGTATATTCAGAAAATATTATCCAAAAAACAGATAGGGATGTTTATATTGATAGAATGATTAATAATTATTATGCGAATGGTGACGAATGGCCTTTAAGATTTATGTATTGTCCTACATGGGGCAAGATGATCAAAAGAGATTTGATTAATAAATTTAACATCCGCTTTGAAGAAATAAGATACTCAAATGATGCGTTTTTCTCTTTGTTTGTAGGATATCATGCTGAAACTATTGAGGTAGTTAATAAAGTCCTTTATGTCTTGACTTCTCGCCCCGATTCGTTAGTGGCTAATTATTGTTCTAAACCAAATGAGTTAAGAATAAGGGCAGAAGTGCATTATCGTTCAGATCTATTTTTGCATCAGCATCAAATGTGTAAGGAAAGGTCCATGAAACAATATTTGGTGCTAATGTTCAATAAAGACCGGAAACTGTTCAAATACTACTTCTTTAAACTTGATGAGATTTATCCATCAAAATTATCGGCATTACGTGATATTAGTAAAAACAGATCCCTAAGGTTTAAAATCAAATTCAGTTTATATTCATTATTGGTATGGACAAGACTCCTGTAAGTATTATGGCAAATTTAAAATCTATGTGTCCTACGTTTAGTATCATCATACCTCATAAAGACATCCCGGATCTGCTGATGCGGTGCCTGAGGTCAATCCCTGTATCTGAGGATATACAGGTGATTGTAGTGGATGATAATAGCCCTGATGTAGATACCTATTTAGAGAGGTATCCTGAATTGTCGCGACCCTATCTGGAATTTATCAGGACGAAAACAGGAGGAGGGGCTGGCTATGCCAGGAATGTAGGATTGGATCATGCCAAAGGAAAATGGATTCTGTTTGCCGATGCGGATGACTTCTTTGTTGAAGATATGCATGACATCATCAGCTCATACGTTGATTCGGAAGCAGATGTCATATACTTCAAAAACAAGGCGGTTCTTTCGGAGAATATAAACATAGAATCAAATCGATGTTCTTGGATGAATAAAAAGATTGATCAATGTTTGAAAGATGGTGATGAATGGCCTGTAAGATTTAAGTTGTTTGTTCCATGGGCCAAAATGGTTAAAAGGGATTTAGTTATTAAATACAATATCCGATTTGACGAAGTAGTGTATTCGGCTGATGTATATTTTTCCATGCTTGTTGGTTATCATGCAGGAATCATCAAGGTTGCAAATATAACCCTATATGTCGTGACTTTTCGTCCCAAATCATTAAGTGCAGAATTTTGCACCAAGCCAGGTGAATTGAAAACAAGGGCAGAAGTGTTTTTCCGAGAAGAAAAATTCTTGATTAGGCATAATATCTGTAGAGTTAGGTCTATGAGAAAATATTTATTGATAATGTTGAAGAGAGACCATTCTTTATTCAAATATTACTTTTATAAATTAGACGAATTATATCCATCAAAACTATTGGCATTGCATGATATAGGAAAAGGTACATCTCTGCTTACCAAGATCAAGTTGTATTTATATTCATTGCTGATATGGGCAAGGGACTTGTGAGTATCTGTTGAAGTAAAGTTATATAAGCGTAAGATGGAAAACGAACTCCTTCACCCGTTTGTCAGCATCATCGTGCCTGTATATAATACGGCGGAATACGTGGAAGAATGTATTCAGTCCATCCTGTCGCAGACCTACGAGAATATAGAACTGATTCTTGTGAATGATGGCAGTACGGACGGCTCTGGTGAAATCTGCAAGAAGTATGAACATTTGCCCAATGTATCGTATTTTGAACAATGCAATTCTGGTGTGGTTGTTTCAAGAAAGCGAGGTGTTAGCGAGGCACATGGCGAGTGGATTATGTTCATGGACTCTGACGACCTTTTGTTGGAAGATGGTGTACAACAAATAATGCTTTTGTCGTCTGGTGTGGATATTGTAATAGGTATACATGAAGGAAATACTTCGTTATTAAAGGCTCCTAATTATTTTGAGTGGGATGAGTATCTTTATGGACTTTATCTTAAAAGAATTCATAGCGCAGTTTGGGCAAAGTTATTTAAAAGAGAACTATTTGAGAATTGTTCGCAGGCTTTTGAATATAAAATTACTAGGGCGGAAGATGCGTTAATGAATTTAGCGATAGGAAGTGTTAATAGGAAAAAAGTCTCAATATGTAGGAATGCTATTTATCAATATAGGAAGCGTGATAGTTCAGCAACGCACACATTTAAATATTCATTTGACTATTGTGAAAGATTGAGTTTAATTGCTGATTCTTTAGTGAAGGGTTTATTTTCTGCCGATATGGAGTTGAGGGGTGGAATCAATTGGCGAATGTTTTATTATAAAATGGCATTGGCAGAAAATGATTTTCAGGGCGACAATCATCATCCTTTTGTTAAAGGAATAATAAGCCGCATGAATGAAGCGAGGGTGTTGCGTCTGAGTGACAGGATGATATTGTATGTGTCAAATCGACATGCTGTAAGGGCTTGCCTGTTTTTGTCTAAGTTCGTGAGGAGAATAGAAATTCCTTCATTGTTCCTGAAGGTTTTTGATAGACTAAGAAAGAAGATTTTGATAAATGTGTGTCGTTGATTATCAATATCTAGTAAGAGAGCAATTAAGATGTATTCTTTCCAAAAGAAGTTTATCATTAGGATTTAAATCCCTCCATATTTTGCAACGACTTTGTACTCAAGTAGTTTTTTAATGATAAAATAATTGTATGATTTCTTGTTATATTTACGAATTGTTTGTATATTTGAAACCGAGAAGAATAAAAGAGAATAAAGAAGAATAAAATAGAATAAAAATGAATAAAAATCACCAAGAGGAGATTCATACGTTGTTTCATCCGACATTCGGGAATCACCCTCAGCCATTAGTCAGCATCATCGTGCCTGTATATAATACGGCTGAATACGTGGAAGAATGTATTCAGTCCATTCTGGTGCAGACCTATAAGAATATAGAATTGGTTCTTGTGAATGATGGGAGTACGGATGGTTCTGGCGAGATATGCAAGAAATATGAGCTTCTGCCCAATGTAAAATACTACAGCCAAGATAATCATGGGGTAACCTCTGCTAGACGGAAAGGTGTGGTAGAATGTACTGGTGAGTGGATAACATTTATGGATTCAGACGATTACTATATGCGTGATGACGCAATACTTATGCTTGTTTCAGACTCAGAAGGAGTTGACATTGTATTTGGAAGTGCTGGAAAAGGTTATTCAGGACGTTCTGATTTGCCAAGTTTCCTCTCTTATGAAAAATTTCTTGAGATGCAATATGGTAGGGAACTTTCTGCTGGGCCATGGGCAAAATTATATAATAGGAGGCTATTTACTGAAAATACATTGAATGAGTCAAAAAACATCAAAAGAGCACAGGATTATCTGATGAATCTTGAGTTGGCAGTTGAGAATAGAAGGCCCGTGAAATTGTTTAAGAAGTCAGTATATTATCTGAGAGAGCATCCTAAGTCAAGACGTCATACTTTCATTCTAAATCTTGATTATATGTTGTCGCTGACAAAAATGGCAGACAGAATAGTAGAAGGACATCTGCCTCAAAAGATTGTAGAGAAGGCAAAGGCGAAACAAAGACGTTATTTTTTCTATGAAACTATTTCTACTAATGGCTTCCGAAGTAGCGCAAATCATCCGTATGCTATTGAAACAAAGAAATTGCTTAAACAAACCTCCCAACTCACGTTAATGGACAGATGGCTATTGAGCGTCTCTTCTCCTTGGGCTGTGAAGATGGTCTGGAATTTGAAGAAGGTTGCAAGAAGGCTGGAGCATCCCTCGATAATTATATGTGACTTGAAGAGATTGGCTAAAATATTTGCATAAATACTTGTTGGTTTCATGTAATCTTTGTATATTTGCGTCCAAGTATGCTTTCTGCATTGAGCAAAAATGGGCAAATAATGCTTTTTGGATAAAGCAAAATATAAGTTTTATACTTTTGCTGTCAAACTAAGTTAGGAATGAATATTAAACAACGGATATGGAAGATGACAAGGCCAGTGCTGAGGCCTGTGGGAGCAGTGACAATAGTTTGTTTGTTCTACCTATTGCGCATATTTCCGATAAAGAAGAATAAGGTTTTGGTTTGTGTTTTAGGTGGCATGTGCTATGACGATAACCAGAAGTATATCATGGAGGAGCTTCATAAGCTTATTCCTGATTTGGATATCGTTTGGGTGAAGGATCCCAAATATGAATACGAACTACCTACATGGATGCGACCAGTTAAATGGCACAGTTGGCAATGGCTATATGAGCATGCGACGGCTAAGATCTGGACAAACAACTGGTGCGAACCTGATTACTTTGTGAAGCGAAAGGGGCAGTTATACGTGGAAACATGGCATGGGGGACTGGGCATCAAAAAAGTGGAAGGTGATATGATTGGTGAATGTGCGACAGATAGAGCAAAGAACCTCTTCCAGAAGAATGCTTCGGATATGGCGAATGTATATATCTCTAACTCCGACCATCTGTCGGTGATCTATCGCAGGACATTCAATTATCATGGGCCTATCTGGAAATGCGGCTATCCGAAGAACGATATGTTGGTGCAGAATAATCCTGAGGAGGGTATGAAAGCGCGCAAGGACTTAGGCATTCCTTCTGATCATAAAGTGTTGCTCTATGCTCCTACTTGGCGACATCGTTTTAGTCAGGAACAGCACATCGACATGAATGTATATGATATGGATATACAACGTCTGAAAAAAACGCTGACGAATAAATTTGGTAGCGAGTGGACGATGCTCATCAGATTCCATCCTAAGCTGCGCCTCTATGCCAAGGGCTATCAGGAGACGCATCCGGATGTGATGGATGTGACCGACTATCAGGATATGCAGCGGCTGCTGATGGCGACGGACGTGATGGTGAGCGACTATTCGAGTTGTATCTTTGATGCAGCTCTGAGGCGGATTCCCTGTTTTACATACGCTACAGACTTCAATCATTATAAATATGAGGAGCGTGGCGTGTATTACGAAATGGAAGAACTACCTTTCCCTTACGCCAAGAACAACGACGAGATGGAGAAAAACGTGAAGGCTTTCGATATGGAGGACTATCTGAAGAAGTGGGATGCCTTCACCTTGAGAATGGGACTGAACGAAACAGGCCATGCGGCGAAGGACATCGCACAGAAGATGGCAGACTTCCTGAATGGCAAGACGGTGACATGGCAGAATGATTATCCAATAAAAATACCCTAAAAGATATGAACATAGCAGTAATTTTTGCAGGAGGGCAAGGGAACAGACTTAATTATCATAGTCGCCCCAAGCAGTTTTTTGAGTTTCGGGGGAAACCTATCGTAGTCTATACCATCGAGGTGTTTCAGCATATCCAGGAGGTTGATGCCATCGTGGTGGTATGCTTGGAAGACTGGATACCTTATCTGCGTCGTCAGGTGGAGAAATATGACTTGAATAAAGTCATAGATATCGTACCTGGTGGCAGCAAAGGACAAGACTCCATTTATCATGGACTGGTATGCGCCAAGCAACATTATCCAGAGGATTCGATGGTGCTGATACACGACGGTGTGCGCCCCTTGGCGATGGAGAAAACCATTATTGAGTGTATTGAAGTGGCCAAGGAGAAAGGAAACTGTATTGTTTGTGTACCAGCGATGGAGACCATCGTCACGAAGAAAGCTGACGGTTCGCTGGAGGTGCCTGATCGCAATAGCGTTCTGATAGCGAGAGCACCACAATGTTTTGTACTGAAAGATGTGCTGGAGGCCCATCAGAAGGCATTGGCAGAGGATAGGCATGATTTTGTGGATACCTGTTCGATGATGAACCATTATGGTTATGAGTTGCATACGATTTTAGGCACGATCGAGAATATCAAGATTACGACACCTGCTGACTACTTTATGTTCAAGGCTATCATAGAATCAAGGGAAGAAAGTGCTGTATTTGGATTTTGAACATTGAAAAGAATGGTTATTATAGAAGATCTGCAGAGGATGAGTGAGGCTCGTCTGCCTTGGCGAGAGCTTGACGGGAAGACTATCCTCGTGACAGGGGCTACAGGTATGTTGGCCTCATATGTCACTTGGCTGTTGCTCTATCTGCATGAGCATGCAGGTATTCATGTCTCTATAGTAGCGCTTTGCAGGAATCGCCAGAAAGCTGAGCAATATTTTGGCTCGTATGTGGGTAAGCCTTATTTCCATTTTCTGATTCAGGATGTTTGCGATCCTATCGCCTATGAGGGAAAGGTGGACTACGTTTTCCATCTAGCAGGGAACGCCAGTCCGCATTATATCAATACGGATCCTGTGGGCATCATGAAATGCAATCTGCTGGGCACGATGAATGTGCTGGAGTATGCACGCGATTGTCAGACGAAGAAGGTGATTTTTGCCTCTACACGTGAGGTCTATGGCAAAAACGAGGAGGCAGAACGCTTGGATGAGCAGACTTTTGGCACACTCAACCCTTTGGACGACAGATCGTGCTATCCTGAGAGCAAACGGGCTGCAGAGACGTTACTGAAGAGTTATTATCTGCAATATGGTGTGAACTTTAATGCTATTCGTATTGCCCATTCGTATGGCCCTACGATGACACTAGAAAATGACGGAAGGGTGATGGCCGACCTGATGGGCGACGTTGTGGCTGGTCGTGACATTGTGCTGAAAAGCAGTGGTGAGGCTGTTCGGGCGTTCCTTTATATCTCAGATGCCGTCGTAGGTATGTTCACTGTGCTCTTTCATGGCCAAACGGCAAAGGCTTATAACCTCGCTAACGAAACGGAGCCCATCAGCATCAGGAATTTGGCACAACTATTGGCGGCATCAAGCAAGAATACAACGATTCAGGTGGTAGTATCGGAGTGTGAACAGAAAGGCTATTGTGCCTATCGCCGCACAGCTTTAGACACATCAGCCATCCAACAATTAGGCTGGAAACCGATGGTTTCCCTCAAAGTAGGAATTGAGAGGGTGCTACATTACTTTACATCTACAGAAAATCCTCTCCCAATAGGGAGAGGATGAATAAGGCCTACTGCTCCATTAGCCAGTACTTGCTTGCAAAGATAGTACTTTTTTGGTGAATATCAGCATATTTGGAGGAAAAATTGTTTTTCATGCTGGATTTTAGAGAAAATGACTCGAAACTGTTCGGAAGATATAGCTTGAGAAAGAAATATTTTTGGCGCAGGAAATACAAAAATGCTGTTTAATCCTACTAAACCTACATTATCCAACTCTATTACAGATACTTACACTAAAATTTAATCCTACTAACAACCCTACTAAAATCCTACTTTAATCCTACTTTAATCCTACCTTAATCCTACTAGAATGGAGCAATCACGGAAAAAGTAAAGCATAACTTTTGCACCAGTTTCCCGTAAGGTTACAAATAGTTCCCCGTAAGGGAACTGGTAATTCCCACGTTGGGAACCAAAAATTCCCACGTTGGGAACAAAATACGGCAATATTGGTAGGATTAATGTAGTGTATTTGTAGGATTAAAAGTGGATTATTGGTAGGATTGAAAAATCGGTTAAATAATTATAAATCTGACAGTTAAATGGCGTTTGGTAGGATTAAATGGGGTATTTGTAAATTTTGCATTTGGGAAAAGACATTTTTCTTCGTATATTTGCGCTAAAATCAATCAATAATAACTCTAAAGATATGAAGATTACTTTATTAAAACTATCGAGAAAGAAGGAAGTCATAAACCGTCTGGAGCTGTCGGAAATGGCTGAGATGATCAAAAACAGCCCCATCGCACAAAACGTGTTCAACTTGCGACTGAACTACAAGTTCCTGAAGCCACAGCGGATAAACGACGGACAAATCATGGTGGACGACCAGCAACACACGGTGAATCTGCCCCGTATCCTCTTTGCTGCGGAATGCATGAACTACAAAGAGAAGCAGAAGGGACTGAGGTACAACGGACTGGTAGTGATAGAAGTGAACGGACTGAAGACCTACGAGGAGGCCACAAGCATCCGCAATCAGGCTGCGAGGATGGACGAAACGCTGATGGCCTTTTTAGGCGCATCGGGCATGAGCGTGAAGATAGTGTGCAGAGGTGAGCTGTATGGGGATTACCAGTCGACAAGCACCACGCTGCCACAGCGAGACGAGGAGATCAGACAGTTTCATAAGAACCTGTACGAGACGGCACGCAGGGCTTATCAGAACCAGTTGGGCATCGACATTGCCTACTTGGAGCCTACTGTGGAGCGCACCGTCTATCTGAGTGCCGACCCTGAGATGTACTTCAACCCGGAGGCACGACCATTCAAGGCTGATGCAGACAAACACGACCAGCCAGAGCCTACCAAAATATCGTACGAAAGCGACAGGCTGATGCCAGGCCGAACCATCACACGAACGTATCACTTCAACTGGTTGTTCATTCTGCGCGAGGTGCTGGGCGAGTACTTCGACCTGCCTGACGAGGAGCGCCAGATGCAGCTGTTGCAGCAGATAGCCCGCAAGTCGCTCGAGCAGGGCATTCCCCTATCCCACGCCCAGGGCATGACGCTGGAGCACCCGCTCTTCCACAACGATCCCGACCTGGTGAAGAGCGTATTCGCCACCACCTACGAGATACCGCTGATGGAGGACTATCGCAAGCAGCACAAAATAAAGCCGCTGAAGAGTGTGCCTCAGGAGACGCTACAGACGATGCGAACAGAGATATTCCTGACTGCCAACTACGACATGCGAAAAAACCTGATGACCGGCGTGGCAGAATATCGTATGAAATATGCTGAGGATCAGACCTTCAAACCTCTGACTGAGGAGGTGCGCAACGATATGACCATCGAGGCGCGCGAACAGGGACTGAAGTCGTGGGACCAGGACGTGAACCGCTTTATCGACTCGACCCGCATTGAGCAATACGACCCTGTGAACACCTGGCTCGACCACTTGCCCGAATGGGACGGGCACGACCATATAGCCGACCTGGCAGCCCGCGTGCCAACCACTCAGCCACATTGGCCCAAGTACCTGAGATACTGGCTGACGGGTATGGTGGCGCAATGGCGCGAGAGCGACAAGCAGCTGACTGGCAATGCGTTAACACCGCTATTGATAGGTCGCCAAGGCTGCGGAAAGACGCGATTCTGCAAAATCATCCTGCCTCCGGAACTGCGCGACTACTACAACGACAAGCTGAACTTCAAGAATGAGTTCGACCTGAATATCGCGCTGACGATGTTTGCCCTCATCAATCTCGACGAGTTCGACAAGACCACCAAGTCGCAGCAGATTGTGCTGAAATACCTGCTATCGTCGAGCGAAGTGAAATTCCGCCCACCCTACGGCAAGACCATCAAGCTGTTCCGTCGCTACACCTCGTTCATCGGCACCACCAACGAGCAGCAGCCACTGGTAGATCAGACGGGATCGCGCCGATTTGTCTGCGTGAGCATACCCAAGGACCAGAATATCGACTATACCGACAATGTAGACCACGAGCAGCTGTTTGCTCAGGCGCTCCACCTATTTAATAATAAGGAGCGCTTCTGGCTAGACGATGAGGAGATCAAGGAGCTGATAGCGGAGAACGAGCCTTTCCAGAAGACTGTTGATCTGCTGGATATGATCGAAGACAGCTTTGCCAAGCCCAACGGCAATGAGGGCCGATGGTGGAAGGCGAGCGAACTGCACGCCTACCTGGATGCGAAATACGCTTACTTCGACGCCAAGGTGAACACGCCCAGAGTGCTTGGCAGGGCGATGAACAACTATAAGTTCGGATTCAAGCGCCGCACTGTCAACGGCATCTCAGAATACTGGCTGCAAGAGAAATAACAAAAGAAATAGCCTCCATCAGCTGGAGGCTATTTCTTTTTGTTTATGAGATCTGTTACTTAATGCGGGGATGTGTGGGGCGAGCCTCAACGGCAGGGGCATCAATCATACCGCGGGTGTGATAATGAGTGCCTCCCCAGTTGTAATAGTCGGCAGACCTACGAGTAGAATTATGCAACTCGAAGCTTACTTCCTTGTCGCCATCCCAGAAGCGGCCACGGAACCGGTTTGAGGTCAATGAGTAGTTGCGGATCTCTACACGGGCGTTGTCCTCAAAGAGGATATAAACAGTACCGTACTCAACGTACCATGTAAAACGATATACCTCGTAGTCGTTGGGTCCATAGTAGTCGGCCCAGAGACCATTACCTTCTGTATATGAGCTGGGATAACGGAGGAATGTGATTTCTGACTCAACATACGACTCACCAAAATTATCGGCTATCGACATGTTACCTACCCATGTTCCTTCGAGATCGCAGGCGATTTCTTCATCGGTTTCGCAAGAGGTGAACGACAGTGTCATCAATCCCATCATTGCCATCATCAGTGTTGTGTAGAGCTTCTTCATAACTGTACCCTTTCTATTTCTTTTGTTAGACATTCGATTATTTTTTGATATTGCAAAGTTAGATAATTTAGTGAACTCCTACAAAGGAAAATCCATAAACCATGAGGGGGAATTCCCTAAAGTAGAGAGGAAAGTTGGTTAAAGTCCATATACCGATAATCGGATATCTGGATGTCGGACAATGCGCGGATTGAATCTGCCGGATTAGTGGTAGTCAATCCAACAACCTTCATCTTGGCAGCCTTGCCAGAGCGGAGGCCATTGAAACTATCCTCAAACACGATGCACTCATCGGTTTGAGCACCTAAGCGTTCGGCAGCTTTCAGATAGCAATCGGGATCGGGTTTCGAACGCTCGAAATCCTCAGAGGTGAGGATGGCATCGAAAAGCTGCTGGAAGGTTGGTTGATAGCGATACACAGCCTGCATCTTGGGCAGATTAGAGCTGGTGACGACAGCTGTCTTCACGCCATGGGCGTGCAGATCGGCTATCAGGCGCTCGAAGCCTTCGATATAGTCGTAGTGCATCTGGCTCTCGTAGTTGTTCAGGCGCTCAGTGATGATGGGCTGCTCTGAAAGCAAAGGGCCACTGAACCACTGATCATAGATCTGCGTGAGTGTCTGTCCTTTGATTTCGTGCTCCAATCCTGGGCGCTCAGGATGATAGAGACGACACTGAGAACCCCAGAAAATAGTATACTGGGGTTCTGTGTCGAATACTACACCGTCGAGGTCGAAAAGTGCGGCTTTCAATGTGCTCATTTCTTCTCCTCCACTGGTACAAGATATTTATCGCCTGTCTGCTTCAGCAGATCGCGGGCATACTGCTCTGGGAATCCTGGACGAACCACACGGGCACCATTGCCATAAGGTGTGCGCAGGAAAGTGCCGTTGGCATCTGTTGGCTTAATGGCCATATCGTTGAACTTCACAATCAGGAAGAAGGCCAGTTTCTGCCAACGGGCAATCATCTCGTCGCCCTTCTGACAGCTGTAGTTGGTGAGGAATTTCACACGCTCCTCAGCAGTAGGCAATGCGAGTGCCTTAGCCTCGATCTCAGGCTGCAGCTTGTCGTAAGAGGCATCGAGCGAGTCGCGCACCTCCTTGAGCGATGGGAACATCATCGAGTAGCGGGGATAGACCATGTTACTCACCCAGTTGCATACCCAGAAAGCGTTGTCCATCGAGAAAGTGACATCGTCGGCACCTTCCTCAGTAAAGCACTTGGGGCGACGTGTGATGCAAGAGTACATGGGGGTGTAAGCCACCATGTTGCCATCGTCGTTACCAAACCAGAAGCAGGCGCCTACCTCGCGGGGCATCCAGCTACGCATCTGTGAGATGAAACTCCAAGCGGTCTGCTGGGTTGAGATGGGGCGCTCGTTGAACACCTCCTGCTCGCCCACCTTGAATGAGAGTGGTGATGGACGATAAGGCATCTGGTAGATTCCGCCACCGATATTGGTATCGAGGGCGAATGGTGTGCCCTCATCGTGATCGCGCATGGCATCGCGCAGATCCTGAATAGTCACCTTCTTGTTGGGGATAATCCAGAGGGGCATCTCCTTGGCGTTCTGCTCCTTACCGGCTGCGTAAGGCACATACTCAGAGAAATCGTCGGCAAAGCGATTGAAGAAGCTCCATACACGAGCCTCGCAGTAGCGGCGACCAGAGAAATCAGGGGCAGCGTAGGCTGCGTTGTAGCTGAAGTCGGCATCCTTACCATCAAACCAGCCCATAGTGCGTGCGTAGCTCACTACATTGTCTGAGCAGAGCATCAGGTTGGTGATAGGCTTCTTGGCATTGAGCGCATACTTCTTGCTGAACAGGTCCTTCATCTTCACACGGGTGTAGCGACCATCAAGGAACTTGGTGATGCGGCTCTGGTTGGCGTGAGCTGCTACAGCATTATCAGGAATGCGGATAGCCACCCAAACGGTGCGCTCCTTCGACTTTTCGCGATCAGGACCGCAACCCATCATCTCCAGCATCCAGGCCTCGTCCTTATCTGCTACAGAGAAGGTCTCACCCTCAGAGTAGTAACCATACTGCTCTACGAGCGATGTCATAATCTGCAGGGCCTCGCGAGCGGTCTTAGAACGCTGCAGGGCGATGTAGATGAGTGAACCATAGTCGATGACACCTGTTGAGTCGGCCATCTCGTGGCGACCACCAAAGGTAGTCTCACCGATAGTTACCTGCCACTCGTTAGAGTTACCAATCACATTATAGGTCTCGGCAGCCTCAGCTATCTCGCCCAGATACTTGTTGGTATCCCACTCGTACACCTTACGCATATCGCCAGGCTGATGCTTGGCAGCGGGATAGTGATAGAGGGGCATAAATGCGCCGTACGAGTCGGCATTATAGGTGACAAACACCGAGCCGTCGGCGCTGGCTTTCTTGCCAACGATAAAGTTTGTACATGCCGATGCATCCATCACGGCCATCAGCGAAATTGCTAGTATCAGTTTTCTTTTCATATACCTTATTATATATTAGTCACAAGCCTTAAACGACATGTCGAGTCCCTTAACAGAGTGTGTAAGCGCACCAACGCTGATGAAATCAACACCCTGCTCAGCATAATCGCGGATGGTGTCGAAGGTGATACCACCACTCGATTCCGTCTCATAACGATGGTTGATAATCTCAACCGCCTTCTTGGTATCGGGCACGCTGAAGTTGTCGAGCATGATACGGTCCACACCACCATGATCGAGCACCTGCTGCAGCTCGTCGAACGAGCGCACCTCGATCTCAATCTTCAGGTTCAGGCCCTTCTCTTCGAGGTACTTGTGGCAACGGTCGATGGCGTTGGTGATACCACCAGCAAAGTCGACGTGATTATCCTTCAGCAGAATCATATCGAACAAGCCGATACGGTGATTACAACCTCCACCAATCTTAACGGCCTGCTTCTCGAGCATACGCATACCAGGTGTGGTCTTGCGGGTGTCGAGCACACGGGTATTGGTGCCCTCCAGACGCTTCACATACTTATCGGTCATCGTAGCGATACCACTCATGCGCTGCATGATGTTCAGCATCAGACGCTCTGTCTGGAGCAGCGAACGAATCTTTCCTGAAACAATCATCGCGATATCACCTTTCTTCACGCGGGTTCCATCCTGCATCAGCACCTCAACCTGCATGGTGGGGTCGAAACGGTGGAACACCTCTTTAGCGATTTCTACACCTGCCAAGATACCATCTTCCTTAATCAGCAGATGGCTCTTACCCATCGCATCCTCAGGGATGCAGCACAGGGTAGTATGGTCGCCATCGCCTATATCTTCGGCAAACGACAGATCTATCAGTCTGTCAACCAATTCATCAACACTTAACATATTTATATTACTAATTAAAAATAAAGTCCAAATCCTATGCGCACTCCGAAACCTGAATAGTTAGAATCCTTGGTACTGTGCTCATAATACACCTCAGGCTCAACAGTCAGTTTGCCTGTCAGGAAGTAAGCATAGCCTACACTCAGCTCAGGACGGAAATCGCTGAAGTCGTCGCACTTGGCATATTTGGCTGTAGCACCTGCGTACAGTCCGCAACTCTCGAAATAATAGCGTAAACCAGCACCTAGCTGTACGACATCAGGCATATCGGTCTGAGCGTCATAGCCCAACTGACCTACCACCATCCAGTCGTCGGCAATCAGATAGCCCGCCTTAGCCTGCAAGTTTAGATTCCAGTCGCTACCCTTATGATAGCTCAGACTGGCGCCTGAGGCCGAAGCTCCTACATAGAACTTACCCTGGCTGAAAACCTTTTCCGAATCGTTCAGATACTGTGCCTGAGCACCGATTGCCATCATTAAGGCGATGGCTGCCATCATAAGTTTTTTCATAATCATCCGTTTTAGTTTTTATTCTTTTTATACCATAATACAAACCAGGCGATAGCAATTATCAGGCAGACGATGCCGTAGATATAGCCATCGTTACCAAGACCTAACATCTGTTTCGAAACGAAGAAGTAGGTAGAGCAAACCGTTGTCATAAACAAGGCAGGAATCAGCGTAAGCCAGAAACACTTCTTGTTGCGAACCAGATAAACGGTGATGGTCCAGAGCGTGAATACGCTGAGTGCCTGATTGCTCCAGCCGAAGTACTGCCAGATGGTGTTGAAACCATCAGGATTCTCGATCTGCCAGATCAACATCGCGATAGAGCAAGCAAACATGGGGACGCAGATCATCAAACGCTTGGGGATGGGACGTTGGTCCATCTTCAACCACTCGGCCACAATCAGTCGGCCAGAACGGAAAGCTGTATCACCCGAAGTGATAGGCGCAGCAACCACACCCAACATGGCGAGGATAGCACCAACCACACCCAGCCAATCGTTGCATACCAAGTTGACAACTGCTGGTGCCGATGTATGGAATCCAGTTGTAGCCTGTTCGATGAGTTCGTAGCCAGGTGCTGGATTACCATAGAAGAACCACGATGATACCGTAGCCCAGATAAGCGCTACAATACCCTCGGTAATCATGGCGCCATAGAAAATAGGGCGGCCCATCTTCTCGCTCTTGACGCAGCGCCCCATCAGCGGGCTCTGGGTAGCGTGGAAACCAGAGATAGCACCACAGGCCACCGTGATAAAGAGGGCTGGGAAGATGTTATCCTTCCAGGTATCAGGCTCGGTAGCAGCACCCAAATTATAGAAACTGTTCCAAAGCTCAGGCACTGTGGGCCAATGCAGGAACAGCCACACCATCAGCGCACCTGCCATAAACAGCAGCGAGAAGGCGAAGAGTGGATATACCTTACCAATAATCTTATCGATAGGTAGCATAGTAGCAATGATGTAGTAGCAGAAAATAATGGCTACCCACATCATCGTCTCACCGCCGATAGAATGCAGAATCTCAGCAGGGCTGTAAACAAACACCGTTCCTACCATAATCAGCAGCAGCACGGTGAATACCAACATGATGTTCTTGGTGGTCTTGCCCAGATATTTACCGATCATCTCGGGCAGTCCGGCACCATCGTGGCGCATAGACAGCATACCAGAGAAATAATCGTGAGTAGCGCCGGCAAAGATACAGCCGAACACAATCCACAGATAGGCCACCGGACCAAACTTGGCACCCATGATAGCACCGAAGATAGGTCCTGTTCCAGCAATGTTCAGGAACTGAATCATAAAGATCTTCCACGAGGGCAACACGATGTAATCCAGTCCGTCGGCCTTCGCTACGGCGGGCGTCACACGATCATCTGGGCCAAATACACGCTCTACGAGTTTACCGTAGAACAGGTAGCCCATCACAAGAGCCGCAAGACTCAACACAAACGAAATCATCTTTCTTTAGCTGTTTTTGAATAATTTTTGTGCAAAAGTAGTGTTTTTATTTGAGAAATGGAAAAAATAAGCTAACTTTGCACCAAAATTCGTAAAAAAAGCAGCATTTTGAAGACAATTATACATATTTTCGTGCTTTTAGCACTAGTGCTAAGTACAAAAGCAAACAACCCGAAACATGAAGTCAGAGCCGTCTGGCTGACCACCATCGGTGGCATCGACTGGCCCCACTCCTACTCCTCGGCTAACCAACAGCGTGAACTGATAACGATTCTCGACCAATTGCAATTGGCTGGTATCAATACCGTCATGATTCAGACACGCGTCAGAGCAACCACTATCTTTCCGACAACTATCGAGCCTTGGGACGGATGCATCACGGGACATCCTGGTAAATCGCCAGGCTACGACCCGCTGCAGTTCTGCATCGAAGAATGTCATCGTCGCGGGATGGAGTGCCACGCATGGATTGTTACCATACCCGTTGGCAAATGGAACGGCACTGGTTGTAAACAACTCAGAATCAAATATCCCTCACTCATCCGCAAGATCGGCGATGAAGGATATATGGATCCAGAGAAGCCACAGACGGGTGACTATCTGGCACAATTCTGCGCAGAGGTAACACGACGATACGATGTGGATGGTATTCATCTCGATTATATCCGCTACCCCGAAACCTGGAAGCTGAAAGTGTCGCGTCCACAAGGTAGAGAGTACATTACTAACATCGTCAGGAAGATTAATCATAGGGTTAAAGCATTAAAGCCATGGATTAAGCTATCATGCTCGCCTATAGGCAAATACGACGACTTGGCTCGCTATCGCAGTTCAGGCTGGAATGCCAATACTACCGTATGCCAGGATGCCCAAGGATGGCTGCGCGACGGACTGATGGACGCCCTCTTTCCGATGATGTATTTCCAGGGTAATAACTTCTACCCTTTCGCGGTTGACTGGCTGGAGCATAGCTACGGACGTATCGTAGCACCAGGACTGGCAGTCTACATGATGCATCCCCGTGAGAAGGACTGGGCGCTCGAAGTGGTTACACGCGAGATGAGTGTACTGCGTGAACTTGGTATGGGCTACACCTTCTTCCGCAGTAAGTTCTTTACCGACAACACCAAGGGTATCTACGATTTCACTTACGATTTCAATAGCGTTCCCGCATTGATTCCGCCAATGACCTGGGCAGGCAAACTGGCACCATCGCCTGTAAGTAGGCTGGAACTGAAACGCAGTATGACCGCCGACAGACTCATCTGGCAACAGGCCGTCGACAATTCGGGTGCCGACTACCTATTATATAATGTGTACGCCTCGGAATCGCTGCCGGTAGATATCAGCAATCCTGAGAATCTGATAGCAACCCGCCAGCGCGAGTTAAACATCACCGTGCCCCACAAAGGGCGCACATTATACTATGCCGTTACGGCCATGAACCGCTATGGTATGGAGAGCGAGGCAGTAGCTATACCATCGTCAGCAACAGCCGGTCCAGGCAAACCATTGGATTTTAGAGCGCTGATGATGGGAAATAAGCTAAAAAAATACAAATCTGCAAAGAAATGAACTAAAATAGCAATGCTAATTGCTGAGAAATCACTAATTTTGCAACATTCATTACAACAAATCAAAAATAGAACTAATTATGGAAAGAACATGGAGATGGTTTGGCAAGAAGGACAAGATTACTCTTGCACAACTAAGACAGATTGGTGTTGAGGGCATCGTTACCGCCCTGCACGATGTGCCTCTGGGTGAAGTTTGGACACGCGAGAAGATCCGCGACCTGCGCGAGTACATCGAGAGCTATGGCATGAGATGGAGCGTGGTTGAGAGTCTGCCCGTCGTTGAGACAATCAAATACGGCGGTCCAGATCGCGATCATCAGATCGAAGTCTACAAAGAGAGTCTGCGAAACCTGGCTGCCGAAGGCATCCACTGCATCTGCTACAACTTTATGCCCGTACTCGACTGGGCTCGCACCGACTTGTTCCACGACAATCCCAACGGTGCCACTAACCTCTATTTCAACTATGCCGAATTTGCTTATTTCGACATCTATATCCTAAAGCGTCCAGGCGCTCGTGAGGAATGGGAGAAGTTCCAGTTCCCCGAGGGATGGGGCCAGGACCGTAACGTGATTGCCGAGTGCGACGAGCTGGCTAAGACCATGACACCCGAGAAGGACCACAAGCTGGTTGAAAACATTGTAATCAAGACACAGGGATTCGTAAGCGGTAACTTCAGCGAGAACGACGAGGCTCCTGTACAGAAGTTCCGTGAGTTCCTCGACCTCTACAAAGGGATTGACAAAGCTAAGCTGCGTGCCAACATGAAGTACTTCCTCGAGGCCATCATGCCTGTTTGCGAGGAGTGCAACATGAACATGTGCGTACACCCCGACGATCCCCCTATCGAGATTCTCGGCTTGCCACGTATCGTACGTACCGAAGAAGATATCCAGTGGTTCCTCGACGCTGTACCCAACAAGCATAACGGTCTGACATTCTGTGCTGGTTCGCTCTCAGCAGGTGCTTATAATAATGTGGTTGAGCTGGCCAAGAAGTTTGCTTCGCGCACACACTTCGTTCACCTGCGTTCGTGCCACATCTTCCCTAATGGCGACTTCACAGAGGCCTCTCACCTGGGCGGTCGTGCCGACCTGATTGAGCTCTGCCGTATCTTCGAGAAGGAGAATCCCGCTCTGCCAATGCGTGTGGATCACGGTATGACCTTCACCGACGAGCCTGGAGGTATTATGGACGAAAGCAGTCACGGTCATAATGCCGGTTACACCCTTTTGGGCCGTATGTTCGCCCTTGGACAGGTACAAGGTATTCTCGCCACCGTTGATCGCGAGTTAGGCATCGAATACAAGCAGCCTGGATTCTTTGATTAATTAATTTAGCAAAAATATGAAACTTAATGATATTTTTAGCGGTAATTATAATGCCGCAGAGTGGGAAGCCAAGGGCTACCAGCTTCCTAAGTTTGATATCAAGGCTGTACGCGAAAAGACAGCCAAAGAGCCCACATGGGTACACTTCGGTGGCGGAAACATCTTCCGCGCCTTCCCTGCTGCCATCCTGAACGATGCGCTGAACACAGGTAAGTACGACCGTGGTGTCATCGTGGCCGAGACCTTCGACTTCGAGGTGATCGACAAGGCTTACACCCCATACAACAACCTCTCGCTACTGGTATCGCTGCAAAGCACAGGCACCATCGAGAAGAAGGTGATTGCTTCAGTAACCGAAGCCCTGAAGGCCGACCCACAGTTTGAGGATTGGAACCGCCTGGTAGAAATATTCAAGACCCCAAGTCTACAGATGATTTCGTTCACCATCACCGAGAAAGGTTATACCTACAACGAGGCTGACCTGGCTCGTGGACTGAAGCCACTCTTCGCTATGGGTAAGGTTTGTGCCCTGCTGCTCGAGCGCTTCAACGCCGGACAGTTGCCACTCACCGTTCAGAGTATGGACAACTGCTCGCACAACGGCGACAAGGTGAAGGCTGGTGTATTTGCTTATGCAGAGCGTTGGGTGAACGATGGATTGGTACCCGCTGCCTTCCTCGACTACCTGAAAGATGAGAAGAAGATCACCTTCCCTTGGTCGATGATTGATAAGATTACCCCTCGCCCACACGAGAAGGTGAAGGAAATGTTGGCTGCTGATGGTTTCGATGACAACAACTACATTGAGACTGAAAAGCACACCTTCACCGCTCCATTCGTAAATGCCGAAGAGGTACAGTACCTCGTTATCGAAGATAACTATACCAACGGTCGTCCGCCATTGGATCTGGGTGGCGCACTCTACACCACTCGCGAAACCGTCGATAAGGTTGAGACCATGAAGGTGACTACCTGTCTGAACCCTCTGCACACAGCTATGAGTATCTATGGCTGCATGCTGGGCTATACGCTGATTTCTGCCGAGATGGCCGACGAAGACCTGCGCCCATTCGTTCAGAAGCTGGGTTATATCGAGGCGATGCCAGTAGTAGTTGATCCAGGCGTACTGAACCCCTACGAGTTTATCGGCGCTGTCATCAATCGCCGCTTGCCAAACCCATTCATGCCCGATGCTCCACAGCGTATCGCCATGGATACCAGTCAGAAGCTGCCTATCCGTTTCGGCGAAACCCTGAAGAAGTACATCGCTCGTGGTTTGGATAAGAGCAACCTGGTGCTGATTCCTCTCACTTTGGCTGGTTACGCCCGCTACCTGAAGGGAATCAAGGACGATGGTACAGCCTTTGATTGTTCACCCGACCCCATGCTCGAGGAACTGCAGGCTATCGTAGCTCCATTGCAAATTGGTAAGGCCGATCAGGATTGGAGCTGCCTGAAGACTCTTTACAGCCGCAAGGATGTGTTTGGACTCGACCTGTACGAGGCTGGCATGGGCGAGCAGATTGAAGGAATGGTTAAGGAACTGTTTGCTGGCAATGGTGCCGTTCGTAGCACGCTGCACAAATACGTTTCAGCCCGCTAACAATAAACCCCTAATAATAGAGCCCACCGTATTTGGTGGGCTCTATTATTTTATTTGCACTTATCGTACCATTCACGTAAAGCTGCACGCGGTGTTCCTTGTTTGACAGACTGGTCTAATGCCGCACGGGCCTCTTTCTTACGTCCTAAGCGCAACAGCACATCCACTTTTGATGCCGTAAGATCGACCTTCTCCGGAGCCAAGCGTAAAGCTTCATCCCAATCGTAAAGCGCCGCATCATACTGTTGCAGCTGGGTTTCGAAAGCCGCACGAGCCGCGTAAGCATCGGCACTATCAGGGAACTGCTGAACGGCGCGGTTCAACTCGTCGGCTGCTTCAGTACGGCGCCCCAACAGCTGCAGAACATGGGCCAGCCCCAAGCGCGCTTCGAGATGCTCGGGCTGAATGGCCAGAAAAGCATCGTAATCGGCACGCGCCGCATCGTAATGACGCAGTTGGGTATGACAGAAAGCACGGAAGTAAAGTGCCGCCAGATTACGTTCATCGAGCTTCAGAACAGCCGAGTATTCATCGCGTGCATACTCCCACTGCTGAAGATTGATATTAGCCTCAGCTTTCTTCAGTCGCAGGTCAATATTTCGCGGATGTAGGTTCACTTGCTCTATCAGCACCGATACCGAATCGCGCCACTGTTTGGACGTCTGAGCCGATACGTCCAGCACCGCAAACAAGGCTATCGTCAATAGATATTTACGCATTCTTGATATAGTTTACAATCCACTCTCCTACTTCGCGCGTACCGTATTTCTCGCCACCCTCGACCTGAATCTCAGGTGTACGTACATTAGCATCAAGCGAAGCAGTAACAGCCTGACGGATGAGTGCGCCCTCCTGGTTCAGTCCGAAGTGTTCAAGCAGCATAGCAGCAGAGAGAATCTGAGCGATAGGGTTAGCCAGATTCTGACCAGCAGCCTGAGGCCATGAGCCGTGTACGGGTTCGAACAGTGGTGTATGCACACCTAATGACGATGAAGGCTGCAGTCCCATCGATCCTGTGATACACGAGGTCTCGTCGGTCAGGATATCGCCAAAGGTATTCTCAGTCACAATCACATCGAAATAACGAGGCTCAGTGAGTACACGCATCGAGGCATTGTCGATAAACATGTAATCGGTGGTTACCTCGGGATACTGCGACTCCATCTCCTTGGCAATCTGACGCCACAGGCGACTTGAAGCCAACACATTGGCCTTATCAACAACCGTCAGATGCTTCTTACGGGTCATCGCCATCTCGAAACCTACTTTCAGGATTCTTTCTACTTCCGGACGAGTATAGATATTGGTATCGTAGGCCTTATCATTATCCTGATATTTTGCACCAAAATACATACCACCAGTCAGCTCACGAATCACCACGAAGTCGGCTCCCTTCAATAGTTCCTCCTTCAAAGGAGACTTGTGCAGCAGGCAGTCGAATGTAGCTACAGGGCGCACGTTGGCAAACAAGCCTAATTTCTTGCGCATAGCCAGCAATCCTGTCTCAGGACGTATCTTAGCGGTAGGATCATTATCGAACTTCAGCGAGCCAACAGCCGCAAACAATACGGCATCGGCCTGCATGCACACCTCGTGGGTGCTATCGGGATAAGGATCGCCCACCTCCTCGATGGCATGAGCGCCACAGATAGCGGGTGTATATTCAAACTCGTGACCGAACTTGGCGGCAATCGCATCCATTACAGCCACACCTTGTTTCATAATCTCTGGGCCTATTCCATCGCCCTCTAATACAGCAATCTTCAGTTTCATATTCTATAATTCATTGTTTTGTTCGTTCTCATAAATGTTCAGCATCTTGAAGGTAGCCTTGATGGCCGCCTCGGTCTGGTCGGCATCCAGTCCGCGTGTGCGCAGAATCTTACCATTGTCGTTCCAGGTGATGACGGTCTGCACCAACGCATCGGTTCGTCCACCAGGAGGAATAGTCACAGCATAGTTCTGCAGAATGGGGAACGTGCGATCGAGATACTTCTTGTAGATGTATCGCAGACTCTTCACGAAGGCATCATACTGACCGTCGCCCGTGGCGCTGGCCTCATACTCGCGTCCGTTAATCTCTACCTTGATATTCGCTCCAGGCTTCAGTCCATAAGCCGTTGATACCACATAGCTTACCAACTTAACCTTATCCTCAGGCGCATCATGTTTCAATACGTCGGAAACGATGAACGGCAGATCTTCCTGCGTCACTATCTCCTTCTTGTCACCTAATTCCGTGATTCGCTGAGTCACACGGCGTGTCTGCTCGGGCGTGAGTTCGAGTCCCAACTCTTCCAGATTCTTGGCAATGTTTGCCTTACCGCTATTCTTACCGAGCGCATACTCACGCTTACGTCCGAATCGTTCAGGTACCAGCGCATTACAGTACAGATTGTCCTTCTTGTCGCCATCGGCATGCACGCCAGCTACCTGAGTAAACACATTGTCGCCGATAATCGGCTGATTAGGCGCAACTGCAATACCGCTATAGCTCTCCACCATACGCGAGATATCGTTCAGTTTATCCTCACGGATATTGGTTCGGGCATTAAACTGGTCCTTCAGAATTACCTGAACACTCGATAGCGGTGCATTACCACAACGCTCACCCAGTCCGTTCACGGTTACGTGCAAGCCTTTCGCCCCACTCAGCACAGCAGCCAACGAATTTGATACAGCCAGATCGTAATCGTTATGAGCGTGGAAGTCGAAATGTGTATCGGGATAACGCTTCAGCATCTTACGGAAATACTCAATACACTGCAGCGGATTCATGATACCCAAAGTATCGGGCAACATAAAACGACGGATGCCCACATCGCACAGCGCATCCATCAACTGATACACGTAGTACGGCGATTCCTTCATGCCGTTACTCCAATCCTCAAGATACAGATTAACGGTAACGCCCTTTGTGTGGGCATATTTCACCTCGCGATGAATATCCTCAATGTGTTCCTCTGGTGTTTTCTTCAACTGTTGGGTGCAGTGCTTCAGCGAGCCTTTGGCCAACAGATTCACCGTCTTACAACCACAGCCAACCGCCCAGTCGATACTCTTACCGCCATCGATAAAGCCCAGTACCTCTACCCTCTCGAGGGCATCGATACGGGTAGCATAGCGACAAATCATGCTTACCGCCTCACGCTCACCATCCGATACACGTGCCGATGCAACCTCGATACGGTCCACGTTCAGATCGTTGAGTAGCATACGGGCCATCATCAGTTTTTCATGAGGCAAGAACGATACGCCACTGGTCTGTTCACCATCGCGTAACGTAGAATCCATGATCTCTACAAACGGCTGAATGCGCTTATACTTATTTACTTGTTCGCTTGTTCCCATGCTTCTGTTTTCTGTTTATTCTCAACCAAGAAGTCGATATCGTCTAATCCGTTCATCAGGCAATGCTTCTTGTAGCCATTGATATCGAAGTGTTCACTGCGACCTGTAGCCTTGTTGGTTACCGTCTGATTTGGCAAATCTACCTCTACTTCGGTCTTGGCATCAGTCGCTATCGAGGCAAAAAGTTCAGCCAAGAAGACTTCGCTCACCACTACGGGCAACACGAAGTTATTCAGTTCATTGTTCTTATGGATATCGGCAAAAAATGAGCTGATGACCACGCGGAAACCATATCCAGCGATAGCCCAAGCTGCATGCTCACGACTACTGCCAGAACCGAAGTTCTTACCAGCTACCAGGATGCAACCCGAATACGCCGGATTGTTAAGCACAAAGTTCTCGTTCAGCGTGCCATCGGCATTGTATCGCCAGTCGCGAAACAAGTTGTCGCCGAAGAATTTCTCCTCGCGGGTAGTAGCCTTCAAGAATCGGGCAGGTATGATCTGGTCTGTGTCCACATTCTCCATCGGAAGTGGCACACAAGTGGATGTTATGATGTCGAATTTCTGTTTCATTGTTCTATTCTTCTTAAATTAACTCTCGTGGATCAGTAATTACACCCGTAATGGCTGCTGCAGCAGCGGTCAGAGGCGATGCCAATATGGTACGGGCACCAGGACCTTGGCGACCTTCAAAATTGCGGTTCGAAGTTGATACCGCCAACTTGCCAGCAGGCACCTTATCATCGTTCATTGCAAGGCAAGCCGAACAGCCTGGCTGACGGATAGCGAAACCAGCTGCCTCAAATATCTGATCAAGACCTTCCTCACGTATCTGCTTATCAACAGCCCACGAGCCAGGCACCAGCCAGGCTACCACATCGGGCGACTTATGGCGACCTTTAACCAGATGGGCAAAAGCACGGAAATCCTCAATACGACCATTGGTACAAGCGCCTAAGAAGACATAGTCCACCTTCGTACCCAACAATTTCTGCCCTGCCTCGAAGCCCATATAGTTCAATGCCTTCTCGAAACCAGCTTCGGGTGAATTGGCTTGTTGCGCATTACCGGGTATTGCCTCAGTGATACCAATACCCATACCAGGGTTGGTGCCATAGGTGACACGAGGTTCTATGTCAGCCGCATCGAAGGTCAGTTCCTTGTCGAATACAGCATCATCACCGCTCTTCAGTGTCTTCCAGTATGCCACAGCCTTATCCCAATCCTCACCCTTTGGCGCATATTCGCGACCTTTCAAATAATTAAAGGTGGTGCTATCAGGTGCTATAAAACCACCACGTGCCCCCATCTCGATAGAGAGATTGCAAAGTGTCAATCGGCCTTCCATCGACATTGCCTTAACAGTCGAACCTGCATATTCGATGAAGTAGCCCGTTGCACCGCTGGTAGTGATCTGCGCCATCAGATAGAGTGCCACATCCTTGGGCGTTACCCCCTTACCTAATACACCATTAATCGAAATGCGCATCGATTTAGGTTTCTGTTGCAGGATACACTGCGAAGCCATTACCATCTCAACCTCACTGGTACCGATACCAAAGGCCACAGCGCCCATAGCACCATGTGTAGAGGTATGCGAGTCGCCACAGACAATCGTCATGCCTGGCAGGCTCAGGCCTTTCTCGGGACCTACCACATGGATAATACCATTATCCTTCGACATCATGCCATAGTGTGTCAATCCGAACTCAACCGCATTCTTTTCGAGCGTATCTACCTGCGCCTTCGAGATAGGGTCTGCGATAGGTTTGTCCTGATCATGTGTAGGTGTGTTATGATCGGGCATACAGTAGATTTGCTTCGGACGGAAACATTTCAATCCGCGAGCACGCATGCCGTCGAATGCCTGAGGCGATGTTACCTCGTGACAATACAAGCGGTCTATATATAACTGTGTGGGGCCGTCGGGTACTTGCTGCACCACGTGTTTATCCCATATTTTATCAAAGAGTGTATTCATTAGTCTTCCTCCTTCTTAAATTTGTTGATACAATCGACATAAGCCTCAACACTGGCGGTTACGATATCAGTATTGGCACCAAAACCATAGTAAAGTGCACCATCGTACTCCACTTGCATGTGAACTTTACCCACATCGTCAGAGCCCTTAGAGATGGCCTGAATGGTAAACTCCTTCAGCGTCATCTGTTTCATGATAATCTTCTTAAGAGCTTTGATAGCCGCATCCACAGGACCGTTACCAGAAGCTGCCGCCTCGAATTTCTGTCCACTGATGTCGAGCCCGATACTGGCCACACTCTTCACGCCCTTACCTGTAGTAACCTGCAAGAAATCAAGGCGAACGGCGTGTGTATCAGCTGTATCTGCACCAGCCAGCATCAGGGCATCAGCATCGCTCACCTCTTTCTTCTGATCAGCCAGCACCAGGAACTTCTCATATACTTTATCCAGTTTTTCCTCAGTCAGATCCACGCCGTTCACATGCAGACGATGCTTCAAGGCAGCTCGACCAGAGCGGGCGGTGAGTACAATCGAGTTATCATCAATACCCACGTCTTTGGGGTCCATAATCTCGTATGTCTGCACATTCTTCAGCACACCATCCTGATGGATACCGCTTGAGTGTGCAAAGGCATTACGCCCCACGATAGCCTTGTTAGGCTGAACTGGCATGTTCATCAAGCTCGATACCATACGGCTGGTGGGATAAATTTTGGTAGTATTGATATTGGTCTCGATGCCTAACTGCTTGTGACACTTCAGTATCATCGCGATTTCTTCGAGCGAGGTGTTACCAGCACGCTCGCCAATACCATTGATGGTTACCTCCACCTGACGGGCACCAGCCATCACACCACTGAAAGTGTTGGCTGTAGCCATACCCAGGTCGTTATGGCAATGGGTTGAGATAATGGCACGATCGATATTATCAACATGCTCCTTCAAGTACTTGATTTTCTCGAAATACTCCTGTGGCAGACAATACCCTGTGGTATCAGGAATGTTCACCACCGTCGCACCAGCCTTGATAACAGCCTCTACCACCTGAGCCAGATATTCATTATCCGTACGTCCAGCATCCTCGCAGTAGAATTCCACATCGTCTACAAATCGCTTGGCATATTTGGTAGCTGCAACTGCACGCTCCAGAATTTCTTCGCGGGTAGAATTGAACTTATACAGAATATGCTCGTCGCTAGTGCCGATACCCGTATGGATACGCTTGTGTTTGGCATACTGCAGGGCTTCGAAAGCCACGTCGATATCCCGTTCAACGGCACGTGTCAGCGCACAAATCACTGGCCATGTAACCGCTTTCGAAATTTCAATCACACTGTTAAAGTCGCCTGGACTTGAGATAGGGAATCCTGCTTCGATCACGTCCACGCCCAACTGCTCAAGCGCCTTTGCCACCTGTATCTTCTCTACAGTGTTCAATTGGCATCCGGGCACCTGTTCGCCGTCGCGGAGCGTTGTGTCGAAAATAAACAATCTGTCACTCATTTCTTTTGTTTCTTAATTAATTGTTTGACTATATATTCCAAGAAAAAAGCCTTTCACACTCGGAAGTGAGAAAGGCTCTATAACATTCAGTATCATTACATCTAACTTATATACGCACCTAAATCACTTCCGCCTGCCCCATGCAGTCGAATAATAATCAGGCCGTTAAGTAGATTCAGACTCTTCATTTTTGCTTACTTCATTATTTTCGGCTGCAAAAGTAATCATTTCTTCTGGAACAAACAAACAATTCGTAACTTTTTTATCTATTTTCCTATCATTTTATCGTTTTTACCCAATATTTACTTGTTGTTCGTTAGCAATCCGATAGATTTTACGCATATCGTCGGGTGTCAAAACCTCCATCGCACCGATATTCATCTTGCCACCTCTACTGCACTTATCAACGAGGGCATCAATTTCTTCGTCGGTAAGAAATCTATCCAGCACATCAGGTATTGTCAGCGGCATCTCTATCGACATGAAGAAATCCTCGAGCGCCTTGATACCGCGCATGGCTGTTTCGCGAGGATTGGTGAAATCCTGTGGTACACGCATCACATTGACGGCGAACTTAACGAAACGATTCAGATGCTTATCCATCACATAGTAAGCCCACGAACTCCAGATGGCAGCCAGACCAGCACCATGGGTCACACCGAACATACCGCTCAGCTCGTGCTCCAGTTTGTGGCAAGCGAAATCCTTCTCTGTGCCGCACTCCATCAGATCGTTATGTGACAGCGAGCTGGCCCACATGAGCGCAGCGCGATACTTATAGTCCTCCGGCTCGAGCAGCACCTCGGGCAACGCCTCAATGACGGTACGCATCAGCGCTTCGGCTAATGCGTCAGTAAGCATAGCATCCTCATATTTCGAGAAGTAGCGTTCCATCGTATGCATCAGGATATCTACACCTCCTGCAGCAGTCTGATACTCGGGCAAGGTGAAAGTACGCTCTGGATTCATGATAGCGAACTTACAGCGACACAGATCGCTATTCACGCCACGCTTCAGCATGCCCTCATCATTGGTAATCACACAACTCGACGACATCTCAGAGCCAGCAGCAGGAATGGTCAGCATGGCACCGATAGGCAGACACGACTGCGGTATTGCCTTTCCCGCCCAGAAGTCCCATACATCGCCCTCGTACCCCACACCGTAGCCGATAGCCTTAGCCGAATCAATCACGCTTCCGCCACCAACGGCTAAGATAAAGTCGACGTTCTCACGCTGACAGAGCGCAATTCCCTCACGTACCTTACTTAAAAGAGGATTGGGAACTACCCCAGCCAGCTCAACGTAAGCAATACCTGCTTCACCCAGCATCTTTTCGACCTTATCGAGTAATCCTGAGCGACGGGCACTACCTCTACCATAGTGTACCAGCACCTTCGTGCCACCATATTGCTTAATCAACTCTGGAAGTTTCTCCTCACTCTCACGACCGAATACCACGCGTGTTGGTGCATAAAAATTAAAATCCTTTATCATATCGCTAGTTTTTTACGTTATTTTGATTGCAAAGATAAGAAAATAATTTGTAACTTTGCACCCGAAAAGATGTAAATAAATGAAAAAGGTATTAATATCTATTATATCACCCTTTATACTGCTGTCGGCATCCACCTACCTGATTGGCAAGCCCATGCACCAAGGTATGCAGCTGAACACGCATTTCCAAGCATCAGCCACTCCTGTTAGCGATACACTGAAGCAGGATAGCAAACCAGATTTCGGCGACGAATTCAAATACTATTTCGACCGTCATAACGTGATGGACGAAGGTTATGAGATGGTGGCAGCTTTTGCCAACGGCAAGCGCCTGACAATAGAGCCCGCCCGCCGTCTGACCGTCTGGAACGTAGGTCGCTGGCGTAACCGCCAGCACGAGGGCACCGTCCTCACCACCGACTCTGCAGGTTTCACGGTTATAGGCATCTATGAGGCCGACACCATCAAGACAGGTATCCGTGTTGACACCTTAGGTACCTATTTGGGCGACTTCAAGGGCATAGAAGCCGACGGTCACGGCGCCTATATCGCCGAAGGCTGCTATTTCGAAGGCCACTGGGCAGAGAACCAGCGCGACGGTTTTGGCATCCAACTACTCACGCCTGCCAACGACAATCCCCGTCTGCAGGTAGGCGAATGGAAGAAAAACCGCTTCTGGGGCGAGCGCATGAAGTACACCTCGGAACGTATCTATGGCATCGACATTGCCCGCTATCAACACGGCAAGGGGCGCCAGGTATTTCCTATCAACTGGAAGCAGCTCGGCATCAGCTATTTAGGACGTAAAAGTCATAAGAATGTACACGGCACAGCCGATTATCCCGTATCGTTCATCTTCATCAAGAGTACCGAAGGTACCACGGTACGCAACAAATACTACGTTTCCGACTATGCCGCAGCACGCAAACACGGCATCCCCATCGGCGCATACCATTTCTTCTCACTCAAGACCTCGGGCGCAGCTCAGGCACAACACTTCATTAATAACACCCTATTCAAGAAGGGCGACCTCCCCCCCGTACTCGATGTTGAACCCAGCGATGCCCAGATAGCAGCTGCTGGCGGCCCTGAGAAGATGTTCCAACAAATCCGTATATGGCTTCAACTGGTAAAAAGACGCTGCGGCGTATCACCTATCCTATACATCAACCAGATGTTCATCAACAAGTACTTCTCGCTGGCGCCAGATATCAAGCGCGACTATGACGTGTGGATAGCCCGCTATGGCGAGTACAAGCCCGATGTGCGCCTGGCCTTCTGGCAGTTGTGCCCTGACGGACGCGTCAAAGGCATACACGGCGATGTGGACATCAATGTGTTTAATGGCTACAAGAGCCAGTTTGAAATATTCGTACAACAAAAATCCATCAAATGAAGACGATACTGATCCTGGTGGGCAAGACCACCGACAAGCATTTTCAAGCAGGCATCAACGACTACTGTGACCGCATAGGCCACTATATGCCCTTCGACTTGGTAACCATCCCCGAGCTCAAGAACACCAAGAGTCTTTCAGAAGACCAACAGAAACAAGCAGAGGGCGAACTGATACTAAAACAGATTCAGACCAGCGACACCGTAGTGCTGCTCGACGAGCATGGCAAGGAGTTTCGCAGCATTGAGTTTGCCAAGTGGCTGGAGCAGAAACGCAATACGGCCCGCCGACTGATATTCGTCGTAGGCGGACCGTATGGATTTTCACAAGATGTCTATGCCCGTGCCAACGAGCAGTTGTCGCTCTCAAAAATGACATTCTCGCACCAGATGATCCGCTTGGTATTTACAGAGCAGATCTATCGTGCCTGCACCATCATCAAGGGCGAGCCTTATCACCACGAGTAATTACAGATCATTATAGTTCTGAACGCTGAAGGTAGTGATACGCATATCACCCGTTTCGTAGCCGCGCTTCAGCCAACGCTTACGCTGATCGCTGGTACCATGCGTAAACGATTCGGGCGTAGCACGCCCCTGCGCCTTCTTCTGCAGCCAGTCGTCGCCGATAGCCTTTGCCAACTCCAAGCCCTTTTCCAGATCGCCATACTCCATTGAGTGATTGATGGCATCCTCATAGTGCGCCCAAACGCCTGCATAGTAGTCGGCCAATAGCTCCAGTCGCACACTAATCTGATTAGCCGTCACTTTATCTGTCTGATTCATAGCCGAATGTGCCTTATTCAATGTACCAGTCAGATACTCTACATGATGGCCAATCTCGTGGGCAATCACATACGCATAAGCAAAAGTATTACCTTCGACACCCAACTGACGTTTCATCTGCGTGAAGAACGACAGATCAACATACAGTTTCTGGTCGGCCGAACAATAGAACGGCCCTACAGCAGCCGTAGCCGAGCCACAAGCCGAGTTGACCTGGTTGGTAAACAGCACAAGTGTAGGATACTGATACTCACCCCAACCATTCTCCTGAAAGACCTTAGTCCACACCTCCTCCGTACTGGCCAGAATCTTCTTACAGTCAGAGGCCAACTCCTGTTCCTCCTCTGTAAAATGCTCCTCACCAACGGTCTCTGTAGGCGCCTGCATAGTTTGCTGTACCACATTCTGCACCACATCCGTCACATCACCACCCTGTAGAAATGTAAACAGCGCTATCAGAATAATGCCGCCGATTCCACCAATACCAGCCTTGACACCACCGCCCATGCCGCGACGGTCATCAACATGCGAGCTTTCACGTCTTCCGTCTAATCTCATAGCTTGAAGGTTTTATTTTTTAATATTCTTATCACCGTACCGTCATGTGAAAACAGCCTTGCTTCACCTCGTATTTGATGTAGCAGCGACCTTGTTCGCGCATATCGCGCAGCACCTCTGAGAGTACATATTTCAGCGAGTCATTACGCACCGCACGACGGGCTGGTCCATCAGGATCCTCCACCGTTTCATAACGGTTATAACAGATATCGAATGTGGTACCATAGAGGTGGCATGAGTTCTCTGTAGCGTTCCCATTGTGGCGACGCAGTTTGGCCACATCCTCCTGCGAGCGGAGTACGCTGGTCACTATCGGACGATGCAAGGGAATGCCCTTGACATAGAGACTGTCGAAAAACGCCTGACCGATATCCTGCAGTAACACAGCCGCACGAGGTACCAGATACGGGATGCTGGAATAGAGGCGATCGATATGATAATACGGATTTGCGCCCACATATACCAGTTCGTTTTTGCGTTTCTCTGCATCTTCGCGATTTTTTACGCGTTTCACCCCCCACTTCATCGCAGCAGTCAGCTGCACAGCCTGCGTATCTGGGAAACAAGCCTTGAAACTTGGTACTGAATATATTTTGTGAGGTTTATCAGTTTTCAACTGAGGACCGACGATTTCTTGAGCTACAGGCTCTACCGATGGCTCATCACTTTGGCTCTCAGCCACCTGTGGATACGCTGCACGAATTGCCGCCAGCAACAAAACCATCGCCGTAAACCCCATTAAATATCGTTTTTTTGTCAGTTTCATCTAAAAATTTTCTTTTGCGTTGCAAAGATACAAATAATTTTTGTAACTTTGTGCCCAAATTTTAAAAAACTTCAGCTTTTGATAGAGAAACATATCGTATTAGAAGACATTGACCCCGTCATATTCTATGGGGTTGGCAACGGGCACTTGCAGATGATTCGCTCGCTATATCCAAAACTGCGCATCATGGCCCGTGACAATGTCATCCGTGTGTTAGGCGACGAGGAACAGATGGCAGCTTTCGAGGAAAGTGTTGAGAAGCTGCGCGCCCACGTACTCCGCTTCAACTCCCTTGGCGACGAGGATATCCTAGACATTATTAAAGGTAAGCGCACGCGCGACGACGTGCCTGATGGCGTTGTAGTCTACTCCATGTCAGGACGCCCTATCAAGGCCCGTACACCCAATCAGCAACGACTCATCGAGGCCTACAACAAGAACGACATGGTGTTTGCCGTCGGACCTGCTGGTACAGGTAAAACCTATCTCTCTATCGCTTTGGCCGTCAAGGCGCTGAAGGACAAGACTGCCAAGAAAATCATCCTCTCACGTCCCGCCGTCGAGGCTGGTGAGAAACTCGGCTTCTTGCCAGGCGACATGAAGGAGAAGATTGATCCTTATCTGCAACCGCTTTACGATGCCCTTGAGGATATGCTTCCACAAGTGAAGCTGCAGGACATGATGGAGAAGCACATCATCCAGATTGCCCCATTAGCCTTTATGCGTGGTCGTACGCTCTCTGATGCTGTAGTGATTCTCGACGAGGCACAGAACACCACGCCTGCCCAGATCCGAATGTTCCTCACCCGCATGGGCTGGAATACCAAGATGATCATCACGGGCGACATGACCCAGATAGATCTGCCCCACTCACAGAAAAGCGGACTCATCGAGGCCTTGCATATATTAAATAATGTAGAAGGTATCGGGATTGTAAACCTGGACCGCGGCGACATCGTACGCCACAAGCTCGTAACCCGCATCGTGAATGCCTACGAGGAATTCGATAAGGAGATGAAAGGTGAATTTGATAATAACACAATAAAGAGATGAAAGCATTAACTAAGACGGACTTTAAGTTCGCAGGACAGAAGAGCGTGTATCATGGAAAGGTACGCGATGTGTACAACATCAACGACGATCTGATGGTGATGGTAGCCACCGATCGTATCTCAGCATTCGACGTTGTGCTGCCTAAGGGAATCCCTTTCAAGGGTCAGGTACTCAACCAGATAGCAGCCAAGTTCCTTGATGCCACTACCGACATCTGCCCTAACTGGAAATTGGCCACCCCCGATCCTATGGTTACCGTAGGTTTGAAGTGCGAAGGTTTCCGCGTGGAGATGATTATCCGCTCTATCCTGACGGGTTCAGCTTGGCGCGAGTACAAGAACGGTTGTCGTGAGCTCTGTGGCGTAAAACTGCCCGACGGCATGAAGGAAAACGAGCGTTTCCCCGAGCCCATCATCACTCCAACCACTAAGGCCGACGAAGGTCACGACATGAACATCTCGAAGGAAGAGATCATTGCTCAGGGCATCGTATCAGCTGAGGACTACGCCATCATGGAGGATTACACCCGCAAGATTTTCGCTCGCGGACAGGAGATTGCTGCCAAGCGTGGACTGATTCTTGTCGACACCAAGTACGAGTTTGGTAAGCGCGATGGAAAAGTTTACCTCATCGACGAAATCCACACCCCCGACTCAAGCCGCTACTTCTACGCTGATGGCTACGAGGAGAAACTCGCTAAGGGAGAGCCCCAGCGCCAGCTCTCTAAGGAATTCGTTCGCCAGTGGCTCATCGAGCACGACTTCATGAACGAGCCCGGACAGACAATGCCTGAGATTACCGACGAGTATGCAGAGAGCGTTTCCGACCGTTACATCGAACTCTACGAACACATTGTCGGCGAGAAGTTTGAGCGTGAAACCAGTGACGACGACATCGCCGAGCGTATCGAGAAAAACGTCAGCAACTGGTTGACAGCCTTCAAGTCTCGTTAATAGTCTACTTCAATTATCAATTGTCAACAAACATGTACGAGCAGGAGAAGATCAAGCCATACGGCGATGGCGAGAAAGCCTCACAGGTAGAACAGATGTTCGACAACATCGCGCCTACCTACGATAAGCTGAACCACCGTCTGTCGTGGGATATCGATAAGGGGTGGCGCCGCAAGGCCATCAAGGCTTTGCAGCCCTATACCCCACAGTCACTGCTCGATATCGCCACTGGCACAGGCGATTTTGCCATTCTGTCGGCCCAGATGCTGAAGCCCGCCCGCTTAGTGGGCGCCGACATCAGCGAGGGTATGATGGAGATAGGCCGTCAGAAGGTAAAGGCACTCGGTCTCGACCATATCGTGACTTTCGAGAAAGAAGACTGCCTGAACCTGTCATACCATAGCGACACTTTCGATGCCGTGACCGCAGCCTTCGGTATCCGCAACTTTGCCGACCTCGATGCCGGTTTACGCGAGATTTACCGTGTACTCAAACCAGGCGGTCACCTCTCTATCGTCGAACTTACGTCGCCCGTCTCGTTCCCCATGAAGCAGTTGTTCCATATCTACGCACACACCGTGCTGCCTGTATATGGACGACTGATCAGCAAGGACACCAGCGCCTACTCCTATCTCACCAAGACCATCGAGGCTTTCCCACAAGGTGAGCGCATGGTCGATATCCTGCTGAAGGCCGGCTTTGTCGAAGCTTCATTCAAGCGGTTAACGTTTGGCATTTGCACGATGTATTTCGCAACTAAATAGGTATTATAAAAAAATGGACAAGTACGGACTTATCGGCTACCCCTTGGGCCACTCATTCTCCATCAGCTACTTCAATCAGAAGTTTGCCGATGAAGGTATCAATGCCAAGTACGAGAATTTCGAGATTCCCACCATTGACGATCTGCCCGAGATCATTGACCGCAATCCCAATCTGAAGGGACTCAACGTCACCATCCCTTATAAAGAGAAGGTGATTCCTTTCCTCGACAGCATTTCGCCCGAGGCACGAGCCATTGGCGCTGTTAACGTCATCCGAGTGGTTCACGAGAAGAACAAGACGTTGCTCAAGGGCTACAACAGCGATGTCATTGGTTTTACTCAAAGCATCGAGAGCATGCTCGATCCAAAATGGCACAAGAAAGCCCTCATTCTGGGCACAGGCGGTGCCTCAAAAGCCATCAACTTCGGTCTCAAGTCATTAGGCATTGAGCCCGTGTTTGTTAGCCGCTACGAGCGCCCCGACACGATTCAATACAGTCAGATTACCCCCGAGGTAGTCAAGGAATACAACGTCATTGTCAACTGCACACCATTAGGCATGTACCCCAAGACCGACGAGTGCCCCGACCTGCCCTACGAGGCAATGGACTCACATACCATCCTCTACGACCTGATTTACAACCCCGACCAAACACTGTTTATGCGTAAGGGGGCAAAATACGGTGCCGAGGTGAAAAACGGTCTCGAAATGCTACTCCTGCAAGCCTTTGCCAGTTGGGAGTTCTGGCACGGAAACGATAAATAAAAAAAGATTATGGACAACAGATATATGATGCGAGGCGTAAGTGCCGCCAAGGAAGATGTGCACAACGCCATCAAAAACATTGATAAGGGTATTTTCCCACAGGCCTTCTGTAAGATTATTCCCGACATCTTAGGGGGCAACCCAGAGTATTGCAACATCATGCACGCCGACGGCGCTGGCACAAAATCGGCCCTTGCCTACATGTATTGGAAAGAGACCGGTGACCTGTCAGTATGGAAAGGTATCGCTCAGGATGCCATCGTTATGAATACCGACGACTTGCTCTGCGTAGGTGCCGTGGATAACATCCTGGTATCAAGCACCATCGGCCGCAACAAGATGCTCATCCCTGGCGAAGTTATCTCTGCCGTCATCAATGGTACCGACGAACTGCTCAGCGAGCTCCGCGAGATGGGAATCGGCATCTATCCCACTGGTGGTGAGACAGCCGATGTAGGCGATCTGGTTCGAACCATCATCGTCGACAGCACCGTTACCTGCCGTATGAAGCGCGCCGACGTCATCGACAATGCCAACATTCGTCCTGGCGACGTCATCGTCGGTCTTTCATCTACAGGTCAGGCCACCTACGAAAAACGCTACAACGGCGGTATGGGATCTAACGGTCTCACCTCAGCCCGTCACGACGTGTTCGCCAAGTATCTAGCAGAGAATTACCCAGAGAGTTATGATCACGCTGTACCCGAAGAACTCGTGTATAGTGGGAAATACAAGCTCACCGACACTGTAGAAGGCGCTCCCGTGAATGCAGGTCAGCTTGTTCTTTCGCCAACCCGCACTTACGCTCCTGTCATCAAGAAGTTGCTCGACGAACTCCGTCCTGAAATTCACGGTATGGTTCACTGCACAGGCGGTGCCCAGACCAAGGTGCTCCACTTTGTAAATGACAACTGCCGCGTAGTGAAGGACAACATGTTCCCCGTTCCCCCACTTTTCCGTGCTATCCACGAGTGTTCAGGCACCGACTGGAAGGAGATGTACCAGGTATTCAACATGGGGCACCGCATGGAAATCTACGTAAGTCCAGAGATTGCCGACAAGGTGATCGCGATATCAAAGTCGTTCAACATCGACGCTCAGGTAGTTGGTCACATCGAGGAAGGAAAGAAGAGCCTCACCATCAAGAGCGAATTCGGCACATTCGAATATTAATCATTTTTTTAACCTATACAAGCACAGCGGAGGCCCAATTGAGACCTCCGCTGTACTTTTAAAAGCCGTCATCGCCACGAAAAGAAGTACAAGCTATTAAAGCATACACGCGCGCGAACATTAAATATAATAGTAAATAAGCCCTAGCCCTTCTGGTACCAACAACTGCTTCGTGCAAAATTTTTTTGCACGTACAACTACCCAAAATGTAAACGCTTGCACGGCATTTTGTGTTAACATTTTATAAAATTAATCGCTGTGTAGGCACACATTGACGATTCATCAAAAAAAAACGCCAAAAAATTTGTAAGTTTCCGAAAAAACCCTTACCTTTGCCAACGTTATCCTGAAAACAATCTTTTTACCTTAGAAGACTAATACCTATTGAAGATATGGAGCGATCGCTTGCGAAAGTCATCGCTTTATTTTTTGCCCGCGCTCGAATAGTTAAACTTTCATAAATCTTACTACTTTTTACTATTTACTATTCACTATTATATAAAAATTATATACCTTTGCACCCCGTTAGAGTCCGTTGGGGCAGAGTTAAGTGTGTACGAACGTATGCCGCCTCGCGGAAAAACCCCTAAATACAAATAAAAGCAAAATGTACGCAATTGTAGAAATTCAGGGTCAGCAGTTCAAGGCAGAGGAGGGCAAGAAGCTCTTCGTGCACCACATCAAGGATGTTGAGGCAGGTAAGACTGTTGAATTTGACAAGGTACTGCTCGTAGATGCTGACGGCGCAGTGAAGGTAGGTGCTCCCACCGTAGATGGAGCAAAAGTAGTGTGTGAAGTAGTGAACCCACTCGTAAAGGGTGACAAGGTCATCGTTTTCAAGATGAAGCGTCGTAAGGACTATCGCGTTCGCAACGGTCATCGTGAGCAGTTCACAGAAGTAGTAATCAAGTCGGTAATCGCTTAAAAACGTAGGAGGAACAACATTATGGCACATAAGAAAGGTGTAGGTAGTTCTAAGAACGGTCGTGAGAGCGCAGCTCAGCGACTTGGCATCAAGATCTTCGGTGGTCAGCAGTGCGTAGCTGGTAACATCATCGTTCGCCAGCGTGGTACAAAGCACAATCCTGGTAACAACGTTGCCATTGGTAAGGACGACACTCTCTACGCTCTCGTAGACGGTACCGTAAACTTCCACAAGGGCAAGTACAACAAGAGCGTTGTATCAGTAATTCCTAATGCTGAGGCCTAAGGTAAAATTTTAAAGAAACAACTTATTCCAAACAAACAACAGATTCCCGCACTCCGCAAGGAGTAGCGGGATTTCTGCATTTTTAAGGCTATTTTCTTGGCTATTTAATCGATTATTTGTACCTTTGCGCCTTAGAAAAAAGAATATAAACAAATAAATACGTATTTGATATGTTAACACTCAAACTCATCAATGAGGAAACAGAACGCGTGATTCGCGGATTGGAGAAGAAACATTTTGCTGGCGCTAAAGAGGCCATCAATCAGGTTTTGGCCGTTGACAAGCGTCGTCGTGAGGCACAACAGGAGCTCGACAAGTGTCTGAACGAGCAGAAACAGCTCTCAGGACAGATAGGCCGACTGATGAAAGAAGGCAAGAAGGACGAGGCTGAGCAGGTAAAGGCTCAGGTGGCCCAGTTGAAGGAGAAATCAAAGGAAATGGACGAGACTATGGCCAAGGCTCAGGAAGAGATGACTACTCTGCTCTGCCAGATTCCTAACATTCCATACGACGAAGTGCCCGAAGGCAAGGCTGCCGAGGACAACCACGTAGTGAAGAGCAACCTGAAGGAGTGCACCGCCGACGATACTGTTGGCAACTGGGACGTAAACCCCAAACTGGGTATTGCCAATCCCCTGCCCCACTGGGAGCTCGCCAAGAAATACAACCTCATCGACTTTGATCTGGGCGTAAAGATCACTGGTGCCGGCTTCCCTGTTTATATCGGCAAGGGAGCCCGTCTGCAGCGCGCCCTCATCAACTTTTTCCTCGACGAGGCCCGCAAGAGCGGTTACACAGAGATTATGCCACCTACAGTAGTTAACGCTGCCTCAGGCTATGGCACAGGCCAGCTGCCCGACAAGGAGGGACAAATGTACCATTGCGAGGTAGATGATTTCTATCTCATCCCAACAGCCGAGGTACCTGTAACCAACATCTATCGCGACGTGATTCTCGACGAGAAGGATCTGCCTATCAAGAACTGTGCTTACACAGAGTGCTTCCGTCGTGAGGCAGGCTCATATGGTAAGGATGTTCGTGGTCTGAACCGTCTGCACGAGTTCTCGAAGATTGAGATTGTTCGTATCGATAAGCCCGAGCACTCAAAGGAGAGTCACAAAGAGATGCTGGAGCACGTTGAAGGCCTGCTCAAGAAGTTAGAGCTCCCCTATCGTATTCTGCTACTCTGCGGCGGCGATCAGAGCTTTACAAGCGCCATCTGCTACGACTTCGAGGTATACTCAGAGGCTCAGGGGCGCTGGCTCGAGGTATCAAGTGTATCTAATTTCGACACCTATCAGGCCAACCGCTTGAAGTGCCGCTATCGCAATAGCGAGACCAAGAAGACCGAGCTGTGCCACACGCTGAATGGTTCGGCTCTGGCTCTGCCAAGAATCGTTGCAGCTCTGCTGGAGAACAACCAGACAGAGAACGGCATTAAGATTCCTGCAGCACTCGTTCCCTACATGGGTTGCGACATGATTGATTAATCAACAACTTACAAATACTTATGAACAAAATCGTTAGAAAAGAGCAGTTCTCCGAGAAGGTTTTTCTTTTTGAGATCGAAGCTCCACTGATTGCGAAGAGCCGTAAGGCAGGCAACTTCGTAATCGTGCGCGTAGGCAAGAAAGGTGAGCGCATGCCGCTGACCATCGCTGGCGCAGACATCGACAAGGGTACCATCACACTCGTAGTACAGATGGTGGGACTCTCATCCAAAAAACTCTGTGCCCTGAATGTGGGCGACTATGTGACTGACGTGGTTGGTCCATTAGGTAACCCCACAAAGATTGAGAACTACGGAACAGTAGTCTGCGCAGGTGGTGGATTGGGCGTAGCACCTATGCTGCCCATTATCCAGGCACTCAAGGCCGCTGGCAACCGTGTGCTCTCAGTAATGGCTGGTCGCTCTAAGGACCTGATCATCCTTGAAGACAAGGTACGCGAAAGTTCTGACGAAGTAATCATCATGACCGATGATGGCAGCTACGGCGAGAAAGGCGTAGTAACCGTTGGTATCGAGAAATTCATTGAGCAGGAGCCACATGTGGACAAGGTATTCGCTATCGGCCCTCCTATCATGATGAAATTCTCAAACCTTACCGCTCAGAAGCACAACATCCCTTGCGAAGTCAGCCTGAACACCATCATGGTCGACGGAACAGGTATGTGTGGCGCATGCCGACTCACCATCGGAGGCAAGACCAAGTTCGTTTGTATCGATGGTCCTGAATTCGACGGCGCACTGGTTGACTGGGACGAGATGTTTAAGCGTATGGGCACCTTTAAGCGCGAAGAGCAGGAAGAACTGGCCCACTACGAGGAGCATCTGGACAGCCTTAATGCCGAGGAGAAGGTCGAGACCAAAAACACCGATGTGGTGATGGATGCCGACCCAACCAACGACACCATCGAGGTACTGACCGATCGTAACGCCGCTTGGCGCGATGAGCTCAGAAAGAGCATGAAACCCAAGGAGCGCACACAGATTGAGCGCGTAGTGATGCCAGAGCTCGACCCCGTTTATCGTGCAACCACCCGTACTGAGGAGGTGAATATCGGCCTGACCAAGGAGATGGCGATGACAGAGGCCAAGCGTTGTCTGGACTGCGCCAAACCTACTTGTGTTGAGGGCTGCCCTGTAAACATCAATATCCCCTCATTCATCAAGAACATCGAGCGTGGTCAGTTCCTGGCAGCCGCTAAGGTACTGAAGAACACCTCTGCCCTCCCCGCTGTCTGCGGACGTGTTTGTCCTCAGGAGAAACAGTGTGAGAGCAAATGTATCCACCTGAAGATGAACGAGCCCGCTGTAGCCATCGGCTATCTGGAGCGTTTCGCTGCTGACTTTGAACGCGAGAGTGGCAACATCTCTCTGCCTGAGATTGCACCAGCCAACGGCATGAAGATTGCCGTAGTAGGTTCTGGTCCTGCCGGACTGAGCTTTGCAGGCGATATGGTGAAGAAAGGTTATGATGTATATGTATTTGAAGCCTTACACGAAATCGGTGGTGTACTGAAGTACGGTATCCCCGAGTTCCGTCTGCCCAACAAGATTGTCGACGTAGAAATTGAGAATCTGGCCAAGATGGGTGTACATTTCCAGACCGACGTCATCGTAGGTAAGACCATCAGCGTAGAACAGCTTGAGAAGCAGGGCTTCAAGGGCATCTTTGTAGGTTCTGGCGCTGGTCTGCCGAACTTCATGAATATCCCTGGCGAGAACTGCATCAACATCATGTCGTCGAACGAGTATCTGACCCGTGTGAACCTGATGGACGCTGCCAACCCAACTACTGACACCCCATTGAATCCAGCCAAGAGCGTGCTGGTTGTAGGTGGTGGTAACACTGCTATGGACTCTTGTCGTACAGCCAAGCGTCTGGGCGCCGACGTGACACTGGTTTATCGCCGTTCTGAGGTAGAGATGCCAGCCCGTCTGGAAGAGGTGAAGCACGCCAAGGAAGAGGGTATCAAATTCCTCACACTCCACAATCCTATCGAGTACATCGCTGATGAGACTGGTGCTGTAAAACAGTCCGTTCTCCAGGTGATGGAGCTGGGAGAGCCCGATGCATCAGGTCGTCGCAGTCCTGTTCCTGTTGAGGGCAAGACCGTTACACTCGATGTCGATCAGGTGATTGTGGCTGTAGGTGTGTCGCCCAACCCACTGGTACCCAAGAGTATCGAGGGCTTGAAGCTGGGACGCAAGAACACTATTGCCGTAAGCGAGGAGATGCAGTCTTCACGTGCTGAGATCTTCGCTGGTGGCGACATCGTGCGTGGTGGTGCAACAGTCATCCTCGCTATGGGTGATGGCCGTCGTGCTGCATTGAATATGGATAAGCATCTGCGTGGAGAAGCCTAATCAAGATAAAGAGAGCCATCGCCTCTGGCATCGTCTCAATGAGCGTTTTGTCAAGGCGATGGCTACTTATCATCTGATAGAAGATGATGACCACATACTCGTGGGCCTATCGGGTGGCAAGGATTCGCTCCTGTTACTCGAACTGCTGGCCAGACGTTCGCGCATCCAGCATCCACGATTCAAGGTAGAGGCGCTGCACGTCAGGATGGAAAACATCCACTATGAGACTGACACCAGCTATCTACAGCAGTTCTGCGACAATCTGGGCGTCGAGCTTCATGTACTGACAACCCGCTTCGAGGTTGATGCTGCGACAGAATCGGGACAACCTACCGATGCAGCCCGTCGCCGCAAGCAGAAAACACCCTGTTTCCTGTGCTCATGGAACCGTCGCAAGCAGATGTTCAATCTGGCACAGGCGTTAGGCTGCAACAAGATAGCCTTAGGCCACCATCAGGACGACCTGCTGCACACAGCGCTGATGAACCTAACCTTCCAAGGGCGATTCGACACCATGCCTGCCCTGCTGAAGATGCGCAAGATGCCACTCGCTATCATCCGTCCGCTATGTATGATTGAGGAGAACGACATCAAGCAGTATGCCCAACTACAGGGCTATCAGAAACAGCAGAAGCTCTGTCCCTACGAGACCTACTCGCATCGCGCAGACATTAAGCAGCTATACGACGCCATTGAGCGTATGAATCCAGAGGCCCGCTACAGCATGTGGAACGCACTTAACGAAGACAATAAACTAATTGAAGAATAGATATGAAACTAAGGAAAATTACAATACTGATATTGGCACTCTTGCTGGCACTACCGATGGCAGCACAGAAGAAGAAGCGCATTAAACCACGCCCAAAGCCAGAGCCTGTAGTCGAAGAGCCACTGGAAGACCCACGTATCACCAACATGCGTGCGATGACCCAGCAGATTATCTTCATCGACAGTATTGTAACCAACAAAGAGCAGTTTCTCTCAGCCATCCGCCTATCGTCGGAATCTGGGCAGCTCATGAATACGGGCGCCTTCTTCCGCAATCAGCTCAAAGGCTGTCTCTACATCAACGAGATGGGCAATAAGATATATTTCAGTCAGCAAGAGGGCAAACAGCAGCAACTGTTCACATCCGATAAGTTAGGCAACGAGTGGAGCCATCCGCAGGCCCTGCAGGGCCTCAACGAAGGCATCGACGAGGCCTCCTACCCCTTCATGCTTTCAGATGGTGTCACCTTCTACTTTGCAGGCAAGGGCGAAGAGAGTATTGGCGGCTACGATATCTTCATGACACGCTACGACTCACGTAGCGGCAGTTTCCTGAAACCAGAGAATCTGGGCATGCCCTTCAACTCTGAGGCCAACGACTACATGTACGCTATCGACGAAACTAATCGTATTGGTTACTTTGCCAGCGACCGTCGCCAGCCTGAGGGTAAGGTCTGCATCTACATCTTCATCCCAGCCGATGCGCGTAAGACCTACGATGCCTCGAAATATTCAGAGGAGAAGATACGTCGCTTTGCCGACATCGCAAGAATCGCCGACACCTGGGGCAATGGTCAGGAACGGAAGGCCGCACTCGAGCGCATCAAAAACAAATATGCCGCTAATGGTGCTTCAGGCGAAATGGTGAGCACTGATGGCGAAGCTTCAGCAGTACATTTCCAGTCGAAAGAGGCAAAATCGCTTTACCAGAAGCTGATGAAAGAGCAGTATGAGCTCGAAATCGCCAACTCACGTCTGGACCAGCTGCGTCAGGAGTATCACAAGGCCAATACCAACGAGAGAAAGCAGATGAAGAGTGAGATTCTGAAGCTTGAAGACGAGGTCATCAAGCTGAACGCTCACGTCAAACAGTTGGACAAGGCCACACGTAATGCCGAAATCAGTAGTAAACAACAATAATACATACAGTCTATGAAAAAGAAATTTCCAGAATCAGAACTGATTATCAATGCCGATGGTTCATGTTTCCATCTGCATCTGAAGCCTGAACAGCTGGCCGACAAGGTGGTGCTGGTAGGCGACCCAGCCCGTGTTGACACCGTTGCTGCCCATTTCGACTCAAAAGAGTGCGAGGTGTCGAGCCGCGAGTTCCACACTATCACAGGTATGTATAAAGGCAAGCGTATCACCTGTCAGAGTCACGGTATCGGCTGCGATAATATCGACATCGTAGCCAACGAGCTCGACACGCTCGCCAACATCGATTATAACACCCGCGAGGAGAAAGCCGAGCACCGCACCCTCACCATGGTACGTATCGGTACCTGTGGCGGTTTGCAGCCCAACACCCCTACAGGTTGCTTCGTGGCATCGGTAAAGAGCATTGGTTTTGATGGTCTGCTCAACTACTATGCCGACCGTAACAAAGTGTGCGACCTGAAGCTTGAAGAAGCCTTCAAGCAGCACATGAATTGGAACCCCATCAAGGGCGCTCCTTACGTATCGGTAGCCGATGCTGAGCTCATCGACCGCATTGCCAAGGACGATATGGTTTGCGGCTACACCATCTCGTGTGGTGGATTCTACGGCCCTCAGGGACGTGTACTCCGTGCCAATATCGAGGATCCCAAACAGAACGAGAAGATTGAAAACTTTGAGTATGATGACCTGAAGATCTGCAATTTCGAGATGGAATCGAGTGCGCTCGCTGGTATGGCGTCGCTGCTGGGTCATCGCGCTATGACCTGCTGCATGGTCATCGCTAATCGCTACGCCCAGAAAATGAACACAGAGTACAAAAACTCTATCGACACACTTATCGAAAAAGTACTCAACCGCATTTAAATGAACGAAACAATCTGCGCTCTCGCCACAGCCCCAGGTGGCGCTATAGGAATTATAAGAATCTCAGGCCCTAAGTCGCTTGAGATTCTTTCTCATGTATTTTCAAAGGACCTTACACAAACTCAGCCCAACACCATTCATTATGGGCATATCAAGAACGGCGAAGAGATTATCGACGAGGTTCTGGTGAGCGTATTCCGTGCCCCCCACTCTTATACGGGCGAAGAGAGTGCAGAGATTTCCTGTCACGGCTCGCGTTACATTCTGAATAAGGTGATAGCCTTACTGATAGCCAACGGTTGCCGCCAGGCTGGCCCAGGCGAGTTCACCCAGCGTGCCTATCTGAACGGCAAGATGGACCTCTCGCAGGCCGAAGCTGTGGCCGACCTGATAGCCTCTACCAATCAGGCTACCCATCAGATAGCCATGAGTCAGCTGCGCGGTCATTTTTCATCAAAGCTCGCCCAACTGCGCGAACAACTACTCAAGCTCACCTCGCTCTTGGAGCTCGAACTTGATTTCTCCGACCACGAGGATCTGGAGTTTGCCGACCGTAGCGAGCTTACAGAGCTTACCCAAACAATTGACAATCATATCACCCGTTTAGCCCAGAGTTTCAAAACAGGGCAAGCCCTCAAGCAAGGCATCCCCGTGGCTATTGTAGGCAAAACCAATGTAGGTAAATCCACCCTACTCAATCGCCTACTGAAGGACGATCGCGCCATCGTTTCTGATATTCACGGCACCACCCGCGACACCATCGAAGACACCATCGACATCCATGGCGTCACCTTCCGTTTCATCGATACTGCAGGTATCAGAGAGACCTCTGACACCATCGAACAGATAGGTATCGACCGCACCTACCAAGCTATTCAAAAGGCCCGCATCGTTCTTTGGCTCATCGATACCAAACCTTCAAGAGAAGAAATAGACAATATTAAGCAACATTCTGAAAATAAAAAACTTATCATCATCAAAAACAAATCTGATAAAGATAGTAACAATAGTTACAATTTGTTAAATACGTCATTTATCGCCATCAGCGCGAAGTTTGGCACTGGGATCGATGAGTTAGAGCGAGCCATCTACGAGGCTGCCGACATTTCCACCCTCACAGAGAACGATATCATCGTCACCAACGCTCGCCACTACGACGCTTTGGTTCGCGCCCACGACAAGATCCAGCGTGTTATCGACGGACTCGAAATGCAACTAAGCGGCGACCTTCTCAGCGAAGACCTCCGCCAAGCCCTCGACACCCTTGCCGAGATCACCGGCGGCCAGATAACCCCCAACGAAGTATTAGGAAATATATTTAAAAACTTTTGCGTGGGAAAGTAGAATACGATTAACGGTCATCACTCGATATTACAAGATATGACATAAATCGTTTATTTCCAAGCAATTCCACACCCGCAATATCATCAGCGTTAATCGTTGATGATATTTTTTTCGCTCATTTTTGTACGTTATTTGTACGTTCGGGAAAAATCCCAACGTCGGCAAATGCTAACTCAATGTCTCCGACTGGCACACGTTGGACACCATTGGATTGCTAACTGATGTCCTCGCGTGGCACACGTTGGACACATTTGGACACTATTGGACACATTTGAACAGTATTAAGGAATAGTAACATACAAAAATTGGACATATGGAAATAGTTAAGAAATGCGAATGGTGTCACAAAACATTCATTGCACAGATGGTTACGGCAAGATTTTGCAGTAGTAAATGCTGTGATCATGCCTACAGGTACAAAAGAAAGATGCAATCAGGGAAATACACACCCGTAGATGGCAAAACTGATTTGAGTACCCTATCACGAAGAGTGGACGAACGTAAGCGTTTCAAGGAATCTCTAAAGGATAAGCAATTCCTTTCTCCCTCAGAGGCAGCAAAGCTACTTGGCGTTTGCAGAAGTACCATCTACAATTATCTTTGGCTACACGAACTGAAGGCCAAGCAGTTTCGTGGTAAGACTATCATCAGAAGAAGTGACATTGAGAAACTCTTCGATGCAGCTCCTTCCTACAAGAAGCGAGGCAATGTGCAAAAGGGAAAGAAAACTCAAAATGAGTATTACTCCCTTAAAGAGATGATGGAGAAATTTAAAATCAGCAAGCGAACTGTCTACCGTAGATGTGAACAGTTCGGTATTCCCCAAATCGTTGAGGGAAAAAGAACTTTCTGGCGAAAAGAAGACGTTGATGTGCATTTCGCTGAATTGCTTGTTCAATACGATTTAAAGGACTGGTATAATGCCCAGCAAATAGAGGAAATATACGGAATGAAGCGTTCCGCCCTTAATAGGTATGTCCTCCGTCATGATGTGCCACGTATCCAGTTTCAGAACGTCACTTATTACTCGAAGAACCACATCGATAATCTTAAACGGCTTGCAACAATGCCGGACGAGAACTACTACACCGTTCAAGACATTGTCAAGAACAGCAGTTTCTCTACGTTCCAAGTTCGATATTATACCAAAAACGAGAAACTGAAAGCGAAGAGAGTCAACAGGTTACTACTTATCTTGAAGACTGACTGGGATTCCTTTGTTGCAAAATATCAGGCAAACCATCTCCCAGAAGCTCCCAAGCCACAAGAACTCAACCCATTCTACACCATTGATGAGATTATAGATAAATATAAGGTAAAGGAAACAACGGTCTATCGCATTGCCAAAGCCCAGAATATTGATGTCTTTACTTTAGGGGATAAGAAATGCTTCCCTAAAGCAGCCATTGACAATTATTTCGTCAAGGACAATCCAAGCCCAGAACTGACACAATGGTACACTTGTGAAGATATCCAAGCGAAATACAGCATGACTTACAATCAAGTCGCTTCTTTCGTCTGTAAACATCATATCCCTCGAAAGTACGTCGGCACAAAGCCGTACTACTCAAAGCTGCATGTTGACAAAGAGAAGAACATACTCCAGCCTGAGGATGATTACAAGACAGTAGAGGAACTAATGGCCATGTATCAGATGACTGTCCATCAGGTAAGGGAAGTGATTCGATTCTATCATGTACCGAAGAAGAAATGTGGCAAGTACATCAAGCTCTGTTTACATGATTTCAACCGCATCATAGAGGAACGTAAGCAAGGCATAATACCTGCGAAATGTGATATGATGCCCCAAGATTCATTGTCAGTATAGTTTATTCACAGTTTATGGCGGTTTATGGATATACTGGCGATACACTCCCTAATTTTGCGCCCAGATTTTCAAAAAGAAGTATAAACGATTAAACATTAACGCATTATGAACAGAAGTAACACATGCACAAAGGTAACCGTTCGCCAGGCCAAACTCAAAAACGGAATGATCTCACTCTATCTGGATTTCTATCCTGCCATCCGCAATCCTAAGACAATGAAAATGACTCGTCGAGAGTTCCTTGGGATTTACATCTATGCCAATCCAAAGAATCAGACGGAAGATGGATTTAACAAAGACATGCTCATGAAGGCCGAAGGTATTCGTTGTATTCGTGTACAGTCGCTTATCAATGAACAGTTCGGATTTCTCGACAAGACAAAGCAGAAGGTTGACTTTCTCGCTTATTTCAAAGAAAAAGGCCGTACTAAGCAACAAAAGTGGGACATGGTGTACAAGCATTTTTTCAAGTACGTAAACGGGAAGTGTACCTTTGGGGAAGTCACTATTGAACTATGCAGAGGATTTCGCGAGTATCTTCTCAACGCCCATCAGTTGAAACACACCCGACTGATGCTAAGTCAAAATTCTGCGGCCAGCTACTATTCCATCTTCAAAGAATTATTGTATATGGCTTATAGAGAAAAGTGGCTGAATGAAAACATCAATGATTATCTCGAAAAGATTGAGACTGTCGATGTACGCAAGGAAACACTCACTCTTGATGAGTTGAAGAAACTAAACCAGACTCCCTGCAAGATTCCTGTATTGAAGCAGGCTGCACTATTCTCTTGTCTGACCGGATTGCGTGTTAGTGACATCCTTAGATTAAATTGGGATAATATCCGCATTGGTAGTGATGGTGGATATGTTATCCAATATCGTATAAAAAAGACTGGCGCAGAAGACACACTCCCTATAAGTGAAGAAACATTGGAGTTTTGCGGTGAACGCAGTACAGGCAAGGTATTCAAGGGACTTCGTTACAGTATTGTCGGCTATAACTTAAAAGAATGGCTGGAGGCTGCTGGTATTGACAAGCACATTACTTTCCACTGTCTTCGTCACACTTTCGCATCCCTTCAGGTAAGTATGGGATCTCCCATCTACACCGTATCGAAGATGCTTGGTCACAAGAATGTGACTACGACCCAAATCTATGCTGATTTGAACGATGCCAACAAGCGTAAGGCTTCCGAGCTCATTTCTCTGAAATAGTTGTCACAAGACATCATTAACAATCAAGCCCTATCTTTCTTATTTTCATAGTTTTATGGAGAGAAGGATAAGGCTCGATTTCCCTTAATAAAAAGTTTATTTTTCGCATCAAATATTACTCGTTATCACTAATAATTAGTACCTTTGCAGCCAGTTTTTAGGATAACAAGTAATGAGTATTGACGAATATTTTCACAAAACGCTGTTTGCAAGCATCATTGTTGGGCCAGCTCTGGCAATGACGCTGCCCTTGGCATACTGGGTTCAATACCAGCACATGTTGCTATTCCCCAGTCTACTCTACTATGTAGTGGCTACTGCATGTATCTCTGCTATGTTACACTTCTTCCTATACGTTGTACCAGAAAACTGGCGTAAACGAAAGAAAAAGATGAAGCACGTAGAACTACGGATGCTCCCCGTTCTCACATCTGATTCATCCCGAGAAGAAAACATACCTATAGCCGACTCCAATACATCCGAGCCTTTTGAGACAGCAGAATTTGTTGAAATAACAGAGCCTAATGAAACAGTAGAGCCTATTATATATAATAAGGTGATAGAGGAGCCTCCAACTCTTTCCCCTTTAAGCCCCAACGCAATTAATCAAGCTCAACAAGAAGAGTCAACAAAGTACAAGAACCTCTTTTATGCCTTTGTTGATAAACACGTTAAGGGGATTATACCAGATGAAGATGCCAATATTCTTTTGGATGATATTTACCTCGCTGTAGATAATCGGTTGTTGGAACTGAACACAACAGGACTAAAGCCCCATCTTCCCTACACAGTTAAGGCCACATCAAAATTCTCGGGTCTCGTTACGGAAGACATCTACCACATTGGTTTTGTAGTGAAGTTCTTCCTCAAAAAACGTAATGAATATGGTGCAGCCTTCATAAAAGAAGTATTTCCTCATCAGCTTAAAGACGTAGAATTCAGCACCGTTGCAACAAAGTTGTCTTCAAGCGAGTCGAAGAATCTATCTATTCCAATTCCAGAAGTATGTTGGGGTGACAATCGCTGTATATCGAAGAAATTCAGCGGTCGTATAACAGAAGAACTTATCAAACGAATATAAACGATAATCACTGGGAATAAGCTTAATAGTATAGTTTATTCCCAGTTTATTTTAGTTTATAGCGGTATAAGGATATACCATTGATAAACCCTGTTCCTTTGCGGCGATGTTCCACTAAAGGGACTGGATTTTATAATGATAGAAGAACAAATACAAAATCTGACAGAGAAAGTCAATCAGCTTACACAACTCGTTTATGAGTTGTCGAAAGCGATTACTCCATGTGAGCAATCATCAGTATCTAACCACCATGTCCTCACTGACATTGAAGGAGCCATGCGTATTACTGGCAAGGCAAAGCCCACCATCTATGCCAATGCCCGTAAAGGTATCATCCCCCACTACAAAAGAGGTAACAAGCTCTACTTCTACGAGGATGAACTCTACAAATGGATTGAGGGAGGGAAACAAGACTGCTATGGCATCAATTCCGAGGAGATGCTGAAGGAGATTCGGCAGCGAGTTCATCATCTGCCCAGTAATAACCGCTAATCGTCTGTACTATGATTAACCAGCAGTGTTTACCTTTTGAGTGTTTGCAGGTGGAGATTCAAGACATCATCAAGAACTTTGTTGATGTCTATCAGTGTGATGCAGACATCGTTATCACAACCATCTATGCCATTGTGAGTATTGCCGTCAACAAGTCCATCAAACTGTTTGACGGCAAATACACCAACTATCCCTCTATGTGGATATGCCATGTGGCTCCCAGTGGCAGTAACAAGAGTGCGCCAGTGAAGATGCTATTCAAGCCAATCAATGAGCTGAACGAGGAAGCTGTGATGGCTTATTACGAAGAACTACGTAATACCGATAGAGGCGATGGGAGCAATAAGCCTAAGCCCATCTGTAAGAAACTGTCACTCACAGATTCCACTCCTGAAGCCATTTACAAGGCTCTATCCTTTATGCCGCAGATGATATGTCGTGATGAAATCAAGGGAATGATTGATGACTTTGACCGCTATAATCGCAGCGGTATCATAAGTAACTTGCTTTCCATTTGGGACAGTACCAGTTTCTGCATAGACCGTAAGACAGAAGACCCTGCTTTTATCCGAGAGCCATTTCTGGACATGCTTGGTAGCATCCAACCAGGGCTATTAAAGTCCACGTTTGGTAATCCACAGTTGATGGTCAGCGGCTTTAACCAGCGTATCCTCTTTGTTTTTCCCGACAAGGTTCCTGTCAACTACTATTCAGACAAGCAGCTCAGTGAAGCTATTATGCCCTATTGGACGAACTTCGTGAGGGAACTCATTAAGTTGGAGCCTACTACGTTATCACTAACCCCTGAAGCGAAAGATTATTATTGCACATACTACAATATGTTGCAAGACAAAAAGAGTTCTGCCGATGATTACATGCAGTATGTCTATAGTAAGTTGCAGATTATCATCCTCCGCTGGTCTATCGTTACCCATCTGTTATGGGAGAAGAGTTTTGAGTACTATAAAAAAGACACTATCTCTGGAGATGAAATGCTTCATTCAGTCCAGTGTATGCTCTATTTTGAATGTGCTGCTGAGAAGGTCTATCAAGAAATAAGCGGAGGAATGTATCAAGGTTACACCAAAGAGCAGAGTTTGAAGATACTGTATAACTCCTATGGTGGTGAGGTTAATCTTCAGAAATTGGCTGACGCACTTGGCTGTTCACGCCAATATGTGAGCAAGGCAGTCAATAAGAAAGACCTAAGTTGACAGGTTGCGCTAAAATTTGAAGTTATGGACTGGTTATCAATAACATACATAACAAAAGACCGCAACCTCGCAACCTTTGCGACGAATATGGCAGACAAAAGCCCTCCGCAGGAGTTCTCTGCCACTCTTCCTCAGAAGGGTGGTAGCCCACTAGCACCCTAAAGAGTGCACATGGGCTCAGGGAAGCATTCCCTAAGAACCTTTCCACAAGGGCTTCGCCCCTTGACCCCATCTTTTGAAATATAAATCACTAAAGCAACAAAAACAATATGGGAAAAAAGACATGCATACATTTCGACCCTGTTAAGCCAGGGTGTGAGATTCACAATTGGCGTATGAAGGAACTTGATTATGTCATCAAGGGACTTACACTAAACAACGAACACTGGGTTGATCCTCGATACGAAGGAAAGACCTTATCAGATATTCGCAAAGAAATCGCAGAACGTTATCAGGCCACCGTCGGACAGAAGATGCAGGCAAAAGCAGCTCCTATCCGTGAGGCAGCTGTCGTCATCAAACCTGATACGACGATGGCTGACCTGCAACTGTTGGTAAAGCAACTTGAAAAGGAGTTTGGCATCAAGTGCATTCAGATTCATATCCATAGGGATGAAGGTTTCAGCAAGACCAATCCTGACCCTTCGAAGTTGAACCTGCATGCTCATTTTGTGGCAGATTGGACACACGACGATGGCACTTCACTTCGTCTGGGGCGTCCAGATACCTCAAGAATGCAGACCGTTGCGGCAGAATGTCTTAAGATGGAACGTGGCAGCAGTTCTAACGTAAAACACCTCAATGCCATACAGTACAAAGAGAAAAAGGCTCTTGATAATATCTCTTCCCTTAGGTCACTTGTTCGCAAGTCTTTTCTCTCCAAGGATGCTAAAAATGCACTCTACAAGAAAATCGACCAACTAGTAGAGGATCTAAAGGCAGACCCATTGAACATCGAACTTCAGCAACAGGTGGAGCAACTGACAGAAAAAGTCTTGCAACTTCAGGCGGATATAGAGCGACGGAAACAACTGCACGAACAGGATCAAAAAGTCATTTCGGCTTTAAGGGATGAAAACAAGCTTTTGCGCAACAACAATGAACAGAATGCAGCCCTCAACGAGAAGGCTCATAAAGAGATTGACAGCCTACGTAAGGAGAATATGGATTTGAGACGCAAAGCATATCCAGAGCGATATGTCCTACCCTCCTTCATCGACGTAGAAGCCACCCATGCTTATAAGGACAAACAGGGACAGTGTCACATTACGATGAAGTTTACAGGTGGCTCCAAGCAATATAATGAGATAATGAGCAACGAGGACTTTATGGCTTTCAAAAATGGTAGCCTAACGAAGGAAGAAGTTATTGCCAAGTATCACAAGTCCCGCATCGAAGCCTATATCCGCAGAGAGTTTTCACGACCCGACAAACGTTCTGCCACTTTATCCCTCATAGAGAGAACCATCTTCAGTTATATGAAACTCTACTCCAGTTCTGCTTACGTCCCTCTATCCAATGGTGACAACAACCCTCGCAAGCGAAGAAGCTATGATGACATAGACGATATGAACGACGAAGAACGTAAAGGGATAGCATATAAGTGATGCTTAACCTTCAGTTCATCTCTCATTATGAGTAGTCTTTACCGAAAAATTGACCAAATTCATCTCATTTTATGTAATTTTTGAACTTTAAGATACCATAATTGAAGAATAATGTGTATATTTGCATCGTGTTTCGTATGAGGCACAAGACATAATAGGCTCAACACTTCCAATCACCACCTCGGACAAAAGAGCCCAATTGCAACAAGAGCGTCAGCGCTTACTTGCGCAGGCGTTTCGACGGTTGCAATGGCTTGTGGTGAGCCGGAAGTGCGTAGAAATGGCCTGCGCATTTTGTATTTGAAAAAAGAAGCTCTGGAATGAATAGAATGAGATACTTTCGACTTATGGACGGTGTAGATGCCAATACTGAAATCCACCAATATATGGATTTGGACTACTTATTACGTCTTCTTGAAACACGTTCATACTATGTAAAACAGAAGCAAGAATTCCCAGATAAGCACGAAAGCAGATTACCACTAAAAGCGATGTTTAGTTTACAATCTGTTGAACTAAGGAGCTATAAAGGAAAAACAACAGATATAGCAGAATCTTTAGAAAGGAGAAGGAAATTCACAGAAAGTGGTCGTATGTTTACTGCTTGTTGGACTGAACGGAGAGGAGAAGGTGCTTTAATGTGGAAGAATTTCACGACAAAGATTGGAGGATGTATTAAGTCTACCATCAATAATTTCGTGGCTTCTTTTGCAAATGATGACTATGATATTTGTTGTGGAAGGATGTCGTATACAGGTATATATGCGGGACAAGATTTCGTGGAAAGCCTATTCACCAAAGACAAAGCATTTGAAGAGGAAAAGGAAATCCGCTATTATTTCACCCCGAAGAAGGATATTTCAAATAGTAAAGGTATATCTATACCTATCTTGCCTGATGTGATGATAGACGAGATAATACTATCCCCATATATTGAGTCTAAGGCACAGGACATATTAAAACAAATCATAAGCGAAAAATACGATATTAACGTTACATCCTCAAAAATAGAACTGAAATTATGAGACAACTATCTAAAATTGTAAGTCTGCTAACAATTATGCTTTCCCAAAGTATATGGTCATATTCTTATGATTTTGAAGTGGAAGGTATTTACTATGGTTATAATCCGAGTAGTCAAACTGCATATGTAACTAGTGGAGATAAAGAATATGAAGGAGATATTACTATTCCTTCGACAGTGACTTTCAATGGAAGAACCATGAATGTGACAAGTATTGCATCTAGATCATTTTATAGAAACCAAAAGTTACGTTCGATATCTATTTCAGACGGAATAACTTCCATTGGGGATGAAGCATTCTATTGTTGCACACTCTTAAGTAGTATTACGTTACCTAATACATTATCTTCTATTGGTATTGATTATTATGCAAGTCAAGGGGTGTTTTATGGTTGCCAAAGTCTTAAATCTATTATAATTCCTGATGGAGTAAAATGTTTGGAGCGCAGAACATTTAGAGTATGTATCTAAACGGGTATAAACAACCAGGAATATCTAATACTAACTGCGCATAAAGCGCTCATTTTCAATAGCTTTTGATTTTTAACACTTGATGGTTGGAATTTGGTAGTAACCGAATTTCAGTATATTTTTGCAACGTATTTCTACCGCGAGGAATTTACGGGGCTTCGATTTCATCACTTTGCGGACTCAGTTGACAAAGGGTTACGACGGGATGCAAAGGGTGACAAAAAGGGACGGACGGATTCAGTTAGAGTCACGAAGCGGACGGAGTTGGCATAGGTTGACGAACGTGGAGTATGGTTGACTTAACGGTAGGGATGACAAAATGAACGTTGAACCATCAAAAGTGACAAGGAAATGAAGCAAGTCAGAAAGTGCAAGTATTGTGGAAAGGAGTTCGTGGCAAGGAGCGGAATGCAGAAGTATTGTTGCGAGGAGTGTCAGACGAAGGCGAAGGAAGCCAGAAAGAAGCGGCAGCAGGACTTCATGAATGCTGTGGAGCCAGTCATTGGGTTACAGAATCAGGAGTACCTCACGTTTGCCAAGGCTGCAATACTGATGGGATGCTCTCGTCAGTATGTGTATAAACTGGTGAACGAAGGGAAACTGGCGGCATCGAGAATCAGCAGTCGTATGGCTTTTATCCGCAAGGCAGATATTGAGAAGATGCTGGCGGGGAATCCGTATCATCGGGTGTTACCAACGAATAGGCCGAAGAAGTCCACGCCCCAAACGACAAAGAGAAGTAAGTCAAATGTCATGAGTGTGGAGAGTAATGTCCAAGAGTCGAAGGTACTCGACTATATTTCCGGCGAGGAGGTCATGAGAATATATAAGGTCAAGAAGTCATGGCTCTATACCTCAGCGAAGCGGAACCAAGTGCCAGTATGCCGGATTGCTGGGATGAACTACTACAGCCGCAAGCACATGGACGCATTGTTTGGCAAGTCGGCTGAAGTGGAGGCCGTCAGTGAGTGGCTGACTATGAAGGAGGCTCAGGAACTCTACGGCATGAGTGCTGCATCTGTCCGCTCCAACGCTTATCGCCATCATATTCCTACAAAACGGGAATATGGCCAGACCTACTACTCAAAAGACCATTTTGGGCAATTGAGACGCACAGACATCGTGAATGATAACAGCTACTACACTGTGAGGGAGGCGGCAGAGAAATATGGGATGAGTACTGCCAACGTCGGCATCATCGCCAAGAAGAATAGCATCGTCACTGTCAAGGTTGGCGTGAAGAATCTTATTCCAAAAATGGACTTCGACAGGGTAATGGCTGAAAGACTGGCCCAATTTGGCAGCTACTCCCTTGTATGAATAACTAAGTAAATCCACCGATTATAAACAATCAGAATGGGCATTATCATGGTCAGCACCTCACCAACCAACATTATCTGTCAATTATTGACGCATTATGCGAAATAATGTTGATAATCGGGGAATAATGAGGTAATTTTGACCCCGTGAAGAAACACTTCACCGACGAGTATTCACAAAAATATAATAATGTATATGAGCAACATCTGTAAGACCGTGACCCTCCGCACACGGAAAATCAAAGGCGGAGAACAACTATCGTTCTATCTGGACTACTATCCGGGTTATCGCGACGAGTCAACAATGAAGGTTATGCGCCACGAAAGCCTTGGTATCTACATCTATGCCAAGCCGAAGAACCAGCGCGAGAAGGACTACAACGACCGTATGCGCGAGAAGGCCGAGGCCCTGCGCTGCCGTCGCTATGAGAGTATTGTCAACGAGCGCTACGACTTCTTCGACAAGGAGAAGATGAAGGGCAACTTCCTCGACTACTTCAAGGACAAGGCGTACAAGAAGAACACGAAGTGGGAGAATGTCTATCTCCATTTCAAACAGTTCTGCAATGGCAAGTGCCGCTTCGACGAGATCAATGTGGACTTGTGCAACCGCTTCCGTGAGTATCTCCTGACAGCCCACCAACTCAAACATACCGAGCAGCTTCTGCACATCAATAGTGCTGCGGGCTATTGGTCAACCTTCCGCGCCGTGCTCCACACGGCCTACCGCGAGCACAAGATTGTCGAGAATCCCAATGGCTTCCTGGAGCGCATCGACACCATCCCCACGGAAAAGGAGCACCTGTCTCGTCAGGAATTGGTCAACCTTGCCAATACGCCATGCTCTTCACCTGTGCTAAAGAAAGCCTTCCTCTTTTCTTGTCTGACGGGTTTAAGAAAAAGTGACATCAAGCAGCTGACTTGGAACAAGATCCAGCCCTATGGTGACGGTTCTATGTACATCACCCTCCGCATGCAGAAGACGAAGGAACTGGTGAACAACCCCATCAGCAACGAGGCTCTGGAACTGATAGGCTATAATGATGGCGATGAGAACCGTAAACCGACAGACAAGGTCTTTGTCGGCTTCAACGACAGCCTCACCCAGGCCCCGTTGAAGAACTGGCTGAAGGAGGCTGGCATCACCAAGCACATAACCTATCACTGTAGCCGCCATACACTGGGTTCGCTACAGGTTGAGGCAGGCACCAGCGTCTATACCGTCCAGCATATTCTTGGCCACAAGAACGTCGCCACGACGCAGATCTATGCCGCCATGGCCGACTCCAGTAAGCGCGAGTCCGTTGACAAAATTACGCTGAAATCCGCGAAAATAGCCCAAATGAAGGTCGAAGAGGTTAAAAAGGCTTTACAGGAGTGTTAAATTTTGAAGAATAATTTTCAAAGGCATGGTTATTTGTGGTTTTTGATTACCTTTGCCCGCAAATTTCAGGACAACAATTAAATTCAAGTAATTATGTATCACAAAACAGTTAGTATTTCAACTTCGACCGTTCTGCCTGCGGCATTCTTCGCAGCCATCAGTGCCGTGGCCTTGGTCGTGTCATTCATGGCTGCGTCATATCTCTACGCAAGAAGCACGCTCATTCCATATGGCGTACTTCTTGCCTTGTCGTTCATTCTGCTCGAACTTATGATTGTGGTCTATTTCTCATTGCTTTCAGAGTTCTGCAGCAGCATCTTTGGCAAGAAGAAAGACATTCCTGTTCTGGACCAGGTCGATATTGTGCAAGCCGTTCCTGCACAACTGATAGATGTGCAGGCAAGTCCTGTCCCGCCAGATCCTGACAACATGGGCCAAACACAGCCAGTCAATGAGGAACAAACGGAAGAGTTGCAGGCTCCAGACCCAACAAGTGAGGAACGTGCTATCTCAACCGGTCATGAGTCTGCATCCACCGATGTCACAGTTCCAAATCCTGCCCAGTCAGAAGAAACGAACAGGAAAATTGTTGAGCTCATGAGTCTCAGTGCAGAAGAGCAACAGAAGAAAAGAGAGAAGTTCGCCCAAGACCGAAAGGAAATCATGCAGGAGTATATCTATTACTCGCTCGGCCCTCTGCTGGACGAACAGGACATTCTTGCCGTATGGCTTGAATATGAGGGTTGGATAAGCAGCAGTACCTATCAGCCCAAGCCCAGACTCTGCAAGTGGAAGGAAAAGGTAACCAGCCGCGACGTGCGCCATCTGACATGGAACATAGCCAAGCGCATGGGCATGGAGAACGGATATAAGAGCGAGACTTGTGGCCGTTTCGTGAAAGCCATGTTCCCAGACCTGTGCGTCAAGCGTGACGGTTCACCTTGTACGGACAGCTACCTGTCGCAGAACCTACTGGAGGAAAAGCCCAATGACCTTATCAAGATTGACAAGCCTGAACCACATTCAATAGCTTTCCACTTCCGTAATATGGAAATGAAACAGGCTGTCTGATCATCTTACAATACTGACTCTGCACCGCCGTACAGATTCTTTGCTGGATCTGTGCGGCGATTTTCTATGCCTATAAGTGAACCTGACTATTAGCATACCCGCCCCTCCCGCTGCAATAAACAACCATTCATAACCAGAGGCGACCATAAAAAACCAGCGCCATCCACATTATACCATTATTATCTGTGCATGGTGCATCATAAACTTCATAACGCAATGATAATGCAGTTCCTTTGCAGCCGAGACACAAAGGTCTCATCGTATCATATGAAGAACGTCGAATTGACATTCAACGACCTTCCGCAGGTCGTTGCCGAGCTTCGGGATGAAGTCATCGGCATGAAGGTACTGCTGTCTGACCTTCAGAAAGGACAAACACAGCAAAAGATACAGCGCGTGCGTCGCACGATGAACGTGGAAGAAGCGGCAGACTATCTCCGCATGCCCCTGAACACCCTCTACATGAAGTTGCAGAAGGGCGAGGTGCCAGGATCGAAACCCGGCAAGCGTTGGGTCTTGTTCAATGACGAACTCGACAAGTGGTTGGAGGTGAAACGCAAGAATGCCGTACCCCTGACCACTGAGGAAGAGAATGATGCCATCCTTTCGTCCCATCGTCGTAAACCCAACAAGCGTGACTGGCAACATGTCTGACATGACTGAGTGTACAATGTATAGGGTGTATCAGTTGTATGCAATGAAGACAATGGCAACAATGTCCACAACGTATCTGGTTTCTGTATTGGCTACAGCGTATGTGTATATAATGTTTATACTGGCTACAGTATATACAACGGTTACAATGTCTGCAATGTATATGTTGTCTGCAATGAAGACAATGTATACAGAGTATTCAATGAATACAATGAACACAGGAAATACAATGTCTATAGCGTACAAACTGTATTCACGATATACAGAGTATACAAGGTCTATAATGGCTAAAATGTACACAATGTATTTAATTTAAACAACAAGATTATGAGTATAATCATCTTATTCACCAACATCAAAGGAGGCGTAGGAAAGACCTCCTGTTGTGCGCTCTTTGCGCAGTATTTGTGTGAGAATGGTTATCCCGTGAAGGTTCTGGATGCAGACATTCAGGCATCCTTGTCCCGTCACAGGGAGAGGGAATTGGCTGCCAACCCAGATGCGGTTATCCCATGGGAAGTGAGTACTGTTGATACGACGGACCGCCAGAGCCTGCAGTCATCCATTGAGGAGGCGATGCAGTTCGACGGTGTTGTCCTCTTTGACATGCCGGGAACCCTCAATGCCGCCAACCTCGACCTGCTGTACAAGGCGGCAGACCTCGCCGTGGTGCCTATCTCCTACGACTTCGACACCATCGATGCCACTGGTATCTTCATTAAAGTAATCAAGCGTGTGAAGGACATCCAACTTGTATTCCTGCCCAACCGAATCAACACGACCGAGAACCGTGCCGACGATATGAAGCAGCGCGAAGAGACGGTAAAAATTCTTGGCAGGATAGGCAGGGTTACACCGAGGATCAAGCAGAGTGTTGTCATCAAGCGTTACTCAACCATTTACGCACTTGACAAGTACCAGAAGGCTGCGGTTGAGCACGCTTTTAACGCTATTGTCGAACATATTAAACTGTAACGGATATGAGCGAGCAGACGTTTCCACTTGGTGATTTCAATGACCTCGAAAGCAGTGTCAGGAACATCACCCAGCAATCGAAGCCTCAGAAGCAGCAGGCGAAACCTCAGGAGCAGCAGATGCCCAAGGATGCCGACGCCAGCAAGCGGGACTGGATGCATTTCACGTTTATCTGTAGCATAGAGATTGTGGATAAGGTGAAGGCTATTGCACACAAGGAAGGTTTCTCAATTCGTGATGTCGTGGAGAAGTATCTGAAGGACGGTATCGCCCGCTACGAACAGAAGCACGGCGCAGTCACTAAACAGCGGAGGGACATCGATGAAATCCTGTAATCACGGCCAAGCAAACAGGACGTTCCCAACGGTCTGGGACACTCTTGTCGTACAGACAATGCCGGTAGAAACCGAAACTTGCCTTAAGATATGCCAGTTGGAGTTTCGTGCTACCAAAATCGCTATGGCTCTTTTGGCAGACGAACCGAACTGGCAATGCTCGCAGGCTCTCATTGGGGGAGGCGTTCGCTGGCTCACACCTTTAATAAATGTATACTTATGACAGTAGACAGAAACGAAATAGTGATATTCCAAGGCTCGCAGCTCATAGAGAAGACGAGACCTGAGAAGGGCTTCTTCATCAAGTCGAAGAAGCGGTACCTGTCGCCCAAGGACGGCAGGGAACACAGCAAGTTCTCATGGGAACCCGTAACGGTCGGTGACCTATGGGTGGATGAGACTGACAGGAAATGCCAGATGCACTTTGTCGTCTATCGGAGTAGTGGCAGCATCGAACAGGTTGACCAGCCTATCAGCCGACAGAGTTACACGTTGTTTGGCAGTTACAAGCTGGATGCCCATCGCGTGGACCTGATCGACAAGGTGCTGCGTAAGAATCGGACGGGACTGCGCATCCGCAAGTGGACTGCCACAGAGATGCTGCACCTGAAAGTGACGAAACGACTGATGGATGAACTTCTCGGGAATGCGGAAAAATGCGGACAGAATCTTTCGCAGTATTGTACGACGCTCCTGAGCGGCAAGCATCCCCGAGCAGCGTTTACCGACGAAGAACTGGACCTGCTCAGGAACCTGAAGAAGTCACGTGGCGACGTACTACTCCAGTTCAATGCAATGGTGGCAGAGTTTGCACATAAGCCGGACGAAGAACGTTTCAGGGCTGTCATCCACGGCAAGAGTTTTGACTGGTGGCGCAATCACCTTATTACTGCCCTGGAGTTCTTCGACAGAATGAGGGACAGGACGTTAAACATGGGAGGTTAGCGTATGGTCATCAAGATGGACACGATAGGCGGGGCGCATGCCGCCAACGCCATCAACTATGTGCTCGACAAGGAGAAGGCAAGGAAGGAGGACAAGCCCGTCTTCCTCGCCGCCAACAATATTGAACTGAATCCGATGACGGGTAAGCCGTACTCGCCCGTGGAGGTGCTGATGGACATGCAGCTGCTGCAGGCGGCATCCAGACACAGGGCAGAAAAGCCGTTCTGGCGCATCGAGCTGTGTCCGCCGCCGGAGGTCTGTCAGGACTGGACGATGGAGCAGTGGGACAAGTTCTGTAAGGACTGTGTGGAGGTACTGGACGCTACCCACTTCAAATGGGAGCCGGTGAAGGCCAAGGACGGCAGGCCAGTCATCGACAAGAGGACGGGACTGCCCAAGGTGAAGTTGAGCGGCAAACACACTATGCTGGCCAACAGCCAGTATGTAGCCACTATACACTTTGACACCGGCAAGCCGCATGTACACATTGTGGCCAACCGCCTGACGATGGACGGCGAGATGCAGGACACGCACAAATGCAAGGAGCGGGCGAAGATGGCGGCTGACATCATCGCGATGAAATACGGGTGGACGAAGGCCGAGGAGAGGGAGAACAAGCGGATGGAGCGGATTCACGATGCTGCAATGAAGGTGCTGAAGGGAATGGACAAGTGGGACATCGAAGCGTACTTTGCCGGGATGCGCAGGAACGGGTTCGAAGTGGAGCCGACGTACGACTCGAAGGGCATTTGCCGGGGCTACTCCGTTGGCGAAAAGTTGTATGACCTCGATGGGAACTATTCCAGTACGGTGATGTACAAGGCTTCGGCTAAAGGGTTCGGGCATGGGCGCGACCTGACGGTTTCCAAGCTGTTCGGCACTTGGCAGAAGCAGCATCCTGAGCAGGAAGAGGCGCGGACGGAGAGCTATCGTTGGCAGCAGAATCGGCAGGAAGAGGTGATTCCGCAGAAGCCGTCGAGGTCCTCGCAGTCAGATGATGACGATGCATATCTGCGACTATTGAGGATTAAGGAGGCGGCAGAGAGGAAGAACGCTGAGAAACCGGTAGTTCCGACGCCCGTGAAGCAGACGGAGCCTGCTCCCCGTAAGTCCACGGAGGCCGAGAGTGACCGTCGGACAGCCGTCTGGCTTGCGCTGAATGCCATCAAGCGCTTTGTGAAGAGTCCGTTCAGGACGGAGTTTAGCCCGCTTGATAAGGAGGACATCCTGCCAGAAGGCATCGTGGCTAAGGCTATCGATATGGGAGAGCGCGAAGGTTCTTCGTTCAGTGAGGAGAACCTGAAGAGTGCTGCAATGGAACTGCTTGATCAATTTGAATGTAGTGCCGAACGTGCGGGTGAAGCAGTCGAAGCTATGCTTGATGTCGTTGCGAACCTTGCCCTGCCGGAAACTCAGCCGTCCCTTGGAGGCGGTCAGAGCAATAACAACCTACCGAAGAAGAAGGACGAGGAATGGTATTGGTGGAAGAAGAACGGGTTTATCAGACAACAGAATAATAGAGGACGAAAAAGATAAGTTAAATTTATGTCTAAAGATTATCGAAGCATGCTTCCCTCTGGCGATAGTCAGATACAGGGAGGCAACAGTGAGACTGGGGGACGGCAGGAAAGCCCCCGAAAGCAGGAGAAGCCGCATACTATCCTGCAAGTTGTTAACAAGTTGAAGGAGCTTTTCTGTGGTGGTCATAAACGTGCGACGCTCTATGACCAGAAGGAGTATGAACGTGGCGTAAAGGCCGTGATGAAAGGGAAGTTTCTTGTGAAATCAACCCACGAGGCCATTGAAATGCTCATAGATCAGCAGACGCTCTTGGGCAGTATTCCACTTGATGCGATGAGGAACAACAGCAGCAAACTTGTCAACCAGGACATGGACGTTGTGCCGTTGGAAGAGATGAACTTATATGCGGGATGCATCCTGCGGCAAGTGGCTGAGAACATGCACGACTCGAAACTCATGAGCCGCTATGTCGAAGAACTGACGAAGAAAGACCGCGAGAAATGGCAGCAGTCTCAGGTTTGCATGGCAATGATGAAGGGTGGCGAGACTGTCTGCGAGTATATCGAGGCAAATGCTGAGGAACACCTTATCCGTCTGTCCTCGCGCATGGAGTGGTTCCCCATTGCCTACCATCTGGCAGACAAGGTGGCACTGATTGTCTTTCCAGTCCTTGCCTATTACACAGGCAAGTACCACCTGAACGATACCATGACATTCCTGTGGGCGATGGCCTTTATGCCAATCTTTGTCTTGTCGGCCATTTGGGCCATCAATGAGTTGGCGGCGTACTTGGAACGCAGAAAGAAGAAGCCGAAGTCACGCCGATAGGGTCCATCTACCTAAATCCTCTGTAAAGAAACGAGAGGCAAAGCCAGCCTCTCGTTTCTTCTATATATCCAGACTTATTGTTCAAAAAAGGCTCTTTGTTCACGAAAAATGAACGCGCATTGTATGTTGAACATGAAATCAGCCCCAATTATCATTATTTCTTAGTAATTCCACCAACGACATCATCATTTTCGATGCTATGCTCGGTTTTCTTGACGTTGGCTTTAAGAGACCCGAAGCGCCAAGTGACGGAGATACTGAACGAACGGGCACGATTCCACGACTTCTGATAATCGCGATAGTCACCATTGACGGTCTCGGCCTCTGATGTCCAGTAATTGTTGAATGGGGCGTTAGCACCAAGGCGCACCGTCAGGCGGTCATCCTTGAGGAACGAGCGTTGCAGGGAGAAGTAGTAACCATAATAGGAATGTTGCATGTAGTAGATGCCTGAGGGACTATGGCCAACCTTGCCGTATGTGACTGCATAGAATAGCAACTTCCAAGGTAGCTTTTGAGAGAGGTTCGCATAGAAGTTGTCAGACCACCCAAAGGTGCGATAGCCAAGGTTGGGGTTCTCGTTGTGCTCGTAATGCAGATTATTGTTGATGACAATCGTCGTACCATTGAATGGCTTCCACTGTATGTATTGCTCTATCGAGAATCGACGATAGCGAAGAATGTTATCGTATGTGTTATAACGGATGTCGTTTTTAGCGGTCTGGACGGAGCTGATGCCGCAGGAGCGGGCTATAGGTTGTTTTTTTATCACTTTTTTAAGAAAAAATTTGGTTTTGCCACAAATTTGCTGTAAATTTGTGGCAAAATTCGTTATCATGGCTAATCAAAGTACATATAATGACATTAAAAAGCAAGTGGAATTATCGGAAAGGGGAACACTCTTCTTTCCCGATACATTCTCCCAGACAGGCTCTTCGGATGCTGTCCGTTCCGCTTTGGTGCGGTTGTGCGAGAACAATGTCCTTATCCGTGTAGCACAGGGAATCTACTACTACCCCAAAATTGACACGAAATGGGGAAGTGGCCTGATACCTCCGTCTATAGAGGAAATAGCCAAGGGCATTGCCAAGCGGGATAAGGTGCGTATAGCCCCGACAGGCTCGTATGCCCTCTATCAGTTAGGTTTAAGTACCCAGATACCTGCCAACATCGTCTTTATCACAGACGGCTCTCCTCGCCGTATAACTATCGGGAAAGGTAGGGGAATACTCTTCAAGCATACCTCTGAGATGCGCACATTCGCATACCAGTCTCAGATTATGACGCTGATAGTGACCGCCATGCGAGAGATTGGCGAAGGCAATGTTACTGATGAGCAGATGGGGATTATAAAGACCCATCTGGAGAAAGTGAACGAAGAAGACTTCAAGCATGATATTCAACTTGCACCTATCTGGGTGCGCAAGGCGCTAATGAACAAATGAAATTCATAGAATTATCCTTAGAGGAACGACAGGACATACTCCGTAGGGTACAGGCAGAGAACGGAATGGACCTGCAGATAATAGAAAAAGACTGGTGGGTAACCGCAGTCCTTCATTCCCTGTTCTCACTTCCCTATGCCAGTCATATCTCCTTCAAGGGAGGAACGAACCTCAGTAAGTGCTGGGGACTTATCAAGCGCATGTCAGAAGATATAGACATCGCCATTGACAGAGAGTTTTTAGGCTTTGAAGGACAGTTGTCAAAGACACAGATCAGCGACAAGCTCCGCCGTGCAGCGTGTTCCTTTGTCCGTGAAAGGCTCCAATTTGAACTGGCAAACCAGATGGAGAAGGATGGCATCGGCAAGGACAGTTTCAATGTGCATGTCAACATTACGCCAATATCCACCACAGACCCGGAAATCATAGAGGTGGAATACAAACCCGTCTTCAACGATAATCCCTATATCCGGTCAAAGGTTATTGTTGAGGTTAGCGGACGTTCCATGAGTGAGCCTGTAAAGGAAGTCAGACTGCACTCATATATAGATGATGTATATAGAAATGCTCCTTTTACCGAGCCGGATTTTGAAGTGAGGGCTGTAGTCCCTGAGCGGACATTCCTTGAGAAACTGTTCCTCCTGCATGAGGAATACCACAAAGCGGCAGAAAACGTCAGGACGTCAAGGATGTCAAGACACCTGTATGACATCTGCCAGATAATGGACACTCCGATAGCAGAACAGGCATTGAAGGACAAGAAACTATATCTGTCTGTTATGGAGCACAGACGTGTATTCATCGGTCTCCGGGGCTTTGACTATTCAACACTGTTGCCACAGACTTTAAACATCGTGCCACCTGCTGACATTTTGGAAAAATGGAGGCAGGACTATAAGGAGATGCAGAACTCAATGATATACGGTGACTCTCCGACCTATGAGCATCTTATCGAGAAATTGCGGATGCTAAATGACAAAATCAATAAACTTGAATATTGAATCTGCCACAAAAATATGATAAATTTGTGGCAAAACACTGACAGGCTGTTGTTGAGTAAATCATCAGTTGCGACAGCCGCTTGTGGCGCGGACGCATGATGTTGTTGAGATAGAGGTAGCCATTGTAGGCATAATCATAAATCGTGTACATAAAAATTCGTTGCAGTTTCTATCTATAAAGTCTGAAACTGCAACGAATGACTGCACGGAGAGCGCGATTATACCTTTATGCATGGTGTCATAGCACAGTTGAAGCAACTGGGTAGAGTCCGAACTTCAGAGACCTATACCACCACTCTCAATAGCTTTATGGCATTCCGTGAAGAGCAGGATGTGCCACTTGATGGCATTAGTTCTGATTTGATGCTCATGTATGAAGCCTACCTGAAAGCCAGAGGTGTACGCATGAATACAATTTCGTTTTATATGCGTAACCTTCGGGCGGTCTATAACCGAGCCGTCGAGAAAGGACTGACGGCTCAGAACTATCCCTTCCGGCATGTCTATACTGGAGTAGATAAGACCGTGAAGCGAGCAATACCTATTAAGGATATCAAAGCCTTGAAGGAATTGGATTTATCCATGAAACCGTCATTGGACTTTGCCCGTGACATGTTCATGTTCAGCTTTTACACAAGAGGAATGTCCTTCGTGGATATAGCTTATCTCAAAAAGACAGACCTTCAGAATGGAATCCTAACTTATAGAAGACGGAAGACAGGTCAGGAATTGAGTATCATTGAGCAAAAAAGCTAACACTTAGAAAGAATAAAAATAGCAGGCCGTTTCAGAGGCCTGCTATCTCCATGAAGAGCAATGCTTAATGCCTGGTGTCCTTGGGTGGACATGGGTCATTTTCATAGCTGTTGGGATTTTGAATCTTACCATCTGTGCCGTGAGGGATAAGTTCTAGCCCTTCCCTCTTTGCCAGATCGCGACTCCACTCCATTGCTTCTTTCTTCGTATGGCTTGCAGCTGTCACCGTATCACCGTGCAGAGACGCATCACGTCATCGTCGAAGGTGTCTTTGTTGATGGCCTTGTTCTTGGTGACGGATCGGCAGTTGTAGATGGTCTGGTTGGAGAGGAAGAGCAGTCCTGCGATGTCAGCAGTGCTTTTCACTCCAAGACGGATCAAGGCAAAGGTGCGCAGTTCAGTGGTAAGCGTATGGGGTGATTTCTGCGCGATACGCCCATCCTCTGTGAGCAGGGCGTTGAACTCCTCGATGAAAGTGGGATAGAGCTCTTGGAAAGCCTTGTCGAAACGAGTGAGGAAAGTGGCTGCATCCTCCTCTGAGATACGGGTTGAAGAGATTGTCTGCAGCAATTCCTGCTCCTGGTGTGCCTTAATCTTGCGTTTGACGAGCGTCTGGTATTTGGCCAGCTTGTCGATGTACTTGGCACAAAGGTCGATATAGATGTTGGCCAGCCGCTCACGATGTTTGTTGGTATATACCAGTCGTTCGTTCAGCTCCTGCAACTGATTGTTCAGTTGTGCTTGGTGGCCGTTGCTCACGGCGAGTTGATTGTTCAAATCTGTAAGCTGCTGATTGCTTTCGGCCAGTTCATGACGACGGGCATTCAGTTTGCGGTTCTGCCTATAAATAAGGTATGCAGTGAAGAGCAGGGCCACGACCAATAGGGAGATGACCCCGATGGCATAGCACAGATGGCGGTTCTGCTGTTCCGTGATGTCCTGATAAGTATTCATAATCTGCGGCAGGATGCGAGAGATTTCAATGATACGCAGCCGGTTGTTGTAGAACTTGGCATCCTCCATCGACACATTGATGTACCGCTCGGCCCGCCCGATATGTTCCTCGCTTTTCTGGAAGAGATATACAGCCAGTGACTGTAGTGCCAAATTCTCCATAGTACAACATTTCAAGTCGCTCAATGCCGCATGAATCAGATACTCCTCGTATTTCTCTTCATCTCCATCTACACGGTAGTTACCTGCCAATGCGTAAGAAGCCATCGCATAGATGCGCGACTGTTCGTCGGCACTGTTCAAGATGTTGTGATAGAACTCCCTGGCTTTTTGTCCATCGGGTTCCACATACACATTCTGTTCCCCCTGATAAAATTTGAATATCGGATCGCTCTCATCGGCATACTGCATGGCTGATTTCAGATTCTCATTAGCTTTCTGGCGGTATAAAGGCGAAAACTTCTGGTCGCTACAATAGTCACTCCAATAAGAATAGATGGAAAAATAGGTGTAATAGTACTTAAACAACAGGTTCTTCTCTATCTCCCTGATGTTGTCAAGGTGGCTTATAGCCTCACTATAAAGACCTCCTATAGCCAGTATTTCTGCCAAATGGATGGTGAAAAGTGTTTTGTAGTGTTCATTCTTCTGACTTACTGCCAGTGCCAATCCCTTGTTGGCGTAAGTCATGGCCGAGTCAAACTTGAACACGTAGTATTCATTATACAAATCATCCGTGAATTTTAGAATAGCAGTACTGTCGGTCTCGTTGATGATTTTCTTCTTGAGAAAATCTATTTTTTCTTTCTTAGAATTGACAAATTGCTCTCTCTTACTAATGGCATGGTCGAGTTCTTCAAGCAACTGGCTGTTGTCTGCCGAACAGACTGTCGCAAAGGTCATCAGGAGTCCCAATAGATGTATTCTGCGCATATTTTGGAGATTTTGAGGGCAAATATAATCATAATTTCTTGAACAACAATCTTTACTACACAATTTTTAATAAACTTTATAACTACCTGATTATAAGATGATACGCAGGAATCCTATTTACTCCATTATTTACTATCACATTACCATAGGACATAATTAGACGGAATTATGTCTACCTTTGCAGCATATTTCTTTAATCAGTAACAAAAAGCTAAAAGTAATGAGAAGAATGAAGCAACTTCTAATGAAACGCCTAATGCTCAGCCTCCTTGCAGTGCTAATGCCATTAGGACTGCTTGCACAAGAAATCAAGGTGCAAGGTGTTGTGAAGGACCAGACGGGTGAGGCCGTCATTGGTGCCACTGTGATGCAGAAGGGAACAAGCAACGGAACCGTTACCGACTTCGACGGAAACTTCTCGCTGTCAGTTCCCTCTAAAGCTACGCTTGTCATCTCTTATATTGGTTATACCACACAGGAGGTGGCAGTGGATGGCAAGAGTAAGATAGATGTTGTTCTGAAAGAGGACAGCCAGACACTCAGTGAAGTAGTGGTTGTTGGCTATGGAACGATGGACAAGAAAGAACTGACCTCGGCCATCTCCCATGTAGGCGAAAAAGACTTTCTGACTACCAGCTCGCTCGACCCATCGATGATGATTCAGGGCAAGGTACCTGGCGTGTCTATCACCAACACTGGTGCCGGTGACCCCAACAACCAGGCTAGCATCCAGATACGTGGCGTCTCTTCGCGCTCAGCAGGCCTTGGCCCGTTGATTGTCATCGACGGTGTACCGGGCGGTAACCTGACCAATATCAATCCCAATGACATTGCCTCGTTCGACATTCTGAAGGATGGTGCTGCATCGGCCATCTACGGCACACGCGGCTCGAATGGCGTAATTGTGGTCACCACCAAGAAAGGCAGCAAGGACGGGGCTACCCATGCCACCTACAGCAGCCAGCTATCGTGGGACTTCATCAACAAGGAGCTGAAGATGATGGATGCACAGCAGTATCGTGACGTTCGCCTTGGCTGGGGCGACACAGGTGTGGATCTGGGAGGAAACATCGACTGGCTTGATGAGACCACGCGCACTGGCTTTACCCAGCAGCATACCCTGACGCTGAGCGGTGGCAACGACAAGAGCAATTATCGTGTCAGTGCCGATTACCGAAAGGCCTATGGCATCGACCTGCGTAGTGGACGTGAAGAATATGGCGCACGTGCAGCCCTGATGCACACCACGAAAGATGGGCTGTTGACGTTGACGGCCAATATTGCCCCGCGCATCATCTATCGCGACCAGGCCGACTGGAGCGTGTTTAAGGATGCCATTGAGGCCAACCCCACCACTCCGATGATGGACCCTAACAATCCAGTGAGCTACTACAACTTCCAAGGTCAGGTGGTAGGCAGCAACCCTGTGGAGCGCCAACGCCTTGAAAACGACCATGCCGACACCAAGCTGCTCGACTGGGATGCCACTGTGAAACTGAACATCCTGCCATTGTTTGGCGGCAAGGACATGACAGGCCAGAACCTTACCACACAACTCATGTTTGCCGACCATCAGTATGACAATAATAACAGCTGGTTCCGCCCCTCAACGAGTACTATTGCCGTGAACAACGGCCGTGAGGGAGAGGCCAGCCGCAGCTATGCAAAGGAGAGCCAGTATGTCGTGGAGTGGCTGACAAACTACATGGGTAGCTTTGGCAAGCACAATGTCAAGGGTATGGTAGGCTACTCATACCAGTACTCGCGCTATTCAGGATTTAATGCTGAGAACAAGGATTTCCCCAATGATGGTCTTGGCTCTGACAACCTCGGCTCTGGCGAATATGCCAAGGAAGAGGGTGAAGTGCTGATGGGCAGCTATAAGAACGACTCGAAGCTCATTGCCTTCCTGGGACGCGTCAGCTATGACTATGACGGGAAGTATCTTTTCACAGCATCCTTGCGCCACGAGGGCTCGTCAAAGTTCGGTGCAGACAACAAGTGGGGCAATTTTCCCGCTGTGTCAGCTGGCTGGCGCATCTCTTCCGAAAACTTCATGAAGGATATCACATGGATTGACGACCTGAAGCTGCGTGCCGACTATGGCGTGACGGGTAATCAGGACTTTGGCAGCTATCTTTCGCTGAACACGATGACAGGCTTCGGCTACTACTATTACAATGGCAGGTATTTCCAGGTGTGGGGCCCGGCCAAGAACGTTAATCCCGACCTGAAATGGGAAAAAGGCAAGAACTGGAATATCGGACTTGACTTCTCTCTGTTCAACGGTCGCCTCTATGGCTCGCTCAACTACTTCAGCCGCCGGCAGCAGGACCTGCTGGGCAACTACAAGGTCAGCGTACCTCCCTATCTGTTTGATGAGACCTTTGTCAACGTGGGAACGATGAAGAATTCAGGATTTGAGTTAGACTTGAATTTCCAGGTTGTGAAGAGCAAGGACTTTGACTATAGCATCAGTTTCGTCGGTTCAACAATGAACAACAAGTTTGTAGACTTCAGCAACTCCGAGTATGTTGGACAAGACTACTACGACGAGGCAAGCACTGAGGATCCATATCCGTTCTATTACTTGCAGCGCATAGAGAAAGGCCAGTCGCTGGGCAACTTTTATATGTGGAAATATGCCGGACACACCACTGACGGCGAATGGCTGGTCTACGACAAGGACGGTGACATCATCCGCGCCTCGCAGGCCAGCGATGCCGACCGCCGGAAGGTAGGTAACGGCATGCCTAAGTTCACCATGTCTATGACCCACACTTTCCGTTATAAAGATTTTGACCTTTCGCTCTTCTTCCGTGGTGCCTTCTTCTACGACATCTTCAACATCCACGATTTCTACTATGGCACCCGCAACTTCACGGGCAACCGCCTGCAGAAGGCCTATGGCAAGAATTTCGACATATCCGGCACGGCCAACCCCGTAGTGTGTGACTACTTCCTGGAGCGTGGCGACTACCTGAAGCTCGACATGGCCACGCTGGGATATACCTTCCGTCCGAAAGACTGGCGTTTCATCGATCGCATCCGCGTCTATGCCACCGGCAAAAACCTGCTGACACTGACAAAGTTCAGCGGTGTCGACCCCTCTACCTATCAGACCAACGGACTGACACCCGGCGCACAAGGTTCACGCACCTACTTCCCCTCTACCCGCCAGCTTATCGTTGGTTTGCAGGTGGACTTCTGACAATTGAAAACTGATAATTGAAACATACAAATTATTATCACAATGAAACCTATACATTATTATATATTAGCCGCAGCATTAGGGGTTAGCACCCTGACAGGCTGCACCGATTTGGACGAGACGCTTTACGACCAGGTGGGTACACAGAACTATTATAACACGAAAAACGATGTCGTCCGCGCTACGTTCCGCCCCTTTGAACATGCATTTTGGAGCATCCAGAGCCGCCATGTACTGAACGAGCTTACAGCCGACCAGCTCATTACTCCCACGCGCGACGGTTGGTGGGATGACGGTGGCAAGTGGCGTCGCCTGCACTACCATGAGTGGGATGTGGAAGACGGCGGTGATGCCCAGTCAGAATGGAATGGCTGTTTCCAAGGCATCATGCAGTGCAATTACGTCATTGAGGACCTTGACCAGCTTGATGCCTCCCGCTTCGGATTCTCCACTGCCGAGTTTGACAACCTGAAAGCTCAGTGCCGTGTGCTTCGTGCCTGGTTCTATATTCGTCTTTTAGACGGTTTCCGTAATGTGCCTCTGGCCATTAGCTTCAACGACGTAAGCAAGAATACCGAGACGCAGGTGGAGCCGCGCGTCATTTTCGACTTTATCGAAAACGACCTGAAAGAGTGTCTGCCCCTGCTGGCAGAAAAGTCGTCATTAGGAGGCAACGCCTCACTTCAGGGCCAGTGGACCAAGGCAGGTGCCGCAGCACTGCTGGTGCGCCTCTATCTGAATGCGCAAGTCTATATCGGCGAGGACCGCTATGCCGACTGCGCCAAGGTGGCACAGGACATCATTGATGGGGTGTACGGCAAATATGCTGTTGCCGACCGCTGGGATGCTGCATTCGACTGGAACAATGAAGAGTGTGACGAGGTCATCTTTGGCTTCCCCGGTGCTCCAGGTTATAGCTATTGGCACTATCAGGGCGACACCTATTGGTGGACAACACCTGCTCGCGCACGTTATTACCTGAACGACTCGAAGTGCAAGGCCGGCGACCACAATACCAAGTATGCCGCCTCGCCCAGCTATGCACCTAACGGCACGCTCTACACCTACGAGTTGGGTATGCCCATCGAGAAGTTCCGTAAATACGACGGCGATGTGCGCATGAAGCTCTATAAGAACCTGGGCAACAGCACCCGTGAGGGAATGTTCTTCTACGGCTATCTGGAGTACACCGACGAGAGTGGTGCTACCCGGCGGGTAAAGGCTCCCGAAGTGGACTATGAACTCTACATCCGCGATGCCGTGGGCAAGTTCCAAGGTCTCGACCCCAACCGCTGGCTCACAGCCACCAGCAGTACCCTGCGCGACGGTGACCACAACTCTGGCTGGCATTTTGCCAAGTATCCGTTCTATAGCGATGACGATGCTCACCAGATGGAGAGTGACTACACCGAAATTCGTCTGCCTGAGATTATCTACTCGCTGGCTGAGTGCAAACTGCGCGAAGGCAAAAAGGCTGAGGCTGCCCGCCTGCTGAACAGTGTGCGCAAGCGTAACTATCCGGCAGACAAACAGGCCAATGCGCTCTATGCTCCCGAGGGGAGTGCCAACCTTGACATGCAGGAAATGCTTGACGAGTGGGGACGCGAGTTCTTTGCCGAGAGCCGCCGACGCATCGACCTTATCCGCTATGGGAAATTCAGCACCAGCTCCTGGTGGGACAAGACGGCCGACGCTGACCGCCACACAGAGGTTTTCCCCATTATGCGCCCCATACTGAATGCCAACCCGAAGTTGGTGCAGAATCCTGGATATAATAATTGAGAATTGAGAATTTATAATTGATAATTAAGCTATGAAACTGAATCATTTATTTTCCGCTCTACTCGGCATCATGCTGACAGTGGGTTTCACGGCATGTGAGGGTGAAAAGGACCTGAACATCATTGAGGGGGAGTTGCCCATCAAGACCGGCACACTCTATATGGTAGGCGATGCAACGCCCAACGGTTGGGACATTGGCAACCCAACGGCACTGCAGGCTTCCGCTGACGATGCGCTGACGTTCACCTGGGAGGGCGAGCTACGCACTGGCGAACTGAAACTTTGTCTCACTACAGGTAGCTGGGATGCGCCTTTCATCCGCCCGGAGGTAAACGGCACTGAGATTGGCAAGACGGACATCAGCAATGCCAAGTTTGCCATGCACGCCGGCGACCCCGACGACAAATGGCGCGTGGCTGCTGCCGGCACTTATCGCCTGACATTCGACCTGCGCAACTGGACCATGTCGACAGCATTCCTGGCTGAACCAGAAGCACCTTCGAAAGAGCCTATTCTGGCTGAGAATGTCTTTATGGTGGGCGACGCCACACCTGCCGGATGGAACATCGACGCACCGACACAGCTGACCCGTCAGAGCCAATACATCTTTATATATGAGGGCACCCTCGCAGCAGGCGAAATGAAGGCCTACACTCAGAGCGGTGACTGGGGAGCCCCGGCCATCCGTCCCACCTTCGGCGGCTGCAAGATTGGCCGCAGTGGTGTGGAGAGTGCAGACTTCATCTACACGACAGGCCCCGATGACAAATGGCAGATAGAAGAGGCCGGACAGTACCGCCTGACTTTCGACCTGGAGCACTACACGCTGGCGGCAGAGTATCTGGGTGAGATACCCGCTCAGACGAACACCCCCATTGAGGCGGAGGCTGTCTACATTGTGGGCGATGCCACACCAAACGGGTGGAGCATTGACGCCCCGACGCAGCTCACCAAGCAGTCGCAGTACATCTTCGTCTATGAGGGCGAGCTGGTTCCCGGCGAGCTGAAGGCCTGCACACAGACAGGCGACTGGGGCGTGCCCTTCATCCGTCCCACCTTTGGTGGCTGCAAAATTAGCCTCAGTGGTGTGGAGAACGCAGAGTTCACCTTCACCGCCAACCCCGATGACAAGTGGCAGGTGACCGAGGCCGGACAGTATCGCCTGACCTTCGACCTGGAGCATTATACACTAAAGGCTGAAGCGCTCAGCATCAAGCAACCCCTTGAGGCAGAGGCCGTCTACATTGTAGGCGATGCCACGCCCAATGGCTGGAGCATCGACTCGCCGACGCAGCTCACGAAGCAGTCGCAGTATGTCTTTGTCTATGAAGGTCATCTGACATCAGGTGAACTAAAGGCCTGCATACAGACGGGCAGCTGGGATGTGCCCTTTATCCGTCCTGCGTATGCCAATTGTAAGGTGACCAAATCTGGCGTGGAAAGTCCTGATTTCGTATTCACCACAGGTCCGGACGACAAGTGGAGAGTGGATGAGGAAGCCGACTACCGCCTGACCTTTGACCTGGAACATTGGACCCTCAAAGTAGAATCATTATAAAAACCAAAACAAGCAACAATGAAAGCAATGACAATATTGATGGGCACATTGCTGAGTGCCACCCTGTGCTGCTCATGCAGCAAAGACATCGAAATGCGCTATCCGCCTAAGTATGAACTGCCCGAACTGCCTGTGGTGGAAGGCATCCACCAGGGCCAGAAGGCTCCGCTCTACTGGAGCATCTACGAGTATGCCTACTCGCTGGAGCAACAGGGCGTCAGCGGCAGCGACATGGATTTCACCAGCCAGCAGTGGGACGAAATTATAGACTGGGTGGCCCGCGACCTGAAGCCCTATGGCTACGACATGGTGTGTACCGACGGTTTCCTGCCCATGCAGGCCAACGACGCATCGGGATACATGACCCACTACGGCAGTGTCAGCCTGCGCGATCTGGCCGCCAAGTGCCAGGCCCGGGGCCTGAAGCTGGGCGTCTACGACAACCCTCTGTGGATTCACGGCTCCTTAGACACACCGATAGAAGGCACTACACGCACCTTCGGCCAGCTGCTCTACGACGGTAGCCAGGCGGTGCAGAACCCACAAGCCCAGGATCAGTGGTTCACGTGGATTGTCAGCACCAAAGAGGGTGCACAGGAGTACATCGACGGTTTCTTCCGTCACTACAAAGAACTGGGTGTCAGCTTTATCCGTATGGACTTCCTTTCCTGGTATGAGGACGGGCGCGATCGTGGCACCGGCATCGTGGGCCGTGGCTATGGCCGTGAGGCTTACGCAAGGGCACTGGCCTATATAGCTCAGTCGGCAAAGAAATATGGCATTTTTACCTCGCTTGTCATGCCCCACCTGAACAATGACGCTGAGGTAGAGGCAAGCTATGGCAACATGGTGCGCATCGTGGCCGACACCGGTAATGGCGGATGGCACCACACCTCAGCCCACGACAAGGGACGTTCATACGTCTCGTGGCCCAACTGCATGAACCAATTCGACGGTTTCAACTATTGGGCACACATCACTGGGCGCGACAAGGTAATCCTCGACGGCGACTTCCTCCGCCTGAACCGCTACGACACCGATGCCGAGCGACAGACGGCAGTAACGCTACAACTGATGGCCGGCGGCCCCGTGGCCGTGGCTGACCAGCCTTCTACAATAGGTAACAATCTGCAGTTCTACACCAACGGCGAACTGCTCGCGCTACGCCAGGATGGTTTCGTAGGCCAGCCACTCAACAGTGAGTTAGGTCAACAAAGCGAAACGTGGTACGGACAAATGAGCGACGGTAGCTATGTGGTGGCTATCTTCAACCGCAGTGACTCGCAGACTACGCTTTCCGCCGACTTCGCCGTATTGGGCATCAGTGGCCAGTGGCAGGTGCGCGACCTGTGGACCCACACCGATGAGGGCGTGGCTGGCAGCCTGACGGCAACCATTCCTGTGCACGGATGCAAAGTAGTAAGATTATCCAAGTAAAAACAACAAAAAAGCAATGAAGAAAATATTTTTCGCCGCTATGGCACTGATGATGGCAATGACAGTGCATGCCATCGAACAAAAGTCGCCCAATGGGAACATCGTACTGAACGTAGAGCTGAACGCAAAAGGTACGCCCGAGTATCAGGTCACTTACAAGGGACGCCCCGTCATCAAGCCCAGCACACTGGGCATAGAGCTCGCTGAGGAGAATTCACTGATGGACCAGTTCCGCATCAACAAGACTTCCACCTCTTCTTTCGACGAGACGTGGCAGCCCATATGGGGTGAGACACACGACATCCTCAACCGCTACAACGAACTGCTTCTGGAGATGGAGAAGCCCTCAAACGGACGCTACATGAATCTCCGCTTCCGTGTCTACGACGACGGCATCGGTTTCCGCTACGAGTTCCCACAGCAGAAGTATCTCAACTATTTCGTCGTGAAGGCAGAGCACACGCAGTTTGCCATGACGGGCGACCACACTGCCTGGTGGATTCCCGGCGACTACGACACGCAGGAGTACGACTACATGGAGACCCGTCTCTCCGAAATCCGCAGCCACATGCGTGAGGCTATCACGCCCAACGCCTCGCAGACCCCATTCTCAGAGACTGGTGTGCAGACCGCCCTGCAGATGAAGACCGACGACGGGCTTTACATCAACATCCATGAGGCCGCCCTGATAGACTATAGCTGCATGCACCTGAACCTCGACGACAAAGCTATGGTGTTTGAGTCGTGGCTCACGCCCGATGCCCAGGGAAATATGGCCCACATGCAGACACCCTGCCAGACTCCATGGCGTACTATTATGGTCAGCGACGATGCCCGCGACATTCTGGCATCGAACCTCATCCTGAACCTCAATGAGCCTTGCAAACTGGAGGACACCAGCTGGATCAAGCCTGTAAAGTACGTCGGTGTATGGTGGGAGATGATCAACGGTAAGAAGCAGTGGTCATACACCAACGACGTGCCATCGGTACACCTCGGTACCACTGACTATACGAAGGTGAAACCTCACGGTCAGCATGCCGCCAACAACGACAATGTGCACCGCTACATCGATTTTGCAGCACAGCATGGTTTCGACCAGGTGCTGGTTGAGGGTTGGAACATCGGCTGGGAAGACTGGTTCGGCATGTCGAAAGACTATGTGTTCGACTTCCAGACGCCCTATCCCGACTTCGACATCAAGGCACTCAACGACTATGCCCACTCCAAGGGTGTGCGCCTGCAGATGCACCATGAGACATCGGCCTCCATCCGTAACTATGAGCGCCACATGGAGGCTGCCTATCAGTTGATGAATAAGTATGGCTATACTGCTGTGAAGAGTGGCTACGTGGGCAACATCATCCCGCGCGGTGAGCACCACTATGGCCAGTGGATGAACAATCATTATCTCTACGCCCTGAAGCAGGCTGCCAAGCACCACATCATGGTAAATGCCCATGAGGCCGTGCGCCCCACTGGTCTCTGTCGCACCTGGCCCAACCTCATCGGCAACGAGGCCGCACGCGGCACGGAGTATGAGGCCACCAACGGCAGCAAGCCCTTTCACACCACCATCCTGCCCTTCACCCGCCTGCAGGGCGGTCCGATGGACTATACCCCGGGTATCTTCGAGATGGATATGTCGAAGAATAATCCCAAGAATCCGAACCATGTCAACTCCACCTTGGCCCGCCAGTTGGCTCTCTACGTCACGATGTACAGTCCGCTGCAGATGGCGGCTGACATGATCGAGAATTACGAGAAGCACATGGATGCTTTCCAGTTTATCAAGGACGTGGCAGTGGATTGGGACGACTCCCGCTACTTAGAGGCCGAGCCGGGCCGCTACGTCGTGGCAGCCCGCAAGGCTAAGGGCACAAGCAACTGGTTCGTGGGCTGTACCGCCAGCGAGCACGGTCACACCTCGACGCTGAAGCTATCGTTCCTCGACCCCGGCAAGAAATACATCGCCACCGTTTATGCCGACGCGAAGGATGCCAACTACAAGTCCAATCCCCATGCCTACGTCATCAGGAAGGGTGTCGTAACGGCCAAGTCTGCCTTGCGCCTGACGGCAGCATCGGGTGGCGGCTATGCCATCAGCATCATCGAGGCATCGAAAGATGAATTGAAGGGCCTGAAGAGTCTGCCGACAGTATGCCAGTAAAATGATTGTTTTCATTCATACATTTAGGTTAGTTATAGTTAGTAATTGTAAGTTGGAAGACACGATGTTTTCGTAATATCGTGCCTTCTCGTTTAAAAATAGGAAAGAAAATGCAACAAGATATATATGTAATCGGTCTGGACTTGGGTGGTACAAACTCTGTGTTCGGCATCGTGGATGCCCGTGGTGAAATCAAGGCGACAACAGCTATCAAGACAGGTGGCTACAGCAGGGTGGAGGATTATGTCAAGGCTTCTGTCGAGGCCCTGCAGCCCATCATCGAACAGGTGGGCGGCATGGAGCGTATCAAGGCGATGGGCATCGGAGCACCTAACGGCAACTATTACAAGGGAACGATAGAGATGGCACCCAATCTGCCATGGGCGCACGACTCTGTCGTACCCTTGGCTGACCTGTTCAGCGACGCATTGGGTATCCCCGTGGCACTCACCAACGATGCCAACGCAGCGGCTATCGGTGAGATGACTTACGGTGTGGCGCGAGGTATGAAAGACTTTATCGTCATTACCCTCGGTACTGGTGTCGGCTCTGGCATCGTAACGGGTGGCCATCTGCTCTATGGCTCCGACGGGTTTGCGGGAGAGTTGGGTCATGTGACGATGGTACGCGGTGAGGAAGGTAGATTGTGCGGTTGCGGTCGGAAAGGTTGCCTGGAGTGTTACTGCTCAGCAACAGGTGTGGCCCGTACAGCACGCGAATTGTTGGCAAAGAGCGACCGTCCTTCACTCTTACGCGAGATGAATCCCGAAGACATCACGTCACTTGATGTCAGCATTGCCGCAGGGAAAGGTGATGCGCTGGCCAGGGAAATCTATGACTTCACAGGCAAGATGCTCGGTGAAGCCTGTGCTGATTTTGCGGCCTTCTCCAGCCCCGAAGCCTTCATCTTCTTCGGTGGCATGACCAGGGCTGGCGATCTGATTATGAAGCCTATTAAGGAGGCTTACGACCGCCATGTACTCCCCATCTTCCGTGGCAAGGCTCAGTTTCTCATCAGTGGTCTCGACGGTGCCTCTGCCGCTGTTCTCGGTGCCTCTGCCGTAGGGTGGGATGTCGTTGCTTCAATCGAAAAGAGAGACTGATAGGTCTTGTTACATGGAAAGTTTTATTACAAGGAGATGTGATTTCTATTATCACATCTCTTTTTGGCTGGCTTATATTTTTTCTAAAAGATTATGATATCAGCTTTCCCCCTTAATAGTATGAATGATTTTAGAAGATTCTCGCGTGAATGAAGGTTAAATACGTTAAATCTTGCCCTTTAAAACCACAAATAATAACTCCGCTGTCACTTTTCTATCATTTAACGCTCAACTCACTGATTATCAACGTTTAATATATACGATGGTTGCAGTAATCTTGTTTCCGTTTCGTTAGGAAGAGGTGTAGAAGTAATTAACGATTATGTATTTGACGAATGTGTAAGTCTGAAAAAAGTGATTATACCAAGCAATGTAACAACCATTGGCGAAGCTGCTTTTAGTAATTGTTCGGGGTTAGACACTCTTGTTTTCGAGGACAGTGAAACACCGCTGGTTATAAAGTATAAGGAACGAAATGAATCTGACATTGTTGCGAGAATTTATGGACCATCAAATTGGTATTTTGGTAGAGATTGCCAAATGAAGAATGTACTTAATTATTGGCAAAATTTGAAGAATTTGTCAATAGGTAAAAAAGTAAAAAATCAAACATTTTCTTATTGTAATATTCTTGAAAACATATATTGTATGACAGATTCTCCAGAATTAGTCGCCTGCAATTTTAGTTCAGGAACATATGTAAATGCCCACCTTTATGTTCCAACTGGAACCATAAATAAATACAAGGCAGCAGAAGGTTGGAAGAACTTCTTCAATATTCAGGAAATGGATGTAAAAGACATGTGGAATGGTAACATTCAACCTACGAACGGTGATGAGAATGGCATTAACCCAGTTAGAGTAAATGCCGTCCTAATTCAAAGTAACAATGGCATACTGAATATTTCAGGTGCAGACGATGGAACCTGCATCGAAATCTATACAACATCAGGTATCATTGTCGGCTCTGCTATAGCTTCCAGTTCAGCAACTGCTATTAATACCGGTCTAAAGAATGGTGAAATCGCTATCGTTAGAATCGGCAACAAGTCAGTAAAGGTTATGATGAGGTAAACGCATCAATACTAAACAAAAGAACGGTAATCTTGTGCCAATATCCTTGGCAGATGATTCCCGTTCTCAACAATACTCCTCACCTCCAAAACTCACTTCCTCATCAGCTTGGCATACCACTCTTCGTCTGGATGGAATCCGAAGAAGGCTTTTCCATCACCACCTAAATCCCAAGAACGCATTACCTCGAAGGACTTGAAGGGAAGAAGATGATCATTACCCTGATGTAATAACACATGCGCCTTCCGGCGGAACTTGCGGCTACTTGCCTGCTTTCCTTTCTTCTGCGACTTACAGCAACACCATGTACTTCCAGGCATTCGTTTTCTACTTCTACTCATTGTCTCGTAAATGTTATGAGGCGACACGGATTTCTGTCTCATGCCGTCTCGGTTAAACATTACGAGGCTGTATTCTTAAGAATGTTCATAATCGTATTCCTTTCCCTTTAGGTTTCCTTTTGCTTAATATCCCAACATAGCGGCAGGTGTTATCCCTAAAGTGACACAAAGTAGACGGGCTATCTTCAGCGTTGGCTCTGCCCTACCTGAAACATAGTCGCTTATGCGTGAAGGACTGACCCCAATCTCTGAAGCCAATTGTTTCTGGCTCATCTTCTTCTCATCCAGAGAAAGTTGTATCAGCTGGGCAACGGTAGGTTTGCCAATGGGATAGTGCTCCTTTTCGTAGTCTATGACGACATCTGACATCATTGTCAACTCTACTGCATTTCGGTCATTGGAAGGCGTGTTGTCATCCACTACCGGCAACAGTTCCTCAATCCTTGCCAATGCGAACTCGTATTGTTCTTTAGTAATCCTTGCCATATTTGTACCTCCTTATATTATATCGTTGAAACGTCAATCTTATCGTATTCACTATGTGTACCCACAAATCGAATGAATATATGCCCGATCGTGAACTTCACGACCACTACTAGACGATATTTATTGCCCCTGATGTCAAAGACATAATGCTGGTTCCCAACGTAGTCTGTTGTTGGGAAGTCTGCCTTTATGTCCGACAGGTTCTTCCACTCTGCCTTTTCCGCGATATCATACCATCGTTCAAGTGCAGCCTGAGCGTCTCCATGTCCTTCTGAACTATAGAACTCAACTAATCGTCTATGTGATACAATTCTCATATTCGGTGCAAAATTACATAATTATTTTGAATTTCAAAAGAAAATCTATAATAATTTCTGATTTTTAGAACTTTTCTTCTGTTTTTCTTTGTTATTTCGTGATTATTAGTTATCTTTGCACCGCATAATGCAAAACAGATGATGATACTCTTCTGAGTGAAGAGCGAGTTAAGTGGAAGACCTGTCAATGAACTAAAAGGATAAGAACCACGAAATTCTATTTCCCAAAATTCATTTGTACGGTTTAAACTATAAAAAGCAGCATATCAACAAGATATAGATGCTGCGTGGGAAAGTAGATTTTGCGTGGGAAAGTGATATGAGACTACGTTATATCAATTTGTCATTACCTGCACCTATTTCAAATTCGTCATTCTGTCGGTTTGATGATGACTCTGCGATAAGCGGGCAAGGCGTACTTGCTTTGGTCGTCGTTCCAATAGCAAAGCAGATACACCAGCGACTCCGTATCATCAGGTTCAAGATCCGGTTGTCCGATGTAAGTCAAGATCACCACACGAGGTTTCAGTTGTGCCTGCGCTCCCATTGTCAGAAGGCAGAGTAGCAGGAAAATAAGCAAGTTCTTTCTCATCAGTATCTGTATAATTTGAAATGTTGAATCTGGAATGCTCCTACGGGTATGCGCACATGACGACCTTGATGCGTCTGGTCGCCATTCAGATGACGGATGATGCGCTGTTTGCCATCAACGATCTCCACCTCCTCGCATTTCGCCAACCCGATGCGCTGCTGAAAGGTAACCACCACCCCACTGCCTATCACCAGATAATCCTCTTTACCCAGTCTTAGGATGATGCAAGCCGTCTCTGGCCATTCCGCCCCCTTTGCACCTGGTTCCCAACCCAGCGAATAACTATGCCTGATGGTGAAGCGGAAACCATCAGCAGTGACGATCTCAGCCTCTCGCTGTTCGTTGTCGAGCAGCACGGCATCCATATCCTTCGTGCCCTGTCGCTCAAGAATCAACGGCTCTGTCTGCCGCAACAGCTGATAGGATGCCACAAGCGGCGACCGCGATGTGCCTACGGCAGAGAAGGCATTGAGCTGATCATCCTGCGAGAGATCCATCTGCTTCCAGTCGTTAGCATTAGAAACCGTTGTGAGCGGATAGTTCTCGATGCTGAACGGACAGAACCCCATCGCCCCATGATGCCCGAAGGCGTAGAGAGCATACATCGCGTCTTTATCCTCCAGTCGTATCTCTGGCACGAAGAGCGGATTGTTGGGCTGGTGGTATTTTGCCAGCCACGACTTGATGCCCTTGTCGTAGATATCCACCCCCAGCACATCGATAGATGGAGCCCCACAATGCCACAGGTCGATGAGATGAGCCAACGGACCGCCCGACGGATATTGCCCAGGCTTCCGGTCGCGGCTGTTGAGAGCCACATTAACGTACATTGGCAGATTGTAGATTTCACGTCCCGCCTTGGCTATCTGCTCCACATAGGTGGCGTAGGTCCACGTCTGGAAGATCTCCTCCGTATAGATGTCATCCCCAAACAGCTGCGCCCAGTTGGCACCCGCTTTAGCCTGCGGCTGCAGTTTCTCTTTCAGATAAGGGTGCAGCGACTTCTGATGCCTCTTCAGATAGTCGGTCAGCTGCTTGGGCACAGCGCTCTGGTACAACCGCGTCGCATTCGCCGAATAGTCGCGCGGCACCTCAATCATACCGATCTCATTCTCCACCTGCACCATGATCACCGTCTGCTCCAAAGCATCATGATCACGTAGATACGCCATCACATGACAGAAGGCACGCTTGTCGGCCTCCAGCACATTCTTACTCAGCGAAGAAGCCTCCTCAACGGGCACCCCTTCAGACGTATGGGCACGAGGGAAGCGCTTCACGTCTCGCTTAAACCACTCTGGCGCATAGCAACTCATCGAGTTTTTCCAAGCCCCAAACCACAACAGCACCACTTTCAGTTCGTTATGCCTTGCTTCGCTCAGAATCACGTCGAGCGTCCCCATGTCGAACTCACCTTCTTGGGGCTCAATCAACTCCCACGACACGGGAACGAGCACAGTGTTGAGTCCCATCTTGTGGAGATGCGAAAACGTACGCTTCACGTCCTCTGGCGTCGAGGCTGACGAGTTACCCAACTCACCACCAATCATCAGCATAGGCCTGTCGTTGACAACAATCCTAGCCGTACTATTATCACGATGCTCCAGGCGAGGCTGCCGTTGTGCCTGTGCTCCCATTGCCAGGATACAGAGCAGCAGGGAAATAAGCAAATTCTTCATATCATCTAAAAGTCTGCTGATTATTTTATGCTGCAAAAATAACAATTATTTTTCGAATGACATTGGATTTTTTGCGATTTTCACATTATTATTACACCAATCGTTCTGAAGAGTCACTTGACAAGTACCTTGTAGAGATAAACCGTATACCTATGATCACCCCAGATTAGGAGGTCGAATTAGCCCTATAGGGTGCAAAGATAATGATTTGTTTGCTAAAAATATGAGCACGGAGGCAAAAATATTGGTCTTTTAACAAATTATGAATGCATAAACAGCAAAAGTCCCACTATATCGACAGATGGAGCGCAGTTTTCAGGCCAAAAGAGACAAAAACATGTGTTAACACACAAATAATTCTTGAAGTGTTTGTTATATTAAACATTTTGCCGCTTATTGTATTCTATAAGATACATTTTGGAAAAGAATACATACAACGCACTATTTACATCTATCATTTACAACGAAAAGTTACAGCCATAAAATTTACAGCCATATAAAATAAATGCAGATTATTGTTTCTGGCATTAAATATTAAAAAGCACAAATATCATTTGAAATACTCAATAAGACATTTGCCGCGTCATTTTCCGGGCTTCCTTCCAACGGGGGAAATACATGTCCATCAACGCGTGGAAACGGGCATTGTGGCTGGGCTCGAGCAGGTGGCACAGCTCATGAACCACCACATGCTCCACACACCACTCCGGCAACAGCAGCAGATAGGCCGAGAAGCAGATGACCCTCGTTCTCACATGGCACACCCCCCAGCGCGATTTCATGGCCTTATAGGTGATGGCCGTCGGTTTCACGCCCATCACCTGGGCATGGCGCTCCACCATAGGCTCCACCAGGTTTTTCAGGCGTTTGAGTGCCTCGTTGGCCTGCGCTCTGGTTTGTAGTGGCAACTGATTGTAGAAGGCTGCCCTACGGTCTTGATGCTCCTGCGTTTTCTTTCTGGCCTCCGCTATCCACTCGCGATGTTCATCAATAAATCGCTCTATCTCTTTCCGAGGCAAACCGATGGGTGCCGACACATGCACATCGCCATTCTTCACGATGCGCATCGACAACCTCCTGGTTCTCCTGTATGTCACCTGTATTGCCATTTCCATGAGTTATTATAACACCTCCTCCCCCCGGCAAGCAAAAGTATGGATAATTTCCCAATCCACCAAACTTTTTAGGATAATTATTCGAACTTTCCATTTGTGCCATCGTTCTGCAATTCTCAAAAATACTCGCTTTTAGGTATTGTGCACGTGGTTTATTCGCCGTATCTTTGCAGCGAAGTAAAGTAGAATAGCGTTATGGGATTATTTAAGAAACTATTTACCAATTGCGCCTGTCCGCAAGGACGGATGGGACGTGCCATGCTGAAGTTTATGAACCTCTGTCATGCACCGTTAACAAATTGGGGATTGAATCTGGTCGGTATTCAGGACGGCTGGACCATACTCGACATCGGTTGTGGTGGTGGCGCCACCTTGCAACGGCTGCTGAAACGGAGCCAGGGCTCAACCGTTTATGGCATCGACATCTCTGAGGAGAGCGTGGCAAAAGCCAGGCAGGTGAATGCCCGTGTGCTCAACAAGCAGGTGTTCGTATGCCAGGGTTCTGCAGAGCAGCTGCCTTACGATGACGAGACGTTCGACCTCGTTACAGCGGTAGAGACGGTGTATTTCTGGCCCCATCTGCCAGCTTGTTTTCAGGAAGTGCGCCGTGTGCTGAAACAGGGTGGAAAATTCGCCATTCTGATTGAGGTGGTTGAAGGCGACTCCATGTGGACCAATGTGGTAGAAGGTATGAAGGTCTATTCGCCAGAGGAGCTGCAGGCGCTGCTCAACGAGGCCGGTTTCATCCACACAGAGATCCATCGCATGAAACCATCGAATGCCACGATTATCGGTGTAAAAGCATAAGAACCCACTTCTTGAACCAGGATATTACGTTTCTTAACTGGAGAAATGCCGTTTCTTGAGGGAAGAAATGGCAGCACCTTGTCGTTAACATTATTTAAGTGAACGTTTACTCAAATAATTTGGCGATGGATGATATTCGTTGTATCTTTGCAGTGTTTACCTGAAGAAGTACATGGTATATGAAGAAAAAAGTAGTATTAGCCGCAGTGCTGATGAGCGGGATGCTCACTGCCTGCATCAACAAAGAGCAACCTAAAACAGAAGAAGATATGACAACACTGCATTTGACACAGGAATGGGATAAGGTGTTTCCCCTGAGCGAGAAGGTGAACCACCAGAAGGTGACGTTTGAAACACAGTATGGTCTGACACTGGCTGCCGACCTCTATACGCCCAAGGCGGCGCAGGGCAAACTGCCTGCCATCGCGGTATCGGGGCCATTTGGAGCCGTGAAGGAACAGTGCAGCGGTCTGTATGCCATGAAGATGGCAGAGCGCGGTTTCGTGGCGCTGGCCTTCGACCCCTCATATACGGGTGAGAGCAGCGGTGAGCCGCGTCGCACGGCATCGCCCGACATCAACACCGAGGACTTCATGGCAGCTGTCGACTTCCTTTCGAAGCTCGACCAGGTGGATGCCGAGAAGATTGGCATCATCGGCATCTGCGGCTGGGGCGGCATCGCCCTGAATGCTGCTGCCAGCGACACCCGCATAAAAGCAACCGTGGCCTCAACGATGTACGACATGACCCGCGTGAGCGGCAACGACTATAATGATGCCTTTGACAACGAGCAATGGCGACACAGAAACCGTGAGAACCTGTCGAAACAGCGGCTTGCCGATCCCAAGGCGATGGCGGGCGGAGTGCCCGACACCGTGCCACCACAGGCGCCCAACTTTGTGCACGACTACTACGACTACTACAAAACCCCACGCGGCTATCACGCTCGCTCGGGCAATAGCAACGACGGCTGGCGCATGATCGGCACACAGGCCTATGCCAACAGCCGGTTCCTTTACTACATCAACGAGATACGCTCTGCCGTGCTGGTGATGCACGGGGCCGATGCGCACTCACGCTATTTTGGCGAGGCGGCCTATCACTATATGGTGGATGGCAAGGCCGAGGGCTACAAGTTTACAGGTGCGCCCAACCCCACCCCTGAGAACAAGCAGCTGCTCATCATCCCCGACGCCACCCATTGCGACCTCTACGACGGCGGCTACGAGGAGAAAGCGGGCAAGGGCCAACCCAAGAACATGATTCCCTGGGACACCCTGGCCGACTTCTTTAAGAAAAACTTTACTCTGTAAACTTAGCTTCTCCCCGCTGACCACAGGGGCAATCCGTCGTAATGAACACATTTTTCACATAAAGCATTATCGTGATGGAACAGTTTAGAGCTTTGGGTTCGTGGCTCTTATATCAAATCAACCAAGGTCGTATTGCAAAAGGCGAGGCTATCAATGAACAATTAGCTGAGCTTGGCAGTCTGCCATCGTCCTCATTTTCCTACTATTGCTCATAGCCTTGATGATATGGGCACTCATCAGCTTTGGCAGCTACCTGTATTCATTGGTAGCATCCATCTTCTAAAGAGTACTCGAAGAAAACATCGCAGGCGATATATTGTTAAACTCTCTTAAAGTTTTCAATAAATCGCTTGCGATATAAAACATTCTTCTTACCTTTGCATCGTGAACGATATAAACAGATAAAAGAGATGGATGACTACACGCTTCTGGCCAGTGAATTAGATTCAATCATCGAAACATTAAAGAAATAAACAACAGACACAAAAATGAAATATATCAAATTATGCTTCCGTCTGCTACTTGGTCTCTTCATGACCTACGCAGGCATCAGTCATCTGACGATAGCTCGTCAGGAGTTCGTAGCACAAGTACCTACATGGCTTCAGTTCAGTCCGGGCTTTACAGATTTTGTCGTGCTGGCATCGGGCGTGGTTGAGATTGCCCTCGGCCTTGGCATGTTGTTCCTCTGGAAAAAGAAAGCACTCGTCGGTGCGCTGCTCGCACTCTTCTATGTGCTCATCTTCCCAGGCAACATCAACCAGTATGTGAACCATATCGATGCCTTCGGTCTCAACACCGATCAGGCCCGTCTCATCCGACTGTTCTTCCAGCCGGTACTCATCTTCCTCGCCCTTTGGTCAACAGGTGGCTGGAAGTATTGCAAGAAACTCTGTAACAGCTGCAGGAAAGGATAACTTCGAATGGGCATGAAGATCAAAGAGTGGCTGCGATCCCTTTCGTTCAGGACAGGTGTCATCGTCCTGATGTGCTGCATACCCTTCTATATCCTGTCCTTTGCCCAAATGCTGCTGCCTATCAGTACAACAGCAAAAGGCGTGCTTTGGGCTGTGCTCTTCGGACTGGCCAAGACCTGCCAGTATGGAGGTCTGACGATTCTTGGGGTTGAAGGCTATAAACGGTTAAAGAATAAATTCAGAAAACATTAAATAAAACAATACAATATGATTTACGGACTTACAAAAGGAACAGATTTTGAGAAATTATGCGACGGAGCCGCCAAGGCAGAAGCCGCAGGAGTGATGACGTACTATGCCCTCGCACGTATGGCAAAGGAGCAAGGCTATCCCGAAGAGGTCTCGGAAACCTTCATAGAGATGGCCAATCAGGAGGCCGTTCATGCCGGATTCTATGCCACGCTCAACGGCAAGTATAATGCCGACATCTGGCAGATTGCAGAGAACTTTGCAACAGCTGAGGAAAAGGGAGAGGAACAGGTGAACCAGTTTGCCCAGGCATTCCGGGCTGCAGGCATGAACGAGGCTGCCGACGAGATGGAGATTTTTGCCAAGCAGGAAGGCCATCATGGTGCCACCTTGCGGGCTATGATCGAAAAATACAAGAAATAAAAGAATAAAGGTATGAAGATTTTTATGAAATCATCAGCCCTCGTGCTGACAGGCGTACTGCTCATTGCCGCCTGTGGAAACAAGGAGCAGAAGAGTGAGGCAAACGTCAATGAGAATCCTACTCAGGAGAAAGTCGAGGTAAAGGCAGTTGAGGGTCGCAAGAACTTCAGCGACAAGGCTGTTATCACACCACTGCCCGCCATCATGATTGCTACATGGGACGAAAACAAGAATCCCGACGTGATGATGGCAGCATGGGGTGGCCAGTGTGGCCCCAAACACATCACCTTCGAACTCTCGAAGCACAAGACCACGGACAATATCCGTCTGAAGAAGGCTTTCACCATCAGTTTTGCCACGAAGGGTGATATTGCTCAGAGCGACTATTTCGGCATCGTGTCCGGCAACGACGTGCCCGACAAGGTGGCTAAAGCGGGATTCACCATCACACCAAGTCCCAATGTCGATGCACCTATCATCAACGAGTACAAGCTGACGCTGGAGTGCAAGGTCGTGACCTTCGATGAAGACGAGAACGGTGGTGCCCGTGTCGTTGGCGAGATTGTCAACATGAGTGCTGACGAGAGCATCCTCGACGAGGAGGGTAACATCGACCTCGGCAAGCTTCAGCCCGTCATCTTCGATTCTGCCAAAAACGAATACCGTGTAGTCGGCGAGAAAGTCGGCACGGCTTGGGGATCTGGCAAGATCATTCAGGAACGTGAGGTGAAGTGATCAATTCTTGAACAACCTTCGATACTGCCGTCTGTAATAGATGGCAGTTAGCTCACGTGTACGCGGATTCCACTTTGTGTTCATTACGCCCTTCATGTGCTCTGCCTTTGCTACAACCTTCTTATGAGAGTCATGACGGCTCACTTTGAAAGTGCAGCCCAACGCCAAGCCCCGCAACGCCGAAAAGGTGAAGTTCATCAAGTAAGCAGAAATCTTATCTTACGCCTGTTGCCTGATGGGCGGACGGCGAAGTGCAGCCAGATGGCGCCGTTGATGATGATTCGACCATCCTATAGTATAAGAGCTGATAGTGTTATACTATAGGGAAGTTAGTATGATACTAAAGGGCTGTTGGTGTTATACTACAGCACCGTTAGTGTCATACCATAGGGGGAAGATGGGGAAGATGTTTTCTATATAATATTAAAATTAAATACCTAAATCACTTGCATTGACGATTGAGAGATTTAGGTATTTCTTTCGCATATTCCTATATATATATCTTCCCCATCTTCCCCCCAAAAAACAGCATCTATCGCGACTGCGATCGTTACTGCACTGGGAGCTACCTCGTGCATGGGGTATTAGAAAACGGCTCGACACAAAGTAGTAATAGTAGAAAAACCTATCGACTCAGGAGGGAACCAGCAGAAATGTTGGTTTCCTTTTTTCAAAAGGCAATTATAACCTTATCTCAAAGCCATTTCAACTTATAACTAAAGTAAAAATATAGAATAATGCATATTTTTTAACCACACATTTGGTTCTATCAAAGAAATAGTATATCTTTGCAGTTGAAATATTCAACGTATTATAAAATATGGCTATAGAAACAAAGAGCAAAATCAAGCGACTGTTATTCACAATCTCTATCGCTGTTATAGCTTCTTTGAACATCCTGGCCCAAGGCTATCGCAACCCTGTGCTTCCCGGCTTTCATGCCGACCCAAGTGTGTGTACAAACGGAAAGGACTTCTACCTTGTCAACAGCACGTTCCAGTATTTTCCAGGAGTACCTGTGTTTCACAGCAAAGACCTGATACATTGGGAACAGGTAGGTAATTGCCTCTCGCGCAAGTCGCAGCTTGACCTCTCGGGGCTTTACACACAAAACCAGCCTGAACTGGGTTGGACTAATGCAGGCATCTATGCTCCAACCATCCGCTATCATGAGGGGCGCTATTACATGGTGACCACCATTTTCCCATCACGTCGCCATTTCTACGTCTGGACAGACGACCCATCTAAAGAATGGTCCGACCCCATATTCATTGACTTTGCCATCGGCAGTTGCGACCCCACCCTCTTTTGGGACAAAGGAAAGTGCTATTTCTTATGGAAAGCAGCAGCAGACGAAACACGCCCAGGAATCATGCCGGGTGAAATCAACATCTGCGAGATTGACATTCATACTGGTCGGCGTATAGGCGATGTTCATCACTTGGGAACGGGACTCGGCGGACGTTATCCTGAAGGTCCACACATATACAAGAAAGACGATTACTACTATATGATGCTTGCTGAAGGGGGCACAGAACATGGTCACCACGTCAACATCTTGCGAAGCCGTTCTCTGTTCGGGCCGTATGAATCGAATCCTGCCAACCCCATCCTGACGCATTTCAGTATGAAGATGCAGAACAGCAATATTCAAGGACTCGGACATGCAGACCTCATACAAGCACCCGACTCCTCATGGTGGATGATTTGCCTGGGTTATCGCACAAGCGGTTACCTCCTGCATGTGATGGGGCGCGAGACGATGCTTGCACCTGTACGTTGGGACAAGGATGCATGGCCTGTGGTCAATGGTGACGGCACTTTGGCCATCAATATGAAATGTCAGACCTTACCTCAAGTTCCAATGCCCCTTGACCCTGTTCGCGAAGAGTTCAATTTCGTCAAGCGCGATGTACCAGCCGACAGCTACAGCAATATTGGATTGCCTTGGGGATGGATGAGTATCGGTAATCCCGATTATTCCCGCTACTCTCTTACTGAGCGGGAGGGCTGGTTGCGTCTGCGTCCCACTTCTACGCCTCTTGATGCAGCCACGTCGCCCACTTTCGTGGCAAGACGTCAGACTGAACTACGTTTCAACGCCACCGCACTCATTGACGCATCCCATCTGGCAGAAGGCTCTCAGGCAGGAATCACGGCCTATGCAGCACCCCTGAACCATTATGATGTGATTGTAGAACGAAAGAACGGAAAACTATTTGCCAAGTCGAACATACACCTGGGAGCACTCAGCCATGACGACCGACCCGTTGAACTGAAAGACGCACAGGCTTACTTACGCATCAGTTCCGACAAGGACTATTACTACATGCAAGTTTCCGTCGATGGCAAATCATTCACCACACTCAGCAAGATGGACTACCGCTACCTATCCACCGAGGTGATAGGTGGGTTCACAGGCGTGATGCTTGGCTTGTTTGCCCAGGGTGATGATGGATATGCAGATTTTGATTGGTTTGAATATATAACAGAGTAAAGAAAAGAGCAACATGGTTATAGATTTACAGGGTTTCTTCACATCGCTCTTGAGCGTGGTCTGCGAGATGGCTCCCTACCTGCTATTGGGATTCTTCATCGCAGGAGTGCTGCACGTATTCGTGCCGCAGAAGTTCTATGCCAACTATCTTTCGCGTAACAATAAGCTGTCCGTTGTTTGGGCGGCGCTGCTGGGTGTGCCCTTGCCGCTGTGTTCATGTGGAGTCATCCCTACGGCTATCGGTCTGAGGAACGAGAAGGCGTCGAAGGGAGCCATTGCCTCGTTTCTGATTGCCACACCTCAAACTGGCATCGACTCTATTCTGGCCACGTTCTCGCTGATGGGACTGGGCTTTGCCATTATCCGTCCTACAGCGGCACTTATCACTGGTGTTTGTGGAGGATTGCTGGTAAACCGTCTGGTTCGCGAGGATGACGTGAAGGAGGACGTGTCCGTTGCATGCCAAGTAGAAAGCGGAAACAGAATTTGGCGCGTACTGAAGTATGCCTATTATGATATGCTTCGCGACATAGGCCTGCGACTGCTTATCGGACTTATTGTTGCGGCATTGATTCAGGTCGCAGTGCCTGATGAGTTCTTCCTCGGTTTCGGCAGTCAGCCGTTGCTGCAGATGCTGGTTATACTCATCATCGCCATACCAATGTATATCTGTTCAACAGGTAGCATCCCCGTAGCAGCAGCCCTGATGATGAAGGGACTCTCACCAGGAGCGGCACTAGTAATGTTGATGGCCGGGCCTGCGGTAAATCTCGCCTCTATCCTCGTAGTTCATAAGTCGATGGGACACCGTTTCACTTCTATATATCTGATGACCATAGTAGGTTTCGCTGTCCTATTCGGCCTACTGCTCAATGCTACGGGAATCGTCTTCTCCGTCGCTGCCCAGGATGCTTGCTGCATGAGCACATCCGCCCTGCCCAATCCGTTCAAGATTGTTTGCGCCACAGTATTAACATTATTAATTATATTTGCTCTTATGATGAAGTTTTTCAGCAAGTTTACCGCCCAAAAGCCTTTAGACCCCGACGTGACCGTCTATCGTGTCGAGGACATGCATTGCAGCCATTGCGAGGCTGCTGTAGTCCGTGCCGTCGAGGAAGTGCCAGGCGTAGAGAAAGCCAAGGCCAGTGCCTCTGCCAGCACCCTCACCATCAAAGGCCCTGCTACGGAAGAAGCCATCCGCACAGCTGTCGAGGGTATCGGATATACGTTCAAAGGAAAGGCCTGAAACAATACCTGGCGGCTCGACACTTATCTTTGAAATTGAGCTCTTGAGCATCGTATAATCCTTAATAACTAATGGCACCTGATAGCGAGCATGGTCAGGTCGTCATTAGGCGCGGCACCATTGCGATGAGCTTCCACCGACTGGCTGAAGGCTTCGATAACCTGCTTGGCAGTATCTGATTTCATTTGTTGCATCATCTGTTGCAGCTGGTCGTCGCCATACTGCTCCTGTGCCTGGTTTTCGGCCTCATTCAGTCCGTCGGTATAGATGAAGAGCAGTTTGCCGCTGATACTGTCAAGCTCCTCACCCTCAAATTCAAGTTCAGGCCACAACCCGATTGGGGCATTCGATTCTACTTCGATAAACTCGCCATCGAGCAGTGGTGGATTATGTCCGGCATTACAGTAGTATAGATGGCCGGTGGTGAGGTCGGCTTCGCCTATAAACATGGTGACGAACATGCCGTTATCGTTGTTCTCCGACAGCTCATTGTTCAGGCGGTTGGCAATATCGCAGGGTTTACGCCGCTGCTTGGCCATAGCGCGGAAAAGGCGGATGGCCTGTGCCATGAACAGCGAGGCAGGAACACCCTTGCCGCTGACATCGCCCAGACAAAAGTAGAGCTGATTGTCGATGATTTCGAAGTCGAAGAGGTCGCCACCCACTTCCTTGGCTGGTGTCATCAGTCCATAGAGGTCCAGGTCGCTACGCTCTGGGAAAGCCTGTGGCACCATCGACATCTGAATATCGCGGGCAATGCGCAGTTCACTCTCAATACGCTCCTTAGCAGTTGTAGTCTCCTCAAGCTGGTCGTAGGCAACCGCCAGCTGGTGGTAGGCATGTTTCAGTCGGCGTGCTGACAGTTGACGGCGGTAGAGGTAGAAGCTAAGGAAGCAGATGACAAGCAGCGCTATGGCTCCAGCGGCGGCTATCATGATATGATGTGCATGCTCCTTCTCCTCTTGGGCATCGATCTTCGATTGGTATTCGCTCAGTTGCAGATTCTTGTTGTGGGCTTCAAGGCTGTCGTTCTCCAGCTGCATGTTAGCGTTGGCCAGTTCGGCTTCACGGTTCTTTAGTTTTAGCATCAGGGCCTCTTCCTCCAGCTTTTTGTTCTCGAGCTCTTCGGCCGACATGTCGAGTCGCATCTGCTGGTTACGCAACTTCAACTCCTTAGCCTCTAGTTCCACGCGTCCCAGATCCATAGTGGCTGTCATCTCCATCAGCAGGTGGTTGTTACGCCTGCTATTGATAGAGTCGCGCATCTCCCAGTATCTCTGTTGCGTGAAGTAAGCATTCCGGTAATCGCCCTTGCGCTTATGTATGAGGCTGAGCAGGTCATTCCTAAAGAGCGGCGACCTCAGTTTATTGCAGAGAGCGATGGCTTCGTCGTACTGATGGTCGTTGATTTTTCGCCACACAGCAATCACGGCACCGCTACTGTCATCGTGCCCGTATGCCTTCTTGGCTTTCTCGCGTTCACCCCATACATAGTCGAACTCCTTCTGATATTCAGCCGCATCCTTGACGTGATAAAAAGCAGTGTCGACCTTACTCAGACAGATGACCGACCATGCGTTCAGCCTGTGCATGGCGCTGATATGAGGTTCCTTCAGGGCTTGTTCGGCATCGAGGATAGCCTGATAGATTTTTCTGTTGGTCAGGCTGATTCTGGCCAGTTCTATCCACGAGGCTGCCGCACTCTCGTTGGGGAAGTTCTCGTGCAGATAGCTGATGGCTTTCTTGAAGTTCTGGATACCCTCCTGATAGTCACCCATCATGCTCTGTATGGTGCCCATCACATGGGTACCCGTATAGATGCCATACTTGTGGTCGTGGTTCAGGGCATACTGCTGCATATCCTTGGCAATGAGCTGCCCCTTGTTGCGCTGTTGGTGATTGGCAAAATAAAGTGCCTGATTGGCCCAGGCCTTATAGTAGGTACGCTCGTCGCCAGCCTTCTGGGCCGCTTCCTTCAGCTGGTTAGTAATATCAATGAAAGCCGTCTCGTCGTTTTTATTGTAGAGCTGGTACATCTGTTTCTGCAGTTGTACGATATCATCGGCAGCAGCCGACTGTCCCCACGTCGGGGACAAGCCAGACATCAGAAGCACAATAAGAAGGATTAGCTTTGCCATAGGCTGAGTTTTTTTATAATAATGTTCTCAGATATCACTTGGATTCCAGAAACCGAAGCTCTGCCTCCAGCATCTCCAGTTTCGGCATAGGACAGCCTGCCTCGCGGGCTATCTCCAAGGGACGCGTGTAGAGATAGTATATCTCCATGGGACGGTGGAAGTCGTAGTCCAATCGCATAGATGGCGAATAGGGTGTCATCGCATCAGTAGTCTCTATCATCTTATCTACAAACGCGGCATCCAGATTCTTCACCCCCAAGTGCTGGGCTGCACTGACTACCTCCATCATCTGTTCGCGAATCAACTGGCGGGTCGATTTATGCTTCAGCAAGTGGTCAGTCTGCGTGTGCAGTGCCACGGTCATGCCATTGAATGGCATGTTCCATACGGCCTTCTTCCATCGTGCCTCATGATATTCCACCAATCCTGTCTCGATGCCAGCCTGGCGGAACTCGTTGACCACTGACTGCATCAGCGCTTCGTCCTTGCAGGAATAGTTGGCCAGGTTGATGCTGCCATAACACTGGTGACTGACAAGTCCCGGCTCCGTCTTGGCAGAACAGATAAAGGCCAGTCCGGCAGCCAGTTGCACATCGGGAAACATTCTCTGTACATCCTCCTCAACCCCTATACCGTTCTGAATAAGCACCACCAGCGTGTGGGCATGGAGTAATGGTGGCAGCAACGACTGCAGTTTGTCATTATTGACAGACTTCAACCCCACAAGCACCACGTCGCACGACGGCATGTCTTCCGAATGCCGATAGACATTGACATCTGCCAGATGGAACGAGCCGTCGCAGGAGTCTACCTGCAGGCCGTGTTGTTTCACATACTCATAGTCGCTGTGCAGCAGGAAATGTACTTCCTGTCCTGCATGAGCCAATTTAGCTCCATAATATCCACCAATGGCACCTGTGCCGATGATTCCGTATCTCATTTTTTACTCTGTTTTGATTGTCACTACATGCCTGATTGTAGCATGATTCTGCGCAAAAGTAGCATTTTTCCTTCAAATAACCAAACCATTCGTCACAAAAATGAACAAATTATCCCAAATAGTTGGTAGATTCCGCAACAATCTGTATTTTTGCAGCGTCAAACAAAAAATGACGATTACGAACTAAATAACAAAATCTTAGATAGAAATGGAATTCTACAAAACCCGCAATCTCGTGAACACGCGTATTGATGTGGCCGATGCACTGAGAGGCATCGCTGTGGCTGGCATCATCCTGTATCACTCTGTTGAGCACTTTAACATCTTCACCCAAGAGCCTATCGTGCATACGTTGCCGAGCGACCAAGGAGTGGCCAATGTGCTGGCCTGGCTGCTATCGGGTAAAATGTATGGCATCTTTGCCATGCTGTTCGGACTGAGTTTCTTCATCATGAACGATAACCAGCAGCAGAAGGGCAAGAACTTCTCTGCCCGCTTTGCCTGGCGCATGTGTCTGTTGTTTATGTTCGGTATCGTCAACGTGGCCTTCTACGATGGCGACATATTGATGCTTTATGCGTGCTATGGTCTGCTACTCATCCCTATTAGTTATCTGCCGTCGAAATGGGTGTGGACCATAATTATCCTACTAGCCATCCAACCCGTAGAACTGTTCTGTCTGCTGACTGGTACCACCATCGACCACAGCACCATGTGGGAACTGTATAGCAAAATCAATAGCACACACGAGCATGGCACTTTCCTGGAAAACGCCATCACCAACCTACGATATGGCTTTGAGGTAAACTTCCGATTCAACATCTTCAGCGGACGACTGACGCAGTTGCTCTGCCTGTTTATCCTCGGCATGCAGTTAGGTCGCCAGCGAATGTTCTACAACGAGGGGCGCCACTTACAGATATGGCATAGCCTTCTCGTCACATCGGTCCTCGGCCTTGGTGCACTGATTAATCCAGATTTCGGCGAACTGGAATCATGGCTGAAACCCATCTGCAACCTCATCATCCTATTGCTGATTGTGTCGGCAACTGTCTCTGCCTGGTATGCCTTCGAGGGTGTGCGCCGAGTGCTCCACCATCTCTGCATCTTCGGTCGTATGAGTCTGACTAACTATCTGCTTCAGTCCATCATCGGCTGCGCCATTTTCTGCGGCTATGGACTGGCCTGCTATCATCTGCTGGGCGTCACCTACGCCGTCATGGTGGGATGCGGAATGGTCATCGTACAATACCTCTTTGCCCGTTATTGGTTCAGCAATCATCCACGCGGACCGTTAGAGGGACTCTGGCGAGAACTAACCTGGATAAATAAAAAATAAAGTTATGAGTATTAATCATAAACATTTGGCTTTAGGCAGTTGGCTGGTTGCTCTGATAGCAATAGCCAGCTGTTTACTCATCTTTGAAAGTGACCAACTCTGGAAGATTGAGCAGAAGAATATTTTCCTCTTTTCCACATTATTTCTAAAAGAGCAGTTGGTAGTTCCTGGTGGAATGCTCACGTGGGTGGGCACGTGGTTCACGCAGTTCCTGTACCATCCATGGTTAGGCGTATCGCTACTCTGCCTCTGGTGGGGGCTACTGATGTTCATCATTAAACGAGCCTTCCGTATCCCTGACCGCTGGGCTATACTGATGCTGATACCCATCGCCCTCCTACTGCTCACCAATATGGCTATGGGCTACTGGATTTACATCCTGAAGTTGAAAGGGCATTTCTTTGTATCTACCATTGGTACCACAGCCATTGCAGCCCTGCTGTGGGGCTTCCGGAGCATACCCGCCAGACATTATCTACGTCCCATCGCCATCGTCCTCACAGCAGCGATAGGCTATCCGCTCATGGGCATCTACGCGCTGGCAGCCGCCTTACTCATGGGTATCTGGTCGTGGCGGTTAACACCACATCGTACAGAGGCTATCGTCCAAAGTGCAGCAGCCATCCTCAGCACGGTGGCAGTTCCCCTACTCTGTTACCGCCTTATCTACTACCAGACCAATCTGGCTGATATCTACTGGGCAGAACTGCCACTCTTCTATACCACTGAGGCGTATCCTAACTATTATATCACTTATGGGCTGTTAGCGTTGTTCTTTGCACTGTTAGCAGTCACCTATCGCGACAACCGTCAGTCAGTCAAGCCCATGAAGCCACGCACTTATCTGCTATGCCAGGTCGCCATCGGACTCCTGCTACTGGGTAGTGTCTACCACTTCTGGATGAAGGATGAGAACTTCCACCACGAGCTGACCATGCAGCATCGTATCGCCAACCATGACTGGCAAGGCGTGCTGGACGAGGCAGCCACCCAGAAGGATGAGCCCACTCGCGCCATCGTCATGATGCGTAACCTCGCCCTCTCACGTATTGGTCGTCAAGGCGACGACATGTTCCGCTACAAGAATGGTTCCAAGGCCTACGCTGCTCCCTTTGGCATGCGCCTGATGCTGGTTGTAGGCCCGCTGATGTACTACCAGTACGGTATGCTGAACTACTGCAACCGACTGTGTATGGAACTGGGCGTAGAACTCGATTTCCGTACAGAGGACTATCGGCTATTAGCCAACTGCGCCTTACTCGACGGCGACAAGCCACTGGCCCGTAAGTATCTCCATATCCTGAAACAGACCCTGTTCCATCGCAACTGGGCCGAGCAGACCGAAGTACTTATCGACCACCCAGAACAGTTGGCCCTGGATGTGGAACGCGAGCCCATCACCCATATGCTCCACTACAAGAACATGCTCGGTGGCGACGACGGCTTCACAGAACGTACCCTCATGAACCAGTTGGCAACAAACACTTATACCGGCGACCCCATCTTTCAGGAGCAAACGCTGCTGGCCACCTTCTGGACCCAGGACATCAATCAGTTCTGGTATCATTTCAAGGACTACACACGTCTGCACCCGCAAGGTCCTATGCCGCGTTACTATCAGGAAGCTGCCTATCTATATGGTAAGATAGAAAAGCGGCAGGAAGTGGAGAATATGCCATTCAATCCTACCGTCAAAGAAACCTTCATGCGCTTCATCACTGCCGCATCCAACTATAACAATCAGGATCTGGAGGAGGTACGTCGAGGCCTCTACCCCCTCTTCGGCGACAGCTATTATTACGATTTCTACGTGATGAAGCCATTAGCAGAATACTAAATCAACAAGAATATGAACATCAGAAATATAGCATATATAGGATTGACACTGGCTATGATGGGCTGTGCAGGTCCTTCGGTACCAGAGGTCTTCACCGAATCAAAGACCTTGCCCAATATCTATCCCGACTATACCAACGTGACCATCCCCATCAATATCGCCCCGCTCACCTTTGAACTCGATGAGCCAGCCGACGAGATGATTGCCCGTTTAGCCGTAGGCAACGAAGAGCTGGTGTTTGCCAATCAAGCACAGCCCTCCATGGACGACTGGCACCAACTGACTGAGAAAGCCAAAGGTGGCGCTATCAGCGTGGATGTCTATGTCCGTAAGGCCGACCAGTGGACCCACTATAAGCCATTCAGTATCTTTGTATCGCCCGACAGTATCGACAGCTACCTGAGCTATCGTCTGATTCATCCTTCATTCGTTAATTACGAAGCGCTTACCATCAACCAGCGATGTTTAGAGAATTACAACGAGAGTGTCATCTACGATAATATGCTCTGCAGTTTCGAGAAGGACGGCCAGTGCATTAACTGCCACAGCTACCAGCAGTACAACCCTGAACGCATGCAGTTCCACGCCCGTCAGCAGAATGGCGGAACCGTCATAGCCTACGACGGAACCATCAAGAAGATCGACATGAAGCACGACTCCATCCTCTCGGCGGGCGTCTATCCTGCCTGGCACCCCTGGCTGAAACTCATAGCCTACTCCACCAACCTGACAGCACAGAGTTTCCATACCACCCATCGCAATAAGATTGAGGTGTTTGATTCGCAAAGCGACCTCATCGTCTACGATCTCGACAAAAACCAAGTCACCAACATCGAGAACGACCCCAACGAGCTGGAGGTGTTCCCCACCTGGGCACCCGATGGCAAAGCGCTCTATTACTGCAGCGCACACTTCGAGTGGAAAGACTCTACCCTGAACCCCATAGACGAAATCATCAAGCGCTCTCAGGACATCAGATACAACATCTATCGCAAGCCTTTCGATCCGGAGACGAAGACCTTCGGTCCCCGCGAGCTCGTATTTGCTGCCGACAGCCTCAACAAAAGTGCTACGCTGCCCCGCATCTCGCCCGATGGGCGCTACCTGATGTTCGCCATGGCCCAGTATGGTGTATTCCACATCTGGCACCATGATGCCGATCTATGGCTGCTCGACCTACAAGTTCCCGTGGACTCACAGGATGGTCACAGCAATCCCCACCCGCTCAAGGAGCTCAACTCGCCCGACACAGAGAGCTACCACTCCTGGTCGAGCAACGGCAGATGGGTTGTATTCAGCAGCCGCCGCGACGATGGCACCTATACCCGTCCGTTCTTCGCCCATATCGACCAAAAAGGCATCGGCACCAAGCCTTTTGAATTGCCCAGTGCCGATCCTGACTACCACCGTCAGTTCATGAGGTGTTATAATATCCCAGAGTTTATGCGCGGCCCAGTCATCATCAAGCCGCAGGCGTTTGCCGATGTACTCAAAGGTGATGGTGAACCAGTGAGATGAAACTATCTCCTGATTAAAATAGCAAGTTTTAGGTATTGTTGGTCTCGAATAATCATCGTACCTTTGCAGCCGGAAATAATTCATGTTATATGCAAAGATTGATTATAATACATAAGGATGTTCCAACAATAGGAAGAGAAAGAGAAGACTCGCGTCAATGCGGGTCTTCTTTTTTTTGTGAACAAAATGGAACATTGTTCGTTTTTAACTATTGGTAAGTTATGCAGATAAAGAAGGATTATACACGCGAAAAGATTGTAGAAGTGGCCAGACGCGAATTTCTGTCAAAAGGCTACGCCAAGACCTCAACACGCGACATCGCGACGGGTGCTGGCAACGACTGGTCGCTCTCAGCCCAGTATGCACACAAGTATGTGGCTTGGGGCAATCATCGCGATTCCGGACTTGCTACCCTTCGCATATCAAAGGACCTGCTGCACAACACCATGGCGCTTCAGACCTTTGCCTATATCGACGTGACCAATGGAGGTCTCTTCAATCGCCTGAGTGCCGACTATGCCCTGAACGACCAGTTACATGCAATCGTAGGTTACGACCTTTTCCATGCTGACAGGGGAATGTTCGCAACCTACGATAACAATTCTGAACTCTGGTTCAAGCTGAAATACAATTTCTAATTGTGGGGCTTATCCTTGCCGTGTACGCTCTTGATCTTCATGCCTAACCTACCAGGCAGGATGGCATTGAGCGTCACACCAACGATGGCCGAGAGTGCCAGACCTGAGAAGTGGATGGGGCCGATGCTTACTTCGTCATTGGCTCCGTATTTCACACCGATGGCAATCACCAGGATCAGGGCTGCCACAAACACATTGCGTGAAGAGTTGAAGTCAACGCTGTCCTCTACCAGATTACGCACACCCACAGCCGAGATCATTCCGTAGAGAATCAGACTCACACCACCAATCGTAGCTGCTGGCATCAAGCCTATCAAGCAGGCGAATTTAGGACAGAACGACAACAGAATGGCAAAGCAGGCAGCCAGACGAATCACGGCTGGATCAAACACCTTGGTAAGGTTCAACACGCCAGTATTCTCGCCATATGTGGTGTTAGCAGGTGCGCCGAAGAGCGATGCCAAAGCAGTGGCCAGTCCGTCGCCCATCAGGGTGCGATGCAGACCTGGCTCCTTCAGGAAGTCCTTGCCTACTGTCGACGAGATGGCACACATATCACCGATATGCTCCATGATAGTAGCAATGGCGATAGGCATGATTGCAATGATGGTTGAGATGAGGAATGTGGTATCCATATGGTCAAGAACAGCCAGCACGGTCTGCTCTCTGCTGAATGGCAATCCAATCCAAGCGGCCTCGCTCAGCGACGTGAAATCCACCTCGCCCATCACCACGGCCAACGCATAGCTCACCACTACACCCAGCAGGATAGGAATAATCCTGATGATACCCTTACCATACACACTGGAGAGAATCACCGTGACCAGCGCCACAAGAGCCAAAGGCCAGTTGGTGGCACAGTTCTGGATAGCGCTACCCGAGAGCACCAATCCGATGGCTATAATCATAGGACCTGTGACCAAAGGTGGAAAGAAGTGCAGCATTCGCTCAATGCCGTACGACTTGATAAGGCCGGCCATCACGAAATAGCACAAGCCGGCAAAGAATACGCCGATACACGCATAGTCCAGAGCCAACGTCTCGCTCATTCCCTGCTCTATGCCCAGCGCTTTTACCGACATATAGCCGCCTAAGAAAGCAAACGAGGAGCCCAGGAAGGCAGGCACCTTAAACTTGCTGACACAATGGAAGACCAATGTGCCGATACCTGCAAACAACAGGGTTGACGACACAGAAAGGCCTGTTAACACAGGTACCAACACAGTGGCACCAAACATAGCGAACAAATGTTGGACACCCAAAATGACATACTTTGGCATGCCCAGTTCTCTGGCATCGGTGATGCCTTCTTTTTCTACTATCTGATTCATGTGATTAAAAAGTTATTCCTCCATCAATTTACGGTAACGGGCACGCTTGGGCTCCTCTAAGCCTAAGCGCTGCGCCTTGTTGCTCTCGTACTCGCTGTAGTTACCCTCGAAGTAGAACACATTCCCCTCGCCTTCGAAAGCCAGGATGTGCGTACAGATACGATCCAGGAACCAACGGTCGTGACTGATGATAACCGCGCAACCGGCAAAAGCCTCAAGACCTTCCTCCAGCGCACGCAGGGTGTTTACGTCGATATCGTTAGTAGGCTCGTCGAGTAACAACACATTTCCTTCCTGTTTCAGGGCGATGGCCAGATGCAGGCGGTTACGCTCACCACCCGACAGCACGCCACACTTCTTCTCCTGATCGGCACCACTGAAGTTGAAACGTGAGAGATAAGCACGCACGTTGATATCCTTGCCACCCATGCGGATAGTTTCATTGCCCTGACTCACCACCTCATATACCGATTTCGTGGGGTCGATATCCTTATGCTGCTGATCCACATAACTCAACTTCACGGTCTCGCCCACGGCGAACTGTCCGGCATCAGGCTTATCCAATCCCATAATCAGACGGAACAGCGTGGTCTTACCCGCACCGTTAGGACCAATCACACCCACGATACCGTTGGGTGGCAGGTTGAAGTTCAAATCGGTGAACAGCGTCTTCTCAGGGAACGACTTAGCCACATGCTCGGCCTCAATCACCTTATTACCCAAACGTGGTCCGTTAGGAATAAATATCTCCAGTTTCTCTTCCTTCTGTTTCTGTTCCTCGTTCAGCATCATCTCGTACGAGTTCAGTCGGGCCTTACCCTTGGCATGACGGGCCTTGGGGGCCATACGTACCCACTCCAGCTCGCGCTCCAATGTCTTACGGCGCTTCGAGGCCGACTTCTCCTCCTGAGCCAGTCGCTGACTTTTCTGCTCCAGCCAGCTCGAGTAGTTACCTTTCCAGGGGATACCCTCGCCACGGTCCAGCTCCAGAATCCACTCAGCCACATCGTCCAAGAAGTAACGGTCGTGCGTTACGGCAATCACTGTACCCTCGTACTGCTGCAGGTGCTGCTCCAGCCAGTCGATACTCTCAGCATCCAGGTGGTTGGTAGGCTCATCGAGCAGTAACACATCGGGCTTCTGTAGCAACAAGCGGCATAGCGCTACACGGCGACGCTCACCACCCGAGAGGTTCTTCACACTCCAATCGCCAGGAGGACAGTTCAGCGCAGCCATAGCACGGTCTAGTTTCGAGTCCATGTTCCACGCATCTGTGGCGTCGATAATATCCTGAAGTTCAGCCTGTCGTTGCATCAGCTTGTCCATCTTATCAGGATCCTCGTAGTATTCGGGCAGACCGAACTTCACGTTGATCTCGTCGTATTCAGCCAGCGCATCGTACACGTGCTGCACACCCTCCATCACATTCTCCTTCACCGTCTTCTCCTCGTTCAATGGTGGTTCCTGCGGCAGATAGCCCACGCTATAGCCAGGGCTCCACACCACATTGCCCTGATACTGCTGATCCAGACCAGCGATAATCTTCATCAGGGTTGACTTACCTGCACCGTTCAATCCGATGATACCGATCTTGGCACCATAGAAAAAGCTCAGGTAGATGTTTTTCAGTACTTGTTTCTGGTTCTGCTGGATGGTCTTGCTCACGCCTACCATCGAGAAGATAATCTTCTTATCGTCAACTGTTGCCATATATATGCTTTAAAATTAAATCAATGAGAATGCTACTTCCATCATTTTGGTAAATGTGTTCTGTCGCTCTTCGGCAGTGGTCTCCTCGCCTGTCAGCACATGGTCGGAAATAGTACAGATGGCCAATGCGCGATTGCCCGAACGGGCTGCATTCATATAGAGTGCGGCAATCTCCATCTCGATGGCCAGCACACCCATGTTTGTCCACTTATCCACGTGTGAGTTCTCATTATAGAACACATCCGACGTCAATACATTACCCACGCTGTATTTGAATCCCAGACGATCGCAGCTATCGGCAGCCCTGCGCACCAGGTCGAAATTGGCAATCGGTGCGAAGGTGCCTGGCAGTTCGTAACTGGCAGCATAGTTCGAATTGGTGCATGCGCCCTGTGCGATGACCAGATCGCCCACATGCAGACTCCCCTGAATAGCACCAGCCGAACCAACACGGATAATGGTCTTGACACCATAGAAATTAAACAACTCGTACGAATAGATACCCATCGAGGGCATACCCATACCGTGTCCCATCACGCTCACACGCTTTCCCTTATAGGTGCCGGTATAGCCCAGCATACCACGCACATTATTAAATAGTACGGCATTCTCGAGAAACATCTCGGCCATCAGTTTCACACGTAGCGGATCGCCCGCCATAATTACGGTCTCAGCAATTTCGCCAAGCTTTGCCCCGATATGAGGCGTTGGAGTTGTAGCCATATTATGATTCTTTTGTATTTATTTGTGCAAATATACAAAAAAATCCTCAACAAACAGGTGTTTTAAGGTGTTTTTCTTTGTCAAACAGAATATTTTTCCTATTTTTGCAACTTACAAACACAAATTATTTATTGTTTATGGTAAAGCATATTATTCTCTGGACACTGAATCCAGAACTCTCTGAAGAAGAGAAGCAGACAGTTAAAGCCGGCATCAAGGCAGGTCTTGAGGGATTGGTAGGAAAAGTTCCCGGACTGCTCGATGTCAAGGTTCATATTGATGGCCGTCTGGCCTCATCAAATGCCGACGTGATGCTCGACAGCACACTCGAAAGCGAGGATGCTTTGAAAGGCTACGCTGTTCATCCAGAACATGTAGCAGTAGCCAACGGCAAGGTTCGCCCCTACACCGTTCAGCGTAGCTGTCTCGATTTCGAGATCTAAATAAAAAGCGGTGCCTGCAAGCACTGCTTTTTTTATTTAAAACTGTTATATTAAAGTATAGACACTAAACTGACATAAACTGACAATTTACATTCTGGATTTTGTATTTTTGCAACATCTACGGCGTTTGCCAGATGGGGAGAGTACTGGCAAATGCATTCCCAACATTCGGATAATTGCATCACTGCGTTCAGATAGTTTCTTTGAGGTGTTCAGATAATCTTTATGCCCCATAAGGGATTATCTGAATAAGACGTTAAGATTATCTCATTAACGTATGGAGAATATCGCAATTGAAAAGTAGTTAGAGATATTTGTAGATAATAAAAAAAAGCCCCGCCGATTGGCGAGGCTTAAATTATTTAATCGCACTGCGAATTACTTCTTGTTCAGGGCGAGGTCGATAGCAACGGCTACAGAAACTGTTGCACCTACCATTGGGTTGTTACCCATACCCAGGAAGCCCATCATCTCAACGTGAGCAGGAACTGAAGAAGAACCTGCGAACTGAGCGTCAGAGTGCATACGACCCATGGTGTCGGTCATACCGTAAGAAGCAGGACCAGCAGCCATGTTATCTGGGTGCAGAGTACGACCAGTACCACCACCAGAAGCTACTGAGAAGTAAGGCTTACCAGCGAGTACGCGCTCCTTCTTGTAGGTACCAGCTACTGGGTGCTGGAAACGTGTTGGGTTGGTAGAGTTACCAGTGATTGATACGTCAACGTTCTCCTTCCACAGGATAGCTACACCCTCACGTACGTCGTCAGCACCATAGCACTTAACCTTCAGACGGCTGGGGTTGTTACCGTAAGGAACCTCCTTAACCACGTTCAGATCACCAGTGAAGTAATCGAACTTAGTCTGTACGTATGTGAAACCGTTGATACGGCTGATGATCTGAGCAGCGTCCTTACCAAGACCATTCAGGATAACGCGCAGAGGATTCTTACGAACCTTGTTAGCCATCTCAGCAATCTTGATAGCACCCTCAGCAGCAGCGAAGCTCTCGTGACCAGCGAGGAATGCGAAGCACTCAGTCTCCTCGCGGAGCAGACGAGCGGCGAGGTTACCGTGACCGATACCTACCTTACGATCGTCGGCTACTGATCCGGGGATACAGAAGCTCTGCAGACCGATACCGATGGCCTCAGCAGCCTCGGCAGCTGTCTTAACACCCTTCTTGATGGCGATAGCAGCACCACAAACATATGCCCATTTAGCGTTCTCGAAGCAGATCAGCTGTGTGTCCTCACACATCTGATATGGATCGATACCAGCCTTTTCACAAATCTCATTGGCCTCCTCGATAGAGTTGATGCCATTCTCCTTCAGAGCAGCAAGAACCTGGTTGATACGGCGCTCCTGACTCTCAAACTGTACTTTTCTAATCATTGTCGTATCCTCCTATTATTCTTTACGTGGATCAATAGCCTTAACTGCACCCTGCTCCTCGGTTGTACGACCGTAAGAACCAGTGAACTTCTTCATAGCCTCGTTGGCGTCCATACCGTTCTTGATGGCCTCCATCATCTTGCCGAGGTGTACATACTCATAACCGCAAACCTCGTTGTTAGCATCGAGGTACTGCTTTGTGATGTAACCCTCAGTGAGCTCGAGGTAACGTGTACCCTTGGCAACAGTACCATAGAGAGTACCAGTCTGTGAACGCAGACCCTTACCCAGGTCCTCAAGACCAGCACCGATAGCCAGACCGCCCTCAGAGAAAGCACTCTGTGTACGTCCGTAAACAATCTGCAGGAAGAGCTCGCGCATAGCGGTGTTGATAGCATCGCAAACAAGGTCGGTATTCAGGGCCTCGAGGATGGTCTTACCAGGCAGAATCTCAGAAGCCATAGCAGCTGAGTGAGTCATACCAGTACATCCGATGGTCTCAACAAGAGCCTCCTGGATCACACCGTCCTTCACGTTCAGGCTCAGCTTGCAGGCACCCTGCTGAGGTGCGCACCAGCCAATACCGTGGGTGTAACCAGAAATTTCCTTGATTTCCTTTACTGCTACCCATTTGCCCTCCTCGGGGATAGGTGCAGGTCCATGGTAAGCGCCCTTACAAACGCTACACATGTTCTCCACTTCTTTTGAATAAATCATTGATAATAAAACATTTAAATGTTAAACAACTTGATATTTCCTTCTTTTTGACCTACAAAATTACTCGAATTATTTGATATTTGCCTTGTTACGGCTTATCATTTAGGAATTATTAACCAACCAACGGACTTACAGACCACGATACTTCAGGAATCCTGAGGCATCGGGAGTCTTCATGCCTGTAAAGTCGGTAAACATCTCCATCTGGTCCTTGGTATTTCCACGGCTCAGAATCTTCGAGCGGAATGCCTGACCTGTCTCGGGCTTCAGCACACCAAGCTTCTGGAAGGTATCGGCCACATTGCAGGCCAGTACCTCGGTCCACAGATAGCTGTAGTAGCCAGCGGCATAGCCTCCACCCCAAACGTGGTTGAAGTAAGAGGTGCTGTAACGAGGAGGTATCTGAGTATCGTAGATGCCGATCTTCTTCAGAGCATCGATCTCGAACTGCTCTGCCTCATCGGCAGTAGGTATCTCGTTTGACGACAGATGATGCCAAGCCAGATCAAGGCAGGTAGCTGCCAGATTCTCACCCAGTGCGTAGGCTGTCTGGAAGTTGATGCTCTTCAGCATCTTCTCCTTCATGTCGGCAGGCATAGGCTCACCCGTAACAGCATGTTTGGCGTAGTGGTCGAAGATCTCAGGGATAGAGGCGAATGTCTCGTTGAACTGCGAAGGCATCTCCACAAAGTCGCGTGCCACAGCTGTACCGCTCAAGGTATTGTAGTTGCAGTTTGAGAGCATGCCGTGCAGCGCATGACCGAACTCGTGGAACAGGGTGGTCACCTCGTCCCAGGTGATGAGCGTGGGCTGTCCCTCAGGCGCCTTGGCATAGTTGGTGACATTATAAATAATAGGTAGCTGATGGCGGAAGCGGCTCTGCTTGGCAAAAGCGCTCATCCAGGCACCGCCACGCTTGGTAGGACGGCGATAGGGATCGCTATAGAACAGCGCCAGCATCTTACCATTCTTGTCGCGCACCTCAAACACCTTCATATCAGGATGATAGGTAGGGATGTCCTTACGCTGCACGAAATTCAAACCGTAAACACGATGAGCGGCGTAGAACACACCATTCACAATCACACTGTCGATATTGAAATAGGGTTTCACCTCGTCGTCGCTCAGGTCGAGCAGTTCCTTCTTCATCTTAGCCGAATAGTAGAAACGGTCGTAAGGCTGCAGCTTGAAGTGAGGTCCCATCTGCTTCTTGGCATAGTCCTCGATAGCCTTGGTCTCAGCCTGAGCCTTAGGGGTATATTCAGCAATCAGCTGCTTGAGGAAGTTATACACATTGTCAGAGTTTTTAGCCATCGTACGCTCGAGTGAATAAGAGGCATAGTTCTGATAGCCCATCAGCTCACCCTTCTCTGCACGTAGCTTGGCAATCTCAACAACAATGGGGAATGTGTTGTACGTGCCACCACCATCAGCACGACGGCGAGAAGCATCAAACACGCGGCGACGCAGGTCGCGATTATCCAGGCTGGCCAGGATAGCCTGCTGGGTAGTATTGACAATGACAATAGCGTAAGGCGCCTTACCACCACGGCTCTCGGCATCCTTCTTGCACTGGGCGATATCAGCCTCGCTCAGACCTGCCAGTTCCTCCTTGGTGTTCACCCATACCACCGCATTATTGGTGGCAGCAGGCAACAGGTCGCCCCACTGCTGCTGTAGCTCAGAGATGCGCATATTGATCTGCATCATACGTGCCATCTTCTCATCACTGAGCAATGCGCCCGAACGTACAAAGTCCTTATAAACCACCTCCGTGAGTCGCTGGTCCTCGCCTTTCAGGGTCTTGAACTCATGGTCGTAAACATATTTAACCTTCTTAAAGAGCGCTTTATTAAAGGTAATCTCGTTTTCAAGCTCTGTAAGCAGTGGCGTGATTTTCTTCTCGGTCTCGGCGATGGCTGGTGTCTTATGCGCACTGGCCAGCCCCTCAGCCACGTTCAACCATTTGTCGAATTCCAGTCCACTCTTCTCCAAGGCCAGAATGGTATTCTTGAAAGTTGGCTTCTGCTTGTTGGCCACAATCTGATTGATTTCCTGACGCTTCAGTTTGATAGCCTTCTCGATGGCAGGCAGGTAATCGGTTTCCTTAATCCTGCTGAAGTCGGGTGCACCCTGAGGCAGACCGTCGGCAGCAAACGTGGGCAGCATCATGGCTGCGAAACTCAAAGTCATGAGCGTTTTTGTTACTTTCATATTCGTTTATTGATTGGTCATTATTTCTTGGAATGGGGCAAGTGGAACTTGTACTGGTTGGTGAGCACTTCCTTGACGGTATTAATCTCCAGGAACTTGGTACCACCACCCTCGCCGATGTTTCCACTCAGATAAGCAATCTTATCCTCCTCCTGCACGTAACCCTTCTGGCGCAGCATACGCACAGCAGCGTGGAACAACTCCTCGTTGTCGATATGCTCCTTCTGGAAAACAGGTATCACACCATACGACAGATTGAGCAGACGCTGCAGCTTGTCATTGTAGCAGATAGCCAGCACGGGGTTAGGACCACGGAAGGCAGCCAGGTTGCGTGCGGTGTCGCCAGAGCTGGCATCGGTAATGATACCCTTGACACCCAGTTTCTCGGTAGCCTCGATAGCAGAGTGCGACATAAACTCACGGATATCGCAGTTGGGCGACAGGGGCACCTCGATATCATTCTCACGCATCTTGTCCTTCTCGGCCTGCTCGGCAATAGCCGCCATCGTACGTACTGCCTCTACAGGATATTTTCCGCTGGCAGTCTCTCCCGACAACATCAGCGCATCGGTACGATAGTAGATAGCGTTGGCAATATCCGTCACCTCTGCTCGTGTAGGACGTGGGTTACTAATCATTGTATGAAGCATCTGAGTAGCTACGATAACGGGCTTCTTGGCACGTACGCACTTACGGATAATCTGACGCTGGATACCAGGAATACGCTCAATGGGCACCTCGATACCCAAGTCACCACGTGCAATCATGATACCATACGAAGCCTCGATAATCTCGTCGATATTATCCACACCCTCCTGATTCTCGATCTTAGAGATGATCTTGATGTCAGAGTTGTAGGCATCGAGAATGGCCTGTACCGCACGCACGTCGGCAGCCGATCGCACAAACGAGTGAGCAATAAAGTCGATATCCTGATCGATGGCCAGCATGATGTTCTTACGGTCCTTCTCTGTCAGTGTAGGCAGGGCGATATGTACACCTGGCACGTTCACACTTTTGTGCGAACCCAGCACGCCATCGTTCTGCACCTGGGCAATGACCTGCGGACCGTTGATACCAATAACCACCATGTCGAGCGCACCATCATCGAACAGGATGTGGCAGCCCTCATGCACATCGGCCGCAAAGTCGGCATACGACAGATTGATAATGTCGTGGGTAGTATCCATCTCCGGGCGCCCGAAGATTTTCACCACATCTCCCGTCTTGTAGGCGATGGGCTCAGCACAACCTGTGGTACGCACCTCAGGGCCTTTGGTATCAATCAATATACCAATGTGATGACTCACACTACGTACATTATTAATAATATTCTTGATACCCTGCTCATCGGCATGAGCCGTATTCATTCTCACCACATTCATACCTGCCTCGAAAAGACTACGGATGAAATCCTGATCACATCTTCTGTCACTAATGCTAGCTACAATTTTTGTCTGCTTCATGTTATTTTTCCTTCATTTTGTGCTGCAAAGGTACAAAAAAACGACCAAAAAGAGACGAAAATCATCATTTTTTGAAAAAAAATCTATAAATATTTTCGTAATCGGCTGAAAATTAGTAACTTTGCAGTCCGAAATCGAAGAATTTCGAGTTTACACATTATTAATATATAAAGAAGAATAAGGAATAAAGAAATGACAAAGGCAGAAATCATCAACAAGATTGCTGAAGAGACAGGCCTGGCGAAGAAAGATGTAGCCATCTCGGTTGAAGCCTTCATGGAGACTATCCGCGAGAGTCTCGCAGACGACAAGGAGAACGTATATCTGCGTGGTTTTGGCACCTTCATCGTGAAGCGTCGCGCCCAGAAGACCGCCCGCAACATCTCTAAGAACACCACATTGGTTATCGAGGCTCACGACTATCCCGCTTTCAAGCCATCAAAGAGCTTTATCGAAAAAATGAAGTAATTAACATTATAAATTATTAGTATTATGCCAAACGGAAAGAAAAAGAAGGGCCACAAGATGGCTACACACAAGCGTAAGAAGAGACTGCGCAAGAATCGTCATAAGAGCAAGTAAATCTTGATCCTCTGTGACCAATAAAAAAGAAATGAAAGGAGTGTGCCTGCTAATCCCTATCAGGATAGCGACACACCCTTTTTAGTACTAACGACAACCCTGTCAACAACAAAAGTAACGCAAGACAATGACAAGTGAAGTAATCATCGATGTGCAGCCGAAGGACATTTCTATAGCCCTGCTCGAAGACAAACAGCTGGTAGAATACCAGCAGGAGCAGCGCACAGCTTCGTTCTCGGTGGGCAACATTTATGTGGCGAAAGTCAAAAAACTGATGCCAGGACTCAACGCTTGTTTCGTTGATGTCGGAGCTGAACGCGTGGCATTCCTGCATTACCTTGACCTGGGAACTCAATTCAACTCTTACGAGAAATACCTGAAACAGGTAGTAAGCGACCGCAAGAAACTCTACCCCATCCAGAAAGCCAGCATTCAGCCTGAACTGAAAAAGGATGGAAGTATCGCCAACACCCTGAAGGTTGGACAGGAAATACTGGTACAGATTGTCAAAGAACCTATCAACACCAAAGGTCCGCGCCTTACATGCGAACTCAGCTTCGCCGGACGCTACCTGGTGCTGATCCCATTCGAAGACAGTGTTTCCGTTTCCACCAAAATCAAGAAAGGCGAAGAACGTAGCCGACTGAAGCAACTCATCCAGAGCATCAAGCCCAAGAACTTCGGTGTCATCGTACGTACGGTGGCCGAAGGCAAGCGAGCAGCTGAACTTGATGCCGAGCTGAAGATTCTGTTGAAGCGTTGGGAAGACGTGATCACCAAAGTCCAGAAGACCACAGAGCGTCCACAACTCTGCTTTGAGGAGGAAAGCAGGGCCGTAGCACTGTTGCGTGATCTCTTCAATCCCACTTACGACGGCATCCACGTGAATGATAGCGACATCTACGGCGAAATCAAGAATTACCTGGGACTCATCGCACCTGAGAAGGAGGACATTGTGAAGCTCTATAACGGCACAGTCCCCATCTTCGACAATTTCGATGTAACCAAGCAACTGAAGTCTGGCTTTGGAAAGACGGTCAATTACAAACATGGCGCCTATCTGATTATTGAACACACAGAAGCCATGCATGTAGTTGATGTGAACAGCGGTACACGCATTAAGAAAGAGAACAATCAGGAGACCAACGCCCTCGAGACCAATCTGGGAGCCGCCGATGAGCTGGCCCGCCAGCTGCGACTCAGGGATATGGGTGGTATCATCATCGTCGACTTTATCGACATGAAACTGCCCGAGGATCGCCAGTTGCTCTACGAACGCATGTGCAAGAACATGCAGAAGGACAGAGCCAAGCACAACATCCTGCCTCTCTCTAAGTTCGGCCTGATGCAGATTACCCGTCAGCGCGTTCGCCCTGCCATGAGCGTGAACGTGGAGGAAACCTGCCCCACCTGTTTCGGAAAAGGAACTATCAAGTCGAGCATCCTGTTCACTGACACCCTCGAGAGTAAGATCGATACCCTGGTCAACAAGATCGGAGTCCGCAAGTTCTATCTGCACGTCCATCCCTACATCGCCGCCTATATCAACAAGGGCTTCATCAGCATGAAGCGCAGGTGGCAGATCAAGTACGGATTCGGCATCCACGTGATCCCGTCGCAGAAACTGGCATTCCTTCAGTACGAGTTCTATGATGCCAACAAGCAGTTTATAGACATGAAGGAAGAAATCGAAACAAAGTAAAACAAACAATCCTCTACCTATGATTACACTGAAAATTCTTTTTTGGGCCATGCTGCTCATTGTATTCTATACCTACATCGGGTACGGAATTCTATTATACCTCATCATCCGGCTAAAGCGAATCCTTGCGGGCACTCCCCGCAAGGTCGCAACGCCTGGCGATGACGAACTACCCACCATGACACTCATGATTTGCGCCTACAACGAAGAAGACGTTGTAGCCGAGAAGATGGCCAACACCCTGGCTATCGACTATCCGCGTGACAAATTCCGCATCATGTGGGTGACTGATGGCAGCAACGACCGTACCAACGAGCTACTGAAGGCCTACCCCGAAGTCGACGTGGTATTCAGCCCCGAACGTAAAGGCAAGACAGCAGCCCTGAAACACGGCCTGCAGGAACTCCAGACGCGCTACGTGGCATTTACCGATGCCAACACCATGATCAATCCAGGCGCTATGAAGGAGATTGCCCGTCTGTTCATGGACCCCACCATTGGCTGCGTATCAGGCGAGAAGCGCGTAGCAGCCCGTAAGGAAGGCGAGATGGCAGCCGAAGGCGAAGGCCTTTACTGGCGTTACGAAAGCACCCTGAAGAAGTGGGACAGCGAACTCTATTCAGCCATGGGTGCTGCCGGCGAGCTCTACGCCATCGACCCCACTCTGGTACACGAGGTACCCGATTCAGCCCTGCTCGACGACTTCATGATGTCAATGTTCATCGTAAAAGATGGCAAGCGAATCGCCTATACCCCCGACGCCTACGCACAGGAATACGGCTCGGCCAATATGTTCGAAGAATCCAAACGTAAACGCCGCATTGCTGCAGGTGGTCTGCAAAGCATCTGGTGGCTGCGCAGTTTGCTCAATCCGTTCCACCAGCCATTAGTAACCTTCCAGTACATCAGCCACCGCGTCCTAAGATGGAGTATTACTCCAATCGCCATGGTAATCCTACTGGTTATCAATGCATTATTAACAGCACTAAACGCAGGTTTATTCTTCAATATTGCACTTGCGCTCCAGATAATTTTCTATCTGACAGCCTTCTTGGGATGGCAGCTCAGCCGACGAGGCGCCAAGAACAAGTTGCTCTATACGGCCTACTATTTTGTGTTCATGAATCTCAATGTTTTTCGCGGAATGGCCTATCTGTGCAAGCATAACAACAGTGGCGCATGGGAAAAAGCTAAAAGAAGTTGAAAAAAATCCTATTTTTCTTTTGTATTACAAAAAAAAACATTACCTTTGTCCCGAATTAGTGTATTTTCGTTGAATGGACAGAACCGAAAAAGACATATTGCTACAGAAATATGCAGATGCAAACCGCAGGTTAACACTTGCGCAAGAGCAGCTTGCTATTGCCAATCAGAAGCTCAAGGAATATGAGGAAAAAGCCCAGAAGGCAGAGAAGGCAAGCAAGATGAAATCGCTCTTCCTGGCTAATATGAGCCATGAAATCCGTACGCCCCTTAATGCCATTGAGGGTTTCTCTCGTGTGTTGGTAGAGACCGATTCACAGGAAGACCGCATGAAGTTCTTCGAGATTATCGAGAGCAACAACAACCGCCTGATGAGCCTTGTTAACGAGATTCTCGATTTGTCGCGTGTAGAATCAGGCGAGATTGTCATGAAGAAATCGAGCACCGACCTCAACCAGCTTTGCGAGAGCATCCGCAATATCTTTAAGTTCCGCTGTCCAGAAACGCTAAAACTCGAATGGAAGAAGCCTAACATGGCAGTCACCTTTGTCACCGACGCCAACCGTATCACCCAGGTTTTCTCCAATCTTATCAGCAATGCCCTCAAGCATACGCACACAGGTAGCATCACCTATGGCTATCGCATGCTCGACGAGGGATCACACATCGAATTCTATGTTCAGGATACCGGTTCCGGTATCGCTCCCGAGGATATTCCCCACTTGTTTGAGACCTACGTTTCGCGCGATGCCGAGACCAAGAACAATGGTTACGGTTTAGGATTAGCACTTTGCAAGATTATCGTTGAGAAACTGGGTGGAAATATTTACGTCGACTCTAAGATGGGCGAAGGCTCACTGTTCCGATTCGTTCTGCCTTTCGAGGGCACCATCGGCGGCATGTCGCCAGTTCGCAACACCACCACCTCGAATGTTCGCACCATCCGTGTTAGCGGCCGTCCCGACAACATGAATAAGAAGAGCATCCTAGTGGCCGAAGACGAGGACAGCAACTACGAGCTGGTAAAGATTGTGCTCCACAAGCGCTATCGCCTGATTCGCGCCCATAATGGTATTGAGGCTGTAACACTCAACGAAGAGGAACATCCCGACCTGATACTGATGGATATCCGTATGCCCGAAATGAACGGCCTCGATGCCACCCGTATCATCAAAGAGGTAGACTCGAACACACCAGTCATCGCCCTCAGTGCCTATGCTTTCGAGGAGAACATCCGCGAAGCCAAGAACGCTGGTTGCGACGAGTTTATGGCCAAGCCATTCAAGGTTGAGAACCTGATTGAGATGGTTGGCAAATATCTCGACTAAAAATCATTACACATATTATGGGAAAATTAGCTGTACAGAAGTACTTTTCATTCACCATCCTTATTCTTACAGTCTTAGTTATGATTTTCACCCTCGTAGGTCTCTACGGAGGTGATGTTCAGCCTGCAGGAAACACGGCACGCGCCATGCTGGTATATGCGTTGCCGGTACTGATAGGAGCCAATTTGATATTGCTGGTTTTCTGGCTTATCATGCGCCGATGGCACTGGGCCATCATTCCGCTTATAGCCATCCTTTGCTGCATCCCATATGCTGGCACCATCTATCAATTCGGCTCATTGGATCCTGCTGCCGATTCCAAGCCCGGCATCAAGATTGCCACCTACAACGTGGCCATGTTCAGCCGTGAGACTTCAGGATTCATCGCTCAGGACATTCTCTCTGAGATGAAGAAACAGAAAGTGGATGTGGTTTGTTTCCAGGAATATAACGACCACTGTGGCGACAAGAAGAACTCCGATTCCTACAAGGATTATTTCCCCTATATGGCACAGGGCGAGAGCGACATGATGATCTATAGCCGCTACCCCATCACCAAATCGAAAAATCTTAACTTCGAGATGACCAACAACAGTGCTATGTGGGCCGAGATCAACGTGAAGGGCACCGTGCTGCGCGTGTATAATGCGCACTTGGAGACCACTGGTATCAACTCCACCCTCCACAGAGCCAGCAAACTGATCAATCAGGGAATGGATATTGAGAGCAACGCGCTGATACGCGCCTTCTATGGCAACTATACACTGGGCATGATAGCCCGTTCGGGCCAGGCCAACATTCTGTCGATGGACATGCGCGAGTGCGAAGCCCCCATCATTGTATGCGGCGACTTCAACGATGTGCCCTACTCTTACGTCTATAACACCATGCTTGGCGACAAAGTTGATGGTTTCAAGGAGTGCGGTAGCGGATTTATGTACACCTTCCGTGGTGGCAACAAGAAGGTCCGCATCGACTACATCTTCCACGACAAGGGCATGGAGGGCATCACCTACTACAAGCGTGAGCTCAGCTACTCCGACCACAACCCCGTGTTTATGAAGATAGCACTCAATCAGCAGAAATAAAGAATCCCGCTACACGCGGGATTTTTTTTGCTTTACAGAGTCACACAATCTTGAACCTTACCCTGAACGAATGCTCTTGTTCGTCCCAGTTGGTGCCCAACAGTTCGAAGCGTCCTATCTGCGAGGTAGAGCGCACATGCTTGCCGATACAGGGGCACACATCATAATCGCCTATACGTACCAGTCGGATAGTCTCCGAGGCATCGTCGGGCAGTCGGTCGAGCGATACGTCATCAGGCAGATTGTCGCGCGTAACGAATTCGAAAGTCACAGGCAGGTCCTCTTCTATCAGTTCGTTCATCCGTCGCTCAATCTCACGTTCGTCAACGCGCGAAGGCTTCTGCTCGAGATGGAAACTCATCTTGCTCTTCTTGCGCTCCACATGGGCATTGAACGAGCGCCCGCAATCAAACATGCGGATCATTGTCTGATTCAACAAATGCTCAGCCGTGTGGGCTGGCGGAAACTCCTCCTTATTGTGCTCATTGAGTATATAATCAGCCATAACATTAAAAATTTGGCGCAAAAATACGAATTTTGATTAAAAAAAACAAGTTTCTTGCAACTTTTTCCTACCTTTGTGCGTCAAACCTATAAAATAAACCAATTAAAATAGTAGAAAGTATGAAAAAAGTATTGTTTCTGATGGTAAGCGTTCTGGCACTTACATCATGCAAAGTCGATTTAGCCAACTGGGGTGCTAACCAAATCAAGCCAAGCGACGAGATTGTCACCAAGACCTACCAACTTGATGCCTTCGAAGAGGTCAACATGAGCGGCGTGGGACATATCGAGCTGATACAGGACGAGAAGAAAAGCGGCACCATCGAGCTGACCGCCCCCGATAACTATGTCGAGCTTTACAAGTTTGAGAGCAAAGACGGCAAGCTGTCTATCGGCTTCACCAAGAACAATATCAACCTGAACACCAAGCACGTCGATATCAAGGTTTATACCGCCGACCTCATCAAGCTGAAGAATGGCGGTGCTTCGAGCATTAACATGGAAAAGCTGGATACCGACCAGCTCACGATTATCAACAGCGGCGTGGGCAGCATCAAGATTGCAGGTATTGCCGACAATGTGGAGATGACCAACAGCGGTGTGGGCAGCATCGACGCTCAGCGTCTGAAAGCGCTCAACGTCAAAGCCACCGTATCAGGTGTAGGCAGCATCACCTGCTATGCCTCCGAGAAGATTGAAAGCAGAGTATCAGGCGTTGGCTCACTGAAATATGCAGGCAACCCCAAGCAGACCGACAATCACCGCTCAGGCGTTGGCAGCATCAGCGAAATGTAAGAACAAAGCTGCAAACAGCAAGCCATAAATTAGGGCGACCACGATGGCCGCCCTTTATTTATGCTCTGAACTTCAGCACCATAGCGCTGAGTGGTTTCATCTCCAATGCCACAGCGCCATCGCGCTTCAACGTCAGCTTCAGCTTATGGCCCGAAAGCAGATCGGTGGCTGTAGCCCCCTTCTCTTTCAGCCTCAGATAGGCGAAGGCATGATCGGGAATCGTGATATTCACGGTTACCGGCAGCTCGTCGAAATTCACCACCACCAGTAATGTCTCACTGCCCGCCTTACGCAGGAACGCATACTGACGCTGCAGATGCCCGTTCACATACATCAGATCGAACGAAGCACCCTCCGTAACCGCCTTCTCGTTCTTAGCGATGTTCATCAGCTTCACATAGATATCGTGAAGATACTTCTCACGGATAGTGAATTTGCGGTTAGCCGCACGCACCATGGTGTCAACGCTCCAGTAATCGAAGATGGTAGTACGCCCATCCTGTCCGCTGAATCCCTCGGCATCCATACCACGCTCGCCATACTCCTGTCCGAAATAGATCATGAGCGGATTCTGGTACAACAGCGCCGATACAGCCAGCGCCGGCACCCCCTTCAGCCCGTCGCCGGCAAAGAAATCGCTGGCAATGCGCTGCTCGTCGTGATTCTCCAGGAAGTAGAGCATATGCTGACGGATATCGTCAGTCTGCTGCCAGGCGCCCGTGATGGCGTGAGCCGACTGTCGGCCGCACATCACATTGCGCAGCGTGTCGTACATGCCCACCTTATCATAGAGATAGTCGAAGCCAGCGCCCAGATAGTTGCGATATTCAGCCGGGTTATACACCTCGCCAATAAAGATGATCTCCGGATAGCGGTACTTCACCTTGTCGGTAGCCCACTGCCAGAAGGCCGTTGGCACCATCTCAGCCATGTCGCAACGGAATCCGTCTACCCCCTTGGCAGCCCAGAACAGCAGGATATCCGTCATCTTATCCCACGTATTGGGGATAGGCGAAAAGTGCCCCACTCTGCCGGCATAGTAATCAAGACCGTAGTTCAGCTTCACCGTCTCATACCAGTCGTTCTGGCCCGGCGCATTGTTGAAACAGTCGTTACCCGTGGCCTTGGCCGGCTCCTCGGTATAAGGCTCGTTCTCGCCATGATACAGGTCGAAGTAAGGATGGAAACACTGTCCTGGACAATAGTAGAAGTTGTTCTGCGGCGAGAATCCCAGTTGCGGATTATCCTCCTCGCCCAGATCCTTCACGCCCTCAGGCTTACAGATAGAGTGATACTGACGTGCCACATGATTAGGCACAAAGTCGATGATCACCTTCAGTCCGGCTTGATGGCTACGCGCCACCAGTGCCTCGAACTCCTGCATGCGCTGGTCCACATCCACAGCCAGATCGGGATCGATATCATAGTAATCCGTGATGGCGTAAGGCGAGCCCGCCTTACCCTTCACCACAGCCGGATGCTGACGTGGAATGCCATATTGAGAGTAATCCGTTTGCGAAGCATGACGGATAACACCAGTGTACCAGATATGACTCACGCCCATCGCCCTGATTTTTTTCAGGACAGTGGGCGTGAAGTCGTTCAGTTTTCCGCAACCGTTCTCCTCAATCGTACCATCGTGCTTGCACGTGGTATTGCGATTGCCGTATAAACGGGTGAAAACTTGATAAAGGATGATCTTACTCGATGCCATGGGCAGCTACCTCTTTGTTGATCTTAACGATCATGCCCTGGAGGGCCTTACCAGGACCACACTCAGTGAAGTCGTCGGCACCGTCGGCAATCATATTCTGCACGCTCTGAGTCCAGCGAACCGAACTTGTGAGCTGCGCAATGAGGTTAGCCTTGATCTCAGCGGGATCGGTATGAGGCTTAGCGTCAACATTCTGATAAACAGGGCACTTAGGCGTCTTGATCTCAGTAGCCTCGATAGCAGCCTGGAGCTCGTCCTTAGCAGGCTGCATGAGTGGAGAGTGGAAAGCACCACCCACCTTGAGCACGAGTGCGCGCTTAGCACCAGCAGCCTTGAGCTGCTCGCAAGCCTCCTCGATAGCCTCTACATTACCACTGATAACCAGCTGTCCTGGGCAGTTATAGTTAGCAGCTACTACTACACCCTTGCCCATCTTGCTCACCTCGGCGCAAACCTCCTCAACCTTCTCATCAGGCAGAGCGATGATAGCAGCCATAGTTGAAGGCTGAGCCTCGCAGGCCTTCTGCATAGCCATAGCACGTGCATAAACCAACTTCAGTCCATCCTCGAAGCTCAAAGCACCAGCAGCAGTCAGAGCAGAGAACTCACCCAGTGAGTGGCCAGCAACCATCTTGGGCTCGAAAGCCTCACCCATGCAGAGTGCTGAAATCACGCTGTGCAGGAAAACGGCAGGCTGAGTAACCTTGGTCTGCTTGAGTTCCTCATCAGTTCCAGCGAACATAATGTCGGTGATGCGATATCCGAGAATGTCGTTTGCTTTCTCAAAAAGTTCCTTTGCCAGTGGGTTGGTATCGTAGAGATCCTTACCCATTCCTACAAACTGTGCTCCCTGTCCGGGAAAAACAAATGCTTTCATCTTTTAATTTACAATTTTATTATTTACGATTTACAATTTATTTCCAATTTGGATATTTGTGCCATTTTGGTTCTTTCAGGATGCAAAATTACTAAAACTTTCTGAAAAATGCACCTCGAGCGCCATTTTTTTAAAGAAAGTGGTCATAATATCGAAAAATCTGTGTAATTTTGCACTTAGAAAGAGAATAGATGGCAAAAATGAAGTTAATTGTAATGACGAAACCCACATTCTTCGTCGAAGAGGACAAGATACTAGCAGACCTCTTCGAAGAGGGATTGGAGAATCTTCACCTCTATAAGCCAGGCGCCTCACCAATGTATTCTGAGCGCTTGCTTACCCTTCTTGGCGAAGATTATCACAACAAGATAACCGTTCACGGACACTTCTATCTGAAAGAGGAATATCACCTGCGTGGTATTCATATAGACGATGCGCACACCGAGCCCCCAATAGGCTATAAGGGGAATATCAGCCGTACGTGCCACGCAATCGACGAGCTGAAGGACACGAAGAAGAAATCGAACTACGTGTTCCTGCACTCTATCTTTGACAGCCAGACCAATGCCAACGAGAAGCAGTCGTTCACGATGGACGAGCTGCGCGAGGCCTCGAAGCAGGGCCTCATCGACAAGAAGGTCTATGCCCTTGGCGGCATGAATCTCGACCGCGTGAAGGAGATCAAGGATCTGGGCTTTGGCGGCCTCGTGATATGTGGTGACCTGTGGAACCGATTCAACATCCACAACGAGATTGACTACAAGGCGCTGCTCACTCACTTCGAGAAGCTGCGCAAAACCATAAAATAGGGAAAAATGAACTAACTTCAAAAAAATAGGTATTTAAATCATGAGTGAAAAAAGCTCTTACATGGTATTCTCAGGCACAGCAACGAGATACCTGGCAGAAAGAATCTGTCAAAGTCTGGGTTGCCCATTAGGCCAGTTGCAAATCACCAAATTCTCAGATGGAGAGTTTGCCGTTTCTTACGAGGAAAGTATTCGTGGACGCGACGTCTTCCTGGTACAAAGCACCTTCCCCAATTCCGACAATCTGATGGAGTTGCTGCTGATGATCGATGCAGCCAAGCGTGCTTCGGCCCGCACCATCAACGCCGTCATCCCCTACTTCGGATGGGCACGTCAGGATCGCAAGGATAAGCCACGTGTCAGCATCGGTGCCAAGCTGGTTGCCGACCTGCTGAGTGCAGCTGGTGTGAACCGTGTGATCACGATGGACCTCCATGCCGATCAGATTCAGGGATTCTTCAATGTGCCCGTTGATCATCTGTATGGTTCCAACGTCATCCTGCCCTATCTCCAGCAGCTGAACCTCGACGAGCTGGTGATTGCCTCTCCTGATGTGGGTGGTTCTAAGCGTGCCAGCACCTATGCCAAGTACCTGGGTTGCCCCCTGGTACTGTGCAACAAGACCCGTGCGCGCGCCAATGTAGTAGCCACCATGCAGATCATTGGTGAGGTAGAAGGCAAGAACGTGGTGATTATCGACGATATGGTTGACACCGCCGGCACTATCACCAAGGCCGCCGACCTGATGAAGGAGCACGGCGCCCTTACTGTTCGCGCTTGCGCCAGCCACTGCGTGATGAGTGGTCCTGCCAGCGATCGTGTACAGGAGTCGGCCCTCGAGGAGATTGTATTCACCGATTCCATCCCTTACACACAGCGTTGCGCTAAGGTTAAGCAGCTGTCGGTAGCCGACATGTTTGCTGAGGCCATCCGTCGAGTTATCGACAACAAGAGCATTAGCGACCTGTACATTGTATAATATTAATGAAGATCAGAACCATCATCGGACTGGCTGCGACGGGAATCATTGCCTGCGCATGCCAGTCTGATTCGTATCAGATAAAAGGTTACGCGCGCCAGCTGCAGGATGGCGATACCATCACGCTCCAGCTGGAGGACAGCCGGCAGATACTGGGCCAGACGCTTGTTGCCGAGGGTAAGTTCAGCTTCTCGGGCACTACCGATACCACCGTGTTCTGTCGTGCCTACCAGAACAGCCAGCCCCTCACCGCCATCAGCTTCTTCCTTGAGCCAGGCAGCATCACCATCGAGTTGCACCCCTACCCCAAACCATCGCGTGTTTCGGGCACGGTTCTCAACAACCAGTGGCAGCAGCTCAACGACTCCGTCCAGCTATTGGGCGACCAGCTGATACGCCTGGCAGAACGCTCTACCACGCCCGATGCCGGAAATCGGCAGCAGCTACAGCAGCGTATCGACAGTCTGCATCGCGCCCTGTCAGGCTGCATTATCAACACAGCCCGGCGCAACCAGGATAATGTATTAGGAAAATATATCCGACAGAATTACAAAGAACCCGAGTTCAAATGAACCCGGGTTCTTTTCTTATTATGCATTGTAGTTAGGAAGTTCCAACCACTTGATGTAGCAGAAGTCCTGACGGTGAGGCAGGTTCTTGTGCTTAGGATACATGCGCACAGCACTCTTGTACTGACCAGCCTGCTGTGGCGACAGTGTAGCCTCGAAGATATAGTTATTACCCTCATGACCAACCATCTTCAGAGGCTCGATCGAGAAGATGCGCTCCTCGCCCTCCTTGTTGATATACACGTTCACCTTCTCCAGCGCAACAGCATCTTCCAGACCCTGCTCGTTGATCACGTAGCGCACGGTGTACTTCTGGGCAGTCTCAATGCCAGCTACAGGATAGTCCCAAGTGCACGATACCACGTTGATGGCATCCCAGCGCTCGGCCACAGCCTCCTTCCACTGAGCAATCTCCTTGGCCAGACGGTTGTTGTCCTTCGAGAGCTCCTTGAAGCGCTTAGCCTGCTTGTTGTAGAACTTCTCGTAGTAGTCGTCCAGCTGGCGCTTCATGGTGTAGTGAGGCGCAATCTGGGCAATCGAGTTCTTGATCACCTTGATCCAGCCCTCGCTGATACCCTTCTTGTTCTTATTATAATAAAGCGGTACGATCTCGTTCTCCAGCAGTCCGTAGATGGTAGCGGCATCCAGGTTGTCCTGGTAGCCCTGTGCCTGGTAGGTACGCTTCTCGGTGAGCGCCCATCCGGCACCCTCACGATAACCCTCAAGCCACCATCCGTCCTTTACACTCAGGTTTACCACACCGTTCATCTCGGCCTTCTCGCCCGATGTACCCGATGCCTCGAGTGGACGTGTTGGTGTGTTCATCCAGATGTCAACACCCGATACCAATCGACGAGCCAGCAGGAAGTCGTAGTCCTCCAGGAAGATGATCTTACCCAGGAACTCAGGACGCTGCGAGATTTCGTAGATACGCTGAATCAGGCCCTGACCAGCACCGTCGGCGGGGTGAGCCTTACCTGCGAACAGGAAGATAACTGGGTGCTCAGGATTGTTCACAATCTTCGACAGACGCTCCAGGTTGGTGAACAGCAGGTGTGCGCGCTTGTAAGTAGCGAAACGACGGCAGAAACCGATTACCAGAGCGTTAGGATTCATGCTCTCAAGCAGCGAAACCACACGCGAAGGATCGCCCTGGTTCTTCAGCCACTTCTCGCGGAACTGCTCCTTGATATAGTCGAACAGCTTGTTCTTCAGCGCCATACGTGTCTCCCAGATCTCCTCGTCGGGACAGTTGTAGATGCCGTGCCATATCTCCTCGTTGCTCTGATCGCTCATGTGCTTGGCATCGAAGTACTTGGCATACACCTTGCGCCACTCGGTAGCACACCATGTTGGGAAGTGCACACCGTTGGTCACGTAGCCCACGTGGTTCTCCTCAGGATAGTAGCCTGCCCAGATGGGGGCAAACATCTTCTGGCTAACCCAGCCGTGCAGCTTGGATACACCGTTCACCTCCTGACAGGTGTTGCAGGCGAATGTACTCATACAGAAGCGCTCGCCGTGGTCATCAGGATTGGTACGACCCATGCCGATGAACTCATCCCACGAGATACCCAGCTTCTGTGGGTAACCACCCATGTACTTGCCGAACAGACCCTCGTCGAAGTAGTCGTGACCAGCTGGTACAGGTGTGTGAACTGTATAGAGCGAAGAGGCGCGAACCAGCTCCATAGCCTGGTTGAAGGTCATGCCCTCGTCGATATAGTCGCACAGACGCTGCAGGTTGCAGAGTGCTGCGTGTCCCTCGTTACAGTGGTAGATATCCTTCTTGATGCCCAGCTTCTTGAGCAGCAGCATACCACCGATACCCAGCAGTATCTCCTGCTTCAGGCGGTTCTCCCAGTCGCCACCATACAGGCTGTGGGTGATAGGCTTGTCGAACTCCGAGTTCATATCGTTGTCGGTATCCAGCAGGTACAGCTTTACACGACCCACGTTCACGCGCCATACATAAGCGTGCACCTGATAGTTGGTGTAAGGCACATCGATCACCATGGGATTGCCATCCTGGTCGAGCTGGCGCTCGATAGGCAGGCTGCCGAAGTTCTGGCTCTCGTAGTTAGCCACCTGCTGTCCCTCCATCGAGAGGCTCTGTGTGAAGTAGCCGAAACGATACAGGAAACCTACGGCGCACATATCCACGTTCGAGTCCGAAGCCTCCTTCACGTAGTCGCCGGCCAGCATACCCAGACCGCCTGAATAGATTTTCAGAGCCGAGTGGATACCGTACTCCATACAGAAGTAAGCCACTGATGGGCGCTTCTTGTCGGGTTCTACATCAATATACTCGTGGAATAATTTATAGACACTCTTGATACGTTTCATCAACGCCTTGTCCTTAACAATCTCCTCTTTTCGGGCGAAACTCAGGCGCTCCAGCAGCATCACCGGATTGTGTTTCACCTCGTGATAAAGCTCAGGGTCAAGGTCGCGGAACAGATCACGGGCCTCGTAATTCCATACCCACCACATGTTGTGGGCAATCTCGTCCAAACACTTCAGTTCTTCAGGAAGACTTGACTTCACGGTCAGCTCCTTCCACATTGGAGCATTTGCATAATCAGCTTTAATTTTCACCATAATATTTACAATTTAACAATGTACAATTCATAATTCATTTCTCAATTCTGGCTTTCGCCTTTCTCAGGGCAATATCATACGCCTCGTAATAGTATTCGATAAATTCACTCCAGAGTGCCTTTTTCGATAAGGCCTCAGCATGCTTGCGGCACGTCTCGATCTGCTTTTGCGTCATGTTCGAGAAGTCGGCCACAGTGTCCTTGATGGCATCAGCCACCTCGCTGTAGTTGTAGTCTGTGCGATGAATCACCTTCACACCATCCTCCAGCTGTCCCTCATGGCCGAACACGGTGTTGGCCCAGAGTCCGAAACCGGCCAGATCGGTAGTGATACAAGGCACCTTGAAGGCGATGGCCTCCAGCGGTGTGTAGCCCCATGGCTCATAGTACGATGGGTAGATACACAGGTCGTTACCCAGCACGATGTCGTAGTAGGTCATGTTCACGATACCATCGTTACCGTCCAGATAGCAAGGCAGGAATATCACCTTCACGTTCTCATCCTTACGGTTGTGCATATCGTAGTATTTCATCATGCCCAGCACGTTGTCGTGACTCATATTGTGCAGCCAGTGTGTCAGCTGTGGCACATCCAAGGGCTCATTGAACTTTGAACTTTGAGCTTTGAACTTTGAACTTTGAGCCAGTCGCTCCTGCAGGTCCTTGCGTGGCTCTCCCACCCATCCGGGCACCTCGATAAAAGCCACCACCTTCTTCTTCAGGTCGCGATCGCGCAGCAGTCGGTTCATAGCCTCCACAAACACGTCGATACCCTTATTGCGGAACTCGTATCGTCCTGATGTCGAAACCAGGAGCGTGTCGTCGTCCAGATCCTCGCCCAGCAGTGCGTTGGCTATATCCAGCATCTTGCGGCGGGCAGCCTTGCGCTTGCGTGCAAACTTAGCCGCGCTGGGCACAAAGCTGTTATCGAAACCATTGGGCAGCACCACGTCTACGGGCTTATCTAACAGCTCCACGCACTCCTTGGCGGTGATGTCGCTCACCGTTGTAAAGCAGTCCACGTAGTGCGCTGTCTGCTTCTCTATCGAGTGCTTGCTCTGCATGTTCAGTTCGCCCGCCATCTGGTCGCCGTTGTAGGCAAACAGGTAGTCGTAGAGCGGCTTCATGTTGCCCGCTATCGAGCGTCCGATGCTCGTGGCGTGGGTGGTGAAGATGGTACCCACCTGTGGCAGATGGTTGTTGATATACAGGGCGCCCAGTCCGCACATCCATTCGTTGGCGTGATAGATCACCTTGGTGCCCTTCTCCGTCCACTCACCGTTCTCCTTCTTCCACTGGTAGAAGCTCTCTACCACTAAGGCAGCCGCATACGAGAACATCGAGGCCTCGTCGTAGTCGCCATAGGCGTGCAACGAGTCCACGCCGTAGTTCTCCCACAGCCAGCCGTATATCTCATTTTTCTTTTCGAAATAGGGATTAAAGTCCACCAGTATAGCAATAGGCTCACCAGGCACAGTCCATCGGCCCACTCTCACCTTCAGTCCCTGCTCTTTCGCTTCCCATTGCCAATCGGCAAAGAGGGAAGTCTCCTCTCTGAAATAAGGACTCTCTTGCTCTTTCCAAAAATCAGGACCAATGAAGATGATTTTATCCCGAAGTGCCTCTTGCAGTGTTTTAGCACGTGTAGAAAGGACGGTATAGATTCCACCAACTTTATTACAGACCTCCCAACTTGACTCGAAGATGAAGTCCGGTGTTAATCGCTTATTTGCCATGTTTTACTTATCTTTGCCGCAAAGATACATTAAAATTTCTAAAATATGCAAGTTTTCTGCTAATTTTTTTCCCGTAAACGTTTAAATAATGATTTAGATTAGTTATCTTTGCCCGCGATTTCGAATAAGTGTTGATTATGAACAAGTTAATAGCAGTCGCGCTGTGCTGTATGGTGTCGTTTGGAGCCTTCGCTCAGAATCCGTCAGAGCCCTTTCGCGCGTACCTTATAAATAAAGAGTTCGACATCTTCCTTCATATCAATTTTTATGAACAAGACGTCACGGTGCCTGGCCAGGAGCTTTTAGGCCAGTTGCCCGGCTATCTGGGCAAGAACCGCAATCCCTTTGCGTGGCTCATCACCTCGGCCGAAGTGAAGGGCCACAAGGCCACCCTGCAGCTCGTCAACGATTATGGCAGCGAGGACCTCACCGCCACCCTCACCCGCAAGAACGATTCCATCTTTGTGTTGAAGCAGGAGTCAGGCAGTCCGCTCAAGGTGCCCAGCAAGGGCAAGTGGCTCAAGCTCCCCAAAACCCTCACCCTCCAGCGCAAATAGCAAGTTTCAGTAGCGGGCTCATCCATACATATTTCAGAACATCGCTTTCTGGAACAGCGTCCTGTCGGCCAGTAGCCAGTCCACGGTGAACCTCTCATTCCGCTTCAGCCATCGCGCTGCCGAGTGTTCCTTCAGCGTATAGCCACTATCCAAGTGGCACAGATAGCAGTACATCGTCATGCGGAACTTAGGGTATTCCCATTCTATCTTTTCCAGATAGCGCTCTATGGTTATTTCCGCAGCCAGCTCCTCGCGTATCTCCCGCTTCAGTGCCTCCTCGTGCGTCTCGTCCGGCTCAATCTTTCCCCCGGGAAACTCCCATTTCCCCTTCATATCGCCGTATCCACGCTGCGTCACGAATATGCGGTCCTTGTTGTCATGTATCACCGCCGCCACCACATGTATATGATTCATATCGCGCAGCCGCTTTTCCTTAGCCTCCATGGCCTGGCGTTTTCTCTCTTTCTCTCTCGCTTTCTTTTTCCTTCTCCGTTCTCTGAAGCCCCCTCCCGAATTCCTGCCGATAAGCCAGTAGAGCAGCAAGTAGCCTCCTATTGTAGCCAAAGCCTGCCATGGTGATGCCCATACAAACAGAGCCACAATCAGTATGATAACCAGATACAGCCCTAAGCTGCCAGTCAAGAGAACAAGAATCCACCACATATCAGTTTAATTTTATCTATTCCGTTTTAATGTCTTCAGCTGCCATCGGCAAGCTGCCACTCTCCTCCTCTATTGCAGGGTAAGCCTCATGCTTCAAGCTGTGATCCTGTAACCAAATATGGTTCAGCGTAAATGCGATGGCATCCAGCGTCTCTTCGCGCTTCTGGGGCTTCAACTCACACTCCCACACAGTGATACAGTGCCACCCCATCCTGGCCAGCTCCTGTTGTTTCTCCCTGTCGCGTTCCTTGTTCCTGCGAATCTTCGCCACCCAGAACGCCCGGTTTGTCTTTGGAATCTTGCAGCAAGCGCTGTTCTCAATCCCATCCTCCATCTCACCACTTCCATCAAACATCACCTCGTGTCCATGCCAGAAGCATCCGTTCACAAAGATGCACGTGCGATACTTCCTAAGCACGATGTCTGGCCGCCCAGGCAATCGCTTGTGGTTCAGCCGATAGCGGAATCCCCTACTCCACAGTCCCCGCCTCACAATCATCTCAGGCTTCGTATCCTTCGAGTGGATCGCCGCCATATTCTTGTGCCGCTGTTCTGCAGAGAGTTTGTCCATATTATTTCAACGTTTCAATCAGTTCATCTATCGAGCAGCAAACGCTGTCAAAGAGCTTGTACATCAGTTCAGGCTCCTGCCGCTCAGGGATATAGGCTATCGTGCGTTTCCCTTTACCAGCAAACCATCCTGCCTCCGTATGAGCGCTTCGCCCACAAGGCAGAACTAGCACGCAGGTATCACAGTCCTCCATCGCCTCGATATCATTATGAAACTGCCGCTCGGCCATAGGATGCTGCAGCATGTCACGATACTGCGCCGGACTCCATGCCATATAGTCAGCACTCACGTTCGCCCACTTGAACCCAGGATCACCCGATGGCGGATTCCGGAAGTCATACACGTCATGCCCAGCCTCCCTCAGTTTCTCCACCACCTCAGGATAAAACTCGTTCCGCCAGCTGCTGGCTACGTATATTTTCCTAACTAACATATGTTTTCCTTCTCATTTAGTTTCAACAATTCCCCTAGAGTTGTATCTGTAAATGTCCTCCAGATATTAAGGTGGACAGGCAAATAGTTGGAGAATAACTGTTTGACGAATTCTATTTCAAAAACGAATCTAAAGTCATTATCATTACACTCTGGATAAACTTCTGATTTTGTCCCAACTCTTACTAATTTAACCAAGTACAAGTCTCTTACACCTTTTCCTTTCATATATGGCATGAAATAGTATAGTTTACTTAAGGATATTACAGCCGGAAATCTCTTGCCTGTGTAGTATATTTTTGCAGATTGATCTGCATAATGCGCGACATTGTCAGGTTTTACAAGACAAAGAAGAACTCTTTTCGTTTTATTCTCACTCACATCAACCTCGGAGATATTACCCCCTACATTTAGACATGCTTTCAAGTTATTAATTATAAATCCGCTATTCTCCTTTGCTATATTCTTTATATCAATTGAGTTAATTGTCTGCAAGTTCAACTCTCGACTCTCAGTATCCACTAAGCCCATAATGTCTGAGAATGCTTCTTTCATTTGAACAGCAAGATACCAGGCCAACCTTGGAGGAACCGCATTACCAACCATCTTATAGCCGTCCTTTACATCATCATAAATAAAACGAAACTTGTCAGGAAAGGATTGAATTCTTGCGCACTCCCTAACACTTAACCTTCTATATAAGTGTTCGAAACCCTTAGCAAACACTCTCTGTGTTGGAGAAACATATACCATCTTGGGAGCCTGTGGATGCTGAGGAGCATTCCTTGCCTGAGCTTGCATTGTAAATGATGTTTCATCCCATCCTCGCACCCTATTTCTTGCCATGTACTTAGCGTCATAAGAGCCAGAATAGACATCATGATTCAGCCTACGAGGATTATCTCCTTCTACTTTTTCATCACAATAATAACGAGGAACTTCAGTTATATCACCAATAGCCTGCCTGAGCGTTACAGGCTCAGAGCTTACTGCATTAGGAAAAACAAACTTGTTTGAAAGATCATTTCTTATCCCAACGAAGAACACCCTGAATCTATCCTGAGGAATCTTATAATCAGCCGCATTCAATAGCTCATATGTAATTCTATATCCAGCTTCACGTAGTAAATTCATAAAACCGGATAAAGATTCTTTATGTTTATTATCAAGTATTCCTTGTACATTCTCGATAACAAAAAACTTCGGTTTTTTGTCCTTTACTATGCGAATATAGTCAAAAAACAATTGACCACGAGGGTCTTCAATTCCTAACTGTTTTCCCCCTTCACTCCATGCCTGACATGGCGGACCTCCAATAATACCATCGCAATCAGGAATATCATTTCCCGTAAGCGTGCGTATATCATTGGTATTCAGAATTGTGTTTGGATGATTGTATCTATATGTTGCATGAATAGAGTCGTCATACTCGTTTGCCCATACAACATTAAAACCAGCCTTTTCAAAACCGAGGTCAAGCCCGCCACATCCAGCAAAAAGTGATACAATATTCATTTAATCTTGATATTTCACACCATGTTTATCAAGTGCAGCACGAATACTCATTGCGACATAGTAAGCAAGGTTAACAGGAACCGCATTACCAATCATTTTGTAGCCCATGTTGACATCTGTGTAAAGGAACACATGATCATCAGGGAAAGTTTGAACTCTAGCCACCTCACGCACAGTCATTCTTCTATAAAGATGTTCTTTTCCGGGAACAAATATCTGTTCATTCTTGCCCAGTTTAATCATTTTGGGAGCTTGAGGATGCAATTGGCATTGACGTCCGCTTGCCTGCACAGTAAATCCAGGTTCATCCCAACTCCTTACACGATTTCTTGACATAAAAATAGTTGAATATGCACCAATAAAATACTCATGATTGGGTACTGCGCATTTGTCTCCGTTCGTTTTATTCTTTTCTAATGCAGGAATTGCATTATCTTTCAAATCCCAGATACAATCACGCAATACTGGTTTGTGTTTTAAAGGCTCTGGATACTCGAAGTCATGAATATTCAAGTCCTTTCTAAATCCTATATAGAATACGCGATCACGATCCTCTGGACAATCGTAATCATTTGCATTCAACATTTTAAGATTCACGTCATAGCCAGCCTCATCAAACAAACGCATAAAACCATTTACTGCATCTGAATGACGTTTAGCCAACATGCCAGAAACATTCTCTGCAACAAAGAATAATGGCTGGGCAGCTTTCAATATACGAATATACTCGTAGAAAAGTTGTCCACGAGCATCTTCAATACCTTTTAGACTACCTGCTTCACTCCAAGACTGACATGGAGGACCGCCTATAATACCTGTCACATGTTCTGGGAACTCACTCTCCTTCACATCACGTATATCACCTTCTATAAGGTGCGTATCTGGAAAATTGGCTTTAAAAGTCGGACAAATTTTGGGATCAAACTCATTTGCGACTACAGTTTTGAAGCCAGCATTATGGAAGCCTTTATCAAGACCACCAGCTCCAGAAAAAAGACTAATCAGTTTCATTAATAAAAATATGTTATAAGTTTTGAATTTATTAAATTTGCAGGATTTTGAGGATCCTCTATTTTTTCGTCAGATATAACTACACCATTTTCATCACAGAACTCTTCAAATTCTTCGACATTTTGAAAAGAATTATACTTATCCTCAGGAATTAATGCCACAAGTTTGAAAGTATAATTTGTCTTTTCTTCAAATAAAGACCTGAAATGTTGGAAAGGAGATTTTATGAGCCACATCCCTCTAATTCTCAAATCAGAAATATTAAGATGGTCGACATTATTTACTCTTCCCAGCTCATTTGTTTCAGCCAATTTAATATCATCAAGAGACTCAAGTCCATCTTTGATGGCATTCTCAACTCTCTCATAGACATCACGAGAATCGCAGTATAAATCGCCATATACAAAAAAAATATTTTGTAATATTTGCCCTTCTACTTGACCAACAACATAAACCATATCCTTTTCTTGCCAAGCTTCACATTCGCGGCAAGCTTTGCAGATTTTGGGATTGTCAGAATAAAGCTTGTTTTTGGGATAACTACTATTGAGTTGAAGCTGAGATGTCCCCAGAGATTCTATTTTTTTTATCTCTATAGCATCACTACCAGCAAGCATGGCATCGGGCGGATTTATACTATTTCCTATATATGAAAATATTCTATTCCTTGCCAGTTTGACAAATTGACCGTCTCGACCCAAACAATCTGCAAAAGCATTTTTTACATAATCTTCAAGAGCTGCCCCCATTTGGTTCGCTCTATTTGGGACAACTCCTTTAGGATCTTCGTCAACCACAAGAGAAGAGTTTTTGACTATTGCTTTTATTGCTGTAAGTATATTATTCATTGATATTAATTATACTATTACCATTTACAGTTGTATTTGATATTCACGTCAGCCGGCATACCAACAATTTGTATATCAAACTTTAATGATGTCTCCACAATATCTTTTGCATTATGAATTCTAAACGAGAATTGCCATCCATTATTAAAACACATAATAACAGTTGTTTTGCTACGTGGCTTCATGCCAATGTGCAGTAATGACGAGGGCAGATTGATAACAGGTACTTTTATCGCTGGCTCTGAAGAACGACTTGGCAAATTAAGAGTACCATACATGTTAAACGATTGAATTGTCGTTATTCTTTTACTGTCAATACTTATTACTTTATAGAAATCATATTTACTGAGAAGATACTCTACCATTCTTCTTGGCACGGTTTTATTTTCTTTGATTTGAGCTGAGACCTCCTTCACAAAAGCATTCAGTATAGGCACATAAATTTCATTTTTCTTGGATTTCAAATCCCTAAAATATGTCCCTTTTGCTTTTTCTCTCTCCAAAAAATCAAAAGTAGGCTTAACATCATTCCAATATGTATTAGAACATGGGATACCATACCACTTTTCACCAAAGTCAAGTGTTTTAGCTATTCGACTATGTTTTACAGCCAAATGATTATGCTTGATACTCAAACCAATTTCCCAAATTATATCTTTACGTTCGATGATAATATCACGGACATCTGCATCTTCTCCATGTTGATCGTTCTGAATATACAGACTGAGCATATCGGTTCCTTTCTCAACAATATTAGGCTCAAGAGCAAAAATCGTTTCTATTGTAGACTTCGCACTAAGAGAATAGAGCGTTTTATCCCCATCAGTCAATGTATTCCACGCATTTTCAGCGGCAGAATAACTACTGTTTTTTACAATCATTGCTGGTCGAATCTTACTAATTGCCTGAAGCAAAGAATTCAAACAAACAAATTCGTAAGCTCTCCCTTGATTATTGCTTATGCTACTCATACGTCAGCTATGTTAGATAAATTATTCTATATTCTATACTCGATAAATGATACTTTTGACAGCTTTTGCTCAACCAGTACAACTTTTTATGTATTAAAATCGCACATCGTTGTTAATAATGTACTATGCAAAGGTATAGTTTTTTTTTCGAAATAGTCATTACGAGAGCAATATTTTATGCTTTTATAACGATTATCATGATCATAATAAAATTGAGGTATTCATCACTCTACCATTGAGCGTTTTTACTATGATTATTCAACCATCATTTCTCGATGTTTCTCCAGAAGTTTTTTGCTTGGCTTATAAATCGATGGCAATGTGATTGGTTCGCCTTCAAATTTCTGGAAATACTCTCGCGTAACATCTGTTGTATAAAAATTCCGAATACTCTTGCTAACTATCATTCTATAATCCTCGTCGAATGAGATTAAGTGTTTATCAAAAGCTGCATCATAGGTTGCACTCAGGCATAGTCCATTCTCTGGATTCATCCTGTTAGCTTTATCTTTAGACCACTCTGAAATATGGCTCGCACGAAGAATTACAGGAACATTCAACCTCGTAACACAGCATTGATAACCATAGTTTTTTAGAATCATATTTCGGAAATAGCCCTGCCCTATTCTTATTCTAGCAGCAACTACCTTTTCACTTCCCTTTTTATCTAATTTAAAAAGTTTAGCCAATTCACCGGAAACACTTCTCCCAGATGCATTTCCATTCGCTATATCATAACCCTTGCTTTCTGCTAAACAATATGTATAATATTTAAGTAATTGGTTAATGGAAGCAGAACAAAAACCTTTACCAGGATAACTACTTTGATTGCTATTAACATTACTAAAAAAGGAGATTCCTCCCTTTTTATATTTCCGCTGTTCATCACACACGAAAATAGCTATCCGCGTTAACAACCCATAATCATCTATACTGGCAACAGATTTGCCTTCAAGACCAAACACATCATTATTTTTAAAGAGGTTGTCAATAATATTTATTGCCATAATATAACTGTTTGCAGTTCCATTTTTACGTTCATAAACAGCATATAAGTAATCTTGAAATCCTTGCAGTGTCATATTAGTCACATTTTTCTAAATTCTCATCACAATATTTTAGAGTTGCAATAATCTCCTCATTAATTGCTTCTCTCTGATTATCACTCATATCAAGAGTATTCACAAATGTAGTATATATCATAAGCATACCTTCAGCTTCTTTCTTTCCATTATCAGTATCTACAGACTGGATACCTGTTCGTACAAAACAGAAACCATCATTAACTCTCACACCAAAACCATTAAACTCGCCATAATCCTTACTATTTCTATTGATGCCTTCATTCATCTTTATGGGAAAGGGCATTGGATTCCTTATGAAAAAGAGCCCAGCTATTTCATTCGCCTCCAGCTTATCATTATGCAGGAAACGCTCATTGTAACGCTGCAAAAAATGATGTGTATACGAATGTATCTGTGGTAACATTACAGCATCACTGTCAGGCGTTTTTTTATACGCCATACTTAATCCACGAATCACGAAGCGTTTATTATCTTCAAAAACAACACAAAATGATTGATAATGAGGACGCTCTATCTCTGCGACACTGTTTGCATAATAGAATATTATATGCTCATTACCTGATGCTGGTATTTTATATTTATCTATATACCATACAGGAAATGTCCTAGCCTTTTTAAACTCCTTTATTGCCTTAGGACGTATTTTATCTATCCTAATTTGAATTTTAGGATTATCTGCCACAAGCTGATCATGTATTTCCTTTACAGTCATTGATAAAAGTATCATAAGTTATTCTATTATTTCTGTTCAATCACTTCTGTTCCTAGTTTTTGCAAATCAGCCAAAGTACAATTAGACAGGATGCTCGAATACCTGAACTCCTTACACTCTTGAGCAGAGTACTGATTGGGGAACTTAAAACTATCCCCTAACACCTTGTACTTAATGCACATATACCTACTATAAGAATCATTATATCTATATGAATCGCATAACATACAGTTTCTAATAGACATGCCTTTCTTCACGGCCCAATCGAGTGCCACCTGTGATGGTAATAGGATATATTCGGATGAAGTACCTTCATGCAGGTGTGGAAAAGACTGTACATTAAATTCGCACAATGACTTTGGATCATACTTTATATTCATCATCCCACATTTTACTTCTCCATGACTTAAGAACCTTGTTTTTCCACCTGGATATATGACCACTCTTGTGACATCAACGTCAGTTTTCCTTCGTTTTGCTATTTTAGGAACAAAATTAAAGAACTTGCAATTTTCATTTTCAACAAAACCCTGTTCTATAATATCATCGATATCCTCCTCTGATTTTATCTGGCGAGTTTCGATTATCTTATAATTAGAATTTATCTTATCATCAGTAGATTTATTAGTTTTAAAAACTTCAATAAACAATGGTGGCAATTCAGGTCTTACTTTGGAAGTAAGCAATAAATCCGGTTTAAAACCTCCACAAGGTTCTTCTTCCTGACAACAATCATATAAAGGTTTATTATTCCAGCTTTTTAAATCATGGACTATTCTTTCATCATGAAAGCCACATCCAAAATCTTTTTTTAATACGCAAGAATCAGACTCTGAGCACGAAATATCACGTACAAATACGACATTAAAAGAATCAGAATCTTCAAATTTCATCCTAATTCTTCTTTTGGCTAATTTGTGAAGATAAGACTCGCCATCACATGCACAGCCAGAAACATGCGAGAAATATGGTCTTCTAACTTGACCCATATTTACTTCCATATCCTGACCGCACTCTAAACACTTATAATTATGATCATACCTCGTTTTCTTATTAAGTTCACCAATGAATAGCAGTTCATCAGTGTCCTTATCGAGACAATAACGATATTTAATTTCTCTCATCATCGCTTGTTATTTATTGCCACAAAAGTATAAAAATAATTTGGAATTTCAGAAAGATACACGGAGAAAAGAAATATTTCGCAAAAATAATTGGAACGTACAGAAATATTCCTTATCTTTGCAACGTCAAAAGATTACTTTTGACTACGCCGCTGAGTGCGGGGAGCAAGACTTTATCGACACTACTCCATTTAAAAAGTCATCCTTATGGATGGCTTTTATCTTTTTGTAACGACGTATAAAGAAGCAATATATGATTTTTATAATATCTAATTAAGCGTATATTTGCATTTTGGATAGTTAGAACACCCAAAAAAAGAGCCGTATCTGCCATTCCTGACAACCAAACGTCCACCACATCTAGGGCAGATACCAGCAGCTATCTTATTATTCTTATCGTTTACTGCAGCCTTTAGATTTCTCACATGAGCCTTATCATTAATAACTTCTCTCACATTTTCTACATCAAGACGTACCACTACATCTTGTAATTCTGAATCACTCAGATAGCTTGTGGTATAACTACGTATCAAATCCAGAAGATTATAATCATAAACCACATGAATACTTGATTCTACATTTGCCAAAACAGCATCGCCACAAAAAACCACTATAGGCACAATCGGCAAATACTTCCATTCTTTCAGATAACTTTTAATCGCATATGAATGAGCCAAGGATTGTTTGACAGGATTATAAAAGCGACTTTTCTTTACATAAGTATATGTTTTCCACCATTTCTTAGCATAAGTCACATCTGTTATAATCATCTGTGTCCAATACCTGCGATTATCATCACCATAAATCTCGCCTCTATAGTTTTTTGTTTCAATCGCAAACACGCCATATTTTGAAACAACAATGTGATCTATCTGTGTTGTTCCCTTTGGAGTTTTTAATATTACATCCTTAAAAACATAGTACTCATCAGGCAGTTGCATCAGGATATTATGCACCCTATCCTCCCCTGCATGCCCTTTGTATGTGGCCGTATTGGTCCATACACCATAGATGAATAGGATAATTGTTGCAAAAATACAAATTGCTTCTACCATAAATCAGCAACGAAACTATAGCTAAACCCTTTCTTAACTTAAGGAATTCCTACAGATCATCCATATTTTTCTTTTGGCTCGAATTCTTATTTGCTAAATCCTCATAATCAATATGAAGATATACTTCATCAATATATGGTACTGAAGAATTTGCTATATATAACCCGACATATCCTAATGCTTTTTCTTGTTTACTACCTGGCACAAGTATTGAAAGAGTTGGGTGACCTTCTTGTTCACCATCATAGAATTCCCCATCAGAATATTTTGATTTAAGCATTCCGTAAAAGGTGGCAAATTTTCTGTTCCCATCCTCTTTATTATAGCATGTAATTACAGCTTTTGCTCGATACACAATTTTAGTCTTTTCATTATAATAAACATAAAAATCTGCCTTCTCATTAGAAAAAGTTCCTTTAAAGCAACGACATCCAAATCCTAATTGTTTGCTTCCAATAGGGTCGTACTTTACTCCCTTTGCTTGCAATTTTGATTGAAATGATGTAATAGTCCCATTCAAAGGGATACCCATAAATTTCATATGTTCTACCTGAGCAGAAACCATCAAAGATATCAAACAAGCTATTAATGACAAAGTTATCTTTTTCATACTACAATTCTTGATTATTAATCATTATTTTTTTGCAAAGATAAGTGTTTTCTTCTAATTCTACAAGTTTTTGCTCTCTATTTTATGTTTCCTCATTTTACTCTATACTTAAAAGTGATCTAACGATTCTAAATTCGATCTAAACAGATCTAATTTATTTCGCCGATTCCCCAAGATCTTCTACCTTTGCGCAAAAAAATGAGTAACCCAGCTTTTATGTCCGTATGCATCGTGGGGGATAGGCGGCAACTGAGGTCGCTATATCAAAAGATGCTTAGACTACAAAACCGAAAGAAGCCATGGATTGAGAATGGTTTCTACCACCCAGAACGTTGGTTAGGTAACCTGGTATCGCGACTTGGAGGCGATTACAACGAAGTGTATTGCAGAGGAACGTGGGACGACCTGGACCTAAACCGAGAAAGGTTATATTTTTTCACAGAGTCGGCTTGGAACGCACCTTTTCGATTTACTACGACTCATCCAGAAAGTTTATCCTGGGCTTGAGATATTCTTCTCTGCAGTAGGTGATGATTGGGACTCCTATCTGACAAACGATGCAGAACGACGCTTCTTTACAAACAGATTCGAACTTGACATGCCGCCAGATAACGACTACTATGATAGCATTGAAGAGGTGGCAGAACTCGTTGGCAACTACATCGGACATCATATCGAGCCCACCAAAGAGGCTGTTTACCAAGCTATTGAAGAATGGGAAGATGAGAACGAAGACATCGATGCATATATCAATCTGAAAGAATTTGAGGTAGTTAGCCTTGATGAGGTTTGAAAAATGAAGTTTTTTCTTTCAATTGTTTGGAACGTATCAGAATAATTCTTATCTTTGCAGCGTCAAAAGGTTACTTTTGGCTATCCGGGTAAGTTTCCCGCGTGAGGGTAAGGCTTTATCGATACTGCCCATTTAAAAAGTCATCCTTATGGATGGCTTTTTATTTTTCATATCTCTTTCGAAACAAAAAGAGAGGTGCCGCTGCGAAGCTCCACCTCTCTTTTTTGTTTCTATACTCTCATTTTTCTAAAACGACCTTCAGAAAATCTGCAGGAGTGATTACTTTGGGTGTATCTGGATAATGCTTCAGATTACCTGTCACCAGGAAAGAATCCTCATTAGTCAAGGCAATTTCGTAAAACACCCGATCATCCTCATCCGGCAAAGGCTCAGGAAAAGCGGTACGCGACATTTCTACACCATGCTCTATTATATACGAAATAAGAGCATCAACTACGGCAGGCAATAGTTTAAATTTATCTCGATGGAGCACCTCTCTGTATTCTTCTATCACATCACCATCATATAAGGGAGTGAATGCACCCTGAAGCATGAGACCCACCACAGTTGAAGTTGCCGCCTGTGGATTATGCGTAATAAGTGCCGACACCAACACATTGGTGTCAATAACAGCGTATATCATTTCTGTGCTTTATGTTTACGTATTACCTTCCTCGCCGCACGAATCTCATTATTAATTTCCTCTAATGACAATTCTGGCTCACTGCTTGATTCAGCTACATTTCGCTGCTGCATAAACAACTCTAATGCACTGGGAGCACTTTTTATGGGGAAAGGGATACTACGACTTCTTACAACAGCATTCACAAAGATGTTAAATGCTGTGTTTGCACTCATACCAAACTGTTCGCAAAGCGCATCAAACTGCGACTTTACTTCAGAGTCAATTCTGACTGTTACTGCTGATTGTGCCATAATCTCACAATTAAAATTTAACGTCATATTGATGGCATAATGCCACCTATTTGACGGCAAATATACGAAGTATTTTAATAACTTCCAAATTTTTCTGCGATTTTTTTAAACTTCGCCGCTTTTAACAAGAGAGGTGGAGCTTCACTTCACACTTATGCTCACCTCTTATTCGTCATATTATTCATATATCTTTATGGGAAAGGGCATTGGATTCCTTATGAAAAAGAGCCCAGCTATTTCATTCGCCTCCAGCTTATCATTATGCAGGAAACGCTCATTGTAGCGCTGCAAAAAATGATGTGTATAAGAATGAATCTGTGGTAACATTGGAAAATCCTATTAAAATCAGAGAAAAATGAGTTTTTTTCTTTCAATTGTTTGGAACGTATCAGAATAATTCTTATCTTTGCAGCGTCAAAAGGTAACTTTTGGCTATCCGGGTAAGTTTCCCGCGAGGGAGCAAGACTTGATCGACACTACTCCATTTTAAAAAGAGCTACTCTAATGAGTGGCTCTTTTAATATATCCTCTTATATCATATATTCTGGTTGCTATCCATGGTGCATGGAGTACAAAATTTTTCGCACACCACAAAATATAATAACCATTTCTTTTGGTAGTGTTACAAATTCTTTTTATCTTTGCAGCGTCAGAATAGCAAAATTATACATTATTTTTTATTCAGACATTGTTCGCAGTGATGCGAGGAGGTTTATTAATTATGACAAAAAATTATAGAGGAATCAGCAGCGATGCTCATTCCTCTTTTTTATGTCTTCAGCAGCCATGAGGATTGGTGTCAATAACAGCGTATACCTCTCTTTCAAAAACAAAAAGAGAGGTGGAGCTTCGCAGCGGCACCTCTCTACAACTTATGCAACTAAATTTTATCATGTATGGAAAAACTAACTAAGTTTGCATGAACTTTATCTCGCGGCGGTTTCCTGTGGGGCGCACGGCGAAGTGGAGCCAGATGGCGCCGCTGGATGAGCGCTCTATCAGCAGTTCGTCGAAGGCTTCGCCACTCTCCTCGCTGATGTCGAGCAGGATGACGGCGTAGCGGATGAGCTGACTGATATAAAATGTACCTGCGTACCTGTGTTCGGGGTGCTTACTTACATGACCATGATGGCCTTTTTGCGGTACCTGAATTTTGTTGTGCCATCCTCGACATACTCACCAGATTTTTCGATAGTGCCGTCTTTCTGCATACGCTTTATGCGCATTCGGGCAGCATCACTGCCATTCAACATAAAACAGCGCATCACATCGGCCGCAGTAAACTCGTCAGGCAGGCGATTGTAACCCTCAATCGTTTTCTGACTATGCCGGTGATTGGCAGAAGCATCGCGCAGCTTGTCGTCGAAGTACTTCTCGGCCAGGGCGCCGAAGTAGTGGCGCTGACAGGCAAACTGGATGTTTACTATCAACTCGGCCAACTGGTCGTCGATCTCATCCGTTTCAAACTCACCGCACCAGTAGTCGCCCTCCTGATGGAGCTCGCCCCAGTGGCGCATCACGATAAA
>NZ_JNKF01000015.1 GCF_000702825.1 Prevotella sp. P6B1
TGAAGTGAACCCCAAAGTTTGGACGGTTAAACAATAGAAGCTGTAAGCATTTTCCTGTATTGTACAGGAGACATGCCATTAAGCCTCAGTTTTATTCTCTCATTATTGTAATACTCAATGTACTCTTTCAAGTCTTTTATGAAGACTTCCATAGAGGTATACTTACCTGGATATAGCAGTTCAGACTTCATGAGACCAAAGAAATTCTCCATCATGGCATTGTCCAGACAGTTTCCCTTGCGAGACATACTTTGGATGATGCCATGTTTCTTTAGGCTATTCTGATAGGCCATATGCTGGTAGTGCCATCCTTGATCAGAGTGTAATACAACGCTCTCAGGCAGCTTTATACGCTTGTACATTTGGTTGAGCATACCGAGCACCATCTCCATGTTGGGTACCTGTGTGATTGTATATGCAAGGATCTCGCCGTCACACATGTCGAGTATTGGTGAGAGATAGGCCTTACGCCCCTCTATCGTCACCTGAGTTACGTCTGTAGCAAGCTTCTGGTAAGGCCTGTCTGCAACAAAATCCCTGTCGATGATATTGGGAGCCGTCTTACCCACTTCGCCCTTATAGGAACGGTATTTCACCTTCCTCACCTCGCTTTTCAGTCCAAGTTCATCCATAAGCTTCTTGACCGTCTTGTGATTAATAAGACGACCCTCATTACGGAGTTCCAGAGTTATACGCCTGTAGCCGTAACGACCTTTATGCTTATGAAATATGGTGTATATCATATCTTTTACTTCCTTGTACCTGTCTTTCTTCTTGCCGTGCTTGAGGTGATAGTAGAACGTGCTACGCGCCATCTTCTTGAGCTCTAGCAGGACATCTAAGTCCGCATGCTCATTACGCCTTAGTTCTTCGATGGCTTGCGCCCAATCGCTTTGTTTCGGGCTTCTCTTTCCTCGACTAAGGCTCTCACTTTTTTTAGCAGGAGAATCTCCAGCCTTAAGCGTTCGTTCTCCTTGCGAAGGCGCTCATTTTCCTTCTCGCATTCTTCTTTTGGGAGTCGTTTCATTCTTACCATACCAGTCTTTGGCCCTCGTTTCTTAGGCGCAAGCGCTTCAAAGCCGCCCTTTTCTACAAGTTGAGCCCAGTCACTCAACGCAGTACTTGATACGCCATATTTTCCAGAAAGCTGGTACAAAGTTAATTCACTTTCTTGATATTCGCGAATGATTTTACATTTTTCTTCATAAGAAAGTTTCTTTTCCCTTTTTCCTTTAGTAATAAGGCCCTGAATTCCATGCTCCTTGTAGGCAGCCAACCATTCATACACATTATTACGATTTAAATTAAGTTTGTCAGACACAGAACGAACTGACTGACCTTGTTCTACCAACTTAAGAATTGCTAACTTTTCTTCTAAACTACGATGTTGTTTCATTTGAACCTTTAAGCTGTGTCCAACTTTCTGGGTTCACTTCAAAGGTGCCAGAGAATAAAAAAAACGAAACATTCATGAGTTTCGTTTTTTTTGTTTATCTTTGCACCGATTACGCGATGAAGATAGAAGATTTAGAGAAGGTATATGCCAAGCTGCCGCAGGTGTCGGCGCTGGCTCATGAGATAGGAACGTCCGCCTCCAAGCGGATTTTCCTCGAGGGTTTGTTGGCCTCCAGTGCGCCGATGTTGTTCGGCAGTCTGGCTGCCAAGTGTAAGGCGCCCATCCTGTTTATCCTGCAGGATGCCGAGGAGGCTGGCTACTTTTATCACGACCTGACCCAGTTGCTGGGGCAGCGCCGTGTGCTGTTCTTCCCGAGCAGCTACAGGCGCGCCATCAAGTACGGTCAGCTGGATGCTGCCTCGCAGATACTCCGCACCGAGGTGATGACGCAACTGTCGACAGACAACTGTCAGCTTTACATTGTTACCTATCCCGAGGCGCTCGCCGAGATGGTAGTGCCCAAGCAGACGCTGAACGCCCGCACACTCACCATTGAGCGTGGGCAGCAGGTGGCTGTGGGCGATATTGTGAAGCAGCTGCGCGAGCTGGGATTCAGCGAGGTGGACTACGTGTATGAGCCCGGACAGTTTGCCCTGCGTGGCTCTATCCTCGACGTGTATAGCTACAGCTGCGAGTATCCCTACCGTGTGGATTTCTTTGGCGACGATGTGGATTCCGTACGTACCTTCCAGGTGGAGGACCAGCTCTCGCTCGATGCCCGCGATAGGGTAGAGATAGTGCCGGAACTTGAGGCCAGCGATACTGCCCAGGAGCCGTTCCTCTCGCTGTTGCCTGCCGATACCATCATCGCCACGAAGGACTATCTGTATGTGCGCGATGCCATCGATGCCGCCTTCCAGGAAGGTATGCCACTGGTCACTGGTCCGCAGTTCATGCATCAGGCAGAGGGCTTCTGCAGAATAGAGTTCGGGCATCGTGCCTCGGTATCCGATTGCAGCATCATCCGATTCAATATCACCATCCAGCCCCTGTTCCACAAGAACTTCGAGTTGCTGTTCCAGGCGTTTGATAACTATATAGACCAGGGCTACCAGCTGTATATCCTCGCCGACAGTCCGAAGCAGAACGAACGACTGAAGGATATCTTTGCCCAGCGTGCCGCTACCGAGGGCGAACAGGCCGATATCCGTTTCACGCCCGTGGATAAGACCCTGCACGAGGGCTTTATCGACGACGATCTGAAGGTCTGTTTCTTTACCGACCACCAGATATTCGACCGTTTCCATAAATACAACCTGAAGAGCGACAAGGCCCGTAGCGGTAAGATGGCGCTGACGCTGAAGGAGATACAGCAGTTTGAGATTGGCGACTACGTGGTGCATGTGGACCACGGTGTGGGTAAATTCGGCGGATTGGTGCGCATGCCGCAGGGTGATGGCTATCAGGAGATGATCAAGCTCACCTATCAGCATGGCGACGCCATCTACGTATCGATCCACTCGCTCTACAAGGTGGCTAAATACAAGTCGCAGGACGGTGGCGAGGCACCACGACTCTCTACCTTAGGCACTGGTCAGTGGGAGCGTCTGAAGGAGCGCACCAAGGCGCATATCAAGGAGATAGCGCGCGACCTGATCAAACTCTACGCCAAGCGTCGCCGCGAGAAAGGGTTCGCCTTCAGTCATGATTCCTATCTGCAGCACGAACTCGAGGCCTCGTTCCTCTATGAGGACACCCCCGACCAGCTAAAGGCCACGCAGGATGTGAAGGCCGACATGGAGAAAGCACGCCCCATGGACCGACTGGTGTGTGGCGATGTGGGCTTCGGTAAGACCGAGGTGGCTGTGCGTGCTGCCTTCAAGGCTGCCGTGGATGGTAAGCAGGTGGCGGTGCTGGTGCCCACCACGGTGCTGGCCTATCAGCACTTCCGTACCTTCAGTAAGCGACTGAAGGATATGCCTGTGACGGTCGACTACCTCACGCGTGCGCGTACCACTAAGGATACTACCCGCATCCAGAAGGATCTGGCCGAGGGTAAGATAGATATCATCATCGGTACCCACCGACTCATCAGCAAGAGTGTGAAGTTCAAGGACCTGGGACTGCTCATCATCGACGAGGAGCAGAAGTTCGGTGTATCTACCAAGGAGAAGCTGCGCCAGATGAAGACATCGGTCGACACGCTGACCATGAGTGCCACGCCTATCCCCCGCACCCTGCAGTTCTCGCTGGTAGGTGCGCGCGACCTGAGCGTGATCCAGACGCCACCGCCTAACCGCTATCCCATACAGACCGAGATACACACATTCTCGCCAGAGATCATCGCCGAGGCGGTGAACTACGAGATGAGCAGGAACGGACAGGTGTACTTTGTGCACAACCGCATTGCCGATCTGCCACATATCGCCGAGATTATCCAGAAGTATGTGCCCGATGCCCGTATCTGTATCGGTCACGGACAGATGAAGCCCGAGGAACTCGAGAAGATCATCCTCGACTTCTCGAACTACGATTTCGACATACTGCTATCGACCACCATCGTCGAGAACGGTATCGACATACCTAATGCCAACACCATCATCATCAACGGTGCCCATAACTTCGGACTCTCCGACCTGCACCAGATGCGTGGTCGTGTGGGACGTGGCAACCGCAAGGCCTTCTGCTACCTGTTGGCACCGCCGCTCTCGGCACTCAATCCCGAGAGCCGCCGAAGACTGGAGGCCCTCGAGAACTTCTCCGACCTCGGTTCGGGCATCAATATCGCCATGCAGGACCTCGACATCCGTGGTGCCGGCAACCTGTTGGGATCGGAGCAGAGCGGCTTTATTGCCGACCTGGGCTACGAGACCTATCAGAAGATACTGAACCAGGCGATGGCTGAGCTGAAGAACGAGGAACCCGAGTTCGCAGCTGTAGAAAAGGCCGATGCTAAAAACGATCAACAGTCAGCGCTTCATGCTCAAATAGCCTGGGTGGACGACTGTGCGCTGGATTCGGATATCGAGATGTACTATCCCGACCAGTATGTGCCCAGCGACTCCGAACGTATGCTGCTGTATCGCGAACTTGATAATCTGGCCAACAGCACCCAGCTCGAACTGCAGCTCGATGCCTATCGCAAGCGCCTGATCGACCGTTTCGGACCTATCCCTGCCGTCAGCGAAGAGCTCATCACCGTGGTGCCTCTGCGTGTGGCTGGCAAGCAGTTGGGTATCGAAAAGATCATGCTCAAACAGCAGAAGATGTACTTCTACTTTGTGAGTCGCGACGATAGTCCTTACTTCCAGAGCGAAGCCTTCGGGCGCATTCTGCAGTACGTATCGCGCTATCCCCGCAGGTGCAACTTCCGCGAGGGTAAAGGCAAGCACTCTGTTGTGATTTCTGAGATACCTACCGTAGCGGCTGCTCTGTCAGTTTGTCAGGAAATTCTGTCAATCTGACGCATATTTTCTCGCTGGTATCTGTTTTGCATCCTTGGTTGCTGAACGCCACGAGGCGCTCATCAACATGGTTTAACAATTTAAAAAAATAGAATTAGGAGGTAAAGATTATGATGCCAGTAATGAGAAGTAACAGTTGGATTCCAAGCGTGTTTGGTGATTTGTTTGACACGGATTTTATGCCGCGCGCCAATTGCACCGCACCAGCCATCAATGTGAAAGAAAGCGAGAAGGCCTACACCGTAGAGCTGGCCGCACCGGGCATGAAGAAGGAGGATTTTAATGTGCACATCAACGATGAGGGTAACCTGATCATCAAGATGGAGAAGAAACACGAGCACAAGGAGGAGGATAAGAACAGCCGCTACCTGCGTCGCGAGTTCTCTTACTCTAAGTATGAGCAGACCCTGATCCTGCCTGATGATGTGAAGAAGGAGGACATCAAGGCACGTGTGGAGGATGGTGTGCTCACCGTAGAGTTGCCGAAGATGGTCGAGGAGAAGGTTAAGCTCTCACGTCAGATAGACATCGCCTAACGTATAAGGAGAAGCAGTTAACGATTGTTAACTGCTTCTTTTTTTCGTCTTATTTGCTTATCTTTGCAATCAGAAACCTAAAATATAGTTATATGGATTGGTATTGGATTATAAACATTGTCATTATTGTTGTATTGTTGGTAAGTCTGTTTCTGGGGCATCACTACTATCGGAAACGTTTGAATAAGGAGATAAGTCGTGCTCAGCGTAGTGAGCGTATCAAGACGGTGTTTCTGGCCAATGTCAGTCATGCGCTCCGTTCGCCGCTTAATACCATTATCAAGACTAGCGACGAGCTTTCTACTCAGAGTGTAGATGATATGGATGCCGTCAAAGTCATCAATCAGGCTAAGCATATCAACAAGAATGGTCATCAGCTGCTTTATTTTATCTCGCAGTTGCTCGAGCTCTCTAATTTCGAGAGTAGTATGGGTACCTTTACGATGATTGAAGTGAATCTGGCCGAGCTTATGGCGTCGTATCGTCGTGAGGCGTTGCGCGATGTCAATTCCGAGGTGTCGATTGTGGTGCGCAGTCCGCTTTCGCCCCATTGCAAGGCTACGCTCGATACCAATCTGATGTATCAGCTCATGATGCACCTGCTGCATAACGCCACGCAGCATACCAAGGAGGGGCTCATCACGCTGAATTATGAATATGAGCGCCGCGGTCTGAAGATAACCGTCACTGATACTGGCGACGGTATGCCGCAGAAGCTGCAGAACAATCTCTCGTCGATGTTCCAGATGGGCGACTCGCTGAATCTCTTCAATCAGAGTTCCGGTCTTGGGCTCAGTATCTGTAAGGCTATTGTCGATAGTCTGAATGGTCAGATCACTCTGAACTCCGAGCCTGCCAAGGGCACCACGGTCACAGTGTGGCTACCGTGTGCCATGCGCCACATGAAGAAAGGATTATAAAAAATATCTGCCGAAATGTTTGGACGTTTCGGCAGATTTGTTTATCTTTGCAGCCGATTTAAACACGGGGTGCCTGCTGTTTGGCAGTGCTGAGATGATACCCATATAACCTGATGCAGGTAATGCTGCCGAAGGGATAGTTTGATGAGGTCTTCTTATAAAAGCTCCATTAATTGTTATTTAAAACCAATGGAAAGATTGTGGATTAACGGAAAGGAATTTTCGTCGCGTATCATCATGGGTACCGGCAAATTCGGTTCTAACAACCTGATGCAGAAGGCCATAGAGGCATCGGGTACTGAGATGGTGACTATGGCCATGAAGCGTATCGACGACGATGAGCGTAGCGACGACATGCTGCCCTTCATCGAGCATCCAAGCATTCAGATTCTGCCTAACACATCGGGCTGTCGCAATGCCGAAGAGGCGGTGTTTGCCTGTCAGATGGCTGAGGAGGCGTTTGGTACCAAATGGGTGAAGCTGGAGATTCATCCCGACCCACGCTACCTGTTGCCCGACCCTGTGGAGACACTGAAGGCTACCGAGCAACTGGTGAAGATGGGATTCACGGTGCTGCCTTACTGTCAGGCCGATCCCGTGTTGTGTCGCAGGTTGCAGGAGGCTGGTGCCGCTACGGTCATGCCCTTGGGCTCGCCCATCGGCAGTAACCAGGGACTGCGTACCATCGATTTCCTGCACATCATTATCGACGAGGCTCAGGTGCCAGTAGTGGTCGATGCCGGTATAGGCGCTCCCAGCGATGCTGCCAAAGCCATGGAGATAGGTGCCGACGCTGTGATGGTGAATACCGCCATTGCCGTAGCTGCCGATCCCGTGCGGATGGCACACGCCTTCCGACTGGCTGTTGAGGCTGGACGCGAGGCTTTCGAAGCAGGTGTAGCCACACCGACAGCGCGCATGGAGGCTTCGGCCACATCGCCACTCACATCATTCTTAGCGGAGGACTGAACGATGGAAGTAACAATCAATCACCAACCTGCCACACTGAACGATGGTACCACACTGGCCCAGTTGGCCGAGGCGCGTAACATCGGCACCAAAGGAGTGGCGATAGCCGTGAACGGCGCCATCGTTCACGCTGCTGACTGGGAGAAGACCACCATCAGCCCGCAAGACGACATAATTATCATTAAAGCTTTTTGTGGAGGATAACGCATCATGTTTATAGACGAAATCAGAAAAATAGGCTGGGACGCTACCACTGAGCGCATCATGAGCAAGACCGATGCCGACGTGCTGCGCGCCCTGAATAAGACGCATTGCGACGTGGACGACCTGATGGCGATGATATCGCCTGCTGGTGCCAAATATCTGGAGCCCATGGCAGCGCTGAGCAGGAAGTACACCCGGGAGCGTTTCGGTAATACGGTCAACATGTTCATACCCGTGTATATCACCAATGCCTGCACCAACTCGTGTGTGTACTGTGGCTTCCATGTTGAGAACAAGATGAAGCGCATTGTGCTCACCGAGGATGAAATCAAGCGCGAGTACCAGGCCATCAAAGCCTTGGGACCGTTTGATAATCTGCTGATACTGACAGGTGAGAATCCGGTACTGGCTAATGTGGACTATATCGCCCGCGCCCTCGACCTGGCCAAACCCTATTTCAACAACCTGCAGATCGAGGTGATGCCACTCAAGATGGAGGACTACGCCCTGTTGCGACAGCACGGACTCAATGGCGTGATCTGTTTCCAGGAGACCTATAACGAGGCCCGCTACAAGGTGTACCATCCCCGTGGCATGAAGTCGAACTACGAGTGGCGCCTCAATGGCTACGACCGTATGGGGCAGGCCGGTGTGCAGCGCATCGGCATGGGCGCCCTCATCGGTCTGGAGGACTGGCGCACGGAGATAGCCATGCTGGGCTATCATCTGCGCTATCTGGAGAAGACCTACTGGCAAACCCACTACAGCGTGAACTTCCCCCGTATGCGTCCGTCGGAGAACGGTGGCTTCCAGCCCAACGTGGTGATGAGCGACCGCGAACTGGCTCAGGTCACCTTCGCCATGCGTATCTTCGACCATGATGTGGATATCTCTTACTCTACCCGTGAAACCAGCGACATGCGTAACCACATGGCCACGCTGGGTGTCACCACCATGAGTGCCGAGAGTCATACCGACCCAGGCGGCTATGCCTGCTATCCCAACGCCCTGGAGCAGTTCCATGTGGCCGACAGCCGTACCACCCCCGAGGTGGTGGCCGACCTTAAGCGCATGGGCGTGCAACCCGTGTGGAAGAGCTGGGATCGCAGTTTCGATATTCCAACCATGAACCCTTGTGTGGCTGTATGAGACAACTGACAACCGTACTCACCATTGCTGGTAGCGACTGCTCTGGCGGCGCAGGCCTGCAGGCCGATATCCGTACCATCGGACAACTGGGTGGCCATGCCGCCTCGGTGGTCACGGCGCTCACCGTTCAGAACAGCATGGGGGGACTACACAGTGAATCCGTGTCAGCCACGCTGGTGCGTCAGCAGCTGCGTGCCGTATTGAACGACCTGCAGCCGCTGGCCATCAAAACGGGCATGCTGCCCACGCGCGAGGTGGTAGAGGTGGTGGCTCAGGAGCTCACCACCTACCGCCAGTCGCATCCCGATGTGTGCATCGTGCTCGACCCCGTGATGGTGTCCACCTCGGGCATGCCGCTCATGGATGCCGATGCCATCGGCACCTTTGTGACGCAGCTGTACCCGCTGTGCACCCTCATCACCCCCAACATCCCTGAGGCCAAAGTGCTGGCTGGCTATGGCTTGTGGCCTGGTAAGGATCAGCATGCCTGGCTGCTGAAAGGCGGACATGCCGAAGGTGACAAAAAGTGCGACCGGCTCTATATGGATGGTCAGGTGCTGACGTTCAGTCACGAGGCTGTCTATACCCAAGGCATGCATGGCACTGGCTGCCGACTCTCGTCGGCCATCGCCACGCTGTTGGCGCAAGGACAATCGCTGACCGATGCTGTGCGTGGAGGCATTGAGTATCTGCAATCCGACCTTCGTGCATCGGTAGGCATGAGCTACGGGCTGGGGCCCATGCGCGTGCAGTTCATCTCACACGAAACCGAGCGGTTCACCCAGCTGCTGGGTGTGGAGCAGGCCCTGATGGGCGGTTGCCGTTGGATACAGCTGCGCATGAAGGAGGCTACTGCCGAACAGATAGTGGCTACAAGTCGCGAGGTGAGTGAGCTGTGTCATCGCTTTGGTGCCGTGTTCATTGTCGATGACCATGTGGAGCTGGTAGATGCCATCGGTGCCGATGGCGTACATCTGGGCCGTCATGACATGTCGCCTGTTGAAGCAAGGAAGCTGTTGGGCGATGACAGAATCATCGGTGGAACGGCTAACACCATCGATGATGTGCGCCTGCTGGCTGCAGCCGGTGTCGACTATATCGGTTGCGGGCCTTACCGTTACACCACCACCAAGGCCAATCTCTCGCCCATACTCGGTGCAGAGGGTTATCTGAGGATTACCCGACAGATGCGTCAGGAGGGTATCAGCGTGCCGATGGTGGCTATTGGCGGGATAGAGCCCGACGATGTGAAACTGCTGTTGGATAGTGGTGTGCAGGGCGTGGCCGTGAGTGGTACGGTGCTGCGTGCCGAGCAGCCGAAAGAACAAATGAAAGTAATCATTAACAAAGTAAAGCAACATAATGAAGACCATACATATTAATCAACGTATTACATATCCCTCGTCGAAAAAGATCTATGTAGAGGGTAGTATCCATCCCGACCTCCGTGTGGCCATGCGCGAGGTAACGCTGACGCCCACCGTGAAGCATGTGGACGGTCAGCGCGTGCTTGAGGATAATGGCCGTGTGACCATCTACGACACCAGTGGTGTATATAGCGATCCCGACTACGAGGTTGATCTGGAGAAGGGACTGCCCAAACTGCGTGCCCCCTGGATTGAGAGCAGAAACGAGGTCGACACCCAGATGTCGCTGGCCAAGCGTGGTATCATCACCCATGAGATGGAGTATGTGGCCATCCGTGAGAATATGAACTGTGAGGCCATGGGCATTGAGAGCTATATCACCCCCGAGTTCGTGCGTCAGCAGGTGGCTGCGGGTAAGGCGGTGATTCCTGCTAACAAGAAGCACCCCGAGGCGGAGCCCATGATTATCGGTACCGACTTCCTGGTGAAGATCAACACCAATATCGGTAACTCGCGCGACAACTCGGGTATCGAGGAGGAAGTAGAGAAAGCCATCTGGAGCTGTAAATGGGGTGGCGACACCATCATGGACCTCTCGACAGGCGAGGATATCCACACTACCCGTGAGTGGATTCTCCGCAACAGTCCGGTGCCTGTGGGCACCGTGCCTATGTATCAGGCGCTGAAGAAGGTGGACGGACACGTAGAGCAGCTGAGCTGGGAGGTGTATCGCGACACGCTGGTGGAGCAATGCGAGCAGGGCGTGGATTATTTCACTATTCACTGCGGTATCCGACTGAAGAACGTACACTTGTCTGATAATCGTCTGACGGGTATCGTGAGTCGTGGTGGCAGTATCATTGCCCAGTGGTGCCAGCATCACCAGCAGGAGAGCTTCCTCTACGAGCATTTCGATGATATCTGCGATATCTGTCGTCGCTACGATGTGGCACTGTCGCTGGGCGATGGTCTGCGTCCGGGAAGTATCCACGATGCCAACGATGCCGCCCAGTTTGCCGAACTCGACACCATGGGCGAGCTGGTGCAGCGTGCCTGGGACAAGGATGTGCAGGTGTTTATCGAGGGCCCCGGTCATGTGCCCTTGCACAAGATCCGTGAGAACATGGACCGTCAGATCGAGAAGTGCCACGGCGCCCCCTTCTACACCCTGGGTCCGCTGGTCACCGATATCGCCCCCGGCTACGATCATATCACCAGCGCCATCGGTGCCGCCAATATCGGCTGGTATGGCACCGCCATGCTGTGCTACGTCACCCCCAAGGAGCACCTCGGACTGCCCGACCGCGAGGATGTGCGCAATGGCGTGGTGGCCTATAAGATTGCCGCCCATGCTGCCGACCTGGCCAAGGGACATCCTGCTGCCATGATTCGTGACAACGCCCTGAGTAAGGCGCGCTATGACTTCCGCTGGAAAGACCAGTTCAACCTCTCGCTCGACCCCGAACGTGCTTTGGAGTACTACAAACTGTCGAACCACACTGAGGGCAACTATTGCACCATGTGTGGTCCGGAGTTCTGCGCTGCCCGTATCAGTCACTCGTTGAAGTCATGTTCAGAGTAATAGGTATTACACGACCGGATTTCTATGCGGGCGAGGCCCGACAAATAACCGAACTGCTGGAGACTTGCCGGGTGGATATCATCCACCTGCGCAAGCCACAGGCAAAACCCGAGCAGGTGGCAGCACTATTGCAAGAACTGTCGCCCGAGGTGCGGAAACATCTCATGATACACGACTTCTTTGCGTTGGTGCCCGACTTCGGTCTGCGCGGCATCCATCTCAATGGGCGGCATCCTGATACCCCATCGTATATCACCAGTGCGTATAGGGTGTCGTGTGGTTGTCATACCATTAGCGAGTTGGTGGCGCAGAAGGCACGTGTGGACTTCGAGGGTAACCCCTTGATGGACTATCTGTTTCTGAGTCCGGTCTTCGACAGCATCTCCAAGCCCGGCTATTATGCCGCCTTTGCACCCGAGGTGATGTGTAAGGCGGGACAGATGGGTATCATCGACCAGCGCGTGATAGCCTTAGGCGGTGTGACGCCCCATCGATTCGATCAGTTGGCACAGTGGCATTTTGGGGGTGCTGCCATGTTAGGACATATATGGAAAAGCGTATGAACGAAATGCAGAAAGCAAGATATGAGCGCCAGATGAAACTGGACGAAGTAGGATGGGCAGGTCAGGAACGCCTGATGAAGAGTAAGGTACTGATTGTGGGAACTGGCGGTTTAGGCTCGCCGGTGGCCTTGTACCTCGCTGCTGCTGGTGTAGGTACCATCGGACTGATAGACAGCGATGTGGTAGAGATCAGTAATCTGCAGCGCCAGATTATCCACACGGTGGCCGATATCGGTAAACCCAAGGTGGAGAGCGCCTATGAGAAGATACATGCCCAGAACCCGGATGTGGAAGTGAGACGATATGCCGTGCGACTGAGCGAAGAGAATGTTGATGACCTGCTAGCCGACTATGATTTCATTATCGAGGCCTCGGATAATTTCGCTACCAAGTATCTGGTGAACGATGCCTGTGTACGTCTGCGCAAGCCGCTCGCTATCGGCAGTGTGTTCCGCTACAGCGGTCAGTTGATGACCATTCTGCCCGATACCGCCCAGCTGCGTGACCTGTTTCCGGAACAACCCGATGCCGATGAGGTGGACTGTAGTAGGTTCGGACTGCTGGCCACACTACCTGGAATCGTGGGTAGCATGCTGGCTACCGAGGCGCTGAAGTATATCCTGGGTGTGGGGCAGTTACTGACTAACCAGTTTTTCACCATCGACACCCAATACCTGCTCGCAGAAAAATTTTCTGCGTAAAATTTGGTTGTGTGGGATATTATTCGTACTTTTGCCGCGAAACTTAGGCAAAAGAAGAGAAATGGACAAATCTAGAATAAACGAGACATTGCAGCGCAATGTGGCTGAGTTGTCGAAACAATCAGCCCATGAGGTGAACATGATGCCTGCCACCGTAGCTCCACTGCCATCGGTAGAGCAGGTGAAGCGTATTGTGGCGCTGGTAAAGAACATCATCTTCCCCGATTATTTTGAGAAACGACAGCCCGATGAGGCTATCCGCGCTTATCATATCGGTGTGGCAATGGAGGAACTGTGTACACTACTCACCAAGCAGATAGCTCACGGTCTGCAGTTCTGTGAGGACTGCGAGGCAAACAGTACCAAGGCACAGGTATATGCCATTGCCGAGGAGAAGGCGCTGGCGTTTATCGATGCCCTGCCCGAAATCAAACGTCTGTTATATACCGATATTCAGGCTATGTTCGACAATGACCCTGCTGCGCCCAACTATGGCGAGGTGATATTCTGCTACCCATCGATGAACACGATGACGCACTATCGCATTGCCCACAAGCTGCACGAGTTGCAGGTGCCCGTTATTCCACGTATCATCACCGAACAGGCACACTCCAAAACGGGTATCGACATCCATCCAGGAGCGAAGATTGGCGAGTATTTCGCTATCGACCATGGTACAGGTGTGGTGATAGGCGAGACCGCTATCATCGGTAACCATGTGACACTGTATCAGGGCGTGACGTTAGGTGCCAAGAGCTTTAAGTACGATGAGAATGGAAATATGCTGAACATACCACGACACCCGATACTGGAGGATAACGTAACGGTATATTCGAATGCCTCGATCCTGGGACGTATCACCATCGGACACCATTCGGTGATTGGTGGTAACATCTGGGTAACGCACAGCGTGCCGCCTTACTCGCGCATACAGCAGAGTAAAGCCGTGGATGTGGCTTTCCAAGATGGCGCAGGAATATAAGAAAAAAGGCTTCCAGATGTGGAAGCCTTTTCTTATGCTTTTTTCTTACCGAACTCCGGATCGATCTTCAGTAGTGCGGAGACGATATACGTCATGGCACAGCAACCTACCACGATGAGGAAGAATATCTGATAGCCAACAGCCTCCTGCAGGGCACCTGCAAAGAGACCAGGAATCATCATCGACAGCGCCATGAAAGCGGTACAGAGGGCGTAGTGGGCGGTTTTGTGTTCGCCCTGGCTGTAGTAAATCAGGTAGAGCATGTAGGCCGAGAAACCAAAGCCATAGCCGAACTGTTCGAGGAAGATGCAGATATTGATGACGAGCAGACTCGAGGGTAGGGCGTACGACAGATAGACGTAAACCAGATCAGGGATGGTAATTGCCATCACCATAGGCCAGAGCCAACGCTTCAAGCCGTCCTTGCTGGCTGCGATACCGCCTAAGATGCCACCTAAGGTGAGACCGATGACACCCACGGTGCCCTGCACCAGTCCGAATTCGCCATCGCTCAAGCCCAGTCCGCCGTTGCTGCCTTTATCCACTAAGAACAGTGCCGATACCTTGGCCAGTAATCCCTCAGGCATGCGGTAGAACAACATGAAACAGATGCCCACCCAGACCTGTGGCTTGTGGAAGAAGGTGACGAGTGTGTTCCAAAACTCGGTGATGATATCGCCTGCGGTTTTCTGGATGCGATGGGTATCTTCGCTGGGGCGTGGCAGTGCCCAGTTGTGGTAGAGCCACAGGGCGATGAACAGACCCGCAACGAGGTAGAACACCAAGCTCCAGGCGTAGGCAATGTTGCGCGTGAGCACTTGCAGCGCTCCTGCCAAGCCTACTAACAAACCTGATGAGAAAATGGTGGCAATGCGGTAGAACGTAGAGCGGATGCCCACGAAGTAGGCCTGCTCGTGCTGCTCCAAACCTAACATATAGAAACCGTCGGCTGCAATATCGTGGGTAGCGCTGCTGAAAGCCAGCAGCCAGAAGAATCCCAACGAGCCCTGTAACCATAACGGCCCGGGAATGGTGAAGGCCACACCAGCCAGGGCGGCTGCGATGAGTATCTGCATGGCCAGGATCCACCAGCGTTTGGTCCGTAACATGTCTACAAACGGACTCCATAGGGGTTTGATGACCCATGGTAGATAGAGCCATGAGGTGTAGAGCGTGATGTCGGTATTCGACAAACCAAGACGCTTGTAGATGATCACCGAGATGGTCATCACTGCCACGTAGGGCACGCCTTCGGCAAAGTAAAGGGAGGGCACCCAGGCCCAGGGATTCTTATTTCTCATTTTTTATTGAACATTGACCATTGAACATTGACCATTAATCGTAGAGACGCTTGATTTGGGCACCGCGATAGTAGAACAGCAGGATATCATTGTACGGATGACCCTGTTCGCCCATCACGGCGGCACCTATCTGACAGAGACCTACACCGTGGCCCCAGCCCTTGCCATGAAGGGTGAAGCCCTCGGCAGTCTTCTCTACGTCGAAAGCCGAAGAGTAGAGGTGGCTCTCGCTCAGGGCACGACGAATCTCGAGTTCCTTACCAATGGTGAGGGTTTTCTTTGTACCTACAATCTTGAGTTTCCAGATACGTCCGCTCTTGCCACGCTCCACGGGGATGAGGTCGATAATCTCGCCGAAGTCGATCTTCAGCTTGCGGTTGATGAGATCTGATACCTCGGCCTTGGTGTAGCTGACAGTCCAACGGTAGAAGTCGGGCGTCTCCTGATCAAAGTCGTTGAGTACCTGCGAGAGGATATGCTTGTCGCTGGTATTGCAGTAGGGATCCTGGAATGATACCAAGTAGGGCTTCGGCGTGTCTTCCCAGCAGTACTGGAACTCTTCTGTCACGCCACCGCAACACTTCGAGAAACGAGCGTCGCAAATCTCGTCATCGTACATCAGTACCTGTCCGCGCGTTTCGCTGATAGCCTCCTCCACATGGGTATTGTTGGCACGGGTGATACCCTGATAACGCTGGCAGTGGTCGTCGGCACATACATCGAAGATAGTGTGATCCTCGCGATCGTACCAGCGGATAAACTCGGTGTCGCTCTTGGTGAACGAGAAGAAGTTATCGCCACCACTCTCGTGCTGCTTGCGCTTCTCGATCTGTGCCAATAGCCACGAACGTGAGATGACGGCATGGGCCTTCAGGAACTCAAGACTTGATGTTGAGCTCATCTCGCTCGATATGACGCTGGTGAGATATTTCTCGACAGGCAGTTCGTTGATGGCTACAATCTTGTCGGCCTCTACCACGATGCGTAGGGTGCCTTCGAAGGTCTGGGTCTCCTTGCGCTCCCAGTGGAAATTAACGCCGATGGTCACATCGTTGAGTGAGAACGAGGCATCGTCGGCTTGTGGTGTGAAGGTGAGGTTACGATACTGGGTGCCACGCCATAGGATACCACCCTCGCTGAACTCTACCACCTGGTTGCCGGTAATCACTTCGCCCTTGGCTACGTAAGGCTTGTTGAGGCTGAAGGATATCTTCTCGCCACTGACGATGCCAACAGTGACGTTGGGCTCCTTTTTCATTGAACATTGATCATTGACCATTGAACTTTGGGTAGCTCTCAGACGGTCGATAACCTGCTGGAGCTGGTCGGCTGGCAGCGATACCTCGTTAAGAATATCGATAGCAATCTCAGGCGTCAGTCGCTCAAAGTCCTGTTGACGTGGGGTGACGATGAGACCAGACATGTCGAGGGCGCCTGGCGAGATGATGAACTGTTCGTCGCCCTCCTTGTAATAACAGTCGGGACGGTGTTTTTCGCGGGGGAATACCACCGAATAGTAGTCGGTATCGTGTCGCCAGCTCACGATGTTCATCATGGGCTCTGGCTCGCCCTCTGGCACAGGCAGCGATTCGTAGAGTCGCAGGAAGAGCTGCTCGTCGCCATACTCCGACTTACTGTGAATCAACAGCGCAGGACATGGGTACTCCTCGATGAGCGAGATACCCTCTTCGTCGTTCAGGTTGATGATGGGCTTCAGGTTACGTGAAAGGCGTCCCCACGACATCTGTAGGGGTAATACACCCGAAGTGCCACCCTGGAAGTGGGCATGGTCGGGCGCTGAAGCACCACATTTCGGACCATTGTAGAATACCATCATCTGGGGGTACTCGCTTAGCAGTTTATGGATTTCACCATACGTGTTTCGAATCAGCTGTGGCTCATGCTTCACCGATGGAATTGTGAAGTGGATGGGCAGGATGGGGAAGGGGTTTACCAAGAGGTCGTACTGAGCGTCGAAGGGCTTCTTGACCTGCTCTTTCGGACGGTTCTGCTCGCAGAGGAAACAGGGGCGCTCAGCCAGTGTCTGCTTGTCGATCTTGGCACCTGTCGATACGATGCGGGCAGGGTTCCACTGCACCTTCATGGTCGAGGCACCCAACGATAACTCGCGTGTCTTCACATTGCGCAGGTCGTGGTAGCGCTTGCGGGCATCGTCCCACTTCTCAAGCTGACGGTTGAAGAATCGCATCAGAGGTGAGTCGTTCATCAGTTCCTGCTTACCCTGTAGCATCTGCTGACGGGCCATAATCTCCAATGAGCGCAACTGGTCCTTGTAGAGATTGTTAGCGTTTACCTTATCGATAGAGAGGGCTGCATCGCTGTTGCCACCCCAGCGGCGACAGAGATAAAGCTCAGTAAAGATACGTCCGATGCGATAGTGGCGCGAGAAGATCAATCCTAAAGCGTAGTCCTCACCATAGCTGGTGTTGGGGAAACCTATCTGGCGCAATAGGGGGGTGAAGAAGGCGCGTGGCGCGCCTAGACCGTTGATGCGCAGGGCATTGTTAGGGCCGTTCTCGTCAGTCCACTCCGCGTGGTCGATAAGTCCTGGCGGCAGGGTGTTCAGATCGAAGTCGCACATACGATACGAGCCGATGACCATGGCAGCATGCTGCTTATAGAAGGCATCCACTATCTGCTGTAGCGTCTTGGGCGACGAGTAGAGGTCGTCGCTGTCCAACTGTATGGCGAAGCGTCCGCAACGATCGTCGTGAATGGCTGTGTTCCAACAGCCGCCGATGCCCAAATCGTGGCGCTCAGGGATGATATGGATGAGTCGCTCGTCGTGAAAACTGCGCAGCAACTCTGTGGTCTTGTCAGTCGAGTGGTTATCCACCACGATGACATTGTATTTGAATTTCGTTTTCTGACTCAGGGCGCTGTTTACGGCGTCGCAGATAGTCTTTTCACGGTTATAGACGGGGATGACCACCGATGCCTCGACGTCGAACTCCTGCTCGTTGAAGTCGGGGGTGCGGTAGAAGGAGGGGTCGATTTTAGCACCAATAGCAGCCAGATGGGAGGTGGCGGCATGCTCCATCTCTACCTGTACCTCACGGTTACGTGGGTTCACGTAGTCGAACTGTTTTTCGCCTGAGGTACGGGTATCGGTCTCCAGCTCCGTGTAGAGTTTCTCGTTGATGTGGAAAATACGTCCCTCGCGACTTAGGAACAGACGGAGGGCATAAATAGCCGCAAACTTATAGCAGCAATGCTGTTGAACAAAGGAACGCAGCAGCGAGGTCTTGACGAGTATCAGCGATCCGAAGTCGAAATCGTCGCGGATACTGCCCACCTGGTAGTCGATAACGGGGTGGGGCTGCAGCTTGCTGTCGATCAAGTCATAGTGGTCGGCATAGATCATGGCTGCATCCGAATCGGTGGCGATGCGTAGCATGCGGTCGAGTGAGCCCTTGCCTAATTGTAATTCTCGGGGACGTATCTGCAGCAAGGCATATTCGGCTTTCGCCATATCGGCGATGGCCGTCAGGGTTTGGCTGCTTGTCAGGTCGTTTACTACTATTTGCTGACAGTCTTTCAACGCTTCGTCATCCGCTTCGATGGGTTGACTTACCAGCAAACATATATGCTGAATCGTTTTGCTGCCTTTGATCTGCGCCACCACGTCGCGTGCCGACTTGAGATCATTGCAAGGCAAAAAACAGTCTATTTTTTCTCTCATTCTCTGAAATTAGTAATTTATTAAAGCGCAAATTTCGTAATATTTTCCGAGAAAACCAAATAATTCAAGAAAATTTTCTAACTTTGCAGCCAAAAAGTAAAGATGTACGACGAAAAGAAAGTATTAATAGGTATGTCGCTTAGCGAATTGCAGCAGGTGGTAACAACGTTGGGAATGCCCAAGTTTACTGCCGGCCAGATAGCGAAGTGGCTCTACCAGCAGCACGTGAGCAGTATCGACGAGATGACCAATCTCTCGAAGGCTAATCGTGAGAAACTCTCTGCATCCTATACCATCGGCAATATGGCACCTCTTGACTGTCAACGCTCGGTCGATGGAACGATCAAATATCTGTTTCCTGTGGCCAGTGGCCATTTCGTGGAGACGGTTTATATCCCCGATGGTGACCGTGCTACGCTGTGTGTGTCGTGTCAGGTGGGGTGTAAGATGAACTGTCTGTTCTGTCAGACGGGTAAACAGGGCTATGAGGGCAGTCTGACACCAGGCGATATCCTGAATCAGATATACTCGCTGCCAGAGCGCGAGTCGCTGACCAATATTGTGTTTATGGGTCAGGGCGAGCCCATGGATAATCTCGACGCCGTGTTGCGTGCTACCGAGGTGCTGACAGCGGATTATGGCTATGCCTGGAGTCCGCGTCGTATCACCGTGTCGAGTGTGGGCGTTAAGAATAAGTTGAAGCGTTTCCTCGATGAGAGCGAGTGCCATGTGGCTATCTCCATGCACTCGCCGCTGCCAGAACAGCGTCGCATGTTGATGCCCGCTGAGCGACAGATGTCAATCACTGAGGTGGTTGATCTGTTGAAGCAGTACGACTTCGCTCACCAGCGTCGTTGCTCGTTCGAATATATCTGCTTTGCAGGTCTTAACGATACGCCCACCCATGCCCGCGAGATTGTAAAACTGCTCAAGGGGCTCGACTGCCGTGTAAACCTCATCCGTTTCCATGAGATTCCGGATGTTGATCTGCCTGGTGCCGACGAGAAGCGTATGGAAGCCCTGCGTGACTATCTGACCGCTCATGGCGTATTTACTACCATCCGTGCCAGTCGAGGACAAGATATCTTTGCCGCGTGCGGTCTACTTTCGACAGCTAAAAAACAACAAGAGAATGGATAATAAGAAAATTCGCGTGGCTATCACGCATGGCGATACCAACGGCATCGGCTATGAGGTTATCCTCCGTGCTTTCGAGGATCCTATGATGCTCGATATGTGTACACCTATCATATATGGTTCGCCAAAGGCCGCAGCCTTCCATCGTAAGGCTACAGGCATAGAAACCCAGTTTATCACGATTAACGACGCCGCTGAGGCCAAGGATGGCAAGGTGAACCTGCTCGCCTGCTTTGATGAAGAGGTGAAGGTAGAGTTCGGCGAACCCACCGAGGAGAGCAACCGTGCCGCCAGACAGGCGATGGCACGCGCCAAGGAGGATATGCAGAAGCATCTGTATGATGTGCTGGTGTTAGGTCCTGTGGTGCCCAATCCCAACCCTAATCGCGATGATAAGGCGCTCACTGTCATGCTGAGCGATCGTGTGCGCATAGGTCTGCTCACCAATCGTCTGCCTATCAATGAGGTGGCTCAGAGCATCAGTACGGAGAAGATTGTGGAGAAGGGACAGATATTCTGGAAGAGCTTGAAGCGCGATTTCCGTATCAATAATCCCCGTATCGCTGTGCTGGCACTTAATCCGCAGGCTGGCACTGAGGAGGAGAAGATCATCGCCCCTGCCATCGAGGAACTCGAGAAACAGAATGTGCAGGCTTATGGTCCTTATACGGCTGAGGATTTCTTTGCTAACAACCAGCATGAGGCTTTCGATGGTGTACTGGCTATGTACGACGATCAGGGACTGCTGCCTTTCCGTGCTCTGGCACCCGAGTTTGGTGTGAAATTCAAGGCGGGTATCAGCGCCATCTGTATTACCACCGACCATGGACCATTATTTGAGAAAGCCGGTAAGGGTGAGGCCGATCCAACTTCGTTGCGCCAGGCCATCTATACAGCAGTTGATATGTTCCGCCATCGTCAGGAGTACGACGAGCCATTGGCTAATCCGCTGCCTAAGCTCTATCACGAGAAACGTGAGGATGGTGACAAGGCCCGTTTTGCTATGCCCCGTGCCAAGGATATCTTTAAGTAATCGTCTCTTCTGCTGATGAAAAAGAATTATCAGAACGGCTTTTTCCTGTTTGGACTGCTCGTTCTTATCATTATGGCCTCGCAGCTTGATTTCCGTCAGGCCTGGGAGGGTATACTGCATGCTGGCTATTGGTTTGTGGGCGTACTCGTATTGTGGGCGTTCCTCTATATGATGAATACCGCTTCATGGTATCTCATCATTAATACCATTGGCAATGAGCAGGGCGTGTGCCGCAAGTGCAAGGTGGGTTTCTGGTGGCTCTATAAGATTACCATCTCGGCTTTCGCCTTGAATTATGCGACGCCTGGCGGATTGATGGGCGGTGAGCCTTACCGTATCATGTCGCTCTCGCCCAAGGTGGGTACTCAGCGTGCCTCGTCGTCAGTCATCCTCTATGTTATGACGCATATCTACAGTCACTTCTGGTTCTGGCTGCTCAGCGTGCCATTGTATATCATTACCCAGAAGATGACGCCGCTCACTTATATCCTGTTGCCCATCATCGCCGGTGTAGCTCTGTTGGCCATCTGGTTCTTTCTGCGTGGCTACAAGCGTGGTATCGCCATGACGGGTATGAACGTCCTGAGCCATTTCCCCATGGTAAAGAAGTGGGCACAGCCATTCATTGAGCGCAACCGCGAAAAGCTGGCAGAGATCGACCAGCAGATAGCCGCCCTGCACAATCAGAACCCGCGTACGTTCAAGTTGGCTGTGGTGCTCGAACTGCTGTGCCGATTGGCTTCTACGCTTGAAATCTATTTCATCCTGCTGGTCATCATGCCTGATGTCACCATTCCACAGTGTATCCTCATCTATGCATTCACCACACTATTTGCTAATATGCTGTTTTTCATGCCGCTGCAGTTAGGTGGTCGCGAGGGTGGTTTCCTGATGTCGACCGAGGGTTTGAGTATGACGGCTAACGCGGGTATCTTCGTGGCACTGCTGGTCCGTCTGCGCGAACTGATTTGGACCGCCATCGGCTTGCTTTTGATCAAGTTGGATAGGAAAGAAAAGTAATTTGCGTTAAAAATTCTGCCAAAATTGCAGATGTTTCGGAAAAATTATGTAATTTTGTCAGCTCAATGAAGACAAGTGAACTTCAAAATATCAAGCAGCGGTACAATATCGTTGGTAATTGCGACGCATTGAACCACGTACTCGACGTAGCCCTTCAGGTTGCGCCGACAGACCTTAGTGTGCTCATTGTAGGCGAGAGTGGTGTGGGTAAGGAGATTATCCCCCGCGTCATCCACGACAACTCGCCACGTCGCCGTGAAAAGTATTTTGCCATCAACTGTGGCTCAATTCCCGAGGGAACCATCGATAGCGAACTCTTTGGTCATGTCAAAGGTTCTTATACAGGTGCTATCAACGATTCGCCAGGTTATTTTGGCGTGGCCAACAAGGGTACGTTGTTCCTCGACGAGGTAGGCGAGCTGCCATTGGCTACCCAGGCCAGATTGTTGCGTGTGCTCGAAACAGGCGAGTATATCCCAGTGGGTGGCACCGAGATCCGCAAGACCGATGTACGTATTGTGGCTGCTACTAATGTGAATATCCGTCAGGCCATCAGCGAAGGTCGTTTCCGCGAGGACCTCTACTATCGCCTCAACTCGATACCCATCCAGATGCCGCCTCTGCGTGAGCGTGGTGAGGATATCATCCTGTTGTTCCGTTTGTTCGCCTTGCAGATGGCCGAGAAGTACAAGATGGACCGCGTGGTGCTCGACGAGGGCGCCAAGCAGCTCCTGATGCATTATAAGTGGCCTGGCAATGTGCGCCAGTTGAAGAATATCACCGAACAGATCAGCGTGCTCTCGCCCGAGCGTACCATCACTGCTCAGGTGCTCAGTCAGTTCATTCCCCAGGATCAGGAGTCAACCCAGTTGGCAACCATCCACCGCGAGGGTAGTGGCGACCATAGCTTTGAGAACGAGCGCGAGATCCTGTATAAGATTCTGTTCGAGTTGCGTGGCAACGTGAACGATATGCGCCGTGAGATGAGTGCGCTGAAAAAGCAGTTGGACGATGTGCAGACAGCATCGCCTGTTGTACCTCAGGTAGAGCATATGCCTGCTACAACATTCCCAACGCCTATCACTCCGCACCCTGCACCCGTGGCATCTGTAGAGGATGCCATTGCCGAAGAGTATATAGAGCCCGCTCAGGAGATGGAGAGCCTGAACCTGAACGATATAGGCAAGCAGATGCTTGAGAAGGCCTTGGAGCGTAATCATGGCAACCGCAAGAAAGCCGCCCAGGAACTGGGCATTAGTGACCGAACCCTTTATCGCAGACTGAAACAGTATGGGCTGGATCAATAAGATAAGAACAATCGTGTTTGTTTCTATCCTCGCAGTAGTAACAAGCTGCTCCGTGAGCTATAAGTTCAACGGCGCCAGCATCGACTATTCGCAGACCAAGTCTATCCAAATAGCCGAGTTCCCCATCCGCAGTAGTTATGTATGGGGACCGATGGGACCACTGTTCAACAATCAGTTGAAGGACCAGTTTGCCGACCATACCCGTCTGGAGCTCGTCAAGCGTAATGGCGATTTGAAGCTCGAAGGTGAGATTACGCGCTACGAACAGCGCAACAAGTCGGTGAGTGCCGAGGGCTATTCGGCCATGACCGAGCTCTCTATGACTGTCAACGTGCGATTTACGAATAACAAGAACCATAATGAAGATTTCGAGGAGCAGTTCACCGCTTCACAGAGTTACGAGACCACTCAGTCGCTCAATAGCGTGCAGGAGGAGCTTGTTACCAAGATGGTGAAGGACCTCTGTGATCAGATTTTTAATAGAGCAGTAGCTAACTGGTAATACCTTATGGATAGAATCACTGAACTGATCCAACATCCTGAGCGGATGGATCGTGACTCGCTCTACGAGTTGCGTTCCCTGCTGGCACTTTATCCTTATTTCCAGACAGCCCGTCTGCTCCTGCTGCAGAACCTCTATCTGCTCCACGACGCCACCTTCGACGAGGAGTTGCGTCGTGCCTCGGCCTATATTACCAATCGTCGTGTGCTGTTCCAGATGATTGAGGGGCGTCACTACGAGTATCACCCTGTGGCCGCTACAGCCAAGGACAAGCCTGCTGCAGCCCCAGAACCTGCTGTTGATCGTACCATCTCACTCATTGATAATTTCCTTGAGAGCATCCCTAAAGAGTCTGACGACGAGCCTACGCGTAAGTCCAAGCGTCGTCCCACACCCGCTGATGCTGCTGTCGACTATGTCGCCTACCTGATGGATATCGAGCCCGATGGTGGTCAGGAGATGCCAGGAGAGGTTCCACAGATGCCTGGTCAGGAACTTATTGATTCATTCATAAATGATGACAATGGCGGCTTCCAGTTGCGTGAGGTCCCCGAGTACCATCCTGAGCCCGCTCCCGAGCCTCAAAATGATGAAAATGAGGTTGAAAGTGAGTATTTTACCGAAACTTTGGCACGAATTTATATCAAACAAGGTAGATATTCGAAAGCTTTGGAAATTATTCAGCGATTAAGTTTGCAAATTCCGAAAAAAAATGCTTACTTTGCAGATCAAATACGTTTCTTAGAGAAATTAATAGTAAATAGTAACAAAAAAAATAAATAAAAAAATGTACACATTATTTGTAATTCTCATCGTGGTTGCAGCATTTCTTATGATTAGCATTGTGCTCATCCAGGAATCAAAGGGAGGCGGTCTGGCTTCTCAGTTCTCAGGTTATAACCAGATTGGCGGTGTTCGCAAGACTACCGACTTCATCGAGAAGGCCACATGGTTCCTCGCTGGTTTCATGGTGTTGGTTAGCGTATGCTGCGCTTACGTAGCTCCTCAGGCCGATGGTGCCACTTCTGTGATGGAGAACTATCAGGCTCCTGCTACCAATCCTAACAACCTGCCTGGTTTCGGTGCCAGTCAGCAGAAGGACGCTGCTGCTCCTGCTGCCGCTGCTCCTGCTACAGAGGCTCCTGCTACAGAGGCTCCCGCAGCCGAGAAGGAGTAATATTTACCTCTTTCCACAAAAGATTCATGGAGAGTTTGCAAGCGCAAACTCTCCATTTTCTGTTAATGGTTTTCCTTAAATTTGTGTTTTTTTGAAAAGTACCTACAGTTTTTTTGCGCGCTAAGTACTTTTTTTGTGAAAAGTACTTAGAGAAATATAAAAAATATCGTATCTTTGCACGGGATTATTAATTAAATCAATTATTATATTACGACCGTATGATTAGGAAACTATTGTTATGTATGGTGTGTGGTGCGTTCACAATGGCGAATGCACAGAAGACACCAGTCTGGAAAGATGCCAGCGTGAACCAGCAGAACCGCGAGCCGCGCAGAGCCCACTTCTTTGCCTTTGAAGACGAGGACAAGGCTAATGGCGACAAGGCTCAGAGCTCACGCTATCTCTCAATGGAGGGAAAATGGAAATTCAATTTTGTGAAGAACCACCAGGATGCGCCCAAGGGATTCTATGCCCTGAAATACGACGACTCGGAATGGGTGGATTTCCCCGTGCCAGGACTCTTTGAGATAGAGGGCTATGGCGACAAGATCTACAAGAATATGGGCTATGCCTGGAGTACCACCTTTAAGAGCGAACCGCCCTATATCGGTGAGACAAACAACTATACGGGCTCGTACCGACGTACCTTCGAACTGCCCAAGGACTGGAAGGGACAGCAGGTGTTTTTCCACGTGGGTAGTGCCACCAGCAACCTGGCAGTATGGGTGAACGGCAAATACGTGGGCTACAGCGAGGACTCGAAGGTGGCTGCTGAGTTCGATATCACCAAGTACCTGAAGACCGGTAAGAACCTGATAGCCATGCAGGTGATGCGCTGGTGTGACGGCAGCTACCTGGAGGACCAGGATTTCTGGCGATTCACAGGTATCGCACGTGAGGTGTATCTCTATGCCACACCAAAGGTGCACATCCAGGATATCACCATCGGACAGGACTACGTGCAGGGCAACGGCTTGCTGAACGTGGACGTGAAGCTGGCCGGCAAGGCACAGGTGCAGGCAAAGCTCTTCGACGCTGCCGGCAACCTGGTGGCTGAGGGACTGAAGGCTACCGTGCCTGGCGCCAAGGCCTGGACGGCTGAGACACCAAACCTCTATACACTGCAGCTGACACTGAAGCAGGCTGGCAAGACCCTCGAGGTGGTGAAGAAGAAAGTGGGATTCCGTCATATCGAGATCAAAGGCGGACAGCTGCTCATTAACGGACAACCCATCCTGATCAAGGGTGCCGACCGCCATGAGCTGGACCCCGACGGTGGCTATATCGTGAGCGTGGACCGTATGATACAGGATATCAAGATCATGAAGCAATTGAACATCAACGCGGTGCGCACCTGCCACTATCCTGACGACCCACGCTGGTACGACCTGTGCGATGAGTATGGTATCTACCTGACAGCAGAGAGCAACCTGGAGAGTCACGGCATGGGCTATGGTGAGGGCACACTCGCCAAGCGTGCTGACTTTGAGAAGATGCACATTGAGCGACAGGAGGGTAATATGATTACCTATAAGAACCACCCCAGCATCATTGTGTGGAGCCTGGGTAACGAGGCTGGCTACGGTCCTAACTTTGAGAAGGCCTATGACTGGGTGAAGGCGTATGACAAGACACGTCCCTGCCAGTTTGAGCAGGCCCGACAGAACGGCAAGACGGATATCTTCTGTCCTATGTACTATGGCTACGAGGACTGCGAGCGCTATGCCAAGGGCGACAATCCACGTCCGCTGATACAGTGTGAGTATGCGCACGCCATGGGTAACTCGATGGGCGGATTCAAGGAGTACTGGGATATCATCCGCAAGTATCCGAAATACCAGGGTGGTTATATCTGGGACTTTGTGGACCAGGGACTGCGCGACAAGAACAGCACCACTGGCAAGGAGATCTTTACCTATGGTGGTGACTACGGACGCTATCCTGCCAGCGACCACAACTTTAACTGCAACGGACTCATCGCACCCGACCGTAGACTGAACCCGCATGCCTACGAGGTGGGCTACTACTACCAGAACGTATGGGTGAGCGACAAAGGACTGAAGGAAGGCCGATTCGAGGTGTACAACGAGAACTTCTTCAAGACGCTCGACGACTTGGAGTTGGAGTGGTTTGTTGGTGGTGCTACTGCTGGTAAGGCACACCATCATGGTGGCAACCGTCCTGCAGGTATGACCTTCGGACATGGTGGCAAGATCGATATCAGTGGCATTGCTCCACAGCAGCGTAAGGTGATTACCGACGAGGCCATGAAGAAGACTATCGAGCGTGTGTTAGGACATCACGGCGATATGGAAGTGTTTGTCATCTTCCAGTTCAAGAGCAAGGAGGCTCAGCCACTGATTGAGAAGGGACAGGTGATGGCACGTCAGCAGTTTGCCCTGAACAGCTACCAGTATCCTGAGCTGAAGGCCGAAAAAGCCAATGTGCAGAAGGAGGAAACTGAGAGTTATGTGAAATTAGAGGTTGCTGGTACCACACTGACCATTGGCAAATGGAGTGGATGGATTGACTACCTCGACGTGGATGGTAAGGAGATGCTGCAGGATCGTGAGTCGATTATGCCAGAGTTCTGGCGCGCACCTACTGACAATGACTATGGTGCTGGCATGCAGCAGAAGTTTGGCGTGTGGAAGAACCCACAGATGATAGTGAAGGATGTGAAGATTGATGGCAACACTGTTATCTCGACTTTCGACATGCCAGAGGTAAAGGCTACGCTGACCATGACTTACACGCTGACCGAGGAAGGCGAGGTGATTGTACGCGAGCAGTTGAAGGCCGACAAGGAGGCTCAGGTGAGTCCGATGTTCCGCTACGGTATGCAGCTGCAGATGCCGAAGGAGTTTGATGCTGTCAGCTATTATGGTCGTGGTCCTGTTGAGAACTATATCGACCGTAACTCGAGTGAGTTCTTGGGCATCTATAATAATAAGGTAGAGCAGGAGTACTATCCATATGTGCGTCCGCAGGAGTCGGGCAACCACACCGATGTACGCTGGTTCCGCGTGATGAATACCCAGGGTGAAGGACTGGAGTTTTACAGCAATGCACCTATGGAGGCCAGTGCGCTGAAGTTCCTGACTGAAGACCTGGACGACGGCGTGACCAAGGATAAGAAGATAGGCCGCCACTCGGGCGACCTCGTGGAGCGTGCCCAGACACAGGTGCACATCCAGCAGCGACAGATGGGACTGGGCTGTGTGAACTCATGGGGTGCATGGCCTCGTGAGGAGTATATGATGCCTTATAAGGACTATGATTTTACATTCGCTATCCGTCCGATAAAAATAAAATGAGCGGAATTTAGGCTTTTTTAGAACAAAATGTAACCACCTAAGGCTTGATTTCAGTCAAAAAGTAGGCCTTAGGTGGTTATTTTATGAATTTTTAGCCAAAAAGCCTTGGCTGGTACATGATAAATTGTTACCTTTGCAGCGTTAAAAGGAGATGAATTGATATGAAGATGAGAGAAAAAGTAACAATTTTGCTGATGGCCCTGATGATGGGTCCAATCATGAGCTATGCTGAAGAGAACCAAGTCACCAGCGAGTGTGACACCACTTATATCAAACTCGATGAGAACCGTGTGCCCATCACGCATGTGAACCTGACATACGACGAACTCGTAGAGAAAGTTGGCGAACTTGAGACGATTCTGGAGACTGACGATTTCCAGCTCTACGCTGCAGGTGACTATACCTATAAAGTAGTAGGCGGTGTCGTAACCTCTATGGCTATTCAGATTCCTGATGACAACAACGATAAGGTGGTTTACAATCAGATTCTGAATACACTGGCTAAGAGCAATTCGCTGAAGGATACGCACAATACAGGTGGTAACTATTACCAGTATGCTAACTTCCAGATTCAGTTCGACGACTTTGAAGGTTACGAGAAATTAACCTTCTCTGCACTCGAGGTGGAGTAAGTTGAGGTAATACCCCAAGCGATACAATTTAAAAAGAGAGAGATAAGGGCGGGATCCACAGAGATTCCGCCTTTCTATTTTTCCAAATAATCGGTGCCACAGACGGATGAGCCACAGAATGGCTGGAATGTGGATGCCCGATACCAGGGTGAGCAGGCGCGAATAGCCACGCAGATCATGACGGAAAGAGCAGAGTGTGTGTAGTCCTTCCTCTGTCTTAGCCACAAAGTCGGCATTCGACTCGAAGGTGCAGAACCCCATCGGATTATCGATATGTATGATGGGGATGCGATGGCGCTGCAGCGCCTTGCCCAATAGCACATCCTCGTAGCCGTAATGGCGCAGGCGCTCGTCGAATGGATGCTGGAGCATCACCTCTCGGGCGATAAGCAGATTGGCGGTATGCAGATGCTGGTAGGGCTTTTTCTGTCGCTCGCTGGCTGTATGGTGGGGCTCTTCGGCCTTTTCGTAACGATAACGCAGCAGTTGCTGCTGTTCTATAGAATCGGCAGTGATGCTGACGCCGCCATCAACCACCTGAGCAGGCAGACAGTCGAGATAACGTTGCAGAAAATCGGGGCGAATGAGCGTCATATCACTATCTATATATAATAGGTACGCGTACGTAGCCTCTTGAGCAAGAAAGTTGCGGATAGCGGCACGTCCGGTGTTCTGCTTGCGCTCGATATAGCGGCAGTGGGCGAGGGTGGAAATCTGACGGTTAGCTGCAATACATGTCTGGTCGGTTGAGCCATCATCAGCCACCAGAATCTCGAAGGGCAATCCCAATGCAACCGCTTGCTTGTGCAATCGGTTCACCAGTTCTACACACACCTGCTGATAGGTGGGAATCAGTATCGATAACGTTATATCACTCATTTTGGATGCAAAAATACAAAAAAAAGATGAAAATATTTTGTGGATTGATAGAAAAGTCGTAATTTTGCACCCGCTTTTACGAGATAAGAGCATGAAATTCAAATTATTAACAACAAATTAAAGATTAAAAAATGGCAACAAAAATCAGATTGCAGCGCGGTGGTCGCAAAGGTTATGCTTTCTACAGCATCGTTATCGCCGACGCTCGTGCACCACGTGATGGTCGTTTCACTGAAAAGATTGGTACTTATAACCCTAACACCAATCCTGCCACAGTAGACCTGAATTTCGAGCGTGCACTGTACTGGGTAGAGACAGGTGCTCAGCCCACAGACACTGTACGTAACATCCTGAGCCGTGAGGGCGTTTACCTGATGAAGCACCTGCGTGGTGGCGTAAAGAAGGGCGCTTTCGATGAGGCTGCTGCACAGAAGAAGTTCGACGCCTGGAAGGCTGACAAGCAGAACGGTCTGAACAAGATCGCTGAGGCTGAGGCTAAGGCTAAGAAGGATGCTGCTGCTAACGCACTGAAGGCAGAGAAGGCCGTTAATGAGGCCATCGCCAAGAAGGTAGCTGACAAGAAGGCTGCTGAGGCTGCTGCTAAGGCTGAGGCCGAGGCTGCTGCCGCTGCTGAGGCTGCTGCAGAGACTCCTGCTGAGGAGGCTGCTCCTGCTGAGGCATAAAGCTGGCTATGCATATACTCGAGATACCCTCGTTCTTTACCCCGTATGGAGGTGAATTCTGTTTGGAACAGGCCAAAGCTTTAAAGGCTTTGGGGCATGAGGTTCGTATATTGAGTAATGTACAATTAGGATTTACTATCGGAGGGAAGGACTATATGGTCCTTCCCTTCACTCGTTTTGAGCACGAGCGTGAGGGTATCACCATCTATCAGTCGTACCAGCGTGGTTGCCCACGCATGGTGCATCATAATGCGATGCGCTGGGTAAGCATCGTAGAGTCGATGTTCCGCACCTATGTCTACAGATATGGTAAGCCCGATATCATCCACGCTCACTGCGCCAAATGGGCAGGCTATGCTGCGATGCAGATTTGCAGGCAATATGGTATTCCCTATGTGATTACAGAACATCTGTCGCTGATGAGTCTGGAGGATGAGTTTGGTAAGGCTCCCAGCGATACCTGGCAGATACCTCTGCTGAAACAAGCTTATCAACAGGCGGCGATGGTGCTGCCGGTATCTGAGGAACTGGTGGCTGAGACCGCTTGTTATTATGGTACAGACTACCGATGGCAGCATCTGTCGAATGTGATAGATACCGATTTCTTCCATTATGCAGAGCGGGATTATAGAACGGACAGCCCCTTCCGATTCTGCTGTGTGGCTGACTACTCTTATCGGAAAGGTTATGATGTACTGTTGGATGCCTGCCGACTGTTACAGGAACAAGGCTGTGATATAGAATTGCATATCGCAGGTCGATTGACAGATAGGAAAGCCTGCCAACAGGCAATCGCAGAGAGAGGCCTGACGCAGATCGTTACTCATGGACAAATAGATCGTGAAGGTGTCCGCACATTGCTCTACCAGAACGATGCACTGGTGCTGGCCAGTAGGAGCGAGGTACAGCCATTGGTACTGCTCGAAGCGATGTCGACAGGTATTCCCGTGATTGGTACTGAGTGTACCCCCCAGAACCAGCGGATAGCTGGTGGTTGTACAGTTGTGCCAATAGACGATGTTGAAGCCTTGGCAGCAGCAATGCAGCATGTGGCCCAGGAAAGAAATACGGATGGTAAAGCCATTTCGGATGCTGTTAAACGGATGGCTTCGCCCAAAGTGGTAGGACAGCAACTGGTAAACTTGTTTAACGGAATAATCGTTTAGTAGCCACAAAGCTGTGACGTATCATGAGTCCTAACCGCCACAGCCATTCGTGCTGCATGACAGTAAACAATAGCTTGATTTTCCAATCTCTGTCAGTCAGCCATTCCCGTTCGTAGTTTAGTGTCTGGTGGAAGAGTGGTGCCTGATGCGAACGGAAGGCATGCATGCCTAATACAAAGATACGTTCTGCAAGAAAAGTCTGTATATCGAGATGCGCTTTGTTGGCCATATAACGGATCTGCTGGGTGGTTTTGTATACAAAATCGAAGAGTTTGATGTCGTCAGTGGCGTTCGATACTCCTCCGCAACTGTAGTTGAGTGTGATGTCTTGCAGATAGGCAATGTCGCCATGCTGAGCCATCACGAAAGCTATCTGCATGTCTTCGCTGACGTAGTTTGTTTGGCGAAACAGGCCAGCATCCTCCTCATAGGCTTTTCTGAACACCTCGGCCTTATAGAGTGATGTGCAGAGGTGAAACACACTCATGTTGCGCTGTGTGATGATATCTTTGAGCAGCTTATTGCCCGCTGTGATAGGGGCGTGCAGCCTTTGGTGGCTGGGATAGGTAGTACGGGTCAGTTCGTTGTAGAACTGCCAGTTGGTGATGACCATCGTCACGTTGGGATGCGCTTCCATGACCCTGACTTCCTTTTCCAATTTCTCTGTGTCAATCCAGAAGTCATCGCCTGCGCAATCGGCTATGTACCTGCCTCGGCATTGCAGCAGGCTGTCGAAATAATTATCTACAATCCCTTTGTTTTGTTCGTTTGCCAGCAGACGGATGATGACAGGATACTTGTCGGCATAGGTTTGACAGATAGCGCGGGTGTTGTCAGTAGAGCAGTCTTCGCCAATCACGATTTCGATGGGCAGATGGCACTTCTGCGACAGGATAGAATCGAGTGTTCGTGCTATCGTATTCTCCTGATTATAGGTGGTTACTACAACCGATATCATATTTTCCATCATCTTTCTTTTTTTATCAATGGAAGTGTGGATAGCAGAATCTTACGCCCGATGGTATTGTTGATCAGTCGGCGGAACAAGATGTATTTCTTGCTATATGGATGATTGGGTAGGGGGAACAGTCCGTCCTTGCTTAGTTCTTCCAGCGTTTCCTTCAGTTTATCCTCCGACCGTGTCAGCATAATCGTGTTGTAGATATAATCCATCGTCAGTTGGGACACACGGCGTTGCAGGGCCACTTTGTCACTCTGCGGACTGGTGTCGGCTAATCGATTTAGATGAAGAATAACTTTCTTGGTATCATCGAGTCGTTTTTGGATGCTTGCCTCGTCATTCTGGTGTATGGCTGAAGTGGCACGCTCACGATAGAAATAGGCTTTTTCCTCTGTGATATAGACCGTTTCAGCTCGAATCAGCAGTTGGGGGGTAAATTCCTCGTCTTCGCCGTATGTAATGTCTGGGGTGAAGGCTAATTGTCCTCTGACAGCCTGGCGGAACAGGCAGCAACAGGTTGAACCATGAATGTTTGTTGTGCGCATCAGTTCGATGCCGTTCTTTTTTATGGGGGAGCAGATGGCACTGGCTGGCTGATTATGTCGATGGGTAAAATCAAACATCACTATATCGGCATCGCTGTTATTGCGTAGGATATCCAGACAGTGCTCGTAGGGCTCTGTCAGCAGATAGTCATCACCGTCGATAAGCTGGATGTACTGGCCTTTGGCCATAGCCATTGCTGTATTTCTCGCTACGCTAACACCGCTATTCTTCTGTCTGATGTAGATAATCTCGTCGCCATACTTCAGAAGGTCGTTCATCGGACTTGTTTCTGAGCCGTCGTCCACTACGATAATCTCCCGCTCTCCGGGTTGCAGCGAGAGAGCAAGAATACTGTCGATACATGTGCAGAGCAGTTCGACAGGCAGATTGTAGTAGGTCAGGATGAAACTGACCAACGGAGCTGGTGCTTGATGTCTTATTTCCATATTTGTTTATATAAACGTAATATTTTCCTGAATATTGCGTTTTATGATATAGATATGAACCAGGAACGCGACGAAGGTTACAGTCACGTGTTGAAATACACGGGAGTATTCGGAGGCGTACAGGGCCTGAATGTGTTGATAGGTCTTGTGCGCAATAAGTTTGTGGCCATGCTGTTAGGTCCTGGCGGTATGGGCTTGGTATCCCTCTTCACTACTACCGTTCAGTTGTTGTCGCAGGCTACGAACTTGGGTGTTTCGTTCAGTGCGGTCCGACATATTTCAGAATGCTACGATGCTGGTGATACTGAACGCGCAGCTCATTTTGTCAGAGTGGTGCGTGGCTGGTGCCTGCTTACAGCCCTGTTGGGCATGCTGTTGTGTATAGTGGTAGGTCCGTTTCTTAGTAATACCACTTTCGCATGGGGCGACCATACGTTGCATTTCATCCTCTTGTCGCCAGCCATCGGCATGTTGGCGATTACTGGTGGCGAAACGGCTATCCTAAAAGGTCAGCGCCGTCTGGGGGCGTTGGCATTGGTGCAGATATGTTCGGCTTTGGCGTCGCTGGTGATATCAATACCCATCTATTATTTCTTCTGGCAGGCAGGTATTGTGCCTGTCATCGTGTTGATGGCGTTTGTCACCATGTGCGCTACGTTGCGCTTCTCCTTGCGCCTCTATCCTTTGCAGTTAAGGGGTATGTGTGGTATCTTGGGCGAGGGAATGGAGATGGTGCGCTTAGGCGTGGCTTTTACGTTGGCGGGTATTGTGGGCAGTGCAGCTGAGATGGTCATCCGTTCCTACCTCAATGTGGTTGGCGATCTCGATATGCTGGGCTTCTATAATGCGGGCTATATGCTTACTATCACCTATGCTGGTTTGGTGTTCTCTGCGATGGATACGGATTACTATCCACGACTCTCTGGTGTGAATCAGGATGTAGAGGCTACAAACTTCACTGTTAACCGTCAGATGGAGGTTTCACTACTCATTGTGGCACCTATGCTCACTGCCCTGATAGCCCTGTTGCCAGTATTCATTCCGCAGCTGTTCACCAGCGAATTCCTGCCTGTGGTGCCTATGGCGCAAGTGGCCGCGCTGGCTATGTTTTTCAAGGTGCTGACGCTGCCTGTGGCTTATATCACGTTGGCGCGTGGCTATTCGCTCTCTTATCTGGCGTTCGAGTCGGCCTATTACGTGGCACTGGTGTTGCTGATTGTGATTGGTTACGAGCAGTGGGGCTTGTGGGGGACAGGTCTCGCCATCGCGCTGGCACACGCTTTCGAGTTTATGATGATTCATGTCTATGCCTACAAAAAATACGGCTACCGAATGACGGTAACCGTATCTCAATATGCGTTTGTTTTGTTTACCTTAGGTGGGCTCGCCTACGCTTGCACCATTCTGCTTACTGGCATTGTCTACTGGGTAGTAGAACTATTGGTGGTTTTGGCGAGTGGCCTGTATTCATTGCAGATTCTTCGTCAGAAGACACATCTGTGGCAGGCCCTTACCCGCAGGTTCCGCAAAAGTTAGAAACGGAAGTCGAGTTCTACGTCAACCAGATTGTAGTTGTGCTTTCCTTCAGCCAACTTGCGGTCGTTAACGTGAGAGTATTCTACGTGCATCTCCAGATTCTTGGTGAAGAAGTAGTTCAAACCGCACTCTACCTGGTTTACAGATGAATTCCATTCCTTAGCTACGCGATAAGTCTGGTAGCGAGCCTTTGCGTGGAGCTTGCCCTTGATGAGTGGCACAATACCAAATGCGTACCAACCATCAGCCTTGTCGCCGTATTCGAGATTAGAACCCCATCCCTGGTTATGGATATACTCTGCACGGAAGGTGTATTCATCCTTGTCGTACTCAGCTGAGAGACAGTAACGGTTCTTACGAACACTCTTAAGGGTAATGGTTTGTCTGCCGAGGATGGGATCTACATAAGTAGTTGCCATCTCACCGCGTGTACCAGTCCATCCGAAGGCACCAATACGAAGCCCCTTGATAGGCATTACCCACATGCCACCGATGATATCCTTCTTGTTGTCCTTGTCCTTCATGTTGATACCTTCACCATTGTAAATACCAACCTGATAGTGCAGCAACTTGCGTCCGCTTGCGTTTGGCAGAATATTACCAGCCACCTGGATACCAAGGTCGCGACCACCTGAAGATTTCTCGCCAGTACGATCGCCGAAACCAGAAAGGTTGTTGATTACATCAGCATATCCTCTCCAACCCTGGGTGATGGGGTGTGTGGGGTTCTCGAATGTGAAGGCACGCTTGAACTGACCTGCACGAATCTTGAACTCAGGATATTTGCGCCACTCAGCATAAAGGTCAACCAGCTGTACTGTGGGCTCGCCTGGCCCCTTAGCGTTGGTGCCCTGAATCTGAGCACGCCAGTCGAAGTCGCCAATTTTGCCATCGAGAATAAAACGAGCCAAGCGGAGGTTAAAGGTGTTAGTATGATCGCCTTCTTTGTCCTGACCCTGATACTGCAGCATACCATAGCCACTGAATTTAATGTTCTTTACCCAGGCAGGTACCTCAACGGTAGCCTTCTCCTGAGTAGCCTGTGTCTCTTCTACTTCTGGCAATGTTTCTGCATTTGCAGTCATTGTCATCGACGCCATCAGCGCCATCATCCAATATAATTTTCTCATTGTGGTATGAATTAAAAAATTAGTAAATGTAGTTATCTGTAAAAATATTTTTAGTTAAACTTGGGGCAAATATATGAAAAAATATTGAAACTTCCAAGTATTTGCCCCAAATTCTTTTATCTGCGCTCCAGTAGCACCACATTTTCTACGTGTGGTGTGTGGGGGAACATATCAACGGGCTGAACGGCTGCCACGCGATAATCTACGTCGAGATCGTGCAGGTCGCGGGCTTGTGTGGCAGGGTTGCAGCTTACGTAAACAATACGTTTCGGAGCAGCGCCAAGGATGGTCTTCACTACATCGGGGTGCATACCAGCACGTGGGGGATCGGTAATAATCACATCCGGACGTCCGTGCTCGGCAATGAATTCCTCTGTCAGGATATCCTTCATGTCGCCTGCATAGAACAGGGTGTTGTCGATCTTGTTTACTTCAGAGTTGATCTTTGCATCCTCGATAGCTTCGGGCACATACTCAATACCAATCACTTTACGCGCCTTCTTGGCTACAAAGTTGGCAATGGTGCCTGTGCCGGTATAGAGGTCGTAAACCAGCTCGTTGCCAGTAAGCCCGGCAAAATTACGGGCTACCGAGTACAGGTGGTAGGCCTGCTCGGTGTTGGTCTGGTAGAAACTCTTGGGACCAACCTTAAACTTCAGGTCCTCCATCAACTCATAGATGTGGTCGATACCTTTGAATACCAATATCTCCTGATCGCCAATGGTATCGTTGCACTTCTGGTTGTCGAGGTACATCAGCGAGGTAATCTGTGGAAACTTATCGGCGATATGCTGCAGCAGTCCCTTGGCCTGTTCCTCGCTCTGGGCCAGAGCCTCGGCCGATGTACGGTCGTAGTGGAACTGGAAGATAACCATCCACTCGCCACTGGCGCTGTTGCGGATGATGATATCGCGCAGCAGTCCTACCTGGGCACGCAGGTCAAAGAACGATAAGCCGTTGGCCATTGCATAGTCGCGTGCCTCGTTGCGAATCTCGTTCTGCAGATTGTCCATCAACCAGCATTTCTCGATAGGCAGTATCTTATCGAAAGCACCTGTAATATGGAATCCGATAGCGGGCACGTCCTTCAGACTCTGACTCTCGTCGTTGGGCAGTGTCTGAATCTGCTCCTTGGTCAGATAGCGCTTGTTGGCGCATCCGAAGTCGAGCTTGTTGCGATACGCCTGGGTATGTACGCTTCCTAAAATAGGCATAAACTCAGGCAACTCGATTTTACCGATACGGTGTAATTGGTCGTACACCTGCTGCTGCTTAAACTTCAGCTGTTCCTCGTAAGGCAGGTTCTGCCATTTACAACCGCCACACACACCAAAGTGTGCGCAGAATGGGGTCGCGCGTACCTTACTTAATTCTATGAATCTTACAACCTCGCCCTCGGCAAAGGAGTGCTTCTTGCGGCGGATCTGTACATCGCACACATCGCCAGGCACGCAGAAAGGTACGAATACCACCAGGTCGTCCCAGTGGAACAGACACTTACCTTCAGCAGCCGCAGCCTCTATTACAACACCCTCGAGGAGTGGTAATGGTTTCTTGTTTCTTGCCATATTATTCTTGATTTTGGGCACAAAGGTACAAAAAATCTATCAAAAATCCGTTGTATTCCATGTTTCCTGTAGTAAAACTATGCCAAAAAAGTGAAAATGTAACGTCGACTTTGCAAATTTTGCCGATTTTTCTTGTAGGTTTGATGGAATTTTAGTAATTTTGCAAAATCTAATCGAAAATAATTTATCATCAACAAAACAATAATTACGTATGAGTCAGAAAAGAGTTTACCTCTTCGGTAATGGTAAGGCCGAAGGAAACGCAAAGATGCGTGAGGAACTTGGTGGTAAGGGTGCTAACCTTGCTGAGATGAACCACATTGGTGTTCCTGTTCCTCCAGGTTTCACAATCACCACAGATTGTTGTAATGAGTACTATCAGGTTGGTCAGCAGAAGATTATGGAGCTTCTGAACGACGACGTGATGGCTGCCGTGAAGCACATTGAAGATTTGATGAACTGTAAGTTCGGCGATGCCCAGAATCCTCTGCTGGTATCTGTTCGTTCTGGTGCCCGTGCCTCAATGCCTGGTATGATGGACACCATCCTGAACCTTGGTTTGAACGACGAGGTTGCCGAGGGTATGGCTAAGAAGACAAACAATCCTCACTTCGTGTACGACTCTTATCGTCGTTTCGTACAGATGTACGGCGATGTTGTGCTCGAGATGAAGCCCGTGAATAAAACTGATATCGACCCATTCGAGGAGATTATCGAAAAGGTTAAGAAGGAGAGTGGTGTTGTGCTCGATAAGGACCTCTCAGTAGAGGACCTGAAGAAGCTGGTTCAGCTGTTCAAGGCTGCCATCAAGGAGCGCACTGGTAAGGACTTCCCCAACGATCCTATCGAGCAGCTCTGGGGTGCTATCTGTGCTGTATTCCGTTCTTGGATGAACGAGCGCGCTATCCTGTATCGTAAGATGGAAGGAATCCCCGACGAGTGGGGTACAGCCGTATCAGTTATGGCCATGGTATTCGGTAACATGGGCGACACATCAGCTACTGGTGTATGCTTCAGCCGTGATGCCGCTAATGGTGAGAACCTGTTCAACGGTGAGTATCTGGTTAACGCTCAGGGTGAGGACGTTGTGGCTGGTATCCGTACTCCACAGCAGATCACAAAGATTGGTTCTCAGCGCTGGGCTGAGCGCGCAGGTATCTCTGAGGAGGAGCGCGTAGCCAAGTATCCTTCAATGGAGGAGGCAATGCCAGAGATCTATGCTGAGCTGAATGGTATCCAGGATAAGCTGGAGCACCACTATCACGATATGCAGGATATGGAGTTCACCGTACAGGAGGGCAAGCTCTGGTTCCTCCAGACACGTAACGGTAAGCGTACTGGTGCTGCTATGGTTAAGATTGCTATCGACCTGCTCCACGAAGGTATGATCGACGAGAAGACTGCCATCCAGCGTTGCGAGCCTCAGAAGCTCGACGAGCTGCTCCACCCCGTATTCGATAAGAAGGCTCTGGCTGCTGCTAAGGTTATCGCTCAGGGTCTGCCCGCATCTCCTGGTGCTGCTTGTGGTCAGATTGTATTCCACGCTGACGACGCTAAGGAGTGGCACGAGAACGGACACAAGGTAGTACTCGTACGTATCGAGACCTCTCCTGAGGATCTGGCTGGTATGGCTGCTGCCGAGGGTATCCTCACAGCTCGTGGTGGTATGACATCTCACGCTGCCGTTGTGGCTCGTGGTATGGGTAAGTGCTGCGTATCGGGTGTAGGTGCTCTGAATGTAAGCTATAAGGATAAGACCGTTGAGATCGACGGCGTAGTATATAAGGAGGGCGACTTCATCTCCCTGAACGGTACAACTGGTCAGGTATATGCTGGCGAGGTTCCAACAAAGGCTGCCGAGCTTTCTGGCGACTTCAAGGAGCTGATGGACCTCTGCGACAAGTACACCAAGCTGCAGGTTCGTACCAATGCTGATACACCACACGATGCACAGGTAGCTCGCGCTTTCGGTGCTAAGGGTATCGGTCTTACACGTACCGAGCACATGTTCTTCGAGGATCAGAAGATCGTTGCTATGCGTGAGATGATTCTGGCCGACAGCGTTGCCGGACGTGAGAAGGCTCTTGCTAAGCTGCTGCCTTATCAGAAGGCTGACTTCAAGGGTATCCTCGAGGCTATGGACGGTCTGCCAGTTAACATCCGTTTGCTCGATCCACCTCTCCACGAGTTTGTTCCCCACGATCTGGCTGGTCAGCAGACCATGGCTAAGGAGATGGGCGTAAGCTTGGATGAGATTAAGCGTCGTGTTGACTCACTCGCTGAGAACAACCCAATGCTGGGTCACCGTGGTTGCCGTCTGGGTATCACATTCCCTGAGATTACCGCTATGCAGACCAAGGCTATCCTCTCTGCAGCTTGCGAGCTGAAGAAGGAGGGTAAGAACCCAATGCCAGAGATCATGGTTCCTCTGATTGGTACTATCAACGAGCTCAAGCAGCAGAAGGAGATCATCCAGTATGCCGCTAAGGAGGTATTCGCTGAGTACGGTATCGAGGTTGAGTTCGAGATTGGTACAATGATCGAGATTCCACGTGCTGCTCTGACAGCCGATCTGATTGCTTCAGAGGCTCAGTACTTCTCATTCGGTACTAACGACCTGACTCAGATGACCTTCGGATACAGCCGTGACGATATCGCTTCGTTCCTGCCTGTATATCTCGACAAGAAGATTCTGAAGGTTGACCCATTCCAGGTACTCGACCAGAAGGGTGTAGGCCGTCTCATCAAGTTTGCCGTTAAGGAAGGCCGTGAGGTACGTCCTGACCTCCGTTGTGGTATCTGTGGTGAGCATGGTGGTGAGCCCAGCTCAGTTAAGTTCTGCGCTAAGATTGGCATGAACTACGCTAGCTGCTCTCCATTCCGTGTGCCCATCGCCCGCCTTGCCGCCGCGCAGGCTGCTGTCGAGGAGTAATAATCACTCTTACATAATTTGCTGAGGGACCTGCCCTAATGGACAGGTCTCTTTTTTATATCTCATTTGAGAGCATGTCGAAGTACAATCTTATCCGCGGAGAGGTATTCGTCTGTGGTGAACGTGTGTCTACAATCGAGGACTCAGGATTTACAAACGTCGAACAGGTTATAACGAGACTCCTTTCGTTTTTACATGAAGACGTGTCACGCCCAACCAAGGTTCAGATAAAGATATCGAATCTTGACAAGAAGCAAACGCGATTATATCAGAGAATATTAAAGTGACTGACATATAAACATTGATACGATTAACCTTCACAGAAGCCTAAAACCCTATTCGAGAACAATTTGGAAATAACAGCCTCAAAATTTCTGAAGGACAAATATCGAAACATCTCCCAAATCGAAAAGATTTGGGAGATGTTTATTGGTGTGGCTTGTATCTAAGCCTATCTCAAATACGTTTTGAAAAACTTCTCCAGTTTATCCCAAGGAATCATATTCTTGGGTTCGCCCTTACCTACGAGTTCAGTATATCCACCATCGTAGAGGTCGCAATGTGAGGCTCCTGGGATGATGAGCAGCTGCTTGTTCTCTGGGTTGGGATTGGGTTCGCCAACAAACTTGTACCCCTCTGCCTTACCATCAACCATATAGTGATAGGCAGCCTCACCGAAGTAGCGTGAGTGAGCCTTCTCACCATGCATCACGAGGACGGCAGAGCGGATTTCATTGATGTAGTAGAGGAAACGGGCGTTGGCATAAGCCTGAGTGCCGATGACGCGCCAACCGTCGTTCGAGTTGCCGCTGCGGGCATGATATCCGCGCTCGGTCTTGTAATAATCGTAGTACTCCTTCACGAACTGAGGAGCCTCGTCGGGCAGAGGATCGACGACGCCACCGGCCATCGCCATCGGGTCGGCCAGGCGCTGCTTGGCAAGTGCCTCACGGGCAGCATGGCGCGACTCTTCCTTGTCCTCGCTGTCGAAATAGCCGTTGCCACTGACGCGGGTCATGTCGTACATCGTCGAGACAACAGTAGCCTTGATGCGTGTGTCGGCAGCGGCAGCATTGAAGGCAATTCCACCCCAACCGCAGATGCCGATGATACCAATACGTTCAGCATCCACATTTTCCTGCTTCGACAGGAAATCGACAGCGGCCATGAAGTCCTCGGTATTGATGTCGGGTGAAGCTGTGCGACGAGGCTCTCCACTGCTCTCGCCAGTGTACGACGGGTCGAAAGCCAATGCTACAAAGCCGCGCTCGGCCATCTGCATGGCATAGAGGCCGCTCGACTGCTCCTTGGTGGCGCCGAATGGGCCACTCACGGCAATGGCGGCCATCTTGCCCTTGGCATCCTTTGGCGTATAGAGGTCAGCTGCCAGCGTCAAGCCGTACTGTGTTTCGAACGTCACCTTGCAGTGGTTCACTTTCTCGCTCAGCGGGAACACCTTGTCCCACTCCTGTGTCAGATTCAATGTTGTCATATTCTCTTCTTTTTTATTTTGTTCTTGGTTTGTGCAGGCTGTGAGCAATCCGCCCATCAGTACTGCGGCTAAAATTACTTTCATATTATTTTTGACTATTGGCCTTGATGAGATCAGCTAAGCTGACATTCGGATTACGATATCGTGCATTCCTGTTTGCCTCTTCGGGTTCCGGAGGCGTGGGAATGATTGAAATTGCTTTCTTCGGGCAGTTGTGAACACATGCCAGACAATTTTCGCATTCCCCATTGGCAACCGAATGACCATCAATCACTTTCCAGGAGCCATGCGGACAAACCGAAGTACAAACTCCACATCCGATGCAGTCATCCGTGGCAAAGACAATCTTCTCCGATCTTGTCACAGTCGGGCGCTGGCGGTCGCGTCCCGACATGCGGTAATATCCGTCACATATCATCCTGTCCTGCTCTGTAACCTCCTGAATATAGTTTTCGCGATTGTTGATAGAAGCAAGAACTGTGGCAACTCTTTCGGGAATACGCTGAAGCTTGGGGTCGGCCAATTCCCTTTCCATGTCGAAATACGGCAGGTAAGTATCGACCATCTGGATGGTGGAGATATAATTCATCTGAAAACCGTGCTTCTTGGCAAGGTCATCAACGAACTCTGGGAATATCGTGCTATGGGCTCCATAAGTGCCCACTGTAAAGAAATAATCGGCCTTGAAAGATGAACGAGCAATGAAATCCTGGACAATGGCAGGAGGAATGAAACAGTAGACGGGACACACGAATCCTATTTCTTCTGCCTCATAATCAGGATGCTCGTTGTGAATTTCCTGTGAGATGCTCAGCAAGGTCGCTTCATCTCCGCCCAACTGCCTGGCTATATAAAGGCTATTGCCGGTTGCAGAGAAATAGAAGATCAGACGTTTGGTCTTCTTCTCATTTTCCTTTGGGGACTCTCCAAACGACGGAAGCGTCGGAACGCAGGCTGCAAGCATTCCAAGGCCCATGACCTTGAGTGCTTTTCTTCGACTGATAGGTTTGTTGACGTTCATAGGATAACTTTTTTATGGTTCTTGAAATAGATGCCATGTGTAGGGTTCTGTACCCGCTGACCATTCACCGAGTAATAGGTTCCATCTTCCGACCCATTGCTCTTCACCTCCTTGATGGCAGCGGAATTATCCAGCGACAAAACTACGCCGATATTACTTTCCCCAGCTTTCAGGAAAGTGCGCAATTCGCTCTCCGAAAGGCCGTCAATCTTGCCCAAGCGGGTGTAGCTCCACGAATTGGTGCCATAGAAGAGACAGAGGTTACTGCCGTTGTAGAGGATGACATCGCCCGGCTGGGCTGTCGTTTGCTGATCGTTCTCAGGCAGAGAGAAGCCCAATGGGCCCCAAATCTCAAAGCCGCCGCTGCTGTTGAGCGTTATACTGACAGGTGCCTCTTGCAATTTGGCGACCAATGCCTGCGTGGCACTATTATTGGTCAGCGTGACGGCCTCAGTCCTTCCATCGATAGTGATGTACATCTTTGTTGTCATTGTCTCGTAGTTCGTTGTCTGTGCTTGAATCTCGTCTCTGCTGCATGACATGACAAGCAACGCAGCTAAAATCATAAAAATCTGTTTCATCGCAATTCTCAAATTTCAATTATGAATTCACGACCTGGTATCTCATCCACACGATTCCGTCCTGCTCCTCCACGCTCTTGAAGGCCAGCCGGACGGGGGTCCGCTCCATCGTTCTACCGTCGAAGGCAGCAGCCATGCCCTCGCGCCCGTCGATGCCGTAGCCGTACATTATGCTCACCTCGTCGATCAAACCCTGGTCGAGCAGCGATCCATTGATGTGTCCGCCACCCACCACGGCCAGACGGTTCACGCCGAACACCGTGCGCAACGTCTCTAAAGCCGATGCCAGGTCGATGCCATCGCGCCCCGTGGTAATATAAGATATGTGTTTCTGCTTCAGATAGTCCAGATATTCCTGACTGGCCTGCTCCGATAGTATCATCAGCAGCGGACGCCCGAACAGCTCCGTGGTGTTGTCGTCCCAAAGTAGCGTGCCGCGAGTATCAACGCCGATGGCATAACCGTTGACCTCTGTGGCCCGATACATTTGTTGCCCGGCATCTTCATGCGCTTTCTGCGGTTGGAACTCGCCAGTCTGTGCATAGTGCATCGCCAGTGTTGTCTTGCCCTCCAGCGTCGAAGGGCAATCGAGCTGTGTCAGTGCCTCGTAGTAGTGGTTCGTGTCATCAATCTGCTCTGTCATTGCGCAGTCTATCCTGCCGTCGAGCGAAGCCATCATGTGGCAAATTACGTATGGTCTCATTCTTGTTTGTTTTAAAAACCGCTGCAAAGGTACGACGATTTAGCCATACTCCGCTTAGACGGATTACGGATAAATCTACCAAAAATGATGATTGTTTATTTTTCGCGCTGTTCGGCGAAAAATTGTGAGGGAGTCTGCCCTGTTAGCTGTTTGAAAAGGCGGGTGAAATGGTTAGGATACTCGAAACCAAGCGCATCGGACACTTGCGTGATACTCATGCCGCCAAGCATCAGACTTTTGGCACGCATGATGATGAAACCTCTGATGTAGTCTTTCGGACTCTCTCCCAAAGCACCACGCACGATGTCGCCGAAATAGCCAGGCGACAGACACAGCTCGCTGGCACAGTATTTCACGCTGGGGAGCCCCCCGGTGCGCTGACGGCCTTTGTCGTAGTAGTCGATAAGCACCTGTTGGAATCGGGCTAGGATGTCGCTGCTGCCAGCTGTCATCTCCTTAAATTGGCGGGTATAGAAACGGTTACAGTAGTCCAGAATAAGCAGGATGTAGTCTCGCACGATGTCGTCCTGTACATTATCGTCATCAGTTGTTTGCAGCTCCCTTCGAATGTTCGCCATCAACCCCGATAACGTGTCCTTCTCTTCGGTATTCAGAAAGAGTGCCTCGTTGTTGTTGTACGAGAAGAAATGGTAGTCCTTCATGCGTCGTTCAATCTCCGTGCCGTGGATGAATACAGGGTCGAACAGCAGCACCCAACCGTGATACTGCCGCCTGCTGCCGTCATCGCGCTTGCCCCCAATTTGTCCCGGAGCAAAAGCAATTAGCGAGCCGTCGCCCTCGTGGTAGATGCCTATGCCGTAGGTCAGGTTCTCAGGGAACTCGCGTTGCAGGAAGATGCCGTAGCAGTCGATGCGGTTCAGCGAATGGCGTATCTCGCCCACCTCGTCGTAATGGATAATGGCGACGTGGGGATGTAGGATTGGCACACGAATGTCACGTGCATAGTCGTTAGCCTCGTTGATATACAGATCCAACTTCATTGCGGGTACAAAGTTACTAATTTTCTTCGAATTAACTGCAGAATAACATAAATGAGTCTTACAAATCAAGCTTTGGTTGCAGACTCAGACGGTATTCGCTGGGCGACTGGCCAAGATGCTTGGTGCAGTAGCGGCTGAAGTAAGAGAGTGACGTGAAGTTCATCAGGTCGGCTATCTGGGTGAGGGACAGGCGTTCATCATTCAGATAGTCTTTCAATATAGGTACGGTGTGTCGGTCGATGTATGAGGTGACACTGTGTCCTGTCACACGTTTGATGGTGGCAGAAAGATATTTGGGCGATACGTTCAGCCGTTCGGCATAGTAGCTCACATCACGCTCCGTTCGGCTGATGCCAGTAGCAAGCAGAGCCATCAGTTGTTTCACGATGTAGGCTGTGCGGTCGGTATGGGTGTCTGTTGCATCACGTTGGGCATGGGCCTCGAAGATGTCGTACATCATCGTCAGGCAGAGACTGCCCATCAGTTCGCGATAGAACTGCAAATGGCTGTCGTCCTTGCGGTCACGAAGACGATGGAAGTCATCAAGCAGATGTCGTGCTTGTTCATTTGTCAGTTTGATAACGGGGTCTTGGTTCAGCGAGATACTGCCACCGATGCTGTAGTTGTTCGACGGCAGCAGGTTCTGCAGGAACTTGTAATCAGCAGCAAACCATTCTACCTGCAAGTCTGCATGTGCCGCAAGGTTGCAGACACGATCAGGCATCGGTATCACCACCAGGTTGTTCTTCATGATATGGTAGCATCGCTCGTTGAACACAAAACTTGCCTCACCTGCCAAGCAAAGCAGATGCATGCAGGTGTGGCTCAGTTCCTTGGCATTCATGCCGTAGAAGTCGGTGGAATACTGAAAATCTATCTTCATATGAGGCAATGTTGCGATTAAGCAAGCGCAAAAGAGCTTGCTCATTTTGCCGAGCGTGAGCAACTTCGCGCTGTTTACAGCGCAAAATTACACATTATTTTATATATAAAAGAACGATTTAGGCAAAAAGTGAAAATTGTGAAGTAATTTATGAAACAAAAGTATCAGGAAATCGTCGTAACTTTGCAACGTGATTCAAAAGTATATTTAAAATGAATATCAAAAGTATCATCACAGCCGCATTGGCATTGCTCATCTCGACAGCTTGCAGCGGCGGCGCAAAACAGGAGAAAGTTATGAACAAGGATGGTAAAAGTTTGGTAGTATTCTTCTCACATGCGGGAGACAACTACGCAGTAGGAAACATTGAGGTAGGTAACACGAAGATTGTGGCAGACTACATCACAGAAGTGACAGGTGCAGAGCAGTTTGAAATCGTTACGCATAAGTACGACGGGATGGCTTATACACCACTCATCAATCTGGCGAAGGAAGAGACCAAGAAAGGCGAATTGCCAGAGTACGAAGGAGATGTAGATATGAGCGGCTACGATACCGTTTTCATTGGAGGCCCCGTATGGTGGGGCACTTATCCGCAAGTGATGTTCACCTTCTTCAAGAAGCATGCAAACGACCTGAAGGGTAAGACCGTCATTCCTTTCACCACCCACGAAGGTTCTGGATTGGCCAACTGTGTGGAGGATGTAAAGAAAGCCTTCCCTGGTGCAAATGTTACAAAGGGCTTCAGCATCTACGGTCACGAGGTGCGCACAGAAAAGAAAAAGGTCGAGAAGTGGCTTAATAGTTTAGGATATTAATAACGAAGATTATGGAGTATATTAAACTATCAAACGGTGTCAAGATGCCGACATTGGGCTACGGCGTGTTTCTGGTAAGCCCTGATGAGTGTGAGCGTTGTGTAAGCGATGCGCTGAGTGTGGGCTATCGCCTGATTGACACGGCACAGGCCTACCAGAATGAGGAAGGTGTAGGCAATGCCTGGCGCAAGAGTGGCATCAAGCGCGAAGACTTGTTCCTCGTTACGAAGGTATGGATTTCTAATGCTGGTGAGGAAAAGGCTGCCAAGAGCATCGATGAGAGTCTGCGCAAGTTGCAGACAGACTATATCGACCTGTTGCTCATCCATCAGGCCTATGGTGACGTGTTCGGCACTTGGCGGGCTATGGAGAAGGCCTATCGTGCTGGCAAAGTCCGCGCCATCGGTGTGAGCAATTTCCAGGCAGGCCGTTTCTTCGACTTTGCCCACTATGTAGAGCTGAAGCCGATGGTGAACCAGTTGCAGTGCAACACGCTCATCCAGCAGACAGACATCGAACCGATTCATGCTGAGTTTGGCACGAAGATGATGGCGTGGGGACCGCTTGGCGGACAGGGTGTTGACGGCATCGTGAAGAGCGAGGCGCTGACTGCCATCGGAGCGAAATATGGTAAGAGTGCTGCTCAGGTTGCCCTCCGCTGGCTCACCCAGCGCGGTGTCGTGGCTATTCCGAAGTCGAGCCACAAGGAGCGTATGGCGCAAAACTTTGACATCTTCGACTTCACGCTGAGCGATGACGAGATGGCTCAGATTGCCCAGCTGAACCAGCACGACACGGGCATCATCAACTTCGGCGACCCACAGTTTGTGAAATATTTAATTCAGAATTACGGATAATAAAAAATACAACTATGTTAGGAAACTTTTCTTATTACAACCCAACCAAACTGTATTTTGGTGATGAGTCTTTGAACTTCCTCAAGGACGAACTGAAGGGCTACGGCCCAGTGGTGCTGCTCAACTACGGCAGTGGCAGTGTAAAACGTAACGGCATCTACGACCAGGTGGTGGCTATCCTCAAAGAGGCAGGCAAGACCATCGTTGAGAACCCTGGCGTGATGACCAATCCCACCTTAGAGAAACTGCATGAGGGCGTCAAGATTGCCCGCGAGAACGAGGTAGACTTGATCCTTGCTCTTGGCGGCGGCAGCGTTTGCGACTACTCGAAGGCCGTGGCTGCATCTGTCTATTATGAAGGCGACTACTGGGACAAGTTCTGGCTGAAGCAGGAAAATCCCGCTAAGGACCAGAGACTGCTGCCTGTGGGCTGTATCCTGACGATGGCTGGCACAGGCTCTGAGATGAACGCCGGCACTGTGATTACAGATGCAGAGCATACTTTCAAGGTGGGGCATGTGTTCGACAGTCGTCTGATGCCTAAGTTCTCTATCCTCAATCCGAAGTTCACGATGACCGTACCCGAGAACCAGATGAAGGCGGGTATCTACGACATCATGAACCACATCATGGAGCAGTACTTCTCGGACTTCGATGACAACACCAGCGACTACCTCTCTGAAGGACTGATGCGTTCTGTCATCCACAGCAGCCGCATCGCTGTAAAGAATCCTCAGGACTACGAGGCACGCTCGAACATCATGTGGACAGCCACATGGGCACTGAACACCCTTATCGGACTGGGCAAGCAGCAGGACTGGATGGTTCACATGATTGGTCACAGCGTGGGTGCTTGGACACATGCCCCACACGGCTATGCGCTGGCATCTGTCTCAATGGCCTACTATCGCCGCTCCATGCAGAACGGTCTGTCTAAGTTTGTGCGCTTCGCCAAGAACGTGTGGAATATCCAGAGCAACGGAATGACCGACGAACAGATAGCCGAAGCTGGTCTGCAGGCCCTGAAAGCCTGGATGCAAGAGATAGGTCTGCCCTTGACCATCACTCAACTGGGTGCCACTGAAGATATGATTCCCGGCATCACCGAAGGCACCATCTGCTATCCCGCCGGTTATCTGAATCTGACGAAGTCAGACGTGACAGAGATTCTTAAGGAGAGCATGTAATCCCTTCAATCACTATAAAAAAGAACCCCGTCAAGTTTTACCTTGGCGGGGATTTTTTGTTTGTCTTGTTTATATTAATCTTTTAAACAACCAATGGGAACCACAAATATGCCGTCTGGCCTTTGGTATGCATAAGGCCCAACTGCTGTAAGAACCATCTTAAATGAAGGCTTTTTCATTTTCGTTGTATCAATGGTGTTTGCAAGCGTATTCAATGCATCAGCACCATCGTTTATCAGCTTTTCGCCGCCAAGTTTTACCTCTATCAGTCCATATGTTCCATTACGGCGATGTAGCACGGTGTCGCACTCAAGCCCTGAACTGTCGCGATAATGATAGAGCTTCCCATCAAGTGCTTCAGCAAATACACGTAGGTCGCGTACAGCCATATCTTCGAAGATAAGACCAAATGAGTCCAAATCGTTTATCAGGTCTTTTGGACCTAAACCTAATGATGCCGTACCAATGCTTGGGTCAACGAAATGACGAGTATCGCTAGTACGAATCGCAGCCTTACTGCGGATGTTAGGATTCCATGCATCGAGGTCTTCAATCACAAAAAGCTTTCTTAGAGCCTTGATATAGTCAGCGACGGTATCCTCGTCAAGTGTTTTTGCATCGTTTGATAGCATATCGGCCTTAATGGTACTATAGGGCACTTGCTGAGAAATATTACGGGCATAAGAACGAAGCAACAGACGCGTACGTTCTGGGCTGCGTTTTACACCATCTACTCGTTGTATATCTCTTTCTGCTATGTCATCAACATAGCCAAAAGCCTGATCCAGTGCAATATCACCTTCTAGCATTGTTGCTTGAGGCCAACCGCCACGACAAGTCAGATAGGCAATGCGCTCCAAATCGATGCTATTGGGTTGGGGAGCAAACGTCTCGCCATCAAAGAGATTTGTTAGGCTGACGCTACCCGTAGATTCTCCAGACTCATATAGACTCATCGGACGCATCTTGACTCTGCCAATACGCCCCGTCCCACTATGAACTGTATCTTCAGCCTGTGGTGCAACTGTAGAACCAGTCAGGATGAATTGAGAAAACGCATTTCGCTTATCCACTTCATTTCTGATAGTATCCCATAGTTCTGTTATCGTCTGCCATTCGTCAATCAGTCTGGGTGTTTCGCCTTGAAGGAGTGTCTTTGAACTGATTTCCATCATCTGCTTGCTCTGTTTTAAAACTTCTGTGTCTCCTAAATCAAGCAGACTCTTAGCTTGCTGGCGCGCTGTCGTTGTCTTGCCGCACCATTTTGGTCCTTCAATCAACACTGCACCCTTACCTGCCAGCTTGCGAGCCAAAAGTCTGTCAACAATTCTTGGTTTATACATATTATCCATCATTTTATTCGTTGTTGATTTTGTGCGCAAAGTTACAGATTTATATTGAATTGTCCAAATTTTTTTTGATTTTTCGGTTGTTTGTGGTGATTTTGTTCGGTCGTTTGTGAAAGTTTGGTTCGGTTGTTTGTAATTTTGTATGGGGATTTTTATTGAAAAGTGTAGTTTTTGGGTGCTAAAACTCATTGAAAAGTGTAGTTTATTTGCACTGAGTAAAATTACTCACACCACTGAGTAAAATTTTAATTTAATTCTAAATGCTTGACTATTAGGTGATTAGTGAATATAAGTAACTACCAAAACTTGCCAAAGCCCATATCATAAGAGCAATGAGTATAAGTAGGATGATTAGTATAACGGCTGATTGTATAGCTTTTTGATTCACCTCCTTTGTTACGGTCACGTTGCCGTCAACAAATCCTTGAATCATCGCCATGTTCTTAGTGTTAGCGCGGTGGAATACATCAATAACGTCGCCAATAAAGAATGGTATCATACCCAATAGCACATCACGGAGTGCATTGTTGATAATTGCAAGAGTAAGGGGGATGCTTTTGATGACGCGCGTTGAGAAATAGATGAAAGGAACTACACAAAACATGGTTATTACATCGCCCCATCCTGGAATGATTCCAATGACAGCGTCAAGATAATAGCGATCCATGTAACGAGTGATATCGTTCATTGTCTGATAGATTTTATTGTCCATCAGACGTTTCCTTTGTAGCAGTCGCTTCTCGTCTATATCCATTATTTTAGCAGTATAGTTTCTCCTTCTCTTTTAATCTCCCAGAATGGAATTTGCTTTTCATCCGTAAACTCATTCATGCGCCAGGACGATTCGAAGCCGCTGGCTACGAAGTGCATGGGAACGAACATGCCAACCTTGAAACGCTCGATGAATTGTCGGCCTCCGAGGGTATAGCCATTGCCTATGCGTCCGTCTATTGGGAACATCACAAGGTCGAAACCATCCGCAACTTTGCGAATATCTTTCAACTCGCCTAAATATTGTTTCTCGTGGGCTATCGGATCTATCTCTTCATCGAACTCCTCGCTATAGATAGTTTCTCCTGGTACCACATCTGGTAGGAATCTTGCATACCAGTTGTTCAAGTCGCCAGCATGGAAAATACGTTTGCCCTCTATCTCTACTATCCATGATACGCCGCTATCCGTGCTGCCAAGTGCTTTGACGTTAACTTTCTCATCAGACCACGAACCACCTTTTGCCAGCCATACATCAGCATCATCCTTATTGGCTCTTCTGTGTTTAAGAATATCCTTGCTTAAGATGTAGGTGATATCTGGCTTTTGTTTTTTCCATTCAAAGATAGTTCTTGTAAAGTGGTCTTCGTGGAAATGGCTGGAGAAAACATAGATTGGTTTTTGTTTTAGAAGTATATCTTCCATCACGCCACTCGGATCCAACCAATAGTCGAATACCAAGATGGCATGTTCCGTCTCAAGCACAAAGCCGCTATGGAATATATATGTTAGTTTCATTTTTCTTGTCGGGATACTTGTCGGTCAGATACTTCTCGTAGCTTTTTTGTGCCACAAAACTCTTATTGAAGTCAATAATCTGGTCTATCATACTCATAATGCCTAAATACATTTTTCATTGATGTTTCATTTTATTTTTTAGCTACCCTATAAGATATATAGGGCGATGGCAGCGCAGGCTTCGGCATCGGCCAGTGCGTGGTGGTGATTCTTCAGGTCGTAGCCACAGGCGGCTGCAACCGTGTGGAGTTGGTGGTTGGGTAGGGAACGACCAAATTGCCTGCGGGCGGCTGTGAGGGTATCGTAGAAGCGATAATCGGGATAGTCCATCTGATAGACTTTGAAAGCTGCTTTCAGACATCCCTCATCGAAACGGGCATTGTGGGCCACGAAGGGTAGGGAAGCTATCTGGTAGCGGAGATCATCAATTATCTGTTGCTCTGAGAAGAAAACATTGGCTATCTTTTCCTCTAATCGCTCCCATACTTTTGAGAATACGGGAGCATCGTCAGTATCTTGTTGGCTCAGCCCATGTACCCGTTGGCACCAATAATTATAGTAGTTGGGCTCGGGCTGGATGAGACTATAGAAACTGTCAACTACCTGCCCATTACGTACCATGACCACTCCGATGGAGCAGACACTTGACGGCTGCTGATTGGCCGTCTCGAAATCGATAGCAATGAAGTCTCGGATCATTTCATCTGTTTACCGTCAGAGAATGCCTTACCAACGGTTCCTTCATATCCCACTGACCGCCCCAAGCCGCATTCATAGCATTGGGCTTACCTTCTTTGTCGTAGGTGCCGATAATCAGCACGGGTTGTGGCAACAGCCACGCAGTTGATTTAAAACTCTTCATATCACAAAACATATTAAAAGCTACGGCAAAGATAGTAATTTTCAGGATTAAATTCGTATTTTTGCACCCAAGTTTACAATACTTTAAGAAAGAAGAATGGTAAAGGTTCTTTTAATTAACGGAAGCCCCAGAGAGAACGGTAATACCAAAATGGTTGAGAAAGTGCCATCCCTCAATATCGAGGAGCAAGCCGGCACCAGAACCTGTGGTGTAACTATATGTTTGGAAATACAATGAAACAATTTGAACCGAAACTGCATATGAAAACGTTCCTGGAGCTGACTACGGACGAGTTGTACGAACTCCTTAGAGTGCGTAGCGAGGTGTTCGTGGTTGAGCAGAACTGCGTCTATCAGGATATGGACGGAGATGACCAGGAATCCATTCATTTGTGGCTGACAATAGCCGACAAGATTGTTGCTTTAGCTCGTGTATGTCCTGCTGGTACTCACATGAAGGAGATTTCGATTGGCAGAGTCATCACCACTGAACGTGGGAAAGGCTATGGCAAGCAAATCATGCTCCATGCCATAGATGCAGCGATAGAGCATTTCGACGCGAAACTTATAGATATTGAAGCGCAGGAGTATGCCAAAGGATTCTATGAAAGTGTAGGATTCAAGCAGTCATCCGACACCTTCATGCTTGATGGAATCCCTCACATTAAAATGACTTGGAAAAAGGAGCTATGATGAAGTGGACAGAGCACATATAATACTGTCCACTTCATTTGATTTCCTCCAACGCTCCTGTTTCTGAATCAATGATAAACCCTCGAACCACTATATCCTTTGGCACCAACGGATGGGTCTTGATGGTTTCAACGGTCTTACGGACAGAGGTTGGTGTGTCCTTAAAACCTTCCAACCACTGGTTGAGGTCGATGCCGCACTTGCGGATGGTGTCGAGCGTTTCGTCCTTCACGCCACGGGCAATCATCTCATGGTGGAAGTGGTCGTAGCTCATGTGGCAGGCTCCGCAATGAGAGTGGGCTACCACCATGATTTCCTGTACGCCCAGCTCGTAGATGGCTACAATCAGGCTACGCATGGCTGAGTCGAAAGCCGAAATAACCAAACCGCCTGCGTTTTTGATAATCTTCGCGTCACCGTTCTTCAGACCAAGAGCAGCAGGCAGCAGTTCGGTCAGTCGGGTATCCATACACGAAAGTACTGCTAATTTCTTGTCAGGATACTTATCGGTTATGTATTTTTCGTATCCCTTCTGTGCAACAAATGTCTTGTTGAATTCAATAATCTGGTCTATCATAATCACAAAACATATTTAAAGTATTGTAAACTTGGATGCAAAAATACGAAAAAAACGAAGATAATGCGTATCTTTGCGATGAAAATCCTCATAAATCCACGAATGTATCAGTTCATCTGCGTCATGTGATACCCCATACGCTTCAGCTGTATGGCGGCGCCCATCAGGTAGAGCTGGTGCAGGCAGGCTACGTAGCCGTTGAAGGCCTCTTTCGTGCCTGGTTCATACCGCTGGTGCATCAGGGCATTGTAAACGCGTGAGGCACACTCGCCAGCCAACTTCTCCAGAGCGGTGTAGTCATCGCCCTGCAACAGCAGCACCTCCTCGCGGATATATTCGTCCATCGCATCGTAGCCCCGCTTGTCGCGCATATAGGCGTAGAGGTTCTCTACTTTCGAATAGATCTCCCATTCCGTGTCCCACATCTTGGCCACGGCCATGCCGAGATACATCATCCAGCCGAGCGATACCGATGGGTAACCCTGAAACTCGCGGATGCCGTCGGGGAGGTAGGCTCTGGTTATCTCCTCCCATTTATCTTCTACATCAGGACACTCAGGCATCCTTTCGTCAACCTCGTTCATGCTCAGCAGGAACTGATGCAGGTCTTTACGCAATTCTTCTTCAAAACTCTTCATAATCATTATAGCATTTTCTCAAGTATCTCCACGGCCTTGGTGATGTCTTCCTTGAACCGCTTGTGGTCTCGAAGGAAGTCAGCTCTGCCGTTACTGATGGCATGATACAGCTCCTGACTCATGTCGTTGGCATAGTCGGAAATAGCCATCTCTATGTCATCCTTCTGCCAGTCGAGCGTGGAATGAACATATATTCTCTGCTTCTGATGCAGAAAACTATAGGCGGTCTCGATACTGTCTTTGGTTATCATCTTCTTTCTTCATCATATCCTATCGGGCGGAACTGCCGTTGTGGCTCGCTGTACACGAATCCGTGGCCTAACAGGTAATTCTTGATATCCTCCGGCTCTGTCCCGAAGTTGTAGCACAATGATTCCAGCGTGTCAAATTCCTCGTCTCTCAGGAGCATATTCACGCTCGAAACCAGTATAGCAGGGTCTTTGGGTAGGTAGTCCATATAACAAATGTAAAGGCATTATACCTCATCTTATATCACAAAACATATTAAAAGCTACGGCAAAGGTAGTCATTTTTAAGAATAAATTCGTAATTTTGCCCTCACAATTAACATAAGTTGAATTTTAACGATTTCAGATAGTGATGGCATACATGAATAGATTTAATCAGACTGACGATTTCCGTCGCGACGAGCTGATCCGCATCATCGAGCACTCTGTGGAGAAGCTGACCCTCCAGGAACTGGAGGCACTGTATTATGATATGACGACGAAATCCTATATTAACGATTGATTTAAGTTATAAGCGTCATGCTTTGCACAAATATTAATAAATAGCATAAGAAGATGATAGAAATTGGATTGAAACATACCAGTAAGTTAGTAGTAACCGACGCCGTTACTGCCGTGAAGATGGGTTCGGGCGATATGCCCGTGTTGGCCACGCCAGCCATGATGGCGTTGATGGAGAATGCAGCCATGCTGGCAGTGGCTGGTGAGCTGCCCGAGGGCAGTACCACCGTTGGCGGCCATATCGCATCATCGCACCTGAAACCCTCGAAAGTAGGCGATAAGATTACGGCTACAGCCGAGGTGGTGAAGGTGGATGGCAGGAAGATAGAGTTCAAGGTTGCGGCCTATGCCGGCGATGTGCTGATAGGCGAGGGCACCCACCTGCGCTTCATGGTGGATAGAGAGCGCTTCCTGTCGAAACTCGGTTAAGTGATATTTCCCTTCCTGTACATGTGAATAAATGAATAGTTTCTTTAATAAAAAAGCAGGCTGATATCCGGATTGGGGATACCAGCCTGCTTGGGTTAGAGGAGGCGCCAGGCGCGGAGGAGGGAGATGGGGTCGCGACAGTTGGGACCGTTTTCCTGGATGGCCATGGCGGCGGCCAGGAGTAGCCAGTTGGCGGGGTGCTGCTGCGGATCGCCCAGATCGTCGTCGGGACCTATGCCGGTGGTGGCGGCTACATTCTTGATATAGGCCTTGGTGTTGTTCTCGGTAGGTGGTGCCCATTTCTCTACTATCTTACGGATAGTGTAAAGGCGGTACTTGCGGTAGTAGGTACGCGTGAGTAGCACCAGGGCTGCACGCCATCCATACTCCATCTGTTTGAACTGGCAGAACGCTGCGTCGGTCTGCTGGGCGCTGAGACCCTTCCACTGGTCGGCTGAGCGACGGATGTTAAGTGGATTACAATTTCTGATTCCTCGAGACATAATCATTGAACATTGAATATTGAACATTGAACTTTTTTTGAAAAGCGAGCAGAACATTAGGGGAGCTCTGGGAGGAGCTTGCGGTAGGTGTGGTTGCCGATGTCTTCGATGATGCCGTCGGCCTTTAGACGACTGATGTTACGCGAGGCGGTGGGTTGCGAACAGCCGAATACCTCGATGACGTGTTTGGCCTTGAACTGCTCGGGCAACTGGCGATAGCACTCGTCGTAACGGGTGGTGCGGCGACGAACCACAAACTCCTTGTCCTGGTCGGCAAAGTAGTGGAATGCCATCTCGCCGAAGAAGAACTGCTGGCTGCGATATTGTATCTCCATCACCAGACGGCAGAATCGGCGATCGATGTCGTCCATCGATAGCGTGCGGTTCTGGTCCCACTCCTGCCAATGGCGCATCAGGATAAAGGGCAGGCTGATGCCTATGCCGTAGTAGGGGATGCGTTTCAGCAACATGCGGTCGGCCTTGTCGTTGTTGAACTCGGCAATGTCCATGTGCTCCGTCTGCCACTCGTAGGTCTCGTCGTTCAGCGGTTCGATGGGTAGCTCGCCTGCTACCTTGTCCAGTCGGTAGGCCCACATCTTCAGCGTGTCGTCGGTACCCTCAATCACCTCCTGATGACGCTTGGCTTTGCCGCGGTCGGGCAGGGGGATGACAGCCAGGCGACTGCTCATACCGGTACCGAAGTTGCGCTGGTTCACCTTGCGATGCAGGGCATAAGGGGTGCCGGTGTAGATGAAGTTCCAGTACACGTTGAACATGCCGCTGATGCTCTCCTGGTTGGCATACATCTGTCCGTCTTCCTCGTTGTGAAAGGCCTTGAGCTCCATAATCTCACGGTCCTTCCAGTCGCCGCCTTTGTTGTTCTTGTTCACGTTGTCGAGCTCGGAGTCGAACGAGAACATATGCAGCTGTAGCGGCACTCCCTGAATGATCTCCCTGGCTGCCAGCATGTGGCGGATAAACTCGCCAGTGGCGGTGCGGGCTGGGTGGATGCGTATGCCTACCTCGGGCTTCTTCAGTGCCTCGGCTTTCTGTGCCTTGGTGCTGGTGGTGCGCTCGGTGCGGCTTTCCTTATAGCGGTTCAGGGCGTCGGTCATACACTGGTCGGCCTGTATGATAGGGTCGGCTATCTGCTTGTAGAACTCCTCGATCATGTGCTTGCCTGCACCGGGATCGCCGATGATGAAGATGCAGTAGTTGAGTCGGCGCATGATCTTGGGGTCGAACCAGAAGTGGTACCATGCACGGGTCATCAGCGTGCCGAAGAGAGCGCCCGACGAGAAGAGTACGGCGGGCAGTTTATGTGGATGTAGGTTAACAAACAGTTCTTTCAGGCAGGGGTAGTACTGGGACATCTCGAGCAGTTCGGCAGCCCATTTATCCAGTGGCAACTGGGAGTAGATGTCAGCCTGTTGTTCGGCTGGGGTAATGGCTTTTTTCAGTTTTACCGGCATGTGCTCGTAGAACTTGAAGTCCATCACCGATCGTACCGTGCCTTCCACATCTTCGCCATCGCGTGCCAGTTCCTGCACCCAGGGCAGTGTCAGCACTACTTCGGTGATTTTCTTGGCGTTCCGGCCCACGATATAGCGCAGCTTGCTGGCCAGATCAACCAGTGTGTTGTGACGGTTGTTGGATAGGTTCACGCCCTCCAGATACTTGTCGATGATCTCCGATACCGGCGTGCCGTTATAGGTTTCTTGCAACGGACTACATGACTTTAGGACTTTTTCAGCAGCAGAATCAGCCTTGTCATTCGTACCTATATTATTCTCTTTCGTAGCCTGCGACTGACCGTTTCGATATAGAGGGTCAAATCGCGCAGAAAATGTTTCATCTTCATAGGTAAACAGTTTTTCTTCGTTAATGTAAATAATGTCGTCGGCAGTGGTCATGAAGGCGCCTCGGCTGCCGTCCTTGCACGACTCATCGAGGGATAGGCCCAGCTTGCGCGAAAAGTCGATCTGGTTGTCGATGAGGTTGCCGATGGCAGGATCGGCGGTGAACACCGGCTTCAGGCCTTGGCCTGATGGGGTGATGTAAACCAGCACGATGCGGGCTTGGTCTTCGGGCGAGAGGCGCTGGTAGGCCTCAGTCCAGATCTGACGCACGTCGCCCTCCAGATGGTCGTAGTCGGCCACTACCAGTCCGTTCAGGTGTACGTGACTCTGACTGCGCCACATGGCCGTTTCCTTTCGCTTCTTGCCTGTGCGCTTGTTCTCTATTTCGCGCTCCCACTCCTCGAAGGTGCCCACGAAGATCATCAGCGCTAACTGCTTCTTCTTCAGGTTGTAGGTCTTCTCGTCGCCATTCAGGCGTGCCTGGCGGGCTTCGTTCACCAGTCTGGCTGTACGTGGCGCGCGGCAGTAGGCCCAGAACAGCTCGGGTGTAATCAGTCGCGTTCGCGAGTCAGTAAGTTGTTGTTGATAACAAAACATTTGTCTATTTCACTTGTTTGTCGATATAATTCCTGTCGTAATTCCTTGAGAGAGTTTACCTCGAACCGTTGATAGACGGTTACGAGGCGTGAGTTCTGTTCGTATAGCACCTTCAGGCGCTGCTGGTTAAGCAGCGGTTTGCCGTCGGGTGGGGCAGGTGGCACGGTGGCCACCTGTCGTTTACGTTGTTTCTTCCACTTCTTCATGTCTTCAGTGATTTCTAAATACTCCAGTGTCATAATGCAAGTAGTTCAAAGATCTTCTGGCAACCCAGTCGGGTCCAGACGGGATAGGTACACTTTCGCATGTCGCCGCGCAGCGTGTAATACTGATGTATGCGCTCGCGGGCCAGTCCGGTGCCTTCATAGGCCTCGGCCAGATGGTAGTGGCGTCCGCGGAACACCAGCAGTCCCTTTTTCACCAGTAAGCGTGCCATCTGCGTGAATGTCATCTCGGCCAGTTCGGCCAGCTCGGTGGTGGTCAGACAGCCGTCGGCTGGAGCGTTCTGGGTGGCTATCTGCTCGTGGCGGATTTCGTCGCAGCGCTGCATGATGTCGTGCTCGGTTTCGAGCAGCAGTGGCGGCTGCGGTTCGTGCGCCAGGTGATCGTCGATGGCCTGCTGAAACTCCAGCTGTTGCCAGCGCAGCACCAGACGGGCGCGCGCCTCGTCGCTAAACTTGGTGGCCACAAACAGGCTCTCGGTCTTGGTGAGCGAAAATACCGGGATGAGTCGTATGCCGCCTTGCGGCATGTTGATCACCTCGGATGTCAGCACAAATTTGTGCCCACATTCCTTTTCCCAGGCAGGCTCCATTTCGCGGATGGCTTTCAGCACCACCTTGTGAAGTTTACCTGTAATGTTTGCGATTTCGCGCGATGTGATGCGTTGCGCATCCATCGGCGTTTTTAATGAATGATTCTGTTTCATAATAAATACATTTTAGTTGTTATTAATGTGGCCTGTTTCAGCATGTCAAAGATCGCGCAATCGTTGTTGATTGGATTGCGGTTGCAAAAGTAGAGTCCAACTATCCAACTGCCAAAATTATTTTTGCGCCAGCCAGTTGGTTGGGATGTAGAATCGATGTGTGATGCTTGTGTTTATCGCCGTATCAGAAAAAACAAAAAAAATTAGCTCCCCCCAATCGGGAGAAGCTAATTGGACTGAATTGAAATGCGATTAGTTGGATTGAAGCAGAAATTCTGATGGCAGACAGCCATATTCTTCTTTGAAGTATTTGCTGAACTGCTTGGGAGAAAAACCTATAGTGTATGCAACTTCAGAGATATTGGTACGTCCTTGTTCCAATAGTGAACGACCTCGCTTGATTCGGATGATGCGAATGAATTCCAACGGCGACTTTCCGGTTATGGCCATCAGTTTCTTGTATAGATGGCTGCGCGTCATGCCTACAGCAGCGCTGAAATCCTCAACCGAGAAATCTGAATTGCTCATGTTATCCTCAACCACCTGAATGGCTTTTGTGATCAACTGCTCGTCGAGCGAACTGACTGTGATTTCACTTGGCGCAATGTCGCGTTTGATAAATTCACGATGATTATTGTCGGTCCATTTTATCATTTTCTCGATGCGTAACTTGAGTATGTTAAGATTGAAAGGTTTGGTGATATAGTCGTCGGCTCCATCTCTCAACCCGGTGATAATATTGTCTTCGGTTGATTTTGCAGTGAGCAGAATGACAGGTATGTGCGATAGGTTGATGTCGTTTTTGATGTGATGGCAAAGCTCCAAGCCATCCATTTCGGGCATCATGATATCGCTGATAACAATATGAATGTCGTTTTCGGACAGTATCTGTAGGGCTTCAACGCCATTTGATGCTGTGAAAACGTTGTACTGGTCGGTCAGGCATCGTTCCAGGAACTGGCAGAAATCGTGGTTGTCTTCAACTACCAGAACCGATTTGTTGCCTGTGTCTTCTATGGCCTTTTTGGTGTTGCTGTCGTTGCTGATAGCACTGGCAGTTCCAGATGCCGACAGAGATATTTGGATGGGGATGGTTACGATAAAAACCGAACCTTTGGGGTGGTTGTCGGCTACCTGTATTTGGCCGTGATGCATGGTTACATATTCCTTCACGATATGTAATCCTACGCCGCTGCCAACGTAGTCGGTGTGGTTATCGCCTTGAAAGAACCGGTCGAAGATATGAGGTTTGTCTTTATCCTTGATGCCAATGCCGGTGTCGGCTACTTCGATGCGTGCCATGGGGCCATCGCGCTCGATGAGGATATCTACACGCCCCTTAGTGGTGTTGTATTTGAAGGCATTGGATAGCAGATTCATAACGATGCGTCGCATTTTGGCCTGATCGAAATCCATTTCAAGATGAGAGGCATTGATTTTGAAATTCATCTGAATGCCGCGGCTTTCGGCATAGAATCTGAATTGCTCGCAGATTTTGCGTACAAATATGATAAGGTCGCCATGTGCAGGGTGTATTTCTTCGTTGCCAGCATCCAGTTTGCGGATATCAAGCAGCTGTACAACCTCGTCCATCAGCATGCGTGCGTTTCGCCAAACCAGATCGAGCTCAACCCGGATACTCTTCTCCAGATTGCCTGAGAGTAATTTCTCAAGTGGGGTGATGATGAGCGACAAGGGCGTTTTCAGGTCGTGACTGATGTTGGTGAAGAATTGCATTTTCTTATCCTCCATCTGCTGCTGTTGTTCGAGTTCCATCTCCAGCTTTTGCAAAGCCAGAGTGGCCTGATGTTTGCGCTTGAGCCACTGAATATAGAAATAGATGCCCGCCATGATGAGTAAAAGGTACAGCAGATAGGCATACCATGACCTCCAGAATGGTGGTTGTATGCGAATTTTTATTACAGACGGCTCGCTGGTCCAGCCACCCATATCTGAAGCGCAAACCTCGAGGGTATATGAGCCTGGAGTGATGGCATTGAAGCTGATGCGATTGCCTGGTAGCAGTGTCCACGGTCCGCCAACCTCTTTCAGTCGGTACATGTAATGCAGTTTGTGTTTTTTGCCGTAATTCATGGCCGAAACGTCGATGGAAAAACTGTTTTGGCTGTAGTTCAGGCAGATGGACTCCTGCAACTGCAGATTGCGCTGAAGGATACCACTCTCGTCGCCAGGAACGATATTCTTATTATTTACAGCCAGATTGGTGAACACGATGTGAGCCTGCAGATAGTTGGTGATTTGCTGCTGGCTGCCGATGCGCAGTAAACCATCGGTATAACCTATCACGCAGCATCCGTCTGTGGTCAGGCATGTGGCATCATTATTAAATGTGGCGTTTTCAAGTCCGTCTTCGTCGTAAAAAGGCGTGCAAACAAATTCGTAGGGTGCGTTTGCCTTTTTCGATGTCCGGATATAAGTTAGTCCGTGGTCGGTGCTTGCCCAGATGTTTTGTTTGTTATCAGCGATGATGGCTCTGACGTAGTTGTTGGATAAGCCTTCGTTTTCGGTGAGTGAGTAGAGAGTGTCATTTTTCTCGTCGTAGATGCGAATGCCGGTGCGTGTACCTATCCACACCAGACCGTGTTTATCTTTGTCAAGAGTTGTTACAAATTCGTTGGTCAGTTGCTGGATACAAGGCGTTGGTTTTAAGAATTTTCGCAGGTCGGTTTGATAGATATAGAATCCTGTGCTTGTGCCAATGTACAGTTTGCGCTTTCTGTCACAGTGTAGCGCAGTTATGCTGGTGGTTCTCAAGTCAGAGTTGTCCATCGTTATCCAGCTGTCGCTCCCGTCTTGTCTGAGACAAATCAAACCATTGTTGATGGTGCCAAACCAGAGATTGTTCTGTTCGTCTTCGGCCATGCATCGCATATACACAGCGCGTTTATTAATCTGGTTGTGATATTGCTTTTTGGCGAATCGGTGACCGTCGAAGCAAAACACGCCGTCGCCATAGGTGCCTACCCATAGATGGCCATTATGGTCGATTAATGAGCAGGTAACCAGATTATTATTCAGCAGGGCGTTTTTCTTGTTGTAAACGGTCTTCGTGCCGTTGGGGGATAGGCATACGATTCCGTTGCCATCAAATCCCACCCAGATATTACCTTGTTTGTCTTCTGACACACAACTCACATCCTCGTTGTTCTTTAGCGGGGTTAAGTCGAATACATGTGGCGAAAGGTCGGTAAAAGCCGCACCGCGTTTGCTGGTTCCGATCCACATCAGGTTTTGGGCGTCGCGATAAAAGCAACTGATATGGTTGCTTGGCAGTGTGAACGGATATTCTTCGTTGCGTGTTATCTGTTGTAATTCCTGGCTGTGGGCATTTAGCAGATAGATGCCCTCATTTTCTGTGCCTATCCATATCCTTCCTTTTTCGTCGTCGGTGAGTGTGGTAAGAATCACGTTTTTCAGCAGATGCAGCGAGGGTATGTCTTTCCACTCTTTGGTGGCGTTGATATAACAGCGTAGTTCATCTGAAGCCGAATGGGCCGTATAGAACCACAGTGCGCCTCTGGAGTCTAAATATACTTGGTGCCATAAGTTGGTGGATAGTTTTATCTGACTGACGTAATTCAGGCAATGCTGCAAGATATCGACTTGATAAAACCTGCCATCATTGGTTAGGATATAGGCTTGGTTTCCCCTGGCAGTCAGGCTGAGTATGTTATCGCCAAACTGGTGTGGGATGGTGGTGAGTTCTTGTTTCTTGAAGTCGTAGCGATACAGATATTTGGTGGATATGGTCCACAAATTCTGTGCATCATCGGTCATAATCTCTTTGATAGGCTCTTTGATGCCAAGTGCAGATAGTTTTTGGGTGGCATCATCGGCGATTTTGTCTAAGCACCTGTCGTAGGTGTATAGTTTCTGTATCGTTCTTACCCAAATGGTGCCTTCGGCATCCTCTATGATATAATTGGTGTCGTTATTATAGCTGCCCAGTTGGGTTACGGTATATTTCTTAAGCTGGTAGCCATCGTATCTGTCGATGCCATTGCTGGTGGCCATCCACATAAATCCGTATTTATCCCGGATGATGCTTTTGACGTAATTGTCGGAGAGCCCCGATCTTACATCTATCTTATGAAACATCAGTTGGTTGATGCCAAATGCATGTAGCTGTATTGAACCAATGAGTAGTAAAAGAATCAGTTTCTTCATTTCGATTGTTTTATTTATTTGTTGCAAAGATACTTTTTTTTCTGATTCGAGAGATAAGTTTAGGCAAATAATTACGGTTGAGAAACGAAAAAAGAACAGGCAACTTCCTGTTTGTGTTATTTTACTTCCCAAATGTTTCCTCGGCACAAAAGGGATGTTGTTCGAACCAAACGAGTCTGTCGAAAACCCGCAGAATGACTACTTTTGCCAGCGAATTACTAATATCCTAATATTTAATAACAACTTAATGAAAATTAAAAACGGTTTCTATTTGTGGTGCATCACGGGATTGTTCGCAATCCTGCCCATGGTTTCCTTTGCCCAGAATGGTCAGGTAAAGGGAACCGTCACCGATGCATCGACTGGTGAGGCGCTTATAGGTGCCTCGGTGTTGGTAAAAGGTACTTCCACAGGAACAATCACCGACATGGATGGTAACTTCACTGTCGATTTGTCGGGTCAGAAGACTCTGGTTGTTTCTTTTGTGGGCTACCTGAGTAAAGAGGTGCATGCCGTTAGCGGCAAAAACCTCAGTATCCTGCTCGAGCCCGACTCAAAAGTAGTCGAGGAACTGGTGGTTATCGGTTACGGACAGCAAAAAAAAGTAACGGTAACAGGTTCGATTGTCAATGTCACTGGCGATGAGCTGCTAAAATCGCCTACGCCGTCGCTTGGTAACGCCATTGCCGGTAAGCTACCAGGCTTGTCAACGGTGCAGTACTCTGGTGCGCCTGGTGCTGACGATCCTAACATCTTTATTCGTGGACAAGCTTCGCTTAACGGATCGAACCCATTGATATTGGTTGATGGTGTAGAGCGCAGCTTTACACAGATCGACCCTAACGAGGTGGCTGATATTACCGTACTGAAGGATGCTTCGGCAACGGCCGTTTATGGTGTGCGTGGTGCTAATGGTGTGATTTTGGTAACCACTAAGCGAGGCGAAGAGGGTAGGACGCATGTGTCGGCTTCTACCTCATGGGGTTTGCAAACGGTTACCAACTTTATCCAGTTTGCTGATTCATATACATATGCAACTACCTTTAATCGCGGACGCATAACCGATGGCAGCAATCCCCGTTTCAGCGAGGAGGTAATCAACCACTTCAAAACGCAGGATCAGCCATTGCTTTATCCTAATATCAACTGGATTGATTATGCCATGAACGATGTGGCCCTGCAGAGTCAGCACAACATCAGCGTGTCGGGCGGTAACAAGGTGGCACGCTACTTCGTATCGTTAGGTATGCTCGATCAGGATGGTTTGTTTAAAAACCTGGGCGAAGATCCTAAATCCAACTTCTCATACCAGCGCTATAACTATCGCGCCAATCTGGATCTGAATCTTGGTAAATGGCATCAGCTATCGGTAAACATTGGTGGACGTGTAGAGAATAAGCGTTCTATCGGTCGTGGCGAGTCTAATCTATTTAACACCCTGATGGACTGCCAGCCATTCTCGGGTGCAGGTATTGTGGATGGCAAGTGGATAAAGGCCAATCCAACCTATATATCTGAAGAGGATGCAGTAAGCGGCAACGATGGATTGAGCACATTCTATGGTCAGGGTTATCAGCAGCAAACAACCAATGTGCTGAATGCCGACCTGATTTACAAACTTGATATGGGATTCCTTACCCGTGGTCTTGATTTCCGCATTAAGGGTTCGTATAACTCTACCTATTATCATAGTAAGGACCGTACAGCCGGACAGCCTGCCAGCTTTATGCCTATTGTGAAGGAGGATGGCAGTATTGCACTGCAGCGTAAGGGCGACTATTGGAACTTGGGCTACAACGAGTCGAGCTGGCCCGACCGTAACTGGTATTTCGAAACCAGCTTTAATTACAGTCGCAGTTTTGGCATGCATAATGTGTCGGCTCTGTTGCTTTACAACCAGTCAAAATCATATTATCCCTGGGATAGTCAGAACAGTATGTACATTTCAATTCCTAAGGGATATGTGGGTTTGGTAGCTCGTGCCACTTACGATTACAACCATCGTTATATGCTTGATTTGAATATGGGCTATAATGGCTCGGAGAATTTTGCTAAAGGAAAACGTTACGGTGTATTCCCTTCTGCATCGGCTGGTTGGACTATTTCTGAAGAGAAGTTCTGGAAGCCTCTGCTGCCTGTCATTTCATACCTTAAGCTGCGTGCATCTATTGGTACTGTAGGTAACGATAACTGTCAGGGCTACCGATTCCTTTATCTGCCTGCCGCTTGGAAGATTACCGATGGCTATTATAACAATCCTGGCGATTTTGGTGGTTACAATTTCGGTACCACCAACACCCGCTTCCTGAATGTGGCTCGCGAGTATTCTTCGGCATCGCCCGATGTTACCTGGGAAACAGCTGTTAAACAGAACTATGGTTTCGACATGAAACTGTGGAATAATCGTATCAGCATAGGTTTCGATTATTTCTACGAGGATCGTAAGGATATCCTGATTAACAACGAGACTATGATTCAGGCGCCTACCGCTCTGCGCCCATCGTATATTAACTACGGTAGAGTAAAGAACCATGGTTACGAAGTGACGCTGAAGTATGCCGACAAGCTGAGCGATGATGTGCGATTGGAGATTTCGGCATCGATGGCTTACTCTAAGAATAAGATTATTGAGCAGGCCGAGATTAAGCGTGCCGACAAGCTGGTAAAGGCCAATAGCTATATGGGCAAGCAGCTGGGACTGACAGAGGACACTAAGGTGTCGCCCGACTGGACTTACTACACAGGTCATAGCATTGGTGAGCGCAAGGGCTACCTGTTCTTCGATTTCTATCAGAAAGGCATTACCGAGGAACAGTATATGCAGGCTTACGGTCAGCCTTTGCCCACACAGCTGGTTAACGATCTGAAAGATGGCGATGCGGTGTATGTGGATATTGATGGCGATGGCATAATTTCGGAAGAGTACGACCAGATGTTCTTAGGTACTACCGACCGTCCTGACTACACCTTCTCGCTGAATTGCAATCTGGAGTATAAGAACTTTGATTTTACCATGCTATGGGTGGCTGCAACCAATGTTACACGTAACCTCGATGGCGTTTATCGTCAGCCTTTTGGTCAGCAGTATCACTCATCTCTCCTCCAGTGGGTGGCCGATAATACTTGGACCGAGGAGAATACCAATGCCAAGTTGCCACGTGTCACCTTTGTCAACGAGAAACAGAACCAGTGTTTCTCAAACCTGTGGGATTACGATTCCAAGTATCTGCGACTGAAGAATGTAGAGATTGGCTACACCATCCGTCATCCGCGTTGGTTCAAGAGCTTGAGTAGTGCCCGTATTTATCTTAATGGTACCAATCTGCTCACCTTCTCGCCCTTCAAGGCTAACGATCCTGAAAATATGGGTGGTGGTTATCTGCAGTATATCAAGTACCCTATTCTGCGAGTATATAACTTAGGTGTGAAACTAAATTTCTAATAATCAATGAAAAAAATATATGCAATCATTATAACAGCCTCGTTTGCTGCCATGCCAATGCTTACCACATCGTGTGTTGATGAGGTAACGGTGGGCGATGCCTTCCTTGACAAAGCCAAGGGCGAGGATGTGAATCAGGACCTGATTTTCTCGAAGAAGGTCTATACAGAATACCTGTTGTGGCAGTGTTACGAAGGTTTGTACTGTCCGTTCAAGAATTGCTACAGCCTGAATGCCGGCGTGATGGAGTCGCTGTCGGATATCATGCATTCCGAGTTAGGTTGGGACGACGTGGGGCGCGAGTTCTATACCGGTCATCTGAGTGCAGCCAATGCCAATCCAGGTTGGGTGCAGAGTCGTTTTGCCTTCATCTCGCAGGGCGGTATCCAGAACATGAGCAACCAGTCAAAGCGTTCTATCTGGAACTGCGTGCGCGATTGCGAACTGCTGATAGATAATGTGGACCAAGTGCCCGATATGACCAACGACGAGAAGGCCCGTTTCAAGGCAGAGGCCAAGGTGATACTGGCTTCGAAGTATCTGGATGGCATCCGCCATTTTGGTGCCCTGCCAATCGTGGACCATGCCTTTAAAGGCGAGGACCAGATGGAGAGCGGACGTGCTACATTGGAAGAGACTGTGGCCTTTGCCGTAAACCTCATTGATGAGGCTGTGGCCGAGCCCAACCTGCCTTGGAACCTTACTGATACCGAGATTGCTACTTGGGAAGGACGTGTTACCAAAGCATCGGCTCTGGGTCTGAAGGCTAAGTTGCTCAACTATGTGGCCAGTCCTATCTTTAATAGCGATAAGCCTTATTGCACTGCCGATCCTCAGGATGCCGTCGAGGCTCGTCAGGTGTGGTATGGTAACTACGACGCTCAGCGCTGGCAGGCTGTGGTTGATGCTTGCGAGGAGTTCTTTAAGATGAACAGCGCCAATGGCAACTATTACCAACTGATTACATCGGCCGATAACACCGAAGAGGGCTACCGTCTGGCTTTCCGCAAGGCCTACCGTAGTCGCAACAATCGCGAGGCGCTGCTCTCTATTCACGACCGTGTATATATGAAGGAGTGGGACCAGTGCCCAGCTAACGTATGGCACTCGGGCGCCATTGCTGCCACACTCGACTGGATGGAGATGTTCCCTTGGGCCAATGGTAAGAACTATGATGGTCAGAAATACTACAATCAGAAGCCTGCACAGGTTGATATCTTTGAGAATCGCGATCCACGTTTGTACGAGTCGATGCTGGTACAGAAGAAGGATTACAAATACCAGATGTATGGACCCTCAAACCCTGTGCAGTTGTGGGAGGGTGGCGAGTTTATCGTAACCGGTTCAACAGGTTGGAACTGTCGTCCTCACGGATTTGCCACTTATAAGTACGTACTCGATTTAGGTTCCGACGATCAGGGCGGACAGGGTATTATCGACGACGAGCCCGTGCAGTTTGCCTATATGCGTCTGGCCGAACTCTATCTGATTTATGCCGAGGCTTTGGCCGAAACAGGCAAGCTTACCGAGGCCATCCAGCAGCTGAACATTGTGCGTGCCCGTGTGGGATTACCCGATATCGCCGCTGCCAACCCAGAGCTCTCGCTTACCTCTAACAAAGATAATCTGATAAAGGAGATTATGCGCGAGCGTGCCTGTGAGCTGGGATTCGAGTTCGAGAGTCGTTTCCACGATATGAACCGCCGCAAGATGGCTGCCGACTTTGTAAAGCCCCTGCGTGGCATGAAGATTTACCGAATTGACGATGCTGGTAATCGTGTGGAGCGCAAGTGGAACCCCGATACGGAGCCATTTCCTACCAAGTTCGAGTATGTGCCTTACGCCATCAGCGAGAAGACCGGCAATGCGCGATTTGTATGGAGCCACCCCGAAGCTTGGTCGAACAAATGGTTCTTGGCACCACTGCCACCCGATGAGATTAATAAGAATTACGGATTGACTCAGAATCCTGGTTGGAACTAATAAACGATATTGAATAATATGAATAACAAGATATTGCTAAAATCAATGGTGTTCACGGCGTGCCTGATGCCTATGGCATTGCCTGTTGGAGCACAAAGCGTGGCTAACGATAATGCCAAACTCTCAACCATCGCATCGCACACTATCTCGGGCGACGAGTTGCAGAAGACAGCTGCCACCACCCTGAAGGAGGCTTTGTACGGACGCCTGTTAGGATTAACCGTGCTGAACAATGGCAAGTTCGTTGGCGATGCCGATGCAGGAGCCATATTTAATATCCGTGGTACACAGACTACCAGTGAGAATAATGTGCTGATACTGGTTGATGGTATCAAGCGTTCTATCGATTATCTGACTGTAGATGAGATTGAATCGGTAACAGTACTGCGCGATGGTGCTGCTACGGCTATTTACGGCTACGAAGGACTGAATGGTGCCATACTCATTAAAACAAAGCGTGGTGCCGATAAGAAACTTGCTGTGCAGGTGGGGTACAACCATAAAATTGTGTTCGACCCTAAGACTGCCGACTTCGTTAATGCAGCCACTTATGCCAAGGCTATGAACCAGGCCCGACTGAATGATGGTTTGCAGCCCATGTATAACCAGACCGAGTTGGATGCTTTTGCCAACCAGAGCGCACCTTATTATTATCCACAGGTTGACTGGAAAGATGAGGCGTTGAAGAAGATGGGATCGGAAAACCGTATTAATCTGGCCCTTAACGGTGGCAATCAGCGCCTGAAGTTCTTCTCGTTCATCGACTATACCGACTGTCGTGGATTGCTGAAGGATACCAAGCAGGCCGACTACAACTCACAGCTCAAGTACTCAAAGGCCAATATCCGCACCAATATCGATGCCGAACTGACCAAGACTACCACCATGCAGGTAAATCTGCTGGGCTCGTTTGTAGAGACTAACCGTCCGGCAGGCGTGTCGGCCGATGATGTGTTCGATATGTTCTATCGTGTGCCGTCATCGGCATTCCCTATCACCAATCATCCTGATGGCGACCTGGCTGGTATCTGGGGTGGAAACACCACTTATGGCACCAACAATGTAATTGCACAGATACAGGCTTCGGGATTCCGTAAGTCGCACTCGCGCCTGTTTCAGGGCGATATCACCTTGCGCCAGGACCTGGGTGCGCTGCTTAAAGGCTTGTCGGCTTCAGCTCGTTTTGGTTATAACAACTATTCGCAGATTTTCGAGGATAATACCACGGGATTTATGTATGGCTACGAGCGATACACCTTTGATGCTGATGGAAACGTGAACGGACTGACCACCTACAAGGCTGGCGACAAGACCGACAACACCTCGTTCAACTACTGGCAGAATCAGCATCAGCGTTCTTCGTACCTGTCGATCTCTGCCGATTATCAGACCCAGTTTACCGGCAACGATCATTTTGCTGCTTCGCTCATGTGGAATCAGCAGAACGAGACACCTAACGGACAGTATCTTACCTTTAACCGCATGAACTGGATTGCCAGCGTGCATTACGACCTCAATAACAAGTATGTGGCCGATCTTACATTGGCTGCTAATGGTAGCAACCGCTCATATCCAGAAAAGTGGTCGTTCTCGCCAGCACTATCTTTGGGTTATATCTTTGCTGATAATGATGAGAACCGTGTCTTGAACTATGGCAAACTTCGCCTCTCGGGTGCTATCCGCCATTTAGACTATGTGCCCATCAACGGCATCTGGCTCGAGAATTATAATGGTGGCGGTGGCGATTATTACTTTGGTGCCGGTAATGGCTACCAGACATGGGGTACCTTCATCTCTTATCAGCCTACTACCGACTTTAAGCTCGAAACTGCATATCAGTTTAATATCGGTGCCGATCTGCGCCTGTTGAAGGGGCTCGACCTCACTATCGATGGTTATTATAACTACCGCGATAACATCCTGCTTTCGGGCGATGGACTCATCTCATCGGTGGTTGGTATCCCCTCTGGCTTTGTTAACTGGGGCCGTGTGGCCAGCTATGGTGTAGAGGTTGGCGCCAACTGGATTCAGAAACTGGGTAAGGACCTACAGCTGAATCTGGGCGGACAGTTCACTTGGGGCCGTAACCGCATCAGCCGTACCATCGAAAATGTGGCTTACGATTACCTCTCGGCTGTCGACGGTCGTGTAAACCAGGCATGGGGCTTAGAGGTTCTTGGATTCTTCAGCGACGAGGCCGATATCGCCAACTCGCCCCAGCAGGAGTTTGATAACTGCAAGCCTGGCGACTTTAAGTACAAGGATCAGAATGGCGATGGTGTCATCAATGAGAACGATGTAGTAAAGATGGGCTATAGCACTTCGGTGCCTGAACTGAACTATGCCATCAACGTAGGTCTCAAAGCAGGGAACTTCGGATTCAACGCCCTGTTGCAGGGTGCAGGCATGTTTACCCGTTATATGGGTGCCACAGGTGTATGGACACCTATGATGAATGGTGCCAACCTGACACAAGATTATTACGATAACTGTTGGGACAATAGTAACAACCCGCAGTACCCCCGACTCACATCGCAGGCTAATAACAACAACTACCGCGCCAACAGCGTGTGGTGGAAAAACGTCAACTTCCTGAAGTTGCGCAACTGCGAGGTGTACTATATGTTGCCACAGTCTCTTATTTCAAAGATCAGACTATCGCAGTGTAAGGTTTTTGTGAAGGGCGAGAATCTGCTCGACTTCAGCAACGTAGAGCAACTCGATGCCGAAACCATGTCAACCGGTTATCCTATCATGAAGACCGTCAGCGTAGGTGCATCATTATCATTCTAATTTTAAAACCGATACAATTATGAAGAATTTGAAACATATCATACTGCCAGCGCTTGGTGCAGCCGTGTTGTGTGCCAGCTGTGTTGATCTGGACTATAGCGAGGTAACCACTAACAACGAGGAGTGGGTCTACCAGAGTCCGCAATACGGTATCGAGCGTTTGGTATCGAGCGTCTATGCCCGTATCCCTAACGGACTGAGCAAGAATTTCGAGGGTGGCAGCGGTGCTACATTTGCTGCTGCCTGCGATGAGGCCGACTGTGCACTCTCGCATGCCAATATCCGCAAACTGTACAATGGTGGCTGGAGCCCCATTAACCCCTTCTCGTACACTTGGAGTAACTCGTATAAGGCCATTGCCGAGGCTAACAACTTCTTGGAGAAACTGGATAAGATAGACCTGTCGGCCTATGAGAACAATAACGATTTCCAGGCCATGAAGAATAAGTTTGAGTTGTTTGAGTACGAAACCCGCTTTTTGCGTGCTTACTTCTACTTTGAGTTGGTACGTGCCTACGGCGATGTACCTTTCACACTCAAGTCGCTCACTAATGCCGAGGCTAATCAGCTTAGTCGCACTTCGGCCATTACCATCATGGATTGGATTGTAGATGAGATGGACGCAGTAGCCCAATTTCTGCCCGTCACCTATGCCAACGAACTGAACACCGATATAGGCCGTGCCACCAAGCCCATGTGTATGGCACTCAAGGCGCGTACCTTGTTGTATAAAGCGTCGCCACTGTTCAATAGCTCAAACAACAAGCAGTGGTGGCTCGATGCTGCCCGTGCCACCCACGACCTGCTGGTCAGAGCCGAAGGGTGGGGGCTTAAGTTAGGACTCTATTCTGAGTTGTGGGGCCCTGCCAATGCCGATGGCACAGAGATTATCTTTGCCGTGAAGCGCGGCGCTTCCAGCTCGTGGGAAACCTACAACTATCCTGTAGGTGTTGAGAATGGACAGTCGGGCATGTGCCCCACACAGTCGCTGGTCGATGCTTATGAGTATCTGGATAGTCCTCAGTCCTTTGGCGAGCGCCATCCTGAGTCGGTTATCAACCTCAGCACTACCGATCCTTATGCTAATCTCGACCCCCGTTTTGCTATGACCGTTTGTAAGAATGGCGACATCTGGCCCAACTACAATACCACACCTATCGAGACCTTCGAGGGTGGAGTGAATGCCTCGCCGCTTACCAATGCCACTAATACCGGTTATTATCTGAAGAAGTATTGCGACCCCAACGTTAATATCTCAACCAATAATTCTACCACCACACTGCATGCCTGGATAGTTATGCGATTGGGTGAGTTTTATCTGAACTATGCCGAGGCTATGTACAACTATTATGGCGATGCAACCGCCAAGGGTGAGTTTACGCTGAGTGCTAATGATGCTGTGAACGCCATACTTGATCGTGCCGATGTGGGCATGCCTCACTGGACCACTTCGCCTGCCAACTGGCTGCAGCGCTACGAGCGTGAGCGTATGGTAGAGTTGGCTTTCGAGGATCAGCGGTTCTGGGATATCCGCCGCTGGAAGAAAGGCGATACGCAGAAGCTGGTCAATACCATTAGCATTACTAAGGATGCGGATGGACAGCTGCTGTTACACCGTGGTGCTCTGAGTCGAGGTTGGAACAATAAGTTCTACTTCTTCCCCATCCCCTTTGTCGAGATTAGTAAGAATCCTAATCTTACTCAAAACCCTGATTGGGACAAATAAAAACTCATAAAATTGAAACATCGATATGAAAAAGAATACATTTAACATGATGCTTTTGGCCATGGCAATGGGTGTTGTTTCCTGTTCGGATGATGCCGATAGCACTGTAGAGAGACTTTCGGTAGCGGCTTTCTATCCTACGATTGTAATGGATGGTACCGAGGTATCAATCACTGGTACAGGCCTCTCGGATGTAACGACGGTAGAGTTTCCTGGTGGTCAAGTAGCCAAATCGGTTCAGGTTATCAACGATTCGCGTATCATAGCCGTTGCCCCTACAGGTGTTGATGCCGAGGCTGGCACACTTACCGTATCAACAGGCACAGAGCAGGCACAGAGCCGACAGACTATCCGTAAGGCACAGCCCGCACTGCGTTATTTTAATCCGGCCGAGTCGGTAAAAACATACGATGACCTACAGATTGAAGGTAACGATTTAATGCTGGTTAAGCAGGTTAACATTGGTATGGGTGATGAGGCGATTACTATCAATGCCATCGACTTTAAGCGTAAATCAAACGATAACATCACCATTACGCTTCCTGGTGAGACACCTATTGGCAATGAGCAGCCTATTAGCGCAGTTTTCGATAATGGTGAGTTGATGGTGTTGGGTAATATGGATATTGAGCGCGGTGCTCAAGGCGGACACTGGGAAGACCAGGAGATTGACATCTATAACGATGGCGATGTAGTGATGAAGGGCGACTGGAGCAGCTACTTCATGATTGATAAGAGCGTCCTGGCCGATGCACAGGTTGGCAACGTTATCCGCGTGTATATTAAGGATAAGACCAGCGACGATAACTGGGTTATCCTGTCCGATGGTAATTGGAGCGAACTTGCAGCCCAGCGTGCCAGCGACGAGGATATGGCTGCAGGCTATAAGGACTTTACACTCGATGAAAATATGCTGGCAGCTATGCAAAGCACTGGTCTGCTTATTCGTGGTATTAATTTTACTGCCGTAAAGGTGGTACTGGTAGTGTCAGTATGGGTGCCCAATACTGCCGGCCCAGTAGAAACAGTACTGAATGATACCGAGACCGATATGGGTGGCTGGTCGGCTGCCATCATCATAGGCAAGGAAGCCTTCGAAAATGCAAAAACAGGTAATATTATACGTGTGTATATTAAGAATCAGGTAGAAGGATGGCAACAGGGCTCATTCAAGAATGGCAGCGACTGGGGCGGACTTACCGACGAACTCGGCGTGATAGGTCTATCAACCCAGGATTTCGAAATAGGCTATTACGAGATGACCATCGACGATGTAACCCTGCCGCTACTTCAGGATAACGGATTGATCATCAGCGGATGCAATTACACAGCTGTGAAAGTTGTGCTTATACAGTAAAGAACGGATTTATAGTATTATTAGTTATTAGTTAGTATTAGATTTGGTTAGGGGGGAGGGAACTCCTTGGTGTGATTCTCTCCCTCTTTTTTCAGTAAAAAGTATTGTGATTTCAGTATAAATGTTTATCTTTGCGGAGAAAATGTAAAACTATATGAAAAGAATTTGCAGCGTTTTATTATTGGGTGTTATGCCTTTCTTGTGCTTGTTAGGGCAGATAGCCCCCAGACCGATAGACAAGAAGGCTACAAAAGAGGCGGCGTCTTTGTATCAGTATCTTAGGAACGAAGTTTGGGGCAAGCAGGTGCTCTCTGGTTGTCAGGCCCGATGGGATTATAACACGACCGATGCTGATGAAGTGAGAAAAAGTACAGGCAAGTATCCCGCCATCAATATATTCGACTTCCAGCATTTCAGAATGGAGCATATTAACTATCTGGCCGATACTGCCAAGGATTGGCATCAGGCGGGTGGTATTGTGGGCTTTATCTGGCATTGGAGTGTACCTGTAGATACCTTGATGACCCCTGATAAAGGGTATTCGTTCTATACCCCTTCGGCAGCACGGACGCCACAGGAGGGCACTACATTTTCGCCACGTAAGGCGCTACAAAAAGGTACACCCGAGAATCAGGCCCTGATGCACGATCTGGAGCGTATCACCAACTTGTTGCTGCACTATCAGAAACAGGGCATCCCCATCATCTGGCGTCCGTTCCACGAAGCGGCTGGCAATAGCAACCGTGGTGGAACAGCATGGTTCTGGTGGGGCAGCGATGGTGCCGAAACGTTCAAACAACTGTATTTGTTCATGCAGAGTTACCTGATGGCGCATGGTGTACACAACCTGATATACGTGTGGACATCAGAACTCGATGATGACGATTGGTATCCTGGTGACAAGTTTGTTGATATTGTGGCCCGCGATCAGTATCATATTTCAACCAATCATGGCAGCTATAAAGAACAGTACGATATATTAAGCCGCAAGTATCCACATAAGATGCTGGCACTGGCCGAATGTGATTGTATGCCAAGTGCCGAGGCCATGATGAAAGACGGCGCTAAATGGTTGTATGTGGCTCCGTGGACAGTGCCTTTCCTTTTCGGCAGTAACAACACACCTGATTTCTGGAAGCAATTCCTGAATACTGACTTGGTTCTTACGCGCGATGAAACTCCATATTCAATAGGTAAAAAAAATAAAGCCCAGATGGTTCGTATCAAGTCGACATCGGGCGGAAAACAGTTTGATGGTATCGGTGCTGTGAATGGTGGCGGGGCTACTTCGGTGTTGCTGAAGGACTATCCTGAACCGCAGCGCTCGCAGATTATGGATTTGGTATATAAGCCTAAGTTCGGTGCTTCAGTCAGTTCTTTGCTGGTAGAGATACCTGGCGATGGTAATTCTACGCAGGGCTCCATGCCGTCGCACAGTCACTACCGTGGCGATTTCAATGCTCAGCGTGGCTACACATGGTGGGTGATGCGCGAGGCTAAGCAGCGCAACGCCAAGCTCGACCTTGATGCTACAGGGTGGAGCGCACCTCGCTGGGTGGGCGACTTCTGGACGCAGGATATGGCCGATTACTATGTGGACTGGCTTACGGGGTTGCGTCAACAATACGGACTGGAACTGAATGCCATAGGCTGTCATAACGAAAAGGGCTGGAATAATGAGTTCGCTAAGATGTTGCGCCGCACCATGAATGAGCGAGGCTTTAAGAATGTGAAGCTACATGCCTTCGACAACTGGGGACCTGACAAGATGGAGTTTATGAAGGCGATGACGCACGATGCTGAGTTACGCGATGCCATCTATGCTGTGAGTGCTCATACATTCAGCGAGATCCCCCTTACGGCAGAGCAGCGTGCCATGGCCGAAAGCATGGGCAAGCCCATCTGGAACAGCGAGGACCATATCTATCTCAAGGGTTTCGACTGCCTGATAGGCATCGTAAAAGCTTTTAATGAGAATTATATCGTGAGCGGTGCCACCAAGGTGATTAACTGGTACGACATTGGTGCTACCTATCCATTAGAGCCCTATAGCCAAGATCCGCCCATGCTGATAGCTCAGCAACCTTGGAGCGGCAACTATAGCGTGCGCCAGGCCTTGTGGGGCTATGCACACTACGGACAGTTTACCGAAGTGGGTTGGCAGTATGTGGACGATGGCTGTCGGAAACTTGATGGTGGCGGTTCTATGTGCATGTTGCGTAATCCTGCTACCAGCGACTATAGCATCATCTTCGAGACGAAGGAGGCTACCGCTCCTCAGACTATACGCATCAGTGTGCCAAAAGGCCTCTCTGCGGCTAAACTCTGCGTATGGCGCAGCAATGAGCAGGAACAGTTTGTACGACTGGCTGATATCACCCCCAAAAGTCGTAGCTTTACCATTACTTTGAATCCTGACTGTGTTTACTCTCTCTCAACTACCACAGGTCAGCAGAAGGGCAGTTTTGCCGATGTTCCGGCTACAGCTGCGTTCCCAATGCCTTATCAGGACGACTTTGATGGCTATGGTCACCCTGCACAATGGGGCTATCTGCCGCATTACATGGCCGACATCATCGGATGTTTTGAGTTGCGCCAGGCACCTGATGGCGGTTCGGGCACATGCCTGCAACAGACGGTAGGTGAGCATACGCTGAGTTGGGCGCCCGAATGGCACCATTACTCCATCATCGGTGATGCCGCATGGCAGGACTACGAGGTGAGTGCCGATGTGCTGCTGAATCCTCAGGACGAGGCAGCCATTATGGGGCGTGTATGTGATGTGGGCTCTGGTTATGGCGTATGGGCAAAAGGCTACTACCTGAAGATCAACGAACACGGACGCTGCCAGCTCTATATCACTCGTGGTAAGCTGGACCAGAAGGAGCTGATAGGCGATGCTGAGCAGCAGGCACTCATCCTGGCCCGTAAGGATATCGAGGTGGGAGGCGAGTATGTACTTGACAGTACGCAGGTTAAGGGCTTCGACGCCCGACGTTGGCACAACCTGCGTTTGCGTTTTGAGGGCGATGAGATAACTGGTTATGTGGATGGACAACAGGTGTGCCGTGCCACATCCGACCGTTACACCCACGGTATGGCCGCGCTGATGGCACCCCTGCAAGAGCGCCGTGTCAGCACGCCTTACTTCGACAATCTGAAGATAACACCTCTCGGTCGTACCAAGGCTGTTGCAAATATATCACGCAATCCGAATCCACTTTATTGATCGAAATAACAATTAGAACAGAATAATATGCAGAAGAAAACGAAAATGATCATCCTGGGCAGTATGCTTGCCCTGATGACACTGCCTGTAAAGGCACAGAAATGGGAAGGTCTGGCTGATACGCCACAGATGGGATGGAGTACTTGGAATAAGTTCCAAGGCAACATCTCGGAGGACGTGATTAAAGGCATTGCCGATGCGATGGTAGAGAGTGGCCTGCGCGATGCTGGCTATACCTACATTAATATCGACGATTGCTGGCACGGCAAGCGCGATGCCAACGGCTTTATTACGGCCGATCCCAAGAAGTTTCCCAACGGTATGAAGACCTTGGCCGACTACGTGCATAGTAAGGGCCTGAAACTGGGTATCTACAGCGATGCCGGTACCGCTACTTGTGCCGGCGAACCTGGTTCGTTAGGACATGAGTATCAGGATGCACTGCAGTATGCCCGCTGGGGAGTAGACTATCTGAAGTATGACTGGTGTAACACCACCAACGTGAACCCACAGTGTGCCTACCAACTCATCAGCGATGCCTTGCGTGCTGCTGGGCGCCCTATTTTCCTCAGTATGTGCGAGTGGGGGAGTAGCCGCCCTTGGAAATGGGCCCGACAGATAGGTCACTCATGGCGTACCACACCAGACATCTGGTGCGATTTCGATTCGCTGCGCGTTTTTGAGGCTGGTTATAGTCAGTTCGGGGTTATGCAGTGCATAGCGTATAACGACACCCTGCGTCAGTATGCAGGAAAGGGCTATTGGAACGATCCCGACATGCTGGAGGTTGGCAACGGCATGACTGAGAACGAAGACCGCGCACACTTCACGATGTGGTGTATGATGGCCAGTCCGCTGATTCTTGGCAACGATTTGCGTAATATGAGCGAGGCTACACGCAACATTATCATGAATAAGGAAATGATAGCCATCGATCAGGATACATTGGGCGTGCAGGGACTACACTATTGCGACCGCGACGGTTTGCAGTTCTGGTTCAAACCGCTTGCCGGAGGCGATTGGGCATTCACCATCCTCAATCCCACGCGCCAGGATATCACCTGCTGCCTGAACTGGCAGGACTTCAATCTCACGGATCGTGAGGTGAGCAAGCTGAGCACCGATTTTGCAACCAAGGTCTATAAGGTGTATAACCTGTGGACCCACAAACAAGAGGGCAAGACAACACTGAAGAACAAGGTTGATCGTAAGCTCGTGGTGAAGAGCCGCGATGTGGTTTCTTATCGACTGATAAATGGTAAATAACATGAAAAGACTGGCTGCTATACTAACGGCTGTCATGATGACTTGTGGCATCTGTGCTGCAGAACCAGTTAAGTCGGATGCAGCGCAGCAACTGATGCAGTTGCTGAATGATATCAACGGACAGAAAACGTTGTCGGGTACGATGGCTTGTGTAAACTGGAATATCAGCGAGGCAGAGTGGGTTCATCAGCATACTGAAAAGTGGCCCGCCATCGCTACTTTTGATCTGATTCATCTGCCATGGTCGTCGGCTGGAGGATGGATAGATTACGATAACACCAGTGTGCTCGAAGAATGGCACCAGCAGGGGGGCATCATCAGCATCTGCTGGCACTGGAACGTGCCTGCCCGCAGCGGTAAGAGTGGAAAGTATGCCTTCTACTGGGGAACCGATAATGGTAAGGAAGATGAGCAGACTACCTTCGATGTGAAGAAGATTTTCGACACGACATCGGCTGAATACCAGATCATGATGCAGGATATCGACCGCGTGGCCGGTATCTTGCTCAAACTCAAGGAGAAAGGCATCCCTGTGTTGTGGCGACCGCTGCACGAGGCTGGTGGCATGTGGTTCTGGTGGGGCCGCGACCCTGATGCCTGTAACGAACTGTGGCATAAGATGTATGACCGTTTTCAGGAGCTGGGTGTTGATAATCTGGTTTGGGTGTGGACTCAGAGTTCGGCATGGGGCAAGCCATATAGCGACGGTTATCGCTGGTATCCCGGCGACGATTATGTCGATGTAGTGGGTATTGACATCTATAACGAAACTAATGCCAGCACTATCCGCACCAAATGCTATGATTTCTTGAACGAATATTCGCCCTCGAAGCTTGTGGCACTCACCGAGTGCGGCTCGGTGCCCGACATGGGGCAGCAATGGCAAGCTGGAGCACATTGGCTATGGTTTATGCCTTGGTACGATTATGCCGTTACAAGCGATGTGAATAGCACAGCGTTCCGTCAAACTGCGCATAGCAATGCCGATATATCATGGTGGAACGAGGCTTTCAGTCATGATTATGTACTTACGCGCGATGATGTGAAGGCCTTACTAACCAGTGGTATGTTGGCGCCAACAACCAATAGAAGTACAGTAGGCAGCCAAGAAATCTACACGCTTGATGGCCGACGTGTTACTACAGTCTCTCGTCGAGGCTTATATATTAAGGACGGCAAGAAAGTAGTGATGTACAAGTAATAGCTGCTAACCTCTTTTTTTTGTTTGCCGCCAAGACCAGACCTGTTGCCAGCCTTGGCGGCAATTCTACCGGGAGAAGCTAATTGGACTGAATTGGGATGCGCTTAGTTGGATTTTACGTACTCCAGCACCCAGTCCAGGTAGGGCTGTTCATTGCGTTTGCCCATGTAGGTGGCGTAACACTCAGTCTTTACTTTATAGTTGTATTGCACCTTGATGGCGCGGGCCAGCTCGGGCTTACTGCAGCCGAATACACCTGCGGCTATCAGACTGCCTGCTACCAAGGCCGGCAGCTTGATGCGCTTCTTGCTGTTGGCCCAGTCGGCGATGATGCTCTTGCCTTTATCCGATGCCAATAGGTGGTCGACAAACTGCTCTATCCACTCGGCGGTGTACTTATTGGCATCGGATACAAGCTGCAGCACTTCCGATTGGGTGAGGATGCACTTGATGATCTTAGCGGGAGCAAAAGCGTTGAGCGGCTCAGGCTGCGGGCGATGCTTGTTTATGATGGCTTGCAATTTGGGATGCTGCACCACCAAGTCGGCATTCACCATGTCGAGTACGGCATCGAGTTCGAACAGGGCCTTGGTGTCCTCGTACGAGAAATCGTTCATGTGTTTCATAGCATACTTGCCGAACTTGGTGCGGTTGATCATCACAATGTCGCCATCGATAATCAGGTAGCGCATCAGCTTGGCCAGCTCTTTCTTGATGTGGCTATCGAGATTGTCCTCGCACGACAGCCACGGCCTGATTTCCTCTTCGGGGATGTTACTGATTTCCAGATTGCGGGGCGTTGTGTCGTGCCGCATGATGCCACGCCTCAGCACATTGAGTATCACCTGTATGCGCTTGCACTTCAGCATCTCGGGCGTCATGCCATACAGGTCGTTCTTCCATCTGTTGTAGCTGTCGATGATGGTCTTGTCGGTTAGTAAGGGCTTCAGCAGGTCGTACATTTGTTGGTAGTCGATCTGCCTGCCGGAGTTGGTTACCATCTCTGAGGCCTTGACGATACAGAGCGACGTGAGGAGGCTCTTGTGCAAGAGCTCCTGCATGTAGGCTGGTACAGGGTCCATGACGTGATTCACTGGGTCGATTGTTGCAGATAATACGTCGATTATCTGCCTAACGGATAAGGAGATTTTGTTGTCCATAAAGTTCTTGAATTTTTTTTAAATTTTTTAGGTTTACTAATTTTGTCGGTGCAAAGATAGTGAAAATATAACAATTACGCAAATTTTTCAGGCAAAAAAATTCAGTTATTCATTTATTCACATGTACAGGAAGGTTCTGCACGTATACTCTGCTATTAGTGAGTATATTAGTATATTATAATTATATTATATATTATATTTATATAATATATAATATAAAATATATGTTTGAATAAATTCAAAACCTTCTTGTACATATGAATAAATGAATAGTGAATAAAAACGGCTGTTTGCTCCTGATCGCAGAACCGTAACTTTTGGTGGCTGGAAACGTCATTTTCTGGCGCCAGAAGTTACGCTTCTGTATGTATTAGATGTATGCTATAAAAATTTATGTTTTTACTGCAAAAATGTGGGCAGAATATTTGGCGGTTTCGAAAATATTTTGTATCTTTGCAGTGTTAATCAAGATATGAACAGCACACACGGGAAGCGGCTGCCCGATGTAGTCAGTCGCACTTAAGTCTAATTAATACACACACATTTATGGCAAAAGTATTTTATCTGTTGAAGCAGAACAAGGTGAGAAACTCGAAGGTGCGCGGCAAGTGGTTCGCCCGTCAGAAAACCATCGAGACCTTGAACACCCGCAAGTTGGCGAACCACATCAGCGAGCATGGCTCTATCTACACCCCCGACGTAGTGTTCGGTGTGCTCGAGAAGTTCCGCAGCTGTCTGTTGGAGATGCTGCTCAACTCAAAGCGTGTGAAGATCGACGGTCTGGGTATCTTCTTCACCACCTTGGAGAATACTGAGGGCGGTGCCGAGAGCAAGGACAAGTTCCTGCCTCAGAAGAACCTGAAGGGATTGCACATCCGATTCCTGCCCGATTCAACCACCGAGACCGACATCTCGAGTCGTGAGTTCATCAAGAAGGCCGAATTCGTCAATGCCGAGACGCTGGCCGGCGCACTCGATGGCGACGCACCCTCGTCGGGCTCAGGCAGCGACAACAGCCAGAGTGGCAATACTGGCGGTAACACCGGAGGAAGCGGCAGTACCGAAGATTAACCATTAAATATTGAAAGCTATGAGTAAGAAAGAGAGTATCAAGTTTATCGTGCAGTTGATTGCATCCATCGCAACGGCGATTGTAACGGCACTGGGAGCCACATCGTGCATCGGCGCATAGTAAGTAGTCCTCCCCACAAAGTAAGCACCCTGCTTCAGTAGAATGAGGCAGGGTGCTTTGGTATTTAGGGCCGCGGCCAGGGATTAATACTGGCGCAGGGCGGCTACAAGCTCGTTGTTCTCGGTCTTGGTACCGATGGTGATGCGCAGGCAGTTCTGACAGAGCTGCACGCGATGGCGGTTGCGAACGATGATGCCCTGATCAACCAGATAGTTGTAGATCTTGGTGGCATCGGTCATCTTGGCCAGGAAGAAGTTGGCATCGGTGGGATATACCTTCTCGCAGATGGGCAGCTCGCGGAAAGCTTCCATCATGCGGCCACGCTCCTGGATGAGCACCTTCACCCACTGGTCGACCTCGAAGGGATCCTTCAGGGCCTCGAGGGCCTGCTGCTGGGTGAGGAGGTTTACATTATAAGGATACTTCACCTTATTGAACAGGGCGATGATATCCTGCGACGCAAATGCCATACCCAGACGGAGAGCGGCGCAGCCCCATGCCTTCGACATGGTGTTGAGCACAATCAGGTTGGGGTACTTGGCCAACTCGGCACGAAGGGGCTTCTGCGAGGCGAAATCGCTGTAGGCCTCGTCGACAATCACCAAGCCGTCGAAATTCTCAATGACCTTTATCACCTCTTCGCGCACCAGACAGTTGCCGGTGGGGTTGTTAGGGGTGCACAGCCAGATAATCTTGGTATGGGCATCGGTGGCAGCCAACAGCGCGTCGGCAGTTACCTGAAAATGCTCGTCGAGCAGTACGGTACGATACTCCACATTGTTGATATCGGCGCACACCTTATACATGCCATAGGTGGGCTCGATGGCCACCACGTTATCCACGCCTGGCTCGCAGAAACAGCGATAGGGCAGGTCGATGGCCTCGTCGCTACCGTTGCCTAAGAAGATGCACTCGGCAGGCACGCCTTTTACCTTGGCGATGGCTGCCTTGAGCTCCAGCTGCAAGGGGTCGGGGTAGCGGTTGTAAGGCGCATTGTAAGGGTTCTCGTTGGCATCGAGAAACACATGTGCCTCTCGGCCAGCGTACTCGTTACGTGCGCTGCTGTATGGTGCCAGGCTCCAGATATTGGGTCTTGTAAGTTCTTCTAATGACTTCATAACTTTCAACTGTCAACTATCAACTTTCAACTGCGCGTATGCGCACAGTCATAGCATTCTTGTGGGCATCAAGCTGCTCGGCTTCGGCCATGAGTTCTACGGCGCGACCGATGCTGCGGATACCATCCTCGCTGAGGTGCTGGAAGGTGATCTTACGGCAGTAGCTGTCGAGGTTCACGCCGCTGTAGGCAGTGGCATAGCCGTGGGTGGGCAGTGTGTGGTTGGTGCCGCTGGCATAGTCGCCTGCACTCTCACAGGCATACTCGCCCAGGAACACGCTACCTGCGTTGACTACCTTATTGGCTACCTTGGCGTAATCCTTCACCTGCAGAATGAGGTGCTCGGGGGCGTAGGCATTCGAGAGGTCGATAGCCTCCTGCAGACTGTTCACCAGTACCAGGCGGCTGTTGTCGAGCGCTTTGGCTGCCATCTCCTTACGGGGCAGCATATCCAGCTGGCGGTTCACCTCGGCCTGTACGTCGAGAATCACCTGCTCGGAGGTGGTGATGAGGAACACCTGCGAGTCAATACCATGCTCGGCCTGCGACAGCAAGTCGGCTGCCACAAACTCGATATTGGCATGCTTATCGGCGATGACGCACACCTCGGAAGGACCTGCGGGCATGTCGATAGCCACATCGTGCAGGCTTACCTGCTGCTTGGCGGCCATCACATACTGGTTGCCGGGACCGAAGATTTTATAGACCTTGGGCACGCTCTCGGTACCGTAGGCCATAGCGCCGATGGCCTGCACGCCACCAGCCTTGAAAATCTTGCTGACACCTGCGATACGGGCAGCCACGAGAATGGCGGGATTCACCTTGCCATCGCGACCTGGAGGGGTGCAGAGCACTATCTCCTCGCAGCCTGCTATCTTGGCAGGGGTGGCGAGCATGAGCACGGTTGAGAAGAGTGGGGCGGTGCCGCCAGGAATGTAGAGACCAACCTTCTGGATGGCTACACTCTTCTGCCAGCAAACCACGCCGGGCTGTGTCTCGATCTTCTTGCCCTTGAACTGCTGCGACTCGTGGAAGGCCTTGATGTTGTAGTGGGCCACCTGGATGGCAGCTTTCAGCTCAGGACTCACCAGTGCCTCGGCCTCGTTCATCTCGGCCTCGGTAACTGCGAGCTGGGGCAGATCAACATGGTCGAACTTCAGCTCATAGCCCTTTACGGCATCGTCGCCGCGCTTCTTCACGTCGGCCAGCACCGATGCTACAGTATCATTAAGTTGTGAAACGTCCAGATGAGGACGCTCCACAATCTTTGCCCATTCGCTTCTTTCGGGATATCGAATTACATTCATAATATCATCTTTTCGATTGGCGTTACCAGGATGCCCTGGGCGCCCATTTCCTTCAGTTTGCCGATAATCTCCCAGAACTGCTTCTGGTCGAGTACGGTGTGAACAGAGCACCAGTCCTCGTCGGCCAGAGGGATGATGGTGGGGCTCTTCAGACCAGGCAGCACGTCGATAATCTCCTGCAGACGAGCCTTAGGAGCGTTCATGCGTACGTACTTCTTGTCCTCGGCGTCCTTAACGGCCTTGAAGCGGAACAGCATCTGTTCGAGGATGGCCTTCTTCTCGTCGCTCATCTGCTTGTTGCCGATCAGCAGGGCCTCGCTCTTCATCACTACCTCTACCTCGCGGAGGTTGTTGCTCACCAGGGTAGAGCCTGATGATACGATATCGAAGATAGCATCGGCCAGACCAATGCCCGGGCTGATTTCTACGCTACCTGTGATTACATGGATTTCTGCATGGATATGATGCTGCTCAAGGAAATGTCGGAGGATTTCGGGGTAGCTGGTGGCAATCTTCTTGCCGTTGAACCACTCTACTCCCTTGTAGTCGATCTCTTTGGGGATGGCCAGCGAGAGGCGGCACTTTGAGAAGCCGAGACGTGAGATGATATCAGCATCTTCGCCACGCTCAACGAACTCGTTTTCGCCCACCACGCCGATGTCAGCCACTCCACTGGCTACACTCTGTGGGATGTCATCATCGCGGAGGTAAAGCACCTCCAGCGGAAAGTTGGACGACTGCACCAGCAAGGTGCGCTTTGAGGCACTAACCTTGATGTCTGCTTCTGCCAGCAGATTCATCGTGTCTTCAAACAGACGTCCTTTTGATTGTACTGCAATTCTTAACATATTGTTAAATCTAAAAATATCGGGTGCAAAATTACAACTTTTTCGTGAATTTCGTGCGCTTCGTGCACAAAAAGTAGTACCTTTGCACCGTTTTTACTAACAAAATGGTGCAGATTGATGCAAAAATGGTATAAATATGTCGGTTTCGGGGCGCTTTTGCTTTCGCTGGTGTCGTGTTTCGAGAAGAAGCACGAACCCATTGTGGCACCCTGGGGTGTGATTGATGATACCGTTTCGGTTTCGGACGAGTTCGACCTGCACGACATCCAGACCAGTGGCGAACTGATTATGGCCACCATCAGCGGTCCGCAGACGTACTACGAGTATCATGGCAAGTACCTGGGCACGCAGTTCCTGATTTGTCAGCGTTTCGCCGATTCGCTGGGTGTGCGACTGCGTGTGGAGGTGTATCGCGACAGTATGGAGTTGGTAAAACGTTTTGCTGAAGGCGAGGTGGATATCGTGGCGTGGCCCACACCCGGACATATCGATGCCGATACGGCCAAGAACGATCTGGCTAAGGAGTTGCAGGGCTGGTATCGCCCCGCGCTGATAGCTGCCGTACAGAAGGAGGAGAACGACCTGCTGACGGTTCGCAAGGTGCATCGCCGAATCTTCTCGCCCATGCTCGATGCCAAGGGCGGTATCATCTCGCACTACGACAGCTATTTCATGACGTATGCCCGCGATATCCGTTGGGACTGGCGCCTGCTGGCTGCCCAGTGTTATCAGGAGTCGACCTTCGACCCACGTGCCGTATCGTTTGCCGGTGCCAAGGGGCTGATGCAGATCATGCCTGGTACTGCCGACCATCTGGGTGTGCCGCGCAGTCAGTTGTACGAGCCCGAGGCTAACATACGTGCGGCGGTGAAATATATCGGACAACTGCAGAAAACCTTCTCGGATGTGCGCGACCAGTACGAGCGAACCAACTTTGTTCTGGCCAGTTACAACGGTGGTGCGCACCATATACGCGATGCCATGAATCTGGCTAAGCGCGACGGTAGGAATCCGCACCGCTGGAGCGAGGTGGCGCCCTATGTGCTGAAGCTGGCACAGCCTCGGTATTACAATGATCCTATCGTGAAATATGGTTACATGCGTGGATCGGAGACGGTGGATTACGTGCAGCGCATCCGACAGCGCCATGCGGGCTATCAGGGTGTGAAGACGCCTCACATGGGATTCCACGGGGTAGGCAAGCCCCGAAAAGCCGAACAGCGAAAAGGAAAGTATGATATCAAAAATTAACCCCCGGCAATTGCCGAGGGGTTTTTTCTGTACGGGGATCTTGACCTTCGGTCGAGATCGCTCACGTTCGAAAATGAAAGCGAGCTTTTATTTTGACTTAATCGCGATCTTATCAACGCGCTTCTGGTGGCGGCCACCTTCGAAGCTGGCGGTGAAGAACTCGTCCATAATCTTACGAGCCATGTTGTTGTCGATGAAACGACCTGGCATTACCAGTACGTTGGCATCGTTGTGCTGACGGATGAGATGTGCAATCTCAGGAATCCAGCACAGTCCGGCGCGCACCTGCTGGTGCTTGTTCAGGGTGATGGAGATACCCTCGCCACTGCCACAGATGGCAATACCGGGATAAACCTCGCCACTCTCGATACCCTCGGCCAGTGCGTGTCCGAAGTCAGGATAGTCAACACTGGCATCGCTCCATGTACCATAGTCCTTAAAGGGGTAACCCTTCTCCTCCAGGTACTGGAGCACAAACTGCTTTAAAGCGAAGCCTGCATGATCGCAAGCTACTCCTACTTTTTTTACTTCCATAGTCTTAAATTTTAAAAGGCACGGACCTGAATCCGTGCCTTGTTATTAATTAAGCAAGTAATTTCTTAACCTGCTGATATACATTCTCTCCGGTGAAGCCGAGCTTCTCGTCGAGCACCTTGTAAGGAGCAGAGAAACCGAAGCTCTCCAAGCCCCATACAGTACCGTCGGCACCTACCAGACCCTCGAGGTTTACGGGCAGACCTGCGGTGAGACCGAACTTCTTAACACCAGCGGGCAGTACGCTCTGCTGATACTCCTTGCTCTGGCTGCGGAACAGACCCTCAGAAGGAACGCTAACCACGCGAACCTTTACACCGTCCTCGCGGAGCAGCTTAGCACCAGCCTCGAGAGTAGAAACCTCAGAACCTGAAGCCAGCAGGATAACGTCGAAGTTCTCGTCGCTACCAGCTACAACGTAAGCACCCTTGGTGGCCTGGTTGTAGTCGTTGCCCTCGGGCAGCATATCGATATTCTGACGAGAGAAGATCAGGGCTGTTGGGGTATCGACATTCTCCATAGCCATGCGCCAGCAAACGGTGGTCTCCTCGGCATCGGCAGGACGAACTACCAATACAGAGTTCTTGCCGTGGTGGTTCTTCAGCTTCTCCATCAGGCGGATCTGTGCCTCCTGCTCAACAGGCTCGTGGGTAGGACCATCCTCACCTACACGGAAGGCATCGTGAGTCCAGATGAACTTAACGGGCAGCTCCATGAGGGCAGCCATACGTACGGCGGGCTTCATGTAGTCAGAGAATACAAAGAAGGTACCGCAAGCGGGGATAACACCACCGTGCAGAGCCATACCAATGCAGCAGCAAGCCATGGTGAGCTCGGCTACACCAGCCTCGAAGAAGGCACCGCTGAAGTCGCCACGAACCAGGTCGTGAGTCTTCTTCAGGAAGCCGTCGGTCTTATCTGAGTTAGAAAGGTCGGCCGAAGCACAGATCATGTTGGGCACCTGCTCAGCGAGAGCTGACAGTACAGTAGCACTGGCACCACGTGTAGCGGCACCTGCCTTCTGCTCAACCTTGCTCCAGTCGATAACAGGAGCCTTACCGCTGAACCACTCCTCAAGCTGCTTGGCCTGCTCGGGGTGACCCTTTGCCCACTCTGCCTTCTCGGCATAGCGCTCTGCTACAATCTTCTTCAGCTCCTCGGCACGCTTAGCGTACATCTCCTGAACCTCGGGGAAGATCTGGAATGGGTTCTCGGGATCGGCACCCAGGTTCTTCATGGTGTTGATGTAAGCATCGCCACCGAGAGGAGCACCGTGAGTAGCGCAGTTGCTCTCGTAAGAGCTGTTGTCAGCCTTACGGGCACCCTTACCCATTACGCAGTGACCGATGATGAGTGATGGGCGATCCTTCTCGGCCTGAGCCTTCTTGATGGCCTCGCGAATCTGGTCAACATCGTTACCGTCGATTTTCTGTACAAACCAGCCCCATGCCTCGTACTTCTTGGCGGTATCCTCAGAGGTAACCACCTCGGTCTTGGTAGAGAGCTGAATATCGTTAGCGTCGTAGAACATGATGAGGTTGTCGAGTCCCAGGTTACCAGCAATACGACCAGCACCCTGTGAAATCTCCTCCTGTACACCACCATCAGAGATGTAGGCGTAGATGGTCTGGTTCATGACATTACCCAGACGAGCCTTCAGGAACTTAGCGGCGATAGCAGCACCTACTGCGAAACAGTGACCCTGACCAAGAGGACCAGAGGTGTTCTCGATGCCGCGCTCAATCTCGCGCTCGGGGTGACCAGGAGTTACTGAACCCCACTGGCGAAGGTTCTTCAGATCCTCGAGGGTATATTTGCCAATAAGAGCCAACTGGCTGTAGAGCATAGGAGCCATGTGACCTGGATCGAGGAAGAAGCGGTCGCGACCCTCCCAGGCGGGATTCTCGGGATCGTAAACCAGGAACTCACTGTACAGGGCGTTGATGAAATCTGCACCACCCATAGCACCGCCGGGGTGACCCGACTTTGCTTTTTCAACCATCGAAGCAGCAAGGATACGGATATTATCCGCTGCCATGTTCATAACTTTGTTGTCGTTCATAATGAATAATTAATTGAAAAACGTAAATTTTTGCCGCAAAGGTACAAAAAAACTTCGAATTAAGTGCTGGTTTCTTGATAAATTGTACCCAATGTTAGAAAAATGATATATCTTTGCAACATATAATAAAGTAATGTGTTGTTATGAAAGTGTCAATTGTACAACATACCATCCGTTGTGATGACTTGAAATGGAACCTGAAACACCTTGATGAGCTGCTTGGAGAGCCATCAGGGGCCGGTCTATATGTCTTGACAGAAACCTTTGCTACCGGGTTTATGGCAGAGGGGGCGACAGCGCAAGCTGGCAAACAAGCGGAACAGGTTCTGGCATGGATGAAGTATCAGGCAGCGCGGCTCCATGCGGCTGTTGCCGGTAGTGTGGCAATGGTGGATGAGCTGGGACAGCTGCGCAATCGGCTCTACTTTGTCCGTCCCGATGGCACGTTCGATTTCTACGACAAGCGCCATCTGTTTGCCTATGCTGGCGAAAACCGGGATTATGTGGCTGGCGACAGGCGTGTGGTGGTTGCGTGGCAGGGTGTCAGGTTCCTGCTGCAGGTGTGCTACGATCTGCGGTTCCCTGTGTTCTCGCGCAACCGTGGCGACTACGATGCCATGATCTATGTGGCCAACTGGCCTGACAAGCGTCGTGATGTATGGCAGACATTGTTGAAAGCACGTGCCATCGAGAACCAGTGCTTTGTGGTAGGTGTGAACCGCGTGGGCAGCGATCAGGCATGCAATTATGTTGGCGATTCGGTGGTTATCGATGCTTATGGACGTACGGTTGCCGAGTGCACATCTGCTGCAGAACAGGTAGTTACGGCTGAGTTGAACATGGATGAACTGCGCCGATTCCGTGAAAAATTCCCCGTTTTGGACGATGCGGATAATTTTTCTGCCTAAAAATTTGTTCAACTCAAAAATTATGTGTACCTTTGCACCCGATTTCAAAACAAGGGTGTTTTCCAGAGTGGCCAAATGGGGCAGACTGTAAATCTGCTGTCTTTCGACTTCGGTGGTTCGAATCCATCAGCACCCACAGAAAAAGCTCACCAACAGGTGGGCTTTTTTGTTTCTCGCAACAAAAAAGCGGAAAATCTTGGCGTATTCGCTTTTTTTTGTTTACCTTTGCCAGCAAATGGATAGAAATAAGGAGATATATCGGGTGACGATGGTGGGTGGTGCCGTGAATGTGGTGCTGCTGCTCTTCAAGTTTGTGGCTGGTATTGTGGGCCACAGTGCAGCTATGGTGGCCGATGCTGTACACTCGCTGTCGGACTTTGTAACGGATATCATCGTGCTGGTGTTTGTACACATCAGCGGCAAACCGAAAGACAAATCGCACGACTACGGACACGGAAAGTTCGAGACGCTGGCCATGACCATTATCGGCATAGCACTCCTGATAGTAGCTATCGGCATTGTGTATAGCGGACTTTCTGAGATTATTGCCTGGGCACAAGGGGTAGAACTCAAGGCGCCGGGCCTGTTGGCCCTATGGGCAGCGCTGTTGTCGATAGTGCTGAAGGAGGCGGTGTATCATTACTCGATGCGGGAGGCTCGTAAGCTGAACTCGCAGGCGGTAGAGGCTAATGCCTGGCATCACCGCAGCGATGCGCTCTCGTCGGTAGGTACGGCTGTTGGTATAGGTGGGGCTATCTTCTTAGGTCAGCGCTGGACGGTGCTCGATCCGATAGCGTCGGTTATCGTGGGTCTGTTTATCACAAAAGTGGCTATCGACCTGTTGCGCAATGGTATCGGCGACCTGATGGAGCAGTCGCTACCCGATGCCGTGGAGGATGAGATACTGCAGCTGGCTGCCTCGGTGCCTGGCGTAACTGAGCCTCATGAGTTGCGTACCCGACGATTGGGAAATCATTATGCCATCGAGTTGCATGTGCTGATGGATGGGCAGATGACACTCTGTGAAGCACACGATAAGGCCTCGGAGGTGGAAGATATACTGCGGCAGCACTACGGGCCGGATACTCACATTGCCGTACACGTAGAACCGATATCAGAGCAATAGAAAAAAAGAACCCCGCCAACCGGCGGGGCATCTTTTTTATTTGATGTTCAGAACAACAATCGACTTAGCGGGGATCTTCACGGTGAGAACACCTTTCTTCAATTTTGCATCCTTGAAGTCGGTGGGGGCTACAACATCAGGATTCTTGAAATCGTTGTAGTCGGCTACGTTCTTCGAAGTGAGGATGCGACCGCTTACCTGCTTGGCATTGAAACCAGCGAAGTTGAAATCGATGGTCTGTGCCTTGTCGAGGCTGACGTTGGTCAGAGCAAGCACGATGCTGCCGTCCTTAGTCTTGGCAGCCGAGGCAGAGAGCAGTGGGCAGGGACGGGTAGAGTTGTCCTTGGTGTCCTGCTTCTTCTTCCAGTAGTCGGTGCTGCACTGTACAGTCTCTGTAGGCAGGTCGACAGGCAGATGGGTTGCCTCCTGGAACGGGGTGTACATCTGGAATACCCAGTAGGTAGGTGTCAGTACCATGTGGCCTGTACCCTCCTGATCGGTGAGGATCATCGACTGCAGAACGTTAACTACCTGAGCGATATTGGCCATCTTTACACGGTCGGTGTACTTATGGAATACGTTGAGACTCAAGGCAGCTACGAAAGCATCGCGCAGGGCATTCTGCTGGTACAGGTGACCAGGAATGGTGCCGGGCTCCTCGTCCCACCAGGTACCCCACTCGTCAACGAGCAGACCGATGGTGTTCTTAGGATCCTTCTCGTCCATGATGGCCTTGTGCTTCTTGATAACCTCCTCGATCTCCAGGCACTTACCGAGTGCCCAGTAGTACTGGTCGGTATCGAAGTTGATGGCAGACCCCTTAGGACCATTCCAACCGGTGCAGGTGTAGTAGTGCAGAGAGATACCCTGCATCTGACCACCGATACGATCCATCAGCACTTTGGTCCAGTTGTAGTCGTAGTCGCTGGCACCCGAGGCAATACGGTAGAGCTGGTTGCCACCCTGATTGCGCAGGTAGGTGTTGAACTTGCGATACTCGTCGCTATAGTACTCCGGGCGCATGTTACCACCGCAGCCCCATGCCTCGTTACCGATACCGAAGTACTTCACCTTCCAGGCCTTGTCGCGACCGTTCTGGCGGCGCAGACGTGCCATAGGTGTATCGCCATCGCTGGTCATGTACTCAACCCACTGGGCCATCTCCTTTACGGTACCAGAACCTACATTACCAGAGATATAGGGCTCGCATCCGAGCATCTCGCAGAGGTTCAGGAACTCGTGGGTACCAAACGAGTTGTCCTCGATGGTGCCGCCCCAGTTGTTGTTACGCAGAGAAGGACGCTGGTTCTTAGGACCGATACCGTCCATCCAGTGGTAGTCGTCGGCAAAGCAGCCGCCAGGCCAGCGCATTACGGGAATCTTCAGGGCTTTCAAAGCCTCGAACACATCCTTGCGGTAACCCTTGATGTTGGGGATCTGTGAGTTCTCGCCCACCCAGAGACCGCCGTAGATACAGCTGCCGAGGTGCTCTGAGAACTGACCATAGATCTCACGGTTAATTTTGGCTCCTGCCTGATCGGCATGAACCGTAGCTTTCACATTTTCTGCGGCTGATGCCGATGCGGCAAAAGCCAGTGCGATAGTCGCGGTTAGAATAACTTTCTTCATGTCGTTGTTGAAATCTTACTTATTATCTACAGCGGCCTGCTCGATGGGGAGACAGCGCTTGTAGTTCTCGATATACTTCTCGAAACCTGCTACGTCGTCGGCAGTAGGAGCGATAGAGAGACCGGTATTGCCTGCGAAGACAATTTCTTCGAGGTAGTCGGCCAGGTTCTTGCCGTTCTTCTTAATCAGGTAGCCAGCCAGCAGGGCAATACCCCAGGCACCACCTTCGCCTGCTGTCTCCATCACCGAGATAGGTGAGTTAAGGGCGGCAGCCAGCATGCGCTGACCTACACCGGCAGTCTTGAAGTAACCACCATGACCGGTGATACGGTCAACCTTGATCTTCTCCTCCTTCAACAGGATGTCGTTACCAATCTTCAGCACACCGATAGCACCATAGAGGTGAGCGCGCATGAAGTTGGCGAGATTGAACTTATCGCCAGCAGAGCGAACGAACATGGGACGTCCTTCAGCCAGACCTGTTACAGGCTCACCGGAAACGTAGTTGTAGGCCATCAAGCCACCGCAGTCGGTATCGCCTTCGAGGGCTTTGTTGAACAACTTGCCGTAGAGCTCATTCATATCAACGGGAACACCCAGCAGCTGCTGGTACTCCTTGAACAGGCCTACCCAGGCATTGATGTCGCTGGTGCAGTTGTTACAGTGAACCATGGCTACGAGTGAACCGTCGGGTGTGGTCACCATATCGATCATCTCATAAGGCTTAGAGAGTGGCTTCTCCAATACAATCATAGAGAATGAAGAAGTACCGGCCGATACGTTACCTGTGCGCTGCTTGACAGCGTTGGTTGCTACCATGCCTGTTCCAGCGTCGCCCTCAGGAGGACAAACGGGGATACCTGCCTTCAGGTGACCGGAAACGTCGAGTTTCTTAGCACCCTCGGGAGTGAGGAAACCGGCGTTCTCGCCTGCATTCAAGCTCTTGGGCAGAATGTCGAGCAACTTCCAAGCGAAGCCCTTAGGCGCAATGAGCTCGTCGAACTTGCGAACCATCTCGGCATCGTAAGTCTTGGTTACGGGATCCACGGGAATCATACCTGAAGCATCGCCTACACCCAGTACGAACTCGCCTGTTACCTGCCAGTGAACATAACCTGCCAGAGTGGTCAGATACTTGATGTCGGAAACATGCTCCTCGTTGTCGAGGATGCACTGGTAGAGGTGGCTGATACTCCAGCGCAGGGGGATGTTGTAGTTGAAGAGCTGAGAGAGCTCGGCAGTTGCCTTACCGGTGTTGGTGTTACGCCATGTGCGGAAGGGAACCAGAATCTGCTGGTCCTTGTTGAAGGCCATGTAGCCGTGCATCATGGCACTGAAGCCGATGGCAGCCAGACTCTCAATCTCGCAGTCGTACTGCTTTAACACGTCCTTGCGGAGATCGGCATAGCAGTCCTGCAGACCATACCAAACAGCCTCGGTAGAGTAGGTCCAGAGACCATCTACCAACTGATTCTCCCACTCGTGTGAGCCCTGTGCAATGGGCTCGTTGTCCTCGTCGATGAGGACGGCCTTGATACGGGTAGAGCCAAACTCGATACCGAGAATGGCTTTACCTGCTTGTATAGTTTCTTTTGCTGTCATAGTTGTCAATTGTCAATTTTCAATTAACGAAGTGCTTTGTTCAACATGTAGTAAACCTCGTTGTTACGGAGCTGCTGCTTGAAGTCGGCAATGTTGGTCTGCTTGTTGATGCGGACATACTCGATACCGGTCATCTCAGCAAAGTCCTCCCAGTACTCCTCGTTGATATCGTAAGAGAAAGCGCTGTGGTGAGTACCACCAGCCAGGATCCATGCGGCAGCGCCAACCTCGAATGTGGGTTGTGGAACCCAGAGTGCTGAAGCTACAGGCAGTTTTGGCATGGGCTGTGGTTCGATGCACTCTACCTCCTGAGAAATCAGGCGGAAACGGTTACCCAGGTCAACAACGGTAGCCTTGATACCAGCGCCGGTCTTTGAGGTGAATACCAGACGGGCGGTCTGCTGCTTGCGGATACCAATGCCCAGGAAGTGAACCTCGAGCTTGGGCTTGTCGGTAGCAATCAGCGGACAAACCTCGAGCATGTGGCTCTGCAGGCAAGAACTCTTGTCGCCAGCAAAGTTGAGGGTGTAGTCCTCAAGGAATGAGCAGCCGGTAGGCATGCCCTGCTGGATAACCCACAGGGTGCGATAGAGGCAAGCTGTCTTCCAGTCGCCCTCGGCACCGAAACCATAACCTTCCTGCATCAGGCGCTGTGAAGCGAGACCAGGAATCTGGTCGAAACCGCAGAAGTTAGGATCGTCGATGTTAGCATCGCCCAAGTCGTCGAAGTTGGTGGTGAAGGCAGTTGCGCCCTCGTCCTTCAGTACGCGGCGCAGGGCAATCTCGGCCTTGGCAGCATTCTTCACCTTCTCCCAGTAAACCTGCTCGCCGCTCTCGTCGATCTTGATGGTGTAGAGCTTCTTGTACTCCTCAACGAGCTCGTCGGCCTCCTGATCGGTTACCTGCTTGAAGTACTCCATCAGAGAAGATACAGGGTAATAGTCAACATGATAGCCCAGACGCTGCTCGAACTCAACGCGGTCGCCATCGGTAACGGCAACGTTGTTCATGTTCATACCGAACATCAAGCAGCGTACGTTGTGAGCATCAGCCACACCAGCGGCTACGCGAGCCCATACGGCAATCTGCTTCTGAGCCTTCGCGTCCTTCCAATAACCACAAACCACTTTGCGGGCTACGCGCATACGCGTACAGATATGTCCGAACTCGATATCGCCGTGAGCACTCTGGTTCAGATTCATGAAGTCCATGTCGATGTCGTTCCAGGGTATCTCGGCGTTATACTGGGTGTGGAAGTGGCACAAAGGCTTCTGCAGCTGCTGTAGACCCTTGATCCACATCTTGGCAGGACTGAAGGTGTGCATCCAAGTGATGATACCTACACACTTTTCGTCGTTATTAGCAGCGAGCATCACCTGCTCAACCTCCTTGCTGCTATTTGCTGTACCTTTATAAACAATCTTAACGGGGATGTTGCCAGAGGCGTTCAGACCTTCTACCATCTCCTTTGAGTGACTGTCGACTGCAATGACTGCATCGCCTCCGTAGAGGAGCTGAGCACCGGTCACCCACCAAATTTCGTAATTATCAAATGCTTTCATACTCATTGTTATTACTGATTAATGTTTCTGTCCTTTTTGTCCGTAGTAAGCGTTTGGACCATGTTTACGCATATAGTGTTTTTCTATCAGCAGTGGATTCATGGTGAGGCTTGGGTTTACTGAGAAGGCTACGAAGGCCATCTTGGCACACTGCTCCATGACCTTGGCGTTATAAACAGCGTTGTCGGGAGAAGTTCCCCATGAGAAGGGACCGTGGTTTTTAACCAATACGGCAGGTGTGTGGTCGGGATTGATCTTACGGATGTTCAGAATCTCATCGACAATCACATTGCCGGTCTCCAACTCGTAGTTGCCTTTTACCTCAGCCTCGGTCATATCGCGGGTGCAGGGGATATCCTTGTAGAAATAGTCGGCGTGAGTAGTGCCGATGTTGGGGATATCGCGGCCGGCCTGTGCGAAAGCTGTGGCATAGGTAGAGTGGGTGTGAACCACACCCTGGATGTTGGGAAATGCCTTATATAATACCAAGTGGGTAGGGGTGTCGCTCGAGGGGTTGAGGTCGCCTTCAACAACCTTACCGCTTTCGAGGTCGACAACTACCATATCAGAAGCCTTCATAACGTCGTAGTCAACACCTGAGGGCTTGATGACAACGAGCCCTTTTTCGCGGTCGATACCTGAAACATTGCCCCAGGTAAAGATTACCAGGTTTTGCTTTACAAGGTCTAAGTTGGCCTTGAATACTTTTTCTTTTAATTCTTCTAACATAGTTATTACAATTTGAAATTTGAATCTTCGTTGTAAGCTTTATTATTAAATCGGTAAAGATAAGCACCACGCTTAGAACTCTTCTTGTCGATGAGCTCCGTCTTCTCGATGAAGTCCATCTCTTTAATACGTTTGCGGAAGTTACGTTTGTCGAGCTCGGTACCATATACAGCCTCATAGAGTCGCTGCAGCTGGGTGAGGGTGAACAGGCTGGGCAGTAAGCGGAAACCAACCGGTTCGTGTGCCATCTTTTGTTTCATCATCTTGCGTGCCTTGGCTACCATTTCATTATGGTCGGAGTAGAGTTGTGGCATCTCGTCGATGTTTACCCACTCCAGTCCGTGTTCTTTACGCAATTTGTCGTCGTAGTCATTGGCATTGATAAGGGCGTAATAGGCGATAGATACCACACGCTCACCCGGGTCGCGGTCTACATTACCGAAGGCACCTATCTGGCGCATGTAGAGATTACGAAGACCCGTGAGTTCGAAGAGGGTGCGTGAGGCTGCCTCGTCAACGCTCTCGTTGGCGGAAACGAAGCCTCCGTAGAGGCTCCATTCGCCACGTCCTGGGTCCATGTTGCGGCGACCGATCAGAATCTTCAGCTTGTTCTCATCGAAACCGAAGATGATACAGTCGACCGACAACCAGACTTTGGAATGTTCATGATAATATGTCATATATTGCTATGATTTACCAGAAATAGATGTAGAATGCTACGGTAAAGCCAAGAATAACGATGGTGTGGAATACATCCCACTTATTCCAGCTCTTGCGAGTGGCTTCAATCTGCTCGGGGGTAGAAGTTCCGAATACCAGACCCTGAATCTTCTTCTCGTCGGGAGCCTCTGTCAGCAGAGATACAACGATTACAACCAGGCAGCATACAATCAGCATGACACCGCAGAAGAACAACCAGTTGAAGTCGTAGAATACAGCCTTGAACCAGCTGTCGGCTGCATCGGTGGCGTTGCTGTAGTAAACCTTAGCGCCCAGACGTGTCAAACCGATGATGATACCAGAGAGCAATCCCCACATACCACCCTTGGCAGATGCACGCTTCCAGCAGATACCCAGCAGGAAGGCGGCAGCGATACCAGGAGCCAGTACTGACTGTACATCCTGCAGATAGTTGTAGAGTACGTTACCTACCGAACGCATGATGGGAATCCACAGGATACCGAGAATCACGATAACTACAGTTGCAATCTGTCCGATACGAACCAGCTGCTTCTCAGGAGTCTCAGGACGCAGACGCTTCCAGAAGTCGATGGTGAACAGCATGGCTGAAGAGTTGAACAGAGATGCTAAAGAAGACATCAGGGCAGCCAGGATACCACAAACTACCAGACCCTTAACACCTGCAGGCAGCAACTTAGCTACGAGGGTAGGGAAGGCTGCATCGGGTGTGCTCAGTACAAATACCTCACCGTTTGGCAGGGTGATGCCTTTGGTGCTCATGGCGAAGGCAATCATACCAGGAATCAGGAACAGGAATACGGGCAGCAACTTCAGATAAGCACCGAAGATGGTACCACGACGAGCTTCCTTCTCATCCTTTCCAGAGAGTACACGCTGAACGATGTACTGGTCGGTACACCAATACCAGAAACCAATAACGGCAGAACCGATGAGGGCACCCAGCCAAGGATAGTTGGCATCGCGGTTATCGCGAATGAGTGAGGTCATCTTGTCGCCATATTCGTTAGCGTCAACAGCACCGCAAACAGCCATCATCTCGTCCCATCCGCCCAGGGCCTTGAAACCAAGTACCAGGATGATGAGTGAACCGAGCAGCAGGATAGGAGTCTGCAGAACCGAAGTGTAGAGCACGCTCTTCATACCACCAAAGATGGTGTAGATAGCGGTGATAACTACCAGACCGATAGCTGCAATCCAGAAGAAGTCGATACCCCAGAGCTGCTCGATACCGAATACCTGCTGGAATACCAGACCACCTGCATAAACTGTTACGGCTACCTTGGTGAGCACATAAGAGATCAGTGAGATCACCGAGAGGATGGTACGGCTCTGTGTGTTGTAGCGACGCTCCAGGAACTCTGGCATGGTATAAACCATCGAACGGGTGTAGAATGGTACAAACACCCAACCTAAGATCAGGATCATCCATCCCTGAATCTCCCAGTGGGCCATAGCCATACCTGATGAAGCACCGGCACCGGCCAAGCCAATCAGGTGTTCTGAACCAATGTTTGAAGCAAAGATTGATGCACCGATGGCTATCCATGTTGCATCCTTACCACCTAAGAAATAATCTGCTGAGTTATTGTTCTTCTGAGAAATAACCCATAATACAATGCCAATCAGTGCACAACAGAAAGCACCGATGACAATCCAGTCTAATAATGCCATTTTTTAATTGATTGATATTTGTTAGTAACTATAGATTCCGTTTATTTGATGGAGAACTTGTAGGCTGCATGACTGAAGTATTTCTCACCAGGATTCAGTGTGGGCTGAACCCACTCTGGGTGGTTGGGAGAATCGGGATACTTCTGGCTCTCCAGACATACACTCACGTGCTTGGGGTAGGTGATACCATTCTTGCGGGGAATGTCTTTGTCGGCACCTACGCCCTGGAAGTTACCGCTGTAAACCTGTACACCTGGCTCGTTGGTAAACATCTCCATCAGGATTCCTGTCTTGGGGCTGTAGAGGCTGGCGCATACCTGTGTGTCGTCGCCCTTACCGTCCTTATAGGTGTTCAGACAGTAGTTATGGTCGTAACCTGTAGCATTCTGAATCTGGTCGAACTGTGAGTTGATGCTATCGCCCAGAGCGTGAGGCTGACGGAAGTCCATGGGAGTACCCTCAACTGACTTAATCTCGCCTGTGGGGATGTAAAGCTTATCGCTTGGAGTGAAATTGTCTGCATTGACATAGAGTACCATGTCGTAGCCTGGCTGTGTAAAGTCACCACTCAGATTGTAATAGTTGTGGTTGGTCTGGTTGATGATGGTTGGCTTGTCGGTCTCTGCCTCCCAAGTCATATCGAGTACGTTATCGGATGTGAGCTTGTAGGTTGTAACAGACATAATCTTGCCGGGGAATCCGTTCTCACCATCCTGGGCAACAAGTGTAAGCTTCAGAATAGAGTCGCCAATCTGCTCGGCATCAAGAACCTGATGCATCCAACCTGTATTGCCACCACCGTGCAGACTGTTAGGACCATCGTTGGTTCTGAGTTGAACCGTGTCGCCTTTCAGAATGAACTGACCGTTCTTGATACGGTTGGCATAGCGACCTACACTTGAACCGTAGTCGGAGGGTGTATTGATAGTGTCGGCATACTGGGCGATGTTGTCGAATCCGAGTACAACATCGGTTGGCTTGCCATCCTTATCTGGCACAACAAGCGAAACGATTCTACCACCATAGTTGGTGATGCATACCTCCATGCCGTTCTGATTCTTCAGCGTGTAGAGCTTCACTGGTTTTGACTGAATAGTGGTGTCGAATTTGGCTGGGTCGAGACCCGATACAGTTAGTTGAGGAGCCTGCTGGCCACTTGCGCATGAGAGCATCAGCGCAGCTACGCCAACTCCCATCAAAGTTGCTTTGATTGTCTTCATTTTGTTACTATGTTTTAAGTTGTTGATAATTTGTTGTTATTATTTTGGGTGTAAAATTACAACCTTAATTTCGAATTTACAAGCTAAAATAAGAAAAAAAAGAGAGTAAGGTGTAGTTTTCACACCTTACTCTCGTTATTTAACCTTTATAAACACAGAATGCTGTGTTTTTGTTGGTTCGGAGTTAGCAAATTCTACGTGAACCGTCGCCAATTACTACATCGTAAACTTTTGGCTCGTGTCCATACTTGGCATTGAATTTGGCCTTGGCATCGTCGATGAATTTCTTGTAGAGATCGTTGCGAACCAGGTTGATGGTACAGCCACCAAATCCACCGCCCATGATGCGGCTACCGGTAACACCGTTCTCCTTTGCCAAGTCGTTCAGATAGTCAAGCTCTTCGCAGGATACCTCGTAGTCCTTCGATAGGCCTTCGTGGGTCTGATACATCAACTCACCTACCTTCTCATAATCGCCCTCGTTCAGCGCGTCGCAGACAGCAAGTACACGGTCCTTCTCGCCAAGAACGAACTTGGCGCGCTTGTAGTCCTCTTCGCCAACTTCTGCACGAACCTCATCAAGCTGCTCCCATGTGCAGTCGCGCAGGGTCTCGAACTTACCCTCTGGATGCTTAGCGGCAATATGCTTTACAACATTTTCGCAGCTGTTGCGGCGATCGTTGTAGGGTGAACCTGCCAACTGGTGCTTAACAACAGAATCGAGCAATACCAGACGATAGCCATCGGGCTTGAATGGGAAGTACTCGAACTCGCGAGAACGGCAGTCGAGGCGCATCAGACAGCCAGCCTTGCCAAATACCGAGGCAAACTGGTCCATGATACCACACTTAACACCACAGTAGTTGTGCTCGGTAGCCTGACCGGCCAGAACCATATCCCACTGCGATACCTTGTTCTCACCAAAAATATCGTTCAGACCGCAAGCAAAACAGCTCTCCATAGCGGCTGAAGATGACATTCCTGCTCCAAGGGGCACATCGCCAGCGAAAGCAATGTTGAATCCTTTAACTGGAACGCCTAACTTTTTCATTTCCAAGGCGATACCATAAATGTATCGGGCCCAAGATGCTTTGGGACCTGCAGGGTCGGAAAGCTTGAAGTCTACACGGTCCTTCAGGTCGATAGCATAAGCCATTACTGTATCTTCGGTATCGTTGGCACGCATCTCAGCTACGATGCCCTTGTCTACAGCACCTGGGAATACGAAACCACCATTATAATCGGTATGCTCACCAATCAGGTTGATACGTCCGGGAGATGCATATACGTTTCCTGTCTTTCCATCAAAGTGCTTGATGAAGCGGCTTCTTACAAATTCGATGTCCATAAGTTTAAAATTTTAAGGGGTTAATATTAATCTACCTTAATATCCTGGTTTACGTTCTTGCAACCAACAAGGGCGTAGAACAGAATGTAGGCCAACATAGCGATGACAAGCCAATAGCTGAAGATTGGACCAGCTGACTTGGCGATAGCCTCTTGAATGAGGGGCATTACACCACCACCAACAACCATTGTCATGAAGATACCTGAGGCAGCCTCGGTGTACTTACCCAATCCCTCAACAGAGAGGTTGAAGATACCACCCCACATGATAGAGGTACAGAGGCCGCATGCGGGAATCAGGAATGCCTTAGCAGGTACGTCGTGTCCGCTGAATGAGATTGTTACGCTCTCGGGCATGAAGATGGCAACAACAAGAAGCAGGATGGCTACAGTACTAACTGTAGATAGCTGCAACTTGGTAGAAACCTTGCCAGAGATAGCGCTTGAGCAGGCACGACCAATCATCATGAGAAGCCAGTAGGCGGCTGCCAGAGTTCCACCGATGGCGGCTGCACCTTCGAAACCGAGGTCGGTCACGTAGAAGTTAAGCTCCATAGGGATTCCAATCTCGATACCTACATAGAAGAAGATAGCGATAACGCCCAGTACGCAATGGCGGAATGCCAACGGACTACGCTCGTACTTTGGTGAAACCTTGCCGAGTGTGGGCTCTGGAATCGTAACACGGCTGATGATTACGAACGAAATAGCGAATACGGCCATACCAATGAACAGCAGGGGAGCAACGTCGCTCATGCTGGTCTCTGCGGTAACAGTACCTACCAGAATTCCTGCCAACAGCGGAGTGAGCGTACCGGTCAGCGAATTCAGCGTACCTCCAACCTGAATCAGCTGGTTACCTTTGTTACCACCACCTCCAAGAAGGTTCAGCATGGGGTTTACAACGGTGTTGAGCATGCATACGCAGAAACCGCAGACGAAAGCACCCAGCAGGTAGATAACCAGATTGAGGGCTACAGGGATGCTATCGTATGTGAATACGTAAGTACCTGCGCCTACAAGGCTAGAGAGATACTGGAAACACAAACCAACGATACCCACGATCAGAGCAATCAGGGCAGTCTTCTTGTATCCGTATTTCGTCAGCATTTTACCTGCAGGAATACCCATGAACAGGTAAGCAGCAAAGTTCATCAGGTTACCCCAAGCTTTGGCAAAAGGATATTCAAAACCCCAGATGTTTCCAAAGGGAGCACCCATGTTAGTTACAAAGCTAATCATCGCGAAGATGAAGCACATCGTGATAATGGCAATTACTTTGCCATTCTTGTTTGTTTCAGTCATATTGTTGTCTATTAATTTTTTAAGTTGGAGAGATTATTCAACTACACCGAAGCGGTAAATCGTCTTCTGCTTATAGCGCTGACCAGGATTCAGTATCACGCTTGGGAAGTATGGACGGTTTGGTGAATCGGGGAAGTGCTGAGCCTCAAAGCATACTGCTGAACGGTGGGGGAATGTGCAACCATTGGCGCCTTTGTAACCATTCAGGAAGTTGCCGGTGTAGAGCTGAAGTCCTGGCTCGGTGGTGTAAACCTCCATGGTGCGTCCGCTCTTAGGATCGGTCAACTTAGCTGCAAACGAGAGCTCGCCCTCTTCCTGCTTGTTCAGCACGTAGTTGTGGTCGAAACCATGACCGAACTTGATTTGCTCGTTGTCGGCATCGATATCCTGTCCGAATGGCTTGGCCTTTCGGAAGTCGAATGGAGTACCCTCAACCTTCAGGATTTCACCTGTTGGGATTGCAGTTGCATCGGTTGGCAGGTAGAAGTCGGCGTTGATCTCGCAGATCTGGTCCTCGATACCTGGTGTAGGATCAGCTGTACCGCCCAATGCGAAGAAAGCGTGATGTGTGAGGTTCACGATAGTCTTCTTGTTGGTGGTAGCCAGATATTCGATTACCAACTCATTCTGATCGGTGAAAGTAAATTCTACCGTTACATCAAGCTCGCCTGTGAACCCTTCCTCACCATAAGATGAAATACGATGCAAGGCCAGAGAGCGTGGCCCCATCTGACGGGCATCCCATACCTTTGCATTGAAACCTACGGCACCGCCATGCAAGTGGTTGGGACCGTCGTTGAGTGCCAACTGATACTCCTTGCCGTTCAGAATGAACTGTCCTTTGCAGATACGGTTACCCCAACGACCTATCAATGTTGACAGGTAGGGCTCATTTCCGCTGGTCAACTGCTCAATGTTGTCGTGACCCTGAATAACGTTAGCTACTTTGCCATCCTTTCCAGGAACCATAATAGCACAAATGGCTCCTCCGTAGTTAGAGATGGCCACTTCAAAACCCTTACGGTTTCTAAGAATGTACAAGTCGGTTTTTTTACCGTTGATAGTGGCCTGAAAGTTTTCACGTTTCAGACCGCACAGATTCACTGTCTCTGTAGTGTTTGCCATTTCGTAATGTTTTTAGTTAAAATACTATTTTTCTGCAAAGTAACAGAAAAAAAATCAAAATGACAAACGTTTCTACGAAAAAAAAGTTTTTGTTGTATTAAAAAAGCCTAAATACAGTTCTTTAGCAGGTCTGCTACGATGTAACTGCTACCTCCAACGAACACAAAGTCATTATTGTCGGCTGCAGCCTTTGCTGCTTCGTAGGCAGTTTTTACATCCGGATAGCTCTCTCCGTCAAGTCCTAAACCTTGGGCGTAGAGCTTCAAAACGTTCTCTGAAACCGCTCTTTTATTGCTGGCTTTTGTAAAATAATACGTAGCATTAATCGGCAATAGTTCCATCACACCATGAATGTCCTTATCATCGACCATTCCAAATACTATGTGCATGTGGTCGCACTGGACAGACTTCAGTTGCTTGCTCAGATAGGTCCATCCTGGTACATTGTGACCTGTGTCGCAGATCGTCAATGGGGCATCGCCCACTTTCATCCAACGACCCTTCAGTCCGGTCAGGCTGCATACGTGTGCAAATCCCTGTTTTACCTCGCGGTTCTGGCAGGTTGTGTTTGCAGCGCATTTGCAGGCGTGCATATATCCTAACGCCTCCAATTGCTGTACAGCGCAGAGAATAGTGTTGGCGTTCTTCTCCTGATAGCTACCGTTTAGTTCTCCGCTTATAATACCAAAACTCTTGGTGTAGAATTCTATCCCTTTGGTGTTGATGGAAGCTGAGATAATCTGCTGACGGTCCTCAGCGAAAACAATAGGAGATTGTTTTTCCATAGCAATAGTACTGAACACCTGACGTGTTTCAGGGGTTGTCTCACCAATCACTACGGGGACATGCTGTTTGATGATACCGGCTTTTTCCATGGCAATCTCTTCCAGGGAGTTGCCTAAGAATTGCATGTGGTCCATGCCGATATTCGTGATGACCGACAGAATAGGGGTAATGATGTTGGTACAATCCAAGCGGCCGCCCAGACCAACCTCGATAACGGCTATATCGACATTCATGTCAGCAAAATACTTGAATGCCATAGCCGTTGTGAGTTCGAAAAAGGAAGGCTGTAAGGGGGTGAAGAAAGGTTTCTCTTTCTCGACGAAATCTACAACATAGTCCTCTGGAATGGGCTGACCGTTTACGCGGATGCGTTCGCTGAAGTCAACCAAATGGGGTGATGTGTATAGTCCCACCTTGTAACCGCACATCTGCAGAATAGCAGAAAGCGTGTGAGCACATGAGCCTTTGCCGTTGGTTCCCGCCACGTGAATGGTGAGATACTTCTTATGGGGATGGCCGAAATGCTCATCAAGTGCATGACTGTTTTCGAGCCCTTCCTTATAGCCCCCTGCGCCTTGACGCTCAAACATGGGCAACTGGCTATACAGGTATTCACACGTTTCCTGATATGTCATAGCTATACCTTATTAATATATTAATTAAAGTAATTCTTGAATTTTTGGAAGATGGAGTCGCGTGTCTGCTTATCACCCTTGAAATTGTCGCTGCCCTTGAACTGCTCAATGGTCTGCTTCTCTTCCTTGCTGAGTGTCTTTGGTACATACACGCTGATGTTTACTACCAAATCGCCGCGTCCGCTTCCATAACCCTGAACTACTGGCAGACCTTTGCCACGCAGACGAAGTGTCTTACCAGGCTGGGTGCCGTTCTCAAGTTTGACCTTTAACTTAGTGCCTTCGATAGTGGGGATTTCTATGTCGCCACCTAAGGCTGCTGTTGGGAAGTCGAGCAACAGGTTGTAAATCAAGTCATTACCATCGCGGATAAATGTCTGGTGATCCTCTTCTTCGATAAACACCTGAATGTCGCCAGCTATACCGTTGTGCTTGCCGGCATTTCCTTTTCCGGGGACGTTGACAACCATGCCTTCAGCTACACCGGCTGGGATGTTGATTTCAACAACTTCCTCACCTTTCTCAACGCCTGTTCCGCCGCAATGCTTACATTTGTTTTTGATGACCTGACCCTCGCCGCCGCAGGTAGGACAAACACTCTGCTGCTGCATCATACCGAAAATGCTCTGGGTGGTATGCGTGATGTAGCCCTGCCCATGACAGGTAGGACATTGCTCCTTCTGGCTTCCTGCCTCTGCACCGCTACCGTTACAGTGAGGGCAGGGGATATCCTTACGTACCTTGAACTTCTTGGTAACACCGGTATTGATCTCTTCGAGTGTTAGTTTCACCTTCAGTCGCAGATCGCTTCCACGATGCTGCTGCTGACGACGCTGACCACCACCGAATCCACCGAATCCGTGACCACCGAAGATGTCGCCGAACATAGAGAAGATATCGTCCATGTTCATGTTGGTCTCAAATCCGCTGAATCCTCCGAATCCGCCACCCATGTTAGGACCGTCGAATCCGAACTGGTCATACTGCTGACGAGTCTTCGGATCGTGCAGTACATTATATGCCTCGGCCGCCTCCTTGAATTTCTCTTCAGCTTCTTTGTCGCCGGGGTTGCGGTCAGGGTGATATTTGATGGCTATCTTTCGATATGCCTTTTTGATTTCATCTTCTGTTGCGCTCTTTTGGACGCCCAACACCTCATAATAATCTCGTTTCTGTGCCATATCGGTTTATTGTCCTACTGCCACTTTTGCGTGGCGGATTACTTTGTCGTTCAATTTGTATCCTTCCTGCAGGCAGTCGATAACCTTACCTTTCTTGTCGTCGCCCATGCCGGGAACCATTGCTACCGCCTCGTGCAGGTCGGTATCAAAGTCGGCATCCTTGGTTTCAATCTTGCTAACGCCCTGGCTCTCGAGGGCTTTTACAAACTTGTTGTAAATCAGTTCCATACCTTCGCGCAGTACCTGTGGGTCGTCGGTCTTGGTGCCGTTGGCAATGGCACGCTCCATATCGTCGAGTATAGGGAGAATGGCTGAGATGGCCTTCTCGCCACCGTTCAGAATCAGCTCGGCACGCTCTTTCAGGGTGCGCTTGCGGTAATTCTCAAATTCGGCAGCCTTGTAGAGCAACTGTGTCTTCAGTTCCTCTATTTCCTGCTGGGCTTTTGCCAGTGGATCCTGCTCTTCTGTTTCTTCTTCCTGAGCGGCCTCTTCGGTCTTTTCTGCCTCTGCGCTCTCAGTATTCTCTGCGTTCTCTGTGTTCATCTCTTCGAGGTTCTCCTCGTTTTCGATGTTGATATCTTTTTCTGTCATAATAGCGATTTTTAAAGTTCTGCTGATAGTTTAGCAAAATCCGTGCCAATTTAGACGTACATCTTCTCCTTCTGCGCCTTGATGGTCTCATCATAGATGTAATCATCGTAGCTTGTCAGCTTGTCGATAGTACCCTTTGGCGTCAGTTCGATGATACGATCGGCCACGGTGTTGATGAACTCATGGTCGTGCGATGCAAACAGAATGTTACCCTTAAAGTTGATCAGGTTGTTGTTGAAGGCCTGAATACTTTCCAGATCCAAGTGGTTGGTAGGCGTGTCGAGGATCAGACAGTTGGCATTCTTCAACTGCATGCGGGCTATCATACAACGCATTTTCTCTCCTCCCGAGAGTACGTTCACATGTTTCAGGACGTCCTCTTCCTTGAACAGCATACGACCCAGGAACGACTTCATGGTAACCTCGTTACCTGGTCCCCATTGTGAGAGCCAGTCAACCAGATTCATCTCACTCTGGAAGAACTCGGTATTGTCGAGTGGCAGATAGGCGGTGGTGATGGTAACACCCCACTTGTAGGTACCTGCCTGAGCTTCACGATTGCCGTTGATAATCTCGAACAGGGCTGTCATAGCCTTTGGATTGTGGCTCAGGAAAACGGTCTTCTGTCCCTTTTCGATGGTGAAGCTGACGTTGTCAAACAATACGGTACCGTCGCTGTCAACAGCCTTCAGTCCTTCTACCTCCAGAATCTGTGTGCCAGGCTCGCGTTCCATCTGGAAGATGATGCCTGGGTATTTACGTGTTGATGGAGTAATCTCTTCTACATTCAGCTTTTCCAGCATCTTCTTACGAGATGTGGTCTGCTTTGACTTGGCTACGTTGGCTGAGAATCGGCGGATAAACTCCTCCAGCTGCTTCTTCTTCTCCTCAGCCTTCATCTTCTGGTTCTGAGCCTGGCGCAGAGCCAACTGCGAACTCTCGTACCAGAACGAGTAGTTACCTGAGAACAGGGTTACCTTGCCAAAGTCGATATCGACGGTCTGGGTCGATACGGCATCCAGGAAGTGACGGTCGTGCGAAACAACTAATACGCATTGCTCCAAATTGCTTAAATATTCCTCCAACCACTGAACGGTGTCCAGATCAAGGTCGTTGGTAGGCTCGTCGAGCAACAGGTTGTCGGGGTGTCCGAACAGGGCTTTAGCCAGCATAACGCGTACTTTCTCGTTGTTTGATATCTCGCTCATCTGCTTGTAGTGCTGACTCTCTGCTACTCCCAGATTCTGTAATAGCTGTGCAGCCTCGCTTTCGGCCTCCCAGCCGTTCATCTCGGCAAATGCCATCTCTAATTCTGCAGCTCTTACGCCGTCTTCTTCGCTCATTTCGGGTTTTGCATACAGAGCCTCACGCTCTTTCATGTTCTCCCAAAGTGGCTGATGTCCCATCAGCACAGTGTTCATCACCGAAAATTCATCATACTTGAAGTGGTCCTGCTCCAGCACGCTCAGGCGCTCGCCTGGCTGCATCTCGATGGTTCCTTTATTGGCTTCAAGCTCGCCGCTGATGGCGCGCAGCAGAGTTGATTTACCAGCACCGTTGGCACCGATAATACCATAAATGTTACCACTTGTAAACTTTAAGTTTACATCCTTGTAGAGGACCTTCTTTCCAAACTGGATTGCCAGATTTGTAACTGTAATCATCTTAACTTCTTAACTTATATATTATTTTGGGCTGCAAAGGTACGAAAAATAATTGATATTACCAAATTTTCTACAACATTCCCTTTGTAGAGGGTAACTCATAGTGGTAGATATCTCGACGTACAGCCATTTTCAGCGCTCTTGCCAGGGCTTTGAAGATGCCTTCAATCTTGTGATGCTCATTCTGACCTTCGGCTTTGATGTTCAGGTTCATCTTCGAGGCATCGCTCAGGCTCTTAAAGAAGTGCAGGAACATCTCGGTGGGCATTTCGCCTATTTTCTCACGATGGAACTCGGCGTCCCAAACCAGCCAGGGGCGTCCGCCGAAATCCAGACAGGCTGAGCACAGGCAATCGTCCATAGGTAGGCAATAGCCATAGCGCTCGATGCCTCGCTTGTCGCCCAGAGCCTGTAGAATACATTCGCCCAGGGCAATAGCCGTGTCTTCTATGGTGTGATGCTCGTCAACCTCCAGATCGCCTTTGGTGTGGATGGTCAGGTCTATCATTCCGTGCTTACCGATCTGTTCCAGCATATGGTCGAAGAATCCTAAGCCAGTACTGATGTCGCATTTTCCCGATCCGTCGAGGTTTACTTTTACCCAGATGTCGGTCTCTTTCGTGGTGCGCTTCACTTCGGCTGTGCGCTCGCCGGCAAACAGCAGTTCGGCTATCTTGTTCCAAGTGATACCCTCGTCGCTCAGAATCAGCGATTTGCAACCGATATTCTTGGCGAACTGTCGGTCGGTTTCGCGATCGCCAATTACGTACGAGTTGGCGATGTCGTAGTCGGGATTGTTAATATATTTTTCTACCAATCCGATGCTTGGCTTACGGGTTGGTGCGTTGTCTTCGGGGAAGTGAGGGTCGATCAGAATCTCGTCGAAGGTAATGCCTTCGCCCTCAAGTGTTTGCAGAATGAAGTTATGTACGGGCCAGAATGTGTCTTCGGGGAAACTCTCTGTTCCTAAGCCATCCTGATTACTAACCATCACAAACTCAAAGTCCAGTTTCTCGCGGATAAAGGCCAGGTTGCGGAATACGCCTTTTACGAATTTTAGTTTTTCAAAGCTGTCAATCTGCTCGTCGGCAGGTTCCTCAATCAGCGTTCCGTCGCGGTCGATAAATAAAATCTTTTTCATATTGTTTTCTTGTTGAATTCTTCTTTCTCTTTGTCCTGCATGTATATCGATATCTTAACCAGATACATGGGCAGTACCATGGTGAGCCATACGTATGCCTGGATAAAACCAGCTATTGCAAATACTGCGATGCTTAGCCATTTTACGCTGTCGGGCATCCCCGATGGATCGCCGTATAGCATGCCTATCTGCGATTGCCAGTTGGCTGTTATCAGTATGACTGTGGGCAGGGTGGTTAGTAATGCCAGTAGTGCTACGATGATGAGGCTCACAAAGGCTACTAATAATAGCTTGCCTATGTGTGCCATCCATGCGCCGTAGCGCAGGGCTACGGGGGGGAGCATCTGCAACTTCTTAAGGCGCCATTTGGCTGCGGCCAGCCAGGTGCCTACAGCTACTATGGCCAGTATCGAAGCGGGTAAGAGTAGGGTGGGTGATATCAGTACAGGCAGAGCCTGAGCCACAGCCGCGAGGAGTGCAAAGCCGATGGCCAGCCACCAGGTGGCACGGAAAATTTTCCGGAAGTTGGCGCTGTACAACTGGTAGCCCTCGCGAATGCAAGCCTGACTGCTACGCACCTTCATTTCTATCTCTTTTTTCTCTGTTTCCATTGCTAATTCTATTTTTTCGAGTGCAAAGATAGTAATTTTTAAGCATGGATTAAACGGAATTCACAGATTTTTTTTATCTTTGCACCAAATTTTTAATAATGAAGTTATTAAGATGGGGTTTCATAGGCTGTGGCGAAGTGACCGAGAAGAAGAGCGGTCCCGCATTCAGCGAGGTTGAAGGTTCGAGTGTGGTGGCTGTGATGAGTCGCACCGAGAAACATGCGCGTACTTATGCTGTTCAGCATGGAATCGCCAAGTGGTATACCGATGCTCAGGAAATGATTGATGATCCTGATGTGAATGCCATTTATGTGGCTACACCGCCTTCAAGTCATGCTACCTACGCTATTATGGCTATGAAGGCAGGTAAACCCGTTTACGTAGAAAAACCTTTGGCTGCCAGTTATGAGGATTGCGCCCGTATCAATCGTATTAGCGAACAAACGGGTGTGCCTTGCTTTGTTGCCTACTATCGTCGCTATCTGCCTTATTTCCAGAAAGTAAAGGATATTGTGAATAGTGGTCAGATTGGCAAGATCATCAATGTGCAGATACGTTATACAGAACCGCCTCGTCAGGCCGACCTTGATGCTATCGCCAATCATGAGCCCTTGCCTTGGCGCTTGCAGCCCGAGATTGCGGGTGGTGGTTATTTCTATGATATGGCCCCCCATCAGCTCGACATACTTCAGGACCTGTTCGGGGTTATCCTTGAGGCGCGAGGTATTTGCAGTAATCGTGGCGGATTATACAAGGCTGAGGATTCTGTGAGCGCCTGTTTCCAGTTTGAGAATGGCTTGCCGGGTAGTGGGTCGTGGTGCTATGTGGCCCATGAGTCGGCTCGCGAAGACTGTATTGAGATTATTGGCACCGAAGGACAGGTAAGTTTCTCGGTGTTCGATTATACGCCTATTCGCCTACAGACTACTCAGGGTGAAGAGCGTATCACAGTACCTAACCCGCCCTATGTGCAATATCCTATCATTAAGAATGTGATAGAGCATCTGCAGGGCTTGGGGGTATGTGAGTGTACTAGCGTGTCGGCCACACCTGTTAATTGGGTGATGGATCGTATCTTGGGCAAATTCTGATTATTCATTGTGTATGAAGTTTGTGTTGTTGGTGTTGTCGTGGATAATGGTTGGGCTGAGTGCTATTGCTGCTGAGCCCGATACGTTGGCTACTGATACACTCGACAATGATAATCGGATGGGTTTGATTCGTCGTACCGTGCGTGGGTTTGACCGTCTGAATGATGAGTATATCGAACCGCAGCACTATGAGTTTACGGTGATGGGTCAGATTACTCGTACCTATGAGAGCTTCGTGTTGGGCAGCAACGGACAGGAGATAACGCTGGCTCCCGATGGGCGCACTAAGATCGGGCCGTACTTCGGTTGGCGCTGGTTCTTCTTAGGCTATACTTTCGATATCCACAATTTGGGGTTTAGTCAGAGTGGCTTACGCAAGGAGTTCGATCTGAGTATCTATTCGTCGCAGGTGGGTATCGATATTTTCTATCGTCGTACAGGTAACGACTATAAGATCCGGGACGTGCGACTGGGTTATGGTATTAATGGCGATTTGTTTGAAGGCATACCTTTCGATGGTGTCAATGTGGGCATCACAGGTGCCAGCGCCTATTATATCTTTAACCACGGTAGGTTCTCTTATCCAGCAGCCTTCAGTCAGAGCACTTGTCAGAAGATTAGTTGCGGTTCGTGGATGGCTGGCATCGGCTTTACCAGGAATAGCCTGGATATGGATTACGATAAGCTGGTTTCTACCCTCAGGTCGCGAATGGAACGGGCGCAAGAACTTCGGGTTGATAGTGGTATGATGTTCAGCGGTATCAAATATAGCGATTTTATGATATCGGGTGGCTATGCCTATAACTGGGTGTTTGCCAAGAACTGGTTGTTCTGTGCCAGCGGACAGTTGGCTGTATGTTATAAGTCGAGCTATGGCAAGGTGGCTGATGAGAAAACTGGGTTCAGTATGGAGAAAGTGAATCTTGATGGAATAGGCCGCTTTGGTGTTGTATATAACAATACTCGCTGGTATGCCGGCTGTAGTGCCATCCTGCGGTCAAATAACTATCGCACATCACGCTTTACAGCCAATAACATCTTTGGCTCATTTAATGCCTATATAGGCTATAACTTTATGTTGAAAAAGAAATATCGTAAGGCATGAAACGATTTCTATATATAATAATAGGTATAAGCGTTTGCCTGGTATCGCATGCTGCGGGTCTGAGCCGTGTAAAAGCTCTGCCTCAGGATAGTGTTACCATCTGCCGACTTCTGGCTGAGGCGAAAAAGCAGCCGGCGTCGACCTGTCTGCCGCTGTTCTTTGCCAAGAAGTTCCTGGGCGTGCCCTATGTTGCTTTTACCCTTGAGGGTGATAAGCATGAGCGACTGGTGATAAATACCCGCCAGCTGGACTGTACCACGCTTGTTGAGACTGTTACCGCTCTGACTCTTTGTGCCCAGCATAAGGATTACTCATGGTTCGCTTACCAGCATGCGCTCATTGATCTGCGTTATCGTGGTGGTGTTATCAAGGAGTATCCCAGCAGGTTGCATTATTTTACCGAGTGGATCACGGATAATACCCGTGCCGGTGTGGTTAGCGAGATTCAAGCGCCTAATCCGCCGTTTACGGCAGTACAGCATGTCAATGTCAATTATATGAGTACCCATCCCCAGAGCTATCAGGCGTTACGTGAGCATCCTGATTTCGTGAGTGCTATCAGTAAGATGGAGCGTAGGGTGTCGGGTGCAAAATACCGATTCATCCCCAAGAAATCCGTGGGCAATGATAAGTTGCTCCGCCGGGTGATTAAGGATGGTGATATCATAGCGATTACTTGTAATAAGGCGGGCCTGGATATTGCTCATCTGGGGTTTGCCTTGTGGCGTAAGGATGGGTTGCATCTGCTCAACGCATCGCAACTGCATCACAAAGTGGTGATTGAGCCTATGACGCTCTACCAGTATCTGCAGAAGCATCCCTCGCATACAGGAATCAGAATTATACGAATTATTAAGTAACTTAAAAAAATAACTTAACCAAAGGTGAAAATTATGGAATTACCCGATTTTATGAGTTATGCGAACAAGTTTTCGCAGTCGGAATTTGCAGAGAAGATTGCACGTATCGCAAAGCGTGCAGGTGCTAAACTGGTTTATGCTGCTCTGATCCTCTATTACACGTTGCAGAGCGACAAGGTGAGCAAGGCCGATAAGGCTATCATCATTGGTGCATTGGGCTATATGATCAGTCCGCTTGATGTGATTCCCGATGCCATTCCCATCGCAGGCTTGACCGACGATCTGGCAGTACTGCTTTATGTGCTGAAGAAAGTGTGGACTGGTATCGATCCCGAGATTGTGGAGCAGGCCAAGAGCAAGCTGTCGCGTTGGTTCGACGAGGAAGAGATTGCTGAGATAGGCGATATTTTCGGTCCCGAAGAATAAGATCTGTAGAAAATGAAAAAACCTCCCGAATTGGGAGGTTTTTCGTGAGGTGCCTGGCGGATTCGAACCGCCGTAGACGGTTTTGCAGACCGTTGACTAAGCCACTCATCCAAGGCACCATGATTGGTATGGCCAGCGCGCTTTCTTAAACGCGGGTGCAAAGGTAGTGAGTTTTTTTGAGACCACCAAATTTTTTAGCTACTTTTTCGCGCAGCACGTGCTTTTTTTCTGTTTTTTGCACTCCTTGGCGTGTTCTTTCAGCTCTTTCAGTTGGCATCCGTCGCATCCTTCGCATGGATTCTTGGTTTTCTGAAAGTGTTGGTACCCCCACCAGCCAGCGTAGCATATTGCTCCAATCAGAATTATAGTTACTGCAATAGTCTGCATAGGTAGCCTTCGGGATTAAAGTTTTGTGAGCTTGCGTAACAGTACCTTATTGATGACCTGGAAGCGGTGACCTTGACGCTCGATGTCCTCGCGTACATTGTTTATATTATTAAAAAAGTCGCTGAAAGCATTCAGTAGTGGGTTGGGTTGGCCGGCGTCCTCGGTGGCGTCGGGGTTGATGAGAATCTTAATGCCTTGATGCTCAATGTGTACATCGATGTCCTTGCCGGTCATAATGGGGTCGCCATCGTAGTGTATTGCACCTGGCGCTTTACGGGTGATATGCAGCGTTTTGGTGCGGAACGTCTTGATTTTTGAATTGTTGTGCATGGTCTTCATAAACAGGTCGGCAGCTATCTGTGGTGCATCGAGTGCTGTAAACGGTTCCATCACAATCACGTCCATCTCGCCATCCTTCATGGTGGCGCCTGGCGCAATATAGGCGTTATTGCCGTATTGCGAGGCGTTGGCGCAGGCAATCAGGAATGCCTTATATTTCTTGGCGCCGGTATCGTCGCTCACTTCATAGGTTTCAGGCTTGTATTTCAGTCCTTCCTTCAGTACATTCTCCACGTAGGTGATAGGTCCGCGTTTGCCTGCTTCGGCAAACTTCAGCGAGATAAAGGCATCGAATCCCATGCCGCAGGTGCAGAAGAAAGGCATACCGTTGATGACGCCATAGTCGAATTTATCAACCTTACAGCTATTGATGACGCCAATAGCCTTTTTTAAGTCCATGGGCAGGCACAGGTGCCTTGCCAGTCCGTTTCCGCTGCCGCAGGGGATGATGGCGAGTGCTGTATCTGTGTGTACCAGCGAGCGTGCCACCTCGTTGACGGTGCCGTCGCCACCCACAGCCACAACGATATCAACACCCTCTTCGGCTTTATGTTTAGCTATTTCTGCAGCATGGCCGCGATATTCAGTAAAGCAAATTTCTATGTCGAACAGCTCCTTGTCAAGTATCTGTTCTATCATGGCGGGAATCTCTTCTTTGGAGTGGGTTCCCGATTTTGGGTTCAGGATAAATGTAATTTTCTTCTTTTTCGTCATAAGCGTGTGCAAATTTACGAATTTTGAGTGAAAAAAGAGGGCAAAATGGAGCAAAAAGTAGTAAAATCAATTATTTATTGATAAAAATTTGCACGAATTGCCGAAAAATGTGTATCTTTGCACCCTGAAATTTAAAATTAGTAGAACATTACCTATATCGGAATGGGACAGTTACAAGAAAGATTCAAGCATTATCGTGAGCCACAGAAGTTTATGGAGGCTGACGTATATCCTTATTTCCGCGAGATTGAAGGAAAGCAGGGAACGGAAGTTGAGATGGGTGGCCACAAGGTGCTGATGTTTGGCTCTAATGCCTATACAGGTCTTACTGGCGACCAGCGTATTATTGATGCAGCTAAGGCTGCTCTTGACAAGTACGGTTCAGGTTGTGCCGGTAGCCGATTCCTGAATGGAACGCTCGACCTGCACGTTAAACTCGAAAAGGAAATCTCAAAGTTTATTGGTAAGGACGATTGTCTTTGCCTCTCTACTGGTTTCTCTGTAAACCAGGGTGTTATACCTGCATTGCTGAGCAAGGACGACTACGTGATCTGCGATGATCGCGACCACGCCTCTATCGTTGATGGCCGTCGTCTGGCTTTCGCCCGTCAGTTGCACTACAAACACAACGATATGGCCGATCTGGAGCGTGTGCTGCAGAAGCTGCCACAGGAGGCTGTTAAGCTCATCGTTGTTGATGGTGTATTCTCTATGGAGGGCGATCTGGCTAATCTGCCAGCCATCGTCGAGCTCAAGCACAAGTATAACTGCTCTATCATGGTAGACGAGGCTCACGGCATCGGCGTGTTTGGTAAGCAGGGACGTGGCGTTTGCGACCACTTCGGACTCACCGATGAGGTCGACCTCATCATGGGTACCTTCTCTAAGTCGCTGGCCTCTATTGGTGGTTTCATCGCTTCCGACTGGGATACCATCAACTATCTGCGCCACACTTGTCGCACTTACATCTTCTCAGCATCTAACACTCCAGCTGCTACAGCTGCAGCTCTCGAGGCTCTGCACATCATTCAGCAGGAGCCAGAGCGCATCCAGGCTCTGTGGGATGTTACCAACTACGCTCTGAAGCGTTTCCGCGAGGAGGGCTTCGAGATTGGTGAGACTGAGAGTCCTATTATACCTCTTTACGTGCGCGATGTAGATAAGACATTCCTGGTAACCGCATTGGCATTCAAGGCTGGTGTGTTTATCAATCCTGTTATTCCTCCAGCTTGTGCCCCTCAGGACACACTGGTTCGCTACGCGCTCATGGCTACTCACACCAAGGAGCAGGTTGACCGCTCAGTAGTAGCTCTGAAGAAGATTTTCGTAGAGCAGGGTATAATCAAGTAATTGATACTCGGGAAATCTTGGCGATGCCAAGCGGCAAAGCCGAGCTGACAAATAATAATTAGCCTCCCAAATCGGGAGGCTTTTTTTGTGCGGTGGAGGTCTTGAGATGTTTATTTGTTAAAATATGCAAACAAATACCACTTTTAGGCATTAATCTTCTTTTGTTTCGAAAAATCTTCGTACCTTTGCACCCGCAAAAACGAGGTGTAGCGCAGTTGGTAGCGTTCCTGGTTTGGGACCAGGCTGTCGCAGGTTCGAGTCCTGTCACCTCGACCAAGCAAGAAAGGCCCGCTGATTCAAGATGATTCAGCGGGATTCTTTATCAAATTTAAGACTGAAAATGTTTGATTATAGATATTTTTTGTGTAAAATACGCTAATTCACGCATTTTGAACAGTTTTTAACAGAAAATAGACATAAGTTTCAGCTACTTTTTATATATTTGCAGCAGAAACAGATTTTTATGGTTAAGGTTTATGGTTGATTAATTTAGTTTTTTAAGTAATTTTTGAGAAAGAGGTTCGTTGTGAAACGCGCCTCTTTTGATTTTATATATATCTATGCTTTGAAAAATACCCGTTTTTTGGTATTGCACACTTTTTTTTATTGGCGTAACTTTGCATACGGAATAAAAAATGTATTTGGATGCAAAGATTTTTGTTGATGATAATAGCAGTAGTGATACTGCAAGTTGCTAAGGCTCAGGGATTTCTGAAAGGAATAGTAATAGATAAGGATACCCATGAGGCGATAGTTGGAGCTACGATTTCGGATGAGACCAAACATAAACCCTTGACAGTTACTGATGCTGAGGGGCGTTTTGTGATACCTAAAAGGGGGGATGCGCAACACTCTACGCAACATCTCAAGATTACCTATATTGGATATAAACCGCTGGTGGTAACAGCTGTTGCCAACGGCCGATACCTGTTGGAAGCCGAGGTGAGCAAACTGGGCGAGGTGGTAGTAACGGCACAGGAGAGTCGCGGTCTGACCAGTTCCTCGCGTATAGAAAAGCATGCTATGGAACACTTGCAGCCATCGAGTTTTGCCGATTTGCTGGAGCTGTTGCCTGGAGGTAGCAGCAAGGACCCCGTGCTGAGCGCTAACAATCATATCCGCCTGCGTGAGGCCAGTCCGCAGGGGTCTAACTATGCCACCTCGTCGCTGGGTACCAGTTTTCTGGTGGATGGCGCACGTATATCAACCAATGCCAACATGCAGCAGGTGAGTGGTGCCTGGGAGAGTGCTGCCACCAATCGGGAGAACACCAATGCGGGCGTGGATATGCGTACCCTGTCGACCGACGACATCGAGAGTGTAGAGATAGTACGAGGCATACCCTCGGTAGAATATGGCGATCTGACCAGCGGTCTGGTGAAGATTGAGCGCCGGCGTGGTGGGCACGACCTTCAGGCACGATTGAAATCGGATATGGGGTCGAAACTGTTCTATCTGGCTAAAGCCTTTGAGTGGACCAATCGTACCACGTTGAACCTGAGTGCCGATTATCTGGACTCGAAAGCCGACCCTCGTAATGCGTTGAATAACTACAGTCGCGTGACTCTCTCGGCACGTATGGGCCATACCTGGCAACGCCCCCGTCACGACCTGTTGCTGACCACCAATCTGGACTACACAGGTTCGTTCGACGGCGAGAAACAAGACCCCGACCTGAACAAAGGGGCTGTTGATATCTATAAGTCGGACTACAATCGTGTAGCCACTTCGGCCAAACTCGAACTCAAGATGCATCGCCCCGTGTGGCTGAAAAGTGCCGAGCTGATGGCAGCCGCCTCGTACGAGCACAACACGATAGAACGTACCAAAACGGTAAGTCTGCAGAGTATGACTGGAGCCGTTCTGAATTCCGACGAGGGCGAGTACGATGCTCTGATACTGCCATATACCTATGTGGCCTCACAGGAGGTAGATGGACAGCCACTCAACTTGTTTGTGAAGTTGAATGCCCGTCTGCAGATTCCCAGTCGTAAGTTGGCAAACACCCTTCTGATAGGTGCCGATTGGAATATGGATAAGAACTACGGACGCGGGCAGGTGTTCGACCCTGAGCGCCCCGTTTATCCTACAGCACAGATACGTATGCGCAGTCTGAGCGAGAAACCAGCCAACCACACCTTGTCGGTATATGCCGAGGAGAAGGCTACGCTGCCCTTGGGCAGTTGTCAGCTGGAGCTGATGGCAGGTGTGCGTGCGCTACAGATGCTGAACCTGCCTGCCGACTATGCGATGCATGGACATTGGTATCTGGACCCACGTGCCAATATCGGGTTCACGTTTCCGCGTTTCGTCCTGTTTGGTCAGCCCTCGTTTGTGCGCCTCTCTGGCGGTATCGGACAGCATACCAAGATGCCAACCATCGACCAGCTGTTTCCCGATCCTGCCTATATCGACCTGCTGCAGCTGAAGTACTACAACGTTGACCCTTTGAAAAGTCGCATCAACCAGGTGACGTATATCATTCCTGGTACCAACGCTGAGCTGGCGGCTGCACGTAACCTGAAGTGGGAGCTGACTGGCAATCTGAATATAGGTGGCAATCGCCTGACGATGACCTATTTCAAAGAGAATATGACATCAGGCTTCCGTAGCGAGACCAACTTTGATGCCTATGCCTATAAGAAATACGATGCGAGTGGGGTAGATGCCTCGACGCTGACGGCGCCGCCAGCACTCGACGAGATGCCCTATGAACAGCTGACAGAACTTGGTGCCTACACGCACTATGCCAACGGCAGTCAGACCAAGAAGGAGGGTGTAGAACTCACGTTTGCCTCGAAGCGTATGCCACGACTCTACACCCGTCTCACCATCACAGGCGCCTGGTTCCGTACCACCTATCGCAACTCGCAGCTCATCATGGAGCGCCCGAGTGTAGTGGTGGGCAACAGCCGTCTGCAGTATGTAGGCCTGTATAAAGATCAGGAAGGCGTGGTCAACGAGATGGCCAACACTAACTTTATGCTCGATACCGATGTGCCCAAACTGCGATTGGGCTTCTCTGTTTCGGCCCAATGCCAATGGTACACCTCGACGCAGCGCGATGCCATCAGCAGCGAGCCCGATGCCTATATGGATCCGCAAGGCCAGATTCACGAGTGGACGGCGGCATGTGCACAGGATGCCTATCTGAAGTGGCTGGTACGTACATCGACCAACTATACCAAGAGTACCGTGCCGTTTGCGATGAATCTGAACCTGAAGATTACCAAGAAACTGCTGAACGACCGTCTGAGGCTGGCTCTGTTCTGCAACAGAATCTGGGACTATTCGCCCAGCTACGAGAGCTACGGCAAGACCATCCGCCGACATACCAAACCCTATTTCGGACTTGAAATGAACGTGAAGATATGAAGAAACTGTTTACTATCCTTACCTGCTGTATGGCTCTGGCCTTGGCAGCCTGTCATCAGGACAACGACGACTATATGACGCTGGCTACTATCCAACTGGATGGTGGCGAGGGCGTGACCATAGAGCGTGTGCAGGCGATGACCCACATCACCAATCTGAATACGAAACACGTGGTGAGTACTGCCGACTTTACTGGCGCTCAGGTGCAGATAGAACTGCTGCGTGGTGCCTATCAGGTGAGCATCGAGGGCGTATTGAGCTATACCGACCTGACGGGCAAGAACCGTATCCGTTCGTTTCGTGCCGTGAGCGACTACGTAGAGCTGGTGGGAACGGCAACCAGCAAGACTACTATCAACATTATATTCCTGGATTAAACATGAAGAGAACGTTCTATACCATACTGGCGCTGTTGTGGCCGTTGCTGTGGGCAGAGGCTGCTACTGCCGATTCTGCCTATGTTGAGCGCCACTCGTTGTGGCGACAGACCTATAGCGAGGCGTTGCAGAACCCCGCGCTGATGACGCATGCCTATCAGCAGCCCTTTACAGAGCTGACCTTGCGATGCGACTATCGTCACCAGAGCGAGGCGTTTCAGGTGGAGCAGGGTTCGGGATACGTGAAACCAGAACTGGCTGCCCAGTCGTATATCCGTCTCACGCCGTCATCGGTAGTGTGGGGCGAGGCATCGTATGGCAACGGCATGCAGTATGAGCTATTATATAATAATGTGGCCGATTTCGATCTGCTCTATCCCAACGTGATTGCCGACAGCCTGGGTGGCGATACCCATTGCGAACGCTATTTCTTTGCCGGTGGCTATGCTGTCGAGAAGGGCAACTGGCTGTTGGGTGGCGAACTGAATTTCCGTGCCGAGCAGGACTACCGCACCTCCGACCCACGTATGCGTAGCATCGTATCCGACCTGACGCTGAAGGCTGGTGCAGCCCGCCGGTCAGGCCGTTATCATCTGGGTGTGGTGCTCGAGGGCAACATCTACCGCCAGACTGCCGATGTTGACTTCTATGGCGAACAGAACGGCATGGGCGAACTGCAGATGACGGGTCTGGGCACCAGCTATACCCGTTTCTCAGGTTCTAACCGCGACATCTTCTACGAGGGGAAGGGTGGGGCTGTAGCCTTCGATCTGCAGCCCCATACAGCAGGTGGCTGGGTGGTTCATCTCTCGCATGCATTACACCAGTACGAGCGCTTGTTGGACGAGTATAACTCGTTGCCGCTGACCACGCTTTATCGCCAGCAGAACCGCCTGACGTTGGGCTGGCGGCAGCAGTCAGGCACCAGCGAGAAAGCCTTGTTGCTGCATGCCGATTACGACAAGCGTGCCAGCGATGAGCATGTGGCAGGCACATCGTCAGGTCAGGAGTATCCCATACTCACCCGGCTCACCATGTATCGTCAGCATCGCTGGGATGTGGGTGCTACCGCCCTCTATGGCTATCGCGCCTGGCACGTGCAGCTGCGTGCCGGCTATCTGAACCATCGTGAGCAGTATGCCTATGTGGAACGCGAGATGGCATACAGCCGTGTGTATGGCGAGCTGACGGCCCAATGGCTGAAAAGCGTCAACGAGTCGTTGCGCCTGAATATCTATGCTAAAGGTGGTTATGCCGCCAATGTAGATAGCAGGATCGTGATGCCTTACGCCAATATGTCGGCCAGCATCAAGTCGTATATCAACCATAACTACCAGTATCAGAAGGCCAGCTACACTCAAGCCGAGGGTGGCGTTCGTGCCGACTATCAGCCTGCCTCATGGTCTGTGGGCTTGTATGGTCAGCTGGCTACCGCCTGGCAGTTCTGTAGCGCAGGCGAGCAGGAGGCCAATCTGCATGTATCGATAGGAATCAGTTTTTAATAATTAATTAAATAGGTAAGAAATGAAAAAGAATGTGTTTTTGAGCATGATGCTCATGGCTGCAAGTACGGTATTCGTGGCTTGTAGCAGCGACGACGCGCCTTACGTGGTAGAGAATGGTACGGTAACCATCGAGATGCCCATCAACGTCGGTAATGTGGTACTGAACAGCTTTGAGGGTACAGCCACCAATGTGCAGAGTGGCGAGGTTACCAAGCTGTCTGCGCCTGTGAAGAGCGGCGAAAACTACGTTATCACCCTCCCCAGTCTGACAGAGGGTAAGTACAACCTCGCTGCTAAAGGTAACATCTCGTTTGTGAAGGACGGAGTGACTGGTACTACCGATTTCGAGGTGTCGTCAAGTGATGTTGCTTTGAATGAGTTATCTACATCAGCCAAATTGGTCGTAAACTCGTTTAAGGCCGAGGGTGGTTTCGTGCTCTCTGAAATCTGCACCACAGGTACATTGTATCCCACCGGCAAGAATTACAACTACGATGCCTACTTTGTGATTACCAACAACAGCGACGTGGTGCTCTATGCCGATAGCGTAGCCCTCATCGAGTCGGAGTACCAGAGTGGTAGCACAGGCAATCATCCTTGGGATCCCGACGTACGTCCATACGCCATCCCAGCAGGTGCTGTATTCATGATTCCTGGTAGCGGTAAGGATCATCCTGTAAAGCCAGGTGAGAGCATCGTGATTGCCAATAATGCGATGGACCATCGTACTGTTAACGAGAACTCGTACGACCTGACAGGTGCTGATTTCGAGGTATATCTCGACAATGGTGGCAACAGCATGGATACCGACTACGATGTGCCTAACCTGGAGTATATCTGGTGTTACACCAATACCATCTGGTTGCCTTCTGTACAGCAGAACCGCAGCTATGCCATCGCCCGCATGAAGGAGAACAAGGAGTCCTTCCTGGCTAACCACAGCGTAACACCTACCTATACATCTGAGCTCTCTGGCAAGCTGATGTCGAGCGAGCAGGTACAGATTCCTAACGAGTGGGTGCTCGATGCTGTAAACCTGGGTACCGAGGATGATTTCGGCTGGTTCGTGATTTCTGAGACCTTGGATGCCGGTTGGGTAGCAGGTCGTGCCAACTCAAAGGATACCACTCAGCGTGGAACCTCTATCAAGCGTAAGAAGGACTCTACAGGCAAGTATATCGACACCAACAATTCTACAAACGATATGGAGGCTCGTCAGGTGCCTTCTATGAAAAAGTAATGACCGATGAATAAAGTATATTCTCTTTTCGCTCTGGCGCTGCTGTCGGTATCGGCAGTAGCCCAGAGTCTGCCACAGGACCCTACTATCCGTAAGGGTAAGCTGAAGAACGGCATGACCTACTATATCCGCCACAACGCCAAGGAGGCAGGTCTGGCCGACTTCTATATAGCCCAGCGTGTAGGTTCTATTCAGGAGGAGCCCCGCCAGCGCGGTCTGGCTCACTTCCTCGAGCACATGGCCTTCAACGGTACCAAGAACTTCCCCGGCAAGGGTAAGAAGTTAGGTATCGTGCCCTGGTGCGAGACCATCGGCGTAAAGTTCGGTGCCAATCTGAATGCCTACACCTCTATTGATCAGACGGTATATCACATCGGTTCTGCCCCCCTGAAGCGCGAGGGTATCATCGACTCTTGTCTGCTGGTGCTCCACGACTGGAGCCACTACCTGTTGTTAGAGGATGCCGAGATCGACAAGGAGCGTGGCGTTATCCACGAGGAGTGGCGCACACGTCGTGCCGGTATGGCTGTACAGCGCCTGATGGAGCAGGCTATGCCGAAGATCTATAAAGGCACCAAGTACGAGGACTGCATGCCTATCGGTTCGATGGATATCGTTGACAACTTCCCTTATCAGGACCTGCGCGACTACTATCAGAAGTGGTATCGCCCCGACCTGCAGGCCATCATCGTGGTGGGCGATATCGATGTGAACAAGATGGAGAAGAAAATCAAGAAGATTTTCTCGCCTATCCCCATGCCCAAGAAGGCTGCCGAGCGTATCTACTATCCTGTGAACGACAACGAGAAGATGATTGTTGACATCGAGAAGGATAAGGAGCAGCCCATCGCCCTCTGTCATATCTACCAGAAGCGCGAGGCTACACCCGATAGCGAGAAGAACAGCGAGAAATACCTGCGCGATGACTATATCGACGGACTGATCAGCAGCATGCTGAACGACCGTCTGGTAGAGTTGCGCCAACTGCCAGTCCCCCCATTCCAGAGTGCCACGGGACGTGCTTCTACTTTCTTCCTGAGTCGCACCAAGGATGCCTTCTCGCTCAGCATCAGCTGTAAGCAGGACAACATCTTAGGTGGTATCATCAGTGCCGTAGGTGTGGCAGAGCGTGCCCGTCAGCATGGCTTCACCCAGAGCGAGCTGGAGCGTGCCAAGAAGCTGCGCCTGAATGCTGCCGAGCGCCGTGCCAAGATGCAGGGCGACTACCGCAACTCGCACTACGTGAACGTATGTGTGGATAACTTCCTGGAGGGCGAGCCCATGCTCAGCGCCGACTTTAAGCTGGCAAACACCCAGAAGCTGGACCGCGAGGTGACGCTGGCCGAGGTGAATGCAGCCGTGAAGGAGCTCATTACCGATAAGAACCAGGTAGTAGTGATGTACGCCCCCGATAAGGAAGGGTTTGAGATCCCGTCGGAGCAGCAGATTGAGCAGGTGATCCTGGCAGCCCAGCAGCAGGCTTATGCGCCTTATGCAGAGCAGCAGCTGGCCAGCTCGCTGATGAGCAGTATGCCAAAGGCTGGCACCATCGTGAGCGAGAAGCCCTATCGCCACGGCTTTACCGAGCTCACCCTGAGCAACGGCATGAAGGTTTATACCAAGAAGACCGACTACGAGGCCGATGCCGTTTCGATGCGTATGTATGGCGAAGGTGGCACCTCGCTCTATGGCGATGCGGATATCCCCAACTTCTCGATGATTACCAGTGGTGCTACCGAGGGTGGTGTAGGCCAGTTTGATGCCGTTACCCTGCGCAAGATGCTTGCAGGCAAGAGTGTACGCGTGAGCCCATCGGTAGGCAGCAAGGGCCAGAGCATCAACGGTAGTGCCTCGCTGAAGGATATGGAGACCATGTTCCAGCTCTCGTATCTCTACTTCACCCAGCCACGCCGCGATGAGGCTGCTTTCGCCAGTCTGATCAATCGTCAACGGGCGTTCCTGGCAAACCGTAATGCCTCGCCAAAGGTGGACTACAACGACTCTATCCGTGCCGTGCTCTATGGCCATCATCCCCGTGTGGCTCCCGTGGTACAGCAGACGCTCGACAAGATCAGCTACGACCGCATCCTCGATATCTACAAGGAGCGATTCAGCGATGCCGCCAACTTCAAGACGGTGATTATCGGCAACTTCGACGAGCAGCAGCTGCGCCAGTATCTCTGTCAGTACCTGGCCTCGCTGCCTGCTACTGGCAAGCACGAGCATACCAACCAGGCCAACGTGCCACAGATAGTGGATGGGCAGCAGGTGGTGAAGTTCACCAAGAAGATGGCAACGCCATTGGCTAATGTGAGCATCTACCTGACGGCCGATGTGGATTTCAGTCCCAAGAGCGACCTTGAGCTCGACTTCCTGAAGCGTTGCCTCTCTATAGCCTATACCGACTCGGTTCGTGAGGAGAAGGGCGGTACCTATGGCGTGAGTATTGATTTCGAGTTGGATAAGGACGACCATCCTAATGCTACCTTGAAGATTGCCTATAATGCTGATCCCAGTCGCTATGGCGAGCTGAATCCTATCATCTACCAGCAGCTGCAGCATATTGCCGACCGCGGTCCTGCCGCCACCTCGCTGAAGAAGGTGAAGGAGTATCTCACCAAGCAGTATGCCCAGATGGCTATCACCAACGACTACTGGAGCTACATCATCTGGCACGAGCTGGACGATGATGCCGACTTCGACCGCGACTACTGCAAGCTGGTGAACGCGGTAACCGCAGCCGACGTACAGCGTATGGCGCAGAAGATTCTGGCTGCTAAGCGCTGCATAGAGGTGACCATGCTGTCGGAGTGATAATCCTCATAATAAACAAAAAAAATCCCCTGCCGGCTTTAAACACCTGCAGGGGATTCTTGTTTCCTGATTATTTGCTACCCATAGTGAACGTCAGGTTGTTTACATAGGGATAGGTCCGTGGCCCATGCAACTGGTGGCTCCCAGTGCCGTCAGGATGGCTGTTGCGATTGATGCAATCAGCTGCACGATAAACTTGATACTTTCTTTCTTACTCATAACATTTAACATTTACTTTGAACTTTGAACTTTAAGCTTTGAACTTTCTTTAAAGCGCTGGGGCTTTCGCCCCTAAGCGCTAATCTTCCGTGCTTCCGTCGGGGTTGGGCTCGCCGCCGCCAGCGCCGGTGTTGCCGCCTTGGTTGCCGTTCTGGTTGCCGCCAGCGCCGGTGTTGCCGCCGTTCTGGTTCTCCTGCTCGGGGTCTTCCACATCGTTGGTGTCGGCGCTGGTTACGCGCTTCACGATGTTGCCGTCCTTGTCGTAGCAGGTGATGGCAATCTTGGTGGCCTGCAGCTCGTCCTTAACCTCCTTGGATGGGGTGAAGATGACGCGACGTGCGGAGATGAGCGAGGTCTTAACCTCGTCAACGCTCTGCACACTCTTGGAGCGCACGCCGAATCGCATAGAGCCCAGACCGGGCAGGGGCACGTTGTGGCCTTCGGTGGCCCAGGTGCGGATCACCTCGCCTGCTGCGTCCCAAGCGGCCTTGATCACACCCTCGCTGATGCCCGAGCGCTTGGCGGCCTCTTCGATGACTTTGCTGGCGTCGAGGGTGTTGTACAGGTGGGCAGAGAGCACGAATGCCAGCTTCTCCACGTTCTTTTCGAACGATACGTTCTGTTGCTTTGCTTTGATCTGAATCATAATGTCAACCCCCTCCTGAACCTCCCGAGGGAGGGACTGCAAAACGGGGCTTGGGCAGTCTGGGTTAGATACTCTTTTTTTCTCGTTTTTGCTGCCTCGGGAGTCTGCACGTGTTGTTCCCGGGAGTGTGCACGTGCTGGCTCGGGGAGTCTGCAAATGTAGGCGCTCGCGCCTGATTTTCAAATCCAATGCAAAGTTACGACATCGGCGGAGCGCGTTGGTGGACATTGGTGGACATCGGCAAAACTTTTTTAAAATGATTGCATTTCATCTGGCACATCTATACAATAGTCGTCTACCACATACCTGACGGCTCGTGGCGGAAGCGTTTGGGCTCGTGGCGAAACGCCCATCTTTTCAAGCACATCTCTGCGCGAGTTCAGGTATCGGCGAAACGTGTTGGCGCTTACGCCAGCCAGCCGTGCCAGTTCCGATTTATACATGGCTTTCATACGGTAGTCTTCATGAGGTAATAGTCGCTGAAGTCCTTGCACCCCTTGGGCAGCTGGTGGTGTACCAGCGAGGGCAGCGCCTGCTTGAGCTGCAGGTAGAGGCGCTCGCCGGGCTCGTCGCTGTCGGGATACATAGCCCATTGGACATTGAGCATTGAACATTGGGCATCGATGGCCGCCAGTTGTTCGATGTCCTTCTGTGTGAGCAGCGTGGCCGATGGGATGGCGATGGCCTTGTGGCCCGCGGAGAGCATGGCCCAGCAGTCGGAGGCGCCCTCGGTGATGAATAGGCGCTCGCCGGGTTTGAGCAGCTGGATCACGGGCAGGTTGTAGATGCCGCACTCGGCGCCCTGGGGAAACCGGAACCGGGGTAGGGCGCCACGCACCAGGTTGCGGTTCTGCACGCCCACCAGCTGGCCCTCTATATTATAATAAGGTATCTGCAGCCAGGGCGTGCCCTGCCGGTCGGTCCACGAGGTGAGGCGGCACCAGCGCACCACGCGGGGGTCGAGCCTGCGCTCATGGAACAGGAACCGGCGTGCCGGCTCGTTGAGCCAGGGGTGCTCAAAGAATCGCTCGTAGCGGGTGGCATCGAAGGGCTGAGGCTCCTTGTTGGCTGTGGCAGGCTGCCACTCCTCAAGAATGATGTTGTGCTCATCGGCCAACCATCGGCATGCAGCCTTGAAGTCGAGATTCAGATGGCGCATCACCAGATCGATGGGACCTATCGATTGCGTCATACACACAAAGCAGCGGCAGGTGTTGGTTTTAACGCGATACGACATACTGGGGTGGCTGTCGGCATGAAACGGGCACAGGCTCTTGTGGTGCTTCACGCTGAGTCCGAGTCGCTCAGCGACCGCCTCAATGGGCAGGTCGCGGAGCTTCTGTAGTTCGGTCTTATTCATTTTCATATTTTTACTTTTTTCAGATACTCTTCGGTCTTGGTGTAAAGGCCCGTTTGGGCGCAGTATTCGATGAACTTGCGATGCAGCCACTTGCGCAGCTGATTGCTGGTACCCTCGATGGGCTTGTTCATGCTTGTGCGTAGGGCTTCCAGCTGGGCCTTGTTAAACTGGCTGGGCAGGTCGTCGAGCATGTTTTTAGGTCCGCGACGCTCACCGGCGCTTGTGCCTTCTTCTCCATTGTTAAGCATGTCGGCAAATATCTGCATCTTGCTCCAAAGGTCGTGATACACCAGCCACTCTACCAGGTCGCCCATCGCTTTAGTCCACGTCTGGTTGTTCAGTATCCATAGCACGCACCCCGCCTTCCAGGCCGATATCAGCGAGCGGTGCGACAGTTCGAACAGCAGATCGTCGTCGGTCAGGTCGGCCAGCGTGGCCATATCCTGCGCCAATCGGTCGATGAGCTTGTTGAGCGGGCGGATCATGTATCGCCCTTTGCTGGCATCGAGGCGCTCCAGATACTCATCCAACTCCAGGTAGAACTCATCGGGATATGTACCTTGACGGGGGATGCGACCGCTACGCTCACCACGGGGTTTGAACGAGAACACCATTCGACCGAAGGTGCCGTTAAACAGCTCGTACTTGTAGAAACGTCGAGTGGCGCCTAAGGTGCTTGAGAAGGTGAGGTTGGCGCGCAGGATTGGATTACCTGTTACGCCATCGGCTGTGGCACGCAAGGCACCGGCACGGCCGCGATCGTAAACGTTGCGCAGCAGCTGCGACAGTTTTTTATGACTGCCACACAGCTGGTCGGCCATCTCAACCTCGGGCATATTAAAGTACTGCGTGCGCCCGCCCTGAGCCTCGAGTGCTATCGCGTTTTTAAGAAAGGCAGGCTTGGTCGTGTCGGATGGTGGAAACCAGTAGGCCAGCTGGGGTTCCTCAGGTTTATCCTTGTTAGCCCCCTTGGCGTTTTTTTGCTTCTGCCATGCCAGAAATTTCTTTTCCTCTTCCTTATCGTGATTGCTGAAATCACGACAGATGGCTTCGGCAAGTGTTGAAAACTGCCCCTTGTTACCGCTACTTTTGCCCACCAGATTGGCCATCATGCCGCAGGGTTCCTTCCAACTGTTGTCGGGGTACATAAACTCGGTGCCGCTGATGTGTGCGCCAAGTACGGGGAAGAACATCGGAACCAGGGGTTCGTACATGTCTTGTGATGCCTGCGAGAGCAGGAGTTTGATGCATTCTGTGCCGCGGCCAAGGTTTGGCATCGCCGGCGCTGAGTTTGATGAAATGTCGTATCTCATTGATAATCTGCTTTTTAGAGAATTAATAATATTGATGATGTAGCCCTTGTGTTCCAGTTCCAGTTGTTCCAATTAGATTTTTGGTAGTACCAATTATCCTTATTTACTTATATAACTATTTATATATCAATTAGTTACAAGTGATTAAAAGGGATATTTGCTCCGCGAAATAAAACTGGAACATTTGGAACTGTCACACCATTCAGAGCCATTTGCTGTTAGGTTCAGCCTTCGTCTATCAGGCCAGCCAGCCCCATGCAGAGTTCGTTGTAAACGTCGAGTGCATATCGCTCAACGGTGAAACCATCGTCCACGTGCATCGGTTTGAAGTTAGGCCGCAGCGTGCCATCGTTGCACCGGGTAATCGAGATGTGTTTGCCATCGAACAGCCTCGGATTGCGCTTATGGGCGGTTGATGGCACCGTTTCGATAAACGTGAAGTGTTCGTCGTAACGGTAATCCTCGCACTCTACGTCGCGGCGCAGCACGCCCAGATAGTTTTTACCAGTCTTCGCCTGTCGATCCTTGCGAAGCATCGTTTTCAAATCCACGCTAATGTGCGTGTTGGGCTTCAACCCATGTTTGTTATTATACATAACTTAATTTACTTTCCGGGAATGCCCTCGGTCTCACACAAGGGGCCCCTCCGCACAACCGGGAAAGTGAGACAGGCCTTCGGACCATCGCTTGACCATTTTTCCTGTTGTTTGGTGTTGCAAAGTTAAGGAGTATTTATGTACTTAGCAAAGTTTTAATTAGATTCGTTAGCTGCTGTATTTTGTTGATTTTTAACGATATAAGTGATGTCGATTGACTCCAAATTAGATTTCTTTGAGTGATATTAGTTTTTTTGCTATTCGGTTTTAGATTGTATTCAACTTGAGCAATCTAAAATCATATGTTTTTGTATTGATTTTGAACTTGATTAGATAACTACTTTTAGTTTTAAAAACAAAAAATGTATCGACCCCAAAAAGGTCGATACATGATCGTTAGTTTGTAAGCACTTACTATGCTGAAGAAATCTAATTTTCTATGCGCTTCGTACTTCCTTTTCAGGCATATTAGCCTCTTTTAGTAATGTTTGGATGGCTGCATGGAAGTTTTTTACTTCATCAGAATGTTGGTCATAATCTCTGCTGTGGCTATTAACAGCCCCGTATTTGGAAACTTTCCACTTTCCATTATAATGCTTAATAAAGTACTTTGTGGCATTGCTGATGTTTTGAGGGAGTGCCCACTTGCAGAAATAATATTCATATTGCCCCATCTTTTTATGTGAAAAATCGACGGGAAGAAGTTCGTCAAAGTGTTTGATGACATACCTTATCTTCTTTACCCATGATGGATTGTCGCCCCAATTTGCAAGTTCATCATTTTCTAATTTGTTATTCTGCTTGGAAACAGCCAGTTCAATCAGGCAAAATTGATCCATGTCTGTCACATTGTGTTTGTGAAACTCTTCTTGAGCAAAAGACTCGTCTGTGGCAAAATTCTTAAAACATTGATAGGCTGGATTTATTTCTTTGAGTGTGCTTATCATATCGTCTGATATAAGCATAATCTGCCCTCTTAGTTTTTCAAATGCTTTACGCCTATATTTGTCAAGCACATACTTACTCTTCATAGGGTCTTTGCGTATTTCTGCCTCTTCGTTCAGAACGTCCACACAGATTTCCATACACTCTTTTTCATTGGCGAAGAACTTTTTAAGTTCACGAAACAGCCCCGACACTTGGACGGGAGTCGTTGGATCGTCTATGGTGAATACGGGTTTCTGGTATGAACCAGAAGCCAAGACAGATTCTTTTCTGACTGATTTGGGTTTAATATTATATCGTTTACATTCCTTTTTGTCTGGATGTCTACGGCTACAGGTTTTCTTCAGGAGATTCTTTAAAGGCGAAGTATGACTTCTGATATGTCTCAACAGTTCTGCCACAGAATTGTAGTAAGAGTTATGGTCTGTTGCAAACATGTCGTTAAAGTCATCTTTGTATTTCCTGAGTCTGTTTAATTCCGTTTCCATCTTCTGACGGGATTGTACGATATAATCAGCCAAACGCTCTATTTCGTCAAGATCCCATTTGCGCATCCCCATAGCACACATCAATCTGTCGCCTCCTTCTTTCATAAAGGTTTCGCAAATCCTTATTATCTCATGCAGGTTATCAAGCGTTGGCTCAATATCTGTGTAGTAATACGATTGTCTAATTTCGTCTTTGATATTCATAAAAATATAGTTTAAGTATTATAGTCTTTACTTCTTTATCTTATATTTTCTATTCTTATACTCACCCTCTATCTCAAGGATGCCTTCGTCTACAAGTTGTTTTAGATAGTCGCGGGTTCGTGAAACTTTGAGTCCGATGACTTTTGAAATGGTTTTTGAATCCGAAATCTTGTTTTCGGCGATAAAATCAATGATTTGTCGCCGATATTCTTTGCTTCGATTTTGATTTCCCGTTTTTGATTCACTTATATTACCCTTTTCAGATTCGTCTACATTCATCGACGCAATCAGTTCGAACACCTTATGCATCTGACTATATGCGATTCTGTCCTCAGGTGTTTCCTCGCTCAGGCGGCTGAGCTCCTTGGCATTTTCGATGGCACGTTGTAAGTCGCCGTGCTCAGTCAGATAGTTGTACAGGTTGTTATTTCTGAAGTAGCGGGCGGTCTTTTCGTAGCCAGGCATATAGCGCTGCAGATCGGGCAACACATCTTCGCAGGTCTCGTAACGTTTGGTTGAGATCTGTGGCAGGAAGTGGAGCAGAAACCAGAACTCGGTACACGGGTTGGTCTCAATCCAAATCACGTTCCGGCTGCTTTTCTTCTTCAACTTCTGATAGGTTGCCATTTCAGCAGGCACCCTGAGCAGACGGTCCATATCCACCAGACAAACCACGTGGTCGGTCTCACGCTTCACATAATCCTCCGCCAGTTTAGCCATGTGTGGAATATCTGAATGTTGGGGAAAATCGGGTGCTACCTTGAACTTGTAGCGACAAGCTACGCGGAGTGTTTCAAAGTACCACCACTCGGTTTCTCCTTCGCCTATGATTGCTATACTCTTTTTTACTGCCATGTTTAGTTATTCTGTTTCAAGATAAATACTTCCAAGGAAAGGTAAATCAACCAGTTTGCCCTGCTTGTAGGCATTGTATGGATTCATGGTCTTGTGCAGACCGAGTGAACTGAGACGCTTAATCTGGGTGGCTCCAACCTCGCTCTTATCCGTAAACCAAATGATATCTCTGCGGATAAAGTCCTCATTCAGCAGGTTAATGTCGTGAGTGGTCATCAAGATCTGCGATGAACCCTCGCTGTTGGCCAGGAACAGCTTGATGAAATAGGAGAGCAGCTCGTAATGGATGCTGGTCTCAATCTCGTCGACAGGGATAAAGTTATTCTCGTGTAACACATAGTATAGCACAATTGACATGCCCATGAATCTGTTTGTACCAGCAGATTCCAAACCCTCATGTAACTCATATTCCCCCTCCTCGCCATTATGCTTAAAAATGATTTCATCATGCTTAATGGTGCCTCGTTTAAGCATCTCAATTTTGGCCTCTTCAGGTATTGGGGCACTATTAATGGCTTTCTCCATTTCTGGAGTAATTGATTCCTCGTTCTCATTAAGAACCATATCAACAATATTAAAGTCGCTTGCTTTTAATAGTTGGAGTAGGAACCGTTTCTTCTTTCCATCTTTATCATTACGCAATTCATTCTTAACGTCGAATGAAAGTGAATCTTTTGGACTTAAGATACTCTGTAAACCAGAATAAAAGAATTCATAGACATCGTTAAGTTTCGAAGTTGGAGCATTTGACTGTCCGAAAGCTGCCATTACTGAACAGTTGTTGGTTGTGTTTCCTTCAATGGCACGCTGGGCGGCCTTATCAAGACCAGCTTTGGCGCCAAAAGTCACCTCCGTATGGTCGGACTCCGACTGATATACACGTTTGTAAAGCGAGGTGGGACGAACGCTGGTGTATACAATCAGCGACTCTTCATATATGCGCTTGTTATCAAACTCCAAACTCATGATGTACTTTTCCCGATTTATCCAGAAAGTCATCTGCATCTGCGAATGTTCATTCCTGCTATGATTGTCGAGCAAGAATGGAAAATAACCCATGCCTTCGTTCTTCGACTCTGGTTTGTCGAGCATTATGCTGCGGAAGAATGACAGGGCATTGAGTAAAGTGGTTTTACCGCTGGCATTGCTACCATACACAATACCAATCTTTAAGAGCTCAACGCCATCACCCACTTCGTGGACGTATTGATCACGCATGCGGTCATCATTCGTCGGCACAAAACTGATAGTTTGCCGCTCTCTGATGCTGTAGAAATTCTGAACTTGAAACTCCTGTATCATAATCGTAGTATTTTAATGATATGATTTTGGTTGCAAATATACATTAAAATTGCGAAAATACAAAATATAAACATATATTTCGTGAATAATTCACGATATTTTTAAATAAAAATAACTTCTGAGGACATTAAGAAGTAACTGTAGTAGAAAAAATGAAAAAAAAATGCAAGGATGCGATTGGTTAAAAAAAAAAGTTGTATCTTTGCACCGTGATTCTGAAGAATCTATGTGAAGATTGAGGCTTCACCCAGGAAGGTTCGCTTAGCCGCGATTAATTGGGAATGTGAGTGAGAATCTCCGACTGTCCCGCAGCAGTGAACTCCATTATGGCTTCCAGACAATAAAGCCATTGTCCAATTGGATGAGAAGGCGTCTGGGAGTGGAGGAAAGTCTGAAGACCAGCCTTCTATTGGTAACCCAGCCGAGTGCTCTCGATGTAAGGGCATGAAGCATAAACTTATTTTATTATGCAGTACATTATTGTAGTCGCAATCGAATTCCTTTTCGCCTTCGTTGGCGTGGGTATGCTTATCAGGTATTATAACCACAAGGCATAGGCGCTCTTTTGGGGGGCGCCTGGCCTTCATGGCTGGCATACGTGTATTATTATATAAGTTCAAAACGGGGAGAAAACCTGTCGTGAGACAATGCTTTCTCCCTTTATTCTGCAGTGTGTCGACTATATTCTGCATCACCCCCACTGGCATCTCTCGCTGCAAACTCACAAACTTAGTGTGAGGTTGGGGGCTCCGTTGCGTGTCTGTTACAGATGGAAGCGATAGCCCAAGGTGAGGCTCAGATAGCGGTTGTGGGCTGTATCGGGATTCTCTGTCTTGTCAATCTTCGTCAGACCGAAATGATAACGCGCGTCCAGAGAGATGTTCTTGTACTCGTAAGAGATACCTACAGGGATAGCCACGTCGACCGACTTGCACACATCAGAAGCCGAGAAGGATTCCTCCTGATACGTTGGCTGGTTTGTTTGGTCAATAAATTGTATTTCTCCAGTCGGGATGCTGGATGCCGAGGCAATGGCGATATCGGTGTTCATCTTGCTGCTGGTGAGAATGCCTAACTGAACACCTGTTTTCAGGGCCAGACCCTTGATCTTTGGGATGTAGATATTGGCCAGCAGAGGCAGGTTCAGATAAGTTGCCTTCAGCTTGCCCTTGATGGTGGTGGCAACAATCGTTTGCTGGTTGTTTTCGGTAACGATGGCATAGGCACCGCCTTTCAACTTGGCACCCTGCTCAGAATAGAGCATGCCCAGCGAAAGGCCAAACCAGTTGGTCACACCGTATTCTGCCTCTATACCACCCGTCATTCCCACTTTGGTGTGGTAGAGCCCGGTAGAGGTGTTGCCCAGTGTTGAGATGTTGACGCCAGCCACAGGTTTGATGGAAAATCCACCTTTCTCGTTTTGTGCTTGCACATCACCCATACAGCAGGCCAGTGCAGCTAATAAAACAAATCTTTTCATTTTCGTTAATTTAAGTAATGTTATTTTAAGTGTATTTTAAATCAGGTGCAAAGGTACGATAATAGTTTGTAAAACCGCCAATCCGGATGATTTGTCAGTATTATCGTTAACATTATTTAAGGAACGTTCGCTTAAATAATTTGGTGATAGATGATATTCGTTGTACCTTTGCAACGTCAATGAAGATAGAAGAAATGATGATAGAAATAGGACAGAAAAATACAAGCGAACTCACTGTTACAGAAGAGGTTACAGCTGTTACTATAGGCTCGGGCGAAAAGCGTATTTTTGCAGCATGAAGATCATCCATGTGGATATGGACCAGTTTTTCGCGGCTGTGGAGCAGCGGGATAATCCGGAACTGAAGGGCAAACCGATAGCGGTAGGCCACGATGCCGAGCGTGGCGTGGTGTCGACTGCCAGCTATGAGGCCCGACGGTTCGGCGTGCATTCTGCACAGTCTATTCAGTTGGCCAAGCGTCTGTGTCCGCAGCTCATCATCGTAGAGCCGCACTTTCAGCGTTATAAGGAGGTGTCGGCGCAATTGCACGAGATATTCCACGACTATACCGACCTGATAGAGCCGATATCCCTCGACGAGGCCTTTCTCGATGTGACGGAGAATAAACGGGGCATAGAGCTGGGCGTGGATATCGCACGCGAAATCAAACAGCGCATCCGCAGCACCACCGGACTCACGGCATCGGCAGGCGTGAGCTACTGTAAATTCCTGGCGAAAATAGCCTCTGACTGGCGCAAACCCGACGGACTGACGGTGATACACCCCGACAGGGCGCTCGACTTCATCGCCCAACTGAAGGTGGAGAAAATATGGGGCGTGGGGCATAAGACGGCTGAAAAGATGCATCGCATGGGTGTTTTCACGGGCTCTGACCTTAGAAACACCTCGCTGACACGACTGACGCAGGAGTTCGGTAAGATGGGGCAGGTGTTCTACAACTTTGCGCGAGGCATCGATGATAGGCCTGTTGTCAGCGAGTGGGAGCGGAAGAGCGTGAGCTGTGAGCAGACCTTTGAGACGGATATCAACGAGAACGCGGCTGTTACCATCCAACTCTATCACACGGTGCTGGAGCTGGTGCGTCGTATCGAAAAGAACGACTTCGAGGGGCGCACGCTGACGCTGAAGGTAAAATTCCTGGATTTTAAGCAGATCACCCGCAGCATAACCGTCGATCATCTGCTACGCACCAAGGATGATATCCTGCCGCTGGCCAAGCAGCTGATGCAGCAGGTGGAATTCCACTCGCATCCCATCCGTTTGCTGGGCTTGGGAGTATCCAATCCAGGCAGCCACCCGTTGGGCGGTGAGAAAGCCTCGCGCCAGCAGCCGCAATGGGTAGAACTGGAACTGGACTTCGCCCCCTGGCCCGATGAGTAAAATTATTATAATGACCATTATCATTTCGGGTGGCGTTGCTTGAACGCTACAGAGCATCACTTTTTCGATTTTTTAAGATGAAAAGTGTATTGTGTTTAACGTTTTTTTTGTATCTTTGCACCCGTTTTTGGGATTTCGTAATTAATAGTGCTCGAAATTCTTCTCTGGATTTGTTCCCTAATCCGGGAGGTTTGTAGCGCATTGTGGCAAACGGGAGGTTTGTCCGAACCATGAAGGTTCATTATTCGTATTTCCGAGGGAAGGAATGTTTTTAGTACGAGTAATGAATAGTAAGAGAAAAAGTTACATTTTAATGAGTAAACACAAGATTTTTTGTGCTCTGGCTGTCTCGACGATAGTTGGAGCAGGTAGCTGTGTCCCTACGTATGCACAGCACAAGATGAGTCTTCAGTCGCTTTTCGACCTGGCTGACCAGCAGAGTCAGCGTATCAAGGTGAGCGAGGCGGCATTGAAGGCAGCAGAAGAAGGGGTGGCATCGGCCCAATCAGCCATGCTGCCAAGTGTTGAATTCAGCCTGCAGGGCTCTTACACGGGCAATGCTTTCCTCATGTCGCGCGGCTTTTCCACCAGTGGCACTACAGAGTATATCGTTCCGGGATTGGGTCCTCAGCAGGTGCAGAATGGCAAGCAGCCCACCCCACATTGGGGTAACAGCTTCACCGCTCAGGCCAGTCAGGTGATCTATGCCGGCGGTGCCATCCGCTCGGGTATTGAGATGGCCAAGCTGGGGCGCCGGCTGGCTGAACTCGACGTAGAGAAGAACCGTCAGGAGGTGCGTTTCCTGCTGACCGGTTATTACCTCGACCTCTGCAAGCTGCAGAACCAGCTGCAGGTGATAGTGAGGAACATGGAACTCACGGAAAAGGTGATTGAACAGATGAAGGCGCGCCGCGAACAGGGAACGGTACTGAAGAACGACCTGACGCGATACGACCTGCAGCTCCAGAGTCTCAAACTGGCGCAGACGCAGGTGGTTGATGCCCAGAAGGTGATCCGTCATCAGCTGAGCACGACCATCCATCTGCCTGAGGGCGAGGATTTTGATGTGGATACGCAGGCAGTAGAAGAGCAGAGCGTGGCGCTCCAGTCGCTCACCTCCGAAGGCGAGTGGCAGCAGACGGCCGCTGAAAACAACATCGACCTCCGTCAGGCTTCGCTTGCCACGCAGATGTCGGAGCAGCAGGTGAGAAACGCCCGTGCGGCATCGCGCCCATCGGTGGCTGTGGTGGCCGAGAACCACCTGACGGGGCCTTACACCTCCGACCTCATTCCCAAGGATGCCAACGTGAACGTGTGGTTTGTGGGCATTGGTGTGAAGTACAGCTTGTCGAGCCTATGGAAAAACAAGCATGCCATCCGGAAGGCCCGGCACGAGAGCCGCCAGGCACGCGAGCGTGTGCAGCTGGCGCAGGAGGGCATCGAGAATGGCGTTCAGGCCTGCTATACCCAGCTGCTCACCAGCTCGGTCGAGGTTCGCACACAGGAGAAACAGGTGGAGCTGGCCGACCAGAACTACACCGTGGTGAGGAACCGTTACGACAACGACCTGGCGCTGCTCACCGATATGCTCGATGCCTCGAACATGAAGCTCTCTGCCGATATGGCTTTGGTGAATGCCCGCATCAGCATGCTTTACAATTATTTCAAACTTAAATATATCACAAATACACTGTAAAATATGGAAAAGAATAAGCTTACAACCTATATTTATAATACAATCGTGATACTCTGTATCGCGGGTGGTGCCGTTTATGCCGCCAGTCAGTTCATGTATTTCGGAGGTGGCCAGGTAACGGACAATGCCCGTGTGTGCCAGAATATCGTGCCCCAGAACAGCCGCGTGCAGGGTTTTATCCGCGAGGTGCGCTTCAGCGAGTTCCAGGAGGTGAGGAAAGGCGACACGCTGGTTGTGATTGAAGATGCCGAGTTCCGCCTTCGCCTGGCGCAGGCTGAGGCTGACCTGAACCGTGCCCAGCACGGCTCGCAGGGCACAGCCAGCAGTATCCATACCACCAAGACCAGCATCAGCGTGACCGAGGCAGGCATTGAGGCGGCTCGTGTGCAGATGGAGAATGCCAAGCGTGAGGATGCGCGCTTTCAGAAACTGCTGCAGCAGGATGCCGTCACACAGCAGCAGTACGACCGTGTCCACACGGGTTATCTGAGTGCCAAGGCCGGCTATGAGCAGGCCCTTCGCTCGCGCACCACGCAAACGGCCGTTGTGGCTGAGCAGGGACATCATCTCTCGGCCTCCGAGGCAGCCATCGAGCTGGCACGTGCCCAGGTGGAGATTGCCCGTCTGAACCTCTCGTATTGCTACATCATTGCCACCTGCGATGGCGTGGTGGGTAGCAAGGATATCCATGTGGGACAGCTGGTTAATCCCGGTCAGACCCTGGTGAGCATCGTCGATAAGCATGAGAAATGGGTGGAGGCCAACTATCAGGAATCGCAGATGCCGCATATCAAGGTGGGCGACAAGGTGCGTTTTACGGCCGATGCCGTGCCCGATGTGGAGTATACCGGTGTGGTAGAGCGTATCAGCGATGCCACAGGCAGTGCGTTCTCGCTGGTGCCTATCGACAATGCCACCGGCAATTTCGTCAAGGTGGAGCAGCGTGTCACGGTGCGTGTACGTATTGATGCCTGCGATGAGGTGAACAAGCTGCATGGCGGCTATAACGTGGTTTGTAAGGTTGAGGAGTAATGGGAAAGCTGACAGAATTTCTGATGAAGGCGCCACCGCCACCAGCCGGCATGGGTTTCGCTATGCCGATGATGAAAGGGTGGGTGCCGCGCAGGTTGCAGCCCTGGATCTACGTGCTCACGGCGCTGTGCTTCCAGTTCTCGGGTGGCGTCTATCTGGGTGCGCTCGACGAGATTCGTGGCACCACCAACTTCATGATCGAGGATGTGATGTTCCTGCTCTATGCCACGCTGGCAGGTATGGCTGTGTGGTTCCCCATGCTGTTCAGGATGAAGTTCCGCTTCACCAATCAGCAGCTGCTGTGCACCTCGGCCATCGTGATGGGCATCTGCAATGTTATCACCATGCATAGCCAGTCGATGCCAGTCCTCATGGTGGCCTGCTTCATTGCGGGCATAGCCAAGATCCAGGGCACGTTCGAGTGTATGAGCAACATCCAGCTGTGGATCACGCCCAGGCGCGATTTCGCCGTGTTCTTCCCCGTGCTCCACATCCTGCTGCTCAGTGCCATCGAGGGCAGCGGCTGGCTGGCAGCCTGGATGGGTCATCATTTCACCTGGCAGATGATGCACGCTTTCACCGTGGGCACCATGTCGTTCGTGCTGCTGTCGCAGCTGGTGCTGTGCCGGCCGTTCTGTCCCATGCCTAACCGGTTCTCGCTCAAGGGCACCGACTGGCAGGGTGCGCTGCTCATCTGTGTCACCATGCTCCTGTGCTCGTACATCTTTGTCTATGGCGATCACTACAGGTGGCTGGCCAGCCGGCACATCAGCGTGCTGGGGGGCTTAACGCTCCTCTTTGCCGGACTCACCCTTTACCGCCTGATGCACAACCGCTATCCCTACGTGGAGCTCCGACTGCTGAAGTGCCGCAATGTGGTGCCCATTCTCATCGTTACCATACTGGCCGAGCTGGCTTTCGGAGCCGAGCACACCCTGGAGGAGATACTCTACACCGAGGTGGTAGGCTTGGAGGAACTCACCAAGGAGAGCCAGTACATGTGGGCATTGCCAGGCATGTTTCTGGGCATCGCGCTCGATCTCTACTGGCTGAAGGTGCAGCAGTGGAAGGTATGGAAACTGATAGGCATCAGCTTTCTGTCCATCTGCGCCTACGCCTGGCTCATGTACACCACGGTTGGTATGACGGTTAACATCGAGCAGTACCGGCTGGCCATCCTGCTCCGCGGCTTTGCCTATGGGGTGCTTGCGCCAACCCTCATGTGGGCCTTGGACGAATCGGTACCCAGTCTGGAGATGTTCTTCATGGGCCTGTTCGTGTTCAACATTCCGCACATGTATCTGGGCGGTGCCATGGGCTATGGGTTCTATACCACCATCTTCTCGCATTTCCTGAACGAGGACCTGATGAACTACGGCCGCCAGCTGACACTCACCAACCTCGATCTGGCCCATTTCCGCTTTGGCGAGTTCATGGGGGGCAGCTATCTGCACAGCATGATGCTTGTGGCTATCAAGCAGGTTTATGGCTACGTCATCTGGTTTGCCCTGCTATTGGCATCCATCTTCTTGTTGTGTGATATCCCCGCCGTCAGAACCAACATCCGCAAAGTGCCTCTATGGCCTGTATGGGCAATAGAATATCTGGCAAGGGTGCATAAACTGCCAATGCAGATAAAGAGAAACCCGTGTACGTGATTCCTTCGGTTGGCAAATGAAGTCGATCATGCAAAAACAAAAATCCCTGCAAGTACTTGACTTGCAGGGATTTGTTTTAGAGGGTACCCGGTCTTTGAGAAGTATATCAAGGTGGAAGCAAGCGAACAGGCTGACCGTATCTACCAGAAGATGCAAGAATAACCTTTCTTTCTAAATCTCGTTACAAAGATATCATGGAAATCGGCAAACTTCAGATTTATATAAACTTGTTTTTATAACTCTATCACACGGAAAGTGTAAGGGGGTAGCGTGAGGGCGTTGGGGCCTGCTACTCCTTGCTTCATCTCAAGCGTCTGGTCGGTGGGCTGACCGCTGAACTCCTCGGTCTTGCTGTCGGCTGGGATAGTGAGGCCGTTGGCTTTGATGGTGAGCTCTACGGGCAGGGCGTTTACCAACTTGAGATAGCGACGGCCGGTGGCACTGTGGCGAACCAGACTGACGCCTACGCGATGTTTAAGTTCGGGGGCAATCTGGATGTCGGTGCTCACGTACTTGTCACCACCATATACCGAGAACATGCGCTGAACATGGTAGGCAGGGGTGGGGCGGACTTCGGTGTTAGAGAAGTAAATCATGTCGGGATCCCAGTTGTGGTGCTTATCCTTGGCCAGCATCGGGGCGTAGCTGGTCATCTCTACCACGTCGCCATTGCGCTCAACATCGGTGAGATAGAGGGCTTCGGCCAGTGCGGTCTCGATATTGGGACGCTTGACATTGGTTGAGGCTGCATATTCGCCAAGATAAACCTTAGGCATGGTGCGATCGTAACCGTCGTAATAGTTGCGATGGTGCATGAACCAACCGGTTGACTCGTAGTAGTGCTCATCAACCATATACTGCAGCTCGGGATGGCGCTTGGTGAAGTCCCATCCTTCGACGTAATCGGCACTTGGGGCGTGGAAAGGTCCTACGGTGCCACAAATCTTAATCTCGGGATATTTCTGACGGATGGCCTTGCAGATCATCTCGTAGCGCTCTTCGAACACGGTGCCGATGATGTCCTCGTTGCCTATACCTATATATTTAAGGTTGAATGGGGCGGGGTGACCGGCATCAGCGCGAAGCTTGGCCCACTTGGAGGTGGCGGGATCGCCATTGGCCCACTCAATCAGGTCGAGCAGCTCCTGGATGTAAGCTGGCATCTGATCCATAGGGATGCCGCACTGCTGACCGCCTATACCCTGGGCGTTGGCGGCTGAGTTCTGGCATGGAACGCCTGCTGCAAGCACTGGGAGTGGCTCGGCACCGATGTCTTCGCAGAACTGGAAATACTCGAAGAATCCCAGTCCGCGTGTCTGATGATAGCCCCAGATATTGAAGTCGGGTTTGCGGTCCTGAAGTGGACCTACGGTGTGGTTCCAATGGTAGATATTGTCGAGGCCCTGACCATGGCTCATGCAACCGCCTGGGAAACGGACGAACTTGGGCTTCAGGTCGGCAATGACCTGAGCTAAGTCGCGACGCAGACCGTTAGGACGGTTCATAAATGTTTCTTGTGGAAAGAGCGAAATCATATCGAGTCCCACACGGACGGACTTCTGCGGAATGATGGCCAGACGGGCCTTGGTGCAGCTCTTCTTGGTGCTGAGCACGCAGGTGTACTGTTGCCAATCGGTGCCCTGGGTTTTGAGTTTGCTGCTGGCAAGTATGGTGCCATCGGTGCCTATTAGCTGAATCGTGAAGTTCTGCTTCTGACCGTCGGCCAGAACATACATCGAGAAGTTGTACTTATGGCCGGCCTCTACGGCGATGCCATCCCAACCCTCGTTCCACAGTGTGTCGGCAGCAATCACAGCATAGTGGGGATTGTTGCTGCTGAGTGGGTGCTGGGTGGAAATATCGATAGGACTGGCTGAGTGCCAGGCGGTGGTGGCGTTCCACTCGCGACGATCTTTTGCGTTGTATTCGAAGTCGCGGTTCTGAATCAGTTCGGCATACAGACCGCCATCGGCAGCATAGCTGATGTCTTCGAAGAAGATACCTATCAGTTTGTCGCTGATGGTCTTCTCGCTGTTGCTCACGTGAAGTGTGGCTGTCACAGGCTGATGGGGCAGCAGAGAATTCTTGGCATCGTCGTGCATGCGCTCACTGCTGAGACGTGCGTCGGCCTGCAACTGTTGGAAGTGACTAGTGATGGTGCTGAGTTCCTGCGCTGTGATGTCGAAGGTGTTGCCCTCGTGCAACTTGCCTGCTATGGTGGCGGTGTCGCGCGTCCAGGCAGCCTGATCGATCAGGCTCTTCTGGTCTTTGCTGAATTGACGGAAGTTGCCCGATGCAGATACCCAGCGCTTGTCGCCGGTCTTCGTCTGATAATAGATGTCGAAGGTGCCATTGTCATTGGCAAAGACTACCGGCTTGAGGCACTGTGGCGTTGACATCACAGGATAGTCTTGTGGGCGCCAGGTTACCAAGTTGCGGCTATAGGCTGCGGCAAAGAGTGGTGAACTGTCGTTAACCTGAAACACCAGGCGCCAGGTGCCATCGGCAGCGCGGGCCACTGAGGGGTGGTACATGCGCTTCTCGGCTCCCCATGTGCCATAGTCGGACGAGCATAGCTGACCCATCTCCTGCCAACCGTTGGGGGTGAATTGTGCTACATGCAAGCCGGCGTGCTCACCTGGGCTATAGACAAACACGCGCTTGGTGGTCTGAGCGCAAACGCTGATAGACGCTGTGGCGAAAATGCCTAAGAGGTAAAATCTTGATTTCTTCATCATTATTGTGTCATTAATTCTTTGAGGATGCAAAGGTAATGAATTATAGCGTAAAAATGCAAGTGAAATTCAGAAAACGTTGCTTGGGAAGGAAATATCTTCAAAAAACTTTTGTATATTTGCACCCGATATGATTATTACTATCTTTTTAAAACGTTACTATTTTGGAACTATTATGAACTGTAAAAAATCGCTCTTTATGGCCTGCTGGGCTGCTATGGCTGCCACTGCACAGGCTCAGATAACCATTGATATCGATGCACAGCAGCGAGGCCCTAAGGTGAGCCCCATGCTTTATGGCATCTTTTATGAGGATATCAACCATGCCGCTGATGGAGGCATCTATGCCGAACTGATCAGAAACCGCTTGTGTTCGATGGTGTAGGACTGGTGCAGCTGGATATGGTGAGCCTCTTCCCACCCACATTCCGCAATCGTGAGAACGGTATGTGTCCTGATTTGGCCAACATGCTGTGGCAGTTGCATCCTAAGTTTATGCGATTCCCTGGTGGTTGTTTCGTGGAGGGGCAGGAAAGTCCCGACAATGCCTTCCGCTGGCAGCGCACCATCGGTCCTGTCGAAGAGCGTGAAGGCCACTGGAATGTGAACTGGGGCTATCGTACCACCGACGGACTGGGGTATCATGAGTATCTGCAGTTGGCTGAGGATCTGGGGGCCAAACCGCTCTACGTGGTGAACGTGGGGATATGGCACGGCGGACAAACACCTTACGATAGTATCCAACCATGGATAGACGAGTGCTTGAATGCGCTGGAGTATGCCAACGGTCCCGTCAGTTCCAAGTATGGAGCCATGCGTGCCAAAAACGGTCATCCAGAACCCTTCGGAATAGAATATCTTGAGGTGGGTAATGAGAACAACCAGCCCGATCCGCGGCAGCAGAGCGATCACTATTACGAGCGTTACGAACAGTTCTACAATGCCATCAAGGCCAAATATCCTGATATGAAAATCATAGGCAATGTGGTGGCTTGGGGCGATGATAATCCGAAATGGGGCAGCAGTCTGCCCGTGGATTTGTTGGACGAGCATTATTACCGCTCGCCCGACTGGTTTGCTGATGCTTTCCACAAATACGACAGCTACGACCGCCAAGGACCTAAGGTGTATGTGGGTGAATATGCCGTGACCAATGGCTACGGCACGCTGGGCAATATGAATGCTGCACTGGGCGAGGCCATCTATATGATGGGTATGGAGAACAATGCCGACGTGGTGGAACTGGCATCTGTTTTTGTACGATAGTAGGTAATGGTATCATCGTTGAACTCCGTACAGTTGAATAGATCTGCTGAGTTCATCCCGATTAAACAGAATGAGAGGATAAAACAGTCTTTTGCCAGATTAGCTATGCTTTCTCGTTTCAGCGTTCCGTCTTTCTTACATTCATAAGGGTACTGCCAAATGCTTCTTATTTGATCGGGAGTTATTGCCCTTTTACGTGTAGCCTGTTGTTTCGGAATGACCACATATTCAAATGGGGAGTTGGTGATGCGGATTATGTTTCGGTCATAATCATTGTATTTCTTCTTAGCTTCATTGAACAAATGGCGCATACTTCCAAGGTAAAGTGAAACACTGCGATCGGACGGTACTCGCTTACCAGATTTCATTAGTGACTTTGCTCGTTGGTTACTTTGCTTTTTCAGATAGTCCATGAAACCATTTAATATCTGGGCTGTAAGTTTAGAGGCTTCAAGATGGTCTGTGCCTATATAGGCGATAAAAGCATTCAGGGCAGATTGGTAGTTCCTCCTACCTTTAATGGTTGTTGTAGTTATCCACCACTGGCAGAACTGAATATAGTCCACAGGTTTATGCCTTTCCTCGTCAGCTTTAACCATTTCTACAATATCGTCCAATGTGAAATGATGAGCATCCACCTGTAGTTTGTCGCACATCTCTTTATAGGTTTCTACAAGTTTGTCAACCTTCTGTTTGAGTATTGTTCCCTCCTTAAAAGATAGGGATTTCGTGAGGTCTTCAGGGCTTGCAAATAGGCTCGTAGATAGCCTTTTTACCTTCCGATTGTACGTAAAACATAACTTTACGTTGTACTTGCGGTCAACACGTAAACCGTCTTTTTTCACCATTGCCTTGATTGTCAGCATGTTACGTTAAAATTTTAGCGGTAAACAAAATGGGCTAAATCAACGGATTTTGACCCCAAAAGAGGGTGTTTTGATGCTGTTTAGGTCATTTTCTCACAAAACAAAAACTCCCGTAAGTCTTTGACTCACAGGAGTTTGAGGAGGGTGCCCGGTGGGACTCGAACCCACGACATTCAGAACCACAATCTGACGCTCTAACCAACTGAACTACGGGCACCATTTCTGAATTGCGGGTGCAAAGGTACGGAGATTTTTTGAATCTACCAAATAATTGAGGTGGTTTTTTATAAAAATTTAGGTTTTAGTTAAAAAAGCATAACAAAATACCCCCTCGCGTGCGCGTTTCGACTTTTCTTTGTAATTTTGCACCCGTGAAAATAAAAGAAGTGCTGAGCGCCCTTGAACGTTTCGCGCCTCTGCCCTTGCAGGAAAGTTGGGATAATGCTGGCTTGCAACTGGGACTGACAGAGACGGAGGTTTCAGGGGCATTATTGTGTCTGGACGTGAACGAACGCATCGTTGACGAGGCCATTGCGAAGGGTTGCAATCTGATTGTGAGCCACCATCCGCTGTTGTTTCGTGGACTGAAAACCATTAGCGATCTGACCGATGTGCAGCGCACCGTGATGCGCGCTATACAGCAGGGCATCGCCGTGATTTCGATGCATACCAATATGGATAATGCACAGGGGGGTGTGAACTTCCGCATCGCTCAGAAATTAGGGCTTCAGGACGTGAAGTTCTTTGCATCGAAGACGGTTGGCGATACCGAGGCCGGAAGTGGGGTAGTGGGCGAGTTGCCCGAACCTATGGCGGCTGATGATTTCATCATCGCTGTGAAGAAGGCTTTTGGGGTGGAGTGCGCGATGTGTAATGAGCTGTTGCGACGTCCTATCAGCCGTGTGGCCATCTGCGGTGGCGCTGGCGATTTCCTGCTGGATCAAGCCGTTGACTGTCAAGCAGATGCGTTTATTACCGGTGAGATGCACTACCACCAGTACTTTGGTTACGAACAGCAGATACAGATATGCGTGATCGGTCACTATCAGAGTGAGCAGTACACCGCAGAGATTTTTGAGGAGATTATCCGCGAGGCGTGTCCTGGCGTGAAGACCTGTATCGCTGAAACTTGTACGAATCCAATATTGTATATTTAAATAATTTTCAAAAAAGGAGTTATGGCAAAGAAAGATCCATCAGAGTTATCAGTAGAAGAGCGTTTGAAGACGCTGTATCAGCTGCAGACTGCCCTTTCTTCAATCGATGAAAAGCGCATGCTGCGTGGTGAGCTTCCTCTGGAAGTGCAGGACCTGGAAGATGAAATCGAGGGACTGACCACACGTGTTGAGAAAATAACAGGCGAGATTGCCGACTATCAGCGTGCCATTGCCCAGAAGAAAGGCGAGATTGCTGATGCCCAGGCTAGTGTAGAGCGCTACAAGGCTCAGCTGGACGAGGTGAAAAACAACCGTGAGTACGACACACTCTCAAAGGAGATTGAGTTCCAGACACTGGAGATCGAGCTCTGTAACAAGAAGATTCGCGAGGCTAACAACAAGATCGCGGACAAGGAGCAGGAGAAGGCCAACAGCGAGGCGCTGATCGCTGAGCGTCAGGGCGACCTGGAGGTTAAGAAGAACGAGCTCGAGGAGATCATGGAGGAGACTCGTGTTGAGGAGGAGAAGCTGAAGGAGCAGGTGAAGACCCTCGAGGCTAAGATCGAAGGCCGTCTGCTGACATCATTCAAGCGCATCCGTAAGAACGCCCGTAACGGTCTGGGTATCGTTTACGTACAGCGTGATGCTTGTGGTGGCTGCTTCAACAAGATTCCACCCCAGCGCCAGTTGGATATCAAGATGCACAAGAAGATTATCGTTTGTGAGTACTGCGGTCGAATCATGATCGATCCAGAGCTGGCTGGTGTTAAAATCGACAAGGCTACAGGTGCAACCGAGGAGAAGAAGGGACGCGCTAAGCGCACTATCCGCAAGAGCTCGAACTCTAAGAAGACCACCGACGCAAGCGATATGGAATAATCGGAATTGTTATAAATTCTGATAGTCTGGAATGTCCTCCAGGAAGTAATATTTTTGGTGTTCGTAATCCATTCGGCAGCAGATGTGCTGCATGCCGTTACTGACTATCAGGTAATCCACCTTCAGCAGGAGATTGTAGACTGAGATCTGGTCGAACGTCTTCTGCTGAAGTTTTATTTGTGGGGCTTTGTATTCGATGATCATCTGGGGCGCGGCCACCTTATTATATAATATACTGTCGCAACGCAAACGCTTTTCGCCTACATTCAGCTCCACCTCGTTGCCAAGCAGCCCGCTGGGATAGCCCTTGTGTTCTATCAGATAGTGGACAAAGTGCTGGCGAACCCATTCCTCAGGTGTTAGAGCTACGTATTTTCGGCGTAAAAAGTCGAAAATAAGCTGCTTATTGCCCTTCTGGGCGATTTTTATTTCGTATGTAGGGAGGTTTAATCGAAACATTTTTGTAAATTTGCAGGCAAAATTACAAATAATAATTGAAATAGCAATATGGCTGAGCCAAAAAATGTAAGTTTTGAGAGCATCATGCGCGATTTGGAGGCTGGAAAATTCGCGCCAGTCTATTATCTGATGGGCGACGAACCCTATTATATCGATAGGATTTCCGACTATGTAGCCGAACATGCTCTCAGGCCCGAAGAACGTGATTTCAACCAGACCATCGTGTTCGGTTCGGATGTTAACGCCTCGCAGATTGCCGACTTGGCGCGCCGTTATCCTATGATGTCGGAACGCCAGGTTGTCATCGTGAAAGAGGCGCAGAATATTAAGAATACAGAGGCGCTTGAGCGCTATTTCTCGCAGCCCATGGCCAGTACCGTATTAGTGATGTGCCATAAAAACGGCAAGATTGACGGGCGAAAAGCAGGCTATGTGAAGGCCATCAAATCGCATGGCGTACTGTTTGAGAGCTCAAAACTCAAGGACAGAGAGCTGCCAGGCTTTATTGAGAACTATCTGAAAACACGACGGGTGAAGATTGATCAGAAGTCGGTTCAGATGATAGCCGAGAATATCGGCGCCGACCTGAGCCGACTGGTAGGCGAGCTGGATAAGGTGATCATCTCCCTGCCAGAGGAGAATAGAGTAGTGACCCCACAGGTGGTTGAGGAGCAGATAGGAGTGAGCAAGGAGTTTAATGGATTTGAACTTCGTGATGCCATTGTGAACCGCAATGTGTTCAAGGCTAATCAGATAATAAAATATTTTGACGAAAATCCAAAGGCTGGTTCCATCTACTCATTTCTCCCGTTGCTCTTTAATTACTTCCAAAACTTGATGATTGCGTTTTATGCGCCAAATAAAAAGAGCCAGGAGAGCGTTGCCGAATGGTTGGAATTGAGAAATCCATGGGCTGCGAAGGACTACATGACGGGTATGAGAAACTACTCTGGAATGAAGGTGATGCAGATCATTTCGAAAATGCGAGAGATTGACGCCAAAAGTAAGGGTCTGGATAACCCAAATACGCCTGCTGGAGAGCTTATGAAAGAACTGATTTTTTACATTTTGCACTAAAAACCCCATTCTTTCAACTCTAGAATTTGCAAAAACAGCGCTTTTGACGAGCGCTTTTTTTGTGTCTAAATGCCTGTGAAATAGGGTAGTTACATGGATTAGTACCCCCTTAAAACTCGCGTATTTCTGCATTTCTGGACTATGGTTCAGAATACGCGAGAAATGGTGAAAAACGATTTTTTGAGCCTCGACGAATTTGGTGTTCACACTTATTAAGGTATTGTTTCGTTGATTTTGATTCTTAAATTCGAATGCCCGGAAGAGTGGATATAGGTTTGTAGTTGCTGAATTTAAAAAATAAAAGTGTAAATTAGTAATTTAAATTTAGGTATGAATATCTGAATATTGTAATTTTGTTTTGCATATTGATATTTATGCACTACGTTATACACTAATATAAGTGATTGTAAAACAAGATGTTATACATATTATTTATAAATACGTTGCTGATTTGTGCTACTTTTTAAGTGGAACGCTGTATAATGCCATTCGAAAACGTGAATTTGGCATAAGTAGTTAATTTATACCCAGTTATTTACAAAAATATGGTAAGAAAATGCTTTGTATGGTTTTTTATTCGTAAATTTAGATTTAGAAATATGAAACATCATTTTTACTGTTTTGAACTTTTGATTTACAAATATGAAAACGTAAACATAAATTATAAAATCTTAAATTGTATCTACAACTGTTGTGTAATTCAAATTTTTGTTTTACCTTTGTAAACCGAATGAAATACGGGCAAAAAGGCCCTTTAACCACTTAGTTACAAACAATGAAAGATAGAATTAGGCAAATAATGGAGTCGCAGCACATGACTCAACAGCTCTTCGCCGACTACATCGGTCAGAGTCCGGCTACCCTTAGTAGCATCTTCAATGGTCGTACCCGTCCTACCCTGAACATTGTTGAAGCTATCAAAAAGAAAATTCCTAACATCAATACCGATTGGCTGATGTTTGGTTCTGGCGACATGTATCTGCCCCAGAATACCCCCGATCAGGATCTGTTTTCGGAGGGTGAAAACACCCCTGATACCCACCCTATCGATCAAAATCCGATGTTGGTTTTTGATGAGACTGCCGTTCCTGGTGCCAAAAATGTGGCTTCGCAGCCCCAGAATTATAATGGTGTAAGAAATACACACCCGGAAATCGTTCGCGAAGAAGTAAAATTTGTGGACAAACCACAGCGTAAAGTCATCGAGATTCGTGTTTTTTACGATGATCAGACCTGGGATACTTTTGTGCCTGCCAAGAAATAATGTTTTGTGGTTTCAAAAAATAGTAGTATCTTTGTACCCGAATTTAAAATTTGACGTATGAAGAAGTATATACTCGACCTACAGGTCAAGGCGGTAGAGCAGATTCATCAGCGCTATGTGCTTATCAAGTTGACTGATGAAAAGCCTCTTCCTCCCATGCTGCCTGGTCAGTTTGTTGAGGTGCGGGTAGATGGTTCATCATCTACTTTCCTGCGCCGTCCTATTTCCATTAACTTTGTTGATTACGATGCTAACGAGCTCTGGTTGCTCGTGGCTACCGTTGGTGAGGGAACCAAGCAACTGGCTAAGCTGCTGCCTGGTGACACATTGAACTGTGTGTTGCCGCTTGGTAATGGCTTTACGCCAGCTGGCCAGAACGAGAAAGTGCTGCTCGTTGGTGGAGGTGTTGGAGTGGCTCCCCTGCTGTATATGGGTGCCGAGATGAAGCGCCAGGGCATTGAGCCTACTTTCCTCCTGGGTGCACGAACAGCCAACGATCTGCTGATGCTCCCTATATTTAATAAGTACGGGCGCGTGTACGTAACAACCGAGGATGGCTCGATGGGTGAAAAGGGATTCGTAACTAATCATTCGCTATTGCAACAGGAGCGGTTCGACCGTATCAGCACCTGTGGTCCTACACCTATGATGAAGGCTGTGGCCCGTTATGCGCGTCAGAACACCATCGACTGCGAGGTATCTCTCGAGAATCTGATGGCTTGCGGACTGGGTGCTTGTTTGTGCTGCGTAGAGAAGACTACCGAGGGCAATCTGTGTGTTTGTAAGGATGGTCCCGTGTTTAATATTAAGAAACTGTTATGGCAAGACTAAATGTAAAGATTGCTGACCTGGAGCTGAAGAACCCTGTGATGACTGCATCGGGTACTTTCGGTTACGGTTTGGAATTCGCCGACCTGATGCCTCTGGATGGCATTGGCGGCATTATAGTGAAGGGAACCACCCTGAATCCGCGTGAGGGAAATGACTATCCACGTATGGCCGAGACTGCCAGCGGTATGCTGAACTGCGTAGGACTCCAGAATAAGGGCGTTGACTACTTCTGTGAGCATATCTATCCGCAGATTAAGGATATCGATACGAATATGATTGTGAACGTGAGCGGATCGAGCCCAAAGGATTATGCGGAGTGTGCTGCCCGTATCGATGCGCTTGATAACATTCCTGCCATCGAGCTGAATATCTCTTGCCCTAACGTGAAGGATGGGGGAATGGCCTTTGGCGTGACTTGTGCTGGTGCTGCCAGCGTGGTAAAGGCTGTGCGCCAGCGCTACCATAAGACGCTGATCGTGAAGCTGAGCCCCAATGTAACCGATATTGCCGAGATTGCCCGTGCCGTAGAGGCCGAGGGCGCCGACAGCGTATCGCTGATTAACACGCTGATGGGTATGGCTATTGATATCGAGAAGCGCAAAACGCTGCTGAGCATTAATACCGGCGGTCTGAGCGGTCCTTGTGTAAAGCCCGTGGCGCTGCGTATGGTGTGGCAGGTGGCCAAGGCTGTCAAGATACCTGTGATAGGCTTAGGAGGCATCAGTTGTGCCAAGGATGCCATCGAGTTCCTCATGGCAGGCGCTACAGCTATCGAGATAGGTACAGCCAACTTCCTGGATCCGGCTGTTAGTATAAAGGTACGCGACGGCATTAACGATTGGCTTGATTCGCATGGGTGTCAGTCGGTCGATGAAATCATAGGGGTTATTTAACCCCTTTTTTTTATGCCTATATGGGGTGTAAAAGGTATAAAAAACGGGGGCTACCAATCGGTAACCCCCAACCAACACAAAAACTAAACTAGACTTAACTAAAGCAATTCCGGGGTTTTCACAAATCCCATGAATGCGAATGCAAATATACGGCGATTTTCCGAATCCTCAAAATATTTTTGCATTTTTTTGCAGTTGAAATGCCTTTTTCTATGAAATAGTCGATTTTTGCAGCAAAATATAGTCCAAAATGGTCATTGCTGCCATCGATTCTACCACAGGTACCGCTCTTGGTAAAACGCATGGATCATGGCGTCCGCGAGCAGTAAAGGTGGTGGCATTTCCCTCCAGATCTACTGTGCTCTGTTCGGTGAGGATAGTGGCCACAGGCTTGAAGGCCACACGGAAATAGATATCTTGTCCATTACTGATTCCCCCTTGAATACCACCGCTATGATTCGTGGTGGTGGTAATGCGTCCGTTCTCGTTGCAGAATACGTCGTTCATCTCCTTGCCTCGCATGGTGGCGCAGTCGAAACCGTCGCCATACTCAAAGCCTTTGACGGCATTGATGCTTAGCATGGCCTGACCGAGTGTTGCATGGAGCTTGTCGAATTCGGGCTCGCCCAAACCTGTGGGGCAGCCTTTAATCACGCAGGTGATAATGCCGCCGATGGTGTCGCCCTCTGCCTTCACCTGGGCTATCAGCGCCTCCATCTCTGCCGCTTTCTGGGCATCTGGGCAGCGTACGGCATTGGTTTCTGTCAAACTCAGATCGTACTGCTGATAGTTCTTGTTGAGTGCGATGTGGCCTACCTGTGAGGTATAAGCCTGAATACTGATACCCTTCTGTTGCAACACGAGTTTTGCCAGAGCACCACCTACACAACGACTGATGGTGATACGGGCCGACGAACGTCCACCTCCACGGTGGTCGCGTATGCCGTACTTCTCATGATAGGTGTAGTCGGCATGCGATGGGCGGAACAGGTTGCGCATGTTGTCGTAATCATTGGAGTGCTGGTTGGTGTTACGGACTATGAATCCGATGGGGCAGCCTGTGGATTTGCCCTCGAACACACCGCTCAGGAACTCTACACGATCAGCTTCTTGACGCGAAGTGGTAATTGCACTCTGACCTGGTCGGCGACGGTTCAGTTCGTTCTGAATAAACGTCATATCGATGTCGATGCCGGCAGGCATGCCGTCAATAACGCCACCAACGGCCTCGCCGTGACTCTCGCCGAAGGTGGTCAGTCTGAATAGATGTCCAAATGTGTTGCGCATAGGGGTAGGGGGAATTAAGTGTGATTAGTGACAATGTCCGCAGCCGCAGCCACCATCGTGATGGTGATGATGTTCGTGGTCGCAGCCTTCGTGATTGCAGCCTTCGTGATCGCCACAACCGTGATCGCCACAACCACCACAGCCACCGCAACCGCCTGTCATGTGCTTGATCAGGTGCTGAATCTCCTCTTCGGTTGCCTCGCGGTTCTCAATAACCTTTCCCTTGAAGTTCAGGGTCTTGCCTGCCAATGGGTGGTTGGTATCTACGGTTACTCCATCTTCCTCGATCTTTACAACTTTGGCCATGAACTGATGGTCCTCGTTGTCCATCAGGGTGATGACAGCACCCTCGAAGATGTTGTCGTGGTCGAAATGGCCATTCACGGTGAATACTTCGCGGCTAACCTTGTGTACGCCCTCTGCTATATATTCGCCGAAAGCCTCTGCAGGAGCCAGCTCAAAATCAAAGTCGCTGCCCTTCTCAAGGCCTTTTACCTTCTCCTCGAAAGCATCAAGTGCTACGCTGAAGCCGGTGATGAACTCGAATGGACGGTCATCGCCTGTCTGCTCTTCCAGCTCGCTCTTGCCATCCTTCAGGCTGTATAACTGATATACAACCGACATGAATCTGTTTTTTGTTTCTTCCATATACCTATTTATATATACTATTTAGTTTCAGCCTGCAAAGTTACGCATTTTCCACCAATTACACGAAAGTTTAATTGGAAAAAGTAAAAAAATACTTATTTCGGGCTTTCGTTGATATGTATCAATAAAAAGGCTGTGTTCGCACACAATTGCACAAAAATGTTTGTTCATACCAAAAATTCGCCGTACCTTTGCATCGTCAAAAAGACAAAAAGGATAACAAATAAGGTAAAAAGTAGGTTGGTTGCGAAGTCCGACCGAGTAAAGAAAAGAAAGGGTAAAAAGATGAAAAAGATGATTTTGACAATGGTAGCAATGCTGAGCATGACAACTGCATTTGCTGAGGGTGAGAACACAAACGCTGTAAACAACATCGAGGCTTACAAGATGGATGTAAACATGGACAAGCTCGCCAGCGCACTCAACCTGGCTTTCGACCAGCGTGAGGCTGTAGAGAATATTCATCGCGTGTTCAACACCGAAATGACTTATGCTGCTCAGTATGGTAACAACGATCGCGACGCTATGGTAAAGCGTGCCATCGAGACCGACGTAAAGCGCATGCGCTACGTTCTGAACGACAAGCAGATGCGTACTTACCTGATGCTGCTGAACACCACTCTTAACAACCGTGGTCTGAACAAGTAAATTCGTAGTTTTTTAGTTATTATTGGTCATTCGTTATAGGGGCATTCCTTCGGGGGTGCCTCTATTTTTATGCTTAAAATTTGCAAATGTCGATTTTTTTTGCTTACTTTGCAGGCTGAAAATATAATAAAACCATATAATAACAAAAAGGTATGAAGAAAATTAGGTTTTTACTCATGTCGATGGTTGCAGCTCTTCTTGTTAGCTGCGGTACCACAAACACAGTACCTCTCACAGGTCGTAAACAGAAGCTGATGGTTAGCGATGGCGAAATGTTGAGCCTCTCTACCCAGCAGTATCAGGAATTCATGAAGACTGCCAAACTCTCAACCGATGCTACTAAGACGGCTATGGTGAAGCGTGTGGGCCAGAATCTGGCCAATGCGGTGGTAAGTTATCTGAAGGCCAACGGACTTGAGAATGATGTGCAGAACTATAATTGGACCTTTAATCTGGTGGCTGATAAGCAGGCCAATGCCTGGTGTATGCCTGGTGGTCTGATTGTGGTTTATGAAGGCTTGCTGCCAATTACACAGGACGAAGCTTCGTTGGCTATCGTTTTGGGACATGAGATTGCGCATGCTGTTGCACGCCACTCTGCCGAGCAGATGAGCAACCAGATCAAGCAGCAGTATGGTGTGCAGGGTGCAGGGGCGCTGGCCAGCATCCTGGGTGTAGGCAGCAATACAGTTGCCGTCGGTCAGGCTGTGGTCAACTCTGGTATCAAGTTGTTTAACCTTAAATACTCGCGTAACCACGAGAACGAGGCTGATCACATGGGGCTGATTTTCGCTGCTATGGCAGGCTATGATCCCAATGTTGCTGTCACCTTCTGGCAGCGCATGTCGGCAGCCAGCACCAATACTACCGCCGAGTTCCTGAGCGATCACCCATCTGACGCTACCCGTATCAAGAATATCCAGGGATGGTTGCCCGAGGCTCAGCAGTATTACAAGCCCAAGACTACTGCTAAGAAGACTACCACCACAAAGAAAACAACCACCAAGAAGACTACAACAACAAAAAAGAAATAAATGAATAAACTTACAATGACTTTCGCGTTTGCTGCCTGTGCTATGGTGGCACAAGCGCAGACACAGGGTGGAGGCATTTCTGCCCAGATGTTACAGGAAATCCAGAAGGAGCAGAAACAATGTGGTAAGGAGCGTGTCATCGCCAATGCTATCTATGGCATGAGCATCGATGCGCTGGCTAAGAACTATAAGGTAGCCGCCAAACCTATCGACACCCATTTCTCGGTCGAAACCCGTAAGCAGTCTATCACCGACCAGAAGTCGTCAGGACGTTGCTGGATGTTCAGCGGACTGAATGTGCTGCGTTCAAACTATATGTCGCATGCCGATTCTGTTAGCATCGAGTTCTCACAGGCTTACCTGTTCTTCTGGGATCAGTTGGAAAAGGCTAACCTGATGTTGCAGGGCGTCATCGATACTGCCAAGAAACCTATCGACGACCAGCGTGTGCAGTTCTTCTTCCACTCGCCCATCGGCGATGGTGGTACCTTCTGCGGTGTGGCCGATCTGGCACCCAAGTACGGGCTGGTGCCCTCGGAGATTATGCCGGAGACTTACACCAGCGAGAATACCTCGAAGGCTCGTAGTCTGGTTTCTTCAAAGCTGCGCGAGTTCGGACTGCAGTTGCGTGATATGGTAGCCAAGAAAAAGAGTACTGCCGATATCCAGAAGGCTAAGACCGAAATGCTGGCTCAGATTTATCGCATGCTGAAGCTGACCCTCGGCGCGCCTGTCGAGAAATTCACCTATGCCTTCCACGATAAAGCTGGTCGCCAGCTGGGAGAGGCCAAGGAGTACACGCCGCTGAGCTTCTATAAGGAGGTTGTTGGCGGCGATATTAAGAACACGTTTATCATGGTGATGAACGACCCACGTCGTGAGTACTATAAGACCTACGAGGTAGAGTACGACCGCCATACCTATGATGGCAGCAACTGGCGCTATCTCAACTTGCCTATGGAGGAAATCGAGCAGCTGGCCATCGCTTCACTCAAGGATGGACGCAAGATGTACAGCTCGTACGATGTGGCTAAGTTCCTGGATCGCAAACGTGGCTATGCTTCGTTAGATAATTTCGACTATGGATCGGTATTCGGTACAACCTTTAAGATGGACAAGGCTCAGCGTATCAGTACTTTCGATAGTGGTTCTACTCACGCTATGACACTTACGGCTGTTGACCTTGATAAGCAGGGAAAGCCAGTAAAGTGGAAGGTTGAGAATTCTTGGGGCGCCAACAATGGAAGCCAGGGATGCATCATCATGACAGCTGAGTGGTTCCGTGAGTACATGTTCCGTCTCGTTGTCAATAAAAAGTATGTATCTGAGAAGCTTCTGAAGGCATATGAAACTAAGCCTGTTATGGTTATGCCCGAGGATCCCTTATTCTTACCTGATGAATAAAGCAATTGTCATAGGTGCCTCTTCAGGCATCGGATTCGAAGTGGCACGCCTATTGCTCCAGCGCGGCTGGGCAGTAGGCGTGGCTGCGCGTCGTAAGGACCTGTTGCAGCATGTCGGAGCTACCGATATCGAGCAGATCGATGTAACCAGTGCCGATGCGCCGGATAGGCTGATGACGCTGATAGAGCGTATGGGCGGCATGAACTTGTTTTTCTATGCCTCGGGTATCGGTAAACAGAATCGCGAGCTTACTCCCGATATCGAGTTGGCTACTGTCGAGACCAATGGGATGGGGTTCGTCCGCATGATTGGAGCTGCCTATCGCTATTTTGCCCAACAGGGTGGGGGCCATATCGCTGCTATCACTTCGATAGCCGGAACCAAGGGCTTAGGGCCAGCTCCCGCTTACTCGGCTACCAAAGCCATGCAGAACGTTTATCTGCAGGCGTTGGAGCAACAGGCTCATGCTCGTAAACTCGATATCCGGTTTACTGATATCCGTCCGGGCTTTGTTGATACAGCCCTGCTTAGCGGTACATTCCATTATCCCATGATGCTCAAACCTCAGGCTGTAGCCCGTGAGATTGTCTCTGCCATCGAGCATCATCGCCATATCCGCGTCATCGATTGGAAGTATCGTATTCTTACTGCTGTCTGGCGTCGCATTCCACGCTGTTTCTGGCGTAAAATCAAGTTGTAATAGTGCATATTCTTGCAGAGATATACCCATTGTATTTAGGGGAGGGCATATTTCTTGTTAAAATCTATTAAAACGCGCAAGTTTTCCGATTAAAAATTGTACTTTTGCCCATGGAAACAGTAGTGAGAAAATAAATTGAAAAGAAGATGAATAATCATTCAATCGTAGGTGCCAAAATCAAGGGCCTCAGAGAAACCAAGAATCTCAGCATTGAAGAAATTGCCGAGCGTAGCGGTCTGACCGTGGAGCAGATTAACAGTATCGAAACAAACCAGAACCTGCCATCGTTGGGGCCGCTGATCAAGATAGCCCGTGCCTTGGGTGTTCGTTTGGGTACATTTATGGACGATAATGACGATCTGGGTCCCATCGTGACACGTGCAAAGGATCGTGAGGCCGATAACAGTATCAGCTTCAGTAATGATGCTACCGATTCCCGCAAGCATATGGAGTATCACCCTCTCGCTCAGCAGAAGGCTGGTCGACACATGGAGCCGTTCGTTATTGATATCAATCCTGAGGAGAGTCCTGAGTTCCAACTTTCGGCCCACGAGGGTGAGGAGTTTATCTACGTGATGCAAGGTGAGGTTGAGATTGTGTATGGCAAGGAGACCTATAGCTTGAAGGAGGGTGACAGCATCTTCTACGATAGTATCGTGAAGCATCATGTACATGGTGCTCCTGGCAAGAGTGCAAAAATCTTAGCAGTAGTATATATTCCATTCTAAGAAGATGAGTAACGTAAGATTAGATATGGCGGGCAGACCATTGCCCGATAGAACCTATCCTGCTGAGACCGGTTCGGCTGGCTACAAGCTTCATGAGCGTACATTGGGCCAGTGGCTGGAGTATTGGGCTGAAACTACACCCGATAAGGAGTATATTGTATATAGCGACCGCGATTTGCGTTTTACTTGGTCGAAGTTCAACGAACGTGTTGACAATCTGGCCAAGGGCTTGATTTCGATAGGCGTGAAGAAGGGATCGAATGTTGGTATCTGGGCTACCAATGTGCCCGACTGGCTTACCTTCCTCTACGCTACTGCCAAGATTGGTGCTGTGCTGGTAACAGTTAACACCAACTACAAGCAGAACGAGCTGGAGTATCTGTGCAAGGACTCTGATATGGAGGTGCTTTGCATTACCGATGGTACTTGGGATTGTAACTATGTTGACATGACCTATACCATGCTGCCAGAGCTGAAAACCTGCGAGCGTGGTCATCTGAACAGCGAACGATTCCCCTACCTGAAAAACGTGGTTTATATAGGTATGGAGAAATATCGCGGTATGTATAATACTGCCGAACTTCTGTTGCTTGGCCAGAATGTGGACGACGAGCAGCTGAACGAGATGAAGAAGCAGGTGAGCTGTTACGATGTATGCAACATGCAGTACACCAGCGGTACTACCGGATTCCCCAAGGGCGTGATGCTCACTCACTATGGTATTTCCAATGATGGCTACTTTACTGGCGAGAACATGGGATTCACCCAGGACGACAAACTCTGCGTCTGTGTTCCTCTGTTCCATTGCTTTGGTGTGGTGCTTGCCACGATGAACTGTCTGACCCATGGTTGTACCGAGGTGATGGTTGAAAAATTCGATCCTCTGGTGGTACTTGCCTCTATCCATAAGGAACGTTGTACTGCTGTTTATGGTGTTCCAACGATGTTTATCGCTGAGTTGAACCACCCCATGTTTGATATGTTCGACCTAAGTTGTCTGCGTACGGGTATCATGGCTGGTAGCCTATGCCCGATTGAGCTGATGAAGCAGGTAAGCGAGAAAATGTATATGACCATCACAAGTGTTTACGGTCTGACAGAGTCGTCGCCTGGTATGACGCAGACCTGCCTGAACGATACCTTCGAGCAGCGTTGCACTACCGTAGGTCGCGACTTCCCGTTTGTCGACGTGAAGGTACTTGACCCCGAGACGGGTGAGGAGTGTCCTGTTGGCGTGCAGGGTGAGATGTGCTGTAAGGGCTTCAATGTGATGAAGGGCTATTATAAGAACCCGACGGCTACGGCCGAGGTAATCGATAAGAACGGCTATCTGCATTCTGGCGACCTGGGTGTGAAGGATGAGCAGGGATTCTACAAGATTACCGGGCGTATTAAGGATATGATTATTCGTGGTGGTGAGAATATATATCCACGCGAAATTGAGGAGTTCCTCTATCATATGCCTGGCATACGTGATGTACAGGTGGCTGCTGTACCTTCTAAGAAATATGGTGAGGCTGTAGGTGCCTTCATTATTCTGGAGGAAGGAGTGCAGATGACTCCTGAAGACGTACAGTTATTCTGTCGCGGCAAGATTGCCCGCTACAAGATACCTAAGTACGTATTCTTTATCAAGGAGTTCCCGCTAACGGGATCGGGCAAGATCCAGAAGTTTAAACTCAAGGAGATGAGCCTGAAACTATGCGAGGAACAAGGAATAGAAGTGATTTAGTATCAATAACCTAAAAAGAATATCCGAGATGACCAGAAAAACCTATATACTGCTAACAATTATTCTACTGTCGGTACTGACAGCAGGTGCGGTGAATGTGTCACCTCGGATATTCCGTAACTACACTTCGGCCAATGGACTGGCTGATAATAGTGCACAGACCATCCATTGTACCAAGACTGGACGATTGGTGATTACCACTATCGGCCAGATAAACTTCTTCGATGGTGCCGCGTTTACCTATATCGACCCGCTCGAAGAAAATATCTATGCTTTGTCTGAGTATCAGGGAAACTACCACCTCTACTTCGACAGGTTCCACCACATCTGGCTGAAGAATACACATAGCGTGACCTGTGTTGACCTGTTGACAGAGCGATTCACAAAATCCATTGAAGATGAGTTCCGTCAGTTTGGTGTAACAGAGCGCGTGAAAGACCTGTTTGTAGATAGTACAGGCATCGTGTGGTTGTTAATTGATAAGGGGCTCTTCAATGTGAAGACCAAGAAGATTATCAAGCTGCGCGAACAGTTTAACTTGCAGGATCTGGAAGTATATAAGAATCAGTACGTAATGCTATTCTATGACAACGGACTGATGGAGATGTACGACCAGGAGTCAGGTAAGAAGTTGATTGAGAATAGAGCCTATACCGATAAGGATAATGTGCGCTATAATCAGTCATCGCTGGTGAAGGTCGATGGTAGCAACGTGTATCAGATTCGCAATGGCAACAAGGAGGCTATCCTGATGAAATATGATGTGAATCTGAACGAATGGTCGGAGCTGATGCGTACGCCCTACCATATGAATAATATGGCGATTCGTGACTCTTTGCTCTATGTGCCTTGCGAATATGGTTACTGGATCTATAATGTGAAAACCCATGAGGCTGATCACGTTGAAGCTGTAGTGCTTGAGAGTGGCCAGACATTGGTAACCGATGTAAACGTGATAACGTTCGACCGTCAGGGAGGCATGTGGGTAGGTACTGAGAAGCGTGGTCTGCTCTATTCGAAACCTTATAAGTCGCCGTTCATGGTTTATAAGTGGGGTGATAGTAAGGCAAATCACTATGGTGCCATGATGAACCATCGGGTTGACGAGTGGCCCATGTTCAGAAGCCGTATGGTGAACTGTGTCTACAAGGATTCACGTGGCTGGACATGGGTGGGAACTGCTCAAGGTCTGCAGCTATACCGTCGCGAGAATGATCTATTGCCTCAGGTTTATACCATGAAGGACGGTCTCTACAACAATATCGTACACTCTATTGTTGAAGATCTCAATCATAACATCTGGGTGGCTACCAGCTATGGTATTTCTGTAGTGCTGTTCAGAGAGGATGGACGAGTGCATTTTATCAACAGCTATAACCAGTATGATCATGTCCCTAACGAGGTATTTGTGAATGGTAAGGCCATGCGTTTGCCTGATGGTCACATCGTGATGCAGTCGCTCGATCATGTTATTGAGTTCGATCCAGGTCAGATGACTACCTTAGGTGGCGATTATCCGTTTGAGATCTATCCCAAGTTGATTAAGCTGATGGTGAATGGTGTCGATGTTGATCCTACGACTGAGATTGATGGTAAACGCATTCTCGACAGAGCATTGAGCCGTGTATGGGGCCTCGACCTGAACTACAATCAGAACTCGCTGACATTGGTTTTCTCTGCGCTCAACTATTTCCGCCCACAGCAGACGTTCTACCGTGTGAGAGTTCGTGGATTAGATGATGAATGGCGAGTGCTGACTCCATATAGTTCCGACGGAATGGTTGATAAGCAGGGCTTGCTGCATCTGCCGCTGATGGCCTTGCGTCCTGGTTCGTATGTATTAGAGGTGCAGGCATCGTTGGTTCCTGATAAGTGGACAACGCGCGCCTACGAATGGGAGATTAATGTGCACGAGCCGTGGTGGCGCACCACAGGTGTGTTTATGCTGTTAGCAGGGGTAATACTGATCCTGTTCTTCATCAATCTGTTCTACTATATGAAGAACACCAATTTGCGTGCTATGCGTAATAGTGAGGAGACTGGACTGATAAAGCGTATCTACAACTTTATTGACCGATGCAGTACCAGTGGCGATGTGCTGGAACCTTCGCCCGAAGAATACAGTCAGGCTGATCCTGATCTACAGAATGAGTTGGCACCAGAGTTTGTGACAGTCATTGAAAAGATTATGCCTGTGGTACGTGCGGAAAAGAAAAAGAAAAAGATTACGATGCGAAAGTTGAGCGGTGCTGCCGGTATCGACGTCAAGGAGTTCTATGCGCTCATTACAGCAAACATCTTTAAGAGTCCGCGTCAGCTGATCAAGAAGTCACGTTTGGCTGAGGCAGAGCATATGCTGCGTACTACCAAGGAGCCTATTGACAGTATTGCTGAGAAGTGTGGTTTCGTATCAGCCAACTATTTCATCGCCTCTTTCTTCCAGGCGCATCACATTACTCCAGAGGCGTATCGGCAAAGGCGGTAAGTCGCCAGGTGCGATCAGCGCTACCTTTGTAGTAGATCAGAGCTTGATAATGATTCTCGGTTTGGTAGTAGCTACCCTCGCTGGGTAGCAGCTGGTTCTTATTGTCACCACAAAGATACTGATAATTGTAATACCCTTGTTTCTGCAGGACGCTGGCTGTGTAGATGCCTTCGACGGGGTCGTAGCGCATCAGGTAGGTGTCAGGTTGTTCCATAGTCCAGCGGCCGCTGATATAGATGCGTTGTCCAACAGTTGATTTGAGGCGGTAGTTCACCCATACATACTCGCTTGATGTATCGTTCTCACTATTGTCGCTATTACGGATGCAGTAGGCACCATTGGCATCCTCATCGTAGAGGTAGTTTGGACGTGGCTCGTCGGCAAATGGATATACCTGATAGTTGTCACCATCCCACAGAATATGGTCGATGCCCATTGTGGGGTGACTCACATCGAGTATCTCGTACTTACGATACTCGTTGCCTGCATCGAATATCAAATGTTGGTTGTGGGTCCATGCTAAGCCGTTTTGGGTGGTGATGTTGGCTTTGGCGTTCCACTTCATGTCGCGTTCCTGAGCATTCTGCATCACTACGGCGCAGATTTGTTCTTCAGGGTTAGTCACAGGAAGTGATCCGTAGTCCAGTCGCATAGATACCTGCTGGTGGCTCTGACGTGTGTCAATATCTGTATTGCTGGTGGCACTCATACTCAGCTTCATCTGCTGCTCTGTTACCATAAACTCGGCCACCAGCACTTCGCGGTTGTCATCATCTTCGTCCAGAATGTGTACTCGGTAGTTGCCGCTTAGCTTCAGCTGGCATCGGTCGTTGGGTAGCTGTAACTGGTAGTGGGTGTAGGAGATGATGGTGTTATGGGAGTGTTCATACTCATCGATGGTGTTACCATTGAATCCTGACAGCCAGTCGCTCTCAAAGAGCCCCTCGGATGGCGTCCAGTCAGCTTCGCAATGTTCTATATGGTAGATATAGCGATGATAGTTATGCGATAGTTCATCGAACGAGATGGTGAGCACATCGTCGCTGCCCAAGAGCATGATTGGGGCTGACTGCCAATTGCCGTTGACCACCGTCTGTAGCGATTTAACGTTGGGGGCTGTGATACGGCTTTTGGCAATGCCCAAAAGTGGCAACGCAAGGAGCAACGAGAGAAAAAACTTTTTCACCTTTTTACCTTCTTCTTTCGGTGATGATGCCGTGACGATAGGCGTAGAGCAGTTCCTTTAGGTCGGTAATCTGACTTTTCAGCTCCTCGCCCTTGTCGGTATCGGCTACCAGCATACGGTGAGCCGACATTTCGATAATCTGGGTGGTCGACTTAATGTCAATCTCACGCATGATGGCATCGCGGGCCGATGTGAAAGGTTCATGCTGAACCAGTTGGAAACCTCGTGAGTGATAAACTAATGTATAGCCGGCAATACCTGTCTCTTTATGATAGGCCTCTGAAAAACCACCATCAATCACCATCAATTTGCCACCGGCTTTGATGGGATTCTCGCCACTACCTGCATGTACCGGTACGTGGCCGTTGATAATATGGCGGTTGGTGCCCTTTACACCAAAGGCGTCGAGAATGCGGTCGCATACCTCTTCACTATCACGTAGTTTAAAGTAATTGCCTTTCTCCTCCTTATAGGTTTCCTTATCGCTCAGGAAGTAGCGCTCAAATGTGGCCATCTTCGACTTGCAGAATAGAGGAGAGTCCTGTCCGCACCACAGATAGAGGAAGTAATCACGAGCGTATTCCCTGTCGGTCGAATCGTTTTGGAAAGCCTCGCGAATCATCATACCGATGTTGTGCATCAGTTCCTTACCTGCGTATTTCCTGCCAGGATAGATTTCTATCTCTTTCAGGGAACCATCGCCATTGAGTGGAATAGCGGCATGGAACAGCAGATTCGAGTTGCTGATAGCATACATGCAACCGTGCGAGAGTAGGGTGCGGATGTGCTTGTGCAGCTTTTCGCTGATGCGGAAAGAGTGGTGCAGTTTTTGCATCAGGTCAGTCTCCTCGTTAGTGAGTTTGTTGGGAGCTTGCGGATCGACTGTAGGGAAACTGCAGCTCTTCATCTTATAGACCTTTCCGTCTATGGTACATTCCCCTTTGGTGTAATCTACCATATTGAGCATGCAGCGGTCAAGCATCTGCCACTCAGGACGGCGCTGATAGATTTCAGCCTCGGTCTTGAACTGCAGTACGGCAATCGCCTTATGCATCTTGGCTGTGAGCAGTTGTGTCTTCTCATCCATCTTATTGCCTGGCATGAGCTTGGGCATAAACTCCTCGCAAGGATCCTCACCATACACATCGAGCGCAAAGGTGGCCAGTGGTACCAGGTTGATACCATACTCCTCGATTGTGTTAAGGTTGGCGTAGCGCAGACAGAGGCGCAGCACGTTGCAGATACAGGCATCGTTACCTGCTGAAGCGCCCATCCATAGCACATCGTGGTTGCCCCACTGGATGTCCCACGAGTGATACTGACGCAGGGTGTCCATAATGATATGTGCGCCGGGACCGCGATCGTAGATGTCGCCTAAGATATGCAGTTGGTCGATGGCCAATCGCTGGATGACATTACAGATAGCACAGATAAAATCGTCAGCACGACCTGTAGAAATGATGGTGTCGACAATCACGCTTACGTAAGCAGCCTTATCGTTATCGCTCAGACTCTCGTGCAGCAGTTCTTCGATGATATAGGCAAAGTCACTGGGTAGTGATTTGCGTACTTTTGAACGTGTATATTTGCTGCTGACATCGCGGCACACTTTTACCAGTTGGTGGATGGTAATGCGGTACCAGTCCTCTATATCTTTTTCCTGGGCCTTAATCAGTTCCAGTTTCTCTTCAGGATAGTATATCAGGGTACACAACTCTTTCTTCTCGCTTTCTCGGATGTTGTTGCCGAAGAGTTCGTTGACTTTTCGTTTGATATTGCCTGAGGCATTCTTCAGAATATGTCGGAAAGCCTCACTCTCGCCATGAATATCGGCCAGAAAGTGTTCTGTGCCTTTTGGCAGGGCCATGATGGCCTCTAAGTTTATAATCTCGGTAGATGCAGCGGCAACCGTTGGGAATGATTGCGACAAAAGCTGCAGATAGTGCAGATCGGTATCGTTGTTAGTGAGGTGTTTCATATCTTCAGATGATTTCTTAGATTATTGCGCAATTTCTCAGTAGCCTTGTCGTCGAGTGGAGGAATGGGCATATAGCCCTCATCTAATAACACTTGCTCGCTGAGAACTTGTATCAGGCGGGCGGCATTTTTGGTTAGTGTGGCTTCTTCCATCTTCTCGGCCAACTGTTCATCGTTCACGTTCTCGCGATACAGTTCGCGTGTCAGTTCTATGATACCAAGCATGGTGGGCGTCTTGAGCATCTGTCGGATGATGCGCATCAGGAAGTCAGTCTGATTGCCTTGATAGTCGCCAACCAGTTCCTTGATGGGTTGTGGCCTTTTATAGTTGTGGGGAAAATAAGCAGCAATCCGTGCGGTATCGATGAGTGGAGCCGAGAGGCCCAGTATACGGATACCATAATCGGTATAGTTGCTGATGTTTTCGTGTTCGGCATAGAGTAGCAACTGGCGCCAGTTGATAAGTCGTGGGTCCATCTCGTTGGTGTCAACCCAACGTTTGTCGCCCATGATACCAGCTTTCAGGATGACCGTCATGGCCTTGATGGTGTGCTCATCCATCAATTCGAGTGTGTTCGAGTCGAGTATTTTCTGATAGATGGCAAACGTCTGCGAAACCATCTCGGCAGGGGTGATGGTATTGGTGGTAACAGCATTGCGTATCTCTTCTATGCGGGGATTCCAACACAAATTCTGGAAGCTCTCACGCTCCATCTTACCCATGGTAATTACTGCATAGGCTTTCTCTATGTAATCCTTCTTCGAGAAGAGAACCTCCAAACGATCGTTGGCACGCTGGAAACCTATCGCCCATGGTTCTAACTGTCCATGTAGGGTGATGACATAGCGGATGTTTAGTTTGCGGGCACAGCGCATGGCTTTAGTCTGCAATGACTGATTAATACCATGAATGTGTATCAAGTCAGCCTGTATGTCACGTGCCTGTTGGTAGAAGGATTTGTTGTTGTCGGCCACCATGATGTTGGCACTCTGTTTCAGTCCTTCTGCCAGCAGCTGAACATGACGCTGTATCAGTTCGCTATTTTTGGGGTAGATATGTAATATATTCATATCTGCTAAACTGGTTTTTCCAGAAAATACGCCAGCGCAATGCCTGTCGCTCAACGAACGATGGTTTTAGTTCGAAAAACTTCAGGATATCGATGGCAGCTGATTTCTTGATAATGATAAAATCGTATCGCCCCCAACGGTAGTGGTAGCGCTTGCGGGTTCTCACCTTTTTCAGTCGGCGCTCTATGCGCGTAATGTGGTCTTTGGCCTCATCTACGTCGTAGAAAGCTTGCAGTTTAATGCCTTTCTTGGTAAGATAGCCTAACGTCAGGTCGGCCGTATCATCCATACTATCGTTGATAGCCTGCAGAATATCTGCGTTTACCGGCGCATGACTGGCGTTGGCAAAGATTAGCCAATCGTTTTTTGCAGCCTTGATGCCAATGTTATAGGCCTGCTTTTTGCTCATGGCGTAGCCTTCGATCTTTGGCAAGAAGGTGGTATAGAGGTGGGGGTGATCTTTTTTGAGAAGCTTCAGTATATCGGGCGTCTCATCAGTAGAAGACTCATCAACCACCACAACCTCGTAGCCAGGCTGGTACTGCTGCATAAGGTATGCCGTTAGGTTTTCCTGCAGCTCGTACGCCTGGTCGTACACGGTCATGATAACAGAGAATCTCCGTTCGTTTTTATTCATTTCACTTTTCACTTTTCACTATTACAGCTCATCGCTCATATACCCCTTGGGTAAACGGCGACAGTTATACTGCGATGCCATGATCTCACCATAGGCACCAGCCGATCGGATGGCCAACAGGTCGCCACGTTTCGCCTTGTTAAGGTCAATCTGCTTGGCAAACACGTCGGTCGACTCGCAGATAGGACCTACCACATCGTAGGCTTCCATGGGCTCTTCGCTGGTGAGATTCTCTATCTTGTGGTATGCCTGATAGAGCGCAGGGCGAATCAAGTCAGTAAAACCGGCATCAACAATGGCGAACTTCTTTACGGCACCTTCCTTAATATATAAGGTACGTGTGATAAGGCTTCCACACTGAGCTACAACGGCGCGCCCCAGTTCAAAATGTAGTGTCTGTCCTGGTTCCAGCTTCAGCTTCTTTGCGTATGTATCGAAGTACGCCTTGAAGTCGGGGATGGGTACACGGTTAGGATGGGCATAGTCAATACCCAGTCCGCCTCCCACGTTGATATGCTCAACACGGATGCGGTGGCTGATGAGTTCCTGCTGCAACTCGTTGACACGGTTGCATAGGGCTTCAAAATCGCCCATGTCCAATATTTGTGATCCGATATGGAAGTGCAATCCCACAAACTTCACGTTCTCCAGTTTCTCAGCTTCTCGAATCACCTTCACCATATCGCGCATGGCGATACCGAACTTATTCTCGGCCAGACCGGTGGTGATGTTAGCATGGGTATGTGCGCCCACGTTTGGATTCAGACGGAAAGCCACACGAGCCACTTTTCCTTTGGCGGCTGCCAACTCGTTGATTACTTCAAGTTCAGGGATGCTCTCAACGTTAAAACAGAAAATGTCGTTGTCTAGTCCAAGTTTGATCTCCCAGTCACTCTTGCCTACACCAGCATATACAATCTTATCCTGCGGGAAGCCGGCTTTGATTGATGCCTCGACCTCGCCACCGCTCACGCAGTCGGCTCCCAGTCCAGCCTCTCGTATGATGCGCAGGATGCGTGGGTTAGCGTTAGCCTTTACTGCATAGTGCACCACAAAGCCTTCGTGTTTGCTGGCTTCGTTGTTAATTGTCTGTAATGTCTGGCGCAGCAGAGCTGTGTCGTAGTAGTAGAAAGGCGTTTCGATATCCTGAAGCCTCTCTACTGGGAAAATTCCTTTAGCCATTGTCTCGTTTGTCTCTTTCTAATTTTTACATTTTTAATTTTTTACATCTTTACTTTTTAAAGATGGTGTCGCTCAGTTTCTGAAGTGCGCGTTTCTTGTCTTCCTCGCGAATCAGGAACGAGATGTTGTAGTTCGAACCTCCGTAGCTTACCATGCGTACAGGGATGTCCTTCAGGGCATCGAGTGCGATGGTCTCGAAACCTACATTGCTCCAATCCAGGTCGCCAACCACGCAGATGATACACATATTGGTATCAACGGTAACGGTACCATACTTCTTCAATTCGTCAACAATCTCACCCAGATGTGCAGAGTTGTCGATGCTCATCGATACGCCAACCTCTGAGGTGCAAACCATGTCGATAGGAGTCTGGTAGCTCTCGAAAATCTCGAATACCTTGCGCAGGAAGCCGGTAGCCAGCAGCATACGACTCGATTTGATCTTGATGGCTGTGATATTGTCCTTGGCAGCGATGGCCTTAATCTTACCATACTCGGTCTTGTTGCTGATGGTAGTACCCTCTGCATCAGGATCCATGGTGTTCAGCAAACGAACGGGGATTCCTGCATACTTAGCAGGCTGAACGCAGGTGGGGTGCAGAATCTTAGCACCGAAATAAGCCAGCTCGGCAGCCTCCTCGAAGTGCAACTGGTGAACAGGCTCAGTACCATCAACCACGCGTGGGTCGTTGTTGTGCATACCATCGATATCGGTCCAGATTTGGATCTCATCGGCACCGATAGCGGCACCAATCAGCGAAGCGGTATAGTCAGAGCCACCACGCTGCAGGTTGTCAATCTCGCCATAGGCATTGCGGCAGATGAAACCCTGAGTGAGGTAAACCTGTGCGCCCTCGTTCTCCTTCATCAAGGCAGCCAACTTCTCTTTGATATATACGGGATCGGGTTCAGCGTTCTTGTCGGTACGCATAAAGTCGAGTGCGTTGAGCAATACGGCCTTGATACCAATCTCGTTCATGTAGTTAACCACCATATTGGTCGACATGATTTCGCCCTGAGCCACGATACTCTTTTCCTCGAATGATGTAAAGAGCTCCTTGGTGAATGAACGCAGGTAGTCGAACTCTGATTTCAAGAACTCGCGTGTTTCAGCCTTAGTAGCATCCTTGGCGTAAAGCTCATCTACGTGCTTGTCGTACTTCTGCTCCAGACGGTTGATAACCTCGTTGGCACCATCGGGATTCTTCTTGTAGAGATAGTCTGAAATCTCTACCAGACTGTTAGTGGTGCCCGACATGGCTGAGAGCACTACGAAAACGGGTTCGTTAAACTTGGTGACAAGTGCAGTCACCTCTTTCATTCTCTCTGGACTGCCGACGGATGTTCCGCCGAATTTCATTACTTTCATAAGCCTTATATATTATTTGTTTTCTGCTTTCTTAATGATTACTTGCTCCATTTTTCCATCTTGGCATTGGAACGCCTTGCCAGGATACTTGTGTACCAGCGCAATGTTGTGAGTCGACATTACCACAGCTGTACCCGTCTCCGAGATTGTCTTCAACAGCTGCATGATACTGTCGGCGGTCTCCTTATCCAGATTGCCTGTAGGCTCATCAGCGATGATGAGCTTGGGCGTGTTCAGGATGGCGCGGGCAATAGCCACACGCTGCTGTTCACCTCCCGACAACTCGTTGGGCATCATCATCTTCTTGTCTAGAAGTCCAATCTGAGTCAACACTTCGTCGATGCGCTGATTGATGGCGTCGTTATCTTTCCAGCCAATAGCCTTCAGCACAAATCGTAAGTTCTTATAGACAGTACGATCGTTCAGCAACTGGAAGTTCTGGAATACTACTCCCAACTCTCTACGCAAACCAGGAATATCCTTACGGCGGGTGGTCTTCAGGTCGCGCTCCAATACGGTGGCCTCGTCAGCCTCGTCGATATCCAGTTCACAGTAGAGGGTTTTCAGTAGTGAACTCTTTCCAGAGCCTACACGACCGATGATATACACCAGTTCGCCTTCGGCCACCTCGAAGTTCACTCCTTCAAGTACCTTCGTACCAGAATCCTGGTATACGTTTACATTCTTATAATTAATCAGCATATCTAAAGTTCAATGCTCAATGTTCAATGTATAATGTTATTTCATTTTGCCTGCGGCTTTGGCTTCGCGGCGCTGCTTGTCCCAGTTGGGATCGTGGCGCTTGTGCAGTTCATCGGCCACCTGTTCGATACGCAGCCCCTTGCTAGTGAGCAGTACGGTGAGGTGATACAGCAGGTCGCTGGCCTCATAAACCAGATGCTCGTCGGTGCCGTTGGTGGCCTCGATAACAGTCTCTAAGGCCTCCTCGCCAACCTTCTGGGCTATTTTGTTGATACCATCTTTGAAGAGCTTAGTGGTATAGCTGCCCTCGGGCATCTCCTGGTGTCGCTTGTCGATAAAGTCCTGCAACTCGCTCAGGAAAGCTACGCCGCTGTCGTTGCTCTCGCCCCAACAGGTGTCGGTACCTGTGTGACAGGTTGGTCCGTCGGGCGTAGCCTTAACCAACAGAGTATCGTTATCGCAGTCCACTTTGATATCTACCAGATGCAGAAAGTTGCCACTGGTCTCGCCTTTGGTCCAAAGGCAGTTGCGACTGCGGCTCCAGAATGTAACCTTCTTGGTGTCGATGGTCTTCTGGTAAGCCTCTTCGTTCATATATCCCAGCATCAGCACGTTCTTGGTCTGTGCATCCTGGATGATAGCGGGCACCAGGCCTCCGCTCTTTTCAAAATCTATCTTCATTTTCTATTATTGTTTCTTTATTTAAACTAGTCCTTTAGTCCTGTCGTCCGTTGCTAAACTCTCACATTGATGCCTTCGGATTTGAGGTACTGTTTTAATTCGGGGATGGGAATCTCGCCGAAGTGGAACACACTGGCAGCGAGGGCGGCATCGGCATGTCCTTCAATGAAGGTATCGCGGAAATGCTCCTTTTTGCCTGCACCACCGCTGGCGATGATGGGGATCGAGAGGTTGTCGGCCAACTCACGTAGAGCCTCGTTGGCATAGCCTTCTTTCACACCATCGTGATCCATCGAGGTAAACAGTATCTCGCCTGCACCACGCTCCTGAGCCTCGTGCGCCCACTCAAACAGTCCGCGCTCTGTGCGCTCGCGTCCGCCCTTCAAGTAGCAATGCCACCCGTCGGCATCGAATCGTGCGTCGATGGCGCAAACGCATACCTGCGAGCCGAAACGATTGGTAATCTCGTCGATGAGCTCTGGTCTGCGGATGGCAGCGCTGTTCACACTCACCTTGTCGGCTCCGGCATACAGCAGTCGCTCTACATCGGCCAGCTCGTTAATGCCGCCACCTACGGTAAAGGGGATATTTATTTCCTTAGCCACACGTGTTACCATGTCGGTAAACGTTTTGCGTCCCTCGAAGCTGGCGGTAATATCTAAGAAGCAGAGCTCGTCGGCACCTTGCTCGCTGTAGGCTTTGCCCAGTTCAACGGGGTCGCCAGCCGAGCGCAGGTTTACAAAGTTGGTGCCTTTAACGGTCTCGCCGTCCTTTACATCCAAACAGGGTATTATTCTTTTTGCTAATCCCATAATCATTCATCTAGCTTGATCAGTTCGCGAAGGTCGATCTTGCCTTCGTAAATGGCCTTTCCGAATACTACGGCAGGTACGCCAATAGCTTCGAGGGCCTTGATATCTTCGATATTTGATACACCGCCACTGGCTATCAGGTGCAAGTCGGGGTATTTCTCCATGATGCGTGCATACAGCTCGAAGGCAGGTCCGCTCAGGGTGCCGTCTTTCGAAATTTCGGTGCACAGCACATTCTTTACACCCGCATCCACGTATTTCTGTAGGAAAGGCAACAGATCCTCTTCCGAATCATCCTTCCAGCCATTAATGCTGATTTTGCCGTTACGTACGTCAGCTCCCAGAATAATGCGGTCGGCACCGTATTTCTGGAGCCACCATGTAAACAGGGTGGGCTGTGTGACGGCTATCGATCCGATGGTCACCATCTTGGCACCAGCGTCGAAGGCTGCCTCGATATCGGTGTGGGTTTTAATGCCACCGCCAAAATCAACTACCAGATTGGTCTCAGTAGTAACATTGCTCAGCACCTTGCTGTTAACAATGTGTTTTGACTTGGCGCCATCAAGGTCTACCATATGCAGACGCTTAAAGCCGATTTTTTCAAACTCGCGTGCCATTTCTAAAGGCTCGCCGTACTCGGTTTTCTGGTCGTAGTCGCCCTTGGTCAGTCGTACGCACTTACCAGCAATAATGTCGATAGCGGGAATCAGTTCAATCATAAGTCTATAAAGTTTTTAATAATCTGTTCGCCCACCTTACCACTTTTTTCGGGGTGGAACTGGCAGGTATAGAAATTATCCTTGTGCATTGAGGCCGAGTAGGGCAGAATGTAGTCTGCCGTAGCGATGGTCTCGTTACATACAGGCACATAGTAGGAGTGTACAAAGTAAACGTAAGGATGCTCGCCCAGATTCTTAAGAATAGGGTTTTCAGTTACTTGTAACTCGTTCCATCCCATGCAGGGCACCTTGTCCTCATGGCGCTCAGGCTGAAATCGCTTCACTTCGGCATCGAAAATGCCTATACACTCGGTATCGCCCTCCTCGGAGTGGCGGCACAGCAGTTGCTGCCCCACGCAGATACCGAATACGGGCTGCTTCAGGTCGCGAATCAGCAGGTCGAGCTTGCGAGCACGCAGATAGTCCATGGCTTCGCCAGCGTGACCTTGTCCAGGAAACAGCACCTTGTCGGCCTTCATCAGCAGTTCAGCATCGTCAGTCAGCATGGGTTCGATACCCAGGCGCTTCAGTGCGTTCACCACCGAATAGATATTTCCTGCGTTGTATTTTACTATTGCAACTTGCATTCTTTTTTTTCTTTTGCTGAATTTTTAACTGAAGATGATCGTTTTGTTCTTGTACGTAAGAATTTTGCGCTGGATGTGCTTGCTCACGGCGTGTGAGAGCACAATTTTCTCCAGGTCCTTACCTTTGAGCACTAAGCTCTCAGGTGTGTCTTTGTGAGTGATGCGTGTCACATCCTGCTCAATGATTGGACCTGCATCCAGTTCTGCTGTCACATAGTGGCTGGTGGCACCGATGATCTTCACACCACGCTCGTAGGCCTGATGATAGGGTTTGGCACCGATGAATGCTGGCAGGAATGAATGGTGGATGTTGATGATATGGTGTGGATACTCAGCAATCATTTCGTCGCTGATAATCTGCATGTAGCGTGCCAGTACAATGAACGAGATGTCCTCCTTCTTCAGCAGTTCCATCTCGGCCTTTTCTACTTCTTCCTTGTTCGAGTGGTCTTTCTTGATGCTCCATACGTAGTAGGGGATGCCGAACTGATCGGCTACATAGCGAAGATCCTCGTGGTTGGAAATAATACAGGGAATGTCGCAGTTGAACTCTCCTGCCTTCCAACGTGCCAGCAGGTCGTACAGGCAATGGCTCATCTTCGAAACGAAAATAGCCATGCGTGGACGCTTATCGCTGTAATACAGACTGAACTTCATTTGGTAACGCTGCGCATAGAGGGTTGTGATATAGTCGTAGATCTTGTCGCGTGGAATCAAGAATCCTTCCAATTCCCACTCAATGCGCATAAAAAACATACCGTCGACCTTGTCCACATACTGGTCCAGATAAACGATATTTCCCTTATTATCGGTAATAAACTTGGTTACTTCCGAAATAATGCCCTGCTGATCGGGGCAGTGGAGTAGCAGAATTGCTGTTGTATCCATCTTTACTTACTTATTTTTACCTATAAAATTCAAGGCGCAAAGATACAAAAAAAGATTTTAAATCCTGCCAGAAAATGGATAAATATCTAAACTTTGCCAAAAATAGTGCTGCAAATCACTATATATGCAGTTTTTTTGCTATATTTGCAGCCGAAATTTTGAATACTAACACGATTTTACGTATGGAATATATGTCACAAGAGGGCTGGGACAAGCTCGTTAATGAACTGAAACAACTGGAGACGGTCGATCTTCCAGCCTGTAAGGATGCTATCAGCGAAGCGCGTGATAAGGGCGACCTGAGCGAGAACTTCGAGTATCATGCTGCCAAGCGCGAGCAAGGTCGTCTGTTGGGACGTATCAGTTTCCTGCAGAAGGTGCTGGAGAATGCACGTGTCATCGATACCAACTTGTTGGGTAGCGATTGCGTAGGGCTGCTGAGTAAGGTTGAGATGACCAATTTAACCAACAATGCTAAGATGACTTATACCATTGCCAGTCCTCACGAGGCAAATCTGCGTGAGGGAAAGATCAGTATCAAGTCGCCTATTGCTCAGGCGCTTCTGAATAAGAAGGTGGGCGATGTGGTTGAGGTGCGTGTTCCTGCTGGTTTGGTGAAGTTGCGTATAGAAAATATCACATTAGGATAATAACACAAAAATGATGAAAAAGATTGTACTTATTACTGGTGCTACAAGTGGCATCGGAGAGGCATGCGCCCGTAAGTTCGCCCAGAATGGCGACAAAGTGATTCTCACAGGTCGTAATACCACACGTTTGGAGGCGATTGCTGACGAACTGAAGGCACAGGGTGCCGAGGTTCTCACGTTGCAGTTTGATGTGCGCAATCGTGAGGCTGCAAAGGCGGCTGTCGAAGGTCTGCCTGCTGATTGGCGTGCGATTGATGTTCTGGTGAACAATGCTGGACTGGCTTTGGGCCTGGAGCCCGAATACGAGGGCGACTACGATGATTGGGATGGTATGATTGATACCAACATCAAAGGTCTGCTCACGATGACTCGTCTGGTTGTGCCAGGTATGGTTGAGCGCAATAGCGGCCATATCATCAATGTGGGCTCTGTAGCTGGCGATGCTGCCTATGCCGGAGGCAATGTGTATTGCGCCACCAAGGCTGCTGTCAAGGCATTGAGCGATGGCTTGCGTATCGATGTGGCCAACACCGCCATCCGTGTCACCAACCTGAAGCCTGGATTGGTAGAGACTAATTTCAGCAACGTCCGTTTCCATGGTGATACCGATCGTGCGGCTAAGTTGTATCAAGGCATCAAGCCTCTCATTGGCGACGATATTGCCGATGTAGCTGTCTATGCAGCAAACGCTCCCGCTCACGTGCAGATAGCCGAGGTACTCATCCTCGCTACCCACCAGGCCAGCGGAAGCGTCATCGTTCGTAAATAAATCCTGCCGTTGCAGCTATTGCGCGGTGGCTTGTTTCATCCCCTCAACAAACTTGGCTTGCAGTTCTTGCGCCAGTTGGTTGTGGGGATTTAGTTTGAGCGCCTTTTCGTAGTTCTGCATCACGTCGAGATAGTACTTCCTGCCGTTCTGGGCGGGATCCTGTACAATGCGCACCATCAACAGGAATCCGCGCAGGGTGCAGAGGTCCGACTGGTCGGCACCTTTCATCTGTGCCAACTGTCCGATGGTCTGCTCGGCTTGTGCCAGCACCTGCTCTGTCTGTGGAGCCTGCGGGTTGGTGATGGCGTAGTTCAGACTGGCCAGAGCCAACTGGTACTTAGGTCCCACGCTGTCGGGCTGCATGGCCTCTAAGCGTTTCAGCATGCCAATCTGGTTCAGCATGTCGCCGCTGCCGGGCTGCTGGGCAAATAAGTTTGTTACGCTTGCGAAAACGAACACTACTGTAGCAACTACGTGCTTAAAAATTTGATACATCATAAGCTTTATTATTTTTAAGTGAAACTAATATGGTTACATAGAAAAATCTGTCGCGATTGGAGGTGATGCCCCTTCCTGCAGCATCGTAACGGTGGATGTTGGTGCGCCCTAATACATTGTTGAACGAGGTGTAGATGATGATCTTCGGACTGAGCAGATAGGTCAGGTTCACATCCACGCTGTTATAGTGCGGGGTGGTGCCCTGGACAAAGTGGCGCCCTGTGGCATAGCTTTCGGCCATACCTAAGATGCACTTGCCGATGGTGTATTTGGCCGATAGGCGCAGGTTGTGGCGCGAGGCAAAGCTGGGTGTGCAAAGCTCGGTGGCGTCCTGATACAGGCGCTCCGCATCGCAGAACGAGTAGGCGAGGGTGGTGGTGAGCCGTGGGGTGATAGAGTGGTCCTCGGCATACACATCCACACCCCTGCTGGTGCCATAACCATCAGCTAACCACTGGCCTTGCGGTATTCGGGGCAGATGACGATAGCTCTTTAGATAAGGCTCGATACGCAGCAGCGATGAGGCCGAACGGTACTGCATGCTCAGTATCAGGTGGTTGGCTGTGCTCTGGCGCAGTTTGTCGCCGCTCTGTGCCTGCTGGTCGTCTTGTGGTGTCTGGCTGTACCGGCCTGTCACCAACGATAATTGCAGGCGCTTGTTGGGGATATAGCTCAGCGTGGTTCTCGGCATCAGCAGCCAACTGTGGCGTAACATCTCGGCACGGCCCGAAACATTTAGAAAAACCTTGGGTAGCAGTCGTAGCTGTGCATCGGCGTGGGCACCCAGGATGTTGTAATCGAGCGTGTAGTGATAGGGTGCGAAATCCAGCGTGCTGTGACGGATATAATCCTCGATGCCCACCTGCAGTTTCAGGCGCTCGTTCACCACCTTGCGTAGCTGGGTCTTCAGGTGCACCTCGTTGCGATAGTTGCGGTAGTGGTCACCAGCGATTACAGCATCGTCGATATGGTTCCACACACTCGAGTTGGCCATGCCTGCAAACAGTGTGTAGCCGTGCCCCAAGGTAGTCTTGTAGGTCAGGTTGGCGTAGATGTTGTGCTCCTTCAGGCTGATGTGGCGATCGTCTTCGTTGAGGCCTACCGAAGTGAGGTCGTAGCCTACGTACGATTTCAGCACGCTGTTGCTGCCGAACTCCTGCTTGTACTGTGCCTCGCCCGATAATTTGCGATAGGGCCTTGAAAAGTCCTGTCGCTGGGCGAACAGCCGGTCGTAGAGCCCCATGCTGGTATAGGTGGTGTTGAACGACAGGGCGCTGGTGTTGAACACCTTGGTGCCGCCTATGTTCCAATCTACCAGCGAGGCGCTCACACCCAACTTGTCGCTGGTTGCCATATCCGTTGTCTCCATCGGTAGCACAGCCGATAGCGCCTGTCCGTATTCGCCGTTGTAGCCGCCTAATGTGAAGTTGATACCTTTGAAGAGGAAGGGCGAGAATCGTCCGCGTACGGTGGTATTCTCTGTGTTGGTAGTGTAGGGCACCAGCACGTGCATGCCGTTTATAAATGTCTGGCACTCCTCGCTCTCACCGCCGCGTACGTACAGCTTGCCGTCCTCGCCCACCTTCTGGGTGCCAGGTAACGACTGCAGGGCAGCCACCACGTCGCCGCACGAGTTGCCGCTCATCACCACGTCGAGTGCATCCATCGTCTTAAAGCCGTCGCTCTTGCCGAAGCTGAAGGTACTGGCTGTTACCACTACCTCGCTGATGCTTGTGGCGCGCTCGTGCAGCCTTACGTCGATATCCTTCAACTCGCTCACGTGGGCGGTGCGTGTGTAGTCGTCGTAGCCCATGTAGGTCACCTTCAGTGTCACCTCGCCCTTCTGGGTGGTGGTAAAACAGAATCGGCCCAACGTGTCGGTCATGCAACCGTCAATCGTACCTGAAATAAATACATTGGCAGCAGCCAGCGGTTCTTTGCCGTCGGATACTGTGCCCGTTACTTTGGTGGTCTGTGCAGCCAAGTTGCAGGCTGCCAGCAGACAAATGATGATATGTGCAAACTTCTGTTTCATGCCGCAAATGTACGGCACGTTTTTCATAGTTCCAAATTTTGCTGACCATCAGCTAAAACTACTGACGGAAAGCTAAGTGTGTTGACGAATGACGCGTTTTCCGGACGAATGACTAAGCGATAAAATCCTTGAGTTTTGGTACGTACGAGCGCGATACGGGGATGGTTTCCCTGCTGTTGCCCAGTCGCAGCTGGTAGCCGTTGCTGTTACCCTTGGCCTGGGTGATATTGTTCACGTTGACCACAAACGAGCGGTGGCATTGGAATATGTTCTCGTAGTCCTTCAGGTCGTCGACAACAGCCGAAAGGGTGGTGTGCAGTTCAACGGTGGTGGGCTTGTTGTCGCGCAGATAGCACACCTGTACGTTGTTCTTCTGTGCCTCGATATACAGCAGCTGGTTGATGGGCAGCTCCAGGTCGTTGCTGCGCACGTTCGTATCGTGCAGGGTGATGGTGATATCCTTCTGCTCCTCGGTGGTGTTACTCAGCAGTGCCTCCATCTGGTGTTTCAGATAGCGGTTGTACTCGATACCTACACTCATGGCTGTGATGGCTGCGCCGATAATCAACGTCCACCACAGGAACTGCAGGAACACACCCAGACTGAAAGGAATGCTGAACAATAGTACTAATAGCAGAAAGTTGCCGATGGCTATAAACAGTATCAGTCCTAACACCGCCGCTCCATCGTGCCATACGCGCAGGGTTTTCACCAGTTTGGGTAGATGGCTCATCACGGTGTAGCCATACACCACGTAACACACCATCGTTACCACGCCGAACAGGGCAGCCACCAGGCATTTGTTGCCCTGATACTGACTGAATCCGAACGGTTGCAGCAAGTAGAGGATGGCCCAGATAATCAGGCCGTAAATCACGCTGTCTCTCAACCAGTGGTTGCTCTGCCCGAAGGGGTATTTTCGTGTCAACAGATTCTTCATGGCTTTCAGTCAAGTATCACTTCCATCGTCGTTTTCTGTGGCTGCATGCCCATTTTCTCGTAGAAGTGCTGGGCAGGGTCGTTGCCCGTCCACACGTTCAGCGTGATGTTATGGCAGCCTATCTCTTTGGCGTAGGCGTGTACGTGCTGGTAGAGCGCCTGCCCCACGTGCTGGCCGCGTGCCGTCTCGTCTACGCAGATGTCGTCGATATACAGCGTCTTGGCATCCTGTAGCAGCAGGTGGTTCTTTACCTCGGTCACCATGCAGAAGGCATAGCCAGAGATGGTGGTGCCATTATCAAACACGAAGATGGGTTTGCTGCTGTCGCCCAACATTGCCTCCAGCTGTAGCTCGTCATATTTGGTGGTGTAGGGTTTAAACAGGTCGGGGCGCAGCACCGCATGAACCATATTCACTTGGTGCAGCAGGTCGATGATACGGGCTATATCCCGTTTTTCTGCCAGTCTGATCATTCAGTTAAAGCTTAATTGTTTATAAATTTGGGTACAAAAATACAAATTATCGCTGTAATATGATTATATTTGTACCAACAATTTCGATTTTTTACCAATTTAAATACCTGGATTCAAGTATGATGCACAAACATGAAGAGGCGGCACGTTGCCTGTTGTGCGAGGATGCACCTTGTACCAAAGCATGTGGAAAGGGCGATATAGCACGAGCCATTCGCGCTTTCAGGTTCTATAACGAGCAGAATGTGTGGCGCTGGACTGCTGGCTGCAGCGATGCTGATTTTGAGCGCGCCCAGCAGGCCTGTATCCATTACGACAAGCCGATACGTATCAGCGAGCTCCTTTCCGACTGTCCTCAAGGAGCCAACCATTCCTTACCCGACTTGGATATCCGTTTCTGTGGTATTCCCTGCGAGAATCCGTTCTTCCTTGCATCATCAGAAGAAATAAGAATAAAAACATTCTGAAAAATGAAAAAGATAATATGCTGTATTTTAACAACTATGTGTGTATGCGCGGCGCTATCCCAGCCCCGGGCATTCAAGGTGCGTCAGAATATCCCTACTGACTCTATTCGCTTGAGTGATCCTGCCATTTTGGCCGACCAGAAAACCAAGATGTACTATCTGACAGGGACTGGTGGTATGATGTGGCGCAGCGCCGACCTGAAGTTGTGGGAAGGGCCTTATCGGGTTACAGAGTTTACTGCCGACTCGTGGATGGGATCGCATCCGATGATATGGGCAGCCGAACTGCATCAGACAGGCGACGGGTATTATTATTACTTTGCAACTTTCACCAATCAGGCTGTTAAGATTGATACCGTTCGAGGCAATGTCATCGAGCGGCGTGCCTGTCAGGTGCTACGTGCCGATAACCCCATGGGGCCCTATCGTACCTTTGGCGATGCTACCTATCTGCCAGCCCATCGCCCCACACTCGATGGCACCTTCTGGCGTGATACCGATGGCAAACCCTATATGGTGTTCTGCGGCGAGTGGTTGCAGAATTGGAATGGTACGATAGAGAAGATAGAGCTGAAGCCCGACCTCAGCGGTACCATTGGCGAGCCAAAACTGTTGTTCCGTGCCAGTGATTCACCCTGGAGTCGCGAAAAGGACGACCAGGGCAACATCACATGGAACAAGGTAACCGATGGTCCGTGGCTTTTCCGTACAGGTACGGGGCGCCTGGGCATGTTATGGACATCGTGGGTGTATGATGTCTATACTCAGGGTGTGGCCTATTCGGCAAGCGGAACCCTCGATGGTCCATGGATTCAGGAGCCAGAGCCTATTACCCCTCCGAGCTATGGCCATAGTATGCTGTTCCAGCGTTTCGATGGTCAGTGGATGATGTCCGTTCATAGTCATGCCAAGGATGCCAAAGGCAGAACGGTACGCATTCCCCATTTCTTTGAGATTGACTTATCAAGCGACAAGCTTGTTGTGAAATAAAATATCCTTATGGATGTAGGGAGCCGCTGTATCTTAACAGCGCTTCCAGATAGTAATAGTCGGCATAGATGATGCTGGCATCAATTTCGGTGCCGGCAGGGTAGTGACCAGTTGAGTGCATGAGGAAAGCAACATTACTCTGTCTACTCTGATAGCGCATACTGCTCAGGTTGCGTAGCATGTTTTCGGCAGCCGAATAATAGACTTTCTTTTTGGGGGCATCGACGTATTGGCAAAGTTCCAACAGCGCACTGGCCACAACACTGGCTGCTGAGGCATCTTTTGGTGCTTGCATTTTGTTCGGATCGTCCATATCCCAGATAGGCACCCAGTCATTGCTGGTTTCGTGGAGTCGTTTCAGATAGAGATCGGTTACCTTTTGTGCGAAATCGAGGAAACGTTGTTCGTGGGTATAGCGATATACCATGGTATAGCCATAAATGGCCCACGACTGTCCGCGACTCCATAATGATGAGTCGGCCAATCCTTGATGTGTGACGCCTTTCAGAAAAGCGCCAGAGATTGAATCATAAACTGCTACATGGTAACAACCGCCATCTTTGCGGAACTGGTACTGCATGGTGGTCTCTGCATGACGTGTGGCTATCTCCTTCAGTTGTTGACTGCCACCGTTTTGAGCAGCCCAGAACAGTAGTTCCAAATTCATCATGTTATCCATGATGGTGTTATGACCGCCATAATCTTTTACATGTCGTGGCCAGCTCAGAATGGTGCCTGCTTTGCTGTTATATAAAGTGGCTAACGAATCGGCTGCGCGAAGCGCCTGTTCTTTATACATAGGATTATCAGTAGCTTCATAACCCTTAACGTAGCTACTGAGTGTGAGAAACCCCAGGTCATGATCGAACACGGGTTGAGTGGTCAACACCCCTAAGGCCTCGGTATAGCTTTTGGCTTTCTGGCGTATGTCTTCATTTTGGGTATAGCTGTAGGTCATCCATAAAATACCTGGCCAGAATCCTGAACACCACTCCTGTGGACAGGCATTACGACAATTCCATGCAGTATCATTCTCTAATATATTGCGTGGTGCAATGGTATAATCGATGGTACCCGTACTGTCTTTTAATGCTTCGAGAGCCCGTTCTACCTGATGGGCGCAATAATCCAGCGCCAAGTTGGCATTGAATGTTTCGTTTGATGTGTGGCAGCTCATTGTGCTGAAGAGCGCCAGTGTCCATATCATTTTCTTCATATTCTTTTTTATGATATACGAATATGTGGACTATTATACGCAAAAAAGATTTTGAGTAAACTTGGGATGATAAACGTATATAAGGAAAAAGTTGTGATGAAAAGGATTCTATTAGTAAGTGTATTAGCTGCTTTCTGGGGCGGAAATATAAGGGCACAGCAGAGCGGCTATATCATGTCAGGCCCCTATGAGGTCGTGGCGCGCGATGGACAATTCGCAAAGACCAAAGGAGGTAGCGAACGAGACATGTGGCAGGCATGGCAATGTGCACAAAACGAACAGCACGATGTGTCATTGCGTATTATCAATGCTTATGCCACTACTTTGCAACGTTTTGATGGTCATGATGCACCGCTCTGTACGATTCAGGCTTATTGGCTGTTGCGAGCCATGACTATCATGAAAGCCTATCAGACACCTGTTTGGCAGGCGATGGTGCGTAGGGCCATATTGCCTGTGATGGAAAAGTTTGAGGCCGATAGTCCGTATGCTAATGGTAACTGGGGGCACCTGGTGAACCGTTGTCGCATGGCTGCTGCTATTTTTCTGGACGATCGTGCGCTCTATCAACATGCCATCGACATTTACCTTCATGCCAACGATAATGGCTCATTACCACATTATATCAGTGCTACAGGGCAATGTCAGGAAACAGGGCGCGACCAGGCGCATGCCCAGCTGGGATTGGGTGCCATGTGCGACATCTGCGATATGGCCTGGCAGCAGGGTGATGACTTGTGGGGTGCCCTCGACAACCGACTGATGGCAGGAATGGAGTACTCGGCCAGATATAATCTGGGCTATGACGTGCCTTTTGAGACATGGACAGACTGTACAGGGCTCTATAACAATTGGACTGAGCCTGGCGCTATGGCGCGTGGACGTATCCGTTGTATATACGATTTGCCTTATCAGCACTATGTGGTGCGAAGGGGATTGAAAATGCCATATACTCAGAAACTGCTGAAGCTGCAGGCCAAAGCAGAGAAAAAAGGCAATATTAAGCGCAATCCCGAGGCCGATGAATTTACGGTAAGGGGGGTGAAAGAAGGTAGCAGACTGCACCAGATTTTTACCTACGCAGCCCCCGCAGGAGCTCCCTTGAAGCACGACTATGATGTGTATGTCCAGCCCCGTGGAGAAAAAACATGGACGCGTATTGATACTTATATGGCTAAGGTGAATGCCCCAATCGGCAACAATCAACATCAGGTGTCGGAAATATCATACGCCTTCTTCGACTTTACAGGCGACGTGTTTGTGCGGGTTGTATGCAAGACGAAGAAGTTTAAGACTGCTCGTATTCGTCCTGACTATCGTGGTACCATTGCAAACGTGCAGAACGATTCTGTGGTGCAGTTCCTGCTTTTCCAACCCGAGAATGTGAGTGTGGAATTTGATGGTAGTATCACTGATAATCTGCTGCTTTTCACCTCGAAGCCTGCTGGCAGTAAAGAGGCTGCAGAGAAAACAGCCAAAGCACAGGGCCGTTCTTTCCGTTATTACCCGCCAGGACTGTACACTGATGAGTTGATAAAAGTGCCATCTAATACAACTGTCTATCTGGCTGGTGGCAGCTATTTTACAGGTACCTTTGCTATCGAGGATGTTGAAAATGTTAGTATTGTAGGTCGTGGCGTAGCACGCCCGGGAAATGGCTATCAAGGTTGTCGCATATTGCGTTCTAATAACGTTTTAGTTGATGGTTTGATACTGAATACCTGTCCTATTGGTGAGTCGCACCATATAACCATGCATGATATCCGTAGCATCTCGCATCCGCAGTGGGGCGATGGGCTGAATGTGTTTGGTGGTAGTAGCAATATTCTTTATGATAGAGTATTCTGCCGTAATAGCGACGATTGTACTACTGCTTATGCTACCCGTAAGGATTTTAAGGGTTCTGTACGACATGTGCGCATGACCAACTCTACGCTGTGGGCCGATGTGGCTCATCCCATCTTTATTGGCTTGCATGGCAATCCAGAGGTTGGCGATAGTCTGGTCGATTTGAAATACGACAATATTGATATTCTATGTCAGAGCGAACCACAGGTAGATTATCAGGGATGTCTGGCTATTAACTGTGGCGATGGCAATTATGTGAAGGACGTGATGTTTGATAACATCCGCATTGAGCAGATTCATCAGGGTTGTCTGTTGCAGGTAAAAGTGGGGTGGAACAAGAAGTATTGTACGGCTGCTGGTGGTGGTGTGGAGAATGTGACGTTCCGTAACATTCGTTACAATGGGGCTCAGCCCTATATGTCTGTTATTACTGGCTATGATGCTCAGCATTCAATCAAAGGCATCACCTTCGAAGGACTGAAGATCAATGGTCGCACTATTGCCGATGATATGCCAGGTAAACCAGGCTGGTATGCTACTGCCGACATGGTGCCTATGTTTGTTGGTTCGCATGTAGAGCAACTTAGATTCATAAAATAATATGAGAAGGCTTCTGTTTATGGCTTTTCTGCCCATGGAACTTTGGGCACAGACTCTGACATCGCCTGATGGTCAGTATGCGATATCATTCGATGGCTTGACGTATAGTGTGTCTTATCATCAGCAGTCCATCATTCAGCGTGGTCAGTTGGGTGTCGACATTGATAACCGTTTGTTCGAGTCGGCCTTGGCTGTTCCTCGTGGTGAATATCAGAATTGGTGTGGCGATCTGGTGTGTAAAGGTGAGGAACGTTGTTCGGTAGATACCATCTGGACACCTCTTTATGGTGAGAATGCCCAGATACACAACCGTTTCAACCAGCTGATACTACATTACGAGAAAGGAACAAACGGACTCGGTACCATGTTTGAGGGCTATGACAAGCGTAAATACTATGCCATGGATATTGTGGTGCGTGCATATAATGAGGGCATCGCTTTCCGTTATCATTTCCCTGAAACAGCCAATAGTCTCTTTTTGCATATAACGGGTGAGCAGACCTCTTTTGCATTCCCTGAGGGAACGATGGCCTGGTATGAGGAATGGGCACAGGGACCATACGATAAGCGCCTACTGAAAGCACCTTGGTTTGAAAGTGAACGCCCCCTGTTGTTGCAATTGCCAACAGGTCAGTATGTGGCCCTGCTCGAAGCTGCCATGAAGGATTATGTACGTGGTAAGTTCAAACTTAAAAAAGACAATGAACTGCAGGTTGCTATGTACGATTGTGCTGATGTGATATCGCCTTACGACACTCCCTGGCGTGTCATGATGGTGGGGGAGAAAGCGGTCGATCTGATAAACCACAAAGACCTGCTGCTCAATTTGAACGAAGAGCGCGTCACTGGTGATTGGTCGTGGGTGCGACCTGGTAAGGTGTTCCGTAGCGGCAAACTCACCAAGGAGTGCATCATGAAGAGCATAGACTATGCAGCCAAACTGGGATTTGACTATGTGGAATTGGATGCTGGATGGTATGGGCCAGAGGGTAGGGTAGCAAGCGATGCCCGCCAGGTGAGTGCCACGCGCGACTTTACCATGCCTGAGGTTTGTACCTATGCCAGGAGCAAGGGTATCGGTGTGTGGGTGTATGTGAACCAACGTGCACTATACCGTCAGTTGGACCATCTGCTTCCTCTTTATCAGCAGTGGGGCATCAGTGGCATCAAGTTCGGCTTCGTACAGATTGGCAATCAGCAGTGGAGCACCTGGCTGCATGATGCTGTGGCTAAATGTGCTAAGTATAGAATCATGGTCGACATCCATGATGAGTACCGTCCTACAGGACTCTCGCGCACCTATCCTCATCTGCTTACCCAAGAGGGTGTGCGTGGGAATGAGGAAATGCCTGATGCCGTGAATAACACGTTGTTGCCTTTTTCGCGTTTCCTGTGTGGACCAGCCGACTATACCCTGTGCTATTTCAATAGTAGGGTCAAGAATACCAAGGGGCATCAGTTGGCTATGGCTGCAGTGTATTATTCGCCATTGCAGTTCTACTTCTGGTACGATATGCCTTTTGTCGATCAAGGCGAAGCCGAACTGAAGTTCTGGAAGGACTGTCCCACAGTGTTCGATGAGAGTATAGCGCTCGATGGTGTGCCAGGCGCTTATATCATCCAGGCTCGTCGTGCTGGTAGCGAATGGTTTGTAGGGGCTATGACTAACACCGAGGCTCGTGATGTCCTGATACCCACAGACTTTCTGTCTCAAGGAAAATACATGGTTGAGATTTATAACGATGATCCCAGCCTGCACACTCGTACCAACGTGTCCGTTCAGCGCGTTGTCGTCAAAAGCGGAAAGACCATCAGTCTGCATTTACAGGCCAGCGGTGGTGCAGCCTTACACTTCAAACCCCTTGCAAAATGAGAAAACTGGTTGTGATATTATGCCTTTTGACTTTTTGGGGTAGTGGCTTGGCGCAGCCATGTGTCGTGTCAATCACTAATCCTACTGACCTGCAACGACAGGAGGTGGTTGGTGTTGATACGGCTCAGCTGAATTTTGATGCCAGTCATGGTGTCGTAGTGCGCGATGCATTTGGTATTGAGCGGCCCAGTCAACTAACCCAAAACGGAGAGCTGTTAATTGACGTACATGTACGTCCTCATTCACAAACTACTTTCACAATACAACCAGGACAGGCTGCTCCGTTTAAACCCTATGTGTGGGGTAGATATTATCCAGAGCGTGCAGACGATATCTCGTTCGAAAACGATCGTACAGGATTCCGTATCTATGGACCAGAAACACAGCGTCGAGGGGAAAAGTCATTTGGTATTGATTTATGGGTAAAACACTCTTCCGAGCTGTTGGTTGACAGTCTGTACAGACTGGAATTCTCAAGGCATCAGGAGATTGAAGCGTTAAGAAAACTGTCAAAACTGCAAGAGGCCGATAGTCTGGTTACCCTGACCAGTTATCATCTGGATCATGGTGCTGGTATGGATGGCTATGGTGTTGGTGCCACATTAGGTTGTGGCACCCCTGCTTTGATAGTTGGCGATTCTATCTATCATCCTTGGTGTTATGAGACATACGAGATCGTAGAGAATGGTCCTCTTCGTTTTGCGCTCAGACTTGATTTCGCACCAGTCAGGATAGGAAAAGATAAGGTCACAGAACATAGGCTGATGGTACTCGACAAAGGAAGCAATTTCTGTAGAATGACAGTTTGGTATGAGGGACTATCTCATCCGGTATCTCTGGCAGCAGGTCTTACCATCAGGACGGCTGATACTGAGAGTCTGCTTATTGCTGACAATTATGTTTGCTATGCCGACCCCACCATTGATCCTGCTCGCCATAATTGTCAGATATTTACTGCACTTGCTTTCCCTGATTGTTCAGGAATAGAAGATCGTTACAAGCGGAAAACAGTAGATGTTACCTGTTATCGCCCCTTTCCCAAGCCCTTGGGCGGTAATGCCGGCTATGCGCTTGGCATCAAAGGTGGTTATATTGGCGAGCCATACTCCTATTACATTGGTATGGCATGGAGTGAACTGGATGTCCGTTCGCTGGGAGAATGGCATTTGCGTACGCAGCACTTCGTCCAAATGCAAAAAGTTCCGTTAGAGGTTTTATTCAAATAATTAGTTATAATTGGTTAGTTAAAGTTAGTTAGTTTCTTGTTAATTTTGAATGTATATTATGAGTAGGAGAGTTGGACGCTGTGAAGCGTCCGCTTTTTATTGGTGTGAAAAAATGACAATATATTTGCAAATAACACAAAAAAGTTGTACTTTTGCAACGATATAACTAAATTGGCCATGCGGAAGTTATTATTGCTATGTATTGCGCTCTTGGTAGGAATGCCATTGCGGGCTACTATTGACGGACAGGGATTGTTGGTAAATCTGACCCTTGCTGATGGATTGACTGGTGAGACTGTGAATCGCGTGATGACCGATCATTCAGGTTTGACATGGATTGCCACCAGCAGTGGCATCAATGTGTTTAACGGCAAATATCTTCAGTCATATTATGTAATGGGAGGCAAGGAGCATCCCCTGGAAGTGTATGATCTTTGTGAAACGCGTAACCATACCATATATGCTGCAACCGAGGATGGTCTTTACAGGTTGGACGCCAGTTCCAGCCGCTTTGAGAAAATACTGCCTCAGGTGCTTCGCCCCATTTCGTTGTTTGCCGATGGCAATACCGTATATATAGGCGGCGAACAGGGTATGCAGATTTACGATGGAAAACTGTTTAAACAGCAGGATGTGGGAATCAGTCGTCAGGGATTGGATAATATTGTGCGCCAGTATATAAAGGATGATCAGGGGTTGATCTGGTTTCTTGGCCGACATGAACTGAATAGCTATAATCCTAAAACCGGTAAGATAATACCTTGTGGCCTGACTTCCTCCGAACTTGGCAAATTGGCAGTGTCGAGATTTGACAAGGCTGATGGGAAATTCTTTATCGGAACACGTGCCAGTGGCTTGTTTGTGTACGACCCTGTCAAACAGGAGGTGCGCCAGCTGCCAGAGGTAGGACATATCATTACGTCGGTATGCAAGGATTCTGAGGGGCGGATCTGTGTGGCTACCGATGGCACAGGTGCCTATGTGATCGATGCGAAAAGCGAGCGTGTCCTTTCGCATTACGCCATGCATGCCGATGGCGACAAGCAACTACCTACAAATGCGGTTTATTGTTTTAATCGTGATGCTAATGGTGTCAGTTGGTTTGGATTTGTGCGCTACGGCTTGGCTTATACGCCTCATCATGCAGGTTTGTTCCAACTCTATGAGCCTGATGGCTTCTCTACTTTAGGGCTGAATGTGCGTTGCTTCTGTATGCGTGGCAGCGAAACCCTGATAGGCATGCAGGACGGGCTATGGTTTATTGATTCGAAGCGTCATATCCGTCGGTTTTTCTCTGCTGAAGATATGGATGGCCATATCGTGAATAATATCAAGTGGTGGAACGGACTTTATTACATAGGTATGTACGATGGTGGTATCCGTGTGTTCAATCCACGCACGGTTAATTTGGGCATGCCACCGCAAAAGGAACTGCACGTCAGATATACGATTGGCGATATCAAGGTTGCTCCTGATAGCGCATTATGGATAGGCTGTTCGGATGGCTTGTTTATCATATCCCAGGATGGTAGTGTAAAGAACTATAAGGAGCAGAACTCGCATATTGTGGGCGGCTTGATAATCAATATCACCTTCGATCGTTCAGGAAATGCTTGGTTGGCTGCTGCCAAGGGATTGTCGCTGTATAGTGGTGCCAGCAAGGAGATAGTAGATACCAATTTCCCTGCAGATTTCTTCGATAAGGAAGGCTATATGCGTGGCGTGCTTGGGCACGATGGCATTGTGTATATGCGCAGTGGTCCGCAGCTGTTCTATACCACCGAGAGAATGGAAAAGTACGGTGAACTGAAGTTGCCTATCCGCCTCACGGATAAATGGTGCCGAGGTATGGTCGACGATGGAAAGGGAAGATTGCTGTTAGCCTCGGAACGTGGATTACTGTCCATAAACTATGAAGCGCGCGACTTGCTGCAGATAGGTGCTGGCGAAGGTCTGTTGGGCGATCAGATTAGCGATCTTCAGTTGGACGGCCAGCGCATGTTGTGGGTGGCCACCTCGGCAGGTATCTTCTCAGCGCCTCTACAGGCAGTAGAGCAGCGTGAGACTGACAGGCGCTATCCCATCGTGTTAAGCCAGATTCGCAAGGGCAGCGATCTGATTGATATGCATGAGATGTATCAGGCGCACGATCAGCATGAGATTGACTTGGATTGGAACCTGACATCGGTGGTGCTACAGGCGGAGCCTATTCTGCTGGATTATGCACTCCACCGAAACCGCTTTTATGAATATAGGATTGACGATGGTGAATGGATGCTTATCAGTCATGGTGAGCCATTTGCTGTACGCAACCTGATGATAGGACGCCACAAGCTGGAGGTTCGTTTGGCGGGGGCCAAAGGTACCACTACGGAATGGACTATCAGCGTAGTGCCATCAGTATGGGCTATGCTCGAGTTTGTATTGTTGTTGGTATTTGTGGTGTTGTTATGGCTCTGGTACAGATATCATAGAGATACAACTGCATTACTGTCTGAACGCAACGAGATAGAGGATGCCCTGATAGAGATGGAACACGAAGTGGAGGAACTGAAGGATGAAGAAGCCGTCAGGAAGTACCAGAAGGTGAAAATCGATGAGGCTGAATGTGCCGACATTGTAAAACGTATGAAGGCTTATATTGAGCGTGAGCACATCTATACCAATGCTGACTTGAAAATGAAGGATCTGGCTGATGAACTGAATCTTTCGGCTCCCAAACTCAGTCAGGTGTTTAATATCTACTTGAAGGAGAACTATTACGAGTTCATTAACCGGTATCGTCTGAATGAATTCAAACGGTTGATTGAGGTTGGCGAATATAAGCGCTATACCATTACGGCACTCTCAGAACGCTGTGGATTCAAAAAGTCGAATTTCTTCTCTTCATTCCGTAAGATGGAGGGAATGACACCTGCAGAATATCTGAAAAAGCAGGGCATAAAGATATGATTTCCATATAAAACGGTTTCGCTAAATTAGATAGACTCAATGGCAAATCGCTGGAAATGAGATAGTTGAATAATTTGGAACAACAACTAAACCATGTGGCTGCAAGTAAAGGGAAAAACCTTGCTTGCAGCCTTTTTATGTTCTACCTTTGCAGCGTCAAACTTAAAACCAAATAGCATTATGGAATTAACAATCCAGGTCCAGAACCGAAAACTCATCGGTGAACTATACCTCCAGATCAAACCGGAGATATTTGCTATTTTCCGTCAGGCATGTATTGCGGAAGATAAGTGCGAGGATATGGTACACGATGTGTTTATGAAACTGCTGGGTATCGATTTGATTCTTGAACGTCAGTTGAAGGCACTGGCTGTTACTATAGCCTATCAGCTGCGGACAGATTACTTCCGTCATCGTGCCTATGTCAATAAAGTGCGCAACGATTCACTCTGGCGTATAGAGCAGAGCTACACGAATACAGAAGCCGAAATGAACGACATACTGAACACGGAGATGAAAGTCATCCATTGCATGTCGGACAAGGATGCTATGGTATACAGAATGTTACGCTTTGACGACAAGACCACCGATGAGATAGCCATAGAGACAGGATTGTCAAAACGCGCTGTGGAATCGCGGATATATCGTACACGCAGTATGGTTAGGGAACGTGTCAGAGAAGTGATCAATTTTTGAATGTTTCAATAAACATTAGTATAAACTAAAAAACTATTAATTTATTAAGTAATCATTATGAAGCAAAAAGTAAACAATCTTTCTTTTCACAGTCATCTCGCTGGGATGCTGTTGGCTTCAGCCTTTACGATGACGTGTCAGACGTTGCAGGCCACTGGTGTGAAGAACATCCAGGCTGTGCAACAGCAGCATGTTGTCAAAGGCCAGGTCGTCGACCAGAATGGTGATCCAATTATCGGAGCAACTATCAAGGTCAAAGGTACAAACAATGCAACCGTTACCGATTTCAATGGTCGTTTCACGCTTAGTAACGCTACTGGTACACTGGTGGTGTCGTACATCGGTTATAAGGATGTAGTGGTGAAAGCGGCTGATAACCTTAAAATCTCGATGAAAGAGGATAATAGTCTCCTCGACGAGGTGGTGGTAACTGGATATGGTGTCACCAAGAAGGCATCGCTGACCAGTGCCATCAGCCAGATCAAAGGTGATGATGTATATAAGGACCGTGGTGTGAGCAGTACAACGGTGGCTTTGCAGGGTGAGATTCCAGGACTCACCATTACGCGTACTTCTACCCGTCCAGGTAATGAGGCTGCAACCATGCAGATTCGAGGCGACATCTCGATCAATGGTAGTAGTACACCATTGATTATCATCGATGGTGTGACTGGTTCGCTCGATGAGTTGAACTCGATGAATGGAAATGATATTGAGAGCATATCGGTACTGAAGGATGCTTCGGCTGCTATTTATGGAGCCCGTGCTGCTTCGGGTGTCATACTGGTCACAACCAAACGCGGTAAGACGGGGAAGGCACAGATTACCTATAACGGTTCGTTCAGTCGTACCATCAATGGTATTCAGGCACCGCTTACCACCAACCGTGAGTGGCTCGAGATGTTCTACGAGGCTCAGTACAACGATGCGATGGTACAGACAGGTCTGACCGATCCTACAGAGATTCATAACAGTATCAACTGGTGGGTATTCAATTCGTTTGGTGGTGCCACACTGGATCAGACGGATATCGACCCAGCCACAGGAGCACCACGTATCTACAAAGGCGAGGCGCTGTTTAATGCACTGCTTGAGGGCAAGACGCTGACCTTGCAGAATGGCGACAAGGTGGAGCGATGGGAGCCCAACAACTATATTATGGATTATATCTATGGTCAGGCTACCTCCCAGAAGCATAACATTGGTATTTCAGGTGCCGACGACAAGTTTGGCTATCGTTTGTCGTTAGGTTATGAGAATGCCCAATCGCAGTTGAAAGTGGCCGAAGACGGACAGAAGAAATGGAGTGCCCGACTGAATGCCGACTATCAGGCTAATAAATACCTGAAATTCGATACCAATATCTCGTTTGAGCGTCGTAAGGTTACTACACCGAATACTGATGTAGGTGCAGGCTGGACTGATCCCTGGTTCTGGGCTGTGTACAACGAGAATGGCGATCCCTACGATACGTTCAGTGGTAATCGTAACCCTGTAGGCGGCTTGATCTATGGCGGACAGAACACGGTCGACTACACCATCTTCCGTGGAAGTCTTGGCGCTACCTATGACTTCAGTCAGTTTGTGAAAGGCTTGACGCTGACCACTACGGGAGCTTATAAGCGTACAGAGGCTGCGTCGCAGACTGTCCAGTACAAGGTTCAGTACTATGACTGGGTAGGAACAATGACAGGTAATAAGCGTGGTCCTGGCTCTATCAGTGAGTCTTCGCCCAAATATGCTAACCTGAATTTAGGTGCTCAGTTGAACTATAACCGTACATTTGCTGATGTACACCGTGTTTCGGCTATGGTTGGTATGACTGGTGAACAGGAAAGCTATAAGACTATTACAGCAGGTCGCAGCCAGGGTCCGCTTTACGAGGGCTCAGGACTGACTGATCTGAACGTCTTTGCAACAGGAACCAACAATACAGCATCGGGTGGACAGCATGCGTGGAGTCTGCTTTCGTATATCACCCGTTTGAACTATTCGTATAATGATACTTATGCCATAGAGTTCCTCGGACGTCGTGATGGTTCATCTAAACTGTCGGAGTCGCAGCGCTGGAAGAATTTCTACTCAGTATCAGGCTACTGGCGTTTGTCGAACGAGAAGTTCCTGAAATCGCTGACGTGGCTCAACGACCTGAAACTGCGTTATAACTATGGTAAGACTGGTAGCGTGGAGGGCATCGGTAACTATGAACGTTATGCCAGTGTGAGCACAGGAACAGCACTCTTCGGACTGAATCCTGCTACACAGTCCACACTCTGGTTAGGCTCGATGACCAGCGACCAACGTACTTGGGAAACGATCAACAGCCACGATGTGGGTCTCGACTTCACGCTGTTCAATAACCGTCTGAATGGTTCGTTCGATTATTTCGTTAAGTCGAATAACGGCATGTTCATCAGTGTTGAATATCCCTCAGTATTGGGTGCCTCGGCACCAAAGGTGAACGATGGCGAGTTCCGTGCCCGTGGTTGGGAGTTTGCTATCAATTGGAGAGATAAGATAGGCGAACTGAGCTACAACCTCGGCTTCCAGCTCTCTGATGCCTGGTCGAAGATACAGAAGCTGACCAACAACGAGAATGTGCCTAATCCCGGTATCAATGAGAATCGCTTAGTAGGTGGTCCACGTCGTGCTATCTATGTGTATCAGACTGATGGTCTGTTTAAGACTCAGGATGAGGTGGATGCCTATTATGAGAAATATTATTGGAATGCCGACCATACAGGCCCGAAAGCCAACAACGTGCTACCCGCACCAGGCGAAAAGAGTGTGACCAGTTTGCGCCCAGGTGCCCGTAAGGTAGTCGACCTGAATGGCGATGGTGCCATCACCCGTGATGATATCTATTATGCAGGCGATGCTGCTCCACGTCTGAATTTCGGATTCAAGTTAGGACTGGAATGGAAGGGTATCGATTTCTCAGCTTTCTTCCAGGGAGTTTGGAAACAGAAGGTGCTGCGTAATGGTAACTTCTATGCACCATGGATTACCAACTACGTGATGCAGAACGCCACTTTCAAGGATAAGATGTGGTCGTACGATAATCCCGATGCTGAATATGCCATCGCTTCGCGTAATAACGCTTTCAGTCGCTGGAACTACGAAAACAAGGATGTCAGTGTACAGGATAACCGTTATGTACGTCTGAAGTCGCTGGTCATCGGCTATACTTTGCCTCAGAACCTGACTCAGAAAGTTGGCTTGTCAAAGGCACGTGTTTATTTCGCAGGCGACGATTTGTGGGAGTGGACCAAAGTCAAGGACGGCTATGATCCGGAATATGGTGAATCCTCAAATAACACCTTCCCCTTCAGTCGTTTGTTGACCGTTGGTCTCGACGTGACATTCTAAATCAAAGTACAAACAGTAAAATCAAAAATCATGAAATCAATCAATAAGATGATATATGCAGTGTCAGTGGCAGCATTTGCCATGACATCATGCAGTGACTTCCTTGAGAAAGAGCCTTTGTCACAAGGAACTGAGGCCATCGTCTTCAAGACGGCCGACCATTTCGCACAGGCTGCCAACCAGTTCTATAACCATCTGCCAGGATGGAGCTACGACACCATGGACCGCAATACGGATATTGGTGGTCTGAGTCAGAATGGTGGAGGCTCGGCTCCCGAGAGTAGCAGTGTGTGGAATAATAACTACAGTAATATCCGCCAGTATAATATCCTGCTTGAGAAGGCTGAGGCTTTCGATGGCGACAAGAGTACTATCGCAGGTGCTGTTGGAACAGCCTGTTTCTTCCGTGCATTCGCCTATTTTAATCTCTTGAAAGAGTTTGGTGGTGTGCCTGTCATCGACCATAAACTGGATGTGAATGATGAGGCGCTTTATGGAGCCCGCAATTCTCGTTACGAGGTGTTCAGCTTCCTGCTTGAGGATTTGAGAAAGGCTGTTGAGCTGCTGCCGCGTGAGAGCACTATCTCGAATACAGATAAGGGGCATATCAGTCGTGAGGCAGCCCAGGCATTCCTGGGACGTGTGCTGCTCTATGAGGCCACATGGGAGAAGTATGTGCCCAATATCGGTTACGATCTGAATGGCGATGGCAATCAGAGTGGGGCAGGTGCTGCAAAACCTGCTGGCTATCCATCCATAGAGGCCATGCTGACAGAGTCGAAACAGGCTTCGAAGGCAGTCATCGACGAGAGTGCCAATGGTACTTATCAGCTCTGGAATGAGTGCGACACGCTGAGCTACTACTATCTGTTTAATATTGATGATAAGGGAGGCAATATCCCCAACTTCATGGGAGCAGGCAAGACCACCAATAAGGAGTTTATTATCAGCAAGAAGTATGATTACGACTTGAAGCGTGGCGGCCTCAATCTCTCCCACACAGCCATCACCTGGCAGGCCGTTGGTATCAGCGCCCAGTTCGGCGAGTCGTTCCTTTGCCGTAATGGTCTGCCCATCCGTATCAGCTATACAGGTCAGATGGACGATGCCCAGAACAATCCTGAGTTTGAAGGCTGGGATACCTTCTGTGGCGAGTATTACCATCGCGACTACCGCTTTGTGAGTGCCACTTTCGTGCCTGACCGTACAACGTGGAGTAGCCGTCCGGAGGATAACCGTCAGTGCACTGTTCTGGGCCAGCCTTATCCTACACCCGTTTTCCCGAAGAACAACGATGTGTTCGATGCCAACGATCCCGTGTACACCAGTGCCACTGGTATTTTCAGACCTACCTTGCGTAATAACACCACTTTTTATGGCTATGGCAGCCGTAAGTATCTGATCGAGGGTGCTAACCGCGATATGAACACCGAGTCGGCCGACTGGCCTATCCTGCGTTTGGCAGAGGTCTTTCTGAATTATGCCGAGGCCACATGCGAACTGGGCAACGGCAAGATCTCAGATGCCGATTTGGATATCTCAATCAATCAGTTGCGTGATCGTGCCCGCGTGGCTCACCTCACCAATGCGCTCATTGCCGATGTGTGGGATGCCGGTTGGTGGGATTGGAACGAGAACAAGACGGTGTGCCACAAGATGACCATGCTCGATGAGATCCGTCGTGAACGTGCCTGCGAGCTCTTCGGCGAAGGCTTCCGTATGGACGACCTGAAGCGGTGGGGTATCGCTCATATCAACCTGCGTGGTCAGAAACTCGGCCGCCATGTGTTGAACACGGCTTACACCACAGAGAAGGCTAACGACCGTACTTATTTTGGCGAACCTTGTTATTATCCCGAAAAGTATCCATTGCTCTATGGCATCTACGAAGGTTCTGGTGTAAACGACCCCGACTATGGCCGTTCGATTGCTGTGCTCGCAGCTAATCTGAACTTCTCGCAGCGTGACTATCTGGCACCTATTCCTTTGCAGCAGATCCGCTTGAATCCTGCATTGAAACAGAATCCCGGCTGGTAAGAATCATAAAAAACACAAATCAGGGAGCGTTGTTGTGCGCTCCCTGATTCTTTTCTAATACCCCATACACGAGGTAGCTCCCAGTGCCGTTACGATCGCTGTTGCGATAGATGCTATTTTTTGGGGGGAAGATGGGGAAGATATATATATAGGAATATGCGAAAGAAATACCTAAATCTCTCAATCGTCAATGTAAGTGATTTAGGTATTTAATTTTAATATTATATAGAAAACATCTTCCCCATCTTCCCCCTATGGTATGACACTAACGGTGCTGTAGTATAACACCAACAGCCCTTTAGTATCATACTAACGCCCCTATAGTATAACACTATCAGCTCTTATACTATAGGATGGTCGAATCATCATCAGCGGCACCATCTGGCTGCACTTCGCCGTGCGACCTAAGGATAATCGTAGAAAGGTGAGGCTGATACAAGCGTAGGTATTGTGAATAATGCTTTAATAATTTTGTCTGCAAAGAAAAAAATACTACCTTTGCAGGCAAAATTAGATTCAGATATGAATAAGGTTGAGACATACAGAATGCTGACAGAGCAGATTAAGGCGCTGACAGCGGGAGAGACAGATGAGGTGGCAGTGATGGCTAATGTGGCTGCTGCGATACACTTAGAGATGGGATTCTGGTGGACAGGATTCTATCGGGTAAAGAACGGTGAGCTGGTACTGGGCCCTTTCCAGGGGCCTGTGGCCTGCATGCATATAGGCTACGGGAAGGGCGTGTGCGGAACGGCTTGGAAGCAGGGCGAGACCATTGTGGTGCCCGATGTGGAGCTGTTTCCTGGGCACATCGCCTGCAGCAGTGAGTCGCGTTCGGAAATCGTGGTGCCTGTAAGGGCTGCCAATGGTGAGATTACGGCGGTGCTCGACATTGACAGCAAGGATCTGGCTACCTTCGACGATACCGACAAACAGTGGTTGGAGGAGATTGTGAAGGTGTTCGCATAAAAAATAAAAAAAACGCAGGGATTTTTTTGGCAGTATGGGCAGAAATGCTTAATTTTGCAGCCGATTTAAATAGTTAACGCCCAAGTCGCATCCTCGTGTAGGGTGGGAGCGAACTGACAAGACGACGGCTCTCGGGTAGGGCTGGCACAGGACGCAGGGATAAAGTACAACATCTTGGCGAGCCAAAGAGGCAAGCCGAGTTAAAAATTTAAAGCTATATGGCACAAATGAATTTCGGTGGCGTTACAGAGACTGTAGTCACCAGCAAAGAGTTCTCACTCGAGAAAGCACGTGAAGTATTGAAGAATGAAACCATCGCTGTGATCGGTTATGGCGTTCAGGGTCCAGGTCAGGCCTGCAACCTGCGTGATAACGGATTCAATGTGATTGTGGGACAGCGCCCTGGCAAGACCTACGACAAGGCTGTTGCCGACGGATGGGTTCCTGGCGAGACTCTGTTCTCGATCGAGGAGGCCGCTGAGAAGGGTACTATCCTCTGCATGCTGCTTTCAGACGCTGGTCAGATTCAGCAGTGGCCCACCATCAAGCAGTATCTGAAACCTGGTAAGACGCTTTACTACAGTCATGGCTTTGCCATCAACTGGAGCGATCGCACAGGCGTTGTTCCTCCAAAGGATGTCGATGTGATTATGGTGGCTCCTAAGGGCTCAGGTACCAGTCTTCGCACCATGTTCTGCGAGGGGCGCGGACTGAACTGTTCGTATGCTGTTTACCAGGATGCTACTGGTAACGCTAAGGAGAAGACACTGGCCTTCGGTATCGGTATCGGTGCTGGATATATGTTTGAGACAACCTTCGAGCGTGAGGCTACATCTGACTTGACTGGTGAGCGTGGATCGCTGATGGGTGCCATTCAGGGACTGCTGCTGGCTCAGTACGAGGTGCTGCGCGAGCATGGACACTCTCCCTCGGAAGCTTTCAATGAGACTGTTGAGGAATTGACCCAGAGCCTTGGCCCTCTGTTCGGTGCTAAGGGTATGGACTGGATGTATGCTAACTGCTCGACCACCGCTCAGCGTGGTGCGCTCGACTGGGCTCCACGATTCCACGATGCTATCAAACCCGTGATGGAGTGGTTGTACTACTCGGTACAGACGGGTAATGAGGCTCAGATTACCATCGACGCTAACTCGAAGCCCGACTACCGCGCCGGACTGGAGAAGGAGTTGGAGGCTATGCGTAATCAGGAAATGTGGCGCGCTGGTGAGACCGTGCGTAAGCTGCGTCCTGAGAACCAAGACGTATAACACTACAATCACGGGGGTGCACACGCATCCCCGTGATTCATTTTAAAATATGATATGGGAAAATTAGTAATTAATTCGTACGATGAATTCGCAGCCCACTTAGGTGAGGAGCTCGGCGCTTCTGATTGGCTGCAAGTAGATCAGGACCGTATTAACATGTTTGCCGATGCCACTCTCGACCATCAGTGGATACATGTCGATGTGGAGCGTGCTAAGAAGGAGAGCCAGTATCAGAGTACCATCGCTCATGGTTATCTGACACTGTCGTTGCTGCCTTATATGTGGGACCAGATCATCGAGGTGAACAACATCAAGATGCTGGTTAACTACGGCATGGACAAGATGCGTTTCGGACAGCCTGTCATCACAGGTTCGAAAGTGCGCCTGGTGACCAAACTGCACAACATTCAGAACCTGCGTGGTATCTGTAAGGCCGAGATTGAGTTCAGAATTGAAATCGAGGGACAGCGCAAACCCGCACTCGAGGGTATCGCTTCGTTCCTGTATTATTTTAATTAATAGGTATGGGTGGATTTTTTGGAACCATTTCCACTAAGTGCTGTGTGAACGATCTGTTCTACGGCACCGATTATAATTCGCACCTGGGTACTAAGCGTGCGGGATTGGTAACGTTTGATAAGGAGAAAGGATTTAGTCGTAAGATTCACAACCTGGAGCGTGATTACTTCCGCTCGAAGTTTGAGGATGAACTCGACTCGTTTTCAGGACAACAGGGTATCGGCGTCATCAGCGATACCGACCCACAACCCATACTCGTTAACTCGCACTTAGGTCGCTATGCTGTGGTGACAGTAGCGAAAATCAATAACCTGGAGGAGATTGCACAGGAACTACTGGACCGTCGTATGCACTTCAGCGAGTATTCGGCCAACACCATCAACCAGACCGAACTGGTGGCCCTGCTCATCAATATGGGGCGCACCTTCGTTGAGGGTATCAACCTGGTATATAAAAAGATTGAGGGCTCGTGCTCCATGCTCATCCTCACTGAGAAGGGAATCATTGCCGCACGCGACTTCCTGGGCCGCACACCTATCGTGATTGGCCAGAAGGAGGGTGCCTACGCTGTGAGCAGCGAGACGACCAGTTTCCCCAATCTCGATTATAAGCGTGTGAGAGACCTGGGACCAGGCGAGATTGTGCTGCTGACAGCTGACAAGATGGAGGTGCTTCAGGCCCCATTCAAGCGCGAGCAGATCTGTTCGTTCCTCTGGGTGTACTACGGATTCCCTGCTTCGGACTATAATGGTATCAACGTAGAGAATGTGCGTGAGACCAATGGTAAGATGATGGGTGAGAAGGACGATACCGAGGTGGACTGCGTTTGCGGTGTGCCCGACTCGGGTGTTGGTATGGCGCTGGGTTATGCCGAGGGTAAGGGTGTGCCTTACAAGCGTGCCGTACTGAAATATACACCTACCTGGCCACGCTCGTTTACACCTGGCAACCAGGAGCGTCGCTCGCTGGTGGCTAAGATGAAGCTGATTCCTAACCCAGCCCTGCTGAAGGATCAGCGCGTGGTGTTCTGCGACGACTCTATCGTACGTGGCACTCAGCTGAAGGACAACGTGAAGACCTTCTTTGAGTATGGCGCCAAGGAGGTGCACTGTCGTATCTCTTGTCCACCACTGGTGTATGGCTGTCCGTTTATCGGCTTCACCTCATCGAAGAGCGATATGGAGCTGATTACCCGTCGTATCATCAAGGATTTCGAGGGCGACGACAAGAAGAACTTAGAGAAATATGCCCAGACCGACTCACCAGAGTACAAGCGTATGGTGGATGAGATTGCCAAGCGCCTGGGCCTGACCTCACTGAAGTTTGCCAAACTGGAGGACCTGGTGAAGAGCATCGGCATGGATAAGTGCCGCGTGTGCACACACTGCTTTGATGGCAGCAGCTACTGCCACGAGCACGACCAGGAGGATGATCGCCAGTTGAAGCTGGACTTCTAAAAGAAAGAATCAGATTTTTGAGACGAGGCCGTCGGCCTGGCGGATATACTCCTCGTCGGAAAGATAATCCAATGCAGCATCGAGTTCGCTTTCGGGCAGCTCGATGCTTTTTATGTCTGTTATGGGGTGGGGCTGTCCGTCGCTGAGCAGTTGCAGGATGCGGGTGGCAGCCTGGTTCATGCGTGGCTCTGACACCAACCCCTCCTTGCGGTGCGTCAGACAGACATCGCACTGGGCACAGTCGTGATCGTTGTGCTCGCCGAAATAGCGCAACAGCTGGCGACTGCGGCATACATCGTTGCAGGTGGCATATTCAATCATGGCGTGGATGCGCTGTGCGAACTGCGACTTGCGTTCCTCGTACACCTCGGGCATCAGCTGGATATGCTCCATATCCTCGCGGCGCTGGGTATAGCGGATGTAGGGGGTCTTCTTCTGCGGAATGAAATGCAGGATGTGGCGCTGCGACAGACTCTTCAGCGTGAGATATACCTGCTGGGGCTGCAGCTGGGTGACGGTGGCGAGAAAGGCCTCGTCGATATAGTTGTAATCGGTGAAGAGACCGCCGTAGTTGCGCAGGAGGGCAGTGATGACCAGCTCTTCGTTGGCGCTGTTGTTCTCTAATCGGTACAGGTCGTTACGGCTCACGGTGAACATGACGCGTGCCTGATTTTCCTGCTCTTCGGTGTACTCGATATAGCCGGCACGCTGCAGTATCTTGAGCGCAGAATCGACCTGGATGGGGAAGTGGTGGAAGTTATGACAGAACTTATCGATATTAAACTCGAAGGTAAAGCCGTAGCCCGAGCCTACGCCTATCTGATAATAGTAGGCCAGATGCTCATATACCTGACGGATATAGTCCTTGTCGGGGAAGGTGTCGGCAATGCGCTTCTGCAGCTTGCGCTCGTCGGCATGGTTGTAAAGCAGTACGGCATAGGCCTTCAGACCATCGCGACCAGCACGACCTGCCTCCTGGAAGTAGGCCTCGATGCTGTCAGGACAGTCTACATGGATCACCAACCGTACATCGGGTTTGTCGATACCCATACCAAAGGCGTTGGTGGCCACCATCACGCGTTGCTGGTTGGCCTGCCACTCACGCTGACGCTGGTCCTTGGCACAGGCGTCCAAGCCTGCGTGGTAGAAGGTGGCGCTGATGCCTGCCTCGTTGAGTAGCTCGGCATACTCTTTGGTGCGACGGCGACTGCGCGCATAGACAATGGCCGAGCCTTTCATGCTCTTGAGGATATGGATGAACTGCCCGATCTTATCATCGGCCTGACGCACCACATAAGCCAGGTTCTTGCGCTCGAAGCTCATGCGGAAGACGTTGAAACTTTGAACATTTGTCTTTGAACTATGAACTTTCAGGCGCTCCTGGATGTCGTCAACCACCTGTGGGGTGGCGGTGGCAGTGAGTGCCAATACGGGCACGTCGGGTACCAGCTTGCGTATCTGTGCAATCTGCAGGTAGGAGGGACGGAAATCGTAGCCCCACTGCGAAATACAATGGGCCTCATCGACCGTGATAAAGCTCACCTGCATGTGGCGGAGCTTGGCTTGAAAAAGATCGGACGAGAGTCGCTCTGGTGAGACGTAGAGCAACTTGATGCCGCCAAAGATGGCGTTCTCGAGGGTGATGATAATCTCCTCGCGGGTCAGACCGCTGTAGATGGCTGCTGCCTTAATGCTGCGTCGACGCAGATTGTCGACCTGGTCCTTCATCAAGGCAATGAGTGGGGTGATGACGATACACGTACCTGCTTGTGCTAAGGCTGGTACCTGGAAGGTGATCGACTTGCCGCCACCTGTAGGCATCAAGCCTAAGGTGTCGTGGCCACTACCGATAGACTCGATGATTTCGCGCTGAATTCCGCGGAAATCATCGTAGCCCCAGTATTGTTTAAGTATCTGTTGATATTGATCACTCTTCACACTCACTATTCACTATTCACTCTCAGAGGGTTGAATATCTTCAATCTGCAACTGGACCTCAGTGCGCTTGTAGATGTTGTCCTCGATGGTATAGACGATATCGAACGAACGTTTCGACTTGATATAGCGTGCCGAACCGCTCTGGCCGAAGGCAATACCATTGAGTACGTTGCTCGACTTGGAGTCGACCAGTTCGAGCTTGATATGCTCCTGTTGGCGACCCACTACCTTCGAGGTGCCGTAGTCGTACACATTACGTGTGCAGAACAGTGGCTTGGGGTTGTCGGGACCATGAGGGGCAAACTTCTTCAGGTCGTTGTGCAGTTTCTTGGTGACCTCCTTGAAGTCGATCATGGCATCGATATCGAGGGTAGCCTCTGTCTGTTCGGGCTGGATATGTTCCATCACGTACTTCTGGAAACGGCTGCGGAACTCGGGGATATTCTCGATTTTCAGCGACAGACCGACTGCATAGGTATGACCACCGAAATTCTCGAGCAGATCGCGACAGCTCTTGATGGCATCGTAGATGTCGTAGCCAGCCACACTGCGTGCAGAGCCTGTGGCGATACCATTAAACTTGGTGAGCACCACCGTGGGCTTGTAATAGAGCTCGGTGAGGCGGGATGCCACAATACCGATGACGCCTTTCTTCCAGTTCTCATCGTAGAGCACGATGCTGGCATTCTGTTTCTGGCTCTCCAGCTTTTCTACTATCTGGTTGGCCTCTTCGGTCATCTGCTTGTCTACATCCTTACGCTGCTCGTTGTATTCGTTGATATGATTAGCCTCCGATAGCGCTTTCTGCAGGTCTTTTTCAACCAGCAGGTCGACAGCCTCGGTACCATTCTGCATGCGTCCTGATGCATTGATACGTGGGCCGATCTTGAACACGATATCGCTCATGGTGATTTCGCGCCCTGTCAGTCCGCAGATGTCGATGATGGCTTTCAAGCCCACCGATGGACTCTGATTGAGCTGCTTCAGTCCGTGATAGGCCAGGATGCGGTTCTCGCCCATGATGGGTACGATATCGGCCGCAATGCTGACAGCACAGAAGTCGAGCAGAGGTATCAGTCGTGAGAAGGGGATGCCGTTGTTCTTGGCAAAGGCCTGCATCAGTTTAAAGCCTACACCACAGCCGCACAGGTCTTTGAAGGGGTAGGTAGAATCTACGCGTTTGGGGTTCAGAATAGCAACGGCATTAGGCAATTCATCATCTGGGACGTGGTGGTCACAGATGATGAAATCAATACCCAGACTCTTGGCATAAGCAATCTCTTCAATTGCCTTGATACCGCAGTCAAGTACTATAATGAGCTTGATGCCTTTTTCCGCAGCATAGTGCAGTCCTTTCTTGCTGATACCATATCCTTCTTCGTAACGGTCGGGGATATAATATTCGATATTGGAATAGAACTGCTGCAGGAATTTGTACACCAAGGCAACCGCCGTACATCCATCGACATCGTAGTCGCCGTAGACCATGATGCGCTCTTTACGCCCCATGGCGTCGTTGAGCCTGTCTACCGCCACATCCATGTCGTTCATCAGGAACGGATCGATCAGCTCGTTCAGCATCGGACGGAAGAAGCGCTTGGCAGCGCTCTCCGTCTTGATGCCTCGCTGGATAAGGAGTTTGGCGAGTATCGGACTCATGCCGATTTTCTCACCGAGCTCCTTAGCCGCCGTTTGTTGTTCTGATGTAGGTGGTTCGTAATTCCATTTAAAATGCATTAGATACCGAGCTTTTTACGTATATCTGCAGGAATAGCGTTCTTATTAATCAGGAAGTCCATCGTGTTCAGAGCGATGTAGTCCTTGGTCATATACCAGATTCCCTTGTAGGCACCAGTCTCGCCCCAAGAGTTCTTTACCATGTAATACAGTTTGCCGTTCTGGTCCTTTGCCACACCGTAGATCAGCATGCCGTGGTCGTCGGTCAGCTCCCAGTTGTCGAAACGCTCCTGGCGCATCTGCTGGGTAGGCTTTACCTCAGGCACCTTGCAACCCAGTGAGTCGATCACGTTGCGCTTCTTGTCGGGTGACAGGTTCAGCCAACGGGCCATATCGCTACCAGCCAGGCTCTTGGTGGCGTTGCCGTCAACAGCGTAAGCCAGACCATTGCGGGTGAAACCCTCTTCTGATACGTCGCCGCCCCAAGCGATGGTGTAGCCGTTCTCAACAGCATTGTCGATCACGCGCATCATCTCGTCCATAGGCAGGTTGTAGCTCTGTGGGAAGCGCCAGTTGTCCTGTACCTCTACAGCGAAAGTAGAGTAGAAGGGATGGTGAGTATAGCTGGTGATGCTGACATAGTCGTCGAGGTTCAGACCGAGTGTAGCCATGAAGCTCTTTGGGGTGTACTCCTTGCCCTCGAAGGTGAACTTCTCAGGGCACTTGCCCAGGTAGGCATCGAGGATACCCTGCAAGCCAACCTTCCACTGGTTTGAGATCTTACGGGCGCTGCTCTTGGCAATAGCTGCAACGTAAGGCTCCAGCTGACCGAAGAACTCGTTGAAGTTGTTGAGTGAGTCGCCATACAGTGAGCCAGGGAAAGGCATGATGCCCTGAGGCACGATACCGTGAGTCTTCAGTGTGTGGAGTACGTCCTCGGCCGATCCGCCCTGAGCAAACTGGCAGTCGCCATGATAGCGAACCACCTGGATAGCGCGCTCCATGTAGGTCTTGTTGGCTACGAACGACTCGTCGAGATCGTAAGTCTTACCAGTAGCCTTCAGAATCTCTGCCTCGAAATAAGAGAGGGTAGAGTAGTCCCAGCACGTACCCGAACGGTTCTGGTCCTTGATGCTGGTGATGGGGTTCTCCTTCACCACAGTGAATACTGGCTTGTTGGCATCTTTTGCTGGCGCCTTCTTCTTGGCTGCCGATGCGCTCAGAGCTACCAATGTAGCGAGCGCAAGTGTTGTCATTTTCTTCATTTTGTGTTATTTTTATAATTATTTCCTATTTCCCCTAATTGTTTTATCCCAAAAACTATTTCTATTTTGCGGCCATAAAATCCTCTACATCCTTTGGATGATAAGGAATGCGCTGCTTGCCTAAGAATCGGCATCCGTCCTTGGTGATCAGGATGTCGTCCTCAATGCGGATACCGCCGAAGTCCTTGTAGGTCTCGAGCTTGTCGAAGTTCAGGAACTCCTTGCAATGTCCGCTGGCTTTCCACTCGTCGATAAGTTGTGGAATGAAGTAGATACCAGGTTCGTCGGTAATCACAAAGCCCTCTTCGAGCTTGCGACCCATGCGCAGACAGTTGGTACCAAACTGCTCCAGGTTAGGACGTGTCTCCTCGTCGAAGCCAACGTAGATCTGACCCAGACCCTCCATATCGTGAACGTCCATACCCATCATGTGGCCCAGTCCGTGAGGCAGGAACATGGCATGAGCGCCAGCGCGAACAGCCTCGTCGGTGTCACCCTTCATCAGGCCGAGCTCCTTCAGGCGCTCAGTCATCAGTCGGCACACGGCAAAGTGTACATCCATATATCTTACACCTGGCTTTGCCACCTCGATGGCATAATCATGACAGGCCTCTACAATCGAGTAGATTTCCAATTGACGCTGACTGAATTTACCGTTAACAGGCATGGTGCGGGTGTGGTCAGAACAATAGTCGTCGAGCTCGCAACCTGCATCGCAGAGTGCCAGTCGGCCAGCCTCCAGTTGGGCATCCGATGGGTTACCATGCATAATCTCGCCATGCTGGCTGAAGATGGTGGCAAAGCTGGTGCCCTGAGCCAGACTGCGGGCGATACCGTCCACCTGTCCGCCGATGTAACGCTCTGTCACACCTGGACGGATCAGCTTCTGCGCTGTGGTGTGCATCATATAGCCCACCTCGCAGGCACGCTCAATGGCCTCAATCTCCTGAGGCTCCTTGGTGGCGCGCATCTTGACTACAGCCTTGATAAGCTTCAGCGAAGCCTGCTCCTTCTGCTGGTTGGGATGGATGCCCAACAGATCCATGATCTGAATCTTGGTATCGAAGCGGTAGGGGGGCAGGAAGTGTACCTTTTTATCAGGTGTGCATATCTTGGCAAGCTCCTTCATGGGAGCGGTCTTTTTCACACCTACCTCAGCAGCCAGATCGGCTACCGATGGGGTGAAGCCCATCCATACAATATCCTCTACGTCGATATCATCACCGAAGAGCCACTCTTCGTCGTTATCGATATCAATCACACCAACCAGCCCGTCGCGGTGCTGTCCGAAGTAGTACAGAAACGAAGAATCCTGGCGCATGGGCGCATAGGCATTGGCCGGATAATTAACCGGTGAATCGTTGTTTCCAAACAAGATGATAACTCCTTCGCCTACGAGTTTCTTCAGTTCCTGACGTCTATTTACATAAGTATCTATGTTAAACATTTGTCGAAAATACGTTATTTATATTCATTTTGTCGGCAAAGATACATATTATTTATCAAAAAGCAACCCTTTTAACTCTATTTTTTACAATATTTATGCAGATTAGTAGAATTTATTTCGTACCTTTGCACGCAAATTTGAAAAATAAGACTAAAAGACATATGGGAAAAGTAATTTTGACGGGCGACCGTCCCACTGGTAAACTTCACTTAGGGCACTATGTAGGCTCACTGCGTCGACGTGTGCAATTGCAGAATCAGGGCGATTTTGATCGCATGTTTGTGTTCATGGCCGATGTGCAGGCTCTGACCGATAATGCGGACAATCCTGAGAAGATTCGTCAGAACATCATTGAGGTGGCGCTCGACTACCTTGCTGCAGGACTTGATCCAGAAAAGTGCACGCTCTTTATCCAGAGTCAGATTCCTGAGCTGGCTGAGCTGACAACCTATCTGATGAACCTGGTTTCGGTGAGCCGTGTACAGCGCAACCCAACTGTTAAGACTGAAGTGAAGATGCGTGGTTTCGAAGGCGAGAGTATTCCTCTTGGATTCTTCTGCTACCCTGTGTCGCAGGCTGCTGACATCACCCTGTTCAAGGCAACTACTGTTCCTGCAGGTGAGGACCAAGAGCCTATGCTCGAGGTGACCCGTGAGCTGGTGCGCCGTTTCAATCAGATCTATGCACCTGTATTGGTTGAACCCAATATCATGCTGCCTGAGAATCTGACTGCTCGTCGTCTGCCTGGTACCGATGGTAAGGAGAAAATGTCGAAGTCGCTGGGCAACTGCATCTACCTCTCTGATACTGCCGATGATGTATGGCAGAAGGTTCGCTCAATGTACACTGACCCTGAGCACGTGAACCTGAACGATCCTGGTCACGTGGAGGGTAACGCTGTGTTCACCTATCTCGATGCTTTCTCAACTGATGAGGACTTCAAGAATTTCTGGCCAGAGTATCAGAATCTGGACGAGCTGAAGGATCACTACCGTCGTGGTGGACTGGGCGATATGAAGTGCAAGAAGTTCCTGAATCAGGTGCTCAACCAGTTCCTGGAGCCCATGCGCCAGCGTCGTGCTGAGTTTGAGAAGGATATCCCTGAAATCTACAACATCCTGAAGAAGGGTACAGAGCAGGCCCGCGAGGTTGGTGCCCAGACCATGGATGAGGTTCGCAAGGCTATGCGTATCGACTACTTCAACGATACAGAGCTGATTCGCTCACAAGCCGAACGCTTCGCAAAATAAACAAATATCCCCCGCCAGCTGGCGGGGGATATTTGTTTTATTTCTCTTTCAGCAAGTCGGGGCGAAGCCTGCGGGTGCGTTCCATCGCTTGCTCAAACTCCCACTCACGTATTTTGGCTTCGTTGCCGCTCAGTAATATCTCTGGCACTTTCCAGCCTTTGTAGTCGGCAGGGCGCGTATAGATAGGTGCTGCCAAGATATCATCCTGGAAACAGTCGCTCAAGGCACTCTGTTCGTCGCCAATTACACCTGGCACTACGCGTACAATGGCATCGGCAATCATGGCTGCCACCAGTTCGCCACCTGTCAGCACGAAGTCGCCAATAGAGATCTCTTTGGTGATCAAGTGTTCACGGATACGCTGGTCGATACCTTTATAATGGCCTGCTAAGATAATCAGATTCCCCTTCAGCGAGAGTTCGTTGGCCATATGCTGGTCGAAACGCTCGCCATCTGGCGATGTAAAGATAACTTCGTCGTAATCGCGCTCAGCTTTCAGGGCGGTGATACAACGATCAATAGGCTCGCACTGCATCACCATGCCTGCGCTGCCTCCGTATGGATAATCGTCCACTCGACGCCATTTGTCAAGGGTGTAGTCTCTCAGGTTGTGTAAACGGATTTCGGCTAATCCTTTCTTTTCTGCTCTTGCCAGGATCGACTCGTGAACAAAGCCTTCCAACATCTCTGGCAGTACGGTTATAATATCAATTCTCATCTAAAAAATGCTTTAATTCTTTCTATATATTTCATGCCGGTCTCTCGACCGATATCGTAGATGCGCTGCATCTCTTCTGGGTCGTGAGAGATGTGTCCGATCTTCAAAGGTGCTTCAGGACGGATGACCAATGCACGGCCTGTCGACTCTGCCTGATACACATATGACAACTGCTGGTTGTACATAATGTGTCGCTTGTCCATCGCCTCAATCATGTTGGGATATTTCCTGAGGGCTATGCGCATCAGCGGCATCAGCTTGTTGTGCTCCTTGACGTAGCCGTCGGGTTGGGTGAGTATCACCAGGTTTTTCTCGTAGCCGATGTTCTCGAAATACTCCAAAGGAATGGAATCTGCCACGCCGCCGTCAAGAACTTTCATACCTTCAAGCTCTACTATTTTCGAGGCCAAAGGCATGGATGCTGAAGCGCGGATCCAATCGTAGGTCAGCTGTTCGCCTTTGGTCAGCTGCTTGTAAACAGGCTTACCAGTCAGCACATCGGTACATACGGCATAGAACGCCATCGGGTTCTCTTCGAACGCCTGATCATCGAAAATGTCGTATTGGGTAGGGATGATATGATAGCCGAATTCTGCGTTATACAAGTTTCCCGTTTTCAGCCACGACTGCCAGCTGCAGTAGCGGTTGTCGTGCGCAAAGCGCTTGTTGTAACGCAGGGCGCGACCAGGTTGGCGGCTCTTATAGTTGCATCCAAAGGCTGCTCCTGCCGATACACCAATCAGTCCATCAGGCTCTACATGCGCTTCCATCATGACATCGAGGACGCCAGCTGTAAACAGCCCACGCATGGCGCCACCTTCTAATACCAGTCCCTTCTTCATGGCTGCAAAGGTAATAAAAAAGATTGATATCTTGTTAAATTTTACTGATTATTTGGCGTTTTCGCTTTTTCTACTTACTTTTGCACACGTAATGAAAAAGATAGGATTACTTGTTTTTCTGCTATGGGCGGTGCAGATGGCTTGGAGTCAGGCCATCTACGATCCTAAGTGTATCACGCTGATGGATGCGCCTCTCGAAGGCCCTGATTCGGCATTTATCCAGGCATTGAAGAGTGTGGGATTCGAGGCTGTTGCTGGTGCAGACGACGATGATACCTATCATTTCAAAGGTGATTTCTATGGTATCAAGGATGCACGGCTCGAGGTGACAGTCAACGAGCATACCAAGCTGTTCAGCGAGGCTACCGTTACCTGCGGTCCTTATCGCACACGTGAGCTCTATGAGCGCAACCAGAAGTATCTGTTGGGTAAGCTGCAGCGCGAGTGGGGCAACTTCAAGGCAAAGGGCGATGGTTCGCTCTATATCCTGACTGACTATGGTTATATCCGTCAGAGCGTCATGCTCCATGAAAACGGTGCACACTCCATCAGCTACTATTATCTCAACATGTCGCCTTATTATAAGGATGTGTCGAACATGGGGTTGAAGGGATTTGTACAGGAGGTTATCACAGAGAATCCTGTGGCTGAGAATCCTATCGAGCATTTCGACGAGATGGGCAAACTTGAATCGGTAGGACTCACAGAACGCAAATATAATCAGGTGGGCTATCTCATGGCTGCCACGCTTACTGAAGGTGGCGAGAAAAAGCAGATTACCTACGATTATAACGACGCTGGCAATCTGAAACGCACCATCCAGACCAATATGGTATCAGGTCTGAAACTGGTTACTGATTACAAATGGAATGACGATGGTGAGATGGTTCAGCAGAGTCAGAAAGCCTTTGATAAGGACAACGAGTGTATCATGAGTGTAACGATGAAATACAACATCGAAGAGCGCGACGATAACGACAACTGGACTAAAAACACGCTCCACATTACCAACTGGCTGAAAGGACAGCGTGCCCAGACGATGGAAGTCGTCCAGACACGCACTATCTCTTATTGGGATGAAGACTAATTGATAGTTACTGAATCATTTCTATGAATTCTTCTTCTGAAACAATTCTTATTCCCAATTTCTCAGCTTTCTGCAGTTTCGATGGACCCATATTCTCGCCAGCCAGTATAAACGAGGTTTTACTGCTGATGCTGCCCACATTCTTTCCGCCATTCTGCTCGATGATGGCTTTGTATTCATCGCGACTGTGATGCGCAAAAACGCCACTGATTACAACGCTCTGTCCAGCCAACTTGTCGGATACGTTAGCCGTCTGAGCCTCAGAGAGCTCCATCTGTAAACCATAGGCCCTCAATCGCTCGATGATCTTCAGGTTCTCCTCGTTATGGAAGTAGGTGATAATGCTCTTGGCCATCACCTCGCCGATACCCTCAATCTCCTGCAGTTCTTCAATACCGGCATGCATCAGAGCGTCAATATTCTTGAAGTGGCGCGCCAACAGCTTGGCCGATGTCTCGCCCACAAAGCGGATGCCTAAAGCAAACACCACACGCTCGAAAGGTACTTCCTTCGAGGCTGCGATACCATTCACCACACGCTGGGCTGATTTGGTGCGACTACCATCGCCATTAATCTGCTGCACATCAATATCGTACAGGTCGGCAATGTTGTTGATAAGGTGGTGGCGATAATAATCATCCACAGTCTCTGGACCAAGCGAGTCGATGTTCATCGCCTTGCGGGCTATGAAGTGCTCGATGCGGCCCTTGATTTGTGGCGGACAACCACTGTCGTTAGGGCAATACCAGGCAGCCTCGCCCTCGTAGCGAACCAATGGCGTGCCGCATTCTGGACAGCGCTTGATAAACTCTACGGGCTGGGCGATGATGGGGCGCTGGTCGATATCCACACCAACAATCTTTGGGATAATCTCGCCACCTTTCTCTACATATACATAGTCGCCGATATGCAGGTCGAAACTCTTGATGAAATCCTCGTTGTTCAGTGTGGCGCGTTTAACTGTTGTACCTGCCAGCTGCACGGGATCCATATTGGCCACAGGCGTGATGGCGCCTGTACGGCCCACCTGATAGGTGACCTCGTTCAGTCGGGTGCAAACACGCTCGGCCTTGAACTTATAGGCGATGGCCCAACGTGGACTCTTGGCTGTAAAGCCTAAGGCGCGCTGCTGGCGTAGAGAGTTCACCTTCAGCACGATACCATCCGTAGCCACAGGCAGTTTTTTGCGCTCGGTGTCCCAATAGTTGATGAAGTCGTAGATCTGCTGCAGCGTCTTCACCTTCTTCATGCCCTCTGATATCTTGAAGCCCCATTGACGAGCCACTTCCAGGTTCTCGAAATGTCCCTCGGCAGGCAGTTCTTCGCCCAATAGATAATACAGGTAGGCATCCAACTGGCGCGAGGCTACCAAGCTCGACTTCTGACTCTTCAGTGTGCCGCTCGCAGCGTTTCGTGGGTTGGCGAAGAGTGGCTCTTCGGCCTCTTCGCGCTCCTTGTTCAGGCGCTCAAACACGCTCCAAGGCATCAGAATCTCGCCTCTGATCTCGAACTCGCTAGGGTAGGCGGGGGCAGCAAACAGGTCGTCGCTTGCAGGTGGTGTCAATACCAAAGGTATGCTTCGTATCGTTTTCACGTTTGCAGTCACGTCGTCGCCATGTACGCCATCGCCACGTGTCACAGCCTGCGTCAGCTTGCCATCCACGTAGGTGAGCGAAATCGACAGTCCGTCGTATTTCATCTCGCAACACACCTCAAAATCCTCGCCAGCCAAGCCTTTCTTCACGCTCTCGTACCAGTCGGCCACATCCTGCTCGTTGTAGGTGTTGGCCAGCGAGAGCATGGGGTATTTATGCTCCACCTGACGGAACTCCGCATTCAGGTCGCTACCCACGCGCTGGGTGGGCGAATTGGGGTCCGCCATCTCTGGGTGCTTCGCCTCCAGGTCCTGCAGTTCGTGCATCATAAAGTCGAACTCCTGGTCGCCAATGGTAGGCTGGTTCAGCACATAATAACGGTAGTTGTGCTCGTGAAGCTCCTTGCGCAGCTGTTCAATTCTTTGTATTTCGTTCATATTCATTGTTGATTTGTGTGCAAAAATACAAAAAAAAGTCGAAATCAAAACAATTTCCAATTATCAATTGTCAATTTTCAATTATTTTGCTACCTTTGTCGTTACTTATGTGGATGATGTTTCGTGTGGTGCCTATCATGTGGCGGGCTGTTCGTCCAAGCAAGGTGGTTGATATGCCTGCTGTGGTCAACTCTTTCTGGATGCGGAAAGGGTTTGCTGGTTTGACGTTCTTTGGCCATATCCTCACACCTAATCAGTACGAAGCCGATCAGTTTAATCAACACGATAGAGCCATGAAGAACCACGAGATGATTCATCTGCGCCAAGCCCAGTCGTGTGGCGATTCGTGGTGGCGCTTCTACCTATTGTATATATGGTACTGGCTCAAGGCTCTTCCTGCCAATCGGCAGCTAAAGCATGGCGCTTACCTGGTGAATCCTTTCGAGCTGGAGGCCTATCGCCACATGAATAATCTCGATTACCTGGTCAGTGGTGAGGCCACCGAATGGCGAAAGTTTGCCAAAATGTCGATAAAAGAAAGAATCAAGCTATATGAACAAAAAACTCCAGGCTTGGTATAAACCTGTAGCTGGAGTATTAGTGCTTTTGAATGCCTACATCGTCACCGTTGTTACCGCAAAGAAAAATAGTTGACAATTCCTACTTCGCTTATAAACTCCTTTTATGCGTTGAATTAATTCAAAAAGGGTATTGAATTAATTCACGAGGGGTTTTGAATTAACTCAGGTGACATACTGTATTCTAAGTTCATGCAAAAACGTTTTTACGTTTTTTACCTTACAGGCATTTGATAATGCTTGTTACTATGCCGATTATTGTGGTGAGGGCTAAATGAATGGCCCAGAGGATAATTGGGTGTAGCATACTGATTAAATTAAAATTGTGATTATTCGTCTCTATATTCAAGAATGTCGCCTGGCTGGCAACCTAACTCGCGGCAGATGGCTTCGAGGGTGCTGAAGCGGATGGCTTTGGCCTTACCCGTTTTCAGGATGGAGAGGTTGGCAAGGGTCAAACCTACGCGCTCGGCCAGTTCGCTGAGCGACATCTTGCGCTTGGCCATCTCCACGTCTAAGTTTACTACTATCTGTCCCATAGGCTTAAATCGTTAAATCCTGCTCTTCTTTCAACTTTAACCCAATGGCAAAAGCCTCGGCCATGATAAGGATAAACACACCTTCCGTGATGAAACCGATAGCATCGGCCCCTGTTTCCCACAGGCTTTCAGAATTGGGTGCCATAATGGCAAATATGATCACCGTAGGTACAATGATACACCATCCCACAGTGCGAAGCAGGTCAACATTGGCCCACGAGAATACCTCGCCATGATTGATGTTGAGGATAAAACGCACAAAGCAGGCAAAAGTGTAAAGATAGACTATGAAAAAGAGGAATACTATCAGTATACCGAATGTACCTAAAAGGGTTGACGGTTCGCTGCCGTTTTTGCCTTCAGTCCAGCCCTTATGGAACTCGTCGGAAGCGCCTATAAGCGTCATTACTATGCCGGCAATCATCAGCACCAGCAACAAAATACATAGGATGTTAAGTTTCTGTTTCATAACATTTATCCTTTTCTATTGATTATACAGTAAGTTCTTGTTCTTTCTTCAGTTTCATGGTGTCCTTGATAAGCTTGGGCATAAAGAAGAAACTAAACACAATGAAATAGAATGGGGCACCATATAGACTGCGGGCCATGGATGGTAAACGGTCGAGGTGTTCAGCACCAATATGGTTGAAAACATAGTCGAGCGTATTGCCTGCACATATATAATAAATGATGAACACTACTACTGCAAGATAATACAGCCAAAGAATCCAGCGGCTGTACTGCTTATGCACATAAGTAAGGTAGCATACAACGAAGTAGATGCACCAGGTGATAGTCTTGCCAATGAACTCTACCAGGTCGCAAAGGCCTTTGCAATAGTCGAAATCAGTGGTGGCTTGACGCACGGTCTGGATGTCGTCAATAATAGAATAGCCTACATAAGCAAAGAAAAGCAGCAAGATAATCGTGCTGACAGGGTTCTTTTTCGCATTCTGAAATAAACTTGTACTCATAGCTCTATTTATCGTTTTAATTTGTTTATTTATCGTTTATCGATATGCAAAAGTAGAAATAAAAACAATACTAACCAAATAAAATCGATAAAAACTTATCGAAAAACGATAAATTTAACTTTCGGTAACAAATAACGCCCATACTAACTATAAATTGTTTTTCGCTCGAAAGTTAGGAACTTTCGGCTTTTTTACGTACTTTTGCCATCGAATTGATAATTTACGTCTACTAATTTATAGCAAAGAATATAAGGATTATGAAAAAGAACGTTATGTGGATGATGGCGGCATTAATGCTGTGGAGTAATGTGGTTAGTGCTCAAAAGGCTGACGACCTGGTGTATCTTACTGCCGACGAGGTGCCAAATGCCGTGTATTGGTTGCCTGCGCCCCCAGCTCCTGGTTCGCCGCAGTTTATGAACGATATATCACAATATTACTGGGGTAAACAGCAGCGTCAGGATTCTTTACGTGCTCGTAAGGCTATCAGGGAGGCAGCTTATGAGGTGAAGGATATGGTGCCGCAGTTTTGCAAAGCTTTTGGCATGGAGATCTCAGAACAGAAAACACCAGCCATCTATCATGTTATTAACAGAGCTGTTCTTACTATCCGCTTGAGTGCCACAAAGCCAAAGGCTACCTATATGCGCACCCGTCCGTATGTATATTTCAGCGAACCTACGCTTGTGCCAGAGGAAGAGGAGGAGTTGCGTACAAATGGTTCTTACCCCTCTGGTCATACTGTTCGTGGTTGGGGTATGGCGCTCTTGTTGTGCGAGATTAACCCTGCGGCCCAAGATGAACTATTTAAGCTCGGGTACGAATGGGGACAGAGTCGTGTGATTGCGGGTTTCCACTGGCAGAGTGATGTTGATGCATCTCGTATGTTAGCTGCTGCCTGCTATGCCCGACTGCATACCTGTAAGGCATTCCTCGATGATATGTCAGCTGCCAAAAAGGAATTCCAGAAACTGAGAAAATAGTCTCTGGCAAGGCTTTAAGTTATAATTCGTCTGAGTCTTCCTTATTGATGACTCGACTGCGCTTTTATTCGCGGAATTTGATGGTTTGGGTTTCGTAGTTCATCTCTTCGATGATGACGATGGACTCTAGGTGGTAGCCTTCTTCACGAAGTATGCGACCGCCATTCTGGTTGCCCTTTTCTACGGCGATACCAATGCCTGCAATTGTGGCGCCTGCCTGGCGGGCGATGTCGATAAGGGCGTGAACAGCTTCGCCTTCGGCAAGGAAATCATCTACTATCAGCAGATGATCCGTTGCTGAGATATAGGGAACAGAAACAAATACTTTGTTCTGCTTCTTATGGGTGAAGGAATAAGCGTGCGATATGTATTTGTCGTCGCTGCTGTTGAGCGTCTCGCCCTTCTTGGCAAACACCACTGGCACATCAAGGCTGTTGCCAAGCATGGTGGCAATGGCTATGCCGCTGGCCTCGATGGTGAGAATCTTGGTAATCTCAGTGCCTGCAAACCTGCTCTTGAACTCCTGCGCAATATAGCGCATCACGTCCATCTGAATCTGATGATTGAGAAAACTGTCAATCTTCAGAATATTACCAGGCCTGATCTCGCACTCTTGAAGGATTTTCTGTTCTAAATAGTTCATATATAATTATATTATTGTCCTTATCTATATATTTCCCAGATACACATGCTTGATACCTTCTTCTTCGGCTATTTGCTTGGCTGCATATAGTATTTGGCGAGGGGTAGGTGGGGTATCCTGCATTTTATAGCGAGGAAAGAATCGGCTAAAGTGCAATGGTGCTTCGGATAAGCCATTATCTTTCATCCATTTGCACATTTCTTTAATCATCTGCATATCGTCGTTGATGCCTGGAATAACCAGATTGGTTATCTCTACCCATACGCCAGCATCGCGCATGGCCAGAATGGTGTCGAGCACAGGTTGCAGATGGCCGCCACTCACACGCTGGTATATCTCATCGCTAAATGATTTTAAATCTACGTTGGCCGCATCAAGATAGGGAAGTAGATGGCTCAGTGGGTCTTGGCAAACATAACCTGCAGTAACCAATATGTTCCAAAGTCCGGCTTCGTGGGCTTTTCGGGCTGTATCCGTGATATATTCGATATAGGTGAGCGGCTCTGTGTAAGTATAGGCGATGACTGGGCAATGGTGCTTCTGGCATAGTGCAACCACCTCATCAGGTTGCAGCTCGTAGTAGTTTAAGTCTTGTGGCGAAACCTGCGATATTTCGTGGTTCTGACAGTTCAAGCAATGGAAATTGCAGCCTGTACATGCGATGGAGAGACATGTGGTGCCTGGATGAAAATGGTAAAGCGGCTTCTTCTCAATCGGATCGATAGCCAGCGAGCAAGGCATGGCGTACACCTCGCTCACCAGCGTGCCGCCATGATTCCGTCTACTGCGACAGATGCCCGTTTGGCCATCACCTATCTTGCAGTGATGCGGACAAAGTTCGCATTCAAGTCGTCCATCCTCCAATCGATGATAATATCTGCACTCCATCAGAATACTATTGCTTCGTAAACATATAATTCGGCATCGCGCCAGCCATCCCAACCAATGCCAGCCTTATCTTGTGCACAATGTCCAATGAACTCCTCTTTGGTCCAGTTAACCTCATCGGCTACCTGCGGAAGGAACGTACCGCTGCGATAACCTTTCTTGATATAGATGCCATGACGGTGCAACTCAAACTCGTCGATACTCTGTATGCGACGCATAGGCGTGAGCACAGAAATCTCAATGTCGATATCGCCCAGTTCGTCGCTGGTTACGGGTAGAAATCGTGGGTCTTCGAATGCTGCTGCCCGAGCCATCCTGGCCACAATCTCATGAAGAGGGTAATCCTCGCCAAAGTGGCCTATACATCCACGCAATCGGCCATATTTGTGCAGCGAAACAAAGGCGCCACATTTCGAATTGAGAATGGATGAGCGGAGAGTTGGCTGTGCGATGGGTTTGCCGTTAAGGGAATCTTTGATGCTTTGAAAAGCGATGCCCTTTAGCGCTTTCTTGTCATTATCAGAAAGGGTGAAGCTTTTGTTGTTTTGACGCAGAATGGCAAACGAATGATAGCCCACCACGCGACTAAGTTCTCGATTGTCGATATCGCCAGAGTTCTGATACTTCAGATGTTTAACGTCGTATTGATTATCCATCATCATCAGCAGCGTAACGATGGCAAACTCACCGCATGCACTCGTTGCCAGATTGCGTTTGCCGCTATTGGCATTGGCCTCGATGGTAGCAATAAATTCCTCTACATCGCCTGTTTCGATGGCTTTGCCTGTTTTTGCATCCACCTCGCAGGCATCTTGGTACGATGGATAATGCGAAAAATCGCTGCTGATTACAAACAGATTCTCGTCAGTAAAATAGGCTTTTAGCACATCGGCCATCCGTTTAAGTTTGTAGTAGTCATTGGTCGAAATGATGATAGGCACTATTGGTGGAACTTCGCCCAGTCTGCGTTGCAGAAATGGCAGTTGCACCTCCAGACAATGCTCTTGCGCATGAGCCGAACAGTGATAGGTAAAAATGCTATCAGCCTTAGTCAATTCGATAGCTGTTTCGTGGTCCACTTTTACATTGCCAAGTGGTGTGGCGTAATAGTCGGCCTCGGTGTTTACCGATGCACCATCAAGCCATTCGTGGTGGCTGGGACCTAACAAGAAAATGCGTTTGTATTTTTTCTTGGCATCGATCGACATATATGCCGAAGCTGCCACATTTCCAGAGAAATAGTAGCCCGCATGGGGCACAATAAGTGCTGCCAGATTATCGTAAACCTGACTGCTGTTGTGGCGCATTAGCAGACTATCTACTTCATTCTCAAGCGCTTTCGCGTCGCCTGTATAAAAGCGGTTGGCCTGTGTGGCTGGTCTTACTTGTCCTAATTTCATGTCGCAAAGATAGCAATAATCTCCATATCATCCTAATATTTTCGCCATAAAGTTTGGAACTTCCCGCTTTTTACTTACTTTTGTCGGCGAACTTGTCTCAGTCCTCCTTAGGGATGACTGCAGTCCTGATACTAAATGACTCGAGTCCTCCATGGGAAGGACTCGAGTCATCAATAAGGAGGACTTGGACGAGGATTAATCGTTCCAGTTCAGTTTCTCTACATAAGCATCAAACTTTAGTTCTGGATGGTTGATCGCTTTAAGGGCGGCCTCTATTTCTTTGATATCGCTGGGTGAACAGAGTTGGGCACCCTTGCGACGTTCGAAGTATGGATTACGACCAAACTTGCCCTGCAGTCGATACATAAACGTACTGTACTCATCAGGAAACATCTTTTTCTGCATGTTCTTAAAACCTTTGCCATAAACCTGAGGCTTATCATCGCGATAGTATTCGCACCCTTCGCCGGTTTTGGTTAGCTGTGGATTCAGAATTGTTACTGCTGTCAGGTTGCCAGGCAAATTCTGCATAGCCAACTGGCGCAGACAATGGCTGGCCATCTTGCAATCTGCCTTGATGCAATGCAGATAGCAGCCAGGAACTTCATCGTAATTAATCTTGCTCATAAATAGTTTTGTTATTTTGTTTAACCTCTCACTCAAATACACTGAAAGTCGCATCTGTAAAGGAGTTGAGGCTTATGAGAGGTTTGTATAACCTCTCACTATACCTCTCACTCAACCTCTCACTTTTTTCGTCGTCATGCAGCATCAACAGGCACCACATTGTAGTATTTTACATGTCCGCGCTCAGTATGCTCAAAGCCCAGATCCTTCATTGCCAATCCCAGATGCACCTTGGTGCTAACGGTCTTTTTAAGCGAAGGATACTCCTTGCTAATCAACTCCAGCATCTGCGTGCAGTTCATCGCCTTTACCTTCTCGCCTTCGTTAGGCTTGCGGAAACATGCCTCAATAATCTCTGCTATGTCCTTTTCGTCGGTATAGTTCTGGTTCAGCGCCTGAATACGTGCTACCTGTTCGTTGGTAAACCAGTAAGGTGCCTTCAACTCGTTCACCTCATACACCAACTGAGCATATAGCTGCTCGTAATCAATCTCACCCGCATTGTCGATATACTGCCCATCGGGAATCTCAATACAGATGAATCGACGACTACCTGTTACATCCGACAGGGGATGGGGATTATTGGTAGTAGCTACGAACGATGCATAGCGAGGGCGATCCTGCTGCGAACTGCCATAGATGGTACGTCCGTTAACCTTGATTTTCGAGAGCGTCTGCTTCAAGGCCGCCTGCTGACTGGGGCGGACGGCATCCAACTCGTCTAGGTTCACCAGCAGGTTGTTAGTCAAGGCCATCTCCTTATCGAACTTGTTTGATAGGTTCAGATGGTCGAGATAATACTCCTGCAGTTCAGGAGGCAGCAAACGCGCAATGAAAGTTGATTTGCCACAGCCTTGACTACCAATCAGTGTGGGCACACTCTCATTGGCATGTAGCTTATCCTTCTGCAGCCAATGCGCCACAGCCGAACGGAACCAGATAACCAAGAAGTCCAACTGCTCGCTGCTAATGCCAGGCAAGCGGCTGAACAACTTGGCCAGATGATTCTGTCCGTCCCATTTGGGCAGTTGCGATAGAAACTCGCTGATAGGATCGTACACGGGCGTTGCATCCGAGTAGATTACCTCTTGTATATCAGTCTTAGGACTGTTTTTGGTAATCTGCTCCTGCTTAGCCTTGCGAACGATGCTGTTCAGAGCTTCAGGTGTTAGCGTTCGCCAAACAGACTGATAACCAGTCTGTTCGGCCTTCAAGATTACATACTCTACCTTTCCATTGAGAATGTTTCGACGGAACAGGTAATTGTCAGTAAGGAACTGCTCAACCGCGAGCGAGTTCTGCAGAGAGGCTCCTAGAGACTCTCCGTTAATTGTCATTTTATTCATAAGATGTTATCAGTTTATAATTAATAATTTTGTTATGTGCACTTTTCATACTCACGTATGTCTTTGTGTACGGTTTTTGGCTATTGCCTTTCGGTTGGCAAAGGTACAAAAAATAAAAAGCGGTTGTCCGTCTTTCCTGTTAAATTTTTGTTAAATTCTCCAAGTGTTAAAATCGAGTGAGAGGTTGAGTGAGAGGTTAGGTGAGAGGTTCGCTCAACCTCTCATGTCTCAGAATGCCAGTGTTTATGCACCTTTTATCGCATTTGAGTGAGAGGTTGATATCTTGCCATTAAATGTGCGTGTGTTTCTGTAATTTTCCCCCATAAAATCAAGTTTTCTGTCTAAAGTTTGGAACTTTCGGCTTTTTTATTTACTTTTGCAAGCGATAAACAATAGATATTATGAGCGAAAGAGACTGTTTGCTGAGTTTTTCCAAAAATCTGTTTTGGGATGTCGATCCATCAGAATTGTCGATGGAGGTTTCTGCTCGTTATATCATTCAACGTGTTTTGGAATACGGACAGATGAATGATTGGCGTCTCATCAATCGTTATTATGGGCTCGATAAAATAGTAGAGGAGTGCAAGCAGATGCGTACTCTCGACCCTGTATGTCTCTCGTTTATCTGCACTATTTCGCACACTAACCAAGAAGATTACAGATGTTATCATTTCAGACAGTCTTTCCAGACACCTTGGAACTCTTAAAGAAACTAATGCAACAGCCATTACTAAAAGATATGCGTTTAGTAGGTGGTACGTCATTAGCTTTGCAGTATGGCCATCGTCGTTCAGTAGATTTGGACTTCTTTGGTTCTACAACCGAAGATATCGACGAACTTACCGCTATGATGACTGAGTGTGCAACGGATGTAGAGAAAGGTGGATGCACAAAGGCTATTAAATCATATTTTCTTGATGGTGTTAAGGTGGATGTTGTAAACTATCGCTATGATTGGATAGATGATCCTGTAATCGAAGATGGCATTAGGTTAGCTTCTTCAAAGGATATTGCTGCCATGAAGGTGAATGCTGTAATGGGCAGAGGAACCAAGAAAGACTTTGTTGATGTGTATTTCTTGCTTCAGCATTATTCTTTCGAAGAGCTCATCAAACTCTATTTGCAAAAATATACTGATGGTTCAGAATACAGAGCGTTGTTAAGTATGACATATTTTGCTGATGCCGATCCTCAGCCTATGCCATATATGTTCCAAAAGGTAGATTGGGATACCATCAAAACGGAAATCAAACGTCAGGTTGAAGCATACAACCGCCAGAAAATATAAAGCCTCGAAACATCTCGAGGCTTTTTCTATTATATAAGGTGTAAACAGAAAAAGTGTTTTTTTTCGACAAAAAAGTCTTATTCTCGAAAAATATCCCTATTTTTGCAAAAATTTCAGCTCACATTGAACGTCGTTTCAAAAAAATGCTTATCTTTGCCTGCGTAATAAACAAGTAAGATTCATTATGTCGTACAGTGAAATTGCTCATATGGAACTCATTAATGCTATTAATAGCATCAAGTCAGAGTCTGATTTGAATGAGTTTAAGGATATGTTGGCGCGCTATTTTGCCAGCAAAGCAGAAAGCCATTGATGCTTTGTGGGACAATGGCGTCATAAATAATGATACCATAGAGGAATGGGGCGAGGAACATATGCGAACTCATTATCGTTATGAGGCGAATTGTTCTTGATACAAACTGTCTTCTGCAGTCTCTTCCATCAAACCTGTAATGAATCTAAAGGACTTCATTATATAAATCGCAAAATTAGATTTTTTTTTGAGAAAATATTTAGCGAATTGAAAAATAGCCCTGAAACCAAGTAGAGCCATGATTCTATGAGCTCTACCTTCTTTCGTCCTGGTGGTAGCAAACTAGCAGAACTGGAGCGGCAGCTTGGCTTCATTTTATATCCTGTTATCCTTGCTTAAGCAACGAATTCATCGATAGACTCGATTCATTCTGCTCTTATATGTATACATTTCCTGCTTTATCTAGATAAAAACAGTATCTTAGCATGGAAATAATCAGTATATGTTTAATTATAATATGTATAATATGGAAAAAGAGCAGAATCTTCCAAGACCAACTGTCGAACAGTTGAATGAGTACGATAACCTCTCAGCAGCACTGAGCAGTTCTGATCTTCAGGGTGCCGCTTACGACGACACTATCAATCGTATCAACCAGCTCATATCGTCTTTCGACTGGAACAACTACGAGTTCACCGACCCTGTCACAGGCCTAAAAGGTGTTAAGAATGCTGCAGGTCAGATTCTAGTACCTGCCCAATTCGAGGGCTTCACCATCCTGGGCGACCATCACGTGTTCAATCTCAAGCACTTGGCTGCCCAGAAGAATGGCAAGTTCGGCGTTGTCAAGGCCGATGGTAAAGGCGAAACACTTTGCGACTTCCGCTTCGATACCCTCATTTGGGATGCCTATACTGGTTTATATCATGGCCGTTGGGATGGTATCAAAGAAAAGTTCGGCTATGTCACCATCGATGGCAAGGTGTTCATTCCAAATGTCATCACCAAGTTCTACGAACCCTGGAACGATTTCATCCTTCTCGAGTCCGATGGTAAGGTTGGTGCCCTAGATGTCAGCACCATGTGCTTCGTCCTCCCTCAGTACGACAAGGCCGACTGGGAGCCAGATACTAATGTTATCTTCTATAAGGATGGGGTAGCTGGCTATGTTATCGAGGAGACAGTCGAATTCGTCCCTGTGGACCAGTTCGAAGAAGACGAAAAGTATGACGACGTTTACGTATTCAACACCAATATAAATATCTGATATTTTTTTTCTCCTCAAACCCTTGGTGGTTTGAGGGATTTTATATAAATTTGCAGATATTGTTACTAATAACATAAAAATATTAGAGAGATGGAACAAACGAACAAAGCTTTGTTAGTATTAACTCTAGGAGAGTTTAAAAGTATTGGAGCAAAGAATGTCTTTGCAAATGAAATGAGTGATAGGGCTTTAGAAATAGGACTTAACCATGGGGATTCTGAAAAAGCATCATGGGCCGAGAATTATGATGCACTAAACATCCTTTTTTCAAAAAGCAATCTGCCTGATGATGCCGTGATAGCCTTTGAGTATCAGGTCCCTATCGGTGGAGGTCGAATTGATTGTATGCTGTTTGGGCATGGTATTGACGGACATATAAACATTATTCATATTGAATTAAAACAATGGAGTAATAATAATGTCACTCCATACTATGATCAAAACACCTATAAAGCAGATGTGATAGTTAATGGATACAAAAGTGGCAACGAATATGTATCTCACCCTTGTGAGCAGGTTTCAGGTTATGATAATGTAATACGCAATCATGTTAAAGCTTTAGAGGAAAACGATATAAACATCTACGGCTTTGCATACTGTTACAACTACAAATCTGACGACCAAAATTGTGCTTTATTAGACAATTCTTACAAGGATGTAATAGAAAAATATCCTCTCTTTTGTAAAGACCAGAAGGAAGTGTTCTCAAAGAAACTTAATACTTTGTTGTGTCAAGGTAAAGGTGAAAAAATATATAAAGCATTCGCCAATAGCGAAATCGGTACCACAAAAAGACTATGTGATGTCGCAGCTAAAATGCTTGAGGGAACAGACGACGTCTTCAACTTAATTGGTGATCAGATAGATACTTATAACGACATTCTCGGTGCTGTTAAGAATACAAAAACAAACGAAAAAACAGCGATTATTGTTAAAGGCGGACCTGGCACAGGAAAGAGCGTCATTGCAATGAAATTGCTTTCAGAATTGTATAAGAAAGAATACAATTGTCAAAACGTATTTTATGCCACCCGTTCCTCTAGTCTTAGAAATCAATGGAAAGATATCCTAAAAGGAGTAGCAAGACGTTTTGGTAAAAATGGAGAGGCTTCATCGCTCATTAAATCAACGTTTGACTTTAAACCATTTGAGTTTGGTAACAAAGAAAATGGCGGAGATGTATTGATTGTTGATGAAGCACATAGAATACAAGATAAATCGAATGATCAAACAGATAGTTCTCGCCCTAGTGAACACAGATCATATCTTCCTCAGATTTTATCTATGCTTTACACCTCACGTGTATGTGTATTCTTTATTGATGACAAACAATCTATCAAGAGTAAAGAAATAGGATTGTCGTCAAATATTGAAATGGCAGCAGAGCACTATAAAGAATTTATAGAAGAAACAAATCGAATCTATTTGGGAGAAAAAAAGTGTCCTAAGAATCATCCTATCATTAAACTAAAAAATAGTGACACACTACCTTCTTTAAAGAAAAAGATTGAAGGGCTACAAAAAGGTGATGAAGGATATGAAACAATAAGTAATAAAATTAACTGTCCCATAATTGTGCCTATGGTTGAAAAGGTAAATGTTCATGTATTTGAGCTAAAAGACCAATTCCGCTGTAATGGTTCTAATAATTATTTGAACTGGATAGATCAGGTTCTATATGAAAGCAAAACACCCCAAAAGGTTAAGCTCAATAGAGAATCATATGAATTTGGCATTTATGACAATCCTCATGACTTGTATGCAAAAATAAGGTCATTAGACAGCTATGCCGTTGTTGCAGACAGTTTCAAAGAACATATGGGAGATTTGTTCACATACGAGGCATTGTACACTTATACGCATACTCCTAACATGGAATTCGAGCAAAGTGCTCGTCTTGTTGCAGGATGGTGCTGGGATTGGAATACAAAAGAAAAACCACAGGTTGACAAGAAAACAGGCGATTTGAGATATGAAGTAGATTTAAATGAGGAATATGGCTTTGCTCTTCCATGGGAGACTCAGCAATCACCTAGAGGGGATTTCCAATATAAATACGCAAAAGACGCTGATAGTTGGTGTAACCAGCATGAAGGCGTAAACCAAGTGGGATGTATTCATTCCATTCAGGGTTGGGAAACAGATTATGTAGGAGTTATTATTGGGCCAGACCTGATGTGGGATGATAACAGAGGATGTCTTTGCTATAATCCTAATGGCAGGAATCATGACCTTACTCATAGAGCATGTAAAGAGAATGACCAATTGATATTGAATACCTACAGAGTTCTCCTTACTCGTGGCAAGAAAGGGTGCTTTGTTTTTGCTTGTGACCCCAAAGTTCGATATTATTTTAAGCGTTGTCTAAATCAATAAATGATTACACCATGACATTCGACGAATACAAAGAACAGCTTCTTTCTTACCTTAAGGAAGAAAAAGAACTGACAGAAAAGGACGTCCAAGACCATTTGGACCTATCTGATGCAGAGAAAGTGGAACAAGGCTACCTCATTAAGGGGTGTCTTGTCACTGACTCCAAAGATGGATGTTCTGAGCTGAGAACAAAAGATAACAACACGAAACTTCGTGGTGGTGATCGTGTGGAACTCATTGATGTGAATAGTGGGAATAGCATTAAGGCTGCTGTCATTGAAAACACATTTGACTTCATTAGCGTCAATGTGCCTCTTCCGTTATCATTAAAGTATGATATTGTAGTTAAAGAAGGGTTCTATCTAGACCCACTTATCAGTGTACTCGATTATTTAGAAGAAGGTGCTTCTGGGACTTTTTATATCAAGCAACTATGCAACATCGAACAGCCTGACAAAGAAGGATACAGACCTATAGATGCTAGTAAGGTTGACATACCCAAGGAACTGGACCCAATTCAACGAAAAGCTGTTGAGAAGGTATTAAAGTGTCCATCACTGTATTGTATTCAAGGCCCTCCAGGTACAGGTAAGACTAATGTACTGGCAACCATTGCCTCTATTTTCAGCAAGTGTGGACGAGAGGTGTTGATCATCAGCAACACTCATCAAGCTGTTAACAATGCGCTGAATAAGATAGCAGACACAATGCCTGTTATAAAAATAGGTGAGACTCTGAAGGCGCAGAGTGTCTCTGCCAACATCCAGAAATTCAAATCCTTCTCTGATTACAATAAAGTTCACAGGAAGAACATCAGAAATAATAAATATGGTGCTATCGTTGGCATGACACTACATGCTGCTATTATCAATCTGGGACTTAAGCGAAGTGGTTTTGCTCCTACCTTGGTGTTGGTTGATGAAGCCAGCCAAATACCTCTGACGATAGCAGCAGGTATTGCTTCATTTGGGGCAGGCAGCATTATCTTTATCGGTGATGACAGACAAATGCCTCCCATCTTTCATCCTGAGCTAACTAATAACGAATTATCTGTCAGTATTTTCTCACACTTGTCTAACTTATACCCAGACTTCAAGACGGTACTCGATACGACGTATCGCATGAACAGCACCATTTGCAAGTTTGTCTCAGAAGCATTCTATGAGCCTTTTGGAATCCATTTGAAGAGTCACGCTTCTATTGCCGACAGGCATGTTAATGGTGAAAATCTTCAGGATGCAGTAACTTACATCAATGTTGCTACTGATGGCTGTAAAGACTTCAATCAGGAAGAGGCCAAGAAGGCTGTAGAACAGGCTACCAAATATAAAGGCATGGGCTATGATGTGGCCATCGTTACGCCCTATCGCAAGCAGGTAAATATGGTGTATGATCAATGGAAAGCCCAAGGCGGCAAAACTGAGGATATACTCGTTGATACTGTAGAAAGGCTACAAGGTCAGGATGTTGACGTGATTATTCTGACTACATCGGTCAGCGATAGTGAATATTATAAGGAAAACATCCTTTTCCTTCTAGATAGGCAAAGAATGAACGTGATGATTAGTAGAGCCAAGCAGAAAGTGATTATCATCAAGAGTCCCATTGTAGATTTCAATCTTAAGAGCACTAACGTTAAGAAAAACGACAGCCCATTTGACTCCAATCTATTAGAGGCTAATCAGATGTTCTATATTAATGGAGAGCCAGATACTGTTGTTAAGGCTCGAAGGCTCATTCTGGAATCATTTGGCGATTTGGAGTTCTATGAAGAAGGGCATAAATATTTGCTGCATGGAAAACAATTGAATTCTGTATCTGGCATTGGGCATCGTTTTATTGCGAATCCATTCAACGAAGCTGTTCAAGCTGTAGATTATGCCCAAAAACATGGAGAGACTGCAGACTACTGGATAAGAAGATGGCGATGCAACTCTTTTAGAGCCACTACGCTGGGAACAAAGACGCATGAGTTTGGAGAGAGTCTTGGCTATCTAAAAGCCGGACACCCAGAATTCATCAGAGATTCAGTTCGTGTGCAGTACAATGAAACATACAATTATTTGGCTCCCATCCATCCCAAGGAAGAAGCCGTTGAATTGTTTATGAAAGAACTCCCCTCGTCATACCATCTTGTATTGAACGAGGCAAAAGTCTATAGTGGCAAGAATCCTGATAACAGCAAGAACTTAAAGGAGCAAATTTGTGGGACCTTCGATATGCTCTATTGGTTTGATGGAAACGGAGACGAAACAAAGGCGGGCTTTGTAATACTGGACTATAAGACAAATGCCAATCTCTATAGTGAGTATAACAGAAAGTACAGGAAAATGCTTCTCTCTCCGTTTGACAATATAGTCGAGGAGGACTATGGGCTTTACATCATACAACTTAATCTGTATGCCCTTATGCTAGAAGACATAGGACTTCCTGTTATAGCTAGAAAAATTGTTTGGCTGAAAGAAGACAGCACCTACGAAATCATCGACACACCATGTATCTCAGATATCCTTAGAGGGTGTCTATGATATTTTCGAAACTATATTATGGGAACGATATTTACTTATAATGAATATCGCTCCCATTTGATGTCATCATAATTGTCGCATAATAATGATATGCTGATATCGCTGTATCGGTACCAAGTGTAACACTGTAATCGGTACCATGCTAGCGCTGCAATCGGTACCGTCCGTATCGCTGCAAACGGTACCATGATCATCGGCTCTGCCTTACTGGGTGCAAATATAACTATTTTTTCTTTTTCTGACGCATAGAATCACCTTTTAATTCAATTTTATTCGCATTTGACACCAATCTGTCCATGATGGCATCGGCCAGAGTGGGATCTCCGATGTAGTCATACCATTTATTTATAGGTAGCTGAGAGACGATGAT
>NZ_JNKF01000016.1 GCF_000702825.1 Prevotella sp. P6B1
GTCATTACGCACGTCATTATTTCATCAAAATCTGGCCTTTTAGTATGTCCCAGTACACATCGCACAACTCCTTCCAAGGGTTCTCTTCCATATCGTAATAAGCCTCAAAGCGGTCCTCGTAATCCACGCAACGGGCAAAGTTACTCATGGTGCGTTCACCAATCTTCAAATCATCAGGCCAACTATCTATCTTTAGGCCCAGCACATCGTTGGTAAATTCCAGTTTAGTTAATTCGCCATCCACCCTATCCTTTACCACCAGGTACACACCTATCCAGTGGTTCTTTGATGTAAACAGCTGTCGATGCTCCCGGATAAGAGTTATCAGACTCTCCTTTAATATTGTTTGTCTTTCGTTTTTAGTCATAGCCTGATACTTCTTTCTCGAAAGCTTGTTCTGTTCTTGTGCCTTGTTTGATTTAGGTTTACAGCTCGCTACCTCACATAGCTCAGGCACATGCACCGCATTCTTATGGTAATGCGTACGCACGCGATTCTCTAACGCCACATGGTGTACTAAGCCGTTCTCTATCACTATCTGTCGGTAATACGCCAGCAGGTAGTGTTCGGCCACGTCAAAGCGTTCGGAGTTGATTGCCATCGCCTCCAGCAGTTGTTCACTCACGGTTGCACCGTCAAGATTGATTAGGATTGTCTCCTGTTCTTCTTTTCTCATATTCGTTTTCAGAATAAGAGTTCGGTTTTAGGCCTAATCCCTCCCTCGGGGTTAAACATTAAGTTTTTTATGCTACAGCGGGTGCAAAGATATATCATCACATCTAAATACACAACAAAAAAATCGCACCATTTCCGCTGCAGGCGAATTTGGTGCGAAAAGTTGCCGAAAGTTGCCAAAAGTTGCAATATTCAGTTAGAAATCAAGAGTTTTTATCTTTGCAAATTCTTTATAGGCATTCTTGTAAAGCGGGTCGTTTTGATACTGATGCAATCTGGGGTTGGTGCGTCGGCTATACTTACTTTTCGTCAGCACCTGTTCACAATCAAACACCGTCACATACGCCTTGTATGGCGGACGCACCATCACGCCGGCATCCAGCGCCGCATTCAGCACGCATAGTTTTCTGTTAATCTCCGTTTGGCTTTGTGTCAGTCGGTACAGAGTCTGAATCACGATGCTGGCCTTATATGCATCCACTTGCGAACTGGCAAAAAGCTGCGATGCCAGCAGTCTCTTCTCGTCAAAATCGCGTGGCGTGTTTTTCTCCTGCTTCGCCATCATTTCCATTCTATTGTTGATGACTGCCGAGAGGCACATGATGCCATAGTTATCACTTTGAGTCACGATGCGCCCAGCCGACACTATAGCCAGATTTTTTCTGTTCAGGATGTCGTTAAAACCACGACACACCACGTCAAACAGTTCCTCCGCGTTAGCAAAGGCCTTTTTGTTTTCTTCCATATAAATGCAGGTGGCCCCCTTTCGGCTCACCACAAACACAGTGGCAAAGCACCTGTCTTCCCAGGGAAATTTGTTCCACATCTGCTGTTCATCCTCGCCCAGTCGCCTATTGGCTATTTTCAGCAGGGCTATACCATTGGTAGGAGGTTGCAGGTGCTTGTGCGAATAACTATGCTTCAACTGTTTCTCGCAAAACACTATAGAATGGTTGTTGGTCAGGAAATCCTCTCTGATCACGTCAAAAAGAACTTCCTCTGGCGCTAATCCATCAGGATTGGTGTACCATATCTCGCCACTGACGAGTTGGTACGGACAAATGTCGTAGTACATTGTTTTTCGTTGATAATTTGTTTGTTAGTTCATTGGCCCTAAGTTTTTAGGGGTTTTTAGTTCTCATACATCCATGCCGGGCCAGCTGTGAAATATAATTATTGCACACGCCCATACTTTAGCGAAAAATTATGGGCTCATATCCTGTACCTTCCTTTCTCTTTATGGTTTGACATGCTTACTAATCACTAAATTCTGTTATGTATCTAAAAACATGATATTCATATCCTTAAATTTTTAGTATTCATCACCGCTCCGTGTATTCTCACAAGATCGACGGCTACGTCGTGGGGCGGATGCGAGTGCAAAGATAAAATAATTTTCTCATTCGCCCAAATCTTTTGCAGCGAATGTGAAAGTACCCTGTCACCTTTCTTTGTGGAGGCAAGGATGATGCGACTCAGCAACGACAAGATCTTTCCACATCGTAGTGAGCCATCACCGTCAGGTTTTCCTGTTCTACTATGATTATATAATCGTCCATAGGTTCTAGTTATTTCGGTTTCTATTTCTTAGCTATTTCCGCATCAATTATAAAAACATCACCATCCTTATCTCTCAGCACATTCCTTGGTACCAAATCCCATACTTCATATTCTGCATTAGCATATCTACCTTCGTCATCCTGTTTGGTAAATCCTATGGCTGCCATATAGGTTTCAATCTCAATAGTTGTTGCAGGAACAGCATCTTTCACCAATCTCTGCTGCAGCACAGGCATAACTGTACGGCCATCAAAGCCAGTAAAGCCGTGCAATGTGTAAGCAGTATCGTAAAACAGATTGTTGTGCCACATTATTCTATCAAGCAAACGTAGAATACTGCCAGTATTAAGCAGATTGTTTACTTTATAGATTATATCGTTCGAAACATAAGTATCATTTTCATTTCCGCTTGGACCAGGAACGCCTAAATCGAAAACATCACACATAGGTATCCATATGCTGTTTTCTTTAGCATATTGCTCCGCCACGCGTTGCTCAATATCCAGATGGTTTACATCGCCTTGGCTATCTCGAAGTTGTGCTTCATATAATTGGCAGCGTCGACGGAGTTCATCGGCGATTTCATTGATTCTGCGATTTTCCGCAGTTTCCTCTCCACTGCCTCTTTGTGAAACTGATTCAAATATGTCATCGTTCATTCTATTTTTTCTGCAAAAATACAACTATATTTTCAATATAACAACATTTTTGTCAAAAATCTGCAATTATCATTCAAAAGTCAAATGTACACGATGGTGCAATGGTGCAATAGTGCATTTACTATTTCTTATATTTGTAGTAACCTGCACCATCGTTCGTAGAAGAGAAGTGAGAAAGAGAGTAGATAATTAAATAATATAATATTTATATATTATATATATTATAATATATATAATATATAAAATAAAGACTTAGAGAATCCGCCATCACTTGATTTTACATTTTGCACTATTGCACCATTGCACCATCGTGCTCTATTTTTAGGGCGTTTTGAGCGGTACGGCAGAATCTGGTGGATAGTTCACGAGATTCTGGTGGAATCTTCCGAACTTTCTCTTAGATAGTCAGGCAGCAATTATCACATAGTATATATAGGGGGCATCTCTATAAAGACTATTTCTTTACATTTTAACATTTTAAGAAAAAAATCGAGAAAAGTCGAAAAAAGGCTTTTTTTGCGTTGATTTTTTATGTACCTTTGCAGTGTCAATCAATGAGAAAGGCGCCTTAACCATGGGAGGAACGAAAGCGGGAGGTGGTCACCCGATGTAGATGGCCGCGAGTAACAAACCATTAATCATTAAAATTTTATTAGAGTATGGCGAAGATTTTTTATGAGCTGCGACAGAACAAGAACAACAAGTCGCAAGTATTTGGCAGGTGGTTTGCCCACAGCAAGAGTATTGAAACCCTGAACACCCGCAAGATGGCCAAGCACATCAGCGAGCACGGTAGCGTGTACACGCAGGACGTGGTATTCGGCGTGCTGGAGAAGTTCCGCAGCTGTCTGGTAGAGATGCTGCTGGAGACCAAGCGTGTGAAGATCGACGGTCTGGGGACCTTCTTCACCACCCTGGAGAACGAGCCCGGCGGCACCCTGAAGAAGGACGACTTCAACGTGGGTAAGAACCTGAAGGCGCTCCACATCCGATTCATGCCTGAGCAGGAGCAGGAGATGAACATCTCAAGCCGTGAGTTCCTGAAGAAGGCCGAGTTTGTGAATGCCGAGAGTCTGCTGGGCGGCGATGGTGAGAAGACCACCAGCGGCGGTGGTAGCAGCCAGGGCGGAAATACCGGTGGAAACACTGGCGGTGGCCAGGGTGGCGACACAGGCGGAAACGGCGGTGGTGGCGGTGAGCCTAACCCCGACGGCAGCACCGAAGATTAGTGGTTGGGGCGAAAGCCCCAGCGCTTTGAACATTAACCATTAAAAGATTTAAGTTATGAGTAAGAAAGAAAGCATTAAGTTTATCGTGCAGCTGATTGCATCGATTGCAACAGCGATCGTAACGGCACTGGGAGCTACCTCGTGTATGGGGTACTAAAAGAGAATCAGGGAGCGTTGACAAACGCTCCCTGATTAGTTGCTATATATAGGATGAAGTTAATCCTATATACAACTACAAGTCAGGGAGTGCAGTTATGTACTCCCTTTATTGTATGTAAGCGTCTATCTGTGCGGCAATGTCGCCAGCCAGTATGGCACCGTAGCCCACACGGAGCTCGATAGTGGGACGAAGCGGGTCGTTGGTACCGATGATCACAGCATACTCGTCTATGGTGTAGGGCGTGGCCATGTTCTTTGACATCACGCACTCCAGACTGCTGAGTTTCAGCTCTTCGCCGGCGATAATCGCAATGTCATGGTTGGGATAGAATAGGATAAGGGCAGGGAGCTCGTTGGCTCGCGAGGCATCCAGCACCACCACGCCGTCGGGTTCTCCGTATCTCTGTTTTGCCTCTTCCACCGTGGCGTAGGTCACCCTTGGAACAGCCGTCCGCTCCTTGCGCTTGATGATGAAGTAAGCGAAGGGGGCGATAACCAGCAGCAACAGTAAGTACGGTCCAAAGCCAATGGCTAACATAATGCCGGCAACGACGGCAAGAATCGTGTTTCGTTTCATAAATAGTCTGTTATTTGTCTTTACCGAAAAATCGCTGGCAAAGTTACTTCTAATTTTGCGTTTCTTAAGTGTGTTCTGAAGGCCTGTTTTGCCTCGTCACTCCATTCTATCTTAACCATGGAAATTCCTCAAAAAGCTGTCTATCAAACTCCTCGGAAGAAGTCCAATGTACCTGTCCGTTTCTTAAATTCTCTTCAAACTTATCTATACTTTCAATAGCCTCTTTTTCTGATGAAGGGCCAATGATGGGATACTTTTCCCAGTTCAGATCGTCAATCCAGTCGTGGACGGCAGTAATGCCATCTACCGAGTTCGAAGCAACGCTTGCTGCTGCAGCTGTAGGTTCGCATGCCATGTTGGTATTGCTTTCCTCTTCGATTTGTGGATATCTTTTTTCTTTCATTGCGCTTTGTTTTATGGCGCAAAGATAAAAAGATTATTTGAACTTTGCAAGATTTTTTAGAAAAACTTCTTATTAATAAAATACCCTCAGGTTTCAAATCGAAGCCTGATTTTTTTTATATGAAATCAGGGAGTACATAACTGCACTCCCTGACTTGTAGTTGTATATAGGATTAAACTAATCCTGGAAATAAACGCGTTTTACGCGGTTGCTGATGCCGGTGAGGACCTCGTAGGGGATGGTGTCGAGGACATCGCTGAGCACGGTGACTGGCAGGTTCTCGCCGAAGATCTCTACCTGGTCGCCCTCAACACATGGGATGTCGGTGACATCAATCAAAGCCACGTCCATGCAGATATTACCCACATACTCGGCCTTCTGACCATTGACCAGACAATAGCAGTGACGATTGCCCAGGTGACGGTTCAGACCATCGGCATAGCCGATAGGAATGGCGGCGATGACAGAGTCGCGTGTGAGCTTGCCCTTGCGGCTATAGCCCACGGTATCGGTCTTAGGCACTTGGCGCATCTGCAGGATGGTGGTCTTCAGTGTAGAGACGGTGTGCAGGATGCGGTTGTCGCGCGGATCGATGCCATAGAGGCCAAGGCCCAGGCGACACATATCCATCTGGCGCTCGGGGAAGTGCTCGATGCCGGCAGAGTTGTCCATGTGGCGCAGAATCTTATGCGAGAAAGCGGCCTGCAGCTTGGCACTGCCTGCCTCGAAACGCTTGAACTGAAGGGTAGAGAAATTATCGAAATCGTCGCTATCAGAGCCTACGAAGTGGCTGAACACGGAACGTGGGATGACTGCCTGCTGATGCTTCAAACGGTCGATGAGCTCGTCCATATCCTCCTCGGGATCGAAGCCCAAGCGATGCATGCCTGTATCGAGCTTGATGTGGACAGGCCAGCCGGTGATACCCTCCTTGCGGGCAGCCTTGATGAGGGCGTCGAGCAGGCGGAAGCTATACACCTCGGGTTCCAGATCGTAGTCGAACATGGTCTTGAAGGCGGTCATCTCAGGATTCATAATCATGATATTGGCGGTGATGCCTGCCTTACGCAGGGTGACACCCTCGTCGGCCACTGCCACTGCCAGATAATCCACGCGGTGATCCTGCAGGGTCTTGGCTATCTCTACAGCGCCAGCGCCATAGGCATCGGCCTTGATCATACATACCATCTTGGTGTCGGGCTTCATAAACGAGCGATAGTAGTTGAGGTTCTCGACCACAGCATTGAGGTTCACCTCGAGGATGGTCTCGTGTACCTTCTGCTCGAGCTGCTCGGTAATCTGGTCGAAGCCGAACGGACGGGCGCCCTTGAGCAGGATCATCTCGCCACGCAGGCCTGTAAACGCCTCGCTACTCAGGAAGTGGTTGACATCGGCAAAGAACTGCTTGTCGGCAATCTGAATCTTATCAGCCTGCGCTGTGAGCTCAGGACCGATACCGATAAACTTGCTGATGCCACGCTTGATGGCGAGCTCGCTCACCTGGGCATAGAGCTTATCGGGCGATGTGCCTGTCTGGAAGATATCGCTGAGAATCAGCGTACGCTTGTTCTGCTCCTCGCGACGGTTCATGAAGTCGAGGGCGATATCGAGCGAGTTGATATCCGAGTTGTACGAGTCGTTGATGAGGATACAGCCACGCTGTCCCTCCTTCACCTCCAGACGCATGGCCACGGGCTCAAGCTGGGGCATACGCTCGGCAAGTTCCGAGGGTGTCAGTCCCAATCGGAGGGCTACGGCGGCACAGGTGATACAGTCCTCGATCGAAGCCTCATCGATGAAGGGGATATCGAAGCAGTTCTCCTCGTCCTGCCAGATATAGGTGATGCGCGAGTTCTCGACACTCTTCACGAAGAAGGCTGCCTGCTGGTCGCAGGTGCTCCACGAGATCTTCTCGCCCTTATAGTTCATACGACGGATGCAACGGCTCACGATATCATTATCCGAGCAATATACCATGGCCTCGGTGTCGTGCATCAGCTCGAGTTTCTCCATGCATTTCTCCTCCATCGAACGGAAGTTCTCCTGATGGGCAGCACCTAACGAGGTGAGCACGCCGATGGTGGGCTGGATGATATCGCGCAGCGCCATCATCTCGCCTGGCTGAGAGATACCTGCCTCGAAGATGCCGACCTCGGTCTGCTCGTTGAGCAACCATACTGAGAGGGGCACTCCTATCTGCGAGTTGTAGCTGCGAGGCGAGCGCACTATGCGCTGTGAGGGCAACAGCAACTGATAAAGCCACTCCTTGACCATGGTCTTGCCATTAGAGCCCGTGATGCCCACGATGGGCAGCGAGAACTCATCGCGATGGCGCTCGGCCAGTCGCTGCAGGGCAGCCAATGTGTGGGGTACGCGCAAAAAGTTGGCTTCAGGATAAAGGGTATCGTAGTGATCAGGCACCTGCTCGACTACGAACTGGCGCACACCACGGTTATACAGGTCCTGAATATAGCGATGACCATCGTTACGTTGAGTTTTCAGGGCAAAAAACAAGGTCTCTTCTGGGAAACAGAGGCTACGACTATCAGTAAGCAACCAACTTACCTGTCCCTCGGTGTTTCCATATCGTCGCGCACCAATCAGTGTGGTAACTTTTTCTATACTGTATTCCATTTTGATATTTGACTATTTCACTATTTATCGATTGGGAGTGCAAAGTTAGGGTATTTTTTTTGCAACTCGGCTATTTTTAACATAGTTTTATCCATAAACATCCGATAATCATCCGAATCGGGATGGAAGGGCTTATGACTCAACGCTGCCTTCAGGGGCTGCCACTCCTTGAGGAAAGCCTTGGCGGCATCGCTCAGATAGACCTCGGAGAACCGCTGCCAGATGTATTCCACGGCCTGCGACGAGGGGTGGAGCATATCCTCGGCATAGAAACGGTAGTCGCGCAACTCGTCGTTGATGATCTCGTAGGCGGGGAAGTAGGTTACATTGAGCTTTGAACTTGGAACTTGGAACTTTTCGATCACCTTATCGACGGCTAAGAGCAGGGTGGCCTTGGAGAGCTGGGAGCCGTGGTAGCCGTATTTGCGATAGCGGATGGGGCTCACGGTGAAGACGATATGCATCTGCGGATTGGCAGCATGCAGGATAGCAACAGCCTGCTGCAGATAATCGGCACAGGCATCGACACTCAGCTCCTCCTCGTCGAAGAGCGACTGGGGGCGCTTCTGACAGTTATCCACAATCTCGCCTGTTTCCTTGAGCCGGTACACGTGGTTGGTACCAAGGGTGAGGACTGCCGTTTTTACAATTGACAATTCCTGGCGTTGCTGAGCAGCGAGGCGCTGGATGGTATGGAGGACGGAGGCAGGATTATACATCACGCCAAAGGGATTGACGATGGTACGGAAACGCTCCTCAGTGAAACGTGCGCCCATCTTATCGGCAAAGCACGACCCTACGAAGAGCATCTCCTCGCATGGCGCCAGCCTGAACCCAGGGGCCTCTATATCAACAATCGTTCTAAATTCCATTAACTTCTGCTGATTTGTAAGCCTGTGGTAGAGAGACTCATATCCACAAAGCGTGCGTTCTTACGCACAGTGTTCTCATTCAGTATCTGCTTGATGCGCGCAGCGGCCTCAGGATCCTTGGCCACCATATACAGATAGCCGCCTCCACCTGCACCAGGCAGTTTATAGCCCAAGCAGAGGTCGTCGATCAGACTGGTGAGTCGGGCCACATCGGCAGGATTAGTACCTGCATCGAGGCGCTGGTTCTGCGCCCACGTCTTACGTACTAACTGGCCCATACGTTCGAAATCGTTCTGCTGGATGGCCTCGTACATATCAAGGGTGTGCTGCTTCATCTGGCGGAGCAAGCGGAGCTCCTCGCCGTGGTTGAGGAACATACGGCGCACTATCTCTGCCAGAATGCTCTTGGCCGTGCGCGTGATGCCCGTATAATATAATAGGTGACAGGGGCGATATTCGGGTTGCGTCCACAGATCGGTGGGCAACCAGCGCACCTGTGGGTTCTGGGTGAATCCCCTACCCGTCTGTAGCAGTTTCACACCACCCAGCACGCCTCCGAACTGATCCTGCCAACCACCACCTGTGGTGAGCATCTGTTCGAGCATCAGCGTGCGATGACCTATCTCGTTCTTATCCCATCCCAGTCCGCAGAAGTCGTTGAGCGCACCCAGCACCGTAGCAGCCAGGATGCTGCTGGTGCCCAAGCCGCTGCCTGCGGGGATGGCACTGAGCAGGGTGAGCTCGATACCTGCGCCAAAGGCTGCCAACTCATCGCTGAGCGCACGCTGACCAAAGCCAGCCAGCACCAGAGCGGCCTTAGGAATAGAGAAGGGTGAGCCTACGTGCATAAAATCACGCAACTGCTCGGAGGACTCAACCACCTCCATGGCGCCCAGATCGATACTGCGCAGCACGATACGGGGCTCCTGACAAGGGCGTATATAGGTCTGCAACGGGGGCTGACCATTCAGCTCTATCGCCAGATTGATGACGTTTCCACCCTCCATCAGACAGTAAGGCGGTGTATCCGTCCAACCACCTGCGATATCGATACGTACAGGCGAACGGCCCCAAACTATCTGGTCGTCGGCCACGCTGAGCTGTGGCACAGGCTGGCGCTCATCGGTATCGAGCAAGCCCTCGCGCAAAAGCTTAAAGGCTTTATCGCTCTCGCCACGGAACATGGCATCGTGGATGCGGGTCATCAGGGGCGCATCATCGTCGAGCACGGGTGGCATCGCGATATGCTGCTCCTCAAATTCGCGCTTGGCATCGGCCAGGTCGAGCTGGTAGAACACGCTGTGGTTCCAGTTCTGAGCCAAGGCGCTCCAGTTGAGCTTGCGGAAAGCCTTGCGCTGGGCAAACAGGCGATGCAGATTGGCCTCGGTACTGATCTCCTCGGCAGAGATATGACGAACGGCCAGGAATCCCAAGCCATCCAGATTATCCAGTTTCTTCAGGACTTCAAGGTTCTCGACCACGGGGAACTGCTGTTTCTGCTGTTCGGCACCGGCAAACTTATCGTCGATATGATACAGGCGCACTGCGTATTCGGTATCGCCAATAGGCACCACGTCGATACACTCGCCGGGGGCCAGGTTCACCTTCCAATGGTTCTCGGGCACGCCTGTTATAATATGGTCGTGGCTCAGGGTCCAGCCCTCGCTCACGTTGCTGTTCTCAATCCATATATGGGTATTCTCGCCAGTAAAACGATACTGACAGACAGAATTCTGCACAAAGATGCTGGGGTGCGGCTTACGATCGTGGTGCATAATCTCACGCTGATCGTTAACCAGATTCTGGATGCGGAGGGTTGATGTAATCATCTCGCGCGAAGTTCCGAAATGATAGAACTCGCCACCCTGCAGAGGCACAATAGCCACCTTCAGACCCTTCAGATCGTCGTCGGGCAACGTAGGATTGGTGCCCAAGGCGCATCCGAATTCGGAGTACAAATCGTACTCTTTTATTTGACCATTGACCATTGATTTCTTAGCGAGGAGCTCTACAGCCTTGTCGCTCAGCATCCAGATACCGATATCTGTCAGATAATAGTGATCCTTCTGCAGGTCGCTCAGCATCTCGACTGAGGGTTTCTGCAACATCTGCTTGAGCACCTGGGGCGTCTTGCGCGAACTCACGAACACACCGTGGTTCTTGGCTACCGAGGCATCGAGCCACAAGCCATAGCACACCACATCGGCCTCAGGAATGGGCTGAAGGGGCTGCGAGGTGCGCACCAGCACATCGCCGCTCACCACCATGGTGTGGATGCTTTCGGGGGCCATCTCCATCAGCTGCTCATAAAGGGGCAGCTGCAGGCTGAGCAAATCCTGCGAGAGGCGCTGTCCACGCTCCCAACGGAATACGGGCACGGGGGTGAGGATTTTACCAGAAGGTGCATACGAAGGCAAGCGACGACTCTGTCCACCTGCGTGCAGCAGGATACGTTTCTCACGAGGCAGCCACTCGGCAAGCGAGGCGCCATCCTCGGTGGTCATACAGGCTTGCAAGAGCCAGGTGGTGCCACCACCACTGCCCAGCTTATGCCCTACGGGGTCGTTGGTACAGAAATACTCCTCGCGACTCAATCCAGTCACATCGTGGAAACTGTCCACCAAGTTAGGTGGTAATGAGAGCAGCTTTTTCATTGAACATTTAGCTTTGAACTTTGAACTTTATTTCTGCTTGCGGCGGTAGGCCATAAAGACGGCACCTGCCAGTACCAACAACAGAACTGCGTAAGCCATATAGGCGATGGTCTCAGTTGTTTCGACCGACTTGGGGAAGAAACTGAGCACCACTTCGTGGCGACCAGGCTTCACGGCGAGGGCACGCAGCACGTAGTCGACTCTACCCAACTCGGCTGGCTCGCCATCGACGGTAGCTGTCCATCCAGGGTAGTACACCTCGGAGAAGACTACCACACCACCCTTGCCCGAGTTAACCTCGTAAGTCAACTGGTTGGGCTCGTAGCTCTTGATGGTTACCACGCTGGCAGTATCCTGAGTAGCGCTCTCGCCCAACTGGGTCTTGAACTGCTCATCGGCCACAGCCTCGTGGCGCAGGTCAATCTTACCCACCTGAGCTATCTCCTCGTTGGCATTCTTCACATAGTTCACCTGATCCACAAACCAGGCATTACCCAGAGCGTAAGGGTTCTGGATGGGCACGGTCTGGCCACCCTGCAAGGGGAAGATGAAGTAGCGGGTGTTGAGCATGTTGATCACAGGGCATATGCTGTCGCCCTTCACCTGGGTCATATCGCCACCAGCCTCGGATACAGCGCCCATCAGCTTCTGCATCTCAGGATTGATATACTGTTCGATCAGTTCCTGATAGCGGCGCAGCTTGGCAGCGTGGTAGCCACCAATGCTCTTATGATAGTAGGATGTCTCGTTCTCGTTAAAGGTGTTTGAGGCAAGATTCAGCACACGGTAGTCGAGCGTCTTGTCGCGCAGGATCAGCTCGTCAGTCTGCGACATCTGCTGAGGTGCCTCGCGCTCGCTCTTGGGCACAAACATCTCATCATTCAGATAGCGCTTGTTCACCTGCCAAAGGTCGACCAGACAGAGCACTAAGATGATGCCTACGGCATACGCCTTCTTGAGCTTGCCGTACATCATAGCAAAGAGCGCACCTGTGCCCACCACGATAATCCAGAACGAGCGCCAGCAATCAGCCGTAAACACAGCCTTACGCATCTCGGTAAGGTTGCTGGTGAGTGGGGCGATATGCTCCTGAGGCAGCGTGCTGAGCGCGCGCATCTCGCTCGACGAGATAAAGCTATCGAAGAACAGCGATGGCATGAGGGCAAACAACAGACAGAAGCCAGCAGTAAGGGCGAAACTGATGCAGATGTGCTTGCGATACTTAGCGAAGGCGTCAGGCTCATCGTAGAGTCGCTTCAGTGCCATCATGGCCAGCAAGGGAATAGTAAACTCTGCAATCACCAGTATTGAGGCCACCGTACGGAACTTGGCGTACATGGGTACATAGTCGAGGAAGAAATCGGTAAAGCCCATGAAGTTCTTACCCCACGAAAGCAGTATCGACAGGATGGTAGCAGCCAGCAGCGCCCACTTCATAGGGCCCTTCACAATGAGCAGGCCTAAGATGAAAAGCATCATCACAAAAGCACCCACATACACTGGTCCGCTGGTACCAGGCTGCTCGCCCCAGTACTGACCTATCTGCTGGTAGATACTCTCGTAGGTAGGATCGGCCTTCTCCATGGCAATCTTACTCTCACTCATGGGTACCGAGGCACCACCCTTGGTGTTAGGTACAAGCAGCGTCCAGGTCTCGTCGATACCATAGCTCCACTGAGTGATATAGTCGCGCTCCAGACCACTGTTGGTCTGGTTGGCAGAATTCTGCTTCACCAGCTCGCTCTTGCCACGCATCGACTCCTGACCATACTGCCAGGTGTGGTAGAGATTCGAGAGGTTGATGCACACACCAATGGCTGCTCCTGCCACGCACACACCTGTGGCCTTGGCAAAGGCGACATACGTCTTATGACGGATAGCATCGACCAGCCAGGCAATCACCATCGCCAGGATGATGAACAGATAGTAATAGGTCATCTGCACGTGGTTGGCATTGATCTCGAAAGCCGTGAAGATGGCTGTGAGCAGGAATCCCCACAGGTATTTGCCCCGATAGGCCAGCACAATACCCGCTATCATAGGTGGCAGGTAAGCCAACGCCCACACCTTCCAGATATGGCCCGCAGCAATGATAATGAGGAAATAGGTGCTGAACGCCCACACGATGGAACCTAAGGCTGCGAGGTGCTGACGGAAGTCGAAAGCACGCAACAGGATATAGAATCCTAACAGATAGGCAAACACATACCACACGTTCTCAGGCAGGAACAGATGGTATATCTTGGTCATGGTACTCAACTTGTCGGTAGAATTGTACGAGGGAGCCATCTGGTAGGTAGGCATACCGCCAAAGAGGGCATTGGTCCAGCGACTGCGCTCGCCCGTCTTCTGCATATACTCAGCCACCTCTTGTCCTGCACCTCGACCTGCCGATGCATCGTGACGATAAAGGATACGTCCCTCGATATCAGCTGGGAAGAAATAGGCGAAAGCCAGAACGGCAAACAACAACACTGCCAACAAATCGGGCAGCCATTTTTTCAGTAATGTCATAACTTGCAAATTATTTAATTTGCCTGCAAAATTACACATAATTTTCAATTTTCAATTGTCAATTATCAATTATTTTGTATCTTTGCAGCAAAATATGGAAGAAACAATCATTACAAGCGTACAAAACGCCAAGATTAAACACGTAGTAGCCCTGCAACAAAAGTCGTCGCTCCGCCGTGAGGAGGGGCTGTTCGTGGTTGAGGGTCAGCGCGAGATAGAGCACTGCAAAGCCTGTGGCTACGAAGTGGTAGAGGAGTACATCCGCGACAAGAATGTTACGCCACAGGTATATGAGAAAATGGCCTATCGCGGCAGTACCGAGGGGCATATCGCTGTGGTACGATGCAAGCCTCACACCCTCGCCCAGCTACAACTGAAAGAGCATCCGCTCATCGTTGTACTCGAGAGCGTGGAGAAGCCTGGCAACTTAGGCGCTATCCTGCGCTCAGCCGAGGCTGCTGGCATCGATGCCCTTATCGTGTGCGACCCACTCACGGATATGTATAATCCCAACGTGATCCGTGCCAGCATCGGTGGCGTGTTCTGCGTGCCCACAGCCGTCTGTTCGTCGCAGGAGTGCATCGCCTTCCTCAAGGAGCATGGCATCACCATCCTCACCGCTCAGCTGCAGGATTCGTACGAATACTACGATTACGATATGACGCAGGGCACAGCCATTGTGATGGGTACTGAGAGCACAGGACTGACCAACCAGTGGCGCGAAGCTGCCGATGCCCACATCCGCATACCCATGCTGGGCCGTTTAGACTCGCTGAACGTCAGTGTCTCAGCCGCCATCCTGATGTACGAAGCAGTACGCCAGAGAATGGTAAAAAAGTAAAAAAGTAAAAAAGTAAAAAAGTAAAAAGTTAAAGTTTAAAGTTCAAAGTATGAAGATAGGAATGATAGTAGCAATGGATAAGGAACTGAAGCAGCTCCGTCCATTATTCCCCGAAGATAAAGTGATTCTGCAGAAGAGCGGTATTGCCACTGTGAATGCCGCTATCCAGACAGTAGAAATGATTCGCCAGTACAAGCCCGATGTGATTATCTCGAGTGGTTGCGCTGGTGGCAATGGCGATGATATCAACCTGCAGGATGTAGTAGTAAGTTCTGAGCTTACCTACCACGACGTGTACTGTGGCTCTGCCATCGACGACACCACCGTCTATGGACAGGTGCAGGGTTTGCCAGCCCGTTATCAGGCTGACCCTTACCTGCTCGAGAAAGCCAAACAGACTGGTGCCAAACCAGGACTGATTGTAACTGGCGACTGGTTTGTGGATTCGAAAGAGAAGATGCGCGAGATAGTAAGCCACTTCCCAGAGGCAAAGGCTGTCGACATGGAGAGCTGCGCCATCGCACAGGTATGCCACATCTATAAGGTGCCTTTCATCTCGTTCCGACTGATCAGTGATATCCCTCTGCGCGACACTGATGCCTCGCAGTATCACAACTTCTGGGATACCGTTGCCGAGAAGTCATTCATTACCACCAAGACTTTCATCGAAAGCCTGTAAAGGTAAAAAAGTAAAAAGGTAAACAATGGAAGTAATACAGAGTTTTACGATTGACCACACGCACCTGAAGCCAGGCATCTACGTATCGCGTGTGGATAAAGGTTTCACCACATTCGACCTGCGCATTACCGAACCCAACAAGGAGCCTGCTGTTGCCCCTGCTGCCATACACAGCATTGAGCATCTGATGGCTACCTGGTTCCGCAACAGCCGCGCCAAAGAAGATGTGGTATATGTAGGGCCCATGGGCTGCCTGACAGGCATGTACATCATTATGCTGGGCAACTACACCGTTGAGGATATGCGCCAGCTCACCATTGAGTGTCTGGAGTGGATTCTCACACAGGACGAGGTGCCTGCTACACGTCCAGAGGCATGCGGCAACTACCTGCTGCACGACCTGCCCATGTGCAAATGGGAGTGTGCACGCTATCTGGATCGCCTGAAAAACGATTTCCACTCGGAGTACACCAAACTGCAGATTACACTCGAAGACGGCAAGGTTTTCGCCGACGCCTGAATCGACAACAAACATCAAAAAGAAATCCCCACCTCGATTGAGATGGGGATTATTCTTTTTCCGGATGTAAATAAATAATTACTTACGGAGACCAAGAGCCTTGATGATAGCACGATAACGATTGATATCGTTATTGTACAGGTACTTCAGCAACTTACGACGCTTACCTACCATCATGGTCAGTGAACGTGCAGTGTTGTGATCCTTGTGATTCTTCTTCAGGTGCTCTGTCAGGTGAGAGATACGATAGGTGAAGAGAGCAATCTGAGCCTCTGCAGAACCTGTATCAGTGGTGCTCTTACCATACTGACCGAAGATCTCCTCCTTCTTTGCCTTGTCTAAATACATAACTTTAATGTGATTAAAAAAATTGTTGCAATAACATTTTTCAAACGCGATTCCCGCCTAATCACCAGTGGGTTACGTCGTCAAATGCTTCGGATTTTCCGAAATGCGGCTGCAAAGGTACAACTTTTTTTCGTTTCCACAAATTTTTTCCGAAAAAATGTGTAACTTTGCACCCGAATTTAAGTATTTTCGTATGCAGGATATCAGAAACATTGCAATTATCGCACATGTTGACCACGGAAAAACAACACTCGTGGACAAGATGATGCTGGCTGGACACCTGTTCCGTGACGGACAGAATCTCAGCAATCAGGTACTGGATGCCAACGACTTGGAGCGCGAGCGTGGTATCACCATTCTTTCAAAAAACGTCAGTATTAATTGGAAAGGCGTTAAAATCAATATCATCGACACTCCAGGACACTCGGATTTCGGTGGCGAGGTAGAGCGTGTGCTCAACATGGCCGATGGCTGTCTGCTGTTGGTTGATGCTTTCGAAGGTCCTATGCCACAGACACGATTCGTGCTGCAGAAGGCACTCGAAATCGGACTGAAGCCTATCGTTGTAGTTAACAAGGTAGATAAGCCAAACTGCCGCCCTGAGGAGGTTTACGAGATGGTATTCGATCTGATGTTCTCACTCAATGCCACCGAGGAGCAGTTGGATTTCCCCGTGGTTTACGGTTCGGCTAAGAATGGCTGGATGAGTGAGGACTGGCAGAAACCTACCGACAATATCACTTATCTGCTTGATAAAATCGTAGAGATGATTCCCGCCCCAAAGAAGGAGGAGGGAACACCTCAGATGCTCATCACATCGCTCGACTATTCGAGCTATCAGGGTCGTATCGCCGTAGGTCGTGTACACCGTGGCACCCTGAAGGATGGCATGCAGGTAACCATTGCACACCGCGATGGCACCATGGAGAAGACTAAGATCAAGGAACTGCACACCTTTGAGGGTATGGGACATGTACATACCGAACAGGTGGAGTGTGGCGACATCTGCGCTGTCATCGGACTGGATAAGTTTGAGATTGGCGATAGCATCTGCGACCTGGAGAACCCAGAGCCACTGGCTCCTATTGCTATCGACGAGCCTACCATGTCGATGCTGTTTATGATTAACGACTCGCCTTTCTTTGGTAAGGAGGGTAAGTTTGTGACCTCGCGCCATATTAACGACCGCTTGGAGAAGGAGCTGGAGAAGAACCTGGCCCTGCGCGTGACACCTTTCGAGGATAGCACCGATAAGTGGATTGTATCAGGACGTGGCGTGCTGCACCTCTCAGTGCTGGTTGAGACCATGCGCCGTGAGGGCTACGAGTTGCAGGTTGGTCAGCCTCAGGTAATCTACAAGGAGATCGACGGTGTGAAGCACGAGCCTGTTGAGGAGCTCACTATCAACGTGCCCGAGGAGTTCTCATCAAAGATGATTGATATGGTAACCCGTCGTAAGGGCGAGATGACATCGATGGAGAGTCAGGGCGAGCGCGTAAACATCGAGTTCGATATCCCATCGCGTGGTATCATCGGACTGCGTACCAATGTGCTCACAGCCAGTCAGGGCGAGGCCATCATGGCCCACCGCTTTAAGGAGTATCAGCCATACAAGGGCGAGATTGAGCGCCGTGTAAATGGTTCGATGATCTCGATGGATACTGGTAACGCCTTTGCTTATGCCATCGACAAGCTGCAGGACCGTGGTAAGTTCTTCATCGATCCAGGTGAGGATGTTTACATGGGTCAGGTAGTTGGTGAGCATGTTCACGATAACGATCTGGTAGTAAACGTATGTAAGGCTAAGCAGCTTACCAACGTGCGTGCATCGGGTACCGATGATAAGGCTCGCATCATTCCAAAGACCGTGATGAGTCTTGAGGAGTGCCTGGAGTACATCAAAAGCGACGAGCTGGTTGAGGTAACACCAAAGTCGATGCGTATGCGCAAAACGATTCTGGATCACGACCAGCGTAAAAAGGCTGCGAAACAGTGAGCGTAATGATGCTTGCATCGATTACCGAACGCAAGCAGGCTCGACCGTAGGTCAAGGCTAATAAAGTATAAGGTTTATATAGCAAAAAAAGCCTCGCCAATTGGCGAGGTTTTTTTTATGCTTAGAAGTGGATGTTTACATCTAATCCCAGTTGGATAGGTGTTGCTCGCTGAGCAAAGTAGTGAGTTCCACCTACCGCACTCGATGCAACAGCAAACGTGTTGTAGTGCGTATTGGTGAGGTTACGTCCCCAGAGTGATACCAGCACTGGTCCAAAGTCATAATCAGCGTGTGCGCCAGCCACAGCATAGAACTTCTGTGCATAGGTGTTAGCCTCGTCCCACCAAATCTTACCCTGGCCATTCATATTGGCACCAATGGTAAACTTGCCGATGTGCCAGTCAATCATAGCGCTTACTGTGTGCTGAGGAACGAAGGGCACATAGTTGCCATTGTAATCACCAGCGAATATATCCGTATTTGGAGATGTTGAACCACCTACGGTATGCTGGTACTCATCAAACTTAGCATTTGTGAATGCATAGGTTACAGCCCAGTCGAGAGCATTGTCGATAGCCTTTCCACGCAGAGTAGCCTCAATGCCACAAGAGTGACTCTTACCTGCATTGACCATTATGCGACCATAGTTGCTGTTAGGCTCCATGATCGACAGCTGTTGATTGCGAATCTGCATGTAGTAGAGAGCCAAGTCGAAGTGAGTGCTACCACCAAACAGGTTGAGGTGGGTACCAATCTCATAGTTCCAACTCTCTTCGGGCTTATACTGGGTCGTCTCTTCAATAGCATCATAATCGGCTGCAGTGTGAGGTACTGCATAGCCATCTTCGATATTATGCTTGTTTTTATCCATCGCATACTGCTGGTTGGCGTTCAAATCAGACTGCAAAATATCGCTGAACATCTGGAAATTGTATCCACCAGCGCGATAGCCCTTTGATACCAATGCGTAGATATTACCAATATTCTCGTCGAAGCTATAGGTCAGCGCCACCTTTGGCAACAGCTGGGTGTAGCTCTTTGAGCGAGAATCCTGCACGTGCGATGTGAGGTGATAGGTAGCAGTCGCATTAGCCGTACCACCCGTCATGTTCATATAGGCCAGGGCATCGTAGTCAATCTTCACCTTATCTATATTAAAGCGCAAGCCCAGTGTCAGCTTCCAGTTGTCGCCCATCAGGATGTTACTCTCGTGGAAGGCAGCGAAGTTCCAGCTTGGAGTCTTGTACACACCAGGTACAGCCATCTCAGCACTCATGTTTACTCCCATCTTTTCTACAGCAGCCTGTGCAGCAGCCTGGGCAGCCTGAGCGCTCATACCCTGCGCAATAAAGCGCCCTACCATCCCCTGAAGCATCGCGTTCTTCATGGCGTTGGCAATCGCATTGCCGATAGGACCTGTGATACCATCGCCAAAGAGTACAGGCGCATTGGTGTTAAGCCACTGGTACGAAGCGAACAAACCAGTAGCATGCTGCCAACGAGAAGTTCCGTGGTTACGCAGCACAAACTCCTGAGTGACGGCATTCATCTTCTGAGCCTGATTAAGCTGCAGATAATCGCCAGTCATATAGTCCTGGTCCATCAGCATCAGGTCGTTCAGATACTGATAGCTGGTGGTTGAGGTAAAGAGCAAGGCATCTATCTCGTAACCAATGTTCAAACCTGTGGTAAACATGTTACGCTTGTAACCATTCATGATGGTGGTTGCAGGATCCTGAACTGTTTCATCTGCAGGCATAAATGTTGAGCTATATAGTGTTGGCAGATAAGCGAACGGATGGAACTCGCCATAACCAAAACCATTCTGGTTTACATACTGGTAATCAGCAGTCCAGTCGAACTTCAGTTGCTTGTTAGGCTGCCAAATCAGGCGGAGCTTACCACCAGCCTCGTTGGTCAGATCGTTCTTCTGGTCGAAGTTCTGATTATTGATAAAGCCCTTCAGTCCGCTATAGAAACCAGCCACGCTGAATGCCAACTTCTCTGATGGACGATGGTAGTGAGCCACCTCTACATGACTATATAAGCCAGTGCCAATACCCAAACGGATATCTGTACCCTGATAGTTCATGGGATTCTTAGAGTAGATACGTACCAAGCCGCCCTCGGTATTCATGCCATAGAGCGAACCCTGGGGACCACGCAGCACATCGACACGGTCCAACATATAAAAATGGTTGTTGAAAGCCGACTTCGACATCAGGGGGATGTTATCGTAATACACACCTACTGCAGGGTTGTTGATACGCGAACCAATACCACGTACATACATCGACGATGTGAGGCGCGAACCATACGATGGCATTACAAACGAAGGTACATACTGCGAAAGCTGACTCAAATCGTGAACATGCAACTGCTGCAACTGCTCACTACCAAACACGTTACTACTTACTGGCTGAAGGCGCAGGCGCACCTGCTCCTTGGGTTGCGAAACCACCACAACCTCATCAAGATCAATGACCTTACTCGAATCGCTCAACTCCTCTGTGTCAACACGACACGAAGGGGTGGCCAATGCAGTAAGCTGACCACCCAGTGCCAAAAGCACGAAAACAATCTTCTTATTCATTAATTCTACAACTTATAATCTTAATTGCGCTGCAAAGGTACGCAATTTTTGCAACATATGCAATCCACATTTATATGGATTTTTAGAAACACTACGACAAACAGACATACATCAATGCCATTTTGTCAGCATTTATTCACTCGGCACGAACATTGAACATTGAACATTAAACGTGAAACATGAAACATTAAATAAGAAAGGAGTTAGATATGACATTCGACAAGTTTACAATTAAAGCGCAAGAGGCCATTCAGCAGGCGGTGAACACGGCCCAGATGAATGGTCAGCAGGTAATAGAACCTGTACACATACTGAAAGGTGTGATAGAGAAGGCGAAGGACGTTACCACCTTCATCTTCCAGAAGTTGGGTGTAAACGCCCAGCAGATAGAATTACTGGTAGATCAGGAGATACAGCATCTGCCCAAAGTGCAGGGCGCTGGTCAGCCTTATCTCTCCAGTGATAGTAATAATGTACTCATGCGCGCGCAAGAGGTGGCTCAGAAGGGGGGCGACGAATTCGTATCAGTAGAGCCTGTCCTACTCGCCCTGCTCAAGGTTAACTCTACCGCCTCACGCATCATGAAGGATGCTGGCTGTACAGAGAAGGAGATGCAGGCTGCTATTCAGGAGCTTCGTCAAGGACAGAAGGTACAATCGCAAAGTGCCGATGATAACTACCAGAGTCTGGAGAAATATGCCAAGAACCTGGTTGAGATGGCGCGCCAAGGTAAGCTGGACCCCGTGATTGGTCGCGACGATGAGATTCGTCGTGTACTGCAGATTCTGAGTCGCCGCACCAAGAACAACCCTATATTAATAGGTGAACCTGGTACTGGTAAGACAGCCATCGTTGAGGGCCTGGCTGGACGTATTGTGCGTGGCGATGTGCCTGAGAACCTGAAGGACAAGCAGCTCTACTCCCTTGATATGGGTGCACTGGTAGCTGGTGCGAAATACAAAGGTGAGTTTGAGGAGCGTCTGAAGAGCGTAATCAACGAGGTGACCAAGGCCGAGGGCCGCATCATCCTGTTTATCGACGAGATCCACACTCTAGTAGGTGCCGGTGGTGGCGAGGGCGCCATGGATGCTGCTAACATTCTGAAGCCAGCTTTGGCTCGTGGCGAACTGAGAGCGATAGGTGCCACCACACTGAACGAGTATCAGAAATACTTCGAGAAGGATAAGGCCCTGGAGCGCCGATTCCAGACTGTGATGGTAGATGAGCCTGATGAGCTCAGCGCTATCTCTATCCTACGAGGACTGAAAGAGCGCTATGAGAACCACCATAAAGTACGTATCCAGGACGATGCCTGTATCGCCGCCGTACAACTCTCGGAGCGATATATCAGCGAGCGATTCCTGCCTGACAAGGCCATCGATCTGATGGACGAGGCCGCAGCCAAACTGCGTATGGAGCGCGACTCTGTGCCAGAGGAACTCGATGAGATCACCCGTCGTTTGGCTCAGCTCGAAATCGAGCGCGAGGCGATTAAGCGCGAGGGCGATACGCAGAAGATTGCGCAACTGGATAAGGATATTGCCGAACTGAAGGAACAGGAAACCCAGTTCCGTGCCAAGTGGGAAGGCGAACGCCAGCTCATTAATAAAATCCAACAGGACAAGCAGGAGATTGAGAACCTGAAGCTGGAGGCAGAGCGTGCTGAGCGCGAAGGCGACTATGGTAAGGTGGCCGAGATACGCTACTCAAAATTAAAGGCTCTTGAGGACGACATCGCACACATCCAGAGTCAGCTGGCCAATGCACAGGGCGACAACTCTCTGGTGCGCGAAGAGGTTACTGCCGATGATATCGCAGAGGTAGTATCTCGCTGGACAGGCATCCCTGTAACCCGCATGATGCAGAGCGAGCGCGAAAAACTGTTGCACTTAGAGGACGAGTTGCACAAACGTGTGATTGGTCAGGACGAGGCCATCATCGCTGTATCTGATGCTGTTCGTCGCAGTCGTGCAGGCCTGCAGGATCCTAAGCGCCCTATCGCCAGCTTCATCTTCTTAGGCACTACTGGTGTAGGTAAAACAGAGCTCGCCAAGACCCTGGCCGACTATCTGTTTAACGACGAGACGATGATGACGCGTATAGATATGAGCGAGTATCAGGAGAAATACAGCGTGAGTCGACTGATTGGTGCACCTCCAGGATACGTAGGTTACGACGAGGGTGGACAGCTGACTGAGGCTGTGCGCCGCAAGCCATACTCTGTAGTGCTGTTCGATGAGATTGAGAAGGCACATCCAGATGTATTCAACATTCTGTTGCAGGTACTGGATGATGGACGTTTGACAGATAACAAGGGACGTACTGCCAACTTCAAGAACACCATCATCATCATGACCTCGAACGCTACGCACGAACAACTTCGCGCCACTATGCGCCCAGAGTTCCTGAACCGTATTGATGAGATTATCACCTTTACACCACTTACCAAGGAACAGATTGCAGATGTAGTGAAGTTGCAGCTCAAGAAGGTAACGGATATGCTGGCACCTCAGGGCATCAGTCTGGAGTGTACACCTCAGGCCATCAACTATCTGGCAGAACAGGGCTACGATCCCGACTATGGTGCACGTCCTGTGAAACGCGCCATCCAGCAGTTCGTTCTCAACGATCTCTCCAAGAAGCTCTTGGCTGATGAAGTGGATCGCACCAAGCCTATCATCATCGATGATTTTGGCGACGGACTCGTGTTCAGAAATTAAAAGAAAAGGTTGCTCAAACTAAAGAGCAACCTTTTTTCGTTTGTGAATATACAATCCCCTTCGATGTGGTCTGCCTGCCAATCGCCGACCTTGTAAATCATACCAAGAATCATTGCTGTCCTTAACAGTCTCAACGATGGGTGCAACTCCTGTTGTCATAGCATCGAACGAGATGGTACCATCAGCAGCCATCTGGATATTGGAAAGTGGCATAGGCAGTTCCGAACAGTCGTGAACCTCTAAAGTATCAGTCAACATGGGATAAGGTGAAGAACTGAGGAAACGACTATTCATGTGATTGGATTTATCAACGTACTGCGAAAGACCTTTATCATTGAGATAATCAAACCATTGATCAAAGTCCATACCATCGGCATGCAACAGCTCATAGCGATTCGACGAACCATTTACCCTATTAAGATACCATTCATTAGCATCGTAGTCTACATAGGCTATCAGAAGTCCTTTTCCTGGTGCGCCCTTGTCCCACCCCGTCTGCTGGCGATTTTCCAATATATAGAACTTATTATCCCCAATCACCATCTTATACGCTTTGCCGCCATCGGCTACAGGTTTCAGATCTGTAATGGTACAGGGAACGGTGATTTCTTCGAGTGGAAGCCAACCTAACAGATAGCGCTCAAAGGCCGAGAAATTGGGCGGACTCCAACCCCAAGCCGTATAATTACCACCATCCATCAAGTCCCACTCATCGACTACCGAAACCGGTGCGACACTTACATCATAAGTAGGATAAAGATCAGGCAGCCCCAAACAATGACTATACTCATGACAGATGGTACCGATGCCGCATAGATTACCTGTATAAAATTTCTCAGCACTGGCACTATAATCCCTGGCAGACAGATTCTCGCCCACCTGAACACTCACGGACAGTTTACCGGTATTCGGCCAGAAATACTTCGAGTACTGACTATTACCACCATTTCCACCATAGCTCGAGTGAATGAAGATAATCTGATCCACCTCACCATCCTGATCCCAATCGTAAGGCGAAAAATCGATATGCAAGGAGTCGACTGCCTTCTCAACAGCTTCCTTCATCGCTGGTTTAGCATAATTAGGGGAGGACTGACCTTTGGCATTCTTACTGACAAAGACAGGACCAAAAACATCGAACTGCACGTTGAACATACCAAGCGACTGATCGCGGAAATAATCAGCAGCACAAGGCATCGTACCACACGTATTACTGCCTGTGACATTCAACAACTCATGGTAATATGTTTTGGGATCGTCCATACTAAAAGCGGCATCAGCATACTGAAGAAGTATGACAGCCTGACGATAAACACGATTGGGGTCCCAGTTTTGTTTCAGTGGTGGTAAGGCACGTGTCTTCGTGCCTGATGATACTTGCGCATCTTGTATGCAAGGATAGCGCTGTATCATCAACTCTTGTGCGCTGGTAGCAATTGCCACCAGCAGCACAAAAGTGAATGATGTTATTTTGCGCAAGGAGTCCATGGCTTCAGGGTCTTGAAGAAGTCATTACCCTTGTCATCAACCAGGATGAATGCGGGGAAGTCCTCAACCTCAATCTTCCATACAGCCTCCATACCCAGCTCTGGATACTCAACGCACTCAATGCTCTTGATAGAGCTCTTAGAGAGAACAGCAGCTACACCACCGATAGTTCCCAGATAGAAACCGCCATGCTTCTTACATGCCTCGGTAACAACATCTGAACGGTTACCCTTGGCAATCATCACGAGCGATGCACCGTTAGCCTGGAACTCATCAACGTATGGGTCCATACGGTTAGCTGTGGTTGGGCCCATAGATCCACAAGGATATCCCTCTGGCGTCTTAGCAGGTCCAGCATACAGCACTGGGTACTTCTTGAAATAGTCAGGCATACCCTCACCAGCATCCAGACGAGCCTTCAGTTTAGCGTGAGCGATATCACGGGCCACGATGATGGTACCCTTCAGGTTCACACGTGTGCTTACAGGATACTTAGAGAGCTCAGCACGTACAGCATCGATACCCTCGTTCAGGTCGATCTCGATACCCTTGCCACCCTCACCTGGCTTGCGCAGCTCCTCAGGAATCAGCTCTGTTGGGTTGCTGTCCATCTTCTCCAACCAGATACCATCAGCATTGATCTTTGCCTTGATGTTACGGTCGGCAGAGCAGCTAACGCCCATACCGATAGGACAGCTGGCACCATGACGAGGCAGACGGATCACGCGGATATCGTGTGCCAGATACTTACCACCGAACTGTGCACCCAGACCGATCTTCTGAGCCTCCTTAATCAGCTTCTGCTCCAGGTCGATATCACGGAATGCACGACCAGTCTCATCACCTGTTGTTGGCAGACCATCGTAGAACTTGATTGAAGCCAGCTTCACTGTCAGCAGGTTCTTCTCGGCTGATGTACCACCGATAACAAATGCAATGTGGTATGGAGGACATGCTGCTGTACCCAGACTCTTCATCTTCTCTACCAGGAATGGGATGAGTGTTCCCTCATTCTGGATAGTAGCCTTGGTCATTGGGTAGAAGTAGGTCTTGTTGGCAGAGCCACCACCCTTAGCCACCATCACAAACTTATACTCAGCACCCTCAGTTGCCTCGATGTCGATCTGTGCAGGCAGGTTGCAACGGGTGTTCACCTCGTCGTACATATTCAGAGGAGCGTTCTGCGAGTAGCGCAGGTTGTCCTGAGTAAAGGTATTGAACACACCCAGGCTCAGAGCCTCTTCATCCTCGAAACCAGTCCAAATCTGCTGACCCTTCTCGCCATGGATGATGGCGGTACCAGTGTCCTGACAGAAAGGCAGGATACCCTTGCAAGCCACCTCTGCATTACGCAGGAACTGCAGGGCTACATACTTATCATTCTCAGAGGCCTCGGGATCGGTCAGGATCTTAGCCACCTGTTCGTTATGTTCGCGACGCAGCATAAACTCCACATCGTGGAATGCCTGCTGGGCCAACAGTGTGAGTGCTTCCTTGGTAACCTTAACGATCTGCTTTCCTTCAAACTCGGCGGTGCTTACGCCTTCCTTTGTCAACAAGCGGTACTCCGTCTTGTCCTCGCCCACCTGGAACATGGGCGCATACTTAAATTCAACTGTCTTAGCCATAATCACATTTATTTATATGTACAATATTTTAATATCCAAATACTTCTTCGGTTGTCAGTCTCTTCACAGGACCGATCTTCTCAAGTGCTTTCATGTCGAGCTCCTTCTCATCGCCAAGGATGATGTAGCGATAAGTCTTGTTGGCCATAGTCTTCTTCTCGAAGTTCACCATGTCCTGCAATGTCACTTTGTCCAGATTCTCATAAATCTTCTGGTTCAAGTCGAAATCCAGGCCCATATCCTGCATATCGTTCCACTTGTTGATGATGCTCATCTTGGTGGTACGCAGGCTGGCCAACTGCTTGGTCAGTGCGTCCTTAGCAATCTTGAAGGCATTCTCGCTGGCAGGCATCTCGTTCAGAATCTTGTGGAAGTGGTTGATGCAGTCCATCATCTTGTCGTTCTGAGTGATGATGTGGGTCATATAGCTCTCCTTTCCACCCTTCTTGTAAGGACGTCCATAATAAGCTGATGCATTATAAGCCAGTCCACGAGCCTCACGCATCTCCTGGAACACGATACCGTTCATGCCGCCACCGAAGTACTCATTGAATACAGACTGTACAGCAGCCTCATCGATATTCCAGTCGCGATGCTCGTCGTGATACATACGCATGTAGATATTCTTAGCGTCGAATGGAGCAATCCAAACCTCGTTGGTAGGTGTCTGTTGGCGCTCGTACTCCTTGTTCTGTGGTACAGGCATCAGCTTCTTTGGCATCTTATGAGTCTTGGTCACGATGTCAGAAACCTCCTTGACGCTCATAGGTCCATAGTACTCCACGCTGTGCTCATAGCTACTCAGATTCTTCAGCAGGTCAACAAACACCTGTGGGTTGGTATTCTTCAGCTGCTCCTCGCTCATGATATCGCGGCTGTAGTTGCGCTTGCCAAACACACCATAGTTATACAGCCAGTTGAAGTAGGCACGCTGGTCCTTCTTAGCGTCATTACGGCTCTTCAGAATCTGGCCCACCATCTCGTCGTAAGCTGCTTTGTCCACCTTTGCGTTCTGCAGCAGTTCCTCGCCCAGAGCCAGGGCTGCCTGCATATTCTCGCTCAGTCCCATCAGACGCACGTTGATAGCATCGCTACCCTCGCCCACATAGAAGTCGCATCCCAACTCATAGAACTTCTGCTTCAATTCTGCAGCAGTGTACTTGTCAGTACCCAGATAGTCGATATAGTCGGTTGCTACATCATAGCGATTGTCGGCTTTGCGACCGAACTCATAGCGCAGGTTCAGCTGGAACAGTCCGTTCTCTGTATTCTTGACATACTTCATAGGAAGTCCCTTCTTGGTCTTTGCCATGGTGAGATCCTTCTTGAAGTCAACAAACTTGGGCAGAATTGGTTCTACCTTGGTATTCTGCACATCCTTCACAAACTGGCTCATCATGTCGCGATTGGTAGGGATAGCTGTGATGGCAGGCTTATCGATTTTCTTCTGAGTCTCGTCCACGCCCTGCTTCTTGAATACGGTTACATAACCCTCGGTAAAGAACTTGTTAGCAAAAGCCACCAGTTCCTGCTTGGTAATCTTCGAAATACGGTCGATGCTCTCAACCTCCTGTTTCCAGTCCACCTCATTAATAAAGGCATCAACGAACATATCTGCACGTCCCTCGTTGCTCTCCAGCACCTGATAGCGATTGCGCTTGTAGTTGTTGATGATACTCGGCAACAGGTTGTTAGGGAAGTCGCCCTTCTTCAGCTTTTCGATTTCTGAGAGCATCAGACTGCGAACCTCCTCCAAACTCTGGCCCTGCTTGGGATAGCCCAATAACAAGAAACCACCATGATCGCGCAACATCTCTGCACCAGCGCCAGAACGCTGTACCTTCATGGTCTGATTCAGATCGAGGTCGAAGAGTCCGGCACGTCCGTTGCTCAGTACACTCGACAGCAAGTTCAAGGTATCTGCCTGCAGACTGTTGGCCTGCTTAGCACGCCAAGCCACCCATACCTGCTCTGCCTCCTGTCCGATAATTGTAGTATCCTTAGGCTGTGTCAATGCAGGCAGTGGAGCAAACGTTGGCTGTTTTACATCTGCACCTGGTTTCCAACTGCTGAAGTACTTATCGATGATGGCAATGGTCTTGTCAGGGTCAAAGTCACCTGCCATACAGATAGCCACATTGTTGGGGCGATACCACTTATTGAAGTAGTTCTTGATATTCGTGATAGATGGGTTCTTAAGGTGCTCCTGGGTACCGATGGTGGTCTGTGTGCCATAAGGATGGTTAGGCCACAGCATCTTGCACATGGTAGCAAAAAGCTTACGACTATCGGATGTCAGTCCGATGTTATACTCCTCATACACAGCCTCCAGCTCCGTGTGGAAACCACGAATCACCATGTTCTGGAAACGGTCGGCCTGAATCTTGGCCCAGTTGTCAATCTCGTTTGATGGAATGTTCTCTGTATAACAAGTCACATCATTCGAGGTGTAGGCGTTGGTACCCTCGGCACCGATGGCAGCCATCAGCTTGTCGTACTCATTGGGGATAAAATACTGTGCAGCCACCTGACTTACCGAGTCGATCTCATGATAAGCCTTTTTGCGGGCCTCGGGGTCGGTGAGCTTACGATAAGCCTCGTAGCGCTGCTCGATCTCCACCAGAAGAGGGGCCTCTGCTTCGGGATTGTTCGTTCCGAACTTCTTGGTGCCTTTAAACATCAGGTGCTCCAAGTAGTGAGCCAGTCCAGTTGTTTCTGCAGGGTCATTCTTCGAACCTGTACGCACGGCGATGTAAGTCTGAATACGTGGTTTCTCGGTATTCACGCTCAAGAATACCTTCAGTCCATTATCCAATGTGTACATACGGGTCTGCATCATGTCGCCGGGAACGGTGACATACTTGTAGTCTTTGGCTTGAGCATTCATTCCGAATGCCAGCATGGCTCCAACAGCCAATAAAAATCTAGTTTTCATTAGTAATAAAAAAATAAATGTTATATAATCAGCCGCAAAGGTAGACACTTTTAGCGACATTTGCAAAATAATTATCGGGTTTTTATCCAATTTGGAACGTTTTAACCGGAAATAAGTGGATTTATAAATAAATCCGCTTTTCAATTCTCTGTAACATTGGTTTCCTGATGGGTACCAACGAATTCACGACTCTGCTCTATCGGCTCGTACCGGTCTCTATCATACTGAGCGCCACAAGTAACACACTCATAGGTATCCAGATAGTGCTTAACCAGATAAAGAACCTTGAAATCCTTGTACTGATGCACCCTCGTTGTACGCGAATGGTTTTGGACATTGGACTTATCTGTCCTCGTACTACCATCACCCATTTTCCATACGGTTTCTGTCCATGTCTTCCATCTTGCAGTATTGCTCGACACAAGCTTGTCGTACTCACTCTCAGTACACCATTGAAGCGCCTCATCCACAAATGCTGTATTAACACGGGTGTATGAGTCCATCGACTTACACTGAGGACAACGCTGTTCCATGATTTTCCTCATGAAACGGTCCTCAAAACTGATAGCCATATAGGCGATGACAGGCAAGAAGAACCACCACCATACCCCCCATGTCAACATGAGTACAGTCCAGATGTAGATGGATATGATGATCAGAGCGGTGATAACCCACCTGACAGCATAATTGCTCAACCATATAAAAGGATGGCGCAGAGGTATCAGCGCCATGATGATATGCGCCAACAGGAAACAGGTGGCATACAACCAGCAGAATCCGAAGACGAAGACAAGCGCCATGGCAAGGTAATATTTCCAGCCATCCAACTCCTTCAGGTTCAGATTATACCAATAGTAACTCTCGTCGATGAATGAATGACAGACATCCACGATGGCACCCGTGAGGGGAATGGTTTCCAGGAAGAAGGCATTCCTATCTGTACTGTCTTTATACAGGATATGCCCCACACCTGCCACATCAGCCTTTGGGAACGAGATATCAGGTCGCATCTGCACACCCGTTTGGGGATCGAGCACTGACACATTGAGAAACATTCTCACGCCAGAGTCGACACGCTGCACGGTCATACTTTTATCAAAATAATCCTCTATCTCGGCTGGAGTCATCGTTTGGCAGAGAGCCTCAAACTTCTCTTTCGAGATATATCGCGGTCCTATAGGCGAAGTGAGCTGATAGTTATCCAACTCCATCTCAGTGAGGAATTTGATTTCAGATCTTGTCGTTTGCAGATCCGTACCGTCGGATGTTTTCACATCATACGTTACCTTGGAATCTTTTTTCAAACCAATAACACGGACTGTGTCGCCGATATATTCCTTGATATCATCTTTTGAACCTTTGACGATGACAGCGCGCTCATCAATAGCCAAAGGCGAGACAAACCCACGCTGACCGTCGGCTGTCTCCACCCAATAATAAGCCTCATGATTCGTTGGTTTGCCAATGCCCAATACCTGCAGACTATCGCCAGTCTTCAATTTCAGAATCGTGGCGTCACCAGCTTTATAATGCCGATTCCAATAAAGCGTCAGGTCGGCATTCTTGATGACCGTGGCGACTAGTGGATTTTCAGGTATCGCACGACGTGTGCGGACCACTGAAAAGATCAGAACCCCCAGTATGATAATTGCTGGTATCAGGTTTCTCCAAATCAACGAAATCTTCATAGGCTTTTAGTCGTTTATGAGGTTAATTCTCGTAATCAGTCTCGTGGTCGAGTTTCGAAAGGAAATCCTCATAGACATCCTGCTCTACGTCGCCCATCTGGAATTCCTTCTCGGCATCCTTGCGAATCTCAGCAATCCAAGCACGACGTGCTCTGACGTAGTCCTCGCGAATACGTTCGCAGGCGGCCTCGTCAAGTTGGTCGATCTGATAGTAGTCCAGAATCATCTGGTAGCTCCATGCCCAACGATAGTCGGTATAATTGTTATTGATTTCCGAGAAACGGTCGAGCACCTGCTGGATGTTGTCGATGACACCATTCTTGATATCATCTACCAGTCGCTGTTCCTCCGATTCAGGCAGCAGCAGTCCGCTCATATCGATCCATTTGCCTGTACCAACGGTTGATTCCGGAGGTGTGAGCAGCGATGAAGGGGATATTTTCTGCTGGCGCTTCAGCACGGCACCCATGTAGATACGCAGCGCGATATCATAGTATTTCAAGCCCTTGCGTAGCGAGGTGGCATTGATCACGTACTCATGAAAGTTATATCTGGTCACATTGTCGCCCGAAGCATGGCGCAGGTCCTTCAGAATCTGGATACCCTCCATGATCTCACCCACGGTGAATGGCGACAGCCAGTCGAAGTTAATGATCGACTTTCTGGACTGCTTGGAACGCTTGTCGCGCTTGGGCCACTTCTTGATATCACGGTAGAGACCTACGGTAGTGATGTTACGTCCAGGCACCAGGTAGCAGTCATCGCCGTATGCCAACAGATAGGAGAACGGCAGATTACGGGTATCAGGATGGTGCATCAGTTTACCGAAGCAGACAGAGAATGCACCGATGGTAGCAGGCATCAGCACATAGGCGCCCGAAGCAGTCTTAGAGCCTCGTTCCAGCGTACCGTAGTGCATGGGTCCCATCTTGTAAGCATGGTTTGAGAAGTTGGTGTTCGAACCAGCATTATAGAAAGAGAACTCACCGCCGATGAGCAGCGAGCTCTTATGGTGAGAGGCCGAGAACGGGCCACAGAAGGCGGCGCAGGCCTCACCGTTGGCCATGAACGAGTTGGCAAAGAACAGACTGGCCTCGGCCGTAAATCCGTTGGTAATCTGGCAGGCCTCGCCCACGAAACAATCCTGCATCTTCACCGAGTTGTTGATTGAGCAACCATCGCAGATAATCGAATTCTCGCAAATTACGCCAGTACCGATGAATACAGGAGCATCCATCGACGACATCACGGTACACTCAGACAAGCGGGCGGCACCGCTGATTTCACAGTCGCCCTTGATGATGGTGTTGGTGATATCCTTGGCATTGATAATTTTCACGTTGTTACCGATGTAGCCACGATCTGGACGCGACACACGGAGTTCGTCCTCAATCATCTGCTGGAGGGTCTGCTTCAGGTTCTTGTCAGCATTGTGCTTCACCATGAACGATGCGAGCTGGGAATTCAACTCACGGAAGATAGTCACATTGCCATCGCCCATCTCATTAAGCACTGAAATGACCGAACCCTCACCGTAGGTCGCATCGTCGGTGGTCTCAAGGGTGCAGATGTTCGAGATGTAGCAGTCGTTACCGATGGTGTAGTTGTTAATGTAGTTACCGATCTTCTCGATCAGGCAGTCGTTACCAACAGTCACGTTACGCAGGGTGGCATCGTTGATACCCGAATGCTTCATGAACCCCTTGCTGACCTCAACCATCTTGTCGAACGAGCCCAGGCGGATATCGCCGTAGAACATCACACGATGGAAGTTGTACGGTTTAAAGTTCTCGTCGACTAATACGCGCTGCCAGTCCTCAGCCCAGCAGACATTGTTCTCCAAAACATCGATCTCGTTTTGGGTTAGTTTTCTGTAATTACTCATAATCTTGATATAAAAAATCGTTATACGGATATTTCTGTACATGGAGTTCGCGTACACGTTTGTATAACGTATCGCGCAACTCGTCGATGTTTTCTTTCTTCTTGGCCGAGATGAATAGGCACTCCAAGTAGTGCTGGTTCTCGCCGGTACGTGCCATCCATGTCTGCTCGAGGTCGTCGAGGGTCAGATTCTCCTTGGTGGCAGGTGTCAGGTCGTCTTCCTCCTTCTCCACCCAGGTATAGGCGTCGATTTTATTGAAAACCAGCATGGCGGGTTTGTCGGCACATCCCAGTTCCTTCAGTGTTTCCTCCACCACACGTATCTGTTCCTCAAAGTCGGGGTGTGAGATATCCACCACGTGAACCAGCAGATCAGCCTCGCGCACCTCGTCGAGGGTGCTCTTGAACGATTCTACCAGGTCGGATGGTAACTTACGGATAAAACCAACGGTATCAGCCAAGAGGAATGGCAGATTGTCGATGGTCATCTTGCGCACGGTGGTGTCGAGGGTGGCGAAGAGTTTGTTCTCGGCAAACACCTCGCTCTTGGCCAGCAGGTTCATCATGGTCGATTTTCCCACATTAGTATAGCCCACGAGGGCAACGCGGATCAGTCGGCCACGGTTCTTGCGCTGGGTTGTTTTCTGCTTGTCGATTTCTGCCAGGCGCTGTTTCAGCAGGGTGATACGTTGCAGGATGATTCGGCGGTCCATCTCCAACTGGGTTTCACCAGGACCACGCAGTCCTACCGAACCCTTACCTCCGCCCGAACCCGAGCCACCACCCTGGCGCTCCAGGTGCGTCCAGAGTCGCTGCAATCGAGGTAGCATGTATCGGTGCTGCGCCAGCTCCACCTGAGCCTTGGCCTCGGCAGTCTGCGCGCGCATAGCAAAGATATCGAGAATGAGCGAGGTACGGTCCAGGATCTTCACCTGCAGTTCCTTCTCGATGTTACGCATCTGCTTGGCAGAGAGTTCATCGTCGAAGATCACCATACCCACGGGCTGCGGGGCGTTCGACTCATCAAGCAATCCCTCGGCAAAGAGCGAGGCATCCTGCGCGTCGAGCCAATCGTCGTACGCATCCTGACATTGTTTAATATAGTCCTTGATTTCCAACAGTTTACCGCTACCCACATAGGTAGTCTGACTGGGTCCACCCACCTTCTGGGTGAATCGCTTCACGGTCACTGCTCCAGCCGTATCGGCCAGGAACTCGAGTTCGTCGAGATATTCTTTGGTTTTGGCCTCGTCCTGCTCCTTGGTAATCAGACCTACGAGCACGGCAGTCTCGGCCTTGGCTTCTGATATTACAAATTCCTTCATATTGGGTACAAAATTAAACAAATATCTCCGTGAGCGGAAAAAAATGATGTTAATCCGTGTTAATACGCCCTTAAAAAGAATTATTCGTTGTATTTTTGCAGGCAAATTAGGAACCAAACTTAAAACAAATAGTATTATGAGAGTAATTATTCAGAGTGACTATCAGAAAATGTCACAGTGGGCAGCAAACCACGTCATCGAGCGTATCAACGAGTTCAATCCAACCCCCGACCACAAATTTGTGCTGGGTCTTCCCACCGGTTCATCGCCTGTAGGCATGTACAACGAGCTGGTTGAAGCCAACCGTGCAGGTAAGGTTTCTTTCCAGAATGTGATCACCTTCAACATGGACGAGTATGTAGGTCTGCCTGAGACTCACCCTGAGAGTTATCACGCTTTCATGGCACGCAACCTGTTCGACCACATTGATTGCCCCAAGGAGAATATCCACATTCTGAATGGTAATGCTGCCGACCTGCAGGCCGAGTGCAAGCACTACGAGGAGATGATCAAGGAGGCAGGTGGCATCGACCTGTTTATCGGTGGCATCGGTCCTGATGGTCATATTGCTTTCAACGAGCCTGGTTCTTCACTGAGCAGTCGCACCCGCATGAAAACCCTGACTACCGACACCCGTATTGCCAACAGCCGTTTCTTCGGTGGTAAGCCCGAGAACGTACCCGCCCATGCGCTGACCGTAGGTGTTGGTACCGTGATGGCTGCCCGTGAGGTAATGATTTTGGTGAACGGTCATGGTAAAGCCCGCGCCATGCAGGCAGCCATCGAAGGAGCTGTTAACCACATGTGGACTATCTCTGCGCTGCAGATGCACGAGCACGGCATCATCGTGAGCGATGAGGAGGCAGCCGACGAGCTCAAGGTTTCTACCTACAAGTACTTCAAGGATATCGAAAGCTATCAGCTTTTGTAACATTGAACTTTGAACATTGAACATTGAACTTTGTGAGAAAAGTATTTATTTCAATATGCATGGCGTCATCAGTTCTTTGCTGGGCTGATGACGTTTGTGTTTCATCGCCTAACGGGAGTTTGGTGGTGACGGTCAGTGATGCTGGCGGCCGATTGAGTTACAGTGCCAGCCTCGATGGAGTGAACATGTTAACATCTTCGGCTTTGGGCTTGAAGACCAGTATCGGCGACCTGACACGCGACCTGAAGATCCAGGACACGAAACAGGGTTTCACCGCCGAGGAATACCAGATGCGCGGCACCAAGGCTGCGGGCAACAAGTACGAAGCCAACACGCTGACCCTGGACGTAGTGAACAAGGACGGTGTGAAGTTCGGCATCCGTTTCCAGGTGAGCAACAACGATGTGGCGTTCCGCTACACCCTGCCCCGACAGACCATCAACCGTCGCGAGTACAAGCGCGTGCGCATCCTGTCGGAGGCGAGCAGCTTTAATTTCCCCGAAGGCACCACCACGTTTATCTCGCCACAGATTGGTCCTGAAAGCGGTTGGGAGCAGACCAAACCCTCGTACGAGGAGGGCTACTCCAACGATGCGCCCATGGATAAGGCTTCGCAATACGGTCATGGCTACATCTTCCCTGCGCTGTTCCATCTGCCTACAGGCTGGGTGCTGGTAGCCGAGACGGGGGTGAGCGGTGGTTACTGCGGCAGTCATCTGTCTGACTATCAGGTAGGTAAGGGCTACACGGTGGCCTATCCCGACCAAGGCGAAAACAATGGGTTCGGCAATGATTTTGCCGCCATTCCCCTGCCTGGCGAAACACCTTGGCGCACCATCACCATGGGTGCCGACCTGAAGCCCATCATGGAAACCACCATCAGCTATGATGTGGTGGAGCCCCAGTACAAGGCGTCGACCACTTATCAGCCCGGTCGCTACACCTGGAGCTGGCTCATCGGTCAGGACAACTCAATCAACTACGACGACCAGGTGCGCTTTATCGACCTGGCCTCGACCATGGGCTTCGAGTACTGCTTAGTAGACAACTGGTGGGACCAGAACATCGGTCGCGAGCGTATCGCCGAGCTGTCGAAATACGCGCAGTCCAAGGGCGTCCACCTGCTGATGTGGTATAACAGCAACGGCTTCTGGAACGACGCCCCCCAGACCCCACGCAACTGCATGAACACCGCCATTGCCCGCGAACGCGAGATGAGCTGGCTCGAGAGCATCGGCGTGAAGGGAATCAAGGTGGATTTCTTCGGCGGCGACAAGCAGCAGACCATGCAGCTCTACGAGGATATCCTGAGCGATGCCAACCGTCACGGTCTGCAGGTAGTGTTCCACGGCTGCACCATGCCCCGCGGCTGGGAGCGCATGTATCCTAACTTCGTGGCTTCGGAGGCTGTGCTGGCTTCGGAGAATCTCTTCTTCGGCGAGGGTGCCACCATCAGCGAGGGTTTCGACCTGACCCTGCACCCCTTCTGCCGCAACGCAACGGCCTCGATGGACTGGGGCGGCATCATCATGAACAAATGGATGTCGACCGACAACAAGAGCCGTCACACCCGTAAGACCACCGATATCTTCGAGCTTGCCACCGGTATCACCATGCAGACCTCGGTGCAGTGTGTGGCCATGCAGCCCAACAACCTGCAGGAACTGCCGCAGTTTGAGATGGACTACCTGCGCCAGTTGCCCACTACCTGGCAGCAGACCCGCTACATAGCCGGCTATCCAGGCAAATATGTGGTGATGGCACGCCAGGCTACCAACGGTCAATGGTACATTGCCGGACTGAATGCGCAGAAGACACCGCTCACGCTGACCCTCGACCTCAATGCGTATGGCAACGGACTCTCGAAGCTGCTCATCGACGACAAGCAGCTGCAGCCCACCCAGACGGTGCTCAAGAAAGACAAGAAAGGAAAAGTGAAGGTAACCATCCAATCCAATGGTGGATTGGTTATCTACTAAGCAATAAGAAATCCCCGCCAAGTTGGCGGGGATTCTTGTTTTCTACGGGGATTCTTATTTTAGTAAACAAAAATCTGATAGTCCTTGATACTGCCCGGAGCACCCTGCTCGGCGCGTGGCAGATAGTCGATACCAGTCACGGTCTGCTGGCTGCCCAGGTCGATCACCATCAGGTGAGGCAACTCAGCACCCTTGCCCGTACGCCAGTAGGTAGATTCCTGCAGGTCGAAAGCCTTGTCGGCAGTGAAGTTACCGCGAATGATATCCTCGCTGTCGGCATATTTCACAGTCCACTGTTCACGACTGATACGACCACCGGTGGTGTTGATGGCGTAGATTTCAGCCACTGCCACGTCGGCCTTGCCAGCCTGTGTCGAGAGGGCTTGCAGAGCGATGTAACGTCCCTTGGCAGGCGCATCGAAACGTACCTTCTGCCAGCCGTTGCCAGCAAAGAAGCTGCCCTTTGCCACAGGTGTTGCCGAGTTCAGGTCGGGCTTGTCGCCGGGATTGTTATGCGTGCGCGATTTCTCCATATTCAGTTTGTCGAGCTCGGGTTTGGTCAGTCCGGCGATAATCGGATTCGTAGGTCCGACCACGTCGAGCACAATCACCTCGTTCTTTCCCTTCTTCAACCAGCAGCCAGGCACGTAGAGCGTCTGCTGCGGACCGATGCTCCAGAAGCGGCCGATGGCATGGCCGTTCACATACACCTGTCCCTTGCCGAACTGCTCCATATCGAGGAAGGTATCGCCCACCTTCTTCAGGTTGAAGTAGCCGCGATAGTAGCCCATCTTTGTGTGATGAGGAACAATGTTTGGCGAATGGGTCTCAAATGCATTCTTAGCCGTCTGATAATCATCGGGGATGGTCATGATGGTCCAGCGCTTCAGGTTCCAGATGAGCTCATGGCCATCAACCTCGCTTGAGAGGGTGACGCTGTTGGTGATGCCCTTGTAGTCCTTGATGGCGCGTCCGAAGTTGATGCGCCCCATGGCCTCGATGTATATATCCAGTACCTGTCCTTTCTTGACAGCAGGCAACTGCAGGCTGTTCTCATTGCGCACACGGTCTATCTTGCCCACGTACTTATTGTCAATGAACACCTGTGCAAAGTCGTGCCCCTCGTCGAGCGTCAGTACGCTGGGCTTGGTTATCTCGGGCAGAACAGTGGTATAGACGATGCTACCCCAGCCCTGTTCCAGTTCCTCCATGGTACGCAGCTCACTGTCCATCACCACGCTGTCAACTCCCATAAGCAGATCTGCGTGCTCCGTAAGCTCGAATGCTGGTATCGATATGAACTGCGCCGGCATCTTGGGGATGGCGGGCAGCTTGGTGGTGCTGTACTTCTTCATCATCTGGCGCAGCTTGAAGTATTTGTCGGTAGTGCCGCCATACTCGTTGATGGGGGCATCGTAGTCGTACGAGGTCACATCGGGTGCGAAACCGGGCGAGTTGGCACCAGCCCAGTGACCGAACGAGGTGCCGCCGTGGGTCATGTAGAGCGAGAACGAGATACCTTTCGACAGCATCTCATCCATACCGTCGACCATATCCTTGGCAGGACGCGTCTCGTGGTTGGCACCCCACTTGTCGAACCAGCCGCTCCAGAACTCCGAGCACATCAGCGGCGCGTTGGGGCGCAGCTCCTTCAGGCGTTTGAACTGCTGGTCGATATTGGCACCGGTACCGAAGTTCATCGTCCACACCAGGTCGTCGAGTCCGTTCTTCTCGAAGTTCGAGCTCCAGTCGCACTGGAACAGGGTCAGTTCCTTGCCATAAATACCACGCAGGCAGTCGCGTATCTCGCTGATGTAAGGCTTATCCTCGCCATACGAGCCGTACTCGTTCTCCACCTGCACCATGATGATAGGACCACCCTTCTGGATGGTCAGTGGTGCCAGCTGCTCGCCCACCTTCTGCTCGAACAGCTTCACACGCTCCATAAAATAAGGATCGCGCTCGCGCAGGCGGATGTCCTTCTTTTTCAACAACCACCAGGGCAGTCCACCCATCTCCCACTCGGCACATACGTAGGGTCCGGGACGCACAATGACGTACATACCGTTCTTCTGCGCCAGACGACAGAACTCTGCCACATCGTTGTTGCCGCTGAAGTCGAACTGTCCCTCACGCTGCTCGTGGATGTTCCAGAACACGTAGATGCACAGGGTGTTCATGCCGAGCGCCTTGCACATCTTGATGCGATGCTCCCAGTACGGACGCGGGATGCGGGGATAGTGCACCTCAGCCGCCTTGACCACGAATGGCTCGCCGTTCAGCAGGAATGTCTTGTTGCCAACGGTGAAGTCGCCGGCATGCATCAACATCGGAATCGTCAGTAACAATGCTGTAATTAGTAGTCTCACTTTTTTCATTTTGTATCTTTTACTTTGTTATTTGGCGCAAAGTTACAAAATTTCGGGCACGAATGATGTGAATTCCGCAATTATTTCATAATTTTGCGGAAAATTATCAATATCACATGAAAAAATTCGCATTACTTTTATTAGCAATCGTCGTTGCCGGGATGGCAAAGGCTGAAGATGGCCACCAGCTGTGGCTGAGAAACAAAGTGGTAGGCAAGGCCGTGGTGAAGGGTCCGAAGTGCCAGGCTGCCGAGGAGCTGACCCGGTATGCCAATCACGACATGGAACTGTGCCTCGACCCGAAGATGGACGAGGATGCCTATTGCATCAGCGGGCATACCATCACGGCGAAGAATACCACAGGACTGCTCTACGGTGCCTATGCCGTGCTGCAGCAGCAGGGTGGCGGCGCTGCCGTTCGTGAAGGCGTCACCGAGAAACCATTCTACCGTCTGCGCATTCTGAACCACTGGGACAATCTGGATGGCAGCATCGAGCGCGGCTATGCCGGACTGAGCATCTTCTGGAAGAATCCTGCGCAGCCCATCGACCGCGAACTGGTGAAGGAATATGCCCGTGCCAATGCCTCGATCGGCATCAACGGCACTGTGCTCAACAATGTGAATGCCTCGCCCAAGATGCTCACAACCACCTATATTAATAAGGTAAAGGAGATAGCCGACATTCTGCGCCCCTACGGCATCAAGGTCTATCTGTCGGTGAACTTCGCCTCGCCCATGAACGTAGCCGTGAAGGGCGTGAACAAGGGCAAGGTACTGAAGACTGCCGACCCGCTGAACCCACAGGTGAAGGCGTGGTGGAAGGCCAAGGCCAAGGAGATATACCAGCTGATTCCCGACTTCGGCGGCTTCTTAGTGAAGGCCAATTCGGAGGGACAGCCCGGTCCGTTCGACTACAAGCGCACCCATGCCGACGGTGCCAATATGCTGGCTGCCGCTGTAAAGCCTTTTGGTGGTATCATCATGTGGCGCTCGTTCGTGTATGGCGCTGCCCATAGCGGCGAGGACCGTGTGAAGCAGGCAGTGAGCGAATTCAAGAACCTCGACGGCAAGTTTGCCGACAACGTCATCCTGCAGTCGAAGAACGGTCCGCTCGACTTCCAGCCCCGCGAGCCCTACGCCCCCATCTTCGACAACATCCATCATACCAAGCAGATGGCCGAGCTGCAGATCACACAGGAATACCTGGGTCAGAGCCGCCATCTGGTGTATCTCGCCCCCATGTGGCGCGAGTTCTTCGGCTTCGTGGCTCCCGAGAAGCTGGTGGGTATCGCAGGTGTGGCTAACATAGGTTTGGATCGTAACTGGTGCGGTCACCACTTCTCGCAGGCCAACTGGTATGCCTTCGGCCGACTGGCTTGGAACCCCAACCTGACGAGCGAGCAGATAGCCCGCGAGTGGTTAGGACTGACCTTCGATGCTGCCGACAACCAGGCACTCGAGTCGGTGATGCTGCGCTCGCGCGAGGCGTGCGTGGATTATATGATGCCCATCGGTTTGCACCATATCTTCACATTCGATCACCACTACGGCCCAGGTCCGTCGGAATTCCAGCCCAATGCGCCCATCGAGTGGTGCCCCGTGTACTATCACAAGGCCAATACCGACTCGATAGGTTTCGACCGCACCCATACGGGCTCGAACGCCACGGCACAGTATCGCGAGCCTTACTGCCAGCTGTACGACGACGTGAACACCTGCCCCGAGCGCTACCTGCTGTGGTTCCACCGCGTGCCATGGAGCTTCCGCCTGAAGAGCGGTCGCACGGTGATTGAGGAGATGGACTACCGCTATGCGCGCGGCGTGAGCGAGGTAGAGGACTTTATCCGTGTATGGCAGGCGCAGAAGGGCTGCATCGACCAGCAGCGCTGGCAGGAGGTTGACCTCCGTCTGCAGCACCAACTGGAGAACGCCAAGGAGTGGCAACGCGTGTGCATGAACTACTTCAGCGGATTTACCAAACAAGCGAAATGACGCACTGGTGCACTGACGCACAACGAGAAACAACGATCCCTCGCCATCACGGCGGGGGATCATTGTTTTCAGAGCATCACCGTACCGGTTTTGCGATACACGGCGCGACCCTGACTGTTACTACGCCCGTCGCTCACCTTCTCGATAAGGTGGTCGCTCTGCAGGCGGCTCATGCGACTACGGGCGGCATTCTCATTCTGTAGCTCAAAGCAACGCATCACATCGTCGGCGGTAAACTCGTCGGGCAGGCGGTTGAAGGACTCGATGGTACGCCCACGGCGCTGGATATTGACACTGGCATCGCGCTGTTTGTTATCGAAATAGCTCTCGGCCATGCGTCCGAAATAGTGGCGCTGACAAGCGTACTGGATGTTGACAATAAGCTCGGCCAACCGCCAGTCGATGTCGTCGGTATTGAAGGTGCCGCACCAGAATTCGCCTTCTTGATGGAGCTCGCCCCAGTGACGCATCACGATGAATGGGGCGGCGAAATTCAAGCCGTGGTAAGCGCAGCGCTTCAGTAGCATCTCGTCGGCGCGCGACTGGTTGTCGGCAGCGTCGGCCATGCGGCGGGCCGTCCAGTCGTATAGCTCGTCCACCAGCCGCTGCACAGAGAGTTCGCCCTTGGTGCGGTCCAGTTTCTTCGCCCACTCCTTCAGTCGCTCGTCACTGTCGTAGTCGATGGTCGATTCGCGTGTCAGCATCTGGAAATTGGTGGCTGGCAGGGGGATGCAGGTGAGTCGGGTGGCAAGACCGGAGCCGAAGTTCTGTTCATTCACCTTCTTCTTCAGGGCGATGGGTGTGCCAGTGTAGATGAAGTTCCAGGTGACGAAGAAATCCTGCAGTACGGAGTCGTTGTTAGAGTACGCCTGACCGTCTTCCTCGTTGTGGAAAGCCTTGAGTTCGAGCGACATCTTGTCGATCCACGAGCCGCCGCGCTGCACACTGACGGTGTTGTCGAGCTCGGTGTCGAAAGTGAGCATATGGAGCTGCATGGGACGGCCGTCGACCTCCTCCACCGAGTTGACCATGTCTTGGATAAACTGGGCGTTCGAGGTGCGTGCGGGGTGGATGCGCACAACAACCTTGGGTTTCTTGGGTTTCTCCTTGTTGGCACCCTTGGTGCGCATCTGTTCACGATAGGCGTTGATGGCGTCCTTACCCGTCTGGTCGGCAGCGATGATGGGTGCTGCCAGCAGCTTGTAGAGGCGGGTTGCGAAGGATTTTCCGCTGGCAGGGTCGCCAATGATAAATGTAGAATTGTTCAATCGGCGCAGCTCTTCAGGTCGGTGGTAGAAACGGTAGGTACAGCGGGTCATCAGCGTCATCATCAGTCCACCGGCCACAAACAGGGCGGCGGGATACTGGTTGCGCTTCAGTCCCTTGCACACATCCTTCAGGGCTGGATAGTATACGCTCAGCGCCTCAATCTCCTCGCCCCACGCCCAGAGTTGCCGGGCCATGTTGTCGTCCTCCAGTTGCGAGGTAGCAGCCACTGCCTCGCGGAGTTTCTTGGGCATGTACTCATGATACTTGAAGTCCATCACCGAGCGCACCGTACCAGCCACATCTTCGCCTTCTTTCGCCAGGTCCTGCACCCATGGCAGCGTCATCACCACCTCGGTGATCTTGGTGGGATTCTTACCAATCACATAGCGGAGATGACTGGCCAGGTCGACCAAGGTGTTGTGACGGTTGTTTGCCAGGTTTACGCCTTGCATCCACTTGTCGATAATCTCGCTCACAGGCATGCCGTTGAATTCTTCTTGCAGCGGACTACAGGACTTAAGGACTTTTTCAGTAGCAGAATCAGTCCTGATTTCCGTTGCTGAATGATCTCTCGTAGCCTGGCTATGACCGTCGCGATATAGAGCCGTATATCGCTCAGCAAATGCCTGGTTCTCATAAGTAAACAGTTCTTTGTCGATGTAGAGGATGTCGCTCTCCTTGCAGATGAAGCTCATGCGCGAAGCGTCCTTGCAACTCTCATCCACCTCCACGCCCAGTAGCTGTGCCATCTGGTGCTGGTTGTCGATAAGGTTGCCCCAATCGGTACGGGCCTTAAACACAATCTTCACGCCCTTACCACTGGGCGTGATGTAGATAAGCACAATGCCTAATGCCTTCAGGTCGAGACCCTTATCAATCCAGCCCTGATACAAGGTGAGCGGGTGGTCGACGTGATCCACGTCCATCACCACCAGGCCCGTGAGTTGGGTGGCAGCCTGCTTGCGCCATGCCCCTGCCCTGCCCGCCTTCGAGGTGGTTGGGCTGAAGGTGGCCTGGAAGATAAACGCCGGCAACTTACGCTTGAGCGAGGCGTCGCCCGACTGGCGGAAGCGATCGATGATGTCGTGCCACTGCTGCGCCCTGACGAGCGCATAGAACTGCGCTTCGTCAACGGGCAATGTAGGATTACTAAAATTACTCTGATAACAAAACATACGGTTAAACTACTCGAAAAATCTGTTGGCTTCCCATTCGCGGCGGCGCTCCAGCCCCGCCAGCTTTCTGCCGCCGGCATACACCCAGCGCTTGAACTCACGACGGATCTGCGCGCGGCTCCTGCCCTGGCGGATCAGCTTGAGCAGCGTGGAGCTCTGCAAACGACCGATGCCCAGGTTGAAGACAAACGATACAAGCGCATCGAACTGCCCCTGAGTGCGCGCCACACGCAGGCGGCGCACCTGAGCCTCAACGGCGCCGAGGTCCTTACTGAGCAGCTCGGTGGCCCAATATTCACTGATGCGGTCGCCCTCGCTGATATCGGGGCCCGTATGACCGTAGCCGATGGTGAGTACACCCGCGCTGTCGCGGTAGGCCTGCAGCCGCAAGCCCTCAAACGTTTTCAACTGACTGATTAAAATTTCACTCGATTCCATAGTTTTTCTTCTCGTTTCTGAATTTCACTCGTTTCAAAATATTAAAGGTGTCGGCCATCTCGTAGTGAGGGCAGACAAAACGCTGCTCCACCTGCTGATGCGAGAGGCGGCACTGGCGCGTGCCATCGATCAGGATCTCCCTGTGGCGGCATGAGGCGCAGATGCGGTTGATAACTGCTTTCATGTGGCGGGATCAGAAGTTTGGATAACCCAGCTTGGCATTGAGGAAGTGCAGGCCGGCAATGGTCCACGTCATATAGTGGCGAATCTTCTTCTGGCCCTTCAGACTGTAGCTCACGTGGGTGCGCATGGCGGTGTAGCCGCGGCCCTCCAGGCTCTCGGCCAGATTCCATCGCCCGTGGGCACGGTACTGGATGCCCATGTCGCCGAGCACAGCGTTGAAGTCGATTGTGGTCATGTTGAAGGTCTTCGCCACCTGCGTGGCAGTGAGCGTGTCCTCGGCCTCCTCGTTGAGCAATCGTAGTCCGTGGCCTACAATCTCATCCGCCATTGCTATGATCTTCTTCGGCGGCAATGCGGGCAGGTTCGTGTCCTGTACGGCGGGGTAGTTCTGTGCGGCGGCATCCAGTCGTTCGTGCTCCAGCTGTTCCCAGCGCAGCACCAGTCGGGCACGTGCCTCGTCGTTGAACTTGGTGGCAATATAGAGTGTCTCTATCTTGGTGAGCTGGTAGCAAGGGCGAAGCTCGCCCTTCCTGTCGCGATACTCAACCAATCCAAATTTGGTTCCGTTCACTTTCACCCAGGCGGGCTCCATGTTTCGGATGCTACGCATCACGTGCGTGTGCAACTTACCGGTTACTTCAGCTATTTCCAGCGAAGTCATCATGTGTTGGGGATTGTGGCACTGCTCGTTGCCCTGGCAACGGCGGCCGTTATTGTTGATCATACTGATCATGATTGATGTTTGTTCCATATAAATAATAATGTTTAAATGATTAATACTGTTTTTTCTTGTGTAGTCTCACTGGTTGGTGGTCGCCCGGGCCTTCCCGTGCGGTGTGTGGTCGGTTTTCATCATGTCAAAGAGCGCGTGCCAATCAACGATCGACGCTGCAAAAGTACGCACCTTTTCCCCACCCGCCAATCTTTGAAAGAACGTTCTCCCAAATCTTCTCCCAGAATCGTTCATTTTCTCCCATAATTAACATCAAACATTTCAGTCAGACTCCAGAATACTAAACAAAAAAGCCCCCGGATGGAGGCTTTAGAGTGTTTTGGCGGCTTAAGGTTAATCCATGCGCGCGCAAAGATAATGCAGTAGTGCCAGTTCACGGCGCGAGGCACCGTTTTCCTCCCAGCGGTGGATAGGCTTATGCATGTAGGGATGATGGTTGAAAGCACGGTGGATGGTGCCTTGCGGACAAGGATAGTTGAACACGGGTGGCTTGGCCATAGGGGCTATCATGCGTTCAAAATCGCTTACGCTACCCTGATAGTCTGCCATGTCGCGCGCTACCGCATAGACTACCGCCCACGACGTCGACGCCCAGAACAGCGGCGATGCATCAGTTGCTGCCTGCATCAGTTGCTGCAATGGCGAATAGTGTTGCTGCTCTTCCAGCAATTGCCGCAATATCGCCAGGCATTCCTCCTCGCGCTTGCGAGCCCAAAGATTAAATACTCGGTGAATCAGGTTCACCATGTCGGGAGCGATCTCCATTTCTCCGAAGTTCTTCTTGTTCTTTTCCATTTTAATTTTTACTTAATAGTGAGTGAATTTGTATTGCTACGCCTGCAAAATAAAAGAGGGGCTGTCCCATAAGTCAGGACACCCCCTCATTTCTTAACAACTTTTAAATCCTCTGGTGCATATTTCACATATTTTTACACCAATTTTGCTACTAACCGCCTTAAAACCCCATGCAGGAGGTGGCTCCCAGTGCAGTCAGGATGGCAGTTGCGATTGATGCAATCAGCTGCACGATAAACTTAATGCTTTCTTTCTTGTTCATAGTTTTAGTGATTTAAAGTTCAATGTTCAAAGTTCAAAGTTCAAAGTAGTTGGGGCTTTTGCCCCAAGCGCTAATCTTCGGTGCTGCCGTCGGGGTTGGGCTCACTGCCTCCGCCGTTACCGCCGGTACTACCGCCCGAATTGCCGCCGGTGCTGCCACTGTCACCACCAGTGTTGCCGCCCGAATTGCCGCCGCTCTGGGTAGGCTCGTCGTCGCTCTTGGTCAGCGTCTCCACGTTGATAAACTCGGCCTGCTTCAGGAATTCGCGACTTGAGATGTTCATCTCCTGCTCCTGCTCGGGCATGAAGCGGATGTGCAGCGCCTTCAGGTGGGTAGATACGTTGAACTTGTCCTTGCTCACTGCGCCACCCTTCTGATTCTCGATGGTGCAGTAGAAGGTGCCCAGACCATCGATCTTCACCTTTTTCGAGTCGAGTAGCATCTCGATGAGACATGAGCGGAACTTCTCCAGCACGCCAAACACCACATCCTGAGTGTACACACTGCCATGCTCGCTGATGTGCTTAGCCAGCTTACGGGTGTTCAGGGTCTCCAGGCTCTTCACATAGCCGAACCACTTACCGAAAGCAGCCGAGGTCTCGGCCTTGTTCTGCTTTACTTCGTACAAAATCTTTGCCATACTTTCTTTACTCTGTTCTCGTAGTATTGATAAACTTGATTAACTGTGTGTGTTATTGACAATGCAAAGATACGAAAAATCGCCGAGGCGCACAAGTGTTTTTGCAATTATTATGGCCTTTTTTTCGTTGCCGTAATACACCACCGTGGTGTCCGTAATACATGGAGCCCGTAGCCGTAATCCCCGTCGGGGCACACCGCCCCGTCAGTACGAAGTGCACCAGTGCACCAGTGCAACATGAACAATCACACTGCTGCCTAACCTATATATATTTTTTATATATATTATAATATATATAAAATTAAAATAGCATATTATGATTCACCATCATCATCCAACACACTCAACGGTGCACTGCCGCACTGGTGCACACTCGCAAGCTTTTCCCGCTTGCGCAGTTAGCCAGAATGTGAAGGATGGATTAAAGCAACAAAATTTGAATTGGGCAAGATTTTATAAAACAAGACTTCAAAAAGATACTGTTTTAATGTAACTATCTGTATATTAGAGGGCTAATTCTTTAATTTATTATTTCTGCTTTTTTTTCATTGGAATTATGTAACTTTGCACAAAATAACGTGTAATCGCACAGCAACAAAAGACGTGTAATCACACGCCACAAAAAGACGTGTAACTCCACGGCAACAAATAACGTGTAACAAAACAAATTTCCCTAAAAAACTTATCGAAATCTTGCATATTCAGAAAAAAGCATTATATTTGCACCCGAAATGAAGAAGATTCTCGGATAAGTCGTCCGAAATTAAACGATAACAGAACCCGTCGGCATCCCGTAGATCTGCTGGCGGGTCACCTTTTTATATATCGTGACAAGAAAAAAACGCTCACCAGTAAATTCCTGTGTTTATCCGTATATCATTGACAGCCTATAGAGAAAGAGCACTGAAACGGAAACGGTTCAACCCTGCCTGAGATTTAATTATGTCGAATTCGGCACAATTAAAATTCGGATTCATCAACCGCTCCCATATTCCAAGGAACTCAATGGTATTGCGGTTGCGCAGCCAGTTTGCACTCTATCAAAGCATACGCAAGGAAATCTTGTTTTTTGAGGTATTTCATTCGGTGTTTTTGAGGTTTTTTAATCTGTTTATTTGATACTGCTTGACATCCGCACTGTCGGTCAACACTGCTTCACAGACAAGATGAAGCGGTTTAATCCAGCGGCATTTTTAAAAAGAAACGTCCCACCCTGGTCCGCTGGTCTTGCGACGAGAAGCGTGGTGGGATTATAGTTTCTGGAGCCAGACTATGATGGTGGCGAGGGCCTCCTCGGAGATGGTCTCCTCTATCTGGTAGTACTCGTCGGGGCGACCGGTGGTGCAGCGCTGGAACAGGTGGTTATGCCCTTCGAGCGCCACAATCTGCGTACGCTTGTTCCTGGGCAACAGGCGGCGCAGCACGGGCAGGTTCATTTCGGCAGGCACCTGACAGTCCTTTGTGCCATTCATCGCCAGCACAGGGCACTTGGTGTTGGTGATATTCTCTGTGGGGTCGTAGTCCATAAAGTAAGTCAGCCACGCGTTTGTCTTCACCATGCTGCGCAGCTGCTCCATGGTGATGCCCTTGGCTAAGGGACTGCCGCTGTTCTGGGTCTGATACAGCATGATGCTATCGCCCTTGACGGCAGGACCTGCCAGCGACACGATGAAGTCCAACTTCTTCTGCGCAGCCAACATAAAAGCTATCAGTCCGCCCTCGCTGTGGCCCAGCAGTCCCACTTTCTTGAATCGCTTCTGAGCACGCAGCCACGCGATACCTGCAGCGGCATCCTCAGCCAGATCGGCCGATGTAGCGTTCTTCATATCGCCACCTACCGACTGGCCTACACCACGATCATCGTAGCGCAGCGTGGCAATGCCAGCGCGCGCCAAGCGGTCGGCTATCACTGCAAAGGGTTTGTGGGCAAATATCTCTTCATCGCGATTCTCAGGGCCGCTGCCTGTCACCATCAGCAGCACATACTTTGAACCACCAGCGGGTATGGTTAGCGTACCAGCGAGTGTGGCACCAGCCTTGGCGTTCTGGAACGTCACTTCCTCTGTCTCGTAGGGATATGGTGGTTGTGGGGTTTGTGGGCGCTTCAATTCGACTTTCTCGCTTGGCTTAAGGCTCAATGGCAGCATAAAGCCCCTCTGAGTGAAGGTTCCTTTCAACTCACCATTCTGCAATTTGGCAGCATAAGATGCATTAAGCGAAGCAATGCTTACGTTGACAGAATCAGCAGAAACAAAGTGGGTTGTGGCTGCTATGCCATAAGCACCTTGGTCTGGACTATCGAGTGTGCATTTGCCATCGTCGCTCAAATTCAGCACTACCTTAATCTTCTGAAAACCAGCATTCAGCTCGCCACTCCAAGTGCCATTGATGTTTTGAGCTTGGACGGTTAGGCTCATGCAAGCTAAAGCAATAGTGAATAACAACTTCTTCATACGCCTCTCACAATATAAATCATTATCAAAATGCCAACAGTAACCAAAGCGAAGGTAAGCAGTCTTTTCTTGTTTTCATTTTTAAACATATTGAAATGGTATAACTTATATACCCACGATGGTACCATCATAAATATGCCAATGGCCGACATATAGATAAACACATTTTTGTGCAAGAAATCTAAAAATGGAAAGTGTATTAGCATCTTGCCAACAATGCCTATGCCTAATATTACACAGCCTACGTAATACAGATATGCAACAAACTTTCTAAGTATCATCTTGCTCTTTGAATAAGGTAAATATTTTCTCATAAATTACCTCGCTTTAAAAATAAGTACACAGAACACGATGATTACGGCGAACATCAGCCCCACCACGGCGAGGATGGGCACAGCCGAGGGACTGACAGCCACCAGCGAGGTGTAGGCAATGACGGCAGTGAGGGCCAGCATGACCAGACTGAGCACACGTATCATACGGATGGCCAGTGCGTATTGGCGCGGTGTCTGAATCTTGACGGGGATGTTGATGGTGTGGGGAAAGTAGGCGGAACCCAACAGGATGACACCAGCAACCGACGTGAAGATAGCGGCAAACAGAATGCTGTACTTCGAGTCGTAGCTGGCGGCACGGCCCAGGTCGTCGAAGTGGGTCGGCACCACATCGGGCGCTTTCTGCAAGGCAATGATGACAAACACCCACACAGCTATCAGCAGTACCAGGAACACCAGCTCAAAGATGGTCCCCTCGAGTGTACGATTTACTTTAATCTTCTCTGGTTTCATTGTTTTCTTTCTTTTTCTTTGGTAGACGCTTGGCTTTGCGCAGGGCCTCTGTGATGATCCACTGCAGCTGGCCATTGGTGCTGCGGAACTCGTCCGCAGCCCAGGCCTCTATCGCGTCCATCGTTTCGGCATCAACACGCAGGATAAAACTCTTAGTGGATTTCTTATCAGCCATAAATGTTCAATGATCAATGATTTAAAGTGCCGGTATTTACAACGGGCTGAGCATTATCGTCGCCACAGAGCACCACCAGCAGATTGCTCACCATGGCAGCCTTCTTGTCGTCGTCGAGCTCTACAATCTCCTCGCTTGAGAGTTTATCGAGCGCCATTTTTACCATTGACACTGCACCCTCTACTATCTTCTCGCGGGCGGTGATGATGGCACTGGCCTGCTGGCGACGCAGCATGACAGCTGCAATCTCGGGCGCATAGGCCAGATAGTTGATACGCGCCTCAACCACCTCGATGCCAGCCAGTGCCAGACGCTCGTCCAGCTTCTGTTCCAGCTGCTCGTTTATCTCGTCGGCACTCGAGCGCAGGGTGGGCTCGCCGCTCTTGCTGTCCTCATCGTCGTAAGCATACTGACCAGCCACCTGTCGCAGGGCTGCATCGCTCTGCACGCGCACAAAGTTCTCCAGGGCGTTCATCAGTCCCTTGGTGTCGCTACCAACGGCGTTGGGGTTCGAAGCCATGGTCTGGGTGTCCACCTCAAACAGTGCCTTGTAGGTATCCTTCAGTTTCCAAACCAGCACCAGACCAATCATCACTGGATTACCAGTCTTATCGTTCACCTTGATGGGCTCAGCGTCCAGGTTACGCGCACGCAGACTAACCTTCTTGGTACCATAAAAGGGGTTGATCCAGAAGAAACCAGTCTGTGCGAAGGTACCGGCATACTTACCGAACCAGGTGGCAACGCGCGCCTCGTTGGGCTCCAACTGCATGTGGCCGCACCACATGATGATATTCACGATGATCATCACACCGCAGAGGCCCAGCAGCCATCCGCCCTCATTGCCACCGGTAGCGTCGAGCATAATGATGCTCTCAACGATACCTACAACCGTTAGAACCAATACAGCAAAGTTTACAAATAACATCAGGAATCCATTCATGACCGATCCTCTGAACTCAAACTCTTTTGTCTCCATAATCTTAATGTTTAATGTTTTATAATCAATGTTCAATGCAAATTGATATCATTTTGATATCGCAAAGATATGAACTTTAACCGAACCAACAATGGATTCGTTGAAATAATTAGCAAGATTTAACATTGTAGTGAAAAAAAAAATGATTATCTTTGCACCCATGAATATCAAGGAAATAGAGAACAAGCGCATTGCCGTGCTGCTTTCTGGCGGCGTGGACAGTAGCGTAGTGGTGCACGAGTTTGCCCAGCTGGGCCTGCATCCCGACTGTTTTTACATCAAGATCGGGCCCGAGGAACAGGAGGAGTGGGACTGCTCATCAGAGGAGGACCTGGAGATGGCCACCGCCGTATCGCACAAGTACGGCTGCAAGCTGGAGGTGATCGACTGCCACAAGGAGTACTGGGATCAGGTGACGAAGTACACCATGGACAAGGTGCGCGCCGGACTGACACCCAACCCCGACGTGATGTGCAACCGACTGATCAAGTTCGGCGCATTCGATGAGAAGCGCGGCCACGACTACGACCTCATTGCCACCGGCCACTACGCCATGACCGAGACCGACGAGAATGGCTACAAATGGCTCTGCACCAGTCCCGACCCGGTGAAGGACCAGACCGACTTCCTGGCTCAGATAGCCGACTGGCAACTGAAGAAAGCTCTCTTCCCCATCGGTCACTACGTGAAGGACGAGGTGCGCGTCATCGCCGAGCGCGAGCACTTGGTGAACGCCAAGCGCAAGGACTCGCAGGGCATCTGTTTCCTCGGCAAGATCAACTACAACGACTACATACGCCGCTACTTAGGCGAGCAGCCGGGCGACGTGATTGAACTGGAGACAGGCCGCCGCATCGGCGAGCACAAGGGACTGTGGTTCCATACCATCGGCCAGCGCAAAGGCATGGGCTTCGGCGGTGGTCCGTGGTTCGTAGTGAAGAAGGACGTGGCTAATAATATATTATATGTATCGCACGGCTACGACCCCGAGACGGCCTACAAGCAGGATTTCCCCGTACACGGATTCCACTTCCTCACCCGCGAGCTGCAGCCCACCGAGGTGACATTCAAGATCCGCCACACACCCGAATACCATCCTGCCACACTCGAATGGACCGCTGCGGGCGAATTCATCGTCCACTCACAGCACAAGATCCACGGCGTGGCGCCAGGGCAGTTCTGCGTGGTCTACGACAAGAACCATCACCGCTGCTTAGGTTCCGGCGAAATCACCATCTGAAAACAATAAATCCCTCGCTCTGGTGGAGCGGGGGATTATTTTTTTCGTATTGTACAGTGCATCAGTGCACCAGTGCGTCAAAATGCTTACAGATGCTTCTTAGGATACAGGGCATCCCACCAGGTGGGGTCGTCCTTCAGCCACTTCTGGAACCAGGCCATCTGCGTGGCCAGCCACTTCTCCTTCTTCGCGTAGTCCAGGATGTGGTGGTTCTCACCCGTCACCTCTACCAGCGCCACCTCGCGGCCCAGCAGCTTCAGCGCAGTGAACATCTGCAGACTCTCAATCAGCGGCACATTGGTGTCGGCATTGCCATGGAGCAGCAGCAGCGGCGTGTGGATCTTGTCGGCATTGAACAGCGGACTCTGATCGACATACAACTGGCGGTGGCTCCAGGGATAGCTGTTGGCCATCGACACCTCGCTGTAGTTGTAGCCCCAGTAGCCCTCACCCCAGTAACTGGTGTGGTTGGCAATACCGGCATGGCTCACGGCAGCGGCAAAGATATTGGTCTGGGTCTGCAGGTACTGGGTCATGAAACCGCCGTACGAGGCACCCATGCAACCAATCTTCTCCTTATTAATAAAGGGATGCGCCTCACAAATCTTCTTCGTACCCTCGATGATATCCTCGGCAGGACCGCGACCAGCGGTGTTCACGTGGCGCGATGCCCACTCCTGACCGAATCCGGTAGCGCCGCTGGGCTGCAGGATATAGGCCACATAGCCCAACGAGTTCCAGTACTGAGGTGCGTAAGGCGACTCGAAATAGCGTGACACTGGCGAGCAGCCGCCATAGTAGTACACTATCATCGGGTACTTCTTGCTGGCATCGAAATCCTTCGGCAGATACAGACGTCCGTACACCTTATCGCCCCTTGAATTGATGAAGTTCCAGTCCTGACAGGTACCTATCTCGGCATCGCCCAGAGCCTCTTTGCCATCGAACATTGTGCGCTGACCATTGAACGTTGATTTCTTTGAGTTAACGGTTGCTACATAGGCCGAAGCGGGCTCCATGGTCTTGTACGACAGGTAGGCGAGCACGGGTGCCTGCGAAGCCATATCGAAACGGTAGGCATAGTCGCCCTGGATGGGCAGCTGGGTAATCTTTCCGGTTTTGGGATTCAGCGTAAAGATATTGACATAATCCTTATCCTCGGCCGAGAAGTAGACCTGTCCGTCGGCCCACGACCAGTCGACGCTCTCCACACTGGGGTTGAAGTCCTTGGTGAGGGGTGTCACCTGCTTCGAGGCGATATCGAAGAGGAAGAGTTCGTTCTCGGTCATGCTGGGCGTCAGGCTGGCGGGCAGCACGCAGCCGATGCGGTTGAACGCCTCGGGATTGCCAGTGAACAGTATCTGCTTGCCATCGGGCGAGAACGAGCCGCTGCCCAGGAACTCGGCACCGCTCAGCAGGGTGTCCACCTGCAGCGTGCGGGCGTCCATCACATACACGTCGGAAACCGTGGTGGGGCGCTTGGTCAGGCGCGAGCGGTTGCTGATAACCAGCAGCTTGCTGCCGTCCTGCGAGATATCAGAGAGGTATTCGCCCTTGTTGCCGAAGGTGATGCGCTGGCTGATGCCGGTCTTCACGTCGTACTTCACCAGATAGCTACGCTTGCGCCAGCCAGGCTGACGGTCGTCCATCTCGAGCACTTCGAACACATCCTCATCCTCCTTCGGCCCCTCGGCCTCCTTGGTGATAATCAGATAGTCCTCGGTGGGCGCTACACTGTAGCTACCCTCGGGCACATCGTAGGCATAACGGCTACGCACACCGGTGCGGGGCTCCACACGATACAGCACACGCTTGTCGCCCTCCTTCTCCTCCTCCAGCCACGCACAGCTCTTGGGCATCCAGCGGGGATTGCGCGAGGGCTGCGAAATCAGCTTGCCCGTCTTGGCATCGCGCAGTTCGTAGTTCCAACGGCTATTGCCGCCGCGGTCGGTAGTCTGATACGACACACATACCAGCTGACCATCGGCCGACACGTTGATGCCGCGCACACGCTTACCGTCGGTCAGGTCGTGCACCATGTAGGGGTGCTGCTTCTCCAGCGTATAGGCCACAGCCTTGTTGGCATCAATCACCACCTGGATAGAGTCGGTATCCTTGGGCTCGGCCAGATACTGCACAGTAAAGGTATGGTGCTCGGGCGCCAGTTTCAGGTCGCCACCAGCCTCCACGCCATCGATATACAACTTGGCATGCTTGGGGCCCTTCACTTCGACCTTACCCTTGATAAAGTCGGCATTGTTCACATAGAACGAGAGCACACCCACGCTCTTGCTGTCGGGCAGCGAGGGCAGCACGCCACCCGCAAACTTACCCGTAGGCTGCGAGGTGAGCGCAATGGCACCCAGCTGCGAGTTGGGGTCGAATTTCTTACCCTGCACATCAACCGTATCGATGGCAAACGGCGTGGCAATGGCGTAGGGACCAGCCACATTAAATTCAGAGACAGCGGTCTTAACCTGCGCCATCGACGACAGCGCACAATTAGCCGCGAACAGTACGAATAATACTTTCTTCATAATTAAAGTTTAAAGTTCAAAGTTCAATACGCCTCGCGATACTTACTCTCGTCCTTATCGTTCAGCATAGAGAGGTACGACTGGTAACGGCTCTCGGCAATGTAATGCTCATCGAGCGCCTTGAGCACCGCACAACCGGGCTCGTGGGTATGGGTACAGTTGGAGAACCGGCAGTCCTGCGAGAAATGGAATATCTCCTTGAAATAGCTGGTCAGCTCCTCGGGCTCCATGTCGAACGTACCGAAGCCCTTGATACCCGGAGTATCGATAAGCCACGACTTGACAGCCGCCAGTTCGCACCCATCAGCCGCCCCACCGCCATCGAGCGGCAGCGGTATCATCTCCGAGAAGGTGGTGGTGTGCTGCCCCGTGTTGTGGGCATCGCTGATCTCGGCCGTACGCTGACTGGCCCCCGGCACCAGGCGGTTGATGAGCGTTGATTTTCCAACACCGCTGTTACCGCTCAGCAACGTAATCCTATCCTTCAGCATGGGCAACAACTCCTCTACCCCATCGCCTGTGCCAGCCGATATCTGGCGGCACTCGTAACCGATGGTCTGATACAGATTCACCATCGCCTCCTGATAGCGGCGCATGTCCTCATCGAGCAGGTCGGTCTTGTTGAACACCAGTACCACCGGCACACGGTAAGCCTCGGCCGAAGCAAGGAAACGGTCGATGAACGTGGTGGAGGTCTGCGGGTTGACCACTGTTACCACCAGCATGGCCTGATCTACATTCGCCGCCAGGATATGACTCTGCTTCGAGAGGTTGATGCTCTTACGGATAATATAGTTACGACGGTCTTCAATCTCGGTGATGAAAGCCGTTCCCTCCTGGTTGGGCACTATCTGCACACGGTCGCCCACAGCCACCGGATTAGTGCTGCGGATACCCTTCAACCGGAAGTTACCCTTGATCTTACAATCAATCAGCTGGCCATCGTCGGTTAAGACGGTGTACCAGCTGCCTGTATTCTTTATAACAAGTCCTTTCAATTGTCAATACCAATTGTCAGTTATCAATTAAACGGTCATGATTTCCTTGTTCTTAGCCGTAATCAGCTCGTCGATCTTCTTGATAAACTTGTCGTGCAACTTCTGGAGCTCGTTCTCTGCATCCTTCTCCAAGTCCTCCGACAAACCATCCTTGATGGCCTTCTTCAGCTTATCCTTGACATCGCCACGCACGTTACGCACCTCTACCTTGGCCTTCTCAGCAATCTTGTTGCACTGCTTGGTCAGGTCGCGACGGCGCTCCTCTGTAGGAACTGGAATGTTCAAACGGATAATCTCACCGTTGTTCTCGGGGGTGATACCTACATCGCTATCCATGATAGCCTTCTCAATGTTACGTATCTCCTTGCGATCCCAAGGCTTGATAGCGATGGTACGAGGATCGGGCACACTCACATTGGCCACCTGATTCAGGGGCACCTTGCTGCCATAAACTTCTACACGAACACCGTCGAGAATGGCCACATTGGCACGGCCGGCACGAATACGGTTCAGCTCGTCCTCAAGGTACATAGCCGCCATCTCCATGCGCTCTTCGCTCTTACTTAAAATTTCTTTTACGTCAACCATATTTATGTACTTTTAGTCATTTTCTGATGACAAAAGTAAGGTTTTTCCGCGAAACTTCCAAACAAAAGCGTTTTTTTCGTTTAAAAATTTTGTTATTTACACAAAAACCGCTATCTTTGCGGGTGTTTACTACCATACTTAGAGACAATTTAATGTATTTAGAATTTGAACATACTTATATCTATCTGACTGCGGCATTCCTGATGACCGTCACCGCTATGATAGTGTATAACCGTATCATCTACTATCGCGAAAGAAAAACAATCAGGCAAATGCGACGGCTGAACTCGCAGCTGCTCCTCATCATGGACGCCAACAAAACACAAGCCTGGACCTACAACGCCAAGAAAAACAAATTCAAAGTCATTTCGAAGAAAGACCTCACGGAGACCGTCCTTACCCCCTACGAGTTCTCGCAGAAGTTCGACCGCGAGGACTTCAAGTTGATGACGGATGCCATCAAAGCCATGCTGGGCCGCCAAGAACTGAGCGACGCCATGACCGTGAAGAGTGCACCCGACAGCGACGGCGCCGTGACCGAATATGAGACAACACTCTCCGTGCTGCGGCGCGACAAGCACGACATGCCCGAGGAAATACTGGGCACACAGCGCGACGTGACCGAAGAACGCCGGCGCGCCAAGGAGAACAAGAACCTCATGCTGAGATACCACAACGTGTTCAACTCGTCGCTGGTCGACATGATCTACTACGACGCCAACGGCTATCTGGCCGACCTCAACGAGACTGCCTGCAAGACTTTCGGCGTGAAAGAGCCCAAATCCCTGTTGAAACGCAAGATGAAGATGACCGACATCCCCTCGTACCGCGAGATGGACGTGCGCACATTGGAGCATACCCAACTGTCATCGATCACCGACATTGCCAAGGTGAAATCGATGGACGAGCGCGTGCCGGAAATCACCGTCAGAAGCAAGATGTACTACGAGGTGATGTTAGGCCCCATCCGCAGCCAGAACACCCTGTTGGGCGTCATCGCCGCCGGGCGCGACATCACAGAGATGGTAGAATCAACCCACCGACAGAAGGAGACTGCCCGGCTCATCGAGCAGCGCACCAGGGATATACAGCAGTACATCAGAGACATCAACTACTCGCTGCTCATCAGCGAGTCGCGACTGGTGAACTACTACCCCGACACTCACGAAATGGAGATACTGAGCAACCTCAGCAAAGCCGGGCGACGCATAGCACAGCTGCACGCTGTGGCACTCATACACGAGACTGACCAACAAAAAGCCAAGGATCTGATCAAGCACATGGACAAGCGCCGACTGGGTACCATCTCCGTCACCCTCTGCACCAACCTGCGCGACTATCAGAGGCGCAACATGTATCTGAACTTCAAAATGATGCCCATCACCGACCAGGACGGACGGGTGACCCACTACTTCGGACTGTTGCGCAACGACACCGAGATGGCCTACACCGAGAAAAAACTACAAGAGGAGACCGCCAAGGCTCAGGAGGAGGAACAGCTGAAGAACACCTTCCTGCAGAACATGAGTTACGAGCTGCGCGTACCCCTGCATGCCGTCATCGGATTTGCCGGACTGTTCAAAGCTGAGCACAGCCTGGAAGACGAGCCGGTGTTTGCCGCAGAAATCAAGAAGAACACCGACGTACTGCTGAACCTCATCAACGATATCCTGTTCATATCGCGACTCGACGCACACATGATAGAATACAACAACGAGGTATTTGACATTGCCAGCAAGTTCTCCACTTGGTGCGAAGCAGGCTGGAACAGACTGAAGCAGCCCGTAGACCGGAACATTGAAAGCACCTACAACTCGCTGCTGGTGAAGGTTGACCCGCATCATCTCGGCATCGCCGTCGAGAAACTGTGCGCCTACTCAGCACTCACCACCACCGAGGGACACGTGAAAGCCCGCTACGAATACCTGCACGGCGAACTGCTCATCATCGTAGAGGATACGGGTACGGGCATGGATGTCAACGAGGCAGCACAGATATTCGACCGCTTTGTGAGCGAGAAAAAACGCAAACGCATAGGCACTGGTCTCGACCTGCCTATCGTCAAGGAAATGATAGAGCAGATGGGAGGCGCCATCGATGTGATGTCGGAGCCCAAGAAAGGGAGCACCTACCTGGTGAGCATCCCCTGCGAGTTAGTAAGTTTCGTAAAAAAGTCATAGTATGCAGCTACTCATCGTCATATTAACCCTGATAGTCCTGATCACCGGCATGATCCTGAACCGCATCACGCTCTTCAGCATCCGTAGGAATACCGAGCGAGCCAAGGATATGGCCGTCATCATGCAGCATACACTCAACGAGAATAACTACGTCATCAAACTCAGTATGCAGCAGCGACATGCCATGAACCTCTACGGCAACTTCCTGCCGCCAGAGGGTATGAACTACGACCTGAGCATAGACTTTATCCACCCCGACGACAGGCATCTGTACATGGAGTTCATGAGCCAGCTGGTGAAGGGTGCCAAATCATCGGAATGCATGTTCCGATGGGATAAGAGCCTCGACAAGCACGAACACAACTGGATGTATATCCGTGACATCGGCATCGTGGAGTTCGACGAGGCCGACGGCAAAACACCACGCAACTTCTACTGTACCCTCTACGATGAAACCGACAAGATGCTGCTGGAACAAGAGGAGCACGAGCTGACCGACCGCTATCGCAAGCTGTTCGAACAAAGTATCGTGGGACAGGGATTCTACGACAAGAAAGGCTGTCTGCTCACCGCCAACCAGAAGATGCGCGAGATACTGCACTTCCAGGGCGAACACGACCCCTTCTACTTCGACTACACCCTGTTCGACCTGCCCACCTTCCGGAATATCCTCTACGACAAAGCGCCCGAGGATATCTACATGTGCACCAAGAGTATGATCTACGAGCGCAACGTGAACTGCTACACAGAGCTGCGCGTACACCCCATCTACAACGAAAACAAGGAGCTGGAGATGTACACACTCTATATCAGAGATGTAAGCCAGGAGCGCGAACTCTACCTGCAACAGAAGAAGAACGAGGAGCAGATACAGCGTACCAACAACGAGATAGCGAAGTATGAGAACGAGCTGAAATACCTGCTAGAGAGCGTGGACATGCGATTCTTCCGCACCTCGTTCGCCAAACGCGAGGTGACACTCCACAAGGAGATGAGCGTGCCCGAGAAAACCATGGGATTCGACGAACTGATAGCGCACTTCGTGGCAGGAGGCTTCGCCGAGGCCCTAAAGGATCCATACGAGAGATTGAAAGTGCCACAGTCGAAACTCTGTCAGACACATTCCCTGTTCCACAATAGCGACGAACTGGAGTGGAACTTCATCGACAGCATTCCCTACTACGACCAGGACGGCAACCTGGTGGGCACCTACGGCGTGGTACGCGACGTGACCAAACTGATACAAAAGCAGGAACTGCTGAAACAGGAGACCGAACGCGCCAACCAGGCGGGTATGCGCAAGAGTTCCTTCCTCGCCAGCATGAGCCACGAGATACGCACACCGCTCAACGCCATCGTGGGATTCTCCGACGTGCTCGCCACCATGAGCACACCCGAGGAGCGCGACCATATCATCGAGGTGATTTCCAACAACTGCGACATGCTACTCCGCCTGCTGAACGATATCCTCGCCCTGTCGTCGGTCGACAGCGGCGATCTGCTCATCCGTCCTGCAAAAACCGACTTTGCCAAGGTGTTCGACAACGTGACCGACTCACTGGCCGACAAGGTGGAGAAGAATCCGAAGATAGAATTTATCGTAGACAATCCATACACATCGTTCATCACCACCCTCGACAGCGGGCGCGTGCAGCAGGTCATCACCAACTTCGTGACCAATGCCATCAAGTACACCCACGAGGGACACATCAAGATAGGATATATGAAGCAGACCCGCCACAAGCAGGAGGGCCTGTACATCTACTGTCAGGACACAGGCGACGGCATAGCCAAGGAGCACCAGGCAATGGTGTTCGACCGCTTTGTGAAACTGAACGATTTTATCCAGGGTACTGGTCTGGGACTGAACATCTGCAAGGTCATCGCCGACAACTGCGGCGGAGAGATCGGCGTCAACTCCGAAGGTAAAGGCCAAGGATCAACCTTCTGGTTCTGGATACCATGTCAAGAAGAAACTACCATGTAATTATGAAGAAATACAGCATATTAGCACTGCTTGTGGCTTGCCACCTCACGGCCGGCACCGCCCACGCTCAACAACAAGACAGCATCATCGTCTATAACGACGAACGACCGTTGGTGTACGAGGACGCCTGGGACTTGTGGCCCTACGTATTCCTGAATGAAAACGGCGAACCCGACGGCTATAACGTCGACCTGCTGAAGTTGATATTCAAAGAACTCAACATCCCCTACGTAATCCGTCTGCGCCCTACCCTCGAAGCCCAGCAGGACCTGAAGGAACACAAATCGGACCTGATGCTACGCATGGATGCCGACTTTGCCCGCAACAACTCATCGTACGGTAAGACCATCGTACAGATATTCACCCATAGCATCGTCAAGCCCAAGGACATGCCCATACATATCCAAACAGGAAAAGACCTGGTTGACTACTCCGTGATAGTACACGAGGGCAGTTTCAGCCACCACAAACTGGAAGAAAACGCCTGGAGCAAGGAGATTATCCCCTACGACGACATGAAGGAGGCCATCAAGAAAGTGAGCTCGGACAACAAGGGACTCGTCTTATGGAACTCGATGTCGCTCAAATGGCTCATGACGAAGTACCACACCGACAATCTGGAACTCCTACCTTTCGAGTTCCCCTACGGCGAGTACAAGTTCTTTTCCAACGACCATCACCTGCTTAACCAACTCGACAGCGTATACTCCAGGCTGCGCGCCAACGACCGACTGACAGAGATACAGAACAAGTGGTTCTATCCCGAACGCAAAGAATCGGGAATCCCCGCGTGGATATGGGACCTGATACGTTTTGTAGCCATCATGTCGGTGGGCGTACTCATCTACTACCTGTTCTTCAAATTCCGCGAGCGCCAGATGACCCGCAAAATCAACGATGAGAACGAACGCCTGTCGCTAATCATCCGCACCAGTAATGTACAGTTCTGTACCTATGATGTAGCCAAGCAGATATTCACCATAATGGACTCGGCAGGCTATCCCGAGAGGAGCTACTCGCTCCTGGAATTCTCGCATCGTTTCGACCCTGTCGATTTCAACATGCTGACCGACGGTCTGCAAACGGTGATCGACGAGAAAGAGCCAACGGTAACCCTGCAACTGAAGGAGTACGACAACGACCTGATTAACAGCAGTAGCTATTCCGCTAACTTGTCGGTACTTCGCCGCGACAAGAACAAGAAACCCAGCGTCATCATCTGCTCGAAGAGCGACAACTCGCAGGAACGTCAGCGTCAGGAGCTCATCAAGGAATCGATGCTGCGCTACCAGTCGCTCTTCACATCGGCCATGGTCGACATGGTGTACTACGATGCCGACGGCTATATCGTCGATATCAATGCCAAAGCCATGGCAAGCCTGAACCTCGACATAGAAACCATCAAGAAACAGCGCATCTCACTGAAAGATGTACTGGGATTCGATCATCTCGACCTCGACCACTTCGATTATTTCTACAGCACCCAGCTGTTCACATCACCCGACGACAACCGCGTACTCAACAAACTGCTGAAGCGCGAAAAACTATACTACGAGCTGCAAGTGATGCCCATCCACGATAAAGACGGTAACCGCATCGGCTTCTTCGGCTCCGGACGCAACGTCACCGAGGTGGCCCACTCGTACAACCAACTGCAGGAAAACACGAAGGAACTGCAGGAGGCACAGAACGAGGTTACCAGCTACATACATAACATCGACTACGTGCTGTCGGTGGGAGGCGTTAGTCTGGCCAAATACCACCCCGACACCCACACGCTCACCATCTACAGCGAAATCAATAAGGAGAAATACGCGCTGACACAGACCAGAGCACTGGCATTCGTCGATGCCGCAAATGAAAATCAGGCCCTGCGCATACTCAACAAGATGGACAACCGACAGGGTGGTAACCTGCTTGCGGAAGTCAAAACCCGCATCAAGCGTAAAGACCATATACCTCTGCACCTGCAGATTAACTTCATCCCCACCTACAAGGATGATGAGATTGTGGAGTACTTCGGACTGATACGTGACATCAGCGATATCAAGGCCGTAGAAGAGGAACTGGCAGAGGAGTCGATTAAAGCACAGGAGGTGGAAACGGTGAAGAACGCCTTCCTCCACAACATGAGCCACGAAATCCGTACGCCACTCAACACCGTAGTAGGATTCTCGGAACTCTTCGAGATGGATCATAGTCCGGAAGACGAGGCTGTGTTCATCGAGGAGATCAAGAGCAACTCGGCCTCGCTGCTCAAGCTCATCAACGATATCCTGTTCCTGTCGCGACTCGATGCCGGCATGATCACCATATCGCCGCACCCCGTCGACTTTGCCAGCGTCTTCGATGGCAGATGCGCATCGGTATGGGACAACAACAAACAGCCTGGTGTGGAATATCACATCCAGAACCCGTACAAACGACTGGTACTCGAAATCGATGAGCCCAACATATCGCTCATCATCAACAAGATACTGACCAACGCCATCCAGTATACCACCTCGGGCAGCGTGTTGGCACGCTACGAGTACATTGCCGACCGCCTGCTCATATCAGTAGAGGATACCGGCTGCGGTATCAAGCAGGAAAATCTGCCAACCATCTTCGACCGATTCGTGACCGGTGCCAACAACGGCGCAGGACTGGGACTCAGTATCTGCCACGAACTGGTAGAACACATGGGCGGTAAGATTGAAATCTCATCGACCGAAGGCAAAGGCACCACCGTATGGTTCTCAGTACCTTGCAAGATGATTGAAACGGAACGTAAATAAAATTGTATGACAGACATGATGAACAATAAGATATTGACACTCGCCATCATTGGCATGATAGCCTTGAGCCACGCACTGCCTGCCAGGGCCGGCTACATCCGTGAATATTCCGAGGAAAAACCTCTCATCATTATGAGCGACTGGGAATTTCCGCCTTATGAGTTCAGAAACGACATGGGCGAACCCGACGGTTACAATGTGGAGGTGCTCACCACGATACTCAACAAGTTAGGCATTCCTCATCAGTTTGTGATGAAGGAATGGTACCTGTGTACCGAAGCATTCGAACGCCACGAGGCCGACCTCATCCACGCCCTGAAGTACAGGTACGACAAGGCACCTTTCGAGTACACGCGCAACATGATTACCTATTATAATGTCAGAGCCGTCAGACTCAGGACAACCCGGCCACTGAAACGACTCAGTCAGCTGACCGACAAAGACACCCTGGCACTGAAGAAGAACGACTATGTTGCACTGAAGATTGCAGAACGGAAAAACAATGTTTTCAAGATAGAATACCACTCGCCAAGAGAGGCACTGATAGGTATCCGAAACGGAAAAATCAAGTATTATCTGTGGGGCGAGCGCCCACTACAGATGAAAGTCAAGGAACTGGGCATCGACGCCATCGAGTTCGACGAGACGGATATCCCGGCAGGCGAACTCCGTATCATCGGCTACGACAAAGAACTGATAGAAGCCATTGACGATCTGTTTGCACGCATGGAACAATCGGGCGACATCCAGAAGATACGCGACAAGTGGTTTCACCCGGAGCGCGTACACAACGATGCCTCGCCCATGGCGCTCATCCTACTCATTGCCATCATCGTCATCGTTGTCGTCGCGCTGATGTTCAGCCGCATGATGCGTATCAAGGTCAAGAAAGCCGTCGTCAAATCGCTCGACATGAATCAGATGATGATTGAGGCCTTGAAATCGGGCAACTACTACGTCATCGAGTACGACCTCAAGACACAGATGATGCGCAACAGCTACGGCGACATGCTGCCTCCAGAGGGCATCACCCACGAGGAGTTCATGAAACGTCTGCCCGATGCCGAGAAAAAGAACTTCATAGACGCCATGGACCTCATGGCGAAAGGGCACAAGGACCTGGGCTATCTGAAACGCCGTTACAACAAGGGCACCCTTGAGAATCCTGACTGGCACTTCATCGAGGGCCATGCCGTAGTGCAGTACGAGGACGACAAGCCACGCTATGTGCTCACCTCGTTCAGAGACTACACCCATGAAATCATGGAGGAGCGCATGAACGAAGACATCGCCAGCAAATACATGAACATGTTCAACAACGGACTGATTGCCATGTCGTTCTACGACAAGAACGGCACCCTGATCGACGTGAACCGACGTATGTCTGAACTCTGCGAGTTCGACAAGGAGGGCGAGCAGTTCTTCCGAAAGACGAACCTGTTTGACGTGGCCTTAATCAAAGGCCAGTACCATCGTGGCGACAAAGAGCACTTCCATGTGTGCCAGCGGATGTTCTACCCGGAGATAGGGGTCTATAAATTCATCGAGCTAAGGGTGCGCCCCGCCTTCGACGAGAATGGCGAGATGCAGTTCTATATCGTGACCGCCCGCGACCTGACGGCCGAACGCCACCTGTGGCTCGAACAGCACAAGCACGACGTGGAGATCCGCAAAGCCACTAACAACATTAAATTCTACGAGCATCAACTTGGTTACCTGCTTGATACCTGTAAGATGTTTGTATGGACATTCGACATCAAAGAGGGGCTCATCCACTTCAGCTATAGTGGTCGCAAGACCGACTACACCAAGACATTAGAAGAATTCTATGGAGGCGTTACTGAGGAATTCAGTGAAAAAGCACTCAAGGACGCTATGGAGACTATTGCTCAGGCAAAACCATACAATCAGATTATCCACTTCAAGTACACGGTAATCAACCCCAATCCAGTATGGTATGCCATCAGCGGTGTTCCCAGTTTTGATGAGAACGGACGTGTATATCAATATTTTGGCGTGGCTCGTAACATCGACACCTTGATGGAGGCTCAGCAGAAACTGAAGGACGAGACCCGGCGTGCAGAAGAGTCGGGTAAGATGAAAGCAGCCTTCCTGGCCAACATGACACACGAGATACGTACTCCACTGAATGCCATCGTAGGTTTCAGCGATCTGCTGCCCGTGGTAGAGGAGCGTAACGAGCGCATGGAGTTCATCCGCATTATCCGCAATAACTGCGACATGCTGATGCGACTCATCAATGATATCCTTGAGGCATCAAACGTCGGACAGGCATTAGCCATCAAACCCGAGGCTGTCGACTTCGCCAAGGTGTTCGACGACATCTGTCAGACACTGGCGCAGCGCGTGGACGAGGCTGGCGTGGAGTTTATCAAAGACAATCCTTACGACACCTTCCCGGCTACCCTCGACAAGGGACGTATCCAACAGGTGCTCACCAACTTCACCACCAATGCCATCAAGTACACCCATCAGGGACATATCAAGGTGGGCTATCGCGAACAGGATGGCGGTATCTACTTCTACTGCGAAGACACTGGTGCCGGTATCCCCAAGGATAAGCAGGACGCCGTATTCGAGCGTTTCGTCAAGCTGAACGACTTTGTGCAGGGAACAGGACTTGGCCTCAGTATCTGTAAGGCCATCGCTGAGCGCAGTAATGGAAAGATCGGTGTCAGCTCTGAAGGCGAAGGCCACGGCTCAACCTTCTGGATGTGGACGCCCAGGAACATTACCCCTCCCACCGATTAAAAACAAAAAACCCTCGCAACTGCGAGGGCTTTTTATTTGAATGATACGGGTTAGAAGAACAACAGGCGCTCCAGCCAGTAAACCACAATACCTGCCAGATAGCCCGCAAAAGCCACCCAGGTAATCTTCTTCATATACCAGCCAAAGGTAATCTTCTCCAAGCCCATCACTACCACGCCAGCAGCCGAGCCGATAATCAGCATCGAACCACCCACACCAGCACAGTAAGCCAGCAACTGCCAGAAGATACCATCGACAGCCATATCGCCGGCAGCAGCCACGGGATACATACCCATGCAACCGGCAACCAGAGGCACATTGTCGACAATCGATGACAGCACACCGATAATACCCGTTACAAGGAAATGGTTACCTTCGAAAGTTGTATCGAGCCAACCGCCCAACAGAGCCAACACTCCAATCTCCTGTAGCACAGCTACAGCCATCAGGATGCCCAAGAAGAACATAATGGTAGAGAGGTCAATCCTCGACAGCAGGTCGCTCACACGCTTTGCCATAGTGTCGTCCTCCGATGTATTGTAGTGGAATATCTCTGTTACCGTCCAGAGTAAACCCAGCACGAGGAGGATACCCATAAACGGAGGCAGATGAGTAATAGTCTTGAAAATGGGCACGAAGCACAAGCCGCCAACACCCAACCAGAAGATAATGTCGCGCTGCGACTGGGTGAACATACTGACATCGGCTTTAGGCAGATTCTGCTCCTTATCGAACTTGCCCTTGAGCTGATACTGCAGGATAAAGGCAGGCACCAGCATCGAAACAAGTGAAGGGATGAAGATTTCGGTCAGCACACCCTGCGTAGTGATCACACCCTTGATCCAAAGCATGATGGTAGTCACATCACCTATTGGCGAGAATGCGCCACCAGAGTTGGCCGAAATAACTACCAGTGCAGCATAAATCAGACGGTCGCCACGACTCTGTACTAACTTGCGCAGCACCATGATCATCACAATCGAGGTAGTCAGATTGTCGAGAATAGCCGACAGGAAGAAGGTCATAAAGGCCATTCGCCACATCAGTTTACGCTTAGAACGCGTCTTCAGCGTATCTCTCACAAAGTTGAAACCGCCGTTGCTATCCACAATCTCTACGATGGTCATGGCACCCATCAGGAAGAACAACGTGCCAGCGGCATCGCCCAAATGATGCTCAATAACCTCTGGGATATGATGAAACACATCACCACCCAAAATAGAGGGATAATACTGCATGGGATCAAGCATGAGCAGCGTCCAGCACAGCACACACATCAGCAGCGCGATAGCCGCCTTATTCACTTTTGTCAGGCCCTCGAGCGCTATACAAAGATAGCCGATACAGAACACTGTGACAATCAGAATTGTTAATGTAGACATTTGATTTTGATACTTTTGTTATTAATTGTTGAATTTTGCCTGCAAAGGTACGAATAAGAAAGTAGAAAACCAAATAAAAGTAGAAAAGTTTGCTGCTTAGCAAAAAAGTTTGTATATTTGCAGTCCATATGAACAACGAACTAAATAAAGAAGTTAAATGGAGTGAAAACGTGGTACTGGCAGATGCTGACTACGTTGACTCCGTGGCGTTTAATCTCATTGTAAACTTCGAGCGCATGATTGGCCGACGCATTCCGCAGGCCGATATCGCCAAATGGCTGGACTGCATTGCTCTCGATGGAGGCATCAGAGATGGCGAAAACGAAATACAGGTCATTCTGATTCACCAGAAGAACAAACAGCAGATGGACAATTTTGTGCCAGGCAACTACCAGAACGACCTGAGTTCCAAGGCCTTCAAGGACCATCTGGGCGAGTTCACCATCAATGCCTATCACACGGAAGGATTTGCCAAGACTGGCGATTTCTTCAATGAGGTGCTGGAACTTGTGTGTGCTCAAAAGGACATCAAGCGTCTGATGGTGATTCCCAATGCCGAAGATACTCCTATATATAATAAGGTACGCGAGACACTTCGCAAGGCCGACAACGATGATAAGCGCATCACCGTCTTCACCATGCAACCAACTGTCGGAGGCAATTTCCGACAGGAAATACTGGGCTACTCGCTAATGGCAGCATTAGGCATCAAGGCCGATGAGATAAAGGATTAAGGATTAAAATTTAAATAATATAGACTATGGCAAAAGTATTAATGATTGGCGCAGGTGGCGTGGCCACCGTTGCAGCGTTTAAGATCGCTCAGAATGCTGACGTGTTTACAGAGTTTATGATTGCTAGTCGCCGTAAGGCTAAGTGTGATAAGATTGTGGCTGACATCCACAAGGCAGGATATAATATGGACATCAAAACCGCTCAGGTGGATGCCGACGATGTAGAGCAGCTCAAGGCACTCTTCAACGACTTCAAGCCAGAGCTGGTCATCAACCTGGCCCTGCCCTATCAGGACCTGACCATCATGGATGCCTGCTTGGCATGCGGTTGCAACTATCTGGACACAGCCAACTACGAGCCCAAGGACGAGGCTCATTTTGAGTACTCATGGCAGTGGGCTTATCGCGAGCGCTTTGAGAAGGCTGGACTGACAGCCATTTTGGGTTGTGGTTTCGACCCAGGTGTAACTTCTATCTACACCGCTTATGCTGCCAAGCACCACTTCAAGGAGATTCAGTATCTGGATATTGTTGACTGTAACGCTGGCGACCATCATAAGGCTTTCGCTACCAACTTCAACCCAGAGATCAACATCCGCGAGATCACCCAGAAGGGACTGTATTGGGAAGACGGCAAGTGGGTTGAGACCGAGCCTCTGGAGATTCACAAGGACCTTACTTATCCAGAGATTGGCCCTCGCGACAGCTATCTGCTGCACCACGAGGAAATCGAGAGTCTGGTTATCAACTACCCCACCATCAAGCGTGCCCGTTTCTGGATGACCTTTGGTCAGCAGTACCTGAAGCACCTCGAAGTGATTCAGAACATCGGCATGAGCCGTATCGACGAGGTAGAGTACGAGGCACCATTGGCCGATGGTACTGGTACTGCCAAGGTAAAGATTGTACCTCTGCAGTTCCTCAAGGCTGTGCTGCCTAACCCACAAGATCTGGGCGAGAACTACGAGGGTCAGACTTCTATTGGCTGCCGCATCCGTGGTATCGGCAACGATGGCAAGGAGCACACCTACTATGTTTACAACAACTGCTCACACCGTGCTGCCTACGAGGAGACTGGCATGCAGGGCGTATCATATACCACTGGTGTACCGGCCATGATAGGTGCCATGATGTTCTGCAAGGGACTCTGGAACACTCCTGGCGTTCACAACGTCGAGGAGTTCGATCCCGATCCATTTATGGAGCAGCTCAACAAGCAGGGCCTGCCTTGGCACGAGATTCACGACGGAGATCTTGAACTCTAATCAATAAACCTACAATTACGATTAAAAACTATGGCAAAAGAAAAAGAAGAGGCCTTGACGCCTCAGCAGGAAAAAATGAAGGCGCTTCAGGCTGCTATGTCGAAAATTGAGAAAGACTATGGCAAAGGCTCGATTATGCGCATGGGTGATGAACAGGTAGAGAATGTGGAAGTGATTCCCACCGGTTCTATCAGTCTTAACGCAGCACTTGGCGTAGGCGGCTATCCTAAAGGGCGCATCATCGAGATTTATGGTCCAGAATCGTCAGGTAAGACAACACTGGCCATTCACGCTATCGCTGAAGCTCAGAAAGCTGGCGGCATTGCGGCATTCATCGATGCCGAGCATGCATTCGACCGTTTCTATGCAGCCAACTTGGGTGTAGACATAGATAACCTCTACATCTCACAACCCGACAATGGTGAGCAGGCACTCGAGATTGCCGATCAGCTGATTCGCTCAAGCGCTATCGACATCATCGTCATCGACTCTGTGGCAGCCTTGACTCCAAAGAAAGAAATCGAGGGTGACATGGGTGACTCTGCTGTAGGACTGCAGGCCCGCCTGATGAGTCAGGCGCTCCGTAAGCTCACCGCTACCATCTCGAAGACCAACACCACTTGTATCTTCATCAACCAGTTGCGTGAGAAGATTGGCGTAATGTTCGGCAACCCAGAGACCACTACTGGTGGTAATGCCCTGAAGTTCTATGCTTCAGTACGTATCGACATCCGCAAGTCACAAACCTTGAAGGATGGCGACACCCCTATTGGCAATCAGGTCAAAGTGAAGATTGTCAAGAACAAGGTAGCTCCTCCATTCCGCAAGGCCGAATTCGAAATCATGTTCGGAGAGGGAATCTCAAAGATTGGTGAGATTGTCGACTTGGGTGTTGAGTACGACATCATCAAGAAGAGCGGCTCATGGTTCAGCTATGGCGAATCGAAACTGGCTCAGGGGCGCGATGCCGTCAAAGCCGTGCTCAAGGACAACCCAGAACTCTGCGACGAACTCGAAGCAAAAATCATGGAAGCAATCTCTGACAAGTAATGAATCCATATCCCTGCCACCTGGTAAGGTATCAGCAATAAGAAATCCCAGCCAATTCGGCTGGGATTCTTATTTGGTCTTATCAATACTCTTTATAGTGGAGTACCCTTTCCGTTCATCCAACTATTATTCGATTTCTTAACAGCAGGCTTTTTCACTGGCGTCTTCTTTGCAGCTGCAGTCTTCTTATTCAACGCAGGATTAACCTTGGGACCATAAGGGCCATCGGCTACCAACGTACGTTTAACAATGCCCGAACCATCAAACTCCACATATAAAAGCTTGTTGTTTGAACGCCCGTAAACCCAATAGTAAACACCTGATTTGGCATACTCTACATAGTCGGCTTCGCCTGCAGCCATCTCCACCTCATCTCCAGTCATACCAATACCTACGTGACCTTGACGGATCATAGCACGTGTAGCTTCACTGGTAACAACCTTCTTACCAGGACCAGGAGCGAAGATAGTACCAAAGAATGTGTTTTCTTCTGTGGCTTTATACTGATCCAGAACAGCTTCTGCGTAGAAGAAATTACCCGTCGTGGTATTTCTAAGCTTAACTGTAGAGAAGTCATCGTTCTTATGGGGAGAGATGGAAACGATATTATACTCAGCCAAACGAGGAATCTTTTGCTGCTTGCTCGACACCTCATTCAGCATGTGCATGGATATCTTGGTATGAACCACCTTACCGATAAACTGTTTATAGTTCTTGCTGCTGATAGACATGATATCATCCTGCAACTCAAACGAATTCTTGAACAGATAACGGGCCTCGTCAGCCACAAACTCATCGTCACGCATACCGCAGTTCGTCTTCGACATCGCAACATTCTGATAGAACTGATTGCCATTCTTGTCCTCTACGATAATCTTCACGGGATACTTACGCGAGCCTACACCAACAGCCACTACTTTCACCTCCATATCCTGATCGACTTGAACCTCCTGGAAGCCTTCACCATCGTACTCGGTATCAATACGATAGAACTTGGTTTTGGTATATAGGGTTTTGTCCATCAGCTTTTCCCTGGCAATATCCACATCACCCAGATAAGCCAGTGTGGGAACACCCATCTTCTGGAAGCAATAGTCCTCAAAAGAACCATATCCTATCTCAAAATAGTAGGCCTTGTTATCATCTTGGCAGAGGAAGTTCACGTGGGCGTGACCATCCTGACTCTCCGTATGACCTTTATAAATCATAACCTTATACTTCAGTGTCATACTGCTCACTTCTCTGCCAGAAGCGGCGTCGGTAAAAGTCTTCACCACCAGGTCGTATTTCTCAGGCATCACCATAAACTTCATACCCTCAACCCAATCACATAGGCTGTGGTACTTAAAGTTCTGACTAATAAAGTCTCTTGATGATTCCTCATCCTCCTCCTGAGCTTCAGCTATCACATCTGCCATATGGGTCTCTGCACTCTTCTTTGCACCCTTTGTCTTCACAATATAAGGGTTAGTCTGAGCCGAGGCTGCCAGAAAGGCAACTGATAGGCAGGCCGTAAAAATCGTTCTTTTCATCACTACCGATAGTTTTATAACGTTATTCTGCCTGCAAAGATAGGTTATTTCGGATGAATATCCAAATATTTTATGCCAAAATGACGTAATAAAAACCTTTTTTTACTGAAAAAGACAATTTGGCACATGCTTTGCAATCCGATTTGTGTCAAATTGAGTATAAATTAAAAAAAGATAAGAATTATGGGAAAGATTATTGGAATTGACTTAGGAACTACCAACAGCTGTGTTGCCGTATTCGAAGGTAACGAGCCAGTAGTAATCGCCAACAGCGAGGGTAAGCGTACAACACCTTCTGTAGTTGGTTTTGTTGACAACGGTGAGCGTAAGATTGGTGATCCTGCTAAGCGTCAGGCCATCACAAATCCAAAGAACACTGTTTACTCTATCAAGCGTTTCATGGGTGAGAACTGGCAGCAGACTGAGAAAGAGATTTCTCGCGTACCATATACTGTTGTTAACGAGGGTGGCTATCCACGTGTAGACATCAACGGTCGCAAGTACACTCCTCAGGAGATTTCTGCTATGGTTCTGCAGAAGATGAAGAAGACTGCCGAGGACTATCTCGGTCAGGAGGTTACAGAAGCCGTCATCACCGTTCCTGCTTACTTCTCTGACTCTCAGCGTCAGGCCACTAAGGAGGCTGGCCAAATTGCTGGTCTCGAGGTTAAGCGTATCGTTAACGAGCCTACAGCTGCTGCCTTGGCATATGGCGTTGACAAGGCTAACAAGGATATGAAGATTGCCGTATTCGACCTGGGTGGTGGTACATTCGATATCTCTATTCTGGAGTTCGGTGGCGGTGTGTTTGAGGTACTCTCTACCAATGGTGATACTCACCTGGGTGGTGACGACTTCGACCAGGTAATCATCGACTGGCTGGTACAGGAGTTCAAGAACGACGAGGGCGCCGACCTGACTGCCGATCCTATGGCTATGCAGCGCTTGAAGGAGGCTGCTGAGAAGGCAAAGATTGAGCTGTCTTCTTCTACCTCTACAGAGATTAACCTGCCATACATCATGCCTGTAGGCGGTGTACCTAAGCACTTGGTAAAGACCCTGACTCGTGCTAAGTTCGAGCAGTTGGCTCACGACCTGATCCAGGCTTGTCTGGCACCATGTCAGAAGGCTATGGCCGATGCTAAACTGAATACAGCTGATATCGACGAGGTTATCCTCGTAGGTGGTTCAAGCCGTATCCCAGCCGTTCAGACTCTGGTTAAGAACTACTTCGGTAAGGAGCCTTCAAAGGGTGTTAACCCCGACGAGGTTGTAGCCGTAGGTGCTTCAATCCAGGGTGCTATCCTGAACAAGGAAGGTGGCGTAGGCGACATCGTACTGCTCGACGTTACTCCTCTTACACTGGGTATCGAGACCATGGGTGGTGTAATGACCAAGCTGATCGAGGCTAACACCACTATCCCATGCAAGAAGAGCGAGACATTCTCTACTGCAGCTGATAACCAGACCGAGGTAACTATCCACGTTCTGCAGGGTGAGCGTCCAATGGCTTCACAGAACAAGTCAATCGGTCAGTTCAACCTCACAGGTATCGCTCCTGCACGTCGTGGTATTCCTCAGATCGAGGTAACCTTCGATATCGATGCCAACGGTATCCTCAAGGTATCTGCCAAGGATAAGGCTACAGGTAAGGAGCAGGCCATCCGCATCGAGGCTTCATCTGGTCTGTCACAGGACGAGATCAACCGCATGAAGGCCGAGGCTGAGCAGAATGCAGAGAACGATAAGAAGGAGCGCGAGCGCATTGACAAGCTGAACCAGGCCGACTCTATGATCTTCCAGACAGAGAACCAGCTGAAGGAGCTTGGCGATAAGATCCCAGCACAGCACAAGCCAGCTATCGAGCAGGCTCTGCAGCAGCTTAAGGATGCCCACAAGGCAGGCGACGTAGCTGCTATCGACACAGCTATCGCAGCCCTGAACACTGCTTGGCAGACTGCTTCGCAGCAGATGTACCAGCAGAGCGGTGCAGCCGGTCAGCCAGGTGGCGATCAGTTCCAGGGCGGTCAGCAGCAGGCTCAGCAGGAGGGTCCAAAGGCAGAGGACATCCAGGACGCCGACTTTGAGGAGGTGAAGTAAGTCATCGATTTACTTACAATATAACTAAGAGGTGCAGACGTAGAATCTGTACCTCTTTTTATTTTACAAATTTAACATTCTCCGTCCGCGAATTTATGTTCGCCGAATTTTATACTAAAAAAGGCTGAATTAATTCAAATCATAAAACGAGCCAATTCAAACGATGATTTGAATTAATTCAGCTTTTTTCTATACCTTTTATAAAGAAAAACGAGTTTCATCTACAACATTATGAAAAAATGTGTAACTTTGCAAACAAAATATGCATATGAAAAAGAAAACGATTCTTTATTATTTATTATGAATAGAACCATCACAAAAGCCAACCCTCAGCAGGTTGAGGATATCATGAAGGTCATTGCTGCAGCCAAGCAGATTATGCGCCAATCGGGCAACATGCACCAATGGGCCGACAGCTACCCGTCTGCCGACGTGATCCTACACGACATAGAGGCAGGTGGCGGTTATGTAGTAGAAGACGATGGCACCATTGTGGCCTATTTTGCCTTTCTACCCAGTCCAGAGCCAACTTATGCCAAAATCTACGAGGGTAACTGGACTGACGATACGCCACCTTATCACGTAGTGCATCGCATTGCCAGCTATCCCGAGGCGCATGGCATCTTCAAGAGCATCATGGACTTCTGTTTTGACCACGACAGCAACATCCGTATCGACACCCATCGCGACAATAAGATCATGCAGCACGTCATCCTCAAGCAAGGTTTTACCTACTGCGGCATCATCTACCTGCTCTCTGGCGACGAACGTCTGGCATATCAGAAAATCATTTTATAAGAGAGAGACAGTCCGACTGATGTTAGCCTTGGCGACATCGGGCTTCAACGCTTCTGAAAGGGGAAGCGTTGGGGGATTGATGCAGGCTACTTGCGAGAATCCTGCATCGAGCAGCACGTCGGCATTGGCAATACGCCCCGCTATCAAAGCGACGGGCACATGATGGCGTCGAGCTGCCTGAAGAATACCAAACGGCAGTTTGCCCATCAGCGTCTGATGGTCGGCAGAGCCCTCGCCTGTGATAACGAGAGAGGCATCCGTCAGGATATCATCAAAGCCTACATGCTCTAAAAGCAGGTCAATACCAGAACGACAGTCGGCATTCAGATACTGTAGGAAGGCATAACCAAGTCCGCCAGCAGCACCTGCACCAGGCGCATTCTGGCGATCATAGCCGAAATGACGGGCAGAGGCTTCGGCAAAGCGTTTGGCACGGGCATCAAGCTCAAGAACCATCTGGGAAGAAGCCCCCTTTTGTGGTGCAAAAACGTGGGCTGCCCCATGCTCACCACAGAGAGGATTGGTAACATCGGTAGCAATCGTGAAACGGACAGCATCGAGCTCACGGACATCATCCCAGGACTTGCCTTTGGCAAAACTATCAATGATGGCACGAATCATGCCGATGCCACAATCGCTGGTGGCACTTCCACCAAGTCCGACGATGATGTGCCGACAACCATGTCGTACGGCATCTACCACCAACTGGCCAGTGCCATAGGTAGTTGCAACCATAGGATTGCGCTCTTCGGCAGATACAAGCGTGAGTCCGCTGGCCTGCGCCATCTCGATAACGGCAGTCGAACCATGAATCAGATAGCGGCTCATGACACGTCGCATCATCGGATCGCGGACAGGCACTTCGACCATCTCACCCCCCAGCGCACTCTGAAAGGCAGCCAAAAAGCCTTCGCCCCCATCGCTCACAGGTATCTGAATCACCTCAGCATCAGCCATTTTCATGAGGATGCCATCTGTAGCAGCCTGATTAGCCTCGACTGAGGTCAGACAGCCTTTGAACGAATCTATCGCCACAACAAACTTCTTCATACGTCTGCAAAGATACAAATTTCCATAAAACAAATAGGTTTTTCGAGATATAATTTGTATCTTTGCCAACAAAAAAAAGAAAGAAGTATGGACGCAAAACGAATTTTAGATTATCTGAAGCAGTTGATGGTAAATAACAACCGCGAATGGTATTGGGAGCATAAGGCGGAGTACGATGCAGTAAGAGCGGATTTTGAGGCAGGCATCGCACAAGCGATTGGTCGTATTGCAGAGTTCGACCCATCGATAGCGCATCTCACAGTAAAGGATTGTACTTACCGCTTTAATCGCGATACACGTTTCTCACCAGACAAGTCGCCCTACAAGAACCACTTTGGCGGCTATATTGCAGCCCATGGCAAAAAGGCACTACACGGAGGCTACTACCTACACCTGGAACCTGGTCATTGCATGGTGGCGTGCGGTAACTACTGGTTGCCTACCAATATACTGACATCATGTCGCAACGAGATGATGGGCAACACAGCCGAATGGCTGAAGTGTGTAGAGAGCAAGGAGTTTAAGAAATACTTTGGCAGCCCTGTAGCCAGTAGTTTCTCGGCGCCGACGGATGTATCAAGTTGGGACCAGCCCCAAGGATTCGGGCTGGAAAAACTGAAGAAATGCCCAGTAGGATTTCCCAAGGATTGGCCTCATGTAGAGTACCTACGCATGAAGGACTACTGCTGCTGGCATCAGGTATCGGAGGATTTCTATGAAGGCGAAAAATGGCTCGACGAGATTGAACGCATGTTCAAAGCCGCCAAGCCAATGATGGATTTTATGAACTCGGTAATCGACGACTACGAGTAGTCTTTACTCGTAATGACGGATACGGACATCGATGCCGGTCCCCTCAAGCTGGGTAACGATGGTGCTGACGTCAGTCTGCCCATAGTGATAAGGGAACAGAACCTTGGGCTTGATGATTTTAGCAGCACGCACCAGTTGGTCGGGTGTCATCGTGTACGGCTGGTTGCAAGGCAGGAATGCGATATCAATATCCTTTATCTGCGACATCTCGGGGATATCCTCGGTATCGCCAGCAATATAAATACGCAATCCATCGATGGTGAGGATATAACCATTGTCGCGCCCCTTAGGGTGGAACTGTTCGCGACCTGCTGTGGTGTTATAGGCTGGTACAGCCTCTACGCTGATATCGGGCAACTGTAGTTTATCGCCATTTACCATCACCTTACCAGAACCATACATATCGGCACAGCGCTTATTCATCACCAGCTGCGTTTTGGAAGCTGAAAGCATTTTGAGTGCATTGGCATCGTAATGATCGCCATGCTCGTGAGTCACGAAGATATAATCGGCCTTAGGCATAGCCGAATAATCAATCTGACGGTTACCCAACTTAGATACAGGATCAATCTGTATCTCAAAACCATCATACTGGATACGGATGCACGAATGCATCAGTGCATGGAACTTAACCGTTTTGCCACTCTTGGTGGTAAACACATCGACCTCATAGGTCTGCTGGCCACAGGCTGTGTTGAGACCCAATATTGCCAGCATGCTCAAAAAGAGTTTCTTCATACCTTATTATATATATAGACAGGGACAAAAATACGATAATTATACGAAAGTGCCAAACCATTTATATAAAATCTCTATTTTTGGAGCGAGTTTCTTGGTCGATTCAAAAAAATGACTTAACTTTGTGCCCGTAAAGTACATAAACAACAACAATGAATAGACAATGATTTGGAATGAAACAATGGAGTGCATGGATCGCGAACAGCTTCGCGAAATCCAGAGCCAACGCTTAGTAAAGATGGCAGAGTATGTGTATTACAACACCCCCTTCTACCGCAAGAAGTTTCAGGAGATGGGGTTGGAACCCGGTGACATCAAAAGCATCGACGACATCACCAAGCTGCCCTTTACCAACAAGCTCGACCTCCGCGACAATTATCCTTTCGGACTGGCCGCCGTGCCCATGAGTCAGATTGTCAGAATCCACGCCTCATCGGGAACCACCGGCAAACCAGTAGTAGTACTTTACACCCGCAAAGACCTCGCCATGTGGAGCGAAGCCATCAGCCGTGCCTTTACCGCCTACGGTGCTGGTAAGGACGACATTTTCCAAGTGGCTTACGGCTACGGTCTGTTTACAGGAGGTCTTGGCGCTCACGATGGAGCCACCAACATCGGCGCATCTGTTATCCCCATCTCTTCTGGAAACACCCAGAAGCAGATGACACTAATGCACGACTTTGGCACCACCATCCTATGCTGCACCCCCAGCTACGCCATGTTCTTAGGCGAGGCCATGAAAGAATGCCAGTGGAGCCGCGACGAGTTCAAACTGAAGGTTGGCGTTTTCGGCGCTGAGCCCTGGACTGAGAAGATGCGCAAGAAGCTGGAAGAGAGCCTGGGCATCAAGGCCTACGATATCTACGGACTGAGCGAAATAGCTGGTCCTGGTGTGGGCTACGAGTGCGAACACCAATGCGGTACGCACCTGAACGAAGACTTGTTCTATCCAGAGATCCTGGATCCCAAAACTGGTGAACCACTGCCAGAGGGACAGTTTGGCGAATTGACCTTTACCCATCTGACTAAAGAAGGTATGCCCCTGTTGCGCTACCGCACCCACGATCTGACAGCTCTGCATTACGACAAATGTAAGTGCGGACGAACCTTGGTACGCATGGATCGTATCCTGGGCCGTTGCGACGATATGCTCATCATCCGTGGTGTGAACGTATTCCCATCTCAGATTGAGGATGTCATCCTGAAGTTGCCTGAGTACGAGCCTCACTTCCTGCTGACCGTAGACCGTGTGAACAACACTGACACCTCGGAACTGAAAGTAGAGGTAAAGGAGGAGTACTTTACCGACGATATGGCCACAATGGTCGGCCTGCAGAAGAAGCTGGAAAGCGAACTGCGTAGCGTAATAGGACTGGGCTTCAAGGTGAAGCTGGTTGAACCTAAGGGTATTGAGCGCTCGGAAGGCAAGGCTAAACGTGTGATCGACAAACGTAACATCTAAAAATACAATCGTAATTATGAAGACTAAGCAACTTTCCATTTTCCTTGAGAACAAGTCAGGCCGCCTGACTGAAGTGACCGAAGTTCTTGGTGCTGCAGGCATCAACCTCTCGGCCATGAGTATTGCCGATAATAGTGACTTTGGCATCCTGCGCTGCATCGTTTCTGATCCTGACAAGGCCTATCAGGTACTGAAAGAAGCGCACTTTGCCGTGAAGATTACTGATGTGATTGGATTTGTATGCCCCAACACCAGCGGCTCGCTCGCCATTGTGCTGAAGCACTTGTCTGAGAACGATGTATTTATCGAATACATGTACTCGTTTGCCAATGGCGATGTGGCCACAGTGGTTATCCGTCCCACCGATTTGGATGCCTGCGAGAAGATACTTTCAGACAAAAAAGTGGAATTAATGGCTGCAAATGACCTCTATCAACTATAAAATCACAAGAAACTGCAAGATTTTCGCCTGAAAATTTTGCAGTTTCAATTTTTATTCGTACCTTTGCATCCGCAAATAAGACATGAGGGCGTTTAGCTCAGCTGGTTTAGAGCATCTGCCTTACAAGCAGAGGGTCGGCGGTTCGAATCCGTCAACGCCCACAACACAAAAAGTCCGCTTCCGCAGCCGATGAGGTTGCGGTTTTGGGTTAGAAGGGATAGAGAAAGAAAGATAATTATCGATAATTTACAGGAATATTTAAAACAATGGATTTAAGTTTATTGACAGCCATCTCGCCTATTGATGGCCGTTACAGAAGTAAGACCGAACCTCTGGCAGAATACTTTTCAGAGTATGCGCTGATTCGTTACAGGGTACGCGTAGAAATAGAGTATTTCATTGCCTTATGTGAATTACCATTGCCTCAACTTCAGGGTATCAACCATTCACTATTCGATCAGCTTCGCGACATCTACAAGAAGTTCTCACCCGCTGACGCACAGCGTGTGAAGGACATTGAGTCAATCACCAATCATGATGTGAAAGCTGTTGAGTACTTCATCAAGGAGCAGCTCGACGCTATGGGTGGATTCGAGAACTACAAGGAGTTCATCCACTTCGGACTCACATCTCAGGACATCAACAACACCAGTGTACCTCTTTCTATTAAGGAGGCGCTGGAGCAGGTTTACTATCCTATGGTAGAGGAGCTCATTGAGCAGTTGCACGATTATGCTGAACAGTGGAAGAACATCCCCATGTTGGCCAAGACTCACGGACAGCCCGCATCGCCTACCCGTCTGGGTAAGGAGGTGATGGTTTACGTATACCGCTTGGAAGAGCAGCTTCGCGGACTGAAGGAGACACCTATCACCGCTAAGTTCGGAGGTGCTACTGGTAACTACAATGCTCACCACGTGGCTTATCCACAGTACGACTGGCGCGAGTTTGGCAACAGCTTTGTCAGCGAGAAGTTAGGCTTGGAGCGCGAGCAGTACACTACCCAGATCTCAAACTATGACTGGTTGGGCGCCATCTTCGATGCCATGCGCCGTATCAACACCATCGTTATCGACCTGGATCGCGACTTCTGGATGTATATCTCTATGGACTACTTCAAGCAGAAGATTAAGAAAGGTGAGGTTGGTTCGAGTGCTATGCCTCACAAGGTAAACCCCATCGACTACGAAAACTCTGAGGGTAACTTAGGTATTGCCAACGCTATCCTGCAGTTCCTGGCAGCAAAACTGCCCGTAAGCCGTTTGCAGCGCGACCTGACTGACTCTACCGTTCTGCGTAACGTAGGGGTACCCATGGGGCACGCCGTTATTGCATTCCAAAGTACACTGAAGGGACTGCGCAAGCTGATTCTTAACGAGGAGAAGCTGCAGGAGGATCTCGACAACACTTGGGCTGTAGTAGCCGAGGCTATCCAGACCATTCTGCGTCGTGAAGCCTACCCTAACCCATACGAAACACTGAAGGCCCTGACCCGCACCAACGAGAAGTTGACTGGCGAGAAGATCAAGGACTTCATCGAAACACTCGAGGTGAGTGAGGAAGTTAAGGAAGAACTACGTGTTATTACCCCATCAACCTACACAGGCATTTAATTTACACATATTATATTTATTAAGTAATCACAATTAAAAAAAATACAACTTATGGATTTCGAAAACAACGAGAAGAAGCAGGAAGAGACCAAGCAGGATGGCGCTCAGAGAGAGTATCGTCCAGGTCGTTCACCACGTCCACGCATTCACGCAACAGCTGTGCGCCCAGGAAGCTATGAGCGCTCCAGCTATCGCAATAACAACGATGAAGGCGAGTTCCGTCCAGAGGGATTCGGCGCTGGTTTGCAGAGCAATGCTCCTCAGCGTCCTCAGGGGGGCTATCGTCCACGTAACAACTACAACAACGAGGGTGGCTACGGCCAGCAGCGTCAGGGAGGTTATGGTCAACGTCAGCAAGGTGGTTATGGTCGTCCTCAGCAGGGGGGCTATGGTCGTCCTCAGCAGGGTGGCTACGGTCAGCGTCAGCAGGGTGGCTACGGTCGTCCTCAGCAGGGTGGCTACGGTCGTCCTCAGCAAGGTGGCTATGGTCAGCAGGGCGGTTATGGTCAGCAGCGCCAGCAGGGTGGTTACGGTCGTCCTCAGCAGGGTGGCTACGGTCGTCCTCAACAGGGTGGCTATGGCAAGCCCTACGGAGCAGCTCCTTATAAGAAGGCTCCCCGCCAGCGCACAGCCGACTACGATCCAAATGCAAAGTATTCAATGAAGAAGCGCATTGAGTACAAGGAGATTAACTACGATCCCAACGAGCCACTGCGCTTGAACAAGTTCTTGGCCAATGCAGGTGTTTGCAGCCGTCGCGAGGCCGATGAGTTCATCCAGGCTGGTGTAGTAACCGTTAACGGCGAGGTAGTAACCGAGCTGGGTACCAAGATCCTGCGTACCGATATGGTGAAGTTCCACGATCAGCCTGTAACCATCGAGAAGAAGGTTTACGTGCTGCTCAACAAGCCAAAGGACTACGTAACAACCAGCGACGATCCACAGCAGCGTAAGACTGTGATGGATCTGGTGAAGAATGCTTGCTCAGAGCGTATCTACCCCGTAGGCCGTCTGGACCGCAACACCACCGGTGTGCTGTTGCTTACCAACGATGGTGACTTGGCTTCGAAGCTCACACATCCTAAGTACCTCAAGAAGAAGATTTATCACGTTTACCTCGATAAGAACGTTACCGCTCACGATCTGCAGCAGATTGCCGAAGGCATCCAGCTGGAGGATGGCGAGATCAAGGCCGACGACGTTCAGTATGCACATCCTACCGACAAGAAGCAGGTAGGCATCGAGATTCACTCAGGTAAGAACCGTATCGTTCGCCGTATCTTCGAGAGTCTGGGCTACCGCGTTCAGAAACTCGACCGCGTACAGTTCGCTGGTCTGACCAAGAAGAACCTGAAGCGTGGCGACTGGCGCTACCTGACCGAGGAGGAAGTTGACCGCCTGCGCATGGGTGCTTACGAGTAATTGATAGTTGAAAATTGACAATTCATAATGAAACGTACTAAGATTATCGATGTGCTGAAGAGCACAGAATATGGCAAGGAGGTTTGCGTAAAGGGTTGGGTGCGCACGCATCGTAGCTCTAAGGCAGTCGACTTCATTGCCCTCAACGACGGTTCAACCATCAAGAATGTGCAGATCGTTGTTGATCCTACTAAGTTCGACGAGCAGGTATTGAAGGATATCACCACAGGTGCCTGCATCAGTGCCGAGGGTTTACTGGTTGAGAGTCAGGGTGCTGGTCAGAGCAGTGAAATTCAGGCTACCAAGCTTGAGGTTTATGGTCTGTGCGGCAACGACTACCCCATGCAGAAGAAGGGCCAGAGTTTCGAAGTGATGCGTAAGAACGCTCACATGCGTCTGCGTACCAACACATTCGGAGCTGTGATGCGCATTCGCCACAACATGGCGATGGCCATCCACACTTACTTCCACGAGCATGGATTCTTCTACTTCCACACCCCACTGATTACAGCCAGTGACTGTGAGGGTGCCGGAAACATGTTCCAGGTAACCACCAAGAATCTGTACGACCTGAAGAAGGACGAGAACGGCAAGATTATCTACGACGACGATTTCTTCGGCGAGCAGACTTCACTGACCGTGTCTGGTCAGCTGGAGGGTGAGCTGGGTGCTACCGCACTGGGGTCTATCTACACCTTCGGTCCTACTTTCCGTGCTGAGAACAGCAACACACCTCGACATCTGGCTGAGTTCTGGATGGTTGAGCCTGAGGTTGCTTTCTTGGATCAGGAAGAGCTGATGGACCTCGAAGAGGATTTCATCAAATACTGCGTACGTTGGGCTCTCGACAACTGTAAGGACGACCTCGAGTTCCTGAACAAGATGATCGACAAGACCTTGATTGAGCGTCTGGAGGGTGTACTCAAGGAGACCTTCGTTCGTCTGCCTTACACCGAGGGCATCAATATCCTGCAGGAAGCTATCAAGAACGGTAAGAAATTCGAGTTCCCCTGCAACTGGGGCGACGACTTGGCCAGTGAGCACGAGCGCTACCTCGTTGAGGAGCATTTCAAGAAGCCAGTTATTATGACCGACTACCCACGTGCATTCAAGTCGTTCTATATGAAGCAGAACCAGGACACTGCCGATGGCGGTTCAGTAGGTTACAAGGGCGCTGTTGCCCCAGGTCCTACCATGCAGGGTACCGATGTACTCTTCCCACAGATCGGTGAGATTATCGGCGGATCTGTTCGTGAGGAGAGCTACGATAAATTAATGGGCGAGATTAATCGCCGCGAGATGGACCAGACCCACCTCTGGTGGTATATCGACACCCGCAAGTGGGGCTCATGCCCACACGCAGGCTTCGGTCTTGGTTTCGAGCGTCTCATCCTGTTCGTAACAGGTATGCAGAACATTCGCGACGTGATTCCGTTCCCACGTACTCCGAAATCAGCAGAGTTCTAAATCATACGAACCGCCATCACTCTGAGTGTGATGGCGGTTTTCTTTTTCCCTAAAGCTAACAAGTACAAAGGCCTGGGTAATTATCGTTTGCCTATACGCAAATTGAAGCACAAAAAAGTAGTGAGGAACTTCTATGAGTCCCTCACCAACTTCTAATTAAACAAACTATCAATGTGTTATTCTATGGTAATCTTCTTTAAACGATAGCCATAGCCCACAACAAGCATACCTTCACGCTCATCTACCAGCGCCTTGACAGCATCTGTATAGGTGAAATCATAAGGATTGGGAGTTTCAGCAGTCAGATCGAACTGAGCTACAACCTGATCCTCAGCATTATCGCCCCACCAGGGGGTGGTGATACGCAGAGCGTGGTAGTTTTCTGGCATATCGATCATTTCGTAGTACACGTGTACGGTAGAACCTACAGCCACATCGGCCAGAGCGTCGGCAGTAACAGTAGCATTGCTGTCACCCCAGTTAATGTCGACACTTCCTTCCCAAACAGTTGTCTCAGCTGGTGCAACAGCCTCAACAGCAACTACCTTGGTAAGCTTGTAACCGTAACCCACGAAGAGCATACCGCCACGCTCGTCAACGATAGCCTTGTTAGCCTCGCTGTAGGTGAACTCGAATGGATTAGGAGTATCGGCAGTCAGATCGAACTGGGCTACAATCTGGTCCTCAGCATTATCGCCCCACCGGGGTGTGGTGATACGCAGAGCGTGGTAGTTTTCTGGCATATCGATCAGTTCATAGCAAACACGGATAGTAGCGCCAACAGGCACATCAGCCAGAGCATCGGCAGAAACCGTAGCATTGCTGTCACCCCAGTTTACTTCAGTAGCACCTTCCCAGAGCACTGTTTCTTTCACACCTGGATCAGCATACTCATCGTTGCTGACAGTGAACACACCACAACCGTAGCGCATGCCATCTGCCTCAATGCTTACCATATACTGGCCCTCAGCCATCGTAGGCACATCGAAGGTAACCTTTCCATCAGCAAACGATACATTGCTTGCCTCCTGCTTACCCACGAACACCTTGGTGACGTTGGTAACATTGGTACACTGAATAGTCTTGGTGCTACCAACCGTCAGCCAGCGCGACTTACCATCGGAAGCCAACTCGGGATCGCCTTCAGCAGGACGAACCACCAACATGCAGGTACGAGAGGTAGAGAGGCCCTTGGTAGTGGTAGCCACAATCTTCACAACGTGATCGCCAGCTAATACTGGCACGTCGATATTCAGGCCCTCAGCCACCTGCTCATCGTCAATGAACCAGGTAACGGTGGTGTACTTAACAGGCGTTACAATAACCTCATAAGTGAAATTGGTTGTACGTTCTATGTTCATCAGGGTAGCGGGCTCGCCGTTCTTACCCTCTGGGATATCGGTGTTCAGGATGCGTGGAGCATCGTCCTCGCCAGCTGTGAAGAAAGGATCCTCAGTCGAAGAGCAGGCGGTAGTTGCTGCTAAGCCGCAACCTACAAAGAACATGGCGATATACTTTGATATATTCTTGGTAATCATAATTCTTATTTCTTAAAATGGATATCTAATTCACTTACTTCACATTGATATCTGCCACATCCCACCAGAGGCGCTTGTGCCAGTCGTCGCTACCACCTAAGCGTTCCACAGCAACTTTATAGTTGGCGCTGTTGTACTGGTTCTCCAGGATTGGATAGCGCAGACGTGTAGGTGTCTGCAGATTATTGTCATCATAGGTAAAATCGCTCTCAAACTTAGCCAGCTTCGTGCGATCCTGCAGTACTGGATAATCAGAACGACGCAGGTTAGCCCAAGCTTCTGATGGATTCATCATGTGCAGAATCCAAGCCTGAGTATTGATGGCTTCTTTCGCATTGGTTTCGAGAACACCTGCATTGATAAGACCATCAACGAAAGTACTGATCTCAGCATCCGAAATCTTATCGGCAGCCTGCAGATAGTGATCGTTCATCCACTTGATAGAGGCCTTGACACCTGCCTTGAAGTGCTCCTCGACTGAACCGCTAACGTTCCAGCCATTGAGCTTAGCCTCAGCCAGCAGGAATTCTACCTCAGCATAATTGATGAGCGCACCTGGACGATCGGGCATCTCGAAGTCGATGCTCAGGAAGGGACGCATCATACGTGCAGGGAAGTTACTGCCATCGAAGCCAGCTTCAGGATAGAGACTAATCATGCGCTCTAAAGTAGGAATCTCGGCAACAGCTGGTGCATTAACCCAGTTGTTCCACCAGGCTGCACCTGGGTCGCAAGGATGTTCTACATCGTTGGCACGATCCAAATAATCAATTACTTCGTCAGTGACGTCGATATTCCACTCACGATCGGGTTTAGTTTCACTACGCTTAGTGTTAATGTAATGACGACAAATGCGGTAAAGACGCGGGTCGTTGTTATCCTGTAAAATATTGAAGAATGTGGAGCTTACAAATGTAGGTGATGTGGGGTCCTGTCCGTAAAGGATCTCACCCAGAGCATTCACACGGAAGTCGAGATCGCGTGAGCCATCGTACAGAGTGAACTTACCATCGGTATAGATCACGTAGGCATCGTCGGCAGAACTGGTGATATAACCACCTGCTGCGTTAAGAGCCTTCTCGAACTCCTCCTGAGCCTTGGTAGGATTAACCTCACTGATACGCATGGCATAGCGCATACGCAGGGTATTGGCATACTTGCGCCAAGCAGCAGCATCGCCAGACAAACTAGTTACATCGCCGCCAATATGGTCAGAACCTGTACCCAACTGGTCAACACACTCAGCCAGCTCTTTGAAGAAGAAATCATAAATCTCCTCCTGTGTATCGTACTTAGGATATGCGATACCAGATATGAAACCAAGTCCGGCCTCAGAGCAAGGCAGATCGCCATAGATATCGGTCAGCATAGCCATCAGATAAACACGGTGAATGCGCAGGGCGGCATTGGTGTTGGGCTTATCCTCTGAATTGGCAATAGCATCAACGATATTCTTGATAGATACACCATACAACTGATCCCATACAAGGCGCATCTGATCGTCCTGAGCATGAACACTACCACCATAGTTTGACACGTTCCAACCACCAGCAAAGTGCTGGGTGAAACCTGTGATATAACTACGATAAGTATCCATCATGCCAAAGTCGCCATAGGTCTGCAACAGAGCTGTAGTCAGCTGGGCGCTTGGCTCTATCGACGAACCTTTCGAGTCGTCGGTATTCAGCTTTTCCATATAACTATCGCTACAAGCAGCTGTTGACAAAAGGCCACAGCCTACAATACATGCAGCGAGCGTTTTCTTAAATATTCTTGTAATCATAATGACTTCCTCCAAATTAGAATTTGACGTTAACATTGAAACCGTAGCTGCGGCGTGAGGGCAGCGAACCATACTCCAGACCAAGACCTGAGGTGTTGTAACCAGAGTCAGGATCGATATTAGGAATATTCTTCCAGACAATGAATGGGTTACGAGCTACAAACGATACGCTGAGTCCCTTAACCGACTTGCCCAACCACTTCTCTGGGAAGGTATAGCCGAAGGTAATCTCACGGCACTTCACATACGAGTTGTCATAGATAAACATTGAAGGCGCATTGTCAGCAGCACTCTTCCAGTACGACTCGGGGTTAACGGCAATGTCGTTCTGACGATAGGTTCCATCACCATTATCGATAACGCCAGGCACAATCAGGCCTTCGCACAAACCAGCGTCACGCCAGTCTTCGATGGTCATGTTAGCAGCCTTGCGGTTCTCCTCAGAACGATACCACTCTTCACGTCCTGCCAAGGTCTCACTGGCTTTACCTGTAGCATAAGCCGAACGCATAGACATTGAGAAGAGATCGGCACCAACCTTCACGTCGAAGCCAGCCGACAGGCGGAAGTTCTTATAAGTAAAGGTAGAGTAGAAACCACCAGTCCAATCCCATGAAGCATTACCAAGAGTATGAGTTTTGTCATCAACATATGGTAGACCGCTCTCGGGGTTGATAATCAGCTGACCGTCGGCAGTACGCTTAAAGTCCTTACCGATAATACTACCGTAGTTCTTATTTACCTCAGCACCTACGCTGACACCACACCAAGTGGCCTTCTCGAGCTCGAAGTAGTCCATACCGTCAACCAGCGACTTCACCTTGTTTGTATTCTTAGAGAAGTTAACACCAGCATCCCATGCAAACTGGCCCAGCTGCAACACACGACCGTTTAGTGCAACCTCAATACCCTTATTCTGAATTTCACCCGCATTAACCAGACTGTAGTTATAACCAGAGGTTGATGAAGAAGCCAGAGCAATGATCTGATCCTTTGACAACTGGTTGTAATAAGTTACATCCAGACCAAGACGACCATGGAAGAACTTCATCTCCAGACCAAGTTCGAACGAATTAGTACGAGTAGGCTTCAGGTCCTTGTTAGGCTGAGTAGTGTTGTTGATCATACCAATCACGAAACCACCATAAGAGTACTTAGCAGTAGAGTAGTTAAGCGCCAACTGATAGGGATCGGTATCGCTACCCACCTGGGCCCATGAAGCACGGATCTTACCATAGTTTATCAGGTTCTTGTTCTTGATAAACTCAGAGAACACGATACTACCCGAGAACGATGGATATACATATATATTATGATCAATAGGCAGTGTTGACGACTTGTCGCCGCGAACAGTAGCCTCCAGATAGTATGTATGCTGATAACCAACACTGGCAGAACCGAATAAAGAGTTGATCTGCTTCTTATATGTATTCTGCTGAATACTCTGCTCAGCGTAGTTCATAATGGCAACAATATCCTTCATCTGCTGGTCCATACCAGTAAAGATGTCGGTCTTGTTGTCAACCTTGAAGATGTTACCACCCAAGGTAGCATTGATATCAAAGTTGCCGAATGAGTTATTATAGAGTGCCAACAACTCAGCATTCAGTGTACGGTTGGTGTACTTCTGGTTCTGGAGCTGTCCTGCCATCTTACCAGGTGTTGTCATAGAAATAAAGTCCTCGAACGCCATAAAGTTCATATCGGTACCGATTGTACCCTGCAACTTCAGGTGATCGGAAATGTTCCAGATAGCCTTACCTGTCAGACGGAACACGTCCTTAGCGGTGGTATTCTCATTCTTGTAAAGATCCCAGTAAGGGTTCTTGTTGTACTGGTCGTTACCATTCCAGTTAGCATATTCGCCTTCAGATGTCTGATAGTTCTTCAGCCAAGCCTGATTATATGTACTTGCCAGTGTCATGAGGTTCTTACCAACATTGCTCTGCGAGTCGCCCAGAGCAGGACGGTTCTTCACATTCTCACGGGTATAGTTAGCAGTGAAGTCCAAATCAACAGGACCTGCCGATGTATTGACACGGAGGTTGAAGTTGTCACGGTTCATGTGCGTATTGGGCAGGATATCCTTGTTACGCATATCAGTAACAGAGAAACGAACGCCAGTCTTACCAGAGTTAACCGACAGAATGGCAGTATTCTGAGTGGTGAGACCTGTGCGGAAGAAATCACTGGTATTATTAGGATACATGAGGAACGGACGCTTCTCGTGATCGAAATATTCTACCAGAAAGTCATCGGCCTTGGCACCCCAGCTTGAGTTAGTACCTGTTGTGGCAGTGCGACTGTAAGCGCCACCGTACCCCATACCATAAACCTGCTGGATATTATCCCACTTAGCCAACTGCTTATCGATAGTGAGTGAACCGTTGTACTCAACGCTTATCTTATCCTTCTCAGCCTTCTTAGTGGTAATCAGAATAACACCATGTGAGGCACGGCTACCATAGAGAGCTGAGGCGGCAGGACCTTTGAGCACGGTCATGTTTTCAATATCATCAGGATTGATAGCCGAGATACCATCACCCAGATCGTATCCACCCTCAGTGCCTGCGCTGCCGAAGTTGGTATTGTCCAAGGGTACACCATCAATCACGTAAAGAGGCTGGTTGTTACCACTGATCTCGGTGTTACCACGCAACAGAACGCGTGTAGAACCCGAAGCGCCACCAGCTGTATTCTGAACGACAAGACCAGCAACCTTACCAGAGAGCGAGTTGATGACATTGGTTTCCTTAGCCTTGGTCAGCTCTTCGCCCTTAACCTCGGCAACACCATAACCCAGTGCTTTGCGCTCGCGCTTGATGCCAAGAGCTGTCACAACAACCTCGTTAAGCACAGTCTTGTCCTCTTCCATCACAATTCTCATGCCCGGCTGGGCTTTTACCTTCAGAGTAGTGTAACCCACGTAACTAACCTCCAAGAGGTCGCCGCGCTTACACTTCAGAGAGAAATGACCATCGATGTCGGTCACTGTCGCATTGTTTGTTCCAGCCACTTTGACGGTTGCTCCAATCATTGGGCCCTCGGCATCCACAACAGTACCAGTAATTACCTGGTCGTTGGGAGCAGCTGCCAGTTCTGCACGATTAGCCGTATCAGCCAGAGCCGAAACAGGCGACATCATCATGCTAGCACCAAGCAGACAAAGAAACATTCTTCTTTTGTTCATTTTGATTTTTGTTTTGAGTTAATATGATATTATTTCTTACCTTCCATGATACCTTTCAGTGTCCAATCGGCCTTAACCTTCATACCCTTATGACGGTCGAAAATACCGAAATGCTCTGCACCGCTACCAAAGCTATTATTATCCCAAACGAAAGTTGAGAAACCACGTTTACGAGCTTCACTCACAAAGAATCGGCAGTAATAGATCATATTCTCGTGAATCAAGTCTGTCTGTCCACTCTTCTGACGATCGGTAACACCCCACTCGCCTACAACGATGCCAAGTCCCTTGTTACCCCATGTCTCAACCACACGGTCAAAAAAGTCGCTCATGGTCTTTTCATCATTTGGCGAAATCTCACCTTTTTCTTTATAGGATGTACCCCAGAAGTTATACTTGCACTCGCCTGCATAATCCCATGGCGTATAGTAATGGAACTCTACACTCATATAGTCTAGACCATTGCCTTCGGCATCGGTTGGAATGATAAAGTCGCCATTATTAATACCAAAATCGGGATTGCACACGTAAGTCTGCACAATGAGATGACGCTTGGCGTTATTACCACCGGTAGCACGCACCACATCGATGAACGTCTGGTTGTAGGAATTCTGCACAGCCAGGTTCTCGGCTTCGGGCTTCCCCCAATTATCCTTAATATGTACCTCGTTGGTACCAGCAAATGCCACACGATAATCGTACTTAGCAAACTCGCTGGCAATGTTCAACCACAGTAATGCCAGTTTCTGATTATTCTCTTCTTTATATTGGTTGGTAGGACGTCCCTCTAACCACTTCTCATGATGAGTATTGATAATAACCTTCAAATCGTTAGCCAGGCACCAGTCTACCACTTCCTTGACACGTGTCAACCAAGCCTTGTCGATACTCATGGCAGCAGCATTCGTAATGTGACACTGCCAACGGATGGGGATACGTACTGCATCAAATCCGGCTTCCTTTACAGCTTTGATGGTTTTCTTGGTGACAACGGGATTGCCCCATGACGTTTCGGCTTTGATGCTGTTATCGGCCATACCAATAAACATCGACTCGGCATCTTGTCCAGAAGCAGAACATTCCAATTGGTTGCCAAGATTCCATCCAACAACGCCCTCATTCCATTCCTTGGCCGTAGGTTGAGCTCCAACGGCAACAGGAATCATCATACCTGCAACAAACAGGCCACGCCATGCGTTCATACCTTTTCTCTTCATTCTATTGATTGTATTATGGTTTTAATCGGCAGCAAAGGTACTACTTATATAAATATGTGTGGTTTGACAACATACAGAAAAGGTTTGAATACTCGCAATTGTCAGTATTCAAACCTTTTCTGATAATGTAAGGTAGGCGCTTATTTACTGATATTTCGAAGGCGAAACCCCAAAATATTTCTTGAATACGGTACTGAAATACTTTGGATTTTCAAAGCCAGCCAGTCCTGACACCTCAGTAACACTACGCCCACTGCGCAGCAATGCAGCAGCACGTTCCAAGCGGATAATACGGATGAAGTCCTGCGGTGATTTACCTGTATACGACTTCAGTTTCACATAAAATAATGTACGGCTCATGGCCATCTCACGGCAAAGGCAATCGATAGAGAATGTCGAATCGCTCAGATTTTCCACAATCAAACGGGTAGCCTTATCAACAAACTCTCTACCGCTATCACTCCCTTCTGCCGCCGTCTCAGGTTGCTCTGCAGATTGTTCCGGCACAGAAGAAGTAGTAGTAGCCGAAGTAGGCATCTGATGCATCAGCTGCAGATAATCAATCGACAGGCGCATATATTTCTCCTGCAGGTGGTACACACTCCACGCGCCATAGAAAACCAACAACAGCAAAGCGATGTAGACACACCACATCCACCAGCTGTTCCACCATGGCTGTCCTATAACAATAGTGAGGTCCTGGGAATCAATAACGGCACCACAAGTACTACTGATACATTGTATGGTAAGCCTATGCTTACCTGGCTCCATGCTCACAAAACGAATGTACTGCTGATCAGTGGGCTGGCTCCACTCGCCATTGTCGATTCTGTAGCGATAGCTAATATCGTAATGGTAGCGCATATTCACACTCTCGAACAGGAGATCGAAAGTACGTTCATTATACGATAACTCTAATCGGTCTTTCCCATGCACCACAGCCAGATCAATGTGACTCAAATCATTTCCCTCATCCCTGTAATTAACACCAAGAATGATAAGGTTTGCTGTGTAATTGAGAGGTTGTACACTCTCAGGATGCACAATCACAGCACCTGTCGTAGTACCAAATATAATATCACCATCCGGCAGATTCTGTGCAGCCCCTCGAGAATACTCACGGTTCAAGCCATAGCAATAATTGACATTGACAACGTGAAGAGGATCATCAGCCTTGGCATAAGCAAGACCTTCGTCGGTAGCTATCCATATACGTCCATCCTTGCCCTTAACCAGACTCCTGACATAGTTTGAAGGCAACCCATTATCAACAGTCAACTGTCTACTTTGGCGTTTGGTCATATGGTACACATAGACGCCACCACCATCAGTAGCAATCCATAGCTCTGAACCCGAAGCCAGAAGATGCGCCACAAAGGGATTCACATCAGTTACGCCAGCGGGTGCATAATCCAGTTCTTTGACCTCATCGCTACCCGGCGTTACGAGTTTAAGACCAAAGGCTGTACCCACAGCTATCTGACCTGACGCCAACTGCGTAATGGCTTGCACGTCATGAATCGGATAATATTGGATATGACCATCACTCGATTTCCGGAAAAGATCACCATTCAGGCTACCCATCCATACGCCACCACTTTTATCATAATATACGGCATACACATGGTTATCCTCGAGCTCACTATTATCAACCGTGTAGATATGGCGCAACCGGCTCTGTTCATCTATCTCATAAATGCCCTTACCATAGGTTGACACAAAAACCGATCCATCGGGACACTTGAAGGCACTGGTGACAACCGTTCCCTGATAACTATGCTGCCACTGCCCAGTCATAGCATTATATATACTGATACCATTATCAGTACCCAGCATAACCATATTTCCTGATAGCGGCATCACGGCATTTACATGATCGTTCGCCAATGACTGAAGATTGTTTACCGTATGACGGAAAATAGCTGTCGTACTGCCGATGGGGCGTGCAATATCGATTCCGCCAGAATAGGTACCTATCACAATGTTTTTCCATGAGTCGACAACCATGCTGTAAACACCATTGCCATGGAGCACACCGTGTTCTGTCTCATTGGCGTCAAACAGCAGGGAACAAGTACCACGACCATCGCGCGGCACCTGCCACACACCTTCGCCATCAGAACCAACAAGCATCGTATCATCATCGTACGGACAGATACTGCGAATAGGATTACCATGCGGTGTACTTCCTTTCAGACCAAAGAACTGGTCGGTTGCTATACTGCCATGATGTCCGAATGTCACAATATGCAGACCATTCTCATAGCCACCCAACCAGAGTTTACCTGAGAGTTCATCATAATAAGCGCTCTCGGTATTATAGGAGAGTAGCCGTTGGCCTTTTCCATTGTAGACGCCTTCGCGAGCACAAAACAGGAATCCACTCTTTACCCTGACAATCTGGTTAACATAGGCGCCTTTCACTATCTGCCTCAAGGAATTGTTAGTCCAAATATAGACACCATCGTGCAAAGCCAGATAAATAGAGGTTCCAGATACATAGATGTCGTTGAGAGCCACCTCGTAACCTAAATGCTTTGAAACCTGAGCTATCTGCTCAAACCTATCATAATCGGCATTGAACCTGAATAAAGAGCCTCGATTATCAAATGCGTAAACGCCTGTCGAGTCAGACTTAACATGTATAACCCTACCTCCCAAGTGATTGAAGGGAACACGATCATCAAGTCTGTAGATCCTGACCTTAGAACCATTGAATCTGCCGACACCTTTAAGCGATGACCACCAGATAGCTCCTGACGTTGACTGACAAACAGAGAAGATACGCTGATTATCAAGACCTTCTGCCTTTCCTAAATGCGAAAAAGTAAAATCAGCAGTATGCAACGCCATACTGGCAGTAGAATCTACCACCATCAAACACACCAAAAATACAATCTTCAGAAGGTATATTGGTAATCTGTCAAATGCGTCAACCTTTCTCAAATTCATTTGTTCAGGTAAATGCCATCATCTTTAATGATTATCAACCTCCTCTTATACAGATCGCCGATAGCTTTCTTATAGGCCTTCTTCGACACCTGGAAGCGATCATAGATTAGTTCTGCAGGTGATTTATCGCCCAAATTACAGAATCCATCGTTCTCGTAGAGGTAACGAAGTAATGTCTCAGCGAAATCAAGCGTCTGTTGACGACCTGTTTGCTGGAGTACAATATCGATCTTACCATCCTGGCGCACATGGTCAACGTATGCTTTAAGTTTCATGCCGCTATGCAATGGTTGGAAAATCTGATTCTCAAAAACCAAGCCTTGGAACTTATTATTCACAATAACCTTGAACCCCAGGTCGGTCTTCTGCCAAACAAGGATATCCACCTCAGCACCATGCTGCAGCGAAGGCAAATCGGTAACAACAGGTGTAGTGAGATATTTTTCAACCTTAGCAGTAGCCATCAGTCGATAGCTGTCCTCGTCAAGTTTAATATAGACAATATGTCGCTGACCTTGCTCCATACGTTTTTTCTGTTCACGGAAGGGACAGAAAATGTCCTTCATCAGCCCCCAGTTCAAAAAAGCGCCGAACTGGTTGACCCACGCCACCTCAAGACTCACGAATTCGCCAACCTTGGCATAGGGCTTCTCCGTAGTAGCCACAGGACGTTCTTCCTGATCGAGATAAATAAATACAGTAATCTCGTCACCAATCTTCATATCTTTTGTGACATAACGCTGAGGCAGAAGAATTTCGCCTTCTTCGCCGCCATCAAGATAAAGTCCGAAGTCAACCGACTTCACTATTTTCAAAGTGTTGTAGTCTCCGAGGGTAAGCATATTTGTCCGTCTTTTAAATGAATGGTACGATCGGTAATAGAAGCCAGTTGCTCATCGTGAGTCACAATGACGAAGGTCTGTCCGAACTGATTACGAAGGTCGAAGAACAACTGGTGGAGTTCCGCCTTGTTCTTAGTGTCGAGAGAGCCAGAAGGTTCATCAGCCAGAATCACAGCGGGATTATTGACTAAGGCACGTGCTACAGCCACACGCTGTTTCTCACCTCCAGAAAGTTCATTAGGCTTATGAGTGGCACGATCGGCCAACCCCATAAACTCGAGCAACTCCTTGGCACGCTGACGCGCTTTGCTCTGTGAAGTGCCTGCAATATAAGCAGGAATCATGATATTCTCTATAGCGGTAAACTCAGGCAACAGCTGGTGGAACTGAAATACAAAGCCCAGATGGCGGTTACGAAAATCAGACAGCTGTTTAGATGAGAGTTGAGTGGTTTCAATGCCGTCAACAATCACACGGCCGGTATCAGGCCGATCAAGGGTGCCTATAATCTGCAATAAGGTGGTCTTACCAGCGCCACTGGGCCCCACGATACTCACTACCTCACCCTTATCTATATGGAGGTCGATACCTTTCAGTACCTGTAATGAGCCAAAACTCTTGGTTATATTACTTATTTCTATCATTTTCTTGATGATTTCTTCTTATTTATTAGCAAAGCGTTTCTTTTCAATCCAACGCAAGATGGTATCATAGATACTCTTCTCCTCATGGTGCTGAGCCTCAGTGAAGCTCATACGCTCTTCCTTCGTATTACCATACTGGTCAGGGAAGATAATCATGAGATTCTTTCCTGAGAAATATTTCTGTAACTCGTCAGGCAGTCGCTCCAATGCCGTCTTATACGATATGGTACCCTTTCGGGCTGTAACAACCACAAACAGGTGGTCGTCAGCGATGTCGGCAGCCAACTGAGGCAGCTCATTCCAATGGGCCATATAAGTATATTCGGTACGCACGTTGGGGTGACGGTTATTGATATACTCACGGATGAGTGACAGCGACTCATGGCGACCATGAAACTGGATGCGACAATCCAACTGACCAGCCAGACGACTCAATCGTTCCAACCAACGCAGGAATCCAGGTTCGAACTCGGCACGCGACGGCACTGCCACACGAATACGGCGCAACGTGGTCATTGGCTGTACGAAACGTGTCAGGATAATCTGACGGTTCAAGCCATTATACAGACTCTGGATGAAATTACCCCAGAAACGTGGACTGATGTCAGTATGTATGTGCATACCCATGACAATCTCTGAGCAGGCAAACTCGCGAAAAGCATGCTTGATACCATTAGCGATGTTGGTAGCCAAACGCACCTGCGTCTGCACTCTCACCTCGCTGGCACTAGCTGTTTGCTGTAGTTTCTCCAGAAGTCTGAGTCCCTGCTCACGAGCAACATTACTTTTCTCATCATCATAAACCACATTGAGTGCAACCAGATCGCGGTTCAAACGCTGATTGCGCATGAACATCGATAGATACAACAGATGTGGCGCAATCTCTGGATACTTCACACAAAGCAGAATCTTCTCATCATCATCCTTAGGCATATCGCCCTGCAGATGAGCTTTTTCCTGAATGATAATCTTTTTCGCAGCATGCTCAGTCATCATGGTACTGATAATACATGTAAACAGAATCATCATGATAATACCATTCAGCATATCGTCACTCACTAAGTATTCACCAGGAGCCACCTCCAGTCTAATACCCACCATCACCATAGCGATGGCACCTGCCGCATGCGCAGAGGTCAATCCGAACATCATATGACCATCAGCTTTCGACAGACGGAACAGCAGACTGGAAACATAAGCAGCTACAGCCTTTCCAAAGGTACCAAAGAACACGATAAGCAACACTATCCATACCATCTGTACGCTGGAGAAGAGTGTGCCTAAATTAATCAACATGCCAACACCTATCAGGAAATAAGGGATGAATAGAGCGTTACCAATAAACTCAATACGGTTCATGAGTGGCGACACACGCGGTATATACCTATTCAATATAAGTCCCGAATAGAACGCGCCAAAAACGCCCTCGATGCCTATCAAGGAAGATAAGGCTGCACTCAAGAACATCACAGCCATGACAAAGGTGTACTGCATCACGGCATCGCTGTATCGACGGAGGAAATAACGTGTCAACTTGGGTATCAGTATCACACTGCCCACACAGAAGGCAGCAAACTTAATCACAAAAAGCACCCAGAACAGCCAGTTGCTATCCTTGGAGAATGAGCCCGAGATGGCAGCCAACATCACCAGTGCCAGGAACAAGGCAATCATCGAAGAGCCTACGCTAAGTGCCACGCTCTGGTGCTTATGTAGACCATAACGGCCTACTATCGGATAGGCTATCAGCGTGTTCGATGCCATGATACAGCCCAGCAGGAATGAAGCTGCCGATGAATAGCCGAGAATGGCAACCGACATGACATAGGTGAGTATCAGCGGCACCAGACAGGTGAGAAGGCCGAAAAGCAGGAACCGGCGCGAGTGTTTCTTCACGCCTTCCATATCCATCTCCAGTCCGGCCAGGAACATGATGTAGTAAAGTCCTACCCTGCCAAAGAGTTCAAAAGAGTTGTCACGTTCCAGGACATTAAACCCATATTGTCCGATGGCGATGCCCGCCAATACCATACCGATGATATGCGGAATACGCAGTTTACTCATCACGATAGGAGCAAACAGGATAATCATCAGCACCACAAAAAAGACTAAAGTCGGGTCTGTAATCGGCAAATATGATAATAATAATGTCATTTTGGCTACAAAGGTAGGCATTTTTTTGGTAAAATGAAAAAAAAAACATAATTTTGCGGCCAAATTGTAACCATTTAAAGGATTAAGCAAGATGAAAGTAGCAATTGTAGGTGCGAGTGGAGCCGTAGGACAAGAGTTTCTGCGCATCCTCGCTGAGAGAAATTTCCCAATGGACGAACTGGTACTGTTTGGCTCAGAGCGCAGTGCTGGAACGAAGTACAATTTTAAAGGTAAGGAGATTGAGGTCAAACTGCTTCAACACAACGACGACTTTAAGGATGTCGACATCGCCTTCACTTCAGCAGGTGCAGGCACATCGAAGGAGTTTGCCGAGACTATCACAAAGTATGGTGCAGTAATGATTGACAACTCGAGTGCATTCCGTATGGACGACGATGTACCCTTGGTAGTGCCCGAGTGCAACGCCGAGGATGCCCTGAACCGTCCTCGTGGTATCATTGCTAACCCAAACTGCACTACCATCATGATGGTAGTTGTTCTCCAGCCTCTGGAAAAGCTCTCTCATATAAAACGCATCCATGTTGCTTCATATCAGAGTGCTTCAGGTGCCGGTGCCGCAGCCATGGCAGAACTGCAACAGCAGTATAAGGAGATGGTAGAGGATGGTGAGGTAAAAACCGTAAAGAAGTTTGCCCACCAGTTGGCTTATAACGTTATCCCTCAGATTGACGTATTCCAGCCCAACGGCTACACCAAGGAGGAGATGAAGATGTTTAACGAGACACGTAAGATTATGCATACCGATGCCAAGTGCTCGGCCATGTGCGTACGTGTTAGCTCACTGCGCTCTCACTCAGAGAGTGTTTGGATTGAAACCGAGCGTCCCATCAGCGTAGAGGAGGCTCAGAAGGCTATCGCCGCTGCTCCTGGCTGTACACTGAAGGACGATCCCGCCACACTCACCTACCCCATGCCTTTGGAGACTGCAGGCAAGGACGATGTTTACGTAGGTCGTGTACGTAAGGATATCAGCGACGAAAACGGTCTGACCTTCTGGCTCAGTGGTGACCAGATTCGCAAGGGCGCTGCCCTGAACGCCGTTCAGATTGCTGAGTACTTAGTAAAAGTAGGTAATGTTAAGTAAGACAATATTCAGGGTAGCCATTTGGGCTGCCCTGATATTTTCATTAACCGCATGCGGTGCTGGTGACGACGATGGTCGCCGCTTGGGTGAAACGATTGTCGGTACTTGGCAACGAGGTTGGAACCAAGGCGACGTTGTAATTGAAGGTGATACCGATCTTAAGCCAGAAAACTTCTTGTACGATCTGTTCGTATTCCGTGGTGACGGCACATATAACGGCATGGTGCGTAAAGGCACTTTTTCATCCTACGACACCGATGGCGATATCATCTACGAAGGCGACTATCAATGCGACAATCATAATCTGAAACTACAATACACCGACGAAGGTGGCACGCATCGCACCATTCTTGCCCAGGTGATAACATTCAATGAAACAACAATGCAGATTCGTTACGAGGAAGAACAACATCACATCACCGTTACTTTCATCATCCGAAAACAAAGCAATGAAAGTACTGGCTATTCATCGTCTTCAACCACATCCGAGTAGTAGAAGTCCTGATAGTATTCTATTTCACCATAGGCAGAAAAATAGCCCAAACAGCCTCCTGTGAAGTTATCAACGGGATTGGTATTGGTGTTTGTCATCTGTTGCATGGAATACAAGTAGTCATAGGCACGCTGGTCTATGGCGCGAATTACCACTCGCAGTTTATCTCCATCCTGTAACACATCACTATCGTGATCACCATCCCGGAAAAAGGTAAACAACTGTTGAAGTTCCTTATTCGGATTTTTCTCATCCTTCATCACAGCCCAACGATAGCCTATCCCGTTACGATAGATATGCATAAAGTACCAGTTACTCTCATTGGGTAAATCTTGCAACCGCAGGTCACCAAACAGATAGCGTTCTGTCAACATCTTCTTCCAAACCAGTCTGAACGCATTCATCTTGGGAGTACGCTGCATGGTCGAGGTCGAAATATAGTGTTGTCCATCCACTTCCACATCCAATTGGTACTGAGTACCAACGATTCCCTTCAGTTTTGATCTATAGTAACCATCACGCGAAAATGGGATAATGGCCATCGTACCATCACTACCCGTCAACTTCACCACAGCGTTATTCACCTCGCTACTGATAGCGTTATTGCTCATGGCATTAGTCTTGCTTACACGAATTTCGGTACCTGAGGCGCTAAGATGTCCTTCTATCACAAGGCGCGATTCTGCTTCGTGATAATCAATCACTATCTCCTTCTCACAGGATAAGAAAACACCGCAGCATATGATGATAAATAGTAAACGACGCATATCTTAGAATTTGATATTAAACGAAACAGACGGCATGATACCGAACAACGAATACTGCTTAGCTTTGGTGCCTGCACCATACTCGCCATCCTCGAAATTAATCAAGAAGGGGTTATAGCGGTTATACAGATTGTAAATACCAAACACCAGCTGGTGGGTACGATTACGATAGTGCTTGCTCCACACTGCACTCACGTCAAGATGGTGTGAGGCAGGTGCCCGATAGCCATTGCGCTCGGTATAGTAGTAAACCCAGTTATCCTCAATCATATACTTACCACTGGGAGCCGTAAAAGCCTGTCCGCTGTTGAATACCCACGAAGCGCTGAACAACCAGCGTTTGTTAAGTCGGTACATAGCCACCACATTGATATCATGACGACGATCGTTATTTGCATCGTACCAACGTCCCTGATTGATACCATCAATTTTAGTTTTCGACCATGATAGTGTGTAGCCAATCCATCCCGTCAATTTGCCGTTATTCTTACGGGCACTGAATTCCAGACCATAACCTTTGCCCTTGCCAGCCAGCATCAGGCGCTCAATTTCTATCTCACTGGCAAATGATTTTCCATCACGATAATCCAATACATGATTAATCTGACGATAGTAACCTTCTATCGAAAAGTCAAAATCCTGATTGGGAGTCATCATAAAGAAGCCACCACTCAACTGATCTGCCACCTCTGGTTCTACAATATTACTGCTCATGGCATAGCGATCGAACGGCGTCGATGTACTCTGATTGCGCAGGGCATGCACATTCTGCGAGGTACGGGTATATCCCAGTTTCACAGAGGTTATGGGTGAAAGGTGATAGTTCAGGGATAGGCGTGGCTCAAATGTTGTGTGAGTCTTAACTATCTGGTTCTTACCATAGTTATAATACCAGCCTATGGTACCATCTTTTTCTATGTCGTAATACAGTGAACCGCCAAGTGACGAGAACATACTGAGTCTGAGGCCAGCCGAGACATCGAGTTTTTTTGTGATGGGGGCAGCTATATTTAGCCAGACAGCATTATCCCAGGCCCGACGCTGCTCTTTCTCATGCAACGACACTTGCTTCCATTCGGCCGATTTTACATTCAACAAAGCTGTCTGAAATCCCAAATCCAGTGCATATTTATCAAAATCCACATGAAAATCCTGTCGAAAACCTGCCTGACGGATATGACCGGAGAACCAGATGTTTACACCTATAAAATCTATACCATTATCTGTTTGATATCCACTATAATAAACAGTAGACTGTGCATAGGAATTCCCAGCAAAATGATGTAACCATTTTAAACTGGTCGACAAGTTCCTCCAACGGATATCTACCATATCCTCCAGAGCAGTACGGTCATTACCTGTAAAGAAACTCAGAAACAGTTGGTTTTTGTCGTTAATCGTCCAATCAGCCTTGGCATTAATATCATAGAAATACAAGGTATTATCTTTGAAATCAGGAGATAGTTTCAGAAACATATCCAAATACGAACGTCGTGCCGTCACTAAAAACGAGGCCTTATTCTTCACGATAGGACCTTCCAGCGTCCCCTTTGCCGATAACAGACCTATGCTGGCACCGCCATGCAATTCATTTTTGTTTCCTGTCTTCCCGATAATATCAAGCACAGCCGACGAGGCACCTCCATAGGACGCTGGTAACAGTCCCTTATAAAGCGTAGCTGATACCAAAGCATCACTATTAAAGGCAGAAAACAGACCAGCCAGATGTCCCACATTATAGACAGGAGCCATATCAACCAATATCTGGTTCTGAGCAGAAGTACCACCACGCACCTGAAAACTACTCGAAGCATCGCTTTCACTCTTCACGCCTGTCAGCAACTGCATGGATCGTATAATATCCTGTTCACCAAAAATCTGTGGTGAGGCGGTCAGATCTTTTAGTTGCACTTGTTCTGTGCCCGTTTGTATCTGGTTCAGGCGTTGACGTGCAGAATTAGATTTCACCACCACCTCCTCCAACTGTTCCTGTCGCAAGGTGTCTACAGGTTCAGTCGTGCATGAAATAAGCGCCGATAGTAGTAATGTTGATAAAAACATGATGCAAAAATAATAGTTTTTTTTGGAAACTCCAAAAAAATACCTATCTTTGCCACCGATAATGACAAAAAACTCAAGATTATGAAAAAATTACTTGTTGCCGCAATGGCAATCGTAGCACTTTGTGCTTGTGGAAACGGAGAGAAGCAATCTCTCAACTATCGTGGCCTGTCGATGGGTATGCCATTCAAAACATTCTGCGATTCTCTGACTGCCCGTGGTTTTGCAATTGACTCAGCCCATTCCGACTCCGACTTCACCAGAGTGTCGATGTATAATCCCAACCTTAACTATCGCCTGATGTTAGCTCAGAAGAACGACACACTGAAAGCACTTCAGGAGAACTACTACATCTCAACCAATGACAGTACCCGCAAGATGTGGCAACAGTTGCATGACGAATTCGAGAAACAGATTGGCGCCTGGCCTAACATGCTAAAAGACGGAAAGGATCACCGCATAGCAAAATTCGAGGATAAAGGCGGTTTCATCACCCTTACCCTCGAAAATACATATAAACCTACACTCAGTGTACTTTATCAGTTAAAATAGCATGATGGTATAGAGGTAAACAACTGCTGCTGGGATTGCCAGTAACGAGGAATCGAAACGATCCAACATACCACCATGTCCTGGCAGGATATTACCACTATCCTTGATGCCTAAGGTGCGTTTGAAGAGGCTCTCTACCAGATCGCCCCAGGTACCGAACACCACAACCGTCAGTCCAAGACCAGCCCACTCGATGGCTGTCAATCCCAACTGATTCAACTGATACTTATCAGTGAGATAACCTACCAGTACGGCAACGGCCATCACCAAGATACCACCGCCGATACTGCCTTCCCAACTCTTTCCCGGCGAAATGCGGGGGAAGAGTTTATGTTTGCCTAGTAGCGAACCACACAGATACGCTCCTGTATCATTCAACCACAGAAACACGAACACCGATAACGGCAGTATAGCATCATAAGCCACAAAACCCTGCAGGGTAGAATGGAATGCCAATGTATTGAGCAAGGAGAATGGCAAAGCAATATAGAGCTGTGCCATCATCGTATAGGCCCAGTTGTGAATAGGATCCTCGTTCTTTAGATACAACTCAGCCACCATCAGATAGATGATTGATACGAGATACGGAATAAATACTGCCGACGGCGTGAGTTCGCTGGTAAAACCCGCCATAGCAAAAAAGAAATACACGCCTGCTACAGTTGAGATCAAGCGGTTCACCATAACCTTCTCGCGATCATTCACCAGTCCAGTAAACTCCCAAATTGTCAGACCTGTAATCAGCGCGAATAGTAGTACCATAGCCTGAGGCCGCAGGAAACTGCACACCAGCACCGCAACGAACAGCACTCCAGTGATGGTTCTTACAATAAAATTACGCATCCTTATCCTCCTTTTCTTCGGTTTTGTTCTCTAATGCTTTCTGCTCAGCAGCCTTAGCTTCCGCCTCCAGCTCCTTAGCTCGCTCTTCGGCCATACGCTCAGCATCAGCCTTCATCTGAGCCTCAAGTAGTTCCTCAGCACGACTTGTCCATGGGCGCTTGCCAAATATCTTCTCAACATCTTCAGCAAAAATCACCTCACGGTCAATCAGCAACTGTGCTAACTGGGCGTGCCCCTCCTTATGCTCAGTCAATATCTGCTTAGCACGCGTGTACTGCTCATTAATCATACGCAGCACCTCATCGTCCATAATCTTAGCGGTTGTCTCCGAATAAGGTTTCTGAAACTGGTACTCAGCATTATTATAGTAGCAAACATTGGGCAACTTGTCACTCATACCGGCATAAGCAATCATGCCGTAAGCCTGTTTGGTGGTACGCTCCAGATCGTTCATGGCACCTGTAGAGATATGTCCCACAAACAGTTCTTCGGCTGCACGACCACCTAACAGCGAGCACATCTCATCAAGCATTGCCTCCTTAGTCTGCAACACACGTTCCTCAGGCAGATACCAAGCAGCACCTAAGGCCTGTCCACGTGGTACGATAGATACCTTTACCAATGGGTTGGCAAATTCGGTAAACCAAGAGATTGTGGCATGACCTGCCTCATGGATAGCAATCGATCGTTTCTCGGCCTGTGTCATTACTTTAGTTTTCTTCTCCAGTCCACCAATAATACGGTCAACGGCATCCAAGAAGTCCTGCTTCGTTACAGCCTGACTATTGTGACGGGCAGCAATCAGAGCCGCCTCATTACATACGTTAGCGATATCAGCACCCGAGAAGCCAGGAGTCTGACGAGCCAGGAAGTCGATATCCACACTCTCATCAATCTTCACGGGTTTCAGATGCACCTTGAACACTTCCTTACGCTCGTTCAGGTCGGGCAGGTCCACATGAATCTGACGGTCAAAACGACCAGCACGCAGCAAAGCCGAGTCGAGCATGTCAGCACGGTTGGTAGCAGCCAATATAATCACACCGCTGTTGGTACCAAAACCATCCATCTCAGTCAGCAGAGCATTCAATGTATTCTCGCGCTCATCATTGCCACCCATGGATGGGTTTTTAGAACGGGCACGACCTACGGCGTCAATCTCATCAATAAAAATGATACATGGACTCTTCTGCTTGGCCTGCTGGAAAAGGTCACGCACACGTGATGCACCCACACCCACAAACATCTCAACGAAGTCCGAACCACTCATCGAGAAGAAGGGAACACCAGCCTCACCGGCAACCGCCTTAGCCAACAGGGTCTTACCGGTTCCTGGAGGACCTACCAGCAGAGCTCCCTTGGGTATCTTACCGCCCAAGTCGGTATATTTCTGAGGATTCTTCAAGAAATCAACAATCTCCTGTATCTCCTGCTTAGCACCAGCCTGTCCGGCTACATCTTTAAACGTAATGCCCAACTCGCCACCCTTTTCATACATTTTGGCTTTGCTCTTGCCAACGTTAAAGATGCCGCCTCCAACACCGCCGCCTCCGCCGCCCATGCGGCGCATCAGGAGTATCCACACAACCACGATAAACAGGATGGACAGCAGATTCGGGAAGATAAGCGAGAAGAAGTCGTTATCGTGTTTATTGTCAAAAGCCAAGTCGCCACTAAACACCTTGTCCTCCTTGGCCTTAGCAATAAACTGCTCCACTTGGTCAACACTACCGAATTCCACTTCCAGATAGGGATCCACCCCAGTCTGCTTGGTACTCTGTTTAAACACATCGCGAATGTGCTCAGGTTTCACATACATACGCAAAATGCTTTGTGGTTTATTTACCACAATCTTCTTGGCGTAGCCACGTTCTACCATCATCTTGAATTCGCTGTATGTGGCCGTTTTGGCTACGCTACTGTTTTCAGCACCACCATTAGTAAAGTAAAGCAGTGCCAAGGCCGCAATTGCAATGAGGTATATCCAGCTCATATTGAACTTGGGCATATTCATCTTTGGGCCACGATCCTTATTGGGTTTCTGATTATTATCCATATACCTTATTATATATAGTTAGTCAAGATCAGGGATTCTAGTCAGCGGGGCATCCTCCCACAAATGCTCCAGATCATAATAGTCACGCACATCAGGCAAGAATATATGTACCAATACGTCCGTATAGTCCATAGCAACCCACTGAGCATTCTCTAATCCTACCACATGAGCAGGTTTCTCACCCAATTTCTCACGTACCATATCGCCTATCGATTCAGCGATGGCCTCTACCTGTGTTGGCGAATTACCAGTGCAGATAACGAAGTACTGGCAGATAGTTCCCTCTATTTTTGTCAGGTTGGCTACAACAATGTTGCAACCTTTTTTTTCCTGAATTGATTCTTTAATTGTTTCTACAAGTTGTATCATTAATAAAATATCTGTTATTTTGTTCGCAAAGGTAGTGCAAATTGGGCAAAAAACAAAGAAAAAGTGAAAAATTTGCGGTTTTTTATAATTTTTCCCCAAAAAATTTTGGTAGTTCAAGAAAAAGTAGTACCTTTGCACCCGCAAAACAGAGCAAGAGAGTTCTCAAGCAAAAACATTTTGGGGTATGGTGTAATGGTAACACTGCAGATTCTGGTCCTGCCTTTCCTGGTTCGAGTCCGGGTACCCCAACTAAAAAAACGCTAAGCATTAAGCTTAGCGTTTTTTGTTAATACTCTATTTTATCCGTTTTCGAAGTCCATAGACGGAAAGTGTGCAGGGCCTCATCACGCAAGAGAGGTGTGATGGGAACAGTACGTTTATCCATCGGACGCTCCAGTTCTTCGTAGATGAAGTCGTCGGCGAACTGGATATCACGGGCATCCTTACGGGTATTACCATAGAAGATGCGACCGATACGAGCCCAGTAGATTGCGCCCAAACACATGGGGCATGGCTCGCACGAGGTATAGATGGTACATCCCGACAAGTCGAACGTACGAAGTTTACGACAAGCCTCACGGATGGTATTCACCTCTGCGTGAGCCGTAGGATCATTATCAATGGTGACACTGTTGCTACTACCGGCTACAATCTCGCCATCCCGCACGATGACGGCACCAAAGGGACCACCGCCTCGCTCAACACTTTCGTTGGCGAGGCGGATGGCTTCTCTCATAAACTTTTTATCTTGTTCTGTTATCATCCGCACTATTGTTTATTTTCCGCATCAATAGCCTTGATTTTCTCACGAATCAGGTTCATATCATCTTTCAACTTCTGGACCTTGCGGTTCATCTCGTCAATAAGACTGTTACCCTTCTTTGAGCTGGCATTCAGGAAGCCAAGGTTATTTTCATAGGTTTGAATCTCCGACTTCAGGTTCTCATACTGGCGGAACAGACGTGTGCGCTCATTATCGAGGGCATTCTCACCACGTTCAGCCACCTGCTTCAGATTCTGCTTAAAGCTGCTCAGTTTTCGCTTAGCCACACTGATGTTCAGATCCTTATAGAGCTTATCGAGCACAGCATGGAACTCCTTATAGAGCTTATCCTTTTCTTTATAAGGTACGTGACCAACGGCGTTGTATTCCTCAACAAGTTTCTGTACTTTCTCAGCAACGTCCTCACCAGTCTCAGCAGCAAGTGCCTTCAACTGCTCTATGATGCCCTGCTTCTTCTCCAAGTTCTCGCGCTCCTCGCCGCGCTGACCAGCACCTGCGGCATTACGTGCTTCGAAGAAAGTATTGCAGACTCCCAGAAACTCCTCCCACAGCTGGTCACCCAACTTCTTGGGCACCATACCAATGGTTTTCCACTCTTTCTGCAGGGCAATAAACTTATCGCTGGTAGATTTCCAGTCAGTAGAATCCTGCAGCGACTTTGCTTTCTCGATCAGTGCACGTTTCTTATCGGCATTCTCCTTGAAAGTATCCTTCAGTCCTTTGAAATAAGCAGCCTTACGACCGAAGAAATCATCGCAAGCAGCACGGAAACGCTCAAAGATCTTGACATTCATCTTCTGAGGAGCAAAACCAATGGTCTTCCACTCTGTCTGGATATCAATAATCTGCTTCGTATGCTTTTCCCAGTCACCGCTACCCTTGTTTTCCTCTGCTGCAATGGCCTCAACCTTCTCGCAGAGCACAGTCTTACGGGCCAGATTGTCTTCTTCCTTGGCACGAACACTCTCAAAATGCTGCTGATGGCGCTTATTGATGACACTTGAAGCTGCCTTGAAACGATTCCAGATCTCCTCACGCTGCTCTTTGGCAACAGGACCAATCTCACGATATTCCTGATGCAACTTCTGCAACTGATGGAATGCACTGATTACATCTTCCTCGTCAGCCAGTTTCTCGGCGGCCTCACAGAGAGCGGTCTTCAGTCCAAGATTCTTCTTAAAATCATATTCACGAGCTTCGCTGTTCAAACGAAGCATATCATAGAACTGTTCTACGTAAAGCTGATAATTGCGCCACAGTTCGTTGGCCTTATCAGCAGGTACATTCTTTATTTCGCGCCACTGATCCTGTAGCGTTTTGAACTCCTTGTAGTTCTTGTTAGCCTCATCGGGAGTAGTCACCATAGCCTTGATGCGATCGATGATAGCCAACTTCTTGGCGAGATTATCCTGCTTCTCTGCCTCCAGCTCCTTAAACACCTTTGCGCGACGCTCCTTGATGATGCCCATCTCAGCCTTGAACGACTCTTCATCAGGATCAGGCGTGTACTGATACTGCTCAGGATCGCCACCTGCATCGAGATACTCCTTCAACTTGGCTTCACGCTCAGCTACATGCAGCTTATAGAACGAAGTCTTCAGATATTCCACTTCATCCTTTTGTGGTGTTTCCTCACCATGAGCAATGTCCTGCAGACGATGCAATACATCAGCCTTTGTCTCATAGACGGGACGCACAGGCTCTTCGGCAACAGATTCAGAGCTTTCGATTGTTTCTACTTGAGAGGTAACCTCCTCGTTAACTACTTCTTCGTTTTTACCCAGTTCGAGGGCATTCTCTTGAGAGTCCATCATTTAATACTTTTTAGTTACTGAATAAATGATGCTTAGCATCATCACACATTTGGTGCCAAAATTAAGCATTATTATTTAAATAACCTAATTTTTTGGCGTTTTTTTGCTGTTTTAGGGCTTAAACCAGTCGTTTATGCCTGAAAACGCCCCATGCAACGGCCGAAACGGCCACTGAAATGATGACTGCCAAGATAAATCCCCAAGGCTTCGACTCCATGCCATTTACAAGGTTCATGCCAAACATGGAGGTGACAAGCGTAGGAATCATCATAAGGATAGTAACCGTGGTAAGCGTACGCATCACTGTATTCATATTGTTATTGATGATACTCTGATAGGTATCCATGGTCGACTCAAGAATGTTTGAGTAGATCATCGTGGTTTCGCGCGCCTGTGTCATCTCAATGTTTACGTCCTCTATCAAATCAGCATCGAGTTCGTCGATCTGTAACTTGAACTTCAGTTTCGACAACAAAGTCTCGTTACCACGGATGGAGGTTTGGAAATACGTCAGCGAATCCTGGAGACGGCTCAGTCCAATCAGACTTTCGTTGTTCACCTCCTTGTCGAGGTTACGCTTTGCCTTGTCGACCAGCATAGAGATTTGCTTAAGTCGCTTCAGATACCATACGGCACTCGACAGGAACAGACGGAATATCATATCTACATGGTCAGTGAAGCCCTCACCACGCTTCTGCTGGAAGCTCACAAAATCAATCATCACATTGGTTTCGTAGAAACACACGGTGATGGTAACATCGCGTTTGTGAATGATTCCAAGGGGCACAGTGGTATATGGTGTCCTTGAGCGAACCTCCTTCACATAAGGAATACGGAGGATGATAAGCATCCAGCCATCATCGTATTCGTAACGGGCACGCTCATCGGTATCGCTGATATCCGACATGAAGTAGTCGGGGATATTAAATTTCTCTTCTAGTTCGCGCTGGTCATCTTCGGTGGGACATGTCACCTGTATCCAGCAATTGGGCTGCCACTCCTGGAGCTGGCTCAGCCCGCCTTGGGTATTCCAGAATGTCTTCATCTTGCTAATCCTTAAAGAGTTTAGCGGCAAGAGGATTAGCGGTCTTGCCTGCCATCCTCCAGCCTAACAGTTGTTACTATTCGCCGGGTAATCGTCCATAATTTGTATATATTTGATTTATCGGTTGCAAAGTTAATTAAAAAACACGGACCTGCCAAGCAAAATCCGTGTTTTTTAATTATTTTTTTATTTCTCAGGAATCACTTCGAGGGTGCGCTTCAGGAGTGTCCAGAAAGGCTCAACGGTAGCAATGAGTGCACGCTCTGTTGTAGTATGAGGTGATTTCATTGTAGGACCGAAGCTAACCACATCCAGGTGTGGATACTTTCCAAGGATGATTGAACACTCCAGTCCGGCATGATCCACCTGGATGATACCCTCCTGACCGAACAGAGCCTTATACTCCTTACAGAGCAGATTCAGGATCTCACTCTCCGGGTTGGGATCCCAGCCGCCATAGCTGCCAGCAGTCTCCACCTTCATGCCAGCCATATTGAAGCAGCTCTCCAGTGTCTTCACGATGTAATCCTTCATATCCTCGCGACTTGAACGAGCCAGAATCTTCAGCGAAGCCTTACCCTCGCCGATGTTGATGATAGCAAGGTTCGACGATGTTTCAACGACTGTAGGATAGCTTGGAATCATACGAATGACACCGTCGTGACAGCCATAGATTGCATTAATCAGATTGTCCTGAATCTCAACGGGTACCTCCATCTTCGGTGTTTCCACCTCCTCGCAGAGTACCTCGATGCCACTCTCAATACCTTTGTATTCATCCTGGAAATCGTCCTGCCAGTCAGCGGCAAGTTCCTTCAGTGCTGCAACGTTCTCTTTAGGCAAGGTGAGTACAGCCTCAGCCTTGAAAGGAATGGCATTACGCATGTTTCCACCCTGCCAACCAGCCAGACGAGCCTCGCACTCCTCGATGGCCTCGCGAACCAGGCGAACCAACAGTTTGTTGGCATTGCCACGTCCCTCATGAATCTCCAGTCCAGAGTGTCCACCGCGCAGTCCTTTCACCGTTACCTTGACAGCCGCATCATCAGCATCGGTCTCCACTTCTTTATAATCGAGTGTAGCAGTTACGTCGATACCACCGGCACTACCAATCACAAATTTACCCCAACATTCTGAGTCGAGGTTCAGCAGAATATCACCGTTCAACTCACCAGCGGGCAAAGCATTGGCACCAAACATACCCGTTTCCTCGTCGGCCGTAATCAGAGCTTCAATCGGTCCATGTTTCAGAGTTTTATCCTCCATCACGGCCATGATGGCAGCTACACCAAGACCATTATCAGCACCTAAGGTAGTACCCTTAGCTTTCACCCACTCGCCATCAATCCATGGCTGGATGGGGTCGGTCTCAAAATTATGGGTACTCTCGGGTGTTTTCTGAGGCACCATATCCATGTGGGCCTGCAGGATGACACCTTTCTTATGCTCCATGCCAGGAGTAGCGGGTTTACGCATCACAATATTGTCGGCAGGGTCCTTAAAGGCCTCTACCCCCGCCTGCTTAGCGAAATCAAGCAGGAACTGCTGTACTTTCTCCAGATGTCCAGAAGGACGGGGAACCTGAGTCAGTGCATAGAAATTCTTCCAGATGCACGTTGGGTTGAGATTTTTAATTTCACTCATAGTTATATCTTTTTAGGGTTTAAACGTTTTGTAAACAACAAGGCAGCCCAAGCGTAAATGCCCAAGACGATGACCAGCATGGTCTGGACGGTATGTACAATCAGGACGAACCACAAGGCCTGTTCGTCAGCTACACCATAAAGGATAAGCATGGTCTTGATGGCGAAATGCCAAGGTCCCGCCCCATTAGGGGTAGGCACGATTACAGCGAAATTAGCCACCACAAAGGATACCAGAGCACACCCCAGTCCTAAGTTCTCAGTAAAGTCGAAACAGAAGAACGTGAGATAATAGTGCAGGAAGTACATCACCCAGATGCCGATAGAAAAAAACAGATAGAGTGGCAGGTTCTTCACCCTTTTCAAGGAGAGTACACCCTCCCAGATACCACCTAACGTCATTTTCACCTTATTATATATAGAGAAATTCTTCAGCAGCAGATGTAGCAATATCAGCACAGCCACACCACAAATAGCCGTTACCAGCCAACCTGTCAGTGAGAAACCATTCAGGATACGATCCATCGAAGTACCTGTTTTACGGAAGAACGTACCAAACACGCTCATCTCAAGCAATAGGATGATACCTGAATAGAGCATTACAATCAGTGTATCGACAGCGCGCTCGGTGACCACAGTGCCTAAGGCTTTCGAGAACGAAACGCCATCATAACGCTTTAATATCGCACAACGCGAGAACTCTCCGATGCGCGGAATCACCAGACTGGCAGCATACGATATGAATACCGCATAGATACAAGTGGTATGGCGCGCCTTGACCTTCTGCCCATCAGCAGCCTTTTCTGTGGTACTGGGACTCAAGTCATCGATAGGATCCAAGGTCTGTTTCCAACGCCAGCCTCGGAACATCTGGGCCAGGATACCAAAGGGAAACGAAAGAAGCATCCACGTCCAATTCATCTCCTCTGTCAGCACACGGCTAATCGATGAAAAATCCTCGCCCCGATACATCCACCACAGGATAGCGCCACCCAATACAAAAGGCAGCACCACCTTAGCTATGCTACTGATGATGTTTTTTAATTCCATGACTGCAAAAGTACAAATTAAAATTGATACGTGTCAACGAAACCCCATTTTTTTGGTCTTTTTCCCATAAAAACTTGGCTGTGTGCGCAAACAGCCGTACCTTTGCAGCGGTTTTAAGGATAACATATAAAGAATTAGAGAAAGGAAATTAATTATGGTAACATTAGAGACAAGTTTTTTACTGATGACCATGGCTGCCTTTGCATTAGCAGTATCACTGGTAGTAACCGTTGCTGTTAACATCGACAACAATAAGTAATCAAACACACGTAAAAGGTAGTCGCAGATTTAATCAATCTGCGATTTTTTTGTGTCAGATTTAGAAAAATCACGATTTATTTTGTTTTTCACTCGTTTATTCGTATCTTTGTCGCCATGAAGCAAGTAAGACCCAAGAAAAACCTCGGTCAGCATTTCCTGACCGACTTGAATATCGCCAAGCGCATTGCCGACACCGTTGATGCCTGTCCCGACATCCCTGTTCTCGAAGTCGGCCCTGGCATGGGTGTGATGACGCAGTATCTGGTTGAAAAGCCTCGTCCCTTCAAGGTGGTCGAGATTGACCGTGAGAGTGTTGCCTATCTACAGGAACATTTCCCACGCCTCAACGACAACATCATTGGTGGCGACTTTCTACGCATGGACCTGCACGAGGTGTTCGACGGGCAGCAGTTTGTGCTCACCGGCAACTACCCTTACGACATTTCTTCACAGATATTCTTCAAGATGCTCGACAACAAGGACCTCATACCCTGCTGTACAGGTATGATTCAGCACGAGGTAGCTGTCCGTATGGCATCGCAACCCGGCAACAAGCAGTACGGCATTCTGTCGGTACTCATTCAGGCATGGTATAACGTAGAATACCTGTTCACCGTAGAGCCAGGCGTGTTCAATCCACCGCCCAAGGTACAAAGTGCCGTGATCCGCATGACGCGTAACGAGGTGACCGACCTGGGGTGCGACGAGCAGTTATTCCGTCGCGTGGTCAAAGCCACCTTCAACCAGCGTCGTAAGATGCTACGCGTATCACTACGCCAGATTTTCGACGCCAACCACCCAGCCCCTGCAGGTTTCTTCGACGACGAGATGATGACGCGCCGCCCTGAGCAGCTCTCCATCCCCGAGTTTATCGAACTCACTAACAAGGTTGCCACTGCTATTACACAGTAGCAACCTTGTATCTTAATAACGTTTCAATTAGCGTATAGATGCACAAAGGATTAGAACCTATAGCGCAAACCGGCACAGAGTATGCCTTTCTCGCCCGCACCAGCCTCAACAAATCCGCGGACATTGCCGCCAAACTCGATACCCAGGGCTGTAGCCTGAAACATGAATGTGGTGAGTGTCTCATCCTTGGCATTCGGATCTTGAGCCTTAGCTTCGCCCTCGACAGAGACTGAAGCAAACATCACACCGGCAGAGAGAGCCGAATACATGCCAAACGCCTTTTTACGCAACCAGTTGAACTTTACCGAAGGCATCACTGTGATGAACGTCTCATTCAAATCCTTCGTTTTGGTTTCATTGTCCACAGCATCACAACCTGCAAATACTGCCACACCACCTACAGCCACAACCGGCGAGATATGGTAATAGTACTCGACACCGACAGGACCCCACCATGAACTCTGGTCGCCAGCAGCGGCAGCGAACCCACTTGTAACGTACGAGACAACATTTGAGGCCGACTCAATACCGTGAAACACACCGATTTCATTTTTCTTGTCCTGAGCATCAGCGCTCATCGTAGCCATCATGACAGCTACCACCATTAAAAAGAACTTTTTCATGACTGTATCTGTTTAATAAACATATTTTTCTTCATAGACCATTGCGAATATGACAGTTCGCCATGCTAAGTACTCATATCGTGCACTAACATTCCCACAACAATAACAAACAACACTATTGCTATGGCCAACAGCATTATCAGAACTATTTCCATACTCTCAACATTTATTGTATCACTTGTTATACCTTCTATTACTACGGGGTTCGTCGAGTGTCATCAACTGTATAGCCATGACAAGTACCACTAAGGTGAAGAACACCAATATCATCAGAGTTGTTTCCATATGCAATTACGAGTTTCACATTTCCGGGTGCAAAGATAAAACAAAAAGTCTGTGCCCACAAGAGCACAGACAAATGGTCGGACGCTTTCAGACAAATCGTCGGATAAAACGACGAATTATCGGACCAAACGACATGACGTCGGATGGTTCTACGGGTTGTAATTCGTTTGTTTATAGGTTGTTGGCGTCATGCCATACTTAGCGCGGAAGTTGCGGGTGAAGGTGTCGGCACTGGTAAATCCGCTGGCCTGACTCACTTGTTCAACGTTCAGTTCGGGCTGACTGTTCATCAAACTTACAGCATAATCAAGACGCAGTTCACGGATGTATGCCGGCAACGACACACTATCGCTCCCCTGCGAGAAGGCAGTTCCGATACGTTCCTTCGACAACCCGGTACGATCGATGAGCGACTGGCGTCCGAACTCTGGCTGCAGGAACAGCTTTTCATTCTCAATCAGATCGCGCAGACACAAAAACAGTTGTTCATCGGTAAGCGTGGTAAAATCAGAGATGCTGAGTCCCGCTCCAATAGTGGTGGTTTCAGCCTGTTCTGCCGGATCAGCAATTCGGCTGTTTTGAGCAGGAGGATCAGATAGCTCAACTTCTTGCTCCTTACTCTCCTGCTGGGCCTGTTTCAAAGCCCTGTACTTCTCCTTATACTCTACCGCCTCGGTAATCTGACGGGCCAGAATACGGTTGCGACGCTTGGTGATGCGCCACTGCAGAAAGGCATAGAGCCCTAAGGCCAGAATAAGCAACGACGCTGTAGTGACAGCCATACTGATAGTTGTGACGATACGGTTCTGGGCACGCTGCTCTGCTATCTGGCGCTCCTTTCCCTGGGTGTCATAGATGGTAGCGAGCTCAGCCGATTCACTACGCTTCTGATGTACGAGGGCAGAATCGTAAACCTCGGATATCTGCATAGCCACTCGGAGGGCAGAGTCACGACGTCCGGCGTGGTAGTTAGCACGTAACTTGGGCAAGAGATTATTAGCGATAGTTTCCAGATCGTACTCATAGCCCCAATCCCTAATAAACTGATCTAAATGCATATAGTTATCAGCTGCCTCGGAATAGCGACGGGCTGCCACCAGATAATCGCAACCATTAATGCGACCTTCGATACTCTGTCCGAAGTCGGTACTAGAATAGGCGGCATAATTGTGGTAGGCATCGGCTATCTGACCACGCATCTGGCACACCTCTGCACGATGGAGCAATACCAAGGCACGCAGCGTCTTCACCTCTTTTTCAATCGGCTTAGGCTGCTTCTCATAGAGAGTAACCAGCGAGTCCATACGGTCGACCCACACACCAGCCTCATCAAGTTTATGATGGAGATGTGTAACAGCAATATTCTCAAGGGTTTGTATGCTGGCAGCTATTCCACGGTTCGTTGAGTCGTTAGGCGTTTGCAATACCCACTTGTACGCCTCGGCATAGCTTTTAGCAGCCTCATCATGACGCTCAAGCATCATCTGCGTGTCGCCAAGACTCAGGTAGAGTGTCTGTAATTCGGATGGACGATTAGAACCGTCCACACTCTTCAACTTGTCGATAAGGCGGAGAGCTGTACGCATGGCGTTGTCGTAATCGCGATCGGTAGTCAGCATGATGACGAGGTTGGTTCCGGCGTGGATATACTCCCAGAAATCCTCGGCAGGAGGATTCTCGATTGCAACGACACGACGGAAACACTCGATGCACTTATCCATCTGCCCCATCTGGAAATAGGCTACGCCACGATAGCCTTCGGCGCGTATCGGCGAGAGTTCACCAATAGCTGCCAGACTATCTGTAACAGCAAGGAAATGCTTAAAGTCGCCGGAAAACCTGGCAGCCAGCGCAATACTATCGCCATGTGTGCGAATAATATTTTCAGGAATGCGGCCCTGTTTCTCAGTGCGCTTACTGCCACAAGCTACGAGCATAGTAAGAAGAGTAACTACACCTATTATATATATATACTTAATATTTCTCATCATCTATAGTTTTACGGGTGCAAAGGTACACAATATTTTAAAAACCTTAAAATAAACCCAAGTTTTATTGCACTTTTTACCCATGTTTTCTTGACGTAGACGACAAAAATGCCTACGAATCGTCCGACAACCTGTCGTTTTATCCGACCGATTGTCTGCTTTATCCGACGATTTGTCTGAAACCGCCCGACCATTTGTCTAAGCTCTTGTGGGAACGGATTTTTTGCTATACCTTTGCACTCGGAAAGTTGAAACGTCCTTTCTTTATCAATAAAATATAACCTAATAATCAATTATCCTTTTGACAATGTCGCAGTTGTTATATGGAACGAAAAAAACGCCAACTGCAGACGCGAGCCCCAGACCAACGTCAGACGCCATTTGCTGACAAAGGCCTGGGGCTAATCGTTACATTAAATATAGAACTCCGATGGATCAACAAGGCCAGCACGGATGGCATACTTAATAACCTCGTGAGCCGTATTAACCCCTAACTTTCGGAAGATATTCTTACGATGGGTGGTAATGGTATGGATGCTTGAGAATCGTTCCTCGGCAATCTCTTTGGTTGTTTTACCCTGGGCGATGGCTTTTACAATCTCGGATTCGGTTGCTGTCAGAATATCGGGTTTCTCTTCTTCATTCTGCTGAGTGATGATAACTTCGAGTGCGCGCTGACTGATAAAACGCTCATGACGACTAATGGCATGCAAAGCATCACGCAGATCCTTCATCGAACCATCCTTGAACACTATGCTGAACTGATGCGAGGAATAGATGACGCGACGCAGGAACTGTGGCGTCAGCTCATCACTGATCAGTAGCCACTGTGAGAGAGCAAACCTCTCGCTGACAATCAACAACTGGTCCTCATCGGCAAAATCAAACAACGTGTAGTCAAGTATCACCACGGCATGCTCATGCTCCTTTAACTGAGCTATCAGACTAGTTTTGTCTGACGCCCGATATATCTGGTTCGCCTCATCCTTACGCAGCAGGCTGTCGATAGCGAACCTTGTTATCTCTTGATTATCTGCTATAATATACTTTGCCATAACTGTTCTGATTTTGAGTGCAAAGGTACAAAGAATAGATAATACATCCAAATATCTATCGATATTTAGAGAATATATCTTTGATCGGAGAAATATTAGATTGTTTTTTTAATTTCAGAGCATAATAATCGGGGTAGTAGAATAATATTCTATATGCACACAAAAGGCACCACTTTGCAACCGAGTTGCATTCTTATTGTAATACCTTTGCAGCCGAAATTAAACTAAAAGTATGATTAATAAGATAATATACTATTCCATCAGTCACAAGTTTATTGTGCTACTACTATTGGTGATTATTATTGGTGGCGGCCTTTACAGTATGAACACGATCAATGTTGACTCGACACCTGATATCACAGATAATCAGGTACAAGTGATTACGTCGTCACCAAATCTTTCAACGCTCGATATCGAGCAGTTTATTACTTATCCCGTAGAACTGGCTATGTCGAATCTACCAGGTGTTGAAGATATCCGTTCTGTATCACGTTTCGGTCTGTCGGTTGTTACAGTGGTGTTCAAGGAGGATATGGGAACTTACCTGCCTCGGCAGTTGGTAAAGGAAAAACTGGACGAGGTGGAGGAACAGATTCCGGAAGGCTTTGGTAAGCCGGAAATGGGTCCTATCACTACGGGGCTTGGCGAAATTTACCAGTACACGTTACAACCTAAGAATCCTTCGAAATACACACCTCAGGAGCTACGCACCATGCAGGATTGGGTAGTAAAGCGTCAGCTATCGATGATTCCTGGTGTAGTAGATGTCAACTCATTTGGCGGCAGTATCAAACAATATGAAATTGCACTCAGTTCGGAGCAGCTATTCTCGCGACATGTGACCATGCAGGAGGTCTTCAATGCCCTTAGCAAAAACAATGTGAATACAGGTGGTGCCTATATCGAGAAGAACCACATGGCAAGCTTTATCCGAGGCGAGGGATTAGTCAAGTCTGTTGATGACATCAAGGCTATTGTAGTGAAGAACGAGGGCGGCGTACCCGTACTCATCAGTGATGTAGCAGAGGATGTGCGCTTTGGTCATCAGGTACGTTACGGAGCCTTTACCCAGAACGGCCACGAAGCAGTGGGTGGTATGATACTGATGTTAAAGGGAGCAAACGCCGACAAGGTGGTAACCGCCGTCAAAGAGCGTATACAGGAAGTACAGAAAAGCATCCCTGCCGATATCGAAATCAAGCCATTCCTCGACCGCAGCAATCTCATAGAACGTACCACCAGCACCATTGCCCGCAACCTGATTGAGGGAGCTTTGATAGTCATCTTCGTACTGGTGCTACTCCTGGGAAGTGTACGTGGCGGCATTATCGCAGCATCGGTCATCCCGTTGGCTTTGCTCTTTGCCTTCATCATGATGAGATTATTCAATGTATCAGCAAATCTGATGAGCCTTGGTGCTATCGACTTTGGAATCATTGTAGATGGTGCAGTCATCATAGTCGAAGGCATCGTACACAAGGTGGAGCGCCTGATTTACGACAAGCGTACAGGACAAACGGCAACAGATATGGATCGTATCAGTTACGAGAGTGCTTCAACGATGATGGATTCAGCCTTCTTCGGACAGCTAATTATCCTGATAGTGTTCACACCCATTCTCTTTCTCTCTGGTGTCAGCGGGAAAATGTTCCAACCCATGGCCTATACCTTTGCCTTTGCGGTATTGGGCGCTCTCATTCTCTGTCTGGTTTACGTTCCCGTAGTTTCTGATTTATTACTGCGTCCAATAAAGAATCCCCATAATAGGATAGCAAAATATGAATCAGCATTAGAAAGATGGAGTGGAAAAATGATGCAGGCTATACAGTCAGGCTACCAACCGCTACTGACCTACTCACTAACACATAAACGTTGGATTGTTGCGATGGCAGTTGTTTTGTTCATCATTACAGGCATCATCTTCAGCCGGATGGGTGGCGAGTTTATACCCGAACTTGATGAAGGCGATATTGCTATGCAGACATTCCTACGTCCAGGCAGTTCGCTGGATGAGACCATCAAACGCGAGGAGGAAGTTGAACGTCTGCTACTGAAAAACTTTCCTGAAATCAAGACTGTTTGTGCTCGCATCGGTGTAGCCGATATACCAACCGACCCGATGGGTTTTGACTATACTGACTCATTTATCATCCTTGAGAAGGACAAAAGCAAATGGAAGAATGCCCAGACAAAGGAAGAACTTATCGAAAGGATGCTCGAAAAACTGAACACCCTGCCAGGTTTGAATTTCTCTTTCTCACAACCTGTAGCTCTGCGCTTCAACGAGCTCCTGACAGGTGTTCGTGAGGATATTGCCGTGAAAGTGTATGGTGAAGACCTTGACACACTGAACGCTATCGGTGAGAAGATGGTGAATATCATCAGCAGGATAAACGGTGCAGAGGATGTGGCCTTGGAACGCACAGCAGGACTGCCCCTTATTACCGCAAAGTATGACCGCGAACGGGTAGCCCGATATGGTCTTGACATTGACAAACTCAACAATCACATATCGGCCGCTTTTGCAGGTGCCAAGGCTGGCGTCATCTTCGAAGGCGAAAAGCGTTTCGACATGGTTATCCGACTTGATCAAAAAGAACGTCAGAGCATTGAGGATATACAGAATCTCTATGTTGACCTGCCCGATGGCTCATTAATACCCCTGAAGGAGGTGGCCGAAATCGACTATGAGTACGGTCCCATGCAGATTAGTCGTGACCGGGCTTCACGCCGCATCTATGTAGGAGTGAATGTACGTGGCAGGGATGTACAATCACTGGTTGATGAGATACAACAGCGACTTGACCAGCAGTTGAAGATGCCTACAGGCTATCATATCACTTATGGCGGTGAATTCCAAAACCTGCAGGATGCACGAAACCGCATGACCATCGTGATGCCCATAGCCCTGTTACTGATATTTGTGCTACTGTACTTAGCTCTCAAGTCCGTACGCCAAGCACTCATGATTTATATGGCAGTACCATTGGCCAGCATTGGCGGTGTATTAGCTTTAGCCCTGAGAGGTATGCCATTCAGCATATCAGCAGGTATTGGATTTATCGTACTCTTCGGCGTGGCAGTACTCAACGGATTGGTGCTGATCAACCGTTTCAACTCGTTACGGGAAATAGGAATTAGTGATGTCCGCGAGTGCATTATCAAAGGCACACGTGAGCGCTTACGTCCTATTTTACTCACTGCAACTGCCGCCATGCTTGGATTTCTGCCCATGGCCGTTTCGGGTTCAGCAGGTGCCGAAGTGCAACGCCCATTGGCCACAGTGGTCATCGGCGGCCTCTTTTCCGCCACCATTCTGACATTGATTGTTGTACCCATATTATATGCATTTGAAGAAAGAACAAACCCAAAAAAGATGACAAAGAAAGCTATAACAGCCATTCTGTTAGCATGTATGCTGATAATGCCTTCAACAGCAGGCGCACAAACCATCAGTCTGCAAGAGGCTCAACAGAAGGCCATCCAGAACTATCCCACCATGCGAGCAGCACGTCTCAACGCCGAAAGTCAACAAGCACTTAATCAGTCAGCTTTTGATATAGGCGAAACAGAGATATCTACTGGTGGCGAGGAAATCGGTAATGGTAACGAGGCAACATACACACTCATTGCCGTCCGTCAGAACTTCGACATCCTGAGTATTGGCGCCAAGAAAGGATTTCTGAGTCAACAGACAAAAACAGCTGAGGCAGAAACCAAAGTGGCAGAGCGCGAGCTGATGCATGAAGTCGGCATCGATTATGCCAATGCCATCGTAGCTCATCAGCGTACAGAGGTCTATGAACATTTAGACTCTATCTATCGTGATTTTGAGAAGGCAGCCAAGTTAAGATATGAAACAGAGGCAGCATCCAAACTTGAATATCTCAGTGCGCAGCAGCAGTGGCATCGTGCTATATTATCACTCCAGCAGGCACGACAGGATGAGGCAATAGCCTTGCAGAACCTTAACCGATGGCTGGGCGATGACACCCAATATGTACCAGAATACCAATTAATCATAGATGACGAACCAATTACTATTGAGAATCATCCTGCACTACTGTTGGCCAACGAGAAAGTGAAGTTGACTGAGCGACAGAATAAAGCAGAAAAAGCAGATTATCTACCTAAGTTCTACCTACAGGGAGGCTCACAGAAGATTGGTAACAAATCGGGGTTCTGGACCTATGAAGTGGGAATGAGTATGCCATTATTCAGCATGGCCCGTGGTGCCAAAGCAAAATCAGGTAAGCTACAACTGGCTGCTGAGCAGGCTCGCCAAGACCATACCCGATCACAATTGTACCACAAACTAAAACGTCTCAGTGCGACAGACAGAAAATGGAGCGAGCAACTGAAGTACTATCGCGAAGTTGAACTGCCATTAGCAGCCGAACAAGAACGCGTAACCATCCAATCGTATTATCAGGGTGCTACCGATTACATAGAATTCATAAACAACATGAAAGAGGCTACCCAAGTGCAACTTAACTTTTGGGACGTCTATAGCGAATATCTTAACAACAGAATGAACTTAATTTATTTTTAGGATGAAAAAGATCGTAATAATATGTTTTGCAGCCTTTACGTTTACGGCATGCAATCACACTGATAAAGAGCCAGAATATACAACAGAAGTTGAGGAAGAAGTAACAGACGTTACCCTAACCGATGAACAAGTAAAGAAACTGGGCATCAGCTTCGGTGAAATGCCTAACCATGAGTTCTCGGGTGAGATTGAAGCCAATGGAAAGTTAGCAGTAGCTCCTCAGAGTCAGGCATCCGTATCACCTTGCATAGGTGGAAACGTTAAACAGATTCTGGTTCACGAAGGTCAGAAGGTAAACAAGGGTCAGCTACTGGCATGGATCTCGCATCCGGATCTGCTTGATGTTCAAAGTCGATATCTCGAAGCCCACAATCGTCTGATATACGTGGCTTCCGAATACGAACGACAAAAGAAGCTCTATCAGGAGCATGTGGGCTCAGGCAAAGATTACCAGCAGATATTATCAGAATACCGTCTGCTGCAGGGTCAACTTCGCACTACAAGTGCTCAACTCCAGATGATGGGCATCAACCCCACAAGCATCGCTAACGGGAAAACCTTCACATCGGTAGCTTTGCGTGCACCTATTACAGGTACAATAGAGCAGATTAATGCTGTAACAGGACAGTATGTTGACAGTCAAACGACGTTGTTTCATATCGTAAATTTCAATGATATATATGCCGACTTGCTGGTATTCGAAAAGGATCTGCCAAAAATTAAAGTTGGTCAGCAAGTAGTATTTGAGTTAAAATCGGCTTGCGGCGACAAGTTTACAGGTAGAATAACCTCTATCGGCAAGATTTTCAATGACACCCCAAAAGCCACACATGTTCGCGCTACCATCGAAGGGGGGGAACACGAATTTGCCGAGGGTTTCTATCTGTGCGGCAAGATTGCATCTGATTCGCAGCTGACGAAAGCACTCAGTACGGAGGGATTAGTTGACAATGCAGGCAAGACCTATGCCTTTACCGCTACACACGAAAAAGGCATCTGGACATTCCATCCTGTTGAGGTGACCAAGGGACGCGAAGAAAAGGGCTTTGTAGAGATTGTACGTCTTAACGAGTCTGTCACTAATACTCAGTTCGCTCTTAATGGAAGCTACTACATCCTTTCGGAGATGAAGAAAGCAGAGACTGGCGAAGAAGACTAATCAGCGGTTATTGATATCCTCAACAACCAATCCAGCCAACATGAAACCGAAGATAGCAGTGATGTGAGCCAGTGTACCATTTATTTGCGCTTTCGACGAACACCACTCATGGTTCAGGAGACTCTGGTCACCTGGACCATTTTTTGCTTTGGGGCACATACACTGCTCTGTACCACAAGTAGCATTCTGCCCACGATTCTCAAGGAGTTCATCGCTATAAACACACTGGAACTTGCACTTAGGGAACTGTTTCTGACTCTTGAATTTTTTCCTTAGTGCACGCGCCAGTGGGTCGCCCTGTACCTTCCAGAACTCTGTAACCTTGATACGTGTAGGATCAAGTTTCAGTGCAGCCCCCATTGATGAGAACAGTTTGGCATTGGTACGACAGGCTAAGAGGATAAGCGCTGCCTTGTCTTTCAACGAGTCGATGGCATCGATGATATAGTCGTAAGTATCAAGTGCAAACTCATCAGCGGTCTCTGCTGTAAAGATCTTCTGCAGGGCTGTTATCTCTGCCGATGGATTAATGCTGAGCAAGCGTTCCTTCAGTGCATCAACCTTCACCTGCCCGACGGTCTTAGTTGTTGCCATCAGCTGTCGGTTGATGTTTGTGATACATACGCGGTCACTATCCACAATCGTCAACTGACGGATACCACTGCGTACCAGACTCTCGGCACACCACGAGCCTACCCCTCCAACACCAAAGATGATCACGCGCTTCTGCGAGATACAGTCCATCGTTTCATTACCGAGCAACAGCTCACTTCTACGGAAAATTGCTTGTTCTATAGCCATCGTCTGAATTTTTGGCTGCAAAGGTACGAAATTCTTACCTAATCTATGGTATTTTATGCAAGAAATTTGCCAATCAACGTACCAATTTAAGATTTTTCCATTAACTTTGCAACCGAAATATAGAACAAAACAGACAAAAGACTCATGAACAAAATGAAAACAGCATTGGCAGTCCTGCTATTAGCAGGTTTCGCCATACACACAAAAGCCCAGACGGCCGACGATGATCTGGATGCCAAGTACGCCACCAACCTGATACAGCCAGGCATTGTGGCACCCGACTTTACGATGAATACGCCCGATGGCAAACCCCTCAGCCTCAGTTCGCTGAAAGGCAAGACCGTAGTGCTGGATTTCTGGGCCTCGTGGTGCCCCGACTGTCGCAAGGATGCTCCTGAGGTGGTACGCCTATACAATGAGTACCACTCTGATAAGGTTGAGTTCGTTGGCGTATCGATGGATACCAACGTTGAAGCATGGCAGAAGGCCATCAAACAGTATGGCATCAGCTATCCTCAGGTGAGCGAACTGAAGAAGTTTAAGGAAACAGATATCTCCAAAGCCTACGGTGTACAATGGATTCCTTCTATGATAGTGGTATCACCCGAAGGCAAGATTCTGCTCTCAACCGTACAGTATCAGAAGGTTGAGAAGCTGCTGAAAGAATTAAAATAACACGGAGCATCAATACCAAATTCAGTGTATTTGTGCATCAAATTCACTGAATTTGTTCATCAAATACACTGAATTTGGTTTCTAAGAGCTACTGAGCTGCTATCACTTCAATTTCTACTAAGGCACCTTTCGGCAGTGTTTTCACCGCTACAGCTGAACGGGCAGGATAAGGCTCAGCAAAGAATTCGGCATAAATTGCGTTCACATCGGAAAAGTCGTTCATATCGGCCAGGAACACCGTGGTCTTCACAACGTTATCCAATGTCAGTCCAGCCTCTTCCAGGATGGCTTTTACATTGATAAGCGACTGTCGGGCCTGTTCCTTAACGCCCCCCTCTACAAAACTACCTGTAGCAGGGTCGATAGGAATCTGACCTGATGTATAAACAAGGTTACCTACTTGAATGGCCTGACTATACGGTCCGATAGCAGCAGGTGCTTTCGATGTACTGATAACTTTCTTCATATGTCAAATCATTAATTTATTCTATTTTATAAATGTACCTCTTTATCAACTACCTCTCCATTCAGTATCTTAAAGGAGTTCAGATGAATACCTTCGTGTAGCGATAGGATGGCATAACGGATAGTAGGGTCGTTGGCTAAACGAAGATCCTCCTGCGAAGGGCGCGAGGGCGAAGCTGGATGACTATGCCAGTTGGCAAGAATCCTCAGTCCCTTGCCTCGGGCATACTTTAATGCTGCGAACTGATCTTTCGGTGCGAAAGCAAAGTGTTCTGGCGAGTGATCAATATTCTCCATCCAGTAGTTCTCTGTCACCACATCGCCATCCTCAGAGCTAATGCCCAGCAGATAGCCGCACGTTTCGTTGGGTGCATCCTGCTGGGCTTGGGTAATCAACTCATCAACAATCTTTTTCTCTATTTTCATTATTTAGTGGTTTTTTAAGTCGCATGCCGCCTGTTCGTAATCTATCAGGTGGTCGATTGTAGGGTTGGTGCCGCATATTTCGCACGAATCACGATGTTTGACATTGATGGTGCGGAACTGCATGGTTTTAGCGTCGAAGGTGAGCAGGCGATTGGTAAGCAACTCACCTATCCCTGTAAAGTACTTCAGAGTTTCAGCTGCCTGAATAGTGCCAAGCATTCCTGCAATAGCACCCAGAACGCCAGCCTGACTACATGTAGGAACAGCTCCTGCTGGAGGTGGTTCCTTAAAGATACAACGATAGCAAGCCGTACCAGGCAGATGGGTAAATGTCTGACCATTAAAGCGTAGGATGCCACCATGCGAGAATGGTTTTCCAGCCATCACACACGCATCGTTGATAAGGAATTTCACAGGGAAATTATCAGTGCCGTCAACCACGAAGTCGTACTCCTTTATGATGTCGAGCGCATTCGATGAATCAAGGAACTCGTAATAGGTATCCACCTTTACATCGGGATTAATAGCCTGTATCTTCTCCTTGGCACTCTGCACCTTTGGCACGTTGACATCCTTGGTAAAGTGAATAACCTGACGCTGCAGATTACTCAGATCTACCACGTCGGCATCCACAATACCGATGGTGCCTATGCCCGCAGCAGCCAAATAGAGCGACACAGGCGCTCCAAGGCCACCTGCTCCCACAACCAGCACACGGGCATTCATAATTTTCTCCTGCCCCTCTACGCCAACATCCTGCAACAAGATATGACGAGAGTAACGCTGGATTTGTTCTTCGGTAAAGTCAATCATAACGTGCCTCCTCCCATAAAGTAAAGGAAATCAACCACATCGCCTTCCTTGATCTGCAGGCCATCCCATTCGGTACGGTCCACAAAATCATCGTTTACTTGTACACTCACCATTTCGGGCTGTTGCACATTATTCTGCTTGATCAGCTCTGTCAAGTTGAGTGGCAGCTGCACGTCCTGTGTCTCTCCATTAACTGTTATCTTTGCCATATTTATCTACCAATTATCTTTTTAACTGCAATTACTAACTTGTCCACATCCTCGCGGGTGTTATAAAGCGCAAAGGTGGGGCGGACACTCATCTCATAGCCTAAAGCGCGCAAGGCAGGTTGAGCACAATGATGACCAGCACGCACTGCTATTCCCTCTTTATCGAGCAGCGTACCCACCTCTGGAACGGGAATACCATCGAGTACAAAGCTCACTACCGACACACGGTTCTTAGGATTGCCGAGAAGCGTAAGTCCAGAAATCTGACTAAGCTGTTCACGGGCATACTCAGTAAGCTGATGCTCGTGGTGCTCGATATTACGGATGCCAAGGTGACTCACATAATCGAGTGCAGCCCCTAATCCAATGGCATCGGCCACATTAGGCGTGCCAGCCTCAAAGCGAGCAGGTGGCTCATTATATTCCGTACGCTCAATGGTTACATCCTTAATCATATTGCCACCACCTTGCCAGGGCTGCATCTTATCGAGCAGTTCCTTGCGTCCATACACTACGCCGATACCATTTGGACCATAGATCTTATGTCCGCTGAACACGAAGAAGTCAGTGCCAAGCGCCTGCACATCCACAGGTGTATGGGCAATGGACTGCGCGCCATCTATCAGTACAGGTATCTGATGGGCATGGGCTATCTCAATGATACGCTTCACGTCGTTGATGGTGCCGAAGGTATTGTTTACATGTCCAACTGAGACAAAACGTGTGCGAGGCGTGATCAGTCGTTCGAACTCCGATAAGATCAAATCACCATTCTGGTCTGTAGGGATGGCACGTAGTGTGGCTCCCTTCTCCTGACATACACGTTGCCAAGGCACAATGTTCGCATGATGGTCCAACTCCGATACAATAACCTCATCACCAGGCGTCAGGAACTGGCGTCCATAAGTCTGTGCCACCAGGTTAATACCCTCGGTGGTTCCACGTACAAAGATAATCTCTTCGCTTGTGGCAGCATTGATAAAACGCTGTACCTTCTCGCGCGCCTCTTCATAGGCATCCGTAGCACGAGCCGCCAAGGTATGCGCTCCACGATGGATGTTTGAATTGTACGTACGGTAGTAGTCAGAGATCTTATCGATGACCTGATTAGGTTTCTGTGTAGTAGCACCATTGTCGAGCCATACCAGATCGTGACCGTTCACTTTCTGGTGCAGTACAGGAAAGTCGCTCTTGATCTGGTCGGAGTTCAGCGTATCAACCTCCTCATAGTGCAGGTCGCGTAGCTTCTGTGTCTCAGGTATACCGATACCAAAGCCATTGTCCTTCGGCAATGACGAAGTCTGCACGTCAGCATCTCCGATGTAAGGCAATTCGCCATAGCCATTACCCCCAGCCAGAAGCTGTTTGAAACCAGCTTCCAGCTCTGAGAGATTGAGACTTTCGTCAGGCAGAATAGCCTGTCGCTCAGCCTGCAATTCCTCTGGGCAATACTTTTGTGCGACTTCCTTCAGTAGAGCCAGCGTAGCACCATCTTCTGTTGGAAAATTATTAAGTTCTGATATATTTATCATTTACTTTTCTACTTTATTTCTATGCTGATAGTCGTGATAATAACCCACCTCTACATTCTCGAGTACGGCAATAGCATCGCCGGTAAGAGCGGCCAGCGAGAAGTACTTGGTAAGCAGATATGATGCCACACCAAACTTGTCGAGTCCCATCAGTCGTGCACTCAACGAAGGAGCAATCTCACCAGGAATACCACTCTGGTGCAATCCTACAACACCCTGATTCTTCTCGCCTACACGTACCAGAATAATCTTTGTGGTACCAACGCCACGACCAGTCAGATACTGACCTTCTACCTCTACCTTATCCGATGGAATGATGGGAACGCCACGCCACAGGATAACTCTTGTGCCAAACAAGTCGGTGGTTACAGGTGGTACACCGCGCCATGTACATTCACGCTCAAAAGCTGCAATAGCACGAGGATGAGCAATAAAGAATGTGGGCTCTTTCCAGACTAACGACAGCAGTTCGTCGAGGTCGTCGGGGGTGGGTGAACCATAGCGCGTGGTGATGCGATAGGCTGGGTTTACAGCAGAAAGCAGTCCGAACTGCTTGTTATTAATAAGTTCCCACTCCTGACGTTCTTTGATGCTCTCGATTGACAGGCGCAGCTGTTCCTCCAACTGGTTATAGGGGTTATTGTAGAGGTCGCTCACGCGGGTGTGTACACGAACCACGGTCTGCAGTGTGTTCAGGGGGTACTCCGTTGGATTCTCCTCGTAATCAATATAGGTCTCAGGGATGATATTGTCCTCCTCATGGCCACTGACGAGATCGATGTGCTTCTCGCCATTATCGTTGACTGATGCCTTCAGGCGCAACTGCTTGTCAACAGCCTTATCGAAAGTCTCGCGGAAATCGGGCACATCTTTGATAAACCGGATCAGTTCCTTCAGTTTCAAACCAAGGAAGATGGTTGGTGTGATGGCGCGAACAGATACCGTTGACTCCTGTTCGTCAAGCAGATCGGCCTCGCCGAAGTACTCACCATCGCCCAGCAGTGCAATCCGAAGATCCTCACCGTGAGGGCCCTTACTGATAACTTCGGCCTGACCAGAAGCAACGATAAAGAAACGCTGCTTGTCCTTACCCTCTTCAACAAAGAACTTATCTACATCAACCTCTTTAGCCTCGAACGAACTTACCAAACGGTGCAGGATCTCATCGTCGAACTCAGAGAACAGAGGGATGACCTTCAAATCCTTAGCAGTGAACGAAGGGACGCCATTCTGGAATATAATGGGCAGACGATCGTTCTTACGGAGTTCGACCTTTGTACGGTTCACACGGAATGTACCACCCGATACCTGCACCCAAGGCAGCAGTTTGAGGAGTAGTCTTGGAGTGATGGAGCCCATCTGCGGGGCAGTCTTGGTGGTGGTTGCCAGTCGTCTGGCGGTAGCAGTGGTCACACTGCGCTGTAAATTAGAATCTGCCATAATCTTTTTCTTACTTTTTAATTATTACTTTATGTGTTGTTCCTTCTACGTGTTCTACAGCGAGAACATTGTAGCCCTGCTCCTTGGCGTTGCGGGGCACATTGTCGAGAGGTTCGCCCTCCGCAAGCAGCACTTCCAGGATGTCGCCCTCGTTGAGCTTTGACAGCTCAATCTTTGTCTTGACGAAGGTCATGGGGCAATGTTCCTTCGTGATGTCTAATACCTTTGTTGCCATATCCTTACCTTTAAATAAACAATGTTTGTCCGCCATCAGAGAGCTTCAAGAACGAAGCTACCCCAAGCACATCCTTCACCTCGGGGATGAAGTCCTCCTTCTTCAGACCGAGCACGTGCATTGCCATCTCGCAGGCATAGAGGTTGATGCCGAGCACCTTAGCTGCCTCAACCAGTTCCTCAAGCGTTGCCACGTTGTTCTTACGCATCAGGTAACGGAATATCTTCGGACCAGCGCCGAGGAAGTTGAAACGACTGGTGGGCGTCACTTTCAAGCCCCCCATCATAAAGCCGAACAGCTTGGTAAGCCAGTTGCCACCCGTAAACGAGCGCCCCTGTTTCTGTTTGATGGCATCGAGCCCCCAGAAGGTGAAGAAGATGTTCACTTCGTAACCCACTGCCGCTGCGCCTGTACCTAATGTGAATACTGCCGTCAGCTTATCGAAATCGCCACTGAAGGCGATGATGCTTAGTTTTCTTTGTTCTGCCATATTTCTTACTGATTGATTGCTTGTTGAATGTCTGTTAAGATATCTTCAGGCGCTTCAAGCCCTACTGAAAGACGGATGGTGGTCTGGCGCACATCCATCTGCTCTAACTGTCGGTCGGGGAACAAGCCGAAAATAGTAGATGCAGGATGGATGGCCAGCGTACGACTGTCGAAGAGGTTAGTAGCACGATGTACGAGTTTCAGATGATTGAGGAACTCAAAGCATGCCTCCTTCGATGCCAGATCGATGGTAAGCATAGCACCAGCCGTAGAACCGAATTGTAGTTGCGCCAGTTCGTGATAGGGATTATCCTCGAGTCCGACGTAGTTCACACGGGTAATTTCGGGAACATCTCTTAACGCCTCAGCCAGCCATTGTGCATTGGCAGCCTGACGCTGATAACGCACGTCGAGAGTCTCAAGTCCGAGCGTCTGTATATAGGCCGTCTGCGGCGTCATATACACACCAAGATTTATCAGCAAGTCGTACTTCACACGTTTATTGATATCCGGGAACGTACCATAGTCGATAATCAATCCGCCCAGCGACGTGCCACCTCCAGAGATATACTTCGTACTCGATACCACCTCCACGTCAACACCTAATGCCTTGAGGTTCGTCTCTGTAAAGGGAATCACAGTCGAGTCGGCAATAACGGGCACCCCTTTTCTGTGCGCAATCTCTGCAATCGCTTTCAGGTCGGCTACCTCCAACTGTGGATTCGTGACGATTTCCAAGAACACACAAGCCGTCTGATCGTCGATAGCCTTCTCAACAGCCTCCAGATCAGTAAGGTCGCGCAAACGGGGTTTGATACCTAAACGGAGCAATGAACCACTGATAAATGCTAATGTATTGCCAAACAAGTGGCGCGAGGTAACAACGTTTTTGCCCTGCGCTACAACTGCCAGCAATGCGGTGCTGACAGCTGCCATACCTGAATTGAACGCCGTTACGTGGGCGGCCTCAGTCAGCGCCTTCACACGCTGCTCAAACTGCGTCACCGTAGGGTTTGCAATTCTCGCATAGTCGGGAGCCTTGATACGATTGCAGAAGGCATCCGACATCTCCTGTGCATTATTAAACTCGAACGACACATTATTATATATGGGTACTGCCAATGCACCGTAGGCATCGGGTCGCACATAGGGGGTATGGATAGCAATTGTCTGTCTCTTCATTTTTTATTATCCCTTTGTTGGGTGCAAAGGTACGATGATTAGAATTATCCTCCAAAACTTACACAAAATGCGGAAGATATTCCTAATAATCGGACAATAACTTTATAATTATTCTAAAAACCCCTTGAAAAGGCAGGTGTTTTAGAATGATATTCTTTGTTTAGTGGTCTATGCCTGATTTAAAGACTGATGGAAATGGGATTCGTCCTCACCCTTCATGGGGTGAGGATGACAAGTTAGTGATACCATTAAGTTTTGTTTCTGCTACTTTCGGGGAGTGGCTCCTGTTTCAGCATCAACCTTCTTGGGAGCAGACTTTACTTCAGTGGCATCGTACTTGATTTTCTTGAATCCCTCGATGATATCGGCTACAGATGTCTTATCGGCATCGTATTCGATGGTAACGGTCTTGTTGTCAAGATCAGTCTTGATGCTCTTAATTCCCTTTTCAAAGCGGATGTTGTCCTTAATCTTCTTCTCACAACTGATGCAGTGCATCTGCGGATTGGTAGTCAGCACAACGGTCTTGATGTCTTTTGCCAGGCAAATGCTTGCGAATGCCATTGCGATGAATAATGCTTTTGTTCTCATAACGTTTTATATTTTAATCCAGTTCAATCTTATACCTATATAATATATAGCGCCATGCATAGGGCCCCATACCATCGTGGCATCGAAATCCTGCCCCCAGGGATTGCTGGCAGCAATGATAGGGTTCTGCTGTCGGCGACCGGTAATATTCTCGCCTCCCGCATAGATACTCCAGTGACGGAAGAAACGGGTAATCTGGGCGTTCAGTTGCTCATAGCCCTTATAACTGCTCTCCCAGGCAGGCTGGCCACCAGTAGTTGTGTAGGCATCAGGCATTCGTCCGCCGCCATTCAGCTGCAGAGTGGCATCAAACTGCCATTTGCCCAAGCCGGGCTTGTACTGGGCAGTGAAGAGGGCCTTGTAGCGATTGGTAAGCGGTTTTTCACGAAGCACACCACCATAGGTCGATTTCACATTGGTACGACGATAGGTAGCTGTCATTGTCAGGCTCTCGAGCAATGGGTAGGTAGCCTCCATCTGCCAGGTATGCGAGTAGCTATCGCCCACAAGATTGGTGAAGTGGATGGCATGAGGATTACTGTCCATATCCACCAACAACTGATGTTGGAAGGTGGTATAATAATACTCAGCATTTATTTCCAGCTTCCGCTCGCCTATAGGAATGTTGAGATTAGCGCTGAGACCATAGTTCCATGCCTCCTCCTGATCAAGATTGTCGTCGATAATAATCTGACGACTGCTGGCCAGCAGATTGTTATACTCCGCCATCACGTGATTGGTGCGATATCCCTTACCAATAGAGCCACGAAAGGTCAGAACATCATTAGGTGAATACTTCAGGTGCATGCGAGGTGTCAGGAAGCCACCATAGATGTTACTATGGTCCCATCGCAGGCCGCCCATCAGGGTAAAACGCTCGCCTACCTTATAGGTGTATTGAGCGTAAACTCCAGGGGTAGTCTCGTCAACATCGAAACGATCGTGGTTCAAGCTAACACCTGTAGAAAGACTATGATGTTCATCAAAATCCGTTTCAAACATCAGCGAGGCATATCCATTGCGCTGGTCTGTATGATATGTTTTTTGTCCATAGATGGCATTCTGATGGTGCAACGAACCAGATAGAATCAAGGCAATGTTCGAGCCGTGTTCCGGATCGAAGATAAAGGCATTTTTAGCGAAAGCCTCGTAACGCTCGTTAGTGATGTCGATAAGATAGGGATGCATAGCAGCCACATGATGCCCGATCTGCCCGCCCTCACGATGTTCCTTCAGCCCCTTTATAGCCGCTTGGAAAATATAGCCGTCGCTCAGATAAGCCCAGCGACTCATGAGCGAACCTTGTCGTACCTTTGGCATGTCCACAAAACCATCACCGTTTTCGTCGTGTGCCTTGTCGAGTATCTCGTAGTGCCCCAACAACGTCGTACTCCAGCGTTCTGACAGTTTGAGATTAGCCCCAAGGTTGGCTTCCAGTTTTCCCTTTGTATTATAAAACAGGTTTGCATCGGCAAAGGGCGAGGCCTGCGGTTTCTTGAACTCCACGTTAATCTGACCCGTTATCGACTCATAGCCGTTCTTTACCGATGAAGCCCCTTTCGACACCTGAATGCTCTGCATCCAAGGACCAGGAATATAGCCCAACGAATAAGGAGCCGCAGCGCCACGATAGTTGGGGATATTCTCCGTCAGCATCTGCACATAAGTGCCACTCAGTCCCAGCAACCTGATTTGCTGAGCGCCCGTTGCAGCATCGGCATAGTTCACATCCACCGATGGATTAGTAGTAAAACTCTCACCAAGGTTACAGCAAGCTGCCCGTAGCAAATCGCCACTACTGATAAAGTCGGTATTACTTAGCCCTTTGGTTTTGGCACGATGGCTATGAGCCGTCACACGCACTTCTTTCAGATGCTCACCTTCAAGCATCTGCAAGGAATCTGTATCCATGGGAGTCTGTGCGTAAACTCCCGAAATCGCCATTTGAATGACTATCAGTCCAGTATAGTATCGTCTTTTCTTCATTTCGGGCGCAAAGTTATGCATAAAAAATGAATTAATCGCGCATTATATCTTTATTAACTATTGATATACCACGTCTATGGTATATCGAATGCCGCATGGTAGGGATTGTGGGAACAAGGAAATCGCCGTACCTTTGCACCCAGAAATATTTATCAATTAAAAAGGAGAAAAGTTATGAAGACAATGAATCGAATGCGTAGCCGTTCTATGAACACCTGCATGACAAGCATGCGCGATTGCGACATGATGGCAATGACAATGAAAGGGAGTGTATATATAATAGGTATAAATCAAACAAAACATAAAGGATATGAAAAGATTGGTATTAGCATTAACATTGGTATTCAGCCTGGCATTGAACGCAGCCTGGGCTAAGGGTAACAGTTCCGAGTATTATTTCGGCAGTAACAACAACTTCGACAAATCGATACCCACACCTGAGGACTTCTTCGGTTTCCCCATTGGTTCGGAACTCGTAAGATACGATAAGGTAGTTGAGTATTTCCGCCTGCTTGACAAGCTATCAGACCGCGCACAACTGAAGGTCATCGGGCAATCACATGAAAAACGCGAATACGTCATTTTACACATTTCAACACCAGAGAACATCAAGAATCTGGAGAACATCCGTCAGAACCACGTTAAACTGGTAGACCCTAACTATGGCTATCCTGCCACATACGACGACCAGAAGGTCATTATCCAGTTGGGCTATAACGTGCATGGCGGCGAGTTGGCAGGCACCGATGCATCGGTACTGGCAGCCTACTACTTCGTAGCAACCCAGGATGCCGACATCGTGAAACGTCTGGGCGATGCCGTTATCCTGATTGAGCCGGCACTGAATCCCGACGGACGTGAGCGCGCGGCACAATACTTTAACTCATTCCACTCTATTCCTCCCGTCGACGACGCATTGGACATTGAGCACACCCAGAGTTTCACCCCACTTCGTGGTAACCATTTCTATGCCGACCTGAACCGCGACTGGTTCGCACTGGTACATCCTGAGAGCAGAGCACGTGCGGCCTACTACCATCAGTGGTATCCCAACATCTATGCCGACTATCACGAGATGGGCAAGAACAGCAGCTACTATTTCGAGCCATCGCCCGTACGCAGCACATGGAACTATACGATTCCTGAAAGTACCTATACAGAGCTGAACGTGATTCTGGCCGACTATTTCGGAGCCGAACTCGACAAGATCGGTTCACTTTATTTCACCAAGGAGAATTACGACAACATCTCGCCCATCTATGGTTCAACCTATCCTGACTTCCAAGGCGGTGTGGGCACCACACTCGAGGTAGGCAGCTCGCAAGGCGTACAGGTAGAGTCGGCACTCGGTCTGCACCGCTTTGCCAAGAATATCCGCGACAACGTACGCACCAGCATTGGTGCCCTGAAAGCAGGTACAGATAAGAAGAACGTATTCCTGCGCCACCAGCAGGAGTTCTTCAAGAGCGCCGTACAGAAAGGCGGAAAGGGCTTCATCGTATTTGGCGACCAGGAGAACAAAGGAGCCACCAACCTCTTCCTCGACAATCTGCTGCGCCACAAGATTGAGGTACACAAACTGGCAAAGGACTATACGCAGGGCAACAAGCAGTTCAAGGCTGGTAACGCCTATGTAATTCCTCTGGCACAGGCCCAATACCGATTGGTGAATGCTGCCTTCGAGGAGCACACAGAGTTTGTAGATAGTATCTTCATGGACATCACAGCCTGGAGTACAGCCCACGGCTATGGTTTCCCATTCGTTAAGAACGCTACCGGCGTGAGCCTCGGCGAGGTGGTAAAGGAAGTGCCAACTCCTGCAACAAACAGCTTCAGCAAATCACAGTTCGCCTACGTGATTGATTACGCTGACTTCTATGCGCCACGTGTGCTCTACGAACTGCTCAACAATGATGTTTATGTCAAGGCCGCCTTTAAGGCATTCACTGCCTCGACAGCAGAAGCCGGCGCCCAGCATTTCGCTACAGGAAGTCTGGTCATCCCCCTGGTGTATCAGACAATCCCTGCCGATAGTGTATATCACGTCATCCAGAAAGCAGTTGCCCAGACTGACGTGAAGGTCTATAGTGTATCAACCAGCGCCAGCAGCGAGGGTATCGATCTGGGTAGCGACAATATTCTGGAAGTGAAGAAGCCTGTAGTAGCCACATTTGTGAGCACTGGCGGCTACGGCGGCATCAACTGGACAGCCATCGGTGAGACATGGCAGCTCTTAGGCAATCATCACCATATTCCTCTGACAAAGATCTTTGCCGACAATGCCGACAGAGCACCGCTCGACCGTTACACAGCCATCATCCTGGTAGATGGTTCCTATCAGCAGTTCTCCAACAAGTTTGTTGAGCGTCTGAAGAACTGGGTGGCCAACGGTGGTGTACTCATCACATCGCAGCGTGCCTCACAGTGGGCCATCGAGAAAGGCATCACCACCCATTTCGCCTCTCATGACAAGAAGCTGGAGGAAGGCAAGAAGGACGAAAAACAAGACTACAAGCGCCTGGATTATGCTTCGCAGCGCGAGCAGAACGGTCCGAACCGAATCGGCGGCGTGCTCTATGCTGCCGACCTGGACATCACCAATCCGTTGGCATTCGGTATTCATAACCGTCAGCTTTACACCATGAAGTCGGGCAATTACATCCTGCCCCGTCCGCAGAGTCCCTATGCCTCACTGTTACAGCTGAAGGGTGACAAGCAGTTAGGCGGCTATCTGACAAAGCAGAACCAGAAACTGCTGAAAGATGCCACAGTGATTGCCTTCGACAATGTAGGAGCAGGAACCGTAGTACTGTTCAGCGAGTCGCCCACTTATCGCGGCTACTGGCTCAGCACCGGTCGTATACTGACCAATGCCCTCTTCTTCGGCAAGAACGTGTCGGGTGCATCGCGCTTTCGTCCATAATCAAAACCAGAAACAGTAAGTAGAAACAGAAAAAAACATCATCATATGAAAAGACTGATAATATATATTTGTTTTCTGATTGCAGCCCTCGATGTGGCAGCTCAGGAGGTGCTTCAGGGACGGGTACTCGATGCCCGTACCCAGGAGCCCATCATCGGAGCAGCCGTTCAGATCAGAGGAACACGCAACAACACCGTGAGCGACATCGATGGTCAGTTCTCACTCCAGATAGCAGGCAAGGAACCCTATACGCTCGACATTTCATACGTTGGCTATCTGTCGCAGGAGATTGAGGTTTACGACACCAGCGAGCCTGTTGACATCTTCCTGAGAGAGAATTCCAGACTGCTGAACGAAGTTGTCGTAGTAGGTTATGGTACAGCCAAGCTTCGCGACCTGACCGCCTCGATTACCTCTATCAACAAAGAATCGCTGAAAGGCGTAACTGGTAATAGTATCGACCAGATTCTGGAAGGACATGCCGCTGGTGTGATGATTTCCACCTCAGGCTCACAGGTAGGTTCTGCCCCAGTCATCAATATCCGAGGCGTAGCCTCCATCACCTCGAGCGTCACACCGCTCTACGTAGTTGACGGTGTGCCCATCAACTCGAGCAACATTGCCTCGAACACCGACTACAACCCTATCTCAGATATCAACCCAGCCGACATCAAATCGATTGATATCCTGAAGGATGCCGCCGCCAGCGCCATGTACGGTTCGAGAGCCGCAGCAGGTGTCGTACTGATCACCACAAACTCAGGAAGCGCTGGCAAATCAAAACTGACCTACGACTATAATATCGGCTTCAACTCGGCCACCAAACTGTTCAAGCCCATGGATGCCGTCCAGTACACTGACATCAAAAACCGAGGCTGGCTGAACAACGGCGGCGATCCCAACAACCTGCCCTATGCAACGATGACCGACAAGAACGGTAACATCGTCAGCACCAACTGGGTAGATCTGATATTCCGCACAGGTGTATCACAGAACCACAACCTGAACTTGCAGGGCGGAAACGACAAGGCCACCTACTATCTTTCGGGTAGCTACACCACACAGGAAGGTATCACCATTGATTCGAAATACGACCGTTTCTCGTTCAAAGGCAATGGTACCTATAAACTCAACAAATATGTAAAGGTAGGTTTCAACACCGGCTATACCTATAGTAAGATTCACACAGCCGATGACTCTCGCGGCGGTTCACTTAGCGCCATGGGGGGTCTCACACGTTTGGCTTATGTCGACCTGCCTAACGTACCTGCTCACAATGAGGACGGTTCGTTCTACGCCTCAGAACTGGCACCACGCAATCTTGGTAAGGGTAACAATGCCATCGAGGTATTCTACTATAATGCATTAGGACTGATTGAAGGTGGACAATATGGCGAGTCGAAGACTAACCGTATCCTTGCCAATGGCTATGTAGACATACAGCCTATTAAGGGACTCACCTTGAAATCGCTTTATGGTATCGACTGGACACTGATCCAGAACGAGTCGTTCGGAACCCCACTGCATGGCGGCAGCTATCCTAACGGCAGTAGCCGTACCGGCACCTCAAGCCTGAGAAGCTGGACCTGGACCAATACGGCCAACTATCAGTTCGACGTCAAGAAGCATCATTTCGACATCCTGCTTGGTATAGAGGCTTCTGAAAGTAATCGTCACGTCGTCACCCGCACAGGCACTACACTGAGTAATCCTGACCAGATGTACGTCGAGGCAGCCTACCTCACTTATGGCGGTTCAGGCAGTATTCTGGAGAGCAGTCTGTTCAGCTATATCAGCCGTTTCACCTACGACTGGAAGAATCGCTATTACCTGACAGCCAACTGGCGCCGCGATGGTCTTTCGAAACTGGGACGCAAATGGGGTAACTTCTACGGTGTCAGCGGTGCTTGGCGCATCTCCGACGAGTATTTCTTCCGTCCGTTGCGCCGTGTCATCGACGACCTGAAAGTGAAAGCCAGCTATGGTGTGGTAGGAAACGCCAATGTAGGCTGGTATGCCTCGAAGAGTGTCTACTCTGCATCGACCTATAATGGCGATGTATCCTATATCTCATCAGGCATCAACGACCCAAACTTAGGCTGGGAACAGACAGGAACCACCGATATCGGTATCAGTGCATCACTGCTGAAGGGAAGATTTAATGTGGATATCGACTATTTCTATGCCAAATCGAAGGACCTGATTCTGGATGCTTCACAGGCCTACTCCACTGGTATCGTGGGCGCCTCTGTATCTACCAACCTCGGCAAGACCCTCAACCAGGGAATAGAAATCAGCGTAAGTGGCGACCTGATCAGAAAGAAGGACTTTATCTGGACCAGCAGTTTCAACATCTCATTTGTTAAGAACAAGGTACTGGAGCTGGCCGACAATATCATCTCTGGTTCGAATATCACCACCGAAGGCTACTCAATGGCTCAGCTTTACACCTATCCTTCAGATGGCGTTGACCCACAAACCGGTCGCCGCATCGTGAAGATCAAGAAAGAAGATGGTACATACGATCGTGCTCTACTCATCTATAAATACGGTAAAGGCGGCGCTCAGCTCTATGAGTTTGATGGCGAGACTCCCTCGAAGTACACCATGAGCGACTGGAAGCCCGAAATCTCAGGCAACACCAAACCTACCTACTATGGTGGATGGAGCAATACATTCCGCTACAAGAACTGGGATGCCAAAGTAAACTTCCACTTCTCGGGTGGTAACAAGATTCTTAACTCTATGCGTGCCACACTTTCCGATGGACGCATGTGGAGCGGTACAGATGAGTACTATAACAATATCTGGCAGCAGCCTGGCGACAATGCCAAGTATGCCAAGGCTTCATACAACGACAACTACTCGAACGGTACAGCCAACCCCATCAGCGACCTGATTGAGAAAGGCGACTTTATCCGTCTGCAAAGCTTGTCTATCGGCTATCAGTTCGATACCAAGAAGTGGAGCAAAGAACTGGGCATCACCTCGGTCAGACTGTATGCCCAGGCACATAACCTCTTCTGCCTCACAGGCTATTCAGGTTTCGACCCAGAGATCAACTCGTATTACAATGATACGAACCTTCGCTCAGGAATCGATTCAAACACAACACCGTTGACTCGTACAATTACCTTCGGTGCTAATGTCACATTCTAAACCCAAAGAAGAACGATTATGAACAAAATATCCATCAAATCTATGTCCATAGCCCTTCTGTCAGCCTTTGTGCTGACAGCTTGCGGCGATGAATTCCTTGACAAGAATCCAAAACTCGATGTAACAGAGGCCGACATCTTTGCCTCAGAAAAGCTCATCGATGCCACCATGGCTGGCGTCTATACCCGATTCAAGACCAGCAACTTCGCTGGTGGAAACATTGCAGTGATATTCGATAACCGTGGCGATGACTTTGTGAATACAGGCAACAACACGTATGCCCATTCCGACACCTATAACATGACGGTAGGGCAAACCAGTATCATGAACCCGGGCTTCTTTCAGGCTGGCTATCTGGCCATCAATGCCGCCAACACTCTGAAAGAGAATCTCGAAAACAGAGATAACCTGCCAATATCTGAAGCCAAGCGCCAGCAGTATATAGCCAGCTGCTTATTCATACGCGACATCAGCTGGTACTATCTGGCACAGGTCTATTCGCTTCCCTATGCCTACGATCCCAATTCGAAGGCCATCCCTATCCATACCGAAGCCGTCACAGGGCCTGGTCATAACGAAGCGCCACTATGGACGATCTCAGAAGTATACGAGCAGATTATCAATGACCTGAATGCAAGTGCCATTGCAGCCTTACCAGCAGGAGGCGGTTCTTCGATTGATCCTACCATTCCCTCACAGGCTGCCGCCCACATGCTTCTACAGCGTATCTACATGGCCAAGGAAGAATGGCAGAAAGCCATTGACGAAGGTGAGAAGGTGACGGGCTTTACCTTGAGTAACAGCGTACGCGATATGTTTGATGCTCCTTATCATACTTCAGAGAACATCTACTCGCTGCCTTTCACCAACACCGAGCGTGGCGGCGGCAACCCAGCCAGCTATATCTCGAGCGGTGCCGGTTATATTGATACCCTCAACGTACGCACAGGTATCGTCACCATCCCTGCTTATCGTCTGGCTGCCGACAGTCGCACTTCGTTCATCAAGGTAGATCCTGCTAACGGACGCGAGACATGGTACGAAAAGTATGATGAGTACTCTACCCCATTGGAGTGGATTCATATCTTCCGCTATGCCGAAACCCTGCTCAACCTCTCTGAGAGCTATTTCAATATCGGCAACGAAGCGAAAGCCGCCGAGCTGCTTCATCAGGTGCGCAGCCGTTCCATCCCGACAGGCGATATCCTTGATGTCCAGTCACTCACAGGCGAAGAACTGCGACAGGCCATCTATCTCGAGCGCCGTGCAGAGTTTATCGGTGAAGGTATACGTGGCCTTGACATCAGCCGTCGCGCAGAAGACTTCATCCATCCTGCCGCCACCCGTACCAACGGCAAATGGGATACCGTTGTAGTAGCAACGCCCAGCAACCGCACAGCCTACTGCTGGTCACTTCCATCCTACGAAATACTGGTCAATACAGCTGCAAAATAAGCCCTTTTAGTGGGGCATTTGGCGAAATACCATACTTATGGTATGCCAAATGCCCCATCGTTGGGATTGCAGGGGTACTAAAATCGCCGTACCTTTGCACCCAGAAACAATTAGTAATTATAAAAATGAATAAACGTATGAAAACAATGAATCGAATGCAAATGCAAGAAAGCTGTTGTTGCTGTTGTATGATGGCAATGACAATGAAAGGGAGTGTATATATAATAGGTATAAATCAAACAAAACGTAAAGATTATGAAAAGAATAGTATTAGTTATAGCAGCAGTATTAAGCCTTGGTCTGAACAATATCTGGGCAGAAGGTAACGCCATCAACGAGACCAACGCAAAAAATAACATACGCACCATCAAGAGTCCCCGCTTTGCACGACCACTGGTAGAGAAATGGATAGAAGAGTACGCCAAAACTGAGCCAGGCGTAACCTTCCAACTTGCAAAAGGCTCAGGCAGTCTGAACAGTATAGACCTGCTTGTCACGTTTGGCAATCAGGACAACAATACACAAAATATTAGCCACGTTGTTTATTTCGGAGAGACTGCCGTGCTGCCTATCACTGCACGTAGCTCTGAGGCAGCTCGACTGCTCGAAGGAAAACATCTGAATAATAAGAAACTTAAGCAGCTCTTCTTCTTGAACGACGATTTCGAAGAGGATGTCAAGAAGAACAAGACCTTTGAGAGTCTCACCATCTATAGCGGAAGCAATGCCACATCGGTAGCCTCATCGTTCGCCCACAATTTCGGCGAAGAAAGCAGTAATTTCCGTGGCAAACGCATCTCTGGCGACGATTTATTCTTAAACAGCGCACTTGCCAAGGATCCTCTTGGCGTGTCGTTCAACGCATTACCCAACATCTTCGACCTGGAAAGTCGTCAGCTCAAGAGCGAACTTTCATTGATAGGATTGGACATCAAGAAGGATCTGGCCGACAACTTTAACGATAACAGTACACTCGACAAGTTACTGACTGCTCTTGAAAGCAGTAAGATTGCCGAAGTGGCTATTGAGAAAGTCGGCATCAGCGTGAACCATGCCGACGATGAAGTAAACAAATTCCTGGAATGGGTACTGGCCAATGGCACAAAATACAACCACGAATTTGGATTGTTGAATCTTAAGTAAAACACAGCACATACTTATGGTAAAAAGATTGTTTATTGCAACACTCGTTGCAATAGGGCCCTTAGCGGCCCTCGCACAGGGCCTGGTTACTGGCCATATCACCGATGTCCGAACAGGTGAACCGTTGATAGGCGCCTCGGTGATTGTCAAGAGTGAAAAGGGAAAAGGTGTAGTAACCGATATAGACGGAAACTTCAGTCTACAGACAAAGGTTGAAGCCCCCCTGACCCTAAGAGTGGAATATGTAGGCTATCGTGCCCTCGATGTAGATGTATATGACTTCGACGAGCCTGTTCAGATACAACTCATTGAGAACTCTAACAGCTTGGAAGGTATCGTTGTAACAGGTGTAGCACAAGGCACCTCCAGAAAAGGGCTTTCCTTTGCCTTGACAAAGGTGAGCGACGAGTTAATCAGCGCTGTTCCTCAAACCGATGCCTCAACCACCCTACGTGGAAAAGTGGCCGGTATCAGAATAGAACAATCCGATGGTAATTCTGGCGCAAAGGTATATCTTCGTGGAGCAAAATCCATCAACGGCAATATTGAGCCACTGATTGTGATTGACGGTTTTGTAACCTCACTGTCATTATCTGACATAAACCCAACAGATATCGAGACTATCGAGATTGTCAAAGGTGCCGCAGCATCAGCACTTTATGGTACCCGTGGTGAAGGTGGTGTCATTCAGATCATCACCAAAAAAGGAAGAGGTAACAAACTGAGCGTTACACTCGACAACGAGTTAGGATTCAGCCATGCCATCAATATTCCTAAAACTTCACAATATCATCACTACAAGGTGAATAGCGATGGATCGTTTGCACTGAATCAGGGTGGTCGCGTTATCGATTACCAGGAGAATGGATATTCTGTTAACCTTCATCCCTACATCAATCCTGTCGATAACATCAGCAACCTGCTGAGCGACCAGCCCTTTTACAACAATACCGTTTCACTCGGTGCCTCAGGCGAGCAGTACAATATCTATGCATCTTTCCAGAACCAGTCGAAAGGTGGTGTTACCAGTGCCATCGATGCTGATAAGAAGCAGAGTTTCCTGTTTAACTTAGGATATAAGCCCGTCAAAGGACTGACAACCGAGTTCACCGCCCAATACAGTGTGAGCAATAATCCCTCGTATGTTGCCAACAACTCAAGTGCCAACGGACTGGTGTATTCAGCCCTGTTGCTGGAGCCGTTCATTAACCTGGCACAGAAAGATGAATCAGGCAAATATTTGGTTGCCCCCGATGGTCTGAATCTGGTATCGAGCCAATTCAGTAACCCACTCTATGAGTTTACCAATCGACAGTACGATTACACGACTAAGAACCTGTTGCTTGGATGGAAAGCCAGATACCAGATATCCAAAGCATTCAGTGCCGAGGCAGCCTACTCTATCCAGCGTACAGACTATCTGACAGAGAACTATTACCCTATTGGTTATGAGACACTGTCAGTAGACGCGACCAAAAACAATGGTTATTATGAGAAGACAACCAGACAGACCAATACAAGAAACGCCCAGTTCCAGCTGAACTATAACCAAAAGGTTGGTGACTTTGATCTGAGCGCAGCTTTCAAAAGTGTCTACGAATATGAGCAGATAGACGGGTTCAGTACTAATGGTTACAATCTGACTGCACCTGTAAAATCACTAAACATCACAGATGCTTCAACCCGTAGCATTTCTTCTACATGGCAGAAAACGGTCAACTACGGTTATTTCCTGAATTTCAAAGGCAGCTGGAAAGACAAGTGGTTCTTGGATGTATTAGGACGTCTTGACAAAAGCTCACGTTTTGGCAGCAACGTCAGCTGGGCATTCTTCCCTCGTGCGTCAGTGGCTTATCGACTCACTCAAGACTTTAAGTTAGGTCCTGTCAATGAATTGAAACTGCGTGTTGCCTATGGTGAGGCTGGTAGTCTGCCACCTTATGGTGCAAAGGACAGCCGTGTAACACTGACGAATTCGGGTGGTGTCAGCTTTACCCAAAACGCCAATACAGATCTGAAACGTGCCATCACAGCAGAGACAGAGTTCGGATTCGATGCCGTTATCTGGAACTGGTTGAACGTACAGTTCAACTATGCCTTCGCAAGAAGTAAGAACGACTTTATCTCAGTTCCCTCATTTACGCCTTCACAGGGTTCTGCCACCATCTATGATAATCTAGGTAAGGTTAAGTCAAACTCTTTGGAGTTAGAGCTCTCTGGTCGTATCATCAATACCAAGAATTTCTCTTGGGATGCAGGCTTGACGTTCAGCCGTGTCCGCAGTGAAATCACCGACATGGGAGATATCCCTGCCTTTACAGACGGTGACTATCGTCGCGACAAGGGTTTAAGCACCTCTACCATCTGGGGATATGGTATCTTTACGGATTTGAGGCAGTTAAAGACTAACGAGGCTGGCTATGTAACAAATGCCGGCGACGGAACAAAGACATTGAACGATTACACAGTTAACTCATTAGGCTTTGTAGTAGAGAAAGCTGCATTAGGCACCAAGAACGAAGCACCAGTCTTCTATGTAGATGAGAAAACAGGAAACACCAAAGTGATTGGTGATGCACAGCCCGACTTCACTGTAGGTTTCAGCAATACTTTCACTTATGGTCCGTTCTCTCTCTACGCTTCGCTCGACTGGAAGAAGGGTGGTCAGAAGTATAACGAAACGGTACAGTATCTGGCTTATGTGTCACGCTCGGAATTCGACGATAAAGCTGCACAAGCCGGTCTTCCACTCACTTTTGCAACACAGGTATTCAATGCTGAGTTGCCCACCGACTATTGGGTTGAGGATGCAGGCTATGTGTCACTACGCGAGCTATCACTCTCGTACAATATCCCAGTAGCACGCCTTGGTCTTGGACAGTGGATAAAGAAAGCGCGCTTTGCCTTACTCGGACGTAACCTCTTCATCCTGACTAAGTTCACTGGTGTCAATGTTGATGGTGACAACTATGATGGCAGTGCCGGTACATCCGATTTCTTTAACTATCCATCATACCGTACACTCTCAGCTAAGTTAACGATTGATTTTTAAATGCAGATTACAATGAAAAAGAATATCCTACCATATATCGCAGCTGTTGTCTTGTTCACAGCATGCGAGAAAACAGATTTCGACGATCCAAGCACTCTTACCAACGAGGAAGCTGTTAGCATCATCAAGAGTTTTAGCTATTCGCTCGTAACCAGTAGTGTGCAAACGGTATTCAATACAACTACCAGCACAGCAGGCGTCCATTTCAGTTTGCTGGCCGACCAGACCACCAATACCAATGGTAACTCCAACTGGTGGTATTACGCCCAGGAGCCGCGCATGAGGATTATCAATAGCAGTTCTGAGCGTTCCTATAGTGCCTCGCTCAACGCACTCTACAGCAGTTTTTATCAGGCTAACCTGGATGCGACGAAAGTTATCGACATCATTGAGAATCAAGGAGGTAAAGCTTATGATGATGCCGGTAAGGACCGAACAAGCGACTGTCTTGTAGGAGCCTACTATGCTAAAGGTGTTGCTCAGGGCTATCTTGGCAATCTTTATGATCGTGGCATCATAGTAGATAACATTTCACTGACAGAAAAAGGCTATCCCGATTCTTACAAGGACTTGACCCTGAATGGTGTCAAGCACCTCGAGAAAGCGATTGAACTCGCCCAAGGCTCAAATGCTTTGCAGTTCGATTTTCTCAGAGGCATCACCATCAGCAAGGACGATTTTCTGAAACTTGCCAATTCCATCGCAGCCCGTATCTTGTCGTCTATAGCACGTGATAAATCTGAGGCAGAATCCTTGGGTGCAGCTTATTGGCAGAAGGTCTTGGCGTTTGCAGAAAAGGGATTCACCAATGATTTCCTGATTACTACAACCTCGGGCGGCTACTACAATGCATTGCTTAACAACCTGAATTTCAAGGGTAATAGCAATCGCCCTGTCGATGTCAAAGTGCCTTATCTGGCAGACAATACACATACCTACCCTAATTACTATCCCACAGACGATACCATCTTAGGTCCTATCACAACAGATGACGACCGCTTTTACCAGTATTTCTCATATACGCCCAACTTTGGCATCCTGATGGAATCACGCGGTCGAGGACTCTTCTCAAACTATATCCGCGAACGTTGGACTAATAGCAGTAATAGTCTGGCTGAAGTAGGCTCCATCAACCCTTATTTCCTGGCTGAAGAAATCAGGTTGTTAAAAGCAGAGGCCAAGCTCTGGCTTCAGGATTATGAGGGAGCTGCCGCCTTGCTGAATGCTGCTGATGCAGCCCGTAAGTCACAAGGTCATCTGGGCAATATCGCAGCCAACGAGGATGCCATCCGTCAGGCTATCCACTATGAGTACGCCATAGAGATTGATGCCGCAGGTGGCGTCACTGTACCATTCACCTTCATGCGCCGCAACAACCTGTTGATAGGAGGCACGCCTACAGAGTATCCGATCCCTCAGAAACAACTCGAACTTATCGGCGAGGAGCTATATAGCTTCGGTGGAAAAGAGTACATCGGCGAAAAAGGCATCTTCGGCGAGTTGGCTACTGCTTACGACACTGGTTGGAAAGCTTCAGAATAATGGAATCATAACAACATAGAGAATAAATCATATGAATATCAGATACAAGTTTTTGAGCCTCATATGCCTGCTCACATGGGGATACGGCGCTTACGCCCAAACCGGCACATTAGAGGAGAAAGCCGATTCCAATGGTTATATAGTCTTTGATGGCGATAAGGCTCCCGATTTTGTTGCCACCCTGACCGACGGCCAACAGGTAAGACTGTCCGACCTGCGAGGCAAGTTAGTGATGATACAGTTCACCGCCAGCTGGTGTGGGGTATGCCGTAAGGAGATGCCATTCATCGAGAGTGATATCTGGCAGAAACACAAAGACGATCCTAATTTTGTATTGATTGGCATCGATCGCGACGAGCCCATAGATAAGGTCAAAGCCTTCGCCCAGAAAACCGGCATCACCTATCCCCTGGCACTTGATCCCGGTGCTGACATCTACGCTAAATACGCATTGCGTCAATCAGGAATCACTCGTAACATCCTGATTGACCGCAATGGAAAAATCATCAAGCGCACACGTCTTTTCAATCAGGAAGAGTTCCAGTCGTTGGTTAACACAATAGACAAGTATTTATCAAAATAAAAAATAACATAAGATGATGAAACGAAATATATCACTTTCGATTATTGCACTCTTGCTGGGGGGCACTCATCTGGAAACGACAGCTCAGACCAATACACAGAAGCAGCCGATAGGCATCGACTTCTTCTCGAAAGTCCAGGCCATATCCGATGTCAAGACCATTGGCAACGATATCTTCTTTGTTATCCGCAAAGCCAATATTAAGGACGACAAGTACACAAGCGATTTATACCAATTAGTAGATGGCCGTGCCAAAGCGCTAACCACCTCAGGTACCGTTGGAGGATATGATGTGCTTGCAGACGCCATCATCCTGAAAAAACGGGATAAGGGACAGACGATGTTCCTTGAACTTACAAAAGGTTATGGTGAAGCCACAGAATGGTTGCGTCTGCCATACTCAGTAGGACAGGTGAAATATATCAGTCGTCAGCATTTCTTCTTCACGGCATCCTATAAGCTACATCAAACAAACGACAGATTGCCCGATTCCCTGAAAGCCAAGGACGCCAACAAACGCTACCGAATCTTCGACGAGCTACCATTTTGGTCGAACGGACGTGGCGACATCAATGGCTCACGTCAGGTACTGTATGAGTATAAGAACGGACAGGTTAAGGCGCTGACCGACTCCCTACAGAATGCCGGAGGTCTTGCATTAAGTCCTGATCACCGCTATTTGGCATATACGGTTTCTGACAAGAAGAGTTTCCGTATCCACAGCAATCAACTTCACATCTACTCGATTGCTGAGCAGACATCCAAACAAGTGGGTATAAAAGATAGCACCAGCTATGGTTCCCTGCAGTTTATCGATGGACAGCGTCTTTTCCTAACCGCCAAGACGCATCGTGCAGATAACCCTCAGGCCAACAGTCAGTTCTACCACTTATCCATTCATAGCGGTCAGTTCAAGCAGGTCTACAATGGCGAACCATACGAGCTGGGCGGTGGACTCGCCACAGATACCAAAGGCGGCAATCACTCAGAGCCACTTATTGATAAGGATGGCATCATCTTCAACACCACCGCCATTGACAGACTTCCCCTTGTCAGACTATCTTGGAAAGACGAGACTGTTACCCCGCTAACTCCTCTGAATTATGATGTCGACGCCTATCTGCGTTATCAGAAGGGATTTCTCCTGTTGGCTTCAGAAGGACAAAACGGTCAGGAATTCTATTTGTTCGACGGCAAAAATGAACCCAAACGAATCAGCGATATCAATACGTCAACGTTCGCATCCCATCAAGTTGTCACCCCACAGGAAATCAAATACATCAATGGGGCTGGACAAGAGCAACGTGGATATATCCTACCGCCAACCAATTTCGAGTCAGGAAAGAAGTATCCCACGATTCTCGACATCCATGGTGGCCCTCGTGCAGCCTATGGTGCAGGATTCTTTCACGAGATGCAGTATTGGGCCAATCAGGGATATGCAGTCATCTTTGCTAATCCTCGGGGAGGAAGTGGTCAAGGCTCTGACTATGCCCAACTGAAAGGCGACTTCGGTGGTCGCGACTACGATGATATCATGGCATTTGTTGATGCTGCCATTGCACAGTTCGACTATATAGACAAAGATCGTCTTGGCGTAACAGGCGGATCATATGGTGGCGTGATGACCAATTGGATTATCGGCCATACAGACCGTTTCCGTGCGGCAGCCTCCCAACGCAGTATCAGCAACTGGGTATCACTCGAAGCCCTCAGCGATATCGGCTACAATTTTGGTTGGGGATATATAGGTGCAGATCCTTGGACAAACAATCAAGAACTATGGAAAAAGTCTCCCCTTGCTTATGCAAACAAGGTCAAGACACCAACTCTTTTCATCCATAGCGATGAGGACTACCGTTGTCCTCTGCCCGAAGGATTACAGATGTACAGTGCATTGCAATATTTTGGTGTAGCTTCACGCATCGTCATCTTCAAAGGTGAGAACCACGAGTTATCTCGTAGCGGCCGACCGCTCAATCGAATCAAACGACTTCAAGAAATTACAAACTGGTTTAATAAATACTTGAAATAATGAAAAGAACTATTGGATTATTACTGTTGGCCACACTGGTAGTTAGCAGCAGCTCAGCAGCAAAAAAGAATACAAAGGAAAATCAGAAAGCAAAGGTTGCCCTGGACTATATAAACAACAATTTCGCCACCTACGACAAATTGCAAAAGACCATTTGGGCCAATCCTGAGTTAGGGTTTCTCGAGACTAATAGTAGTGGGCTGTTAAAGCAGCATCTCCGTGAGAACGGTTTTAGCATTGAGGAAGGTGTGGCTGGTATGCCAACGGCTTTTGTAGCAACTTATGGCAGCGGCGAACCTGTAATCGGTTTTCTGGCTGAGTTTGATGCTCTACCTGGTCTCTCCCAAGACACTGTCCCCTATCGCAAGCCTATCAAAGAGAATGCTCCTGGTCAGGGGTGTGGTCATAACACATTTGGTGTTGCTTCAAGCGCTGCTGCTGTATCACTGAGTAAATGGCTGGCATCCAACAATCAGAAAGGAACGATCAAGGTGTATGGTTCGCCAGCCGAGGAGGGTGGTGCAGGTAAGGTATATCTTGTTCGAGAAGGCTTGTTTAAGGGCGTTGATGTCGTACTCGATTGGCACCCCTCATCAGTCAATGCCGTAAGTACTAATGGAGGAACAGCCATGGTAATGGTCGACTATAAGTTCTATGGTAAGCCAGCCCATGCTGCAGGAAATCCATGGAAAGGACGTTCGGCGTTGGATGCCGTTGAGGCATTCGACTACATGGTCAACCTGCTTCGAGAACATGTCCCCACTTCATCACGTATCCATTATGTCATTCCCGATGGTGGCTTTGCACCCAATGTAGTACCAGAATACGCCCGTGTAAGCTACTATATCCGCAGCCCCAAGAGAGACATCTTGAATACGCTGACAGAGTGGATTGATTCGGCTGCCGTAGGTGCAGCCAAGGGCACCCAAACCAGAGTAGAAAAGGAGATTGTAGCCGGAACTTATGAGCGATTGCACAACAAAACATTATCGCGTGTGATTCAGAAAAATCTGGAAACAGTAGGTGGCGTCATCTACGACGAACGAGAGCGTAAGTTTGCCGAAGCCCTCAACAAAGCCAGCGGCAATCCAGATTCACTTGTCAATATGGCAGCAAAGGTTCTGCCCTTGGCTGAATTTCCCAAAGAAGGGAGTGGCGGTTCAAGCGATGTCGGCGATGTATCTTGGGTTGTACCTTTAGCCAGTTTCGGAGCGGCCACCTTTGTTCCTGGCAGTCCGGGACATAGTTGGCAGAATGTAGCGACCGATGGAACCACAATCGGCACAAAAGGACTATTAAATGCCAGCCGTGTGTTTGCATTAACCGCTGTTGACTTGTTTACCGATTCCAAATTGCTAAACGCTGTCAAAGAGGAATTTAAAAAAGAAGTAGGACCTGATTTTAAATATGTTCCGTTATTAGGTAATCGTAAACCAGCCCTCGATTATCGTGTTTCAAAGTAAGAATAATCGAAAATGGTACGGAATTCTCACTGGAATTCCGTACCTTTGCATATGAATATGAAAACATCATTTATTTGGATTGGTGCCCTCGTCGTGGGTGCAGTATTAGGATGGCTCGGGCTGGAATGGCTCGATGCTTCGATGAATTTTGTAGCTACCGTATATACACGCTTGTTTCAATTATTGGCGGTGCCAACCATTGTATTGGCTGTCATTACCACATTTTCCACGTTCGGTTCTAAGGGGTCTGGACGCATCTTTGGTCATACGCTTACCTACACCCTACTCACAACTTTAGCAGCCGCAAGTATAGGGGCCGTCCTCTATGTACTCATTGCCCCGGGCAAACTGCCCCTTGATTCGTTGGTCAATGCTACTTTGACTTCCGATCTCGCCCCTCAGACCTCATATATAGATCATGTCGTGAGCATCATTCCTAACAATATCGTACGTCCATTTATTGATGGTAACGTACTGTCATTGCTTTTATTAGCTTTTGCCATCGGTTTCGGTCTGTCTAAACTACCCGAATCTGAAAACAAGACGACAGTCGTTAGGGGGCTGATTGGTTTGCAAGAATTATTGTTTTTATTGATTCGCGGCCTTATCCGGACTCTTCCCTTGGGGATCGTGGCATTCTCTGCCCAACTGTCGGCACAGGTGTCAGCAGGTGTGGTGGCCGACTCTATTGGCAAATATGTATTAGTGGTATTAGGGGGGAATGTCATCCAGTTCTTCGTAGTGCTACCACTATTCCTATTAGCTCGCGGGCTGAACCCCATCCATGTGCTTAGCAAAATGATGCCTGCTGTGCTCATGGCACTCTTCACCAAGAGCAGCGCCGCAACCCTACCTGTCACCATGGATACCGCAGAAAAGCGTCTGGGTATCCGTCAGAACATCAGCCGCTTCGTACTCCCCATATGTACCACCATCAACATGAATGGTTGCGCAGCCTTTATCCTTGTCACTTCGCTGTTTGTCATGCAGCAAGGCGGCACGCCACTCACCCTAAGCACTATACTGATGTGGATAATCATCTCGGTAGTCTCGGCTATCGGTAATGCAGGTGTACCCATGGGGTGCTTTTTCCTCACGTTATCATTAATGTCTGGCATCGGCGCACCAGTAGCCGTTTTGGGCATCATCCTGCCCATTTACACCATTATCGACATGATTGAAACAGCAGAAAACGTATGGAGCGACTCATGTGTAGCAGCAATGGTCGACCATGATATATAAATAGTTCACTTCCGACTCATTGCCCTTTCTTCCATCGCCAGACTATGAGTTCTTTATGGTTTGGATGTATTCCTCATAGGAGATAAAGCGTCCGCCCATCGACTTCAGGTGGGGTGTTTCGAACTGGCAGTCGATGAACTTACCACCCAATGAGCCGAATGTTTGCGCCAGATGAATCAAAGCGAGTTTCGAAGCATTGGGAACAAGCGAGAACATGCTCTCACCAAAAAAGGCCGTACCAAGATTGATGCCGTACAGTCCGCCCACCAACTGCGAATCGTTCCATACCTCCACACTGGCAGCAAACCCCTGCCGATACATCTCGGTATAGGCCTCAATCATCTCAGCACCCAACCAGGCACCTTCGTCCTGGTTGCGGTTCTGGGCGGTAGCACAACCGCGTATCACACTCTCAAAATCCTGATTAATCGTTATACGATAGTCGCCTTTGTTTATCAACTGACGCATAGAGTGGCTGACGTGCACCTCGTTGGGGAAGATCACGAAGCGTTGCAACGGACAATACCATAGAGGCTCGTCTTGATGTTTAAACGAAAACCAAGGGAAGAAACCATTGGAATAGGCCAATATCAGGCGATCGACCGATAAGTCGCCGCCAATAGCCACCAGTCCATCTTCCTCACCCAAATGCGGGTCAGGGAACCACAAATCGTTATCCAATTGATAAACTGCCATCGCGCGTACCAATTATAATTGAGCCACCTTGTTTCAGACTGCCAAACAGTATCTCGCGCATTAGCAACGGTTTCAGCCGCTGGGCTATCACACGATCCATCTCGCGAGCACCATACTCGCGGGTATAGCCTTCTTTGAGTAACAACTGGAAGGCGTCGTCGCTCAGCGTCATCTCCACCTGCTTGGCAGTCAGTTTCTCCTGTAGTTCACCCAGTTTCTTACGCAGAATCAGGATCGCCATTTCACGATCCATATCGTTGAACACCACAGTTCCGGTCAAGCGATTGATGAATTCAGGTTTGAACAACCGCTTCACCTGCTTCAACATAGCTTCGCCGCGCGTGGTACTGCCAACAAAGCCGATATTGGCCTGACCAGCATATTGGGCACCGGCATTCGAGGTCATAATCAAAATGACATTACGGAAGTCGACCTTACGTCCCTTGTTGTCTGTCAGCCGGGCATAATCCATTACCTGCAACAGAATATTGTAGATGTCCTGATGGGCCTTTTCAATTTCGTCGAGCAGTAGCACACAATTAGGCGTCTTACGGATAGCATCGGTCAGCAATCCACCGTCCTCGTAGCCCACATAGCCTGCTGGCGAGCCTATCAGCTTAGCCACGGTGTGCTTCTCAGTATATTCACTCATGTCGAATCGTAGCAGGGCGATACCTAACTCCGTAGCCAGAACACGAGCCACCTCAGTCTTACCCACACCGGTAGGTCCTACAAACAGCAGCGATGCCAAGGGTTTATTGTCGTCGAGCAGTCCAGCCTTCGATAGCTGTACCGACTCTACCACCTGACGGATAGCCTCATCTTGACCATAAATCTTCGATAACAGACGTGGAGCCAACGTCTCCAACTGACTATTATCGTCATCCTCAGTCATTACCATCGCTTCAACCTTGCAGGTCTTTGCCAACACATCCGAGATATCAGTCTTCGTGACACGCCCCTCATTAGTATTACTTCTTACTTCTGCCATAGCACCAGCCTCGTCAATGAGGTCGATAGCCTTGTCGGGCAGATAGCGGTCGTTTACATATTTAAAGCTGGCATCCACGGCAAAGTCGAGTGCCGCCTCATCGTAGATCACATGATGAAACGTTTCGTACTGTCCGCGCAGCTGTCGTAGGATGTACTTGGTCTCCTCGGGTGTAGGCTCAGTGATGTCAATCTGCTGGAAACGACGTACCAATCCTTTCGAGCGAGAGAAATGACGATTGTATTCCTCGTAGGTAGTCGACCCGATAAAACGGATACTACCACTCTCCAGATAGGGTTTCAACATATTCGAGGCATCCATAGAACTATCACCGATAGCGCCCGCTCCTACCAGCGTATGTATCTCGTCGATGTACACGATATTTCGATCAGACTCTTCCTGAATGCCATCCATAATGAGCTTGATTCGATTCTCAAAATCACCACGATACTGTGTACCAGCCAACAGGGTTCCTATATCGAGCTGGTAGATCCGGCTACCCTTCAGTCTGTCAGGCACGTTACCTTCGGCTATCAGTCTGGCCAGTCCCCAAACCAGAGCGGTCTTGCCAACACCAGGTTCGCCAACATGCAACGGGTTATTCTTATCCTTGCGACACAGCACCTGGATAGTGCGCTGCAGTTCAGACTCACGTCCTATCAACGGATTGTGCTGATGATACAGATCGTTCATACAGGTCACGAGACGTCGCCATGCACCTTCTTGCCGGTTCGCACCAGTCTCAAGTTCCAGATGGTCAGCCACCTCGTAGGCGCTAATCAGTTCGCTCATAAAATCACTCTCGTTATCACCCAACGCATCTTTTAGCAGATAGGCTGCCCATGACTCCTTGAGTTGTAACAGTCCCATGGTCAGATGTGGAGCATCGAGGGCTGTGGCTGAGCTATTGACAACCTGTAAACAGGCCAACTCCAGCAGCTGGCCCATTTGTACAGAAGTCTCTGGCTCATAATCACATTCCTCGGGCACCATCTCGATTTTCTCCAAACGATCCTCTAAACGGTCCTGAAACAGATCGGCCGAGTAATAGGTATCGAAGGTTTGATTGAACTCATAATCATCCAACAGCACCATCAACAGATGCTCTGGCATCAGGAACTCATGACGATAGCCCTTACAGCACTTCAGACTGTTATGCAACAGTTTGATAGCGCGAGGTGATTGCTGTATTTCTGCCATATTTATGCCTCCTCTGGTTCTACTGTCAGTCTAAGCGGGAATCCCTCTTTGCGAGCCATATTGCTGGCCTTGCGCACCTTCGAGGTTGCCACATCGTAACTATAAATGCCCACCACTGCTTTATCAGAATGATGCACCTGCAACATCAGCGCCTCGGCCTCAGCCTCACTCTTGAAAAACACCTGGGTCAGAATCTTCACCACAAACTCCATCGTCGTGAAGTCATCATTATAGATGGTCACCTTATATCGCTGAGGCTCACGCAGATCAGTGCGCTGCCGTTCTTTTGTAGCCGATTGTTGCTTTGCCATACACTCTAAACCATTTTGGCTGCAAAGATACACAATAATTTCCAATATACAAAATGAATACCCACAATACAATCTAAAGGTGTATTCTATATATAAATAGGTATAATAGAATACGTAGGTGTTTTTAAGACTTTTGTGAAGAAGTGTCAAAACTACCCGTTTTCGCACACAATTTGATTGTGTTCGCGCACAACGACTTGATGTATATCAAAAGAAGGGCACTTTTTTTAGGAAAATAGAGCATAAGTATTGCGAGATTGCAAAAATCGTCGTACCTTTGCAACGTCAAAAGACAACAAGAGTTCTTCAATAGAAGCATAGAAAGATAATACAGAGGTATTAGTTAAGGTAAAATAAAGATTGATTGATTTAGGTTTTAGTTAGAGTTAATAGTTAGTTAGAATTTGGTTTTAGGTTTATTAGTTAGTTAAATTGGAGATAGGTATTTCTAAGGTGTTAGAAAAGATTTGTTAGTAAGGATAACAAAGACGCAGTGGTGACACTCCGTTTTTTCTCAGAAAAAGGTTTTTAGTTATTCATAGATTGTTGGTGCCGCCCTCGAGTCGTTGATGACCCTTGAGCGGCTTTTTTTATGTCTATACACTATAAATCTTATACTATTTGGTTTTTAATTTCAACTTATCGGCCCAGCTACCACGGAATAGTCGTACCAGGAAAATCATGCCACGGAATGTCAGTTCGATGGCCATAGCCGTCCATACACCGCGTAACCCCCACTTAGGTGCCAGAGAGGCTGCTAATGTGAGCCTGACGCCCCACATCGAAGCCAGACTCATGATGGCAGGGATGATGGTATCGCCCGCTCCCACAAAGATGCCGTTGATTACGATGGCAGCCGCAAACATGGGTTCGGCCCAAGCCTCAATGCGCAGCACCTGTACCCCTAAAGCAATTACCTCGTCGACAGGCGACATGATAGCCATCAGTTGAGGAGCAAAAACCCACATCATCACACCCATCAGTGACATAACGGCAATACCCAAGCCCACAGACATGCGGGCAAACGAGCGAGTGAGCTGACGCTGACCAGCACCAATCCCCTGTCCTACCAGCGTGGTGGCAGCCTCAGCAATGCCAAAGCCTGGCATATAGCAGAGACTCTCGACCGTGATACCCAATGAGTGGGCAGCGATAGCTATCGTACCCAAAGGGGCCACAATGAGCGTGCTTACCATCTGAGCCGATCCCATCAGAAGGTGTTGCAGCCCCATGGGAGCACCGATCCTAAAAGCATTACCAATAGTGTCAGCCTTAGGCTTGAATGATCCAGGACGCCCCACCAACGATAACATCTTCGACTTGACCAGCAGGAAATACAGCATCAGACTGGCTGTAACCAGCATAGCCATACCCGTACCGATAGCAGCCCCCATTACCCCCAAACCTAAAATATATATAAAGAGGAAGTTAAAAACAACATCCATCACACACATTCCTATATTCAGCACGGAGGGTATCTTCATGTTGCCAGAACACTTTAACATGGATCCGGCCAGACCTTCCATCTGGAAGAAGATACCGCAGGCACCGAAAATAGCAAAATAGAGCGAAGCATCGCGCGCTATTTCGGCAGTTCCTCCCATCCAGTAAGGCAGAAAAGGACTAATGGCAAGCGAGGTGAGGGATATGAACAACGCCCAAAGCAAACAACACACTAAAGCCTGTCGTAACACCCGGCGCGCAGCTTCAAAATCGTTGGCACCGATAAAATGTGCCACCTGAACCGAGAATCCCATGTTAGCAGCAGAGGCCAAACCGCCCAACAACCAACCAGTGGTCTCAACCAATCCGATAGATGCCGACGCATTAGCCCCCAGATGGCCCACCATTGAGGCATCAATAAAAAACATGACCGTTGCGGAAATCTGTGCTAAAATAGAAGGTATACTTAAACTAACGATTAACCAAAGCTTCTCCCTTTGGGTCATCGTTCGGCCCTCGCGTATGTACGAAAGCAGCAGTTCGCTGTTCTTAACCTTCTTCATACAGACTTTCTTAAACTAAAAAAGGATGTGATTTCTCACATCCTAACTCTGTTTTCGTGGGCGTTGACGGATTCGAACCGCCGACCCTCTGCTTGTAAGGCAGATGCTCTAAACCAGCTGAGCTAAACGCCCTCATTTCTTGTAAGCGGGTGCAAAGGTAAGAAGATTTTTTGAGACCGCCGCATGTTTTATCAAAAAACTGCTAAAATTTAACACTCGTTCACCATTTAGCCCAATAAATGTTCGATATCACCTTGCGGAAGGATGCAAAGAATAGCTTTTCCGTCGGGTGTATAATTCACATTCGAGCAGGTAAAAAGATCATTAATCATACCTTCCATCTCGTCGTTATTCAGAATCTGGCCATAAGGAATGGCAGCACTCTGTGCCAACCGCAATGCTAATGACGAGTGAATAGATGATAACGACTCGTTAGCATTTGTACCCGAAACCATTTCGTGAAGTAACGATTGGGGACTGAGTCCTTCAAGTCCTGAAGGCATACCATTCACTGCATAAGTATTACCACCAAGATCACTCAGATCAAATCCAATAGCCGACAACTCAGGAAGTAGTTGCTGCATAGTTACCGCATCGGCTGGTGAAAACTGAATAGTCTCTGGGAAAAGCAGCTTCTGCGTGCTGATAACACGACTATCGAACTGACTCATATAACGATCGTAGAGTACGCGCACACTGGCACGATGCTGGTCAATAATCATCAGTCCAGACTTAACGGCAGTCATCAGATACTTGCCTTTATACTGATAATGGGCAGGCGACTTCTCAGAGAGAATCTCAGTGGCCGACTGCGGCTCTACCGTATTATCATCCTCGAACATCAAGGACTGCTGGGCAGGTTCTTCGCGGAAACTTCCATGTTCCAACCCATCATAAAGTGTTTCCCACTGAGAAGCCACAGTTCTACTACCACCACTACTCTGCTTGAATGGGTTGTACTCTGGATTATAATTGACACGAGGTGACGAATAGCTCTCATGCACATTAGAATTGTCGAAGACTGGAATATCGGGCTGTCCTTGGGTATCAAAGTCTATTGAAGGAACCTCGCAGAACTTCCCAATACCATCACGCACAGCAGCTGCCAATATCTGCCAGATGGCCTGTTCATTCTCGAACTTAATCTCAGTTTTGGTAGGATGGATGTTAACATCAATCTCACTAGGTTCTACCTTTATATATAAGAAATAAGGTATAGACATACCCTCGGGCACCAGGCGATCATAAGCTTTCATCACCGCCTTGTGGAAATAAGCATGCCTCATGAAACGACCATTGACGAAAAAATAGTCACAGCCACTCTTCTTACGTGCAGCCTCGGGCTTACCCACAAAACCGCTGACATCACACATGGCTGTATGCACTTCAACGGGCAACAAATCCTGACTATACTGCTTACCAAACACATCTGCAATACGCTGGCGCAGACTGCCTGCACGCAGATTCAGCATCTCTACTCCATTGTGATGCAAGGTAAAATGGATATCAGGATAGACAAGCACGATACGCTCAAATGCCGTGAGGATATTATTAAGCTCGGTAGCATTGGTCTTGAGGAACTTACGACGGGCAGGCACATTGAAGAACAGGTTATCAACCTTGAAATTACTACCCACCGGACACGACACTGGTTCCTGCCCGGTAACCCTCGATCCCGCAATAGTGAGCTTAGTACCAACCTCATCTTCCTGCCGACGTGACTGCAGCTCTACCTGAGCGACAGCAGCTATCGAGGCCAGTGCCTCACCGCGGAATCCCATCGTACGCAAGGCAAACAGATCGTCAGCCTGCGAGATCTTCGAAGTCGCATGACGCTCAAACGACAAACGGGCATCAGTAGGACTCATACCCTTACCATCGTCGACAACCTGAATAGAGGTACGCCCCGCATCAACCACAATCACGTGGATGGTAGTGGCACCGGCATCAACAGAATTCTCGACCAACTCCTTGATGACAGAAGCAGGACGTTGTATCACCTCACCAGCAGCTATCTGGTTGGCAACACTATCGGGAAGAAGATGGATGATATCACTCATTTCTTGGATCGCCAATTAAAAATGTCATAACGGTCAGTTGGACGCACATCATCATACCAAGCAAAGTTGGGCAGATGCTTGCGGTCATGCGGTATCTGGTTGAGCGGGTACATGGTTCCACTGCTCTTAGGCGTCCACACTTTCTGTAGTTTGCGGTCCTTCAGATACATACGCAGTTCAGAAGTTTCCTGATAATTATAGATAATTGCCACACTGTCGCCTTCCTCGAAGTAATAGCCAATCAGCACATTACCCTTGGCCTGCGTCTCCCGAATGGCACCATCAACAAAATAGGCAAACATCTCTTTCGCCGACACCTGATTAAATAAGGTGGTATCGCTACGGAGTTGCTGGATGGAGAAACAGTTATCAATGACATGGGCATGGTCAACGACAGAATCCTTCATGAACACGTCGATACGGTCGCCCAATAATTGTTGGTTATTATTCCATACAATCGGCTCGTGGTAAAGGGTCATGCAGGAGTCGAGAGAGTTATAGATAAGCGAGTCGCATACAGCTTGCACATCAGTACGGTACGCACGCACATGATGAAAAGCATATATCTTACGATAAACAGAGTCGGTCTCAATATTATACGTCACCACTTTGAAAGTGTCGGCATGCATAAAGAGCGAGTCGCCCTGTGAATAGTCAATAGCCAACGCACTATCAGTACACAGCGCATAGCCGGTGTGCTCCCAGTATTCGCCATAGTTGCCTGTCAGCTTATTCTTGTTAACCGAGTCAACATATACCACATTACGGAAAGCCTGCGAGAAACCATCTTTACTATCATAGTAAACACTATCACCCACCATCATCTTGCCTTGATTGGTAAGAACCGAACGGTTCATCAGGCGGGCACGGTCATTCTTTGTATCGTAATAACCTTGTTCGGAGTAAATATGACTCTCGCCAGAAGTGATATTCGAAGGTCCTACAATATGAGCCATCGAAAGACGGGTATCGTAATAAAGAGTATCGGTAGTGAGGAAGAACTTAGGGCTCTTCATCTTCACATCGTAGTTGAACACCGACATCTTGCTTTTAGTGTTATACTCTCCCCAGTCAGAGGTAAGCGTGGTCTTACCATCAATCATCTTACCACCCTCGAAGAAATAAGCATTATCGTATAGACGATCAAAATCCAGGCTATCTGTATAAAGGGTGGTCTTCTTATGCTTTAAAATCACATTATAACGAGCACGAGCCATCTGCTCATTACCATCGTAATAGGCATAGTCGCTGAACAACGAGAGAGTGTCGCCCTGATACATCTTCACGTGCCCGAAAGCCTCGAACGAGTTACTGGCCTCGTAGAAGTAGGCACTGTCGCAATACAAGCGAGCACCCTGATGGGTGAAGTGCACCTTACCATTCAGGATGGTGGCATCAGGATTCTTCAGTTGGTCATAATGCAGCACATCGGCATGCACCAGATAAACGCGCGAATCCTTAGTTTTTGCAGTTTTCCGGACAGCAGGACGACGGCGTTGCTGCTTTTGTTGTGCAAAAGCAGACGCCAAACCCACCAAAAGGGCGAGCGAAAGGGCTATAGTAAACGATTTCCTCACTTAATCCAACCTTCGAATTCGAATTGACAATCCTTGTAATCATCGTTCAAACGGGTATAGGTACTCTTGATCTTATCAACCACCCACTGATGAATACGATCCTCACGACGTTTGTTTAACACCACATCCTTCAGAATCTGGAAGTCCTCTGTTACTGTAGCTTTATGACCATCTATACGATTCTTAAGTTTAGCAATAACACAGACGGTTTTGCCACGCTGGTTAATCATCTTGAACGATTTAGAAATCTGTCCCACCTTCATCGTATCAACCACCTTAGCAATCTCTGGTGGGAGGTCCTGCATGCGGAACTTAGAAGAGGTTTTACCAGTCTTCATCATATCTGTAGACAGCAATCCCTTGGCATTACGGGTATCTTTATCATCCGAAATAAGCGATGCAGCATCCTCGAAAGTAAACTTCTCGGCTCGCAAATCGTCGGCAATAGAGTCCAAACGTCCCAAAGCACGGTCAACAGCCTCGTCAGAAACTACAGGCTTACGTAGAATATGGCGGACATTCACCTTATCACCACGCTTCTCAATCAACTGTATGATATGGAAGCCGAACTCAGACTCAACAATCTTCGACACCTTCTTGGGATCCGTAAGGTTAAAAGCCACCTGAGCAAAAGCAGGATCAAGGGTACCTCGCCCCATCAGTCCTAACTCTCCACCACGACGGGCAGAGCCTGGATCCTCAGAATACAACTGAGCCAAAGTCTGAAAACGAGTCTCACCTTTGTTCACACGTTCGGTATAATTACGGAGCTCGTCCTTGACGCGGTTCAACTCCTCGGCATCAATCTTCGGGGTCAACTGCACAATCTGCACTTCGACCTCGGTGGGCACGAACGGCAAACTATCCTGTGGTAATGCAGCAAAATAGCGACGTACCTCAGCAGGGGTCACAGTGATATCTTCGACAAGTTTCTGACGCATCTTCTGCACCATCTGACGATCTTTCATTTCCTCGCGCAAATCAGCACGGATCTGAGACAGAGGCTGATGCTTATATTCCTCCAGACGCTCACGAGAACCATCAACCATCTCGAGCCAGTAGTTAATCTGCTGCTCGACTTCCTGAGCCACATCAGCATCAGTCACCTCGATACTATCGATCTGAGCCTGATGCTTGAACAGTTTCTGAACAGCAATCTGCTCTGGGATGGTACAGTCAGGATTACCACTCCACTTCACGCCTTCCATCGCTGCCTGCATACGCATGGTTTCGACATCAGAACGAAGAATAGCCTCATCACCAACTACCCACACCACCTCATCAACGATGGTGCCAATAGAATCTTTCTTCTCGGCATTTGCCATCATGGGCAACGCGAAAAGAGCCAGTGTCATTACCTTTTTTATAATACTCATAGATGTTTATTTACTGTTTTCAATATATCTTGATTTATCTCTACTTGATAACGTCGACGCAGACTATCCACCCACTCTTTCTCCAGATAATCTTGCAGGTCCTCCACCACCCGTTCGCGCACATCCTGATAGTTATCTGGACGTTTGAGTTTCTTGCCAAAAACCGCATCGATGGGATAGTCAGGATTACTGACAGCATCATCACTGCCAATTTTGAAGACCAGGCGATCGATGGTTGCATTATCACCAGGTTTAAATAATCCTTTCTCCACACGGATACGGATGACAGAATCCAGATTGAAGGTGGTGCGCAATGCCTCGGTCCATTCATCGAAAGGCAGTTTTTTAACACACTTCTTCACAGCCTTCACATCTTTCTTTGTCTTTACATGATAGGCCATTCCCCTATAACGGGGTTCATTCCAAGCATAATCCTTCTTGTGGGTATCAAACCATGTTTTCAAAGCCACCTCGTCGGATGAAGCCTTGTCCCAGACCTCACGGCTACTGATTTCATAAAGCAACAGTCCGTCGTGATACTCCTGAAACAGATATTTCAAATCCTGATTAACTGCAGCCAACGAATCTGCTTGTTGCTGCATAACCTGCGCGGCATTTTGCTGACCAGCCGACATACTCATTTTCCGACGCAGTTTCATTTCGGCAATCTCCTCACGAATGCCACGACGTTCTAATGAGGCTACAATAGCAGACTTCAACGAGTCGAAGGGTTCCAGCTGCTTACGTTCCTTCAGCAAAACAATATGGTAGCCTACCGGACTCAAGAAAGGCTGACTCATCTCACCTGGGGCGAGGGCAAAAGCAACGTCCTCAAATTCCTTCAAGGTCTGCGAAGGAGCAATCCAAGGCAACTCACCACCGTGCTTGCCCGAACCGACATCGTCGGACAACTTTTGTGCCATCTCTGCAAAATCGGCTCCACCCTTCAAAGCTTGATAGACAGAGTCAATACGCTGTTTGATTTGTTCCTGCTGCTGAGGTGTTGCCTTGGTTGACAACTTCAACAGGATATGGGCAGGGCGCACCAGACCACGTGGGCCAACCATTGCCTTAGTACGCTCATACATCTCGCGAGCCTCCTTCAGCACATCGGCATCGGTCACCATGGTAGGCTTCACTTGTTGGTCACGATACATCACATATTCCTGACGGAACGATGACAATGTATCAAGTTTCGCATCAAGAGCCGCAGCCACTTTTAGCTTGTAGTTAATAAATAAGTTGACGTATTCATCGACCGATAGCTTATCGATCACCCCTTCGCCGTTATTCTTGTTATACGAATACTCGAACTCCGAGCGCAAAACAGGAACACCGGCCACGGTCATAATGACCGGGTCGGTAGTCTGTGCCCATGTTGGCTGCGACGTCATCGCTGCAAACATAGAAAGGGCTATGGTGAGTTTTCTCATCATTAATCGTTAGGACGACTGTAGTTAGGAGCCTCACTGGTGATAGTGATATCATGTGGATGAGACTCGTTCACGCCTGCATTGGTGATGCGGGTGAACTTGGCATCATGCAACTTCTCGATGGTCTGGGCACCACAATATCCCATACCTGAGCGCAGACCGCCCACCATCTGATAAATCACCTCCTGAACGGTTCCCTTGTAAGGTACACGACCAGCAATTCCTTCGGGCACCAGTTTCTTCACATCCTTGGTATCGGCCTGGAAGTAACGGTCCTTTGAGCCATGTTCCATAGCTTCAAGCGATCCCATACCACGATAGCTCTTGAACTTACGACCATTGTAGATAATAGTATCGCCAGGACTCTCCTCTGTTCCAGCCACTAACGAACCTATCATCACACTGCTACCACCGGCAGCCAGTGCCTTCACAATGTCACCTGAATAACGCAGACCACCATCGGCAATCAGAGGTACATTAGTACCCTTCAGTGCGCTGTACACATCATAAACGGCACTGAGCTGAGGAACGCCCACACCTGCAACTACACGTGTAGTACAGATACTACCTGGACCGATACCTACCTTCACAGCGTCTGCACCATTATCTACCAACATCTTTGCGGCAGCACCTGTAGCAATGTTTCCGACAACGATATCGATATTGGGGAATGAAGCCTTTGCCTCACGCAGTTTTTCAATAACACTCTTTGAGTGGCCGTGAGCTGTATCAATGACAATAGCATCAACACCTGCATTCACCAGTGCCTGCATACGGTCGAGAGTATCGAATGTCACACCAACACCAGCAGCAACACGCAGACGGCCCTTGTCATCCTTGCAAGCCATAGGTTTATCCTTAGCCTTCGTAATATCTTTATAGGTAATCAGACCTATCAAACGGTTGTCCTTATCAACAACGGGCAACTTCTCAATTTTATTTTCCTGCAAGATCTGTGCAGCAGCGGTCAAATCAGTCTGCTGATGGGTGGTCACCAGGTTCTCCTTTGACATAATCTCATCAACGGGACGATCCAGACGACGCTCGAAACGCAAGTCGCGGTTGGTTACGATACCAACCAGACGCTTATCATCATCAACTACAGGAATACCACCGATATGATACTCCGACATGATGTCAAGAGCCTGAGCTACAGTGCTACCCAAAGGAATCGTGATAGGATCATAAATCATACCGTTCTCGGCACGCTTAACAATAGCCACTTCACGAGCTTGGTTGTCAATCGACATATTCTTATGGATTACACCAATACCTCCCTCACGGGCAATGGCAATAGCCATCTGGCTCTCGGTGACAGTATCCATAGCTGCCGTTACAAAAGGCACGTTCAGTTCGATGTGCTTCGAAAAGCGGGTTTTCAACTCTACCGTTTTGGGCAGCACTTCAGAATAAGCTGGAATCAACAGGACGTCGTCGAATGTCAGGCCGTCCATCACAATCTTGTCTGCAATAAATGATGACATAAATATACTCCTTTAAAATTTATTGCGTGCAAAATTACTCATTTTTTCCGAGACAGCAAGCATTTTATCCTATTATTAATAGGATTTAACGTAGTGTAAGCACAACCTTACCCTGTTTATCGGTTGTAACCACAGCAGTCATCTTTCCTTGGCGCCATGTTTTCTGGTCATCAGATGTAAAACCGTAGGTCCTCAAATCCTTACAGACAGCCTCTTGATCATCGGTAGCCGACAATGAGATGACTGTGATTGCTTGCTTACGACGTGTCAGCGAAGCGATGACCTGATAGTCGTTCATCTTAAAGGTAGCCGGAACAACTTTGAGCGTTGTCTTACCTAAGGTATAGTCATAATTGCGCAATACGGCCTGAGAACCTTTAACGGTACGATTTTGTAACAAGCGCACACCCAACCCGACCAGATCGGTATGATTACAAGGAGCAGCCAGGCCGGACTCTATCTTCCGAGGAGCTGCCTCATACTCCTTATCATCCATCTCCGAATATGCCATCTGGTAAGCCTTAGCATCGTCGAGTGCGAAACCCAACGAATAGCTACTGGTAAGAGAACCACGCTCGTAATGCAGATTGATGGTACCTAATTGAGTTTGGATGGTATAGGCTTCGCCTTGATTATCCACATAGCCCAGACCATAAACCTTCTGCAATTCACGCTTTACCTGAGCAAAACGCGCCTTGACTTCTGCTTCAGAACCATAAATAGTCTCGTCTGTCACGTCGACAGCATATACACGTTCTGTCAGATCCGAAACCGCCAGCATCACCGTAGCACGAACACCATATACATCACCATCATAAATATAAGCCTTAGCTGTCTGCTTCATCTCTGCTTTACGCTCGGTAAAACCTTTCTCCAGCAACAACTTCTCAAAACGATCACCTTTAATTCCCAACGGGATACCCAAAAAGGCATTACGGTTATTGGAATGATCAGTCAACGCTGCGATATCGAGCATAGCCGTCTGAGCATCATCATCAATAGCATCAGACTTCTTCGATGCCTTTTTCTCCGTTTTGGCCTTCTTCTTGAACAGTTTCTTCAAGAACTGTGCGTCGGCAGACTGACAAACCAGCGACATGCCCAACAATGCTAATACGATCCTCTTCACCTTACTTATATTTTTAATTTGCCATTTCAGAAATAAACTTGATACGTACCAGTCGGATCTCATCCTCAGAGTAATCCTCGCCAAGTTCCTCTTCAGCAACACTCAGCTTATCTGTTTCACTCTCAGAGAAATAATCGTATATATCATCGACATGATCCTCATCCATCACTTCCTCGAGGAAGTAATCAATATCAAGTTTCGTACCGCTATAAACGATAGCCTCTACTTCATCAAGCAGTTCCTCAAATTCGATACCCTGAGCCTCCGCGATATCATCGAGAGCTATCTGACGGTCGATACTCTGAATAATCTTCACCTTCAGCATCGACTTCTTAGCCACAGTACGCACACGCATGTCAACCTGACGCTCTATATTGTTCTCCTCACAATAAGTCTTGATCAGCTCAACAAATTCCTTGGCATAAGGTTGTTTCACCTTACCCTCACCTACTCCCTGAATATTCTTCAACTCTTCAAGGGTGATAGGATAGTCAGTAGCCATCTGATCGATAGACACATCCTGGAAAATAACATAAGGTGGACGGCCGAGTTGCTTCGACACCTTCTTACGCAAATCACGCAGCATGGCAGTCAGAACAGGATCAAGTGAACTAACACCACCTTCATGGTCAACCGAGTCATAATCATCATTGAACTCTGCATCTTTCACAATCATAAACGACTTAGGAGCCTTAAGGAACTTCTTTCCTGCAGCCGTCAGTTTCAAAAGTCCGTAGTTTTCCACCTCCTTACGCAGGTAGCCTGCTATCAACGCCTGACGAATCACTGGATTCCATATCTTTTCATCATCGTCAGCTCCTGCACCAAAAAGTTCCTGTTCATCATGATGATGAGCCAGAATCTCTTCGGTAGGTTTGCCAATAATAAAGTCAATCACATAGTCCGAGCGGAAGTTCTCCTTGATAACCTGGATCGTCTTCAGTACAATAACCAGCTGTTCCTGAGCCTCGATTTTAGTCTTTGGATGCAGACAGTTGTCGCAGTTACCACAGTTATCCTTCTCGTAGGTCTCACCGAAATAGTGTAACAACATCTTACGGCGACAAACCGACGTCTCAGCATAAGCAGCGGTCTCAACCAACAACTGACGACCTATATCCTGTTCTGCCACAGGCTTACCTTCCATAAACTTATCAAGTTTCTGCAAGTCCTTATTCGAGTAGAAAGCCAGACAGATACCCTCGCCACCATCACGACCAGCACGGCCAGTCTCCTGATAATAGCCTTCGAGCGACTTAGGAATATCGTAGTGAATCACAAAACGCACATCGGGCTTATCGATTCCCATACCAAAGGCGATGGTAGCCACAATCACATCGATATTCTCCATCAGGAATTCGTCCTGTGTATTCGAACGGGTATTACTATCCAAACCTGCATGATAGGCAGCAGCCTTGATATCATTGGCACGCAGGATTGCAGCCAATTCTTCTACCTTCTTTCTCGACAAACAATAGATGATACCACTCTTGCCTGGATGTTGTTTAATAAACTTAATGATATCCTTGTCAACATCCTTGGTCTTCGCACGCACCTCATAATAAAGGTTAGGCCGGTTGAACGAACTCTTGAACTCTGCAGCATCAACAATTCCTAGATTTTTCTTGATATCTGTTCGTACCTTATCGGTAGCAGTAGCTGTCAGGGCAATAATCGGCGCCTGCCCAATCTCATTAACAATAGGACGAATCTTACGATACTCAGGACGGAAATCATGTCCCCATTCTGAAATACAGTGAGCCTCATCGATAGCGTAGAATGAAATTTTAACTGATCGCAAAAACTCCACATTCTCTTCCTTTGTCAAAGATTCAGGAGCTACATACAACAACTTCGTACGTCCCGACAGCACGTCAGACTTCACCTGATCGATAGCAGCCTTATTCAGCGATGAGTTAAGATAGTGAGCCGTGCCCTCATCCTCGCTCATACTAGTGATGACGTCAACCTGATTCTTCATCAGCGCAATCAATGGTGATATCACGATAGCCGTACCCTCCATCAGCAGCGAAGGCAATTGGTAGCACAGCGACTTTCCACCACCGGTAGGCATCAGTACAAAGGTATCGTTGCCAGCCATCAGGTTCTGTATAATACGCTCCTGATCTCCTTTGAATGTATCAAATCCAAAGTACTTCTTCAGGGCTGCAGTGAGATTCAATTTTTCGTTCATATTATTAGTTAGTTAGGCTTCCATGCTTTGGAGATGCGACTTATCCAACTGTTTCTTCACATAATCGGCAGTCACATTAAATTTCTTTGTTCGTTTAGATGGCAGATCAAACATGGCATCCATCATCACGTTCTCAACGATAGAACGCAATCCACGGGCACCAAGCTTATACTCAACGGCCTTATCTACGAGAGTTTCCAGCGCCTCCTTATCAAAGGTTAGCTCCACACCATCCATCTCGAAAAGTTTCTTATACTGACGGATAATTGAGTTCTTTGGCTCTGTAAGAATCTTCTCCAAGGCTTCACGATCCAAAGGATTCAAGTGGGTAAGCACTGGCAGACGACCGATAATCTCAGGAATCAGTCCGAACGACTTCAGATCCTGAGGTACAATATACTGCATCAGATCGTTCTTATCAATCTTTCTGACGTTAGTCACCGAGTTATAACCCACCACATGGGTATTCATGCGCTGAGCAATCTTACGCTCGATACCATCGAAAGCACCACCGCAAACGAACAGGATATTTCGAGTGTCCACATGGATATAATCCTGATCAGGATGCTTACGCCCCCCCTTGGGTGGCACGTTCACCATGGTACCCTCTAATAACTTCAGCAATCCTTGCTGCACGCCCTCGCCACTAACGTCTCGGGTAATAGAGGGATTATCACTCTTACGGGCAATCTTATCTATTTCATCAATGAATACAATACCGCGCTGAGCAGCCTCTACATTATAATCGGCTACCTGTAACAGACGCGACAAAATACTCTCCACATCCTCACCCACATAGCCGGCTTCAGTAAACACTGTGGCATCAACGATGGTAAAAGGCACATCGAGAAGCTTAGCGATGGTGCGTGCCAGCAGAGTCTTACCCGTGCCAGTACTTCCCACCATAATAATATTACTCTTCTCAATTTCCACATCATCATCGACAGGCTGCTGCAGACGCTTATAGTGGTTATATACGGCCACTGACAAATAGCGCTTGGCATCGTCCTGCCCTATCACATATTGATCCAGATACGCCTTAATCTCCTTAGGTTTAGGCACCTTCATTGGTTCGGGCACAGCTACGCCTTTCTTATCCTTGGCAACAGCCTTAGGGTTCTCCTTCAAGTTGTCCTGTACAATCTGATAAGCCTGACGTACACAATCACTACAGATATGTCCATTCAGACCACTTATCAACAGCGCAACTTCCTTATCGCTTCTTCCACAAAAACTACAAACGTCCTTCATCTAATCTTCTTATCACTTCTTCCTGGTGAGTACCTCATCAATCATACCGTAGGCCTTGGCCTCTTCAGCCGTCATCCAGTAGTTACGGTCTGAATCTGCATATACCTTATCATAAGGTGTATGCGAATGTTCTGAGATAATGGTATACAACTCTTTCTTGAATTTCAGGATCTCCTTAGCTTCAATCTCGATATCCGACGCCTGCCCCTGAACACCACCCAGAGGCTGGTGAATCATGACTCGGCTATGAGGTAGCGCCGAACGCTTACCCTCAGCACCAGCTACGAGCAGCACAGCACCCATTGAAGCAGCCATTCCTGTACAGATTGTAGCCACGTCGCTGGTAATAAACTGCATAGTATCATAGATACCCAAGCCAGCAGTCACACTACCACCAGGCGAGTTAATATAAATAGAGATATCCTTTCCCGGATCGGTCGAATCAAGGAACAGTAACTGAGCCTGCAGCGTATTTGCCGTATAGTCGTCAATCTGTGTTCCGAGGAAGATGATACGATCCATCATCAGACGCGAGAACACATCCATCTGAGTTACGTTCAACTGGCGTTCCTCAAGAATATAAGGATTCATATACTGGTTCTGAGCCTTGATAACATCATCAAGTACCAGACCGTTCATACCTAAATGCCGGGTAGCATATTTTCTAAATTCATTATTCATACTCTATATCCTTTCTTATACATAAGAGAAAAGGTTATCGACCTTTCTCATCTTCATTTGGGACACAAAGATAATAAAAAAGTCGATAACCCTTCTATTTTAGGGGTTATTTTTTCCTAAAAAAGCTTATTTTTCTTGCATAAGCTTATTAAACTCCTCGAAAGTAACCTCTTTTTGATTCAACTTAACTACATTTTTGAGAGCTTCAGTCAGCTTCATGTCAACAGCGCGATCCACGAAATTGTCAACATTCTCACGTTTCTTCATCTGCTCGTTAGCATAGTTCTCCAAAACATCATCGGGTACATTGCTCATACCATACTGGGCGAACTGAGCACGGATAGCCTCCTTGGCAACAGCCTTCAGATCAGCCTCCTCAACCTTAATGCTCTGAGCGGCTACCAGCTGCTCCTTAATCAGGTGCCAAGCCAACTCTTTAATGCTACCCTCGAAATTCTTCTCAACGAAATCAGCGCCCTTATCCTGATTATTCTGAAGCATCACACGCTTCAGCAGAGCCTCTGGGAACTCAAGTTTACCAACCTTCTTCTCCATGTGCTTACGAACATCGAGCAGGAACTTAAAGTCGCTATTCTGCTGCAACTGAGGAGCAATACTCTCGGCAATCTTAGCGCGGAAGGCCTTCTCATCCTTCACCTCACCCTCACCGAATACACGGTCGAAGAGTTTCTGGTCAACCTCTGCAGGCTGGAAGTGACGAATCTCAGTAATCTGGAAGCTGAAGTCAGCATTCAAATCCTTTACATCCTCCTTCTTAACCTTCAACAGGGCAGCAACCTCAGCATCGTTATCGGGATAAGCCTTCTTGGGGTTGAAAGTAATGATATCACCGGGCTTAGCACCGTCGAAGAGCTTTTTCTGATCATCGGCTTTGATGTAAGCAGGCATAACCATAGCAGCCTCGGTAGTGATACCACCTTCCTTGGTGTTACCATTCTCGTCAAGCTCGCGCATATCACCAGTCAGTGTATCGTTACCGCTGAACACCTCAGCCTTTACGAACTCGCCTGCCTGTGATGCATACATCTGCACCTGCTCGTCAAGCATCTTATCATCAACCTTGATGGTGTAATAGTCAATCTTATCTCTGCCAGTCAGCTCAGCCTTGAACTCGGGAGCAACAGCAATATCGAACACGAATGTCAGATCATCTGCGTTCTCAAAGTCCTGGGGTACCTGCTTCTCCTGATTTGGAAGGGGCTCACCCAACATCTGGATCTTGTTCTCACGAACATACTCATACAGCTTCTCGCCCAGCAACTTGTTAACCTCGTCAACCTTCACTGCTGTGCCATACTGCTTCTTAATCATTCCCATGGGAACCATACCTGGACGGAATCCAGGGACCTGTGCCTTCTTACGATAATTTTTCAGCTGCTTCTCTACTGCATCCTGATAATCTGCCTTCTCAACAGTCATAGTCAACAGACCATTGATTTTGTCGGCGCACTCAAACGAAATTTTCATCTTCTTATGTACTTATTTATAATATATATTCAAATATTGGGGTGCAAAAGTACAAAAAAACGGCGTAACCAACGTCGTTTTTTCAATTTTTAACTTTTTTCAGCCAGTTCCTTAGCATTTCGTTCCATTTCTATCTGCTGGAAATTCTTTTTCCTTAATTCGAACGATTCAGTCAGATATTTTTCACGAACAATCTGATTAGCAGCCAACTCTTCAGGCGTTCCCTGGAACAAAATCCTACCCTCAAACAATAGATAAGCACGGTCGGTAATAGCCAGTGTCTCATCCACATTATGGTCCGTAATCAGAATTCCTATGTTCAGATATTTCAACTTATAAACTATCTGCTGAATATCTTCTACAGCAATAGGGTCAACGCCTGCAAAGGGTTCATCGAGCATGATGAATTTCGGTTCAATAGCCAGACAACGCGCAATCTCCGTACGGCGGCGCTCACCACCCGACAGACGATCACCCAAGTTCTTACGGACCTTCTCTAAACGGAACTCACGAATCAACTCCTCCAGCTTATTCAACTGATAATCGCGAGGTTTTCCTGTCATCTCCAGCACTGAGAGAATATTATCCTCAACACTCATCTTACGGAACACACTGGCTTCCTGTGCCAAATAGCCGATTCCAGCACGAGCACGCTTATAAACAGGGAATTTTGTCACATCTTCATCACCTAAAAATATATGACCACCATTAGGCACGATCAGTCCTGTAGTCATATAGAATGAAGTAGTCTTACCAGCACCATTAGGTCCCAGCAGTCCCACAATTTCTCCCTGCTTCACATCGAAGCTAACATCATTAACCACCGTACGCTTACCATAGCGTTTCACGAGGCCTTCTGTCCGTAGTACAATACGATCTTCTTCCATAATCGGCTGCAAAGGTAATTAAAAAATGGAACACAGAGATACAAAGATACAGAGTTTTTTGTTTTTTTATTATAAATCTACGTATCATTGTGCCTTTGTGTTGAAAAAAAATAGTAATTTTGCAGCCGAAATATATTAGTTTGTTTGCAATGTTATCACATAAATGGCTGACCACCTTTGGTCAATATCTGATGTTCATGGGACGTGTATTCTCTCGTCCAGAACGCATGAGGATGTTCCTCAAACAGTATGTCACCGAGATGACCCAATTGGGCATCAACTCTATCGGCATCGTACTCATCATCTCTTTCTTCATTGGCGCCGTCATCTGTATTCAGATGAAACTCAACATCCAGAGTCCTTGGATGCCACGTTGGGTAGCCGGATACACCACCCGCGAGATTTTATTGCTGGAATTTTCAAGCTCTATCATGTGTTTAATTCTAGCAGGAAAGGTTGGATCCAACATTGCCTCTGAATTAGGAACTATGCGAGTTACCCAACAGATTGACGCACTTGAAATTATGGGCATCAATTCTGCATGTTATCTTATTCTGCCCAAAATCATCGGCATGCTCACCATCATGCCGTTCCTCGTCATATTCTCATCGGCCACAGGTATCATTGGAGCTTATGGCACTGCTTACTTAGGACACATCATCGCGCCCGACGACCTGACATCAGGACTGCAACACGCTTTCATTCCGTGGTTTGTATGGATGAGCATCATCAAAAGCCAGTTCTTTGCGTTCATTATCTCGAGCGTGCCCGCCTTCTGCGGCTACACCGTCGAAGGCGGTAGCGTCAATGTAGGCAAGGCATCTACCGACGCCGTTGTCACCTCAAGCGTACTCATCCTATTCTCCGATGTTTTCCTAACACAGCTACTATCATGATCGAAGTCAAGCATTTATATAAGAGTTTTGAGGACAAAGAAGTCCTTAAGGACATTAATACTGTTTTCGAGGACGGAAAGACAAACCTCATTATCGGACAAAGTGGTTCCGGCAAGACCGTCCTAATGAAAAATCTTGTCGGATTATTCGAACCAACCAAGGGAGAGATACTATATGACGGCCGTAATTTCGTAAGCATGTCGAAACATGAGAAAGTCATGATGCGACGTGAGATGGGCATGATATTCCAAAGCGCAGCCCTTTTTGACTCGATGACGGTACTTGAGAATGTCATGTTTCCACTCGACATGTTTTCATCAATGACATTTCGAGAGCGTAAGCATCGTGCAAAAGAGTGTTTGGACCGCGTAAATCTTGGTGGTGCCGACGACAAATTCCCTGGCGAAATATCCGGCGGCATGCAGAAGCGCGTAGCCATTGCACGCGCCATTGCCCTCAATCCCAAATATCTGTTTTGCGACGAGCCAAACTCCGGACTCGACCCAAAAACATCGCTGGTTATCGACCAGCTACTACACTCCATCACGCAGGAATACAACATGACGACCATCATCAACACTCATGATATGAACTCCGTCATGGGAATTGGTGAGAATATCATTTTTATTTACGAAGGAAATAAAGAGTGGCAAGGCGTAAGTGCCGACGTCATGGGTTCATCCAATGCCCGCCTAACCGATTTTATATTCGCCAGCGACCTATTAAAAAATATGCGGAAAATCGTCATGGACAATGGTCTGACATTATAGACAAAAAGCGAAAATTACCTAATTATTAAATAAAAAATTCCAAAAAACTTGTGCGATTCAGAATTTTTGTTTACTTTTGCAGCAATAATCGAAATTATAACATCCAATTTTAGCAATTTTATATGAAAAAGGAAATTAAGATTAAGAATCAGGTTGGTGAACTGGAAAAAGTCAATACCTTCATCGAAGAAATCGGTGAAGAATTACAGCTCGACATGGAGCTCCTGATGAACTTGAACCTGGTTATGGAGGAAATGGTTTCTAACGTTATCTTCTATGCTTATCCTGAAGGGAAGACTGCTGACATCGAATTGTCTGCCGAGTGCATTGGCCACACGCTCACTTTCGTACTGAGCGACAAAGGCCGCGAGTTCGATCCTACCATGAAGGAAGATATCGACACCGCTACAGATCCAGCCGATCGCGAGTTGGGCGGTTTGGGTATCTACATCGTAAAGAACATCATGAACGAGGTTACCTACCAGCGTTTGGAAGGCAAGAATCTACTTACTATGAAGAAAGATTTAAACGAAGAAATTTAATAGAACTTTAGATAACACAGAATTATGACACAGATTATCAAAGAAGGTGGAAAAACCATTATTAAGACCGGTTCAAGAATCGACACTATGAATGCCAACCAATTCGAGCAGGACATCCAGCCCGCCTTGAAAGAGGGCGGTGTAGATCTCGAAATGGACTGCACAGAACTTACATACATGGCCAGTTCAGGTCTTCGCATCATCCAGAAGACTATGCGCACAGTGACACAGCTGAAAGGCCAGTTCAAGATAACCAACGTTTCGCCCGAGATCTATAAGATCCTGGCAATGACAGGTTTCACCAAGTTCATGAAGGTTGAACAGAAAAAAGCATAACATATGATCTGGGTGGTTATCATATTACTCTTAGCGCTCCTTGCCATCTGCGTGGTCCTGCAGATGAAAATTAAGCATATCCGCGAACAGGAGGCAGAAAGTAGTCAGTTACTCAATGACTACCAGAAGCGCGTCAACGAGATGGAGAAACTGCTGAAGGACTACCGTTCGCTCGAGCAGAACTTCGACAACGTTGGTCAGGGCTACGAAGAAGCCCTGATGGCCTTCGACAAGATGGAAGAGGAGAAGCAGAAGGTTCTGAAGGTCAAGGAGACCATTGAAAAGCAGGCGAGCGAGGTTATGGCCGCCAAGCAGAAACTTGAGGAAACCATGCTCAAAAAGAAGGATATGATAGAAAAGTATGCCGAGGGACTGAAACAGAAGCTCGACTACACTCATCCTAATGCCGGCACCATCGCACTGATGGCCAACCAGATCCTGAATGTCAACGACATCGATATGGAGCAGGCCTTGAACAGCGAGGACAATGTCATGGCTCAAGATATTGCCGCACTGGCAATTCAGGAGTCAGGCATCAGCTCGTTTCAGAAGGCCGAATTCAAATGCCAGATGGTCGAGGAGGCTCAAGCAACTATGGTTTTCACCAGCAGCAAGCATGCTGTACGTGCGTTGGTATGCCTACTCGACAATGCCATGAAATTCACTACTCAGGGCCAGATTATCCTGCTCATCAACATCGAAGGCTCCAACCTCGAATTCTGCGTTGAGGACACTGGAACAGGTGTACTTTCAGAGTATGCCGAGAAGATTTTCGAGCCCTACGTAAAGCTGAACGACTTCTTCGAAGGCAATGGCATCGGTCTAACAGTAGCCCGCAGCATTGCCCGTCGTCTGGGTGGCGACATCAAGCTCGACACCGAGTATCATGGCGGAGCACGTTTTGTATTCTCACTGCCTATCTGATAAAGAGACAACAATACACAAAATCAAGCCCCTCCCTGCCAATCATGACACGGAGGGGCTTGTTCTTTTCTATGCACCGTCCATCTACCCTAAGAAGGGCATGACAGACTCGTGTGCATTTTTAGAAGTTCCACTTAACAGCGAGAGTCGGGTTAATAAAAAATGTTTTACTACTGGTTGGATCGGCATTATAAATGAAGTTATTGCTGATTTCAACCTCGCTACCCAAACTCAGATTATCAGTAACATTGTACCAGAACTGAGGCTCAGAAAGAATAACCAACTGACCATGCCCATTATCTTTCTCGCCTCGCCAGAAATCAATGAAACCCGAGAAAGTACACTTCTTCTGTGCAAAGTTCAATCCCCACACGCCAGTAAGCTGGAACGAGTTGTAAGCATGTGTATCGTGCAGATTCTTAAAGAAGCGCTTGTACATCAACTGCACACCATAAGTCTTCGAGAAGTCGCTACTATGACCATTCCAGGCACCACCCAACAAAGCGGCCTGCTGATAGCTGCCTACATAAGGCGAAGAAGACAAACCGCCATCATACTCGAAATGAGCAGCAAATCCTTGCTTACCAATGTTAATCTCTCGAGAAATCTCGGCATAGGCAGCCATTGTTTCCTTGCGGTTTAAATCGAGATCAACGAAATAGAACCACGAACCCCACTTATCGGCCTTAAACTGCTCAAGAGTCAGCGTCACCTTCTGACGGCCAGCCTCCTCATTCGAATAGATGTTACGACCAAAATCATAATGCAACTGCACATTCTGTGCACTAACGCTCATGGCTGCTACAGCCATCAACATCAAACTAAAAAACTTTCTCTTCATTATATAATATATTTAAGTACAAAGAATATCGAAAGAATATACATAACAGGCGACACTTCCCTAAAGCGGAAAGAGCAAACCTTAATAAACACATACGACAGGAGACCAAGCACGATGCCATCAGAGATACTTGCTGTAAAAGGCATAGACATAATCAGTATGAAACAAGGCGCCACCTCAGAGAAATCACTAAAATCAATCTTTGTGATAGTCTTCATCATGAGCGCACCAACCAACACTAATGCCGATGTGGTAGCAGCACCAGGGATAACAAGAAATACCGGTGAGAAGAACAGCGATACAAAGAACAACATTGCAACCGAGAAAGAAGTGAGCCCCGTACGACCACCCTCAGCCACACCTGCCGAGCTCTCCACATAGGTAGTCACAGTCGAAGTACCACACAACGCGCCAGCAGTTGTACCGATAGCATCGGCCATCAGCGCCTTGCTCAAGCCATGAATTTTACCAGTTTTAGGATCTGCCATACCTGCACTGGTAGAAGTACCAATCAGAGTCCCCAGAGTATCGAGCAAATCCATGAATAATAGCGCAAATACAACTACATAGTAGTTAAAGTCGAGCGCGATGAAACGCGAGAAATCAATCTGCAACGCAATTGGCGCAATCGAATCAGGCCAACTCATCAACGAGAAATTTTCTGGCAGATGAGTCACACCAAAAGGTACACCAATGGCAGTAACAAGCAGGATGGTATAGAACAAAGCACCTCGGACATTCTGCGACATGAGCACACCGCCCAAGAGGACACCAAAAGCAGCAAGTACAGAAGTTGCTGTCCACGCCCCTAATGTAGTAACAGTAGCAGCACTTGTCACGATGATGCCACCATTCTTCAAGCCGATATAGGCAATAAAAAGTCCAATACCAACACTAATACTATAACGCAGATTCTGCGGGATAGCATTGACAATAACCTCGCGTACTCGGAAAATAGTAAGGAGAATAAAGATAACGCCCTCGAAGAGCACCGCAGCCAACGCCTCCTGCCAAGTATACCCCATGGTAAGCACCAGCGTATAGGCGAAGAATGCATTTATACCCATACCTGGAGCAAGTGCGAAAGGCATCTTGGCATAAAAAGCCATGACCAAAGTTGCGACAGCAGCCGAGATGACAGTAGCCGAGAACAGAGCACCTTTATCCATACCAGTCTCACCCATGATCTGTGGATTCACAGCCAGAATGTACGACATCGTAAGGAAGGTGGTAAGCCCCGCCAGAACTTCAGTTTTCACAGAATGTTTTTCTGCATCAAATCCCAGTAAAGAAAGAAATTTATTCATCATTTTATAGCTTTATTATTTCACATGCTTTAATTTCTCAACCATCAAACGCGCGGCGTTTTCGGGCGCTTTTTCAGAACCCAACGCGCACCACACTTCGTCATAACCTGCCAACATTCGAGCACGCTCCTTACCCGATAAGATTTTACCAAGTTCTGTACGAATATTGTTCACAGAAAAGCTATCGGCCACCAGTTCACGAACCACCTCACGATTGGCAACAAGGTTTACTAACGAAATATATTTTACCTTTAGCAAATGTCGACGCAACCAACCAGCCAATTTAGGCAACGGTGTTTTGTAGCACACTACTTGCGGAACACGAAACAGACACGTTTCGAGTGTGGCAGTACCACTGGTCACCAAGGCAGCATAAGACTTTGAGAGTAGCTGATAGGTCTGGCCAAAAACAATTTTCGCCTGAGTTCCTCGCATAAACTGCTGATAATACTCTGGTTCAATCCCAGGAGCACCAGCCACAATCAACTGGTAAGTATTTTCATAAGGCTTTGCAGCTTCAAGCATGGCGGGCAGGTTATCCTTAATTTCCTGTTTTCTACTGCCTGCCAACAAGGCAACTGTATTCTCAGTCCCCATGCTGTGTTCCTCACTTCTCATAAATTCTCTCACCTCGTCAGCAGTAGGATTACCCACATAATGAATCGGATAATGATGTTTCCCCTCAAAAAACGCCACCTCAAAGGGAAGGATGGAAAAAAGTTCATCTACATCACGTTTGATCTGCTTAATACGATACTCCTTCCACGCCCAGATCTTTGGTGCAATATAATAATACACAGGGAAATCAGTCTGTGATTTCACGAACTTAGCTATCTTCAGATTAAATCCTGGATAATCTACAAGAATTACACAATCAGGTTGCCACGCGACGATATCCTGCTTACACATGCGCATATTTCGGAGAATGGTACGAAGATGTAATAACACAGGCACAAACCCCATATAAGCCAACTCTTTGTAATGCTTTACGCGAGTACCGCCAACAGCCGCCATCAGATCACCACCGAAAAATCTAAAATCAGCATCACTGTCAAATTGTTTCAGAGCACGCATCAGATGAGACGCATGCAAATCACCAGAGGCTTCACCAACTATCAGATAGTACTTCATAACTGCCAGTTTTTAATCTGTTCGATAGCGCGATAGGCGGTAACATCTATTTGAGTTGGCGTAATGGCAATGTAGCCATGCCTAAGTGCCCAGTTATCTGTATCCTCCGCATCGGGTTCATCGTTACGATAATGCCCAACCATCCACCAATAATCGTAGCCACGCGGATGATGGTATTTGGAGCACTCGTTATACCATGTTCCAAACGCCATTCGACACACCTTCACACCTGCGTAAGACTCCACCAAGGGAAAATTCACATTCAGGCAGACTCCTTTTGGCAGACTTTCAGCGAGTACACGCTGTACCACCTCACGAACATAATACTTCAACGGACTAAAATCGGCATCGGGGCGCTGATCACACAGCGAGAAAGCTACCGAAGGAATATATTTCAGACATCCTTCGATAACAACACCCATCGTGCCACTATAGTGTGTATTTACCGAGGCATTATCACCGTGATTAATACCACCAATAACCATATCAGGCTGACGCTCACAAATATTTGCCAGTGCCATTTTCACGCAATCTACTGGTGTGCCATTACAGCTCCACACCTCTACCCCTTCCTCTTTATGTCGTAGATTCAACCGTAGGGGAATACCAGCCGAAAAGGCACACGAGTAACCGCTACGGGCATCATCGGGGGCACAAACGATGATATCTGCGATATCCTTCAGCATTTCCACCAGGCAATTGATACCCTTAGCCTGATATCCATCATCATTGGAAATGAGCAATAAAGGTCGTTTAATTTCCATAAAATATCAATGATTTGGCTGCAAAGTTACAAAAATCTCTTAATTCATAACGCCTAATTCTCTTTTTTTTAGTATCTTTGTGGCCAAATTTCTTATTTTTATCAAGATTAATTCAAATCAAATGGGAAAGATTATTGCATTAGCAAACCAAAAAGGCGGTGTAGGTAAGACAACTACAACCATCAACCTGGCAGCATCGCTGGCCACGTTGGAAAAGACCGTATTGGTAGTCGATGCCGACCCTCAGGCCAATGCATCAAGTGGACTGGGTGTCGACATCAAAGATGTAGAATGCTCACTATACGAATGCATTATCAACAAGGCTGATGTACGCGATGCCATCTATACCACCGACATCGACGGGCTGGACATCATACCCAGCCACATTGATCTGGTAGGTGCCGAAATTGAGATGTTAAACCTGAGCGACCGCGAAAAGGTGATTAAACAGATGCTTGAGCCCATTCGCAATGAGTACGATTTCATACTCATCGACTGTTCGCCATCTCTGGGACTGATAACTGTTAACTCACTCACAGCGGCCAACTCGGTAATCATCCCCGTGCAGTGCGAGTATTTTGCCCTCGAGGGTATCAGTAAACTGCTGAACACCATCAAGATTATCAAGAATAAGTTAAACCCCACACTGGAGATAGAAGGATTCCTGCTAACCATGTACGATTCACGTCTACGTCTGGCCAACCAAATCTACGACGAGGTTAAGCGTCACTTCCAGGAATTGGTATTCAAAACTGTTATCCAGCGCAATGTCAAACTGAGTGAAGCACCAAGTCACGGACTGCCCGTCATCCTTTATGACGCCGACTCTACTGGTGCCAAGAACCACCTGGCTTTGGCTCAGGAAATTATCTATAAGAACAGAAAGTAATTATGGCTGTAAGAAAAAAATACGACCACAATGTTTTAGGTCGCGGATTAGACAACATCGGCACAGGCAGAGGCATGGGGCTCGATGCGCTTATCAACACCAATGATATTAACATCAAAGGCACATCCAACTTGAACGAGATTGCCATTGAACTGATAGAGCCCAACCCCGACCAACCACGCCATGAGTTCGACGAGAACGCCTTGAATGAACTGGCTGCCAGCATACGCGAGATCGGTATCATAACACCTATCACCGTTCGTGAGATGCCCAACGGACATTATCAGATTATTGCCGGCGAGCGCCGCTGGCGCGCCTCGCAAATAGTTGGACTTACATCTATTCCTGCTTACATCAAGACTACTGACGACAAACAGACCATGGAGATGGCCTTGGTAGAAAACATCCAGCGCGAGGATTTGAACGCCATCGAAATAGCGTTGGCCTACCAGCGTCTGTCAGAGTCGACAGGAATGACACAGGAACGTATGTCAGAGCGACTGGGCAAAAGTCGTACATCAATAACCAACTACATGCGTCTACTCAAGTTGCCTGCACAAATACAGATGGCTCTGAAGAACAAAGATATCGACATGGGGCATGCCCGTGCGCTGTTATCCCTTGAAAGTCCATCAGCACAGCTTAAGCTGTTCAAGGACGTACACCGCAACGGTTACTCGGTACGTAAAGTTGAAGAAATGGTACAGCTGGTGAAGAACGGCGAATCATTACAGACCGCTAAGAAATCTGTATCTCCACAGCAGTTACCATTGGAATATAGCATATTACGCGATCGCTTATCGCAAATGTTTAATGTCAAGGTTCAGATGACGTGTTCACCCCAGTCCAAGGGACGTATCACCATCCAGTTTGCTAACGACGAAGAACTGGAGTATATCATGAACGTCTTCGACAAGTTGAAGAAGAAATGAGAGGATTAGGCAAACTGTGTATCACGGCATTGCTCCTCTCGGCTATCGCTCAACGCGCCACCGCACAGGAGGTCCTGGAGAACGATTCGTTAACTCAGGCTATGAATCGCGAGGTGTCGCTTCTGGTTGATTCGGCTCGTCTACCCCAGAAGCCCATCAAGGATATGAGCCTATGGCGCCCAGACCCTAAGCGTGCACTCTGGTTAGCATTGGTCATTCCTGGTGGCGGACAGATTTACAACCGCAAATACTGGAAGCTACCATTGGTTTACGGCGGATTTCTGGGATGTCTGTATGCCATGAATTGGAACAACACCATGTACAAGGACTATTCTCAGGCCTATCTCGACCTGATGGATAACGACCCAGGTACGCAGAGTTACAATCAGTTTCTGCATCTGGGCACACAGATTACAGAGGCAAACATGCCTCGATACAAGCAGCTTTTCAAGCAACGTAAGGATCGTTACCGCCGCTGGCGCGACATGAGTTTCTTTGTACTGGTGGGCGTCTATGCTTTGTCGGTCGTCGATGCCTATGTAGATGCAGAGCTATCTGTATTCGATATATCGAAAGACCTGAGTCTACGCATTGAGCCAACAATACTCGATAATCACTCGTCACGCAATCCACTCGATGCAGGAGCAGTTGGCGTGCAATGCAGTGTAAGATTTTAGAATATGAAGATAAAGAACAACATAAAGCTTTTAAGTTTCGCAGCGATGTTTTTTACCAGTACATCGTTGACCGCACAAACAGTGATTAACAACCCCGATGATGACGAAATAGAGGTCGACAGCCTGTTCGTCCCCATCGAGGATGAAATCTCTGTACTAGACAAGGAAGGCAACGAGGAATTAATCGAGTTCCCCGAAGCCATGACATTCAATCTCGACAGTCTCCTCAGTTTATATATGTCGAAAGCCTATCTGAGTCCAGGCGACTGTCAGATGAAGGACGAGAACCCCACGTACACCCCAGAAGAATATATTGAACGTCTGCGCCGTATGCCAACCGTCATGGAGATGGGGTATAACGATATTGTACAACGCTTTATCGACCGCTATATGGGACGCTTGCGCCATTCAGTCAGTTTTATGCTGGGTGCAGCCAATTTCTACGTACCTATTTTCGAGGAAGCACTTGAAGCCTATCAGGTACCATTGGAATTGAAGTATCTGCCCGTGATTGAGAGTGCCCTTAATCCCAAAGCAGTTTCACGCGTGGGAGCCACTGGCTTATGGCAGTTCATGTTAGGTACAGGTAAACAATACGGACTGGAAGTAAATTCGCTGGTCGACGAACGCCGAGACCCTCTCAGAGCATCGTATGCTGCTGCGCGATATCTACGCGACCTGTACCGTATCTTTGGCGATTGGAACCTGGTAATTGCTGCTTACAACTGTGGACCAGGCAACATCAATAAGGCCATACACCGCGCTGGCGGTGAGAAGGACTATTGGCGCCTCTACCCCTACCTGCCCGCAGAGACTCGTGGTTATGTACCTGCTTTTATTGCAGCCAACTATGCCATGACATATTATTGCGAGCACAATATCTGCCCCATGAGTACACGTCTGCCACTACAGACCGACACTGTAGTAGTAAACCGCGATGTACATCTTGAACAGATTGCTGCCGTACTCGAACTGGATATTGAGATGTTACGTTCACTGAATCCTCAGTACCGTCGTGATATTGTACCAGGAAATACCAAGAAATACGCGATCCGCCTGCCCATGGCCGATGCCGTGCGATTTATCGACATGCAGGACTCTATCTACAACTACCGTACCAGCGAATTACTGACTAAGCGTTCTGTTGTAGATGTTAACGACGACCAGCCCACTTTCCGCAGCAAAAAGAGTGTACGTCGTGGTCGTACAAGTGCCCGAAAGGCGCGTAATGCGCGCCGAGGCAGAGCTGCTGTATCCAAATCAAAGAAGCGCAGTTCAAAAGGCAGAAGCAGAAGCCGTCGCAGAAGATAACTAATTTTGTTCAAATATGATGGATGTAGAAGAGAAGCAGTTAACCCAGGAGGAAAAAGATGATCAGATGATTAATGCGGCGTTCGAACATTTGTTGAACGACTATATTTCATCGCGCCATCGCAAGAAAGTCGACATCATTACTAAGGCTTTCAACTTTGCGCGCCAAGCTCACAAAGGGGTGCGCCGACTATCAGGCGAGCCATATATCATGCATCCCATTGCCGTGGCACAAATTGCATGCTCAGAGGTGGGACTTGGCTCTACGAGTATCTGCGCCGCTCTACTGCACGACGTGGTAGAAGACACCGACTATACAGTGGAGGACATCTCGAACATCTTTGGCGCCAAGATTGCCCAGATTGTCGACGGACTAACCAAGATTAGTGGTGGCATATTCGGTGAACAAGCCTCTGCACAAGCCGAAAATTTCAAGAAACTGCTACTCACTATGAGCGATGACATACGTGTCATCATCATCAAGATCTGTGACCGACTACACAATATGCGTACGTTGGATAGCCAGCCAGCCAACAAACAGTATAAGATTGCTGGCGAGACGCTATATATCTACGCCCCTCTGGCCAACCGCCTGGGACTGAACAAAATCAAGACCGAGCTCGAGAATTTGAGCTTCAAATTCGAGCACCCTGACGAATATGCCAACATCGAATCGAAACTGCAACTCTCAAGTGAGGAACGCGACACCCTATTCTCGCAGTTTACCTCACCCATCGAGACAGCCCTGCAACAAATGGGCATCAAATACGAAATAAAGGAGCGCGTCAAGACCCCTTATTCTATCTGGAATAAGATGCAGAACAAACATGTTAGCTTCGAAGAAATCTATGATATTCTGGCAGTACGTATCATCTTCACCCCCAATAACCGTGAAGACGAAGTTAACGAGTGTTTCAAGATTTATGTTGCTATTTCAAAGATATACAAATCCCATCCCGACCGTTTGCGCGATTGGCTTAGTCAGCCAAAGGCCAACGGCTACCAGGCCCTGCATGTCACACTGATGTCGAAAACCGGTCAGTGGATTGAAGTACAGATCCGTTCGGATCGTATGGACGAAATCGCAGAGCAGGGATTTGCTGCCCATTGGAAATATAAAGATGGTATTGAAGAGGAGTACACAGAGGACGAGAATGAGCTTAACGAGTGGTTACGTACAATCAAAGAGATTTTGGACGACCCACAACCTGATGCCATGGACTTCCTCGACACCATCAAATTGAACCTCTTCGCCAGCGAGATATTCGTGTTCACCCCCAAGGGAGAAATCCGGACCCTGCCTGCAGGATGTACCGCACTCGACTTCGCATTCTCCATTCACACCTTCCTGGGTAGCCATTGTATCGGTGCCAAGGTAAACCACAAACTGGTTCCCCTGAGCTATAAGCTACAGAGTGGTGATCAGGTAGAGATTCTTACCTCAAAATCGCAGCATGTCAATGCAGGTTGGATCAACTTCGTATCCACCGCCAAGGCTAAAGCCAAGATTCAGGCCATCCTGCGTCGTGATAACCGCGAAACGCAACGCGAGGGAGAGGACATCTTAAACGAGTTCCTGAAGAAAAATGGTTTTGAACCTACTGTAGCACTGACCGACAAATTAGCCGATTTCCATGAATACACCAAACGTACGGAATTCTTCCAGGCTTTGGGTGAGAAGATTGTGCTACTGGGCGAAAAGGATATCGATGAGTTGAATGGTAAGAACAAAGACGACAACAGCAACTCCGGTTGGCGTAAGTTTGTACCCTTTGTCGGAAAGAAAAAGAAAGAAGAGCATTCTCGTCAGGACTTGTTTATCGTTCCTGAGAAGTTTAACCGCAAAAAGCCCGTCTACATCGCTGAGGAGAATATCAAGCAATTCAAGTTCATGGGATGTTGCCACCCCATCCCCGGCGACGATGCATTAGGATATATCAACAACAAGAATCAGATAGAAATCCATAAGCGTGCTTGTCCAGTGGCTGCTAAGTTGAAAACCAGCTATGGCAACCGCATCCTTGATATCAAGTGGGACATGCACCGAAAGCTTTATTTCGACGCCACCATCCGCATCAGTGGTATCGACCGTCTGGGCATGCTCAACGAAATCACGCAGGTCATCTCATCACAGATGAATGTCAATATCCACAAAATCCTCATCACCTGCGAAGAGGGTATTTTTGAAGGAACCATCGAGATGCACGTACACGATCGTGAGAACGTAAAGGCTATCATGGAGAATCTGAAGAAGGTACCCGATCTGAAGGAGATCTCAGAAATTATGTAAAACTACTTTATAAAATGAAAAAACTACTGCTATTACTGGCTATCATGGCCACATCTCAGACCGGATTTTCTGCCGGCAAGTACGACAACCCCGACACCCTTGTGGTAGCACGCGATGGAACAGGAGAATTCCGAAACATCGACGATGCCATCGAAGTGTGTCGCGCTTTTATGGACTACCACAAGGTCATCTATGTAAAAAAAGGCACCTACAAGGAAAAGCTCATCATCCCATCATGGCTTCAGAACATTGAAATCTGCGGTGAGGATGCCGAGAAAACCATTATCACTTTTGATGACCATGCCAACATCAAACGTACTGACAATGGCAAGCCCATGGGCACTTTCCGCACTTATACACTGAAGATTGAGGGTAATGCCATCACACTGAAGAATATAACTATCGAGAACAACTCTGCACGTTTGGGCCAGGCCGTAGCACTACATACCGAGGGTGACCGTCTGGTGTTTATCAACTGCAGGTTCGTAGGTCATCAGGACACAATATACACAGGTACTGCCGGCACACGCCTCTATTTCAAGGACTGCTACATCTGTGGCACCACCGACTTTATCTTCGGTCCTTCAACAGCATGGTTCGAGGGATGCACCATTGAGAGTCTGGTAAATAGCTACGTCACTGCAGCCTCAACTCCTCAGGATCAGCCATTCGGTTATGTGTTCAACAACTGCCGGCTTATTGCGGGCGGTACTGCCGAACAGTGCTACTTAGGTCGCCCTTGGCGTCCGTATGCTTACACGCTATTCATGAATTGTGAGTTGGGCGAACATATCCGCAGCGAAGGTTGGGAAAACTGGCGTAACCCCGAGAACGAGAAGACTACCCGCTATTTAGAATACAACAATCGCGGTGCCGGTGCTCAGCCTCAGCAACGTGTAGCCTGGAGTCATCAGCTCACCAAGAAAGAGGCGACAAAGATTACCCCCCAAGCCGTTTTTAACAGAAACGACGGTTGGAATCCTTGGAAATAACCAACACCTACCGTCCAACACCACTTTACTAATATAATAATAAGGTATATATATGAAGAAATTACTCCTACTAGTTTTAACCACTCTGCTGTCGGCTACTGTGTCGGCTCAGGAGCGCCCACTGTGGATGCGATTCTGCGCCATCTCCCCCGACGGCAAAACTATCGCTTTCTCGTATAAAGGCGACTTGTACACAGTTCCAGTTTCCGGTGGTACAGCTAAACAGCTCACCAGTAATCCTGCCTATGATTCCAACCCAGTATGGAGTCCTGACGGCAGTAAGATAGCTTTCGTATCTGATCGTGAGGGAGGCGCATTGAACCTCTTTGTCATTTCACGCGACGGCGGTCTGCCCTCACAGATTACTACCAGCAGTCACAGTAAGACGCCACTGGCCTTCAGCGACAACGGTCACTTGGTATTCAGCATGGCCGACATGCCAACACAGCAGTCGATTATTCCTGCAATGGCAAAATTTCCACAGCTCTACGAAGTGAGTATCAAGGGCGGACGTCCATACTTGTACTCTGCATTGGCAATGGCCGATATCAATATCAATCGCAAGACTGGCGATGTATTGTATCACAGCATCAAAGGTACCGAAGACCCCTTCCGTAAGCACCATCAATCGCCAGCCTGTCGCGACATTTGGATTTGGTCAAAGGGGAAATACACCAAGCTCACCACCTTCAAGGGTGAGGACCGTACACCTGTTTGGACTCCCGACGGCAAGGGATATTACTACCTGAGCGAGCAGGACGGTACTTTCAATGTATGGAAACGCAGTCTTGACGGTACGCAGACCCAACAGATTACACGTCATAAGACCAACCCTGTACGTTTCCTCACATCGTCTGCCGACGGCACTCTGTGCTACGGTTACGACGGTGAGATCTACACCCTCTGCGAAGGCGGGCAGCCTCAGCGTGTCAACATCAACATTGTCGGCGACCGCTCTGATCGTGATCTGATCCGACAGACACTCACAGGAGGCTGCACCGAGATATGCGCTTCCCCCAACGGTAAGGAGGTTGCCTTTATCGTGCATGGTGATATCTATGTAACTTCGGTCGATTATAAGACCACACGCCGTATCACCGATACACCAGAACTGGAGCGCAACATCACCTTCTCGCCCGACGGTACCCGTCTGGCCTATGCTTCTGAACGTAACGGATGCTGGAACATCTACCAAACCAGCATCGTTAACAAGAAGGATGAGAAATTATTCATCTATTCTACCGATTTGAAGGAAGAGCAGCTCACCAAGCATAACCACACATCGTTCTATCCTAAGTATAGCCCCGATGGTAAGGAGATTGCCTTCTTCGAGGATCGTGGTGCTGTACGTATCATTAATCTGTCATCAAAGCAGATCCGTACAGTGATGGATGGAAAGAACCTGTTCTCATACTCTGATGGCGACATTGATTTCGAATGGAGTCCCGATGGCCGCTATCTGCTGTCGAGCTATTACGGCGACGGTGGCTATCACCACGATGACATCGCCTTGCTCGATGCATCCGGCAAAAAGAAACCCTACAACCTCACCAATAGCGGTTATACCGATTTCAATCCTCATTGGGTGATTGGCGGCAAGGCCATGCTGTTCAAGAGCAACCGCAAGGGTTACAAGAACCATGGCGGTCATGGCTATCATACCGACTATTACATCATGTTCTTCGACCTCGACGCTTACGAACGTTTCATGATGTCGAAGGAGGAAAAAGCGCTCTACGACAGCGAACAAAAGCAGAAGGGTAATACCGATACACCTTTTGAACTCGATCTGGAGAATGCACGCCAGCGTGTTGTTCGTCTTACTGCGCACTCTACCCGTCTGGGCGATGCTTTCCTTACCACAAAAGGTGATACTCTCTTCTATGAGGCAGCCTACGACGATGGCTATGATTTGTGGAAGTACAACTTACTAACCGACAAAAACGAGTTAATACTCAAAGGTTTAGGACAGGGTAACCTGATGACCGACAAAAAGCGCAAGAATCTATACGTGCTGAGTAAGGGTAACATCAGAAAGATTGATCTTGCCAAAGAAAGCCGTAGCGCCATCGACTTCGAGGCCGACTTCAACTATCGTCCATATGCAGAGCGCGAGTATCTGTTCAATCATATCTGGCGTCAAGTAAGCGATAAGTTCTACCGCGCCGACTTACATGGTGTTGACTGGGCTGGTTATAAGAAGATATATCAGAAGTTCCTGCCTCATATCAACAATGAGTACGACTTCCGCGATATGCTGGCCGAAATGCTGGGCGAGTTGAACGCCTCACACACTGGTGCCCGCTACTCTGCCAGCATCAAGTACCGCACAGCATCATTAGGCGTATTCTTCGACCAGAAATACAAGGGTGATGGTCTGAAGATTGCAGAAATCGTGAAAGGTTCGCCCTTAGCTGTCCGCAACACTGGCGTAAAAGCAGGCGACATCATCGAAGCTATCGATGGCACTCCTATCAAGGCTGGCGACGATTTCTATCCCTTGTTGGCTGGCAAGACAGGCAAACAGACACGCCTCACCATCAATGGTCGTAACGTGAATATCAAGCCCATCTCGCTTACTGCTTATAACAATCTGCTTTACGATCGTTGGGTAGAGCGTAACCGCCATCTGGTGGATAGTCTTTCTAAAGGCAAACTGGCTTACGTCCACATCCGTCAGATGAATGGCGACCGTTTCCGTGAGCTCTTCGAGGAATTACTCAACGAAGACAACCGCGAGCGTGATGCTGTGATTGTTGACGAGCGTCATAATGGTGGTGGCTATCTGCACGACGACCTGCGCGTTCTCCTCAGCGGACGTCAGCATTCACACTTCGTAGCCCACGGAAAATATCTGGGTATCGAGCCATCTGCTCAGTGGAACAAGCCTTCATGCGTCGTGATCTGCGAGGACGATTATAGTAATGCCTGCGGTTTCCCACGTCTGTTCCAGGATATGAAGATCGGTAATCTGATTGGTACTCCTATGGCAGGAACATCTACCAGTGTTTGGTGGGAGACACTCATCAATGGCATCGTGTTCGGTATTCCACAGGTTGGACGTATCGACGTACGCGGTGACTATGGTGAGAACACACCACTCTACCCTGACATCGAGGTATATAACGCACCTGAGGACTACCTTACCGGTCGCGACCGCCAGTTGGAGCGTGCCGTACAGGAGTTACTCAAGGAAGCTAAGGAGTTCAAAGAAAAGACCAAGGATGAGTTCGGAGGTCATAAGAAATAAATACAAATAATAATCCCCGCCGATTGGCGGGGATTATTATGTTCAAGTAGCATTACAACATGTCCAGATGCGATTTGAGTTTCTCAAGTTCTTCACGCACGCCAATCAGCATCTGCAATGCATCAGCCTTCGTCTGCGCACCTTGACGGTTTTTCTGCAACATCTCACGTGCAGCAGATATCTTGAAGCCGCGTACTTTCACCAGATTATGGATTAGCCGTACCTGCTCAATATCCTTTTCTTGATACTGACGGATTTTGGCTGGTCCAGAAGTCTTTGGTCTCAGAAACGAAAACTCCTGTTCCCAGTATCGCAGTGTACTCTCATTCAGATCGAACATCTCCGCTACCTCTCTGATAGAGTAATAAAGCTTAAAATTCTTTTTCAGATTCAGTGCCATAATTCAACTATTTTGCCGCAAAGATAAACAATTATATTGAATAAAGAAAAGAATTAAGATTATTTAAATAGGGTTGGCGTTTGCCAACCCTATCAATATACTTAAAGCTTTGCTAACTCAAGCACCTTGTCGACAGCTGCACTCAGGCCGTCGGCGTTCTTACCACCAGCCTGGGCAAAGTGAGGCTGACCGCCACCACCACCCTGGATGAGCTTGGCGGCCTCACGTACCATCTGACCGGCATTCAGTCCGTGGTCGCTTACCATATCATCACTCATCATGATTGAGAGCTGTGGTTTATTATTATCATGAGTACCCAATACACAGAGCAAAGAGCCCTCTACTGCTGCACGGATCTTGAAAGCCAGGTCCTTAGCGGCTGCAGGATTCATGGGGAGAACGGCAGTTACAACCTTAACACCATTCACCTCGCGGGCCTTTTCAACCAGCTGCTTAGCGGCACGCTCTACAGCCTGAGCCTGGAAGGCTTCAATCTCCTTCTTCATTGAGTCGTGTTCCTCAATATACTTCTTGATTACACCCTGCAGGTCCTTGGCATTATTGAAGAATGCCTTGACAGCCTTCAGGATATCCTCAGTCTGATACAGCAATTCCTCACACTCCTGACCGGTCTTAGCCTCAATACGACGGATACCGGCAGCCACACTGGCTTCTGAGATAATCTTAAAGAAACCGATGCGACCTGTTGAAGAAGCGTGGATACCACCACAGAACTCACAAGAAGGACCGAAACGAACTACACGAACCTTATCTCCGTACTTCTCACCGAACAGGGCAATAGCACCTAACTTCTTGGCCTCATCGAATGGTACGTCGCGGTGCTCGTCGATATGGATATCCTGACGGATCATATCGTTCACCATACGCTCTACCTCGCGCAGCTGCTCATCAGTAACCTTCTCGAAGTGTGAGAAGTCGAAACGCAGGGTGTCGGGACTTACAAACGAGCCCTTCTGCTCCACATGGTCACCCAGAATCTGCTTCAGCGCATAATCGAGCAGGTGAGTAGCAGTATGGTTAGCAGCCGAAGCGTTACGCTTGTCGGTATCCACACAAGCCATGAACTGGGCAGCGGGATCCTTTGGCAACTGCTTCACGATGTGAACGCTCTGACCGTTCTCGCGCTTGGTGTCGATGATGCTGACGGTCTCTGCCTCGTTAACGAGAACACCCTGATCACCAACCTGTCCACCCATCTCTCCATAGAATGGAGTGTTATCGAGAACCAGCTCATAGAACTCATTCTTCTTCTGTGTTACCTTACGGTAGCGGAGAATATGGCACTCGTATTCGGTATAATCGTAACCAACAAACTGCTGCTCACCGGCAGCCAGTTCTACCCAGTCGCTGTTCTCAACGGCAGCGGCATTACGGGCACGGTCTTTCTGCTTCTGCATCTCCACATTAAACTGCTCCTCGTTAACAGTAAAGCCGTTCTCACGACAGATAAGCTCTGTCAGGTCGAGAGGGAAGCCATAGGTATCGAACAGACGGAAGGCCTGAACACCATCGAGCTCAGTTTTACCCTCAGCCTTCAGCTGGCTCATAGCATCACTCAACATACCGATACCCTTTTCAAGCGTGCGCAGGAATGAATCTTCCTCTTCCTTGATAACTTTGGTAATCAGCTGCTGCTGAGCCTTCAACTCAGGGAAGGCATCACCCATCTCAGCTACGAGTGTGGGCACAAGCTTATGCAGGAAACCGTCCTTCTGACCGAGGAAGGTGTAGGCATAGCGTACGGCACGGCGCAGGATACGACGGATCACATAACCGGCCTTGGCATTAGAGGGAAGCTGACCATCTGCGATGGAGAATGAAACGGCACGGAGGTGGTCGGCACAAACGCGCATGGCAACATTGATGTCATCCTGCTCCTTGCTGATGGGGGTCTCTGTCTCTTCCTCGAAAGTGAAATATTTCAGACCGGTGAGCTGCTGCTCGGCCTTGATGATGGGCTGGAACACATCGGTGTCGTAGTTGGAGTGCTTACCCTGCATCATGCGGACCAGACGCTCAAAGCCCATACCAGTATCAATCACGTTCATACCCAGTTTCTCAAGACTACCATCAGCCTTGCGGTTGAACTGCATGAACACCAGGTTCCAGATCTCGATCACCTGTGGGTCGTCCTGATTCACCAGCTCACGACCGGTCTTGCCGCTGGCAGCCTTCTGCTCAGGTGTACGGCTATCTACATGGATCTCTGAACAGGGACCGCATGGACCTGTGTCACCCATCTCCCAGAAGTTATCGTGCTTGTTACCGTTGATGATGTGATCCTCGGGCACGTGCTTAGCCCAATATTTGGCGGCCTCATCGTCACGAGGAATATTCTCTTCGGGCGAACCCTCGAATACGGTTACATAGAGATCCTCAGGATTCAGTTTGAGCACATCAACCAGATACTCCCATGCCATATCGATGGCACCCTCCTTGAAGTAGTCGCCAAAGCTCCAGTTACCGAGCATCTCGAACATGGTGTGGTGATAAGTATCGTGTCCTACTTCCTCAAGGTCGTTGTGCTTTCCTGATACGCGCAGGCACTTCTGTGTATCCGCTCGACGGCGTGGCTCTGGATCGCGAGTACCCAGAATGATATCCTTCCATTGGTTCATACCTGCATTCGTAAACATCAGCGTTGGGTCATCCTTGATTACCATAGGTGCTGATGGTACGATAGCGTGCTGCTTCGACTCGAAAAACTTTTTGAATGAGTCGCGAATCTCATTTGCTGTCATCATCTTAATTTGACTATTTTACTATTTACTATTTATCAAATTGTTATTTGGGGTGCAAAGTTACGAATAAACGAGCGAAATACAAAATTTTACCCGCCTTTTTTATTGACTTTCAAAAAAAAATAGTACCTTTGCAGGCAAACTGAAAACCCCGTATTAAAGAATGGACGACGAGATAAAAGAAGTACAAGAGTCGGACCAGCACTCCGACTATAAGCCAAGTAACCGCTTTGATGCCGCAGCGGTTCATCATCTCAGCGGCATGTATCAGAACTGGTTTCTGGATTACGCCAGCTACGTAATCCTGGAGCGTGCCGTACCCCATCTGGGCGACGGTCTGAAACCAGTACAGCGACGCATCCTGCACTCCATGAAGCGCATGGATGACGGACGCTATAACAAGGTGGCCAACATCGTTGGTCACACCATGCAGTTCCACCCTCATGGCGACGCCTCTATCGGCGATGCGCTGGTACAGTTGGGTCAGAAGGATCTGCTCATCGACACACAGGGTAACTGGGGTAATATTCTCACTGGTTCAAGCGCAGCTGCACCACGATATATTGAGGCACGACTGAGTAAGTTCGCGCTCGATACGGTATTCAACCCGAAGACTACCGAATGGAAGATGTCGTACGATGGTCGTAACAAGGAGCCTATCACGCTCCCCGTTAAATTTCCATTGTTGTTGGCGCAAGGTGCCGAAGGTATTGCCGTAGGACTGAGTTCCAAGATCCTGCCCCATAACTTCTGCGAAATCTGCGATGCAGCTATCAGCTATCTGCACCAGCAGCCGTTTGCGCTGTACCCCGACTTCCCCACCAGCGGTAGCATTGATGTGTCGAAATATAACGACGGTCAGCGTGGTGGCGTCGTTAAGGTACGCGCTAAGATTGAGAAGATAGACCAGAAGACCCTGGTCATCCGTGAGATACCCTTCTCCAAAACCTCAGAAACCCTTCAGGATTCTATCGTAAAAGCTATCGAGAAGGGAAAAATCAAGGCCCGTAAGGTTGAAGACCTGACAGCCGCCGAGGTAGAGATTCAAGTACATCTGGCACCCGGCGTATCAAGCGATAAGACGATCGACGCCCTCTACGCCTTTACTGATTGCGAGGTAAGCATTTCGCCCAACTGTTGTGTTATTGAGGACAACAAGCCACAGTTCCTCACCATCAGCGATGTGCTGCGCCACTCGGTTGACCGCACCAAGGACCTTATCCGCCAGGAGCTGGAGATCCGAAAGGGCGAACTGTTAGAGCAACTGCATTTCCAGTCGCTGGAGCGTATCTTCATCGAGGAACGCATCTATAAGGACAAGAAATTCGAACAGGCACCTAATGTTGATGCTGTCTGCGAACATATCGACGAGCGATTGACCCCCTACTACCCACAGTTCATCCGCGAGGTAACGAAGGACGATATCCTGAAACTGCTTGAAATCAAGATGCAGCGCATCCTGAAGTTCAACAAGGATAAGGCCGACGAACTCATGGCACGTCTGAAGGCAGAAATCGAAGAGATTGACCGCGATCTGGCCAACCTGGTAGAGGTAACAGCCAACTGGTTCCAGTTCCTCAAGGACAAGTACGGCAAGGATCATCCACGTCTGACCGAGATCCGCAACTTCGACACCATCGAAGCCTCGAAGGTGGCCGAGGCCAACCAGAAGCTCTACATCAACCGCAATGACGGCTTCATCGGTACCGGTTTGAAGAAAGATGAGTTTGTTTGCAACTGTTCTGACCTCGACGATGTCATCATCTTCTACAAGGATGGTAAATACAAGATTGTACGTATCGCCGAGAAACTGTTCGTGGGCAAGAATATCCTGTATGTCAACGTGTTCAAGAAGAACGATCAGCGCACCATCTATAATGCCGTCTACCGCGACGGCAAGAAGGGACCGTACTATATCAAGCGTTTCAATGTGACCAGTATGACCCGCGACAAGGAATACGACCTGACGCAGGGCACCGACGGCTCACGCGTGATGTATTTCACTGCCAATCCGAACGGCGAGGCCGAGATCATCAAGGTCACACTCGACCCTTCACAGAACATCAAACGTGTATTCCTGGTAAAAGACTTCTCCGAAGTGCTCATCAAGGGACGCGCCTCAAAGGGTAATCTGCTCACGAAATATCAGGTAACCCGTATCGGATTGAAGAGTCATGGACACTCCACACTGGGCGGCCGCAAGGTGTGGTTCGACCCCGATGTGAACCGTCTGAACTACGATGATCACGGACAGATGTTAGGCGAGTTCTACGACGACGACCAGATTCTGGTCATCCTTACCAACGGCGACTATTATCTGAGTAACTTCGACTTGAACAACCACTACGAATCCAATATCCTGCGCATCGAGAAATACGATGCCGACAAGGTCTGGACAGCAATTCTCTACGATGCCGACAACCAGGGTTACCCCTATCTGAAGCGTTTCCAGATGGATGCCTCGAAGAAGAAGCAGAACTGGCTGAGCGACAACCCGTCATCACAGCTCATCCTGCTCACGGATACGCCATTCCCCCGCTTGTTAGTCACCTATGGTGGTGTCGACGCCTTCCGCGGCAGCGAGGAGATTGATGCCGAGCAGTTCATTGCGGTGAAAGGTTTCAAAGCCAAAGGTAAGCGCCTCACCACCTACCAGTTGGAGAATATCGAGGAGCTGGAGCCTACCCGATTCCCCGAGCCGGTATCAGAACCGAAAGAGGACGAGGGTGAAGAAGAAGAAAACCTCGACCCCGACGCCGGAAAATCAGAGCAACAGGTACGCGATGAGATTACCGGTCAGCTAAATCTATTTGATAATGAGGATTTTAAATAGTATCGTATTTATTTTGTGCGTTGCGGCTTCTACCGCAACCGCACAGAATAGAACGCACCTCATCGGCGCGGGCCCATCACGTCTGCTCGACACTTACCTCACCCCCGAGCACTTCAGCGGCACGGGATTTACCTATCTCTACATCCGCGACACCGCACCCACCGACACTATCCGTCGCTGGACCACCACCTACGAACACGAGACTGACTTCTCGAATACCAAGGATCGCAGTGGGAACACAGGACTCATAGAGGGTGCATACCACTTTTACTGGGCACGTTACTATAACTTCTCGCCCATCAAGGACCTACGCCTACAGGTAGGTGCCGTAGCCAATGCCAGTATTGGTTTTATCTACAACATGACCAGCAGCAACAATCCTGCACAGGCACGGGCATCGCTGAACATCACGCCGAGTGCTACTGCCAACTACCGCTTTCATATCCGTAAGCAGCGTTTCACCGCACGCTACGAACTCAACCTGCCATTGGTTGGCATCATGTTCAGCCCTAACTACGGTCAGAGCTATTATGAGATTTTCCAATTAGGCAACTACGATCATAACGCAGTGCCTACCACTTTCATCTCTGCCCCCACCTTCCGCCAGATGCTCTCTGTCGATTGGCACTACAGCACCCACTGGGCACTCCGTGCGGGCTATCTGGGCAACTACCAGCAGAGCAGAGTGAACAACCTCAAGAACCACATCTACACACACCGGTTTCTCATCGGTCTCACCCGCAGCCTATGAAAAAGTATATCCTTCTGTTCTTCTGTCTGATCAGTTTCTGTGCATGCGTGGATGAAGACGAATTTCCCGACACCCCGCAGGGCAACTTCGAGGCTCTTTGGCAGATTCTCGATGAGCACTATTGCTTCTTCGATTACAAGGCTATCGACTGGGATGCCATCCATGAGACATATAAGGTACGCGCGAACGACAACATCAATCGCGAACAGCTCTTTGAAGTGATGGCCGATATGCTCAGCCAACTGCGCGACGGTCATGTTAACCTCTACACCGCCTTCGACAATGGCCGCTACTGGAGCTGGTACGAAGACTACCCTACCAACTTCAGCGACTCATTGCAACGCCGATACTTAGGGACCGACTACCGTATTGCCTCCGGACTGCGTTATAAGATTCTCGACGACAATATCGGCTATGTGTATTACGGCAGCTTTACCAGTCCCATCGGCGAGAGCAATCTCGATGAGGTTATCGATCATCTGATGTTTTGTCAGGGCATGATTCTCGACATCCGTGGTAACGGTGGCGGCACCCTCACCACTGCCGAACAGTTAGCAGCACGCTTCTGTTTTGAGAAAACACTGGTAGGCTATATCCAGCATAAAACCGGAAAAGGACACAACGAGTTCTCGGCCGAAGAGCCGCAATACATCGAACCGTCGAGCAACCTGCGCTGGCAGAAGCCTGTGATATTGCTCACCAACCGAGGCGTGTTTAGCGCTGCCAACGAGTTTACCAAATACATGAAGTGCATGCCGCAAGTCAAGGTGGTGGGCGACCGGACCGGCGGAGGCAGTGGACTGCCCTTCACGGCTACACTTCCCAATGGCTGGACGGTGCGCTTCTCGGCTTGTCCCAGCTACGACCGCAACCACCAGCAGACAGAATTCGGCATTGCCCCCGACTACCAAGTAGGTCTTACAACCGAAGATTTCGTCAAAGGGCGCGACACAATCATAGAATTTGCCAGAAAACTTTTGGCGGAATAAAAAAAAAGTATTATCTTTGCACCCGCAAAAGCGCCTGTGGCGGAATTGGTAGACGCGCTAGACTTAGGATCTAGTGTTTACGACGTGCAGGTTCGAGTCCTGTCAGGCGCACAATTACTCATAATCCATTAACAATTGACAGTTATCAAGGCCCATACCACATTCTTTGTATTTTAAGCATGAATTTGCGCCATTTTGAAAAAAAAACCACAAAATGCTTGCAAGTTTCGGATTTATTTCCTACTTTTGCCTCGATTTATATAAATTAACGTAAGACATTCTATATTTTTATTTATTGTTTAATTATAATTTTTTAGTTCAATGAAAAAGAAAATTATCAATGGTATCATGATGGTAGCGCTGTTGTTCGCTACTGTTACCTCATTTGTTTCTTGTAAGGACAATGATGAGGACTTGAAAATTGATGTAACCGCTGCCCTGCTGCCCGAAATTAAGCAGGCACAGAATGACATTACTAACCTTCAGACCTCAAAAGCTGATGCTTCAACCGTTACTACTTTAAGTGGTAAGTTGACAACCCTTGAGAATACAGTTAACAATCTGAAGTACGCTACTCCAGAGCAGTTCCAGTCTCTGAAAGACGAGCTCGCTGCCATTCAGGCTCACATCAAGGATCTTGTTTACGCTCTTGAGAATATGGTAACCAGCGTAACTGTTAACGCTACCGCTACCAGCATTATTCCTAACAGCAAGATCTTCCCAGGCATCAACATGCAGCTGATCGGTGCTGCTTACGGTGACCCCGTTAAGCCTGCTGGTGAGTTCCCATCAACCAACGCAATGCTCTATGTTGACGGTAACGCTCTGCCTGCAGCTCTTATTGCTGGCGATACATACAGCTGGGATGAGAACACCAAATACATCGGTGCTGAGAATGGTAACGAAGCTGGTAAGGTTTACTTCACTCTGAACCCATCTAACGTTGACCCCGCTAATCTGAAGAGCCTGAAGCTCGTTAACAGCAAGCAGGAAGAGATTGCTACTTTGGGTGAAGCTAAAGTTTGTGAGGATGAGCTCACATGGGGACAGACCCGTGGTATTGGTTATGACCAGACTCACGCAGCAAAGCTTTGGGTTGCCGACGCCACCATGGATGTTGACAACGTAAAGCAGGCTATCGACCTCAAGAAGATCATCGACTTCAAGTCTATTAAGAACAGCGTTGAGACTATGATCAACAGTGCTAAGACATCTGGTGTCAAGACCGCTGGTAAGACTGTTCTGCAGGAGAGTGCAAAAATTGCTACTACCCTTATAACAGCTCCATCTAATATTGAGCCTATGACTGCAGTTGCTCTGAAGGCAGAGTGGAACGACACTATTGGTACACGTAGTGTATTGTCTGACTATTCTATCGCTGCTACTGCTTATAAGCCATTGTCATTCGCTGAGTTCAAGGATGTTCAATTCACTGCAAATGTCGACTTGTCAAAAATTGACAACGCAGTCTACAAGTTTGCAAAGAAACTCAAGAAGACTATTGACAATATCACAGCAAAGGTTGAGAAAACTAACGTTAATTTCTCTATCGACCTCAATGATCTGAATCCCGATCAATTTGAGGTAACCACCAAGGTATTCGCAGTTGCAGAAACTGACTCGAAGACTATCGATGGTCAAACTGTTACTACCATCGCAAAGATTTACTTCACAGATAGTGAAACAAGAGCTACGACTCCTCAAAACGGTAGAACAGTAAAAAAGATTGAAGAAGACATGGGAGATTTCCAGCCAAACTACCAGTACTATAGCGAACTTACCGTAGGAAAGGATTTGTCTGAAGAAATTGCGAAAATTAAGACAGCTGTACAGAATGGTTTTGACACAAAAAGCATCCAGGATCTGTTGAAGCAAGCTATTACTTCTTTGAGAGACGTTGAAGATGGTGTTGATGATATTGTATCACTCACAGACCGTGTTACAAACTATCTGTCAACCATTATCAACAAGTCAATCAACTTCATCGGAACTGGTCGCATTCTTGAGCCAATTCTGCTCGTTAACACAGACAACGGTATTCAGCGTGCTACCGGTAACTACACCGCTGGTACATACACCTTCATTCCTACCACTCTGAACTACGAGGTACTTGCTCCTGCATACAAGAAGTACATCGCTGTTGTTGACGCTAATGGTGACGTTCGCTACAAGACTCTCAAGACCAAGGGTGAGGAAGGCTTCAAGAACTTGGAGGTTGAGCTGAAGGCCAACGATACCAAGATTGTATATGCTGCTATGGACTTCCGCGGTTACCAGATCGCTAAGGTTTATGACATCACCGTGAAGTAATTAACATTTGTGGATTAAAAATGATTTTACAGAATATGAAAATGAAGAAAACAATATTGTCTTGCCTGATGCTGTTAGCTGGTCTTTCAGCATCTGCTCAGGAGCAGAAGGGCACGACTGAATACGTCTTCGAGCCACACTGGTATATTCAGGTACAGCCTCTGGGTGGACAGTACACCCTCGGTGAGCGTGGTTTCGGTAAGCTGCTTTCATACAATGTTCAGGCTGCTGTAGGCCGTCAGTTCTCTGAGCTGTGGGGTGCACGCCTCACTGTAGGTGCTTGGCAGAGCAAGGGCGGTAGCAAGTACACGGGTAGCAACCCTCTGACTGGCGTGCCTTATACTTGGTCTGGCAATGAGTATGGCTGGAAGTGGAACTATGTAGCTCCTACTATTGACGCTACTTTGAACCTCTCTAACCTCTTCGCAGGTTTCAACCCCAACCGTGTATTCAACCTGACCGCATTTGCTGGTCTGGGCGCTAATATCGCTTGGAACAACAAGGAGGCTGCTACAGCTGATGCTGCTATCGTATCTGATCTTCAGTACCCTGCAGGCACTCAGAAGCTTGCTTACCTGTGGGACGGCACCAAGGTTCGCCTGGTTGGTCAGTTCGGTGCTCTCGCTGATTTCAAGATCAACGATAAGTGGAGCATCAACCTCGAGTTCAGCGCAAACACTCTGAGCGATAAGTACAACTCTAAGAAGGCTGGTAACTGGGATTGGTACTTCAATGCCCTCGCTGGTGTAAAGGTTAACTTGGGTAAGACCTACTCTACCCGCTTTATCCCTGCTCCAGAGCCAGAGATCCGCTATGTAGAGAAGATTGTTGAGAAGATTGTAGAAGTTCCCGCTCCTGCACCAGCCGAGACAGCTGAGACAGCCGCTGAGCCTCTGCGCCGCGATATCTTCTTCACCATCGGTAAGACTGTTATCCGCAAGAGCGAGCAGCAGAAGGTTAACGACGTTGTTGCTTACCTGCAGGCTAATCCTGAGGCTAAGGTTAACGTAACTGGTTACGCTGACGCTGGTACAGGTAACGACCGTATCAACGATCGTCTGGCCGCAGCTCGTGCCGACGTTGTTGTTAAGGCTCTGAAGAAGGCTGGCGTTTCTGCAAGCCGCATCAGCTACGACAGCAAGGGTGCTCGTGTTCAGCCATTCGCTGACAACGACAGCAACCGTGTATCTATCGTTATCGCTGAGTAAGCTTTAGATAAGATAACATTCAAAATCAAGCCCAGTCCCACCATGGGGCTGGGCTTTTTCTGAAACAAGAGGATAACCAGATGAAGACATTAATTACAGCTATCCTGGCTTTTATCACAGTTCCTATGATGGCCCAGCTGTCAGAAGGATATTACCGCGTACAGAACAACGGTTCTGAGCGCTACATCACCATCACTGATGATGTCATCACAAACGTAGATATCAACTCATCTATCCTGGACTATAACAATATCACCACTTGGACAGGATTCGACAAAGTAAAAAGCAACCCGGGCTCGGTTATCTATATCAAGCCTGTTAATAACCAATATAACCTGGCTGCGCAGGGCATCAGCGTTTACGACATTGCTGGTGGCAGAACATACATTGATATGACATACTGCGGCACAAAAGATGGCGTAGGTATATATATCATTTCGGCTTCTGCAAAATCAGGCGGCATCAGCGTGACCAAAAAACTCTACGACGGATCCTCCACACGTGAGAAAGACTATGTAGGCGACAGTGGTGCCGCTACGCACCAATACTGGCGCGTGAAACCCATGAACACCACCGACAACTATATCGGCATCACACCAACCGTGGAGACTAACGACGGATGGTATGGCACCATCTATGCATCCTTCCCTTTCAAGACCGTATCAGAGGACATGAAAGTGTATTATGTGGACGGTGTCTGCGATGGCGAGTTCCGACTGCAGGAGATTACCGACGACATTAAGCCGGCTGCTACCCCACTCATCGTGAAGTGCAGCAGCAGCGATGCCGCAAACAATATGATACTGCCCGTGGTAGGCAATGGCACAGCAGTCAGTGGCAACCTGCTGAGAGGCACCTATTTCGACAGTAGTCTGCGTAATCATATCCGCCGTGTAGAATACGACGCAAATACCATGCGCATACTCGGCAAGGACGATCAGGGTAACCTGATATTCACCACAGCCAAGAACAGTGATCTCACAAACAGTGCGTATATTCCCAAGAACACCTGTTGGTTGCAGATACCCGGGTGGCTTACTGGCGATTTGAAACAGGTAAGCCGCGAAGCATTTACCGGTATCCAGAATATCAACACCGATGCCACCACCAGAAAAGGCACCTATACACTCTCGGGCATGCGCGTGGAGAAGAGCGAAAACCTTCGTCCCGGCGTCTATATCCAAGATGGAAAACTGGTTGTGATTAAATAGAAAAAAGTTCCCTTTTTACGGGAACTTTTTTTCTAAGTACTTTGCAATTGCAGCCTAAGTACTTTTCAATTGCAAAGTACTTAGAGAAAAACCGACCTAAAAAATGGTCTTTGTAAACCTTACATTCAGTACCGGATACACCTTAACACCGCCCACGATATCAACCCAGTCGCCAACCTTACCACGGATACCTTCTACATCCTTAGTGAGGTTAATACCATCATGGGTATAGAGGTCAGGAGTGCCGCCCCAGAACATGGCACCGGCATCGAATGACACCTGCCAGTCGTCACGGTTCTTCAGCAGCCGGCCGCCATAGCCAAAGCCCAGATAAGGCTTAAAGTTATTTGCCTTGGCATATACCTTCACCATGCCGTCAAGACCAGGTTCCATCATATAGGTTTCACCAGCCTGATGTATCACACCATATTCGCCCTTATGATGAAGAATAGAACCAAATTCGCCATATACATCCTGAGCATAGGTGCCATAAATATCATGTTTGAACTTACCGATGGGGAAGCCCATACGACCATAATTCATCAGTGCGCTACGTATCTCCTCGCCAATGCTGAAGCTAGAGCCTTCATAGAGCGGCAGACGATTCTCTGCACGATAATAGATGGTGTTATACATGCCCACTGCCAGCAGTGAGGTCATGGCCTGCGTAGAGTTCTCGGCATAGCCGAACTGGGAGGGTCCCCAGTAGAAACCAGCCGTGAAATGCCAATGACGATTATGCTTGAAGGGGAACACATCAACCAGGAGCTTGAAGTTGTTAACCGTAGGCTTGCCTACCATCTCAACCTCATCAGTCACCTGATAGCCGGTGACCTGGGTAAGGATCTCCGACAGACGATCGAAACGCGACTTCACACGATTACCCTGGGCATCGTACTTCTTGGCAGGCTCACCACCTACCTCTACAGGGAAATAGATGCTCTTATGGAAGCGGGGCATGTAGTCGTAGCCTGCACGCAGTTGGACATAGTCGCCTATTCTGCTGGCCACATCGATACCTATTCCGGTGGTACCAGCCACAACAGAAACGTCGAGATTCCCGAACACGCCATAGTGCTTGGAGCACGAAGCCGTCTTGATACTATCCTGTGCCTGGGCAGCAGTCAGCATGCAAGCAGCGGCTATCAGTAATACCATCTTTTTCATATTCATTATAAAAGGGATTGACATTATTTCATCATCCAGCGTCCTTCACGCTCCACCATGGGCACCACCACCTCCTCGGTGGTCGAGTCGCCATAACAAAGCATCAGGAGCACGCTGGTGTACTGCAGTGTACTATCAGTGAAAGCCCGCGAGATACGCACCTCCTGGATGCCCTTACGAACCTGCTGCTGAGCGATGAACTGCTTGTAGCTCTCCATCAGCTGAGCGCGGTAGTCGTCAGGCAGACTATCTGCCATCAGGCGCCCTTCCACGAAATGCGCATAATCGCCCTCTATCAGATGCTGATAGTAGCCCTTGGCGGCCAATGCCGCCAACTCCTCTTTACTGGGCTCACTACAAGCAATCACACAGAGGGCGATTAACGCCAGATAGATCAGTTTACGCATCACTTCTGACGGATGAATACATTAATAGGCGAACCTGTCAGCGTCCAGTTCTCACGGATCTTGTTCTCGAGGAAACGCTTATAGGGTTCCTTGACATACTGAGGCAGGTTGGCATAGAACACGAAGGTAGGAATCTGCGTGTCGGGCACCTGAGCCACGTATTTAATCTTAATATACTTACCTTTGACTGATGGTGGCGGGAACGCCTCGATGAGTGGCAGCATCACTTCGTTGAGCTTCGAAGTACCAATCTTAGCCTTACGGTTCAGATAAACCTGCTTGGCTGTCTCAAGTACCTTGAAGATACGCTGCTTGGTAAGCGCTGAAGCGAAGATGATGGGGAAATCAACAAACGGCGCCATACGCTGACGGATGGCATTCTCGAAAGTAGAGATGACCGCCTGCGACTTATCCTCAACCAGATCCCACTTATTAACAACTACCACCAGTGATTTATTATTCTTCTGGATAAGCTGGAAGATGTTCATATCCTGTGCCTCGATACCACGGGTGGCGTCGAGCATCAGCACACACACATCACTGTTCTCGATGGCGCGGATAGAGCGCATCACCGAATAGAACTCCAGGTCCTCGGTAACCTTATTCTTACGACGGATACCGGCAGTATCCACCAGATAGAAGTCGAAACCGAACTTATCGTAACGGGTATAGATAGAGTCACGGGTGGTTCCGGCGATATCGGTTACGATATTACGATCCTCGCCGATAAAGGCGTTGATGATACTCGACTTACCGGCATTAGGACGACCAACCACCGCAAAGCGGGGAATACCATCCTCCAGTTCGTCCTTGGGTTTCTCGGGCAACATCTCGAGTACCTTGTCGAGCAGGTCGCCTGTACCGCTACCGGTAGCAGCGCTAATACACCAGGGATCGCCGAGACCTAACTTATAGAACTCGTACTGATCATAGAGATTCTTGCCGTCGTCGGCCTTGTTGGCTACCAGCAGAACAGGCAGTTTAGCGCGGCGCAGAATCTGCGCTACGTCCATATCCCAGCCGGTAACACCATTATTGATATCGCAGAGGAAGAGTACGAGATCAGCCTCTTCGGTGGCAATAATCACCTGCTTGCGGATCTCCTCTTCAAATACATCGTCGCTGTTGACGACCCAGCCGCCGGTATCGACAACTGAGAACTCACGACCGTTCCACTCACACTTGCCATACTGACGGTCACGTGTGGTACCGGCCTCGTCGCTGACAATAGCCTGACGGGTTTTTGTCAGTCGGTTAAACAGTGTGGACTTTCCCACATTAGGGCGTCCTACGATTGCTACTAAATTTCCCATATATGATCTTTATTCGGGGTTATAACCGAAGTGGTTTAATTCTTTTTCAGATGAACGCCAATCCTTGTCGACTTTCACGAAAATCTCAAGGAAGATAGGCTTGTCGAAGAATTTCTCGAGCGATTTGCGAGCCTCGGTGCTCACCTTCTTGAGGGCTACACCCTGATGGCCGATGATGATACCCTTCTGAGAGTCGCGCTCCACATAGATAATGGCATTGATGTGGATATGCTTATCGTCCTCCTTAAATCGCTCTACAGCAACCTCTACACTGTAAGGAATCTCCTTATCATAGTAGAGCAGGATTTTCTCACGGATAATCTCCGACACGAAGAATCGGGCGGGCTTATCAGTGAGCTGGTCCTTATCGAAATAAGCCGGGCTCTCGGGCAAGAGTTCCTGAATACGCTTTAACAGCATATCCACACCGAACTTGTTCTTTGCCGAGAGAGGCAGGATCTCTGCCTTGGGCAGCAGGGCATGCCACTTATCAACAATGGCTGCCAACTGGGCATTACCACCAGTCAACTCATCAATCTTGTTGATGAGCAGGATGATGGGAGTATCCAGCTTCTGCACTTTCTCCAAGAACTCCATATTCTTCTCGGGGTTCTCTACCACGTCGGTCACATAGAGCAGCACATCCGCATCCTGTAGTGCCGACTCAGAGAACGCCAACATAGACTCCTGTAGTTTGTAGTTAGGCTTGAGCACACCCGGTGTATCCGAAAAAACGATCTGCATCTCGGGTGTATTCACGATACCCATGATGCGATGACGGGTGGTCTGAGCCTTAAAGGTGGCAATTGAAATACGCTCACCAACCAGCTGGTTCATGAGCGTACTTTTGCCTACGTTGGGATTTCCAACAATATTTACGAATCCTGCTTTATGCATTAATTCTCAATTGTCCATTATCCTTTGTCAATTACTTACTGCCATCATAGGCCCACTTGTAATAAGAAGCGCCATGAACAAAGCCGGCACCAAAGGCCGTCAGAATCATGTTGTCGCCCTTCTTCAACTTACTTTCGTACTCCCAGATAGCCAACGGTATCGTAGCAGCACTCGTGTTTCCGTAGCGCTCAATGTTCACCATCACCTGCTCCATTGGCAACTCCAGACGCTTAGCTACTGCCTCAATGATACGCATGTTAGCCTGATGAGGAACCACCCACTGGATGTTGTCCTTGTTCAGACCATTGCGCTCAGCAATGATAGCGCAGTCGTTACTCATGTTAGTCACCGCATAACGGAACACGGTACGTCCCTCCTGATAGAGGTAGTGCAGACGATGATCAACAGTGAAATGCGACGGAGGGCAGACTGAACCTCCAGCCTTCAGGTGCAGGAACGGCAGTCCCTTACCATCAGTGCGGAAGTAAGAGTCCATCACACCGATATTCTCTTCCTCAGTAGCTTCAAGCATCACGGCAGCTGCACCATCTCCGAAGAGAGGACAGGTCTGACGGTCCTTATAGTCGACTACCGACGACATCTTATCGGCACCAATAACGATAATCTTCTTGTAGCGTCCGCTCTGAATCATCGTCGCTGCCACGTCGAGTGTGTAGAGGAATCCACAGCAGGCACCCCAGAAATCGAATGCGAAAGCATTCTTCAATCCAAGCTTGCCTAATACGATAGAGGCTGTGGAAGGGAACTTATAATCAGCTGTAGAGGTGGTAACAATGAGGGCGTCGATAGAATCGGGATCGGCGCCGGTCTTCTGCATCAGCTGCTTGGCAGCCTTACGGGCCATGTAGCTGGTGCCGAGACCTTCCTCCGTAAGAATGTGACGCTCCTTGATACCAACGCGCGTCATAATCCACTCATCGTTGGTGTCGACCATACGTGACAACTCATCGTTGTTCAGAATATAGTCGGGCACGTAGCCGCCTACACCAGTGATTATCGCATTGATTTTACCCATTACTCAGCTACTTCTTCCTCAATCTTGATAGCTACCTTACCACGATAGTAACCACAGGTGGGGCATACAGTGTGATATACATAATATGCACCACAGTTAGGACATACTGCCAGTGTAGGAGCTACTGCCTTGTCATGAGTACGACGCTTGAGTGTACGAGTCTTTGATTGTCTTCTTTTAGGATGTGCCATAATTCTATTACTTTTTAATTGTTACTATTTTACTTTTTTACCTTTTTACTCTTTTAATTTCAAGAGTGCTTCCCAGCGGGGGTCGATGGGCTGGTCGGACTCCTCATCGCTGCTTCGGTCAGCTGACAGCTCTTCCAGAGCTTTCGTCATGGCAGGGTTGCACTTGCCAGGTGCATGCACATGCCTGATGGGTATTACCAACGCCACAAACTCATAGATGATCCACGAGGTGTCGAGTATTCCTTCGTCCTCAGGCACTACGATGATATCATCTTCCTCTGAGTATTCGCTTCCGAGCTTAACAATCAGACGATTATCGGTTTCTACCGGCTGGTCCATATCGTCGAGACATCGGTCGCATGGTACAATGATGGTGCCAACAGTATGGAATAAGAGCTCAAAAAAGCCGGTTGCCTTGCGTATAGACACCGACACATGCAAAGAACCCTTCTTCACATCAGCACCGTCAAGAGTTGAGAAGTAGGAATCATCGAGATCGAAAGACAAGGTTGTTTCCTCGTCTGTCAAACTCTTCAAATCTATCTTCAACATCTCTAAACTACTCATTTGGGGTGCAAAGTTACAAACTTTTTTCCAATTAAAGCGCGGTTATTTCAATTTTTTATCATTTCTATGTAAAATAGTTGACTAACAGCGTCTTATATTACACAAAAACAGGGTTATTTGTGCAATTCTATCCGGAAAGTAGTACCTTTTCCGAGCTCCGACGACTTCACGAAAATGCGGCCTTTATGATAGTCCTCAACAATACGTCGCGCTAAAGAAAGGCCCAATCCCCACCCACGTTGCTTGGTGGTAAAACCAGGCGTAAACACATGGCTGATATCCTTCTTACGGATACCCTTTCCGGTATCGCTCACCTCAAGAATCACGCGATGGTCATCGTCTATCAGCTGCATGACAATCCTGCCACTGCCTTCCATGGCATCAACAGCATTCTTACACAGATTTTCAATCACCCATTCGAAGAGTGAAGCATTGATATTGGCAATGACTTCATGTTCAGGCAGGTGAGTCAGGATTTCAACCTGATTTGAAGTTCGCCGACGCATATAGTCAACCACATGTTCTACCACCTCATTCATTGAACTTTCTTTAGGTTCCGGCAAGGATCCTATCTTTGAAAAACGCTCTGCAATACGCTCCAGACGCTTCACATCCTTATCCATCTCAGGTATGAGTTCATCGTCAGGATGATTCTCCTTGAGTATCTCTATCCACGCCATCAGACTGGAGATGGGCGTACCTAACTGATGGGCTGTTTCCTTCGACAGTCCAACCCAAACCTTATTCTGTTCCGCCTTCTTTGAAGATAACAAAGCGAAGATGGCAACTACTACAAAAATCATGACGACGCCTAACTGCCAATAAGGATATTGTGACAGACGTTTCAGCAGGACCGATTCATCGTAACATACCACCTGACTACCTACCACAATCGTATCGCCAGCTTTCTGCATACGCAGGGCATGCTGTTCAAGATGTAGTGTATCTTCGATATTACGATAATCATCTATTCCACCCTTATCGTTCATCACTATCACAGGAATGGTGGTATTACCTTGCATCACATCGAGCACTAAAGACAGATCGGTATGCTCATCGGCATGATTCAAGGCATGCAGCGCCTGTGCCCATACCTCCATTTTCTTACGTTCCTCGTTAGAGAGGTCTTTCACCAGAAAATGAGATACCAGAAGCGAAGTGACAGCAATCAGAATTGCTGCTATCACCAGGACAATTTTGGTTTGTCGGATTCTATCAGTCCACTGCATACATAGATAAAACGAAAAAGCCCCGAGAATATTGTATTCCCGAGGCTTCTCTTTGAAAAAAGACGGCGGCTTCCTACTCTCCCGCATTGCATTGCAGTACCATCGGCGCAGGTGGGCTTAACTTCTCTGTTCGGAATGGGAAGAGGTGGGACCCCACTGCAATAACCACCTGATATAGGTTATTGACATTGTCGACACAAGAAACCTCCGTAGAAGTTTGTTTCAGATACTAGATTACATCTGATAATATCAGCATGAAGCGAAAGA
>NZ_JNKF01000017.1 GCF_000702825.1 Prevotella sp. P6B1
TCTCTACCTTTGCCACCAAATTAATTAAATCATTTCGATATATGAATAAAAAAGCCATTAAACTGATAATGCTACTTGGCCTTTTTTCCTGTTGCACATCAGATGACAACAAGGAGAATAGCGAATTGGAGTGTACTGTTGAAATCAGGAATAAGGATTTGGTTGAGGCCATTACAGAATACCAGAATATGATGTATAGCGAATACAAAAAAGATATTGAATCAGGAGATTCTGTCTATGTAGGCATTTGGTCAAGAGATATTAACGATAGCATATATCGATATTACCTAAGTCCTGTTCGTGGTATGTTGATTCTTCCTGTACTTGCTCCCTTTGACCTTTGCAAAGTAAATGGACACCACGTATTATCCTCGCATGCTAATTTGTCAATGATAATTCGGCAGGAAAGAAGATTTAGTGTTCTTTCTGATAATGCATACATCAAGTATTCAAAGATTCTTTTTCCCAACGAATATAAAGATAATCCTAAAGGGAAAATCCTGGATATTTGCCACCCTACAGATTGCTATCTTACATTCCTTGGTGATAGTTTGATAGATAAAACATATAGATGTGGCAGTCCAAGAGATAAAGTCCTTGTAAAACTTAATGGCGAGGAGGTGTGTCTATAAATTGTGGCGTTCGTTCGTGGTATGTGACATGCGATGATTTGAAAGACTGTGTCTGTCGGGAAGTCGGTATAGATGAGTCTGGTAGTTTGGAATAAATCGTAAGGTAAGAAAGATTGGAAGGGTTAAGCAATGGAAATTACAAATTGTCTAAAGAAGTATTCTGACGTTTATTACGAAGAAATGTTTGGTTCTTCTGTTACGAAAAACAATGATGGCTTCAGTCATGCATCGAAGTTCTTGTCAGACTTTGCTCTAAGTACTGATGAGTATCTTCAGGAGTGTGCTCCCAAAATGCAGAAAGTATTCAAGCCCGTTGGAGTTGCAGAATTTAAGATATGCACATCTCCTGTTAATATGCTTTTCCAACCTGATTATGAAACAACACTTCTGATTTCCTCTCCGCTGTTTATGGAAGATACCTATCATCTTATCCAAAAGATTTGTCAAGCGTGTGGCGATCGTTTTCTCTATATCGTTGAGGATTCGGTGGAAGATACGGCGTTTCAACTGAAGATACCAGTTACTACAAGGTGGGAGCAATTACAGTCTGGAGGTTTCATTTCTACTGTATTGTTTAATATGCCATACAACAATTATCGCATCTTTGGTGATAGCTGTAGTTGGGGAAGATGGTGCGATTACGAAAATTCTTGGGCGGATTATGAGATATTCGGCAGCAAATGTGATATACCAGAAATAAAGGATTATCTTCAAAAGATGGCTTTGTCTTTAGATGATTATTTATATATGCAAAACAATATAGGTTTCCCCAAGAGTATTCATGTCATGATTGATGGGGAGCGCGGGTGACAGGGGATGTTAACTCTCCTGATTGAAAGGTATTTCGTTTGGTGTAATACAAAAGTTATAGAGATGAAAAAACAACAAATCATCCATAAAAATGATTATTATCTCCGACTTCGTAAATCCGGACGTTTTTTCTGCTGAGTTAACTCGATTGATGAAATGAGCCAGCTCGTTTCATCGTTTGAATTAACTCGCGGTTTTTCAGTCACTTTATTTTTTTGAAAGAATTGTTAATAAAAATGCTAACGTAAGGATAAAAAACGTATATTTGCAGCATCAACTCTTTCATAACATTAAAGTATCAACCTAAGACTAAGAAGTAGTATGAAGTATCTTAGCAAAATGCTATTCGCGGCTGTAGCCGTGTGGCTGACGTTGCCCATGGTGGCAGGCAAACCCAAGTTCCAGAACTTTAAAGTGTCGACTTATATCCGAGCGCAGGATGTGGCGAGGATGGACGATGAGAAGTTCCTGAAATCAACATGGGAAGTGGTTAACTCACAGGTGGACCTCGACAAGATCTATCTCGAAACGCACCGTGATGCCTTCACAGTGCCCGAGAAGACCATGCTGAAGGTGAAGAAGTTCTTCCTGTCGAAAGGACTCGAGGTGGGAGGCGGTATCACCTATACCCGTTCGGAACCTACCGATTTCGAGACCTACAGCTATGCCCGTCCCGACGAGCGCCAGGTGGTGAAGGAGGTGGCTGAGTACACGGCTAAACTGTTTGATGACTTTATACTCGACGATTTCTTCTTTATCGACCTGAAGAATGATGATGAGATTGCTGCCAAGGGGGCGAAGAGCTGGACAGAATACCGCCTGCGACTGATGGCTGATGCCGGACGTGAACTGGTGGTTAATCCTGCCAAGGCGGTGAATCCCAAGGTGAAGGTCATCGTCAAATACCCTAACTGGTACGACCATTTCCATGGTCTGGGGTTCAATCTCGAGGAAGAACCCGTGTATTTTGACGGCATCTGGACTGGTACCGAGACGCGCGATCCTGGGTCGGCACAGCATCTGCAGAACTATCTCAGCTATAATGTGGTGCGCTACTTCGATAATATCGCCCCGGGCAAGAATGGCGGTGGCTGGGTGGATGCCGGTGGTATCCACATGAGCATGGACCGTTATGCCGAGCAGCTGCATCTCACCATGCTGTCGAAGACACCGGAGATTATCCTGTGGAACTACATGCAGCTCTGCGAGGTGAAGATTACGCCCCAGCAGCGCGCCAAGTGGCAGGAGGCTGCCAGCAGTTTCAACTACGACGCGATGGTGGCTCCCTATACACGTAACGGCAAGACTGTTACGCCCACCACATTGGCACGCTATGCCGATGTGACCCTGCATCAGACGGACAAGCTGATAGGGCAGCTGGGGCGTCCCATCGGTCTTGCCTCGTACAAGCCTTATCATTCTTCGGGTGAAGACTTCCTGCAGAACTACTTAGGTATGATAGGCTTGCCGATGGATATGCACCCGCAGTTCCTCGCCGACCGTCAGCAGATACTGCTCACCGAGCAGGCTGCCAAGGATCCACAGGTAGTGGAGAAAATCAAAGCGCAGTTGAAGAAGGGGGGCGATGTGATTATCACTACCGGTCTGCTCAAGGCCATCCGTTCAAAGATAGCCGATATCTGCGAGCTCTATTGTGGCGACCTGAAGGCCATCGTCAACGACTTTGGCTATTCGGGCAAGTCTGAGCGTGAGTTTATCATTCCTCAGGTGAAGTACTTTACCAACGATGCCTGGGAGGTGGTGAGCGCCGGTCGTCCGCTGAACGGGGGCGTGTCGGGCTATCCCATCCTCCTGCGCGATACCTACTCCAAAGGTACGCTCTTCGTGCTGACCATACCTGATGACTACGGTAACCTCTATGATTTCCCCGCAGGTGCGCTGAACATCATCCGTCGGGCCATGAGCAAGGATGTGGGCGCTTATATCGAGGGCCCGTCGAAGGTGTCGTTGTTCCCTTATGACAATAAGACCATGGTGGTCGAGAACTTTAACGACGAGGCGGTCAGCATCCGTGTGGTGGTATGTGCCAAGGTAGCTGCTATGCGCAATCTGCTGACGGGCGAGAAGCTCTCACCAGCCCAGTTGCCCAAGATGCCACCGATGTGGGGGCGTAACCGTTTCTTCGGCTATCCCGATGGCGCATCGGTGTTCGATGTCAGGATTCCCGCCCACAGCTATGTGGGATTAGGCTATTAAATAAAAATCTCCCGCTCAGTTGAGTGGGAGATTTTCGTATCTTGTGCTTTCTTATTTACTTGTTCAGCTTCCAGGTGACACCGTCCTTGGTATCCTTCACCTCGAAACCGGCGGCTGCCAGTTCGTCGCGGATCTTGTCGCTGGTAGCCCAGTCCTTGTCGGCCTTGGCTTTGGCACGCAACTCAAGCACCATGTCCATTACCTTACCAAAAGCAGCCTCGCGCTCATCGTTAGTACCGCTCTTCTCTTCCTTCAGTCCAAGGATGTCGAAGGCGAAGAGGCGCATGGTCTCTGAGAGCTCCTTCAGGCAGTCGGCACAGATGGTGGCCTTGTGGTCGATCAGCTTGTTAACCACGGTGCAAGCCTCGAAGAGATAGCTCAGTACAAGCGGTGTGGCCAGATCGTCGTTCATGGCGTCGTAGCACTTCTGGCGCAGGGCTTTTACTATTTTCTCGGTCTCGGCATCGCACTTATCGGCAACCTGTACGCGCTCCAGATCGGCAATGGCGTTCATCAGTTTCTCATAACCCTTCTCGGCAGCCTGCAGGGCCTCGTTCGAGAAGTCGACGGTGCCACGGTAGTGGGCACTCAGCACGAAGAAACGGATGGTCATGGGCGAGTAGGGCTTCTCCAGCAATTCATGCTTGCCGGTGAAGAACTGCTCGAGGGTGATGAAGTTGTTATACGACTTACCCATCTTCTGACCGTTGATGGTCAGCATGTTGTTGTGCATCCAGTATTTCACAGCAGGATGACCCATCGATGCCTGAGCCTGGGCAATCTCACACTCGTGGTGGGGGAAGATCAGGTCCATGCCGCCGCCGTGGATATCAAACTCCTCGCCCAGATACTTGCGGCCCATAGCGGTACACTCGCAGTGCCAGCCGGGGAAACCGTCGCTCCAAGGCGATGGCCAGCGCATGATGTGCTCGGGCTGTGCTTTCTTCCACAGGGCGAAGTCGGCCTGGTTGTGCTTCTCGCCTACGCCGTCGAGGTTGTCGCGCGAAGCATCCTTGATATTCTCTAATGAGCGTCCGCTCAGGATGCCGTACTTGAACTTCTTGTTGTAAGCCTCGATATCGAAGTAGATAGAGCCGTTGCTCTCGTAGGCAAAGCCGTTGTCCAGAATCTGCTGCACCAGTTGCTGCTGCTCGATGATATGACCTGTGGCGTGGGGCTCGATAGAGGGGCGCAGCACATTCAGCGCATCCATATACAGATGGTAGCGGTTGGTGTAGTACTGGGCAATCTCCATAGGCTCCAACTGCTCCAGGCGCGCCTTCTTGGCAATCTTGTCCTCGCCCTCGTCGGCATCGTGCTCCAGATGGCCCACGTCGGTGATGTTGCGTACATAGCGTACCTTATAGCCCAGGTGTTTCAGATAGCGGAACACCAGGTCGAAGGTAATCGCGGGACGGGCGTGCCCCAGATGGGGATCGCCATACACCGTTGGTCCACACACGTACATGCCCACATTCGGGGCGTGAAGCGGCTCGAAACGCTCCTTCTGTCGCGTCAGCGTATTATAAATGACAAGCTTTGATTCCATATTCTCTGTAATTTTTGGCTGCAAAGGTAATAAAAAAATAGAAAATAATGCACATTTCGTGCATTTTTTATTCGTTGCCGATGGATTGGATGCTGTGGAGCAAGTCCTGCTGAATGAGCCCGTTGGTGGCTACCACGCTGTTGCCTTGTGTGAAGTCTGCCTGACCATTATAGTCGGTGACAGTGCCGCCAGCCTCTTTCACCATCAGGGCACCTGCCATGAAGTCCCATTGCCCGATATATTGTTCGGCATAACCGTCAAAACGTCCGGCTGCCACATAGCATAACGCCATGGCTGCCGAGCCGCACATGCGGATGCTGCCTACATGACCATAGAACTGATCGATGAGACGTTTGATGACGGGTTTGTAGGCATCGCTGTTGTATGGCAGCTGCAGGCAGAGCAGGGCGTCCTGAATCTGCTGGTTGCTGACCTGCAACCTGTTGCCGTCTAAGTAGGCACCGCCGCCCTGCCATGCATAGTAGCACTCATCGTGGCACACCTCGTAAACCACGCCTATCAACACCTCGTGGCCCTGCAACAAGGCTATGCTAACGGCATATGGCGCATACTGGTGGATAAAGTTGGTAGTGCCGTCGAGTGGGTCGACCACCCAGGTGAGGGCTGCGGGCTTATCCTTGGCTGTTCCCTCCTCGGTGATGAATCCTGCCTCGGGCAGTAACTCGCGCAGAGCACTCACAATACGCTGCTCCGAGCCTTTGTCCACATACGATACATAATCGTGAGCGTGCTTACGTTCTACACGCTCTAACGAGAACTTCTTCCGCTCCTCTCTGATATAGGCGCCTGCCTGTCTGGCCACTTCGCAGACCGACTTTGTTAATCTCTCTAACTCCATTTTTCTTTCACTTAATGCTGCAAAGGTAAGAAGTATTTTTGAGTATTCCAAATAAAATGAGTAACTTTGCACCCGAATATGGAAAAAAGTATTTCGCAACAAAGTGTTTTTCAGCGTCCTCTATGGGCGGCACTCATGGCTTTTACGGCTGCCTTCCTGTGGGGATGGGCTTATCCGTTTATCAAACTCGGGTTCAACGAGTTCGAGATAACAACGGATATGACGGGCAGTAAGATGCTGTTTGCCGGTATCCGATTCTGTATCTCGGGCATCATCATCCTCTCTATTGCATACTTCACGCACCGCTCATTCGGCTTCAAGGATGAGGCGAAAGCGCATATCGTGGGCAACAGCCTGTTCCTGCTGGCATTCACCTTGTTGAATACCACGCTGCATTATGCCGCTTTCTATATCGGCTTGTCGCATAGCCAGGGCAGTAGGGCCGCCATTCTGAACTCCCTGAGTGTGTTTACACTGGTCATCCTGGCGTGTGTGTTCTTCAAGAGCGATAAACTGACCATGCGTAAGATCATCGGTTGTACCATCGGCTTTGGAGGTATCCTCTCGCTCAATGTAGGTGGTGCGGAGAGTGGTTCCTTTACCATTCTCGGCGATGGCATGATTATTCTCAACGCGCTATGCGGTGCCTTTGCCGGCCTGCTGACACGTGGCGTAAACAAGCGCGTGGATGTGTTCGTGGGTACGGGCTACAGTCTGGGTGTTGGCGGTGCTCTGCTCATCATTCCCGGTTTGCTGTTAGGCGGCACGTTGCCCCACGTCACCCTGCTCGGCCTTTTTTATCTGCTGATGCTTATCGCTATCTCTACCATCGGCTTTACACTCTACAACAAACTGCTGACCTGCAACCCGGTGGGTAAGATAGCAATATGGAACTCGCTCATCCCGGTTGTAGGTGCTGTCACCTCATGTCTCTGCCTGGCTGAGGAGTTCCAATGGAAATATGCCGTTGCCGCAACGCTGACAACGGCAGGTATCTACATCATCAATAAGGGGAAACGATGACCTTCTTGGTGGTCTGGCCTTGACGCACGATGTAGATGCCGGGCGACAGGGCATCGAGACTGTTGCCGCAAGGCTGGCCTGCTAACGTGTAAACCTGATAGCTCTTGGTTGTATCGAGAGGTACATCGGTGATGCCGCTGGACTGATGGGTGTAGTTCAGCTTGCGGTCCATCCAGCCGATACGCTGCTGCATATACTGGCGCACATTCTCTACCTCGGCTGTATAGCTACCCCATATATGCGGGTTCTGGTGTACATACTCATTCATGATGGGCCAACGGAGGAAGTTGAGCTTTTGCGACTGGTCCAGCGCCTGTTCTAATGAGTCGATATAGGCCACCATGCTCTCCTCGGTCAGTCCCCTCTGGCGGGCTTCGCCCCAGAGGGCGGTGAGCTGTTGCTTGGAATAGGTGTCGTTAACCACAATCTTATCCACAAACTGCTTCATGTTGCCTGCGCAGCTGCCACCGCTCCTGTAGATATAGTCGGAACGGTTGCTGGTGATGGGGTAGGTGCGGTTGTCGTTGTTGAATGCCAGATCGAAATCCCATACCGGACCGGTGTATAGCATCTCCTCATCGGCGGGCTTATACATATATACACTCCAATAGGTGTCGGTATTGCCTGATAGCTCGCCCACCAGGAAGTGGCGCAGGAAGCTGTTCAGGTCAAGATACTCTTTCCACTGGTTCTCCATCTTGTTGAAGAAGTTCTTGATGTCGGTGACCTGCTCGGCGGTGATGGTCTCCTCGTCGGGCGACTTGATGGTGACGGGATTGTTCTGATTGGATACAAAATACACGGGCTCGTCGTAGGCATAGGCATCTACCTCAATCAGATAGCTGTCGTCGGTGATGTTGACACGATTCTTGTTGACCTCAATCTGATCGCACAGCTGATAGCAACCCTTATATTCGCCATTCAACAAGACATCTACTGCCGTTCCATAGGGCGTGTAGCTCAGTCCCATCCGGCGGCTCAGCTCGAAGGCCAGCAGATTACGCATCAGTGTCTTGTCGCCATAGTTGTTGATCAGTGTCCACTTCTTGGCTTTGGCAGGCGCGTCGAGCACGTTCTGTTTCTTGTCGAACTTGATGCGATAAGGCTTTTTGGGGAACTGACGTGAGGCATTACCACGCTCCTTGGTGGTACCAGGCTCTGACAGCAGATGGGTACCGTCTTCGGAGATGATGGTGAGCTGCGAGGTAATCTGGTGCTCCTTGTCGTAAGGAATCTCGCCGTTCAGCGTGTGGATACTGACTGTGGGCAGGTTGGTTACCTGATAAAGATGCGAATCGTCGCCCTCGCCGGGGGTGCCGTAGAACTCCAGCTCGGCAATGTTACAGCGTGCATCCGACGGTCCGATGTAGCGTACGTAACGGAAACCACGTGAGCAGTTCACATCGGCATACGACATGGTGCCGATGGTACCTTTTTCGCTGATCAGGTAGATGGGGAGGGCATCCATAAAGTCCTCGCGGTTGGCGCCTTCGAATACACCTAATACTACTCTGCCTTCACCCAGTCCGTCATTACGGGGCGACCAGCCCACACGGGTGATGACGTGAGGTGAACCTAAGTCCAGTCCGGTCCATGTGTAGCTTCTGTCCCACGAGGCAAAAAACGTGCTCAGATCGCCATCGAATGCGTTCTCGCGGGTGTTGACAGTGGTTGACTTCTGACCAGTCTGATAATTGACTGCTTCCAGCGTGCCGATAACGGTGCCTGATAGCTTCCCGTCAGCATGAGCTGTACTTTGATAACTTGTTAGTAAGAAAAGAGCAAAAATAAATTTATTAGTCATAGTTGTTTATTTGATGACGAGTACAAAGCCGCCACGGGGTTGTGTGGTGATATGGCGCGGGAGCTGATTGCCTGTAGTGATCAACCAGTCCTTGTTGCCAGTCAGTTGCCATTGTGATGGATCAGCATCGGCAAAGGTCTTCACGCAGTGGTTGCTGCCTGTGATGAAACTCAGATCTACATCGAGTGTCTTCTGGCTGTCGGTACCGTTGATACCGGCTACATACCAGGTGTTGCCACTGCGACGGGCCAGTACCACGCTTTCGCCAGGATAGCCGCTCACATAGCGTGTCTCATCCCAGGTGGTGGGCAGCTGACCGAAGAAATCCTGTACGGCCTGTGGCTGTGCAAGATAGCTCTCGGGCTTGTCGGCGAGATGCTGCAGGGCACTCTCGTAGAGTACGGTCAGCGCCAACTCGTGGGCATCACTGGTGATATGCGGGTGCTGCGAATCGCTGAAGGTACAAGGGGTGTAGTCCATCGGACCGATAATGTTACGGGTGAATGGCAGGGTGGTGTTGTGACTGGCTGCTGCCTTGGTAAAGGTAGCCACGTTGTTGTACCACTCAGCACCATATACACCCTCGGTAGAAAGCAGGTTGGGGTAGGTGCGCTGCCAGCCACGGGGTACGGTAGCGCCATGGAAGTTGACCAGCAGGTGGTGCTTGGCGGCGCACTCCAGCAGGTCGATGCAGTAGGTCATGTCGCGCTGGCAGTCGCCTGAGAAGAAGTCGATCTTCACGCCTGCCACGCCAATCTTCTCGCACCAGGCAAACTCCTTTTCGCGGTCTTCGGGCTTGTTCAGGCGGAACTTGGGTGTTGGTGCGCCGTCAATCCAGCCTACTGATGAGTTGTACCAGATCATGGGCTTGATGCCTTTCTGGTTAGCGTAAGCTACGGCATCCTCGATGGTCTTACCATCTTGCATCTCATCCCACTCGGCATCAATCAGTACGTAAGGTAACTTGAGTGTGACAGCCATGTCGACGTATTTCCTGATGATGTTATAGTCGTTTGAGCCATGGTTGTATGCCCAGTATATCCATGATACTACACCCGGCTTGATCCAGTTGGTGTCCTGCAGCTTGCAAGGCTCGCTGACATCGGTGACGAGGGTGCTCTGGATGAGGTCCTGCATCGAACCGATGATGGCAACACGCCAGGGTGAGTGCCACTTTCCCTTGAAGCTGATCTCGTTCACATCAGGGGTGACGCGCAGCAGGTCGCCATCGGTGTAGAGACATGCCGCAGCCTGGTTACGCTCGATATTAGCTTCGGTAAGCAACATGAACACGCCGTCCTGAGGTTCTACCAGTGTGGGGAATCCCCAGCGCAGGTTGTAGCCCTCGGGCGATTTGACCATACCAGCCATACGACCGATAGGCTTGATCTTGCCTGTGGTGCTCATGGGGTAGAAGCCCTCGTAGCTGTCGGTCCACTGCAGCATCCAGCGCTTGGTGCCTTCGGGAATCATGTAGGCCGTCTGCTCCTTGGGCAGTTTGCCGTTCAGGCCACTCAGCTCGTAGCGGAAGGCAGCGCCGTCGTTGTAGAGGCGCAGTACCAGTTGCAGTCTGCCGTTCAGCTTGGCCACATATTCGTTGGCCTCGTTGGTGCAGATGGACTTCTTACCTGCCAGCATCTCGTAGTTGGCGGCAATCTTATGGGTGGGTTTCCATTTCAGTCTGCTATTCTTGATGCCCTCATAACCTAACACAGGGATGTTGAGCACTTGTTTCTGCTGGTAATTCACAGTGATGCCTGCGGCACTGTTTGCAACGGTCAGTTTGCCGTTGGGTGATACGGGTTGTTGAGCCCAGGTGCTGACAACAGCCAGACACATGGCGCATACTGATAAAATGGATTTCTTTATCATATTATTCACTCATGTTTTTGATATACGGTAATTGTGGCAGTTCGCCGAAACCAAAGAACTGCTTGGCATTCTCGCCTAAGAAGAGCTGTTTTTCGCGGTCGGTCAGCTCGGTCGACTTCAGGACGAAGTCGTACGACATCTTGTAGGTGATGGCGGTGATGGTGCGTGGATAGTCGGAGCCCCACATCAGTTTCTCCATGCCTACCTCGTCGGCAGCCTCCTTGATGGCACGAACGGCTGAGGGGAATGGATAGAACTCATCGTTGAAGAGCCAGGTGATGCCACCACTCTCTACAAAGACGTTTTTGTGACGAGCCAGGCGTATCTGACTCATCCAGCCCTCGCGGGTCACCATGCCGAAATGGCCGATGGCTATTTTCAGGTTGGGGCACTCTTGTATAATCTCCTCCATCTGCCCCACCTGGGCATCGCCATCCATCAGCTCGATGCCGAGAATCCTGCCTTTCTCTTCCAGCAGGTGCATCAGCTGCATCATCTCGTCGGTCAGGAACTGTTGGGGCAAACGGGCGGCAGGCACTTTGATGCCCTTGAAGGAATCGACCACTGCCGGTGCCATCTCCATGTATCCCGGATAGCGATAATCCAGCATGCCAAACGTGAAGAAACGGTTGGGGTAGCGGTTCTCTACTTGTATCAGATAGCTGTTCTGGATACCGTCGATGAACTCCTGGGTTACTACAGCAGCAGCCACCTGGGCGTAGTCCATGTTCGAGAGGAAACGCTCGGCGGTGTTCTGTCCGTCGGTCATGAAGGGGGGCAGCATCTGTCGTTCCTCACCAAAGAACAGCGAGCGACTGCGGTTGGGTTCCAACTGGCAGATACGGGTGCCGTTGACCACCGTGTCCTGATTCAGCCAAAGATGGCTATGTGCATCAATAATTAGTTTCTCCATATCTTGTTTATTCTTCGTAGGCTTCCTGGGTCATTTCCACGGCTACGGTCTCATCCTTGAACCGTGCCATAGGGTAGTATTCCAGACCTTTGTACTGTCCCTTGTCGCCCCATGAGTTCTTCATCACGAAATACTGCTCGCCGGCTTCATCATGGGCAATGCCGACAATAGCCATGGCATGGTTCTGGTCTTCCCAGCACACACCGTGGTGGCGCCTGACTGCCCGTACGGTCTTTGCTAACAATGAGTCCATGGGAATGTTCAGATAGCGTTCGTGGGTCCAGTTGTCGGGCACGTCCAGTTCTGCCTCCTCATCGTAGGGCAGCTTGTCATTGCTCATCAGGGCTATGTATTCGCCTGGCTTGCACACGCTACGGGCAAACTCCTGAGGTGTGTATTGGGCGCCCAGCATGAATACCCATTGGGGAGCAGGCGTGTCAACTTTGCGCATGGCATCGTAGCCACAAATGCCGTATTTCTCTATCATCGTGATGAGTGTGGTGGGCTCGCCACGCTTGGTGGCGGGGCAGGCTGTCTCCTGTTCAATCAGCTTCTCTATATAATAAGGTGATAGGTTGACCGAATCGCCCCAGCTCAGGTGCTCGGTCTCGATGGCAGCCAGCATGGCGTATATCCAGCACGTCTCGCTGTCGCCCTGGTCCTTCACGGGGGTCATGCGGTTCATGACCTCGACGGTGAAGTGTTTGCCCGTTGGTGTGTAGGTACTTGTTTGCTGGGCACAACTGGTCACCAGCATTGCCAACCCCATACAATATACGATCACGGTTTTAAGTTTCATGGGCGCAAAGGTAATACTTTTTTAAAAGACTGAGATACAGAGGTGCAGAGAATTATATTAAAAAAACAAAAAACTCGGTATCTCTGTGTCTCTGTGTTTTATATTTTGCGTAACTTTGCAGCCCAATTCAACGAGTATGCATATCGCAGTAGCAGGAAATATAGGTAGTGGAAAGTCAACGCTCACCCGACTTTTGGCCCGTCATTACGGCTGGGAGGCGAGGTATGAGGCCGTGGACCATAACCCCTATCTTGAAGATTACTACCGTGATATCCAACGTTGGTCGTTCAATATGGAAGTGTACTTCCTGAAGGAACGTTTCCATGATCTCATTGATATCGCCCAGGCCGATCATACCATCATTCAGGACCGTACCATCTACGAGGGTGTGTATGTGTTCATGGAGAATAACCGCGATATGGGCAACCTGAGCGAGCGCGACTACGAGACTTATATGGAGCTGTTTGAACAGATGATGACAGTCGTCAAGGTTCCCGACCTGATGATCTATCTGCGAGCTTCGGTGCCCCATCTGGTAAGCAATATCCAAAAGCGTGGCCGTGACTACGAACAGAGCATACAACTGGAGTATCTGCAGAACCTGAATCGCCGTTACGACGATTTTATCAAGAACAAATACCCTGGTCGTGTGATTACTATCGAGAAAGATCATCTCGACTTCCTTAATATTCCTAAGGATCTCTCTGGCATCATCGACAAAATCGATGCAACACTCTTCGGATTGTTTTAATTATCAATTGTCAATTCTCAATTTAAATAAATTATGCATATTGCCGTAGCAGGAAACATTGGTAGTGGCAAGACCACGCTGACTAAGTTGTTGGCACATCGTTACAATTGGATTCCCCGTTTCGAACCCGTGGATAATAACCCGTATCTGGCTGATTTCTATGCCGATATGCCTCGTTGGTCGTTCAATCTGCAGATTTACTTTCTGAACAAGCGCTTCAAGGAGGTGGTTGAGATTGCCCAGTCGGAGGATACCATCATCCAGGATCGCACCATCTTCGAGGATGCCCGTATCTTTGCACCTAATCTACATGGACAGGGCTTGATGAGCGATCGCGATTTTGCAAACTATACCGATCTGTTCGATCTGATGATGTCGCTCGTGAAGTTGCCCGACCTCATGATCTACATCCGTTCAAGTATCCCAACTTTGGTGGCTCAGATTCAGAAACGTGGTCGTGAGTATGAGCAGACCATGCGTCTGGACTATCTGCAGGGCTTGGAGAAGCGTTATGAGGACTGGATTGCTACTTATAAGGGCCCGCTGATTATCGTTGATGGCGATAACTGTAAGTTTGGCGACAACCCCGAGGACTTCCAGCAGGTATGTGATCTGATAGACCAGAAGCTATACGGCCTGTTCCCCTTGGAGTAAAAAGTCCTGAAGTCCTGTAGTCCGTTGCAAAAAAATATCAAGATGATACAAGATTACGAAATAATGGCCCCTGTGGGTTCACGCGAGTCGCTTGCCGCAGCTATCCAGGCTGGGGCTGACAGCATTTACTTTGGTATAGAGAAGTTGAATATGCGCGCCCATTCGGCGACAACTTTTACCATCGACGATCTGCGCGAGATTGCTCAGACCTGCGATGAACATGGCATTAAGAGCTATCTCACCGTGAACACGATTATCTATGGTGAGGATATCCCCTTGATGCACGAGATTATCGATGCAGCCAAAGAGGCAGGCATCTCGGCTGTCATTGCCAGCGATGTGGCTGTGATGACCTATTGTAATCAGGTGGGCCAGGAGGTTCATCTGTCAACCCAGCTTAACATATCTAATATAGAGGCCTTGAAGTTCTATGCCCAGTTTGCCGACGTGGTGGTGCTGGCGCGTGAGCTGAACATGGATCAGGTGGCTGAGATCTTCCGTCAGGTAGAGGAACAGCATATCTGCGGCCCAAGCGGCAATCAGATCCGTATCGAGATGTTCTGTCATGGTGCCCTCTGCATGGCTATCAGCGGTAAGTGCTATATGAGTCTGCATGCTGCTAACCGTTCGGCGAATCGTGGTGAGTGCATACAGGTGTGCCGTCGTTCATACACAGCTACCGACAATGAGACCGGCTATCAGCTGGATATCGACAATAAGTATATCATGAGTCCGAAGGACTTGAAGACCGTGCGCTTTATCGACCGTATGATGAAGAGTGGTGTGCGTGTGTTCAAGATTGAGGGTCGTGCCCGTGGTCCCGAATATGTCTATACCGTGGTTACCACCTACAAGGAGGCCATACAGGCTGTGCTCGATGGAACATTCACCGAGGAGAAGAAGGATGAGTGGGATGCTCGTCTGGCAACCGTGTTCAACCGCGGTTTCTGGGACGGTTATTATCAGGGTCAGCTCATGGGCGAGTGGAACAAACACTACGGATCGAACGCTACCGAGCGTAAGGTATATATAGGTAAGGGTGTGAAATACTTCTCGAAGTTGGGCGTGGCCGAGTTTACCGTTGAGGCCAACACCTTCAAGGTGGGCGATAAGATGCTGATTACAGGTCCTACCACCGGCGTGATGTATGTGACAGCCAACGAGATTCACGGCGACAATGGTCCCGTAGAGGTGGCAGAGAAAGGCACCCGCGTGTCGATAGCCGTCACCGATAAGATCCGTCCGAGCGATAAGCTCTTCAGATTGGAACCGGTAGAACCGAAAGCATGATCATACCATTAGGGGGGCGCATCACTGCGCCCCCCTAATTAACTTACTAACCAATTACTAATCATTATACTAACAAAAACCTATAAATGTATGAAAAAACTAACTCGTTATCTAACTAATCATTTCTGATTTCCGATGCAAAGATAGGCTGAATTTCCGAGCCTTCAAAATACTTTCAACGAACCCCTAAAAATGTTCAGTCAATTTGTAGATTTATATTTTCTTAAGGCTGAAAATTAACTGATTTTAATATGGTGGATGTTTGGTAGGATAGGGGAAATTTAGTATCTTTGCAGGCAAAAATTAGAGCTATGACAATTAACGAAATTCAGGATGAGATTATCGAGGAGTTCAGTGGTTTCGACGACTGGATGGATAAGTATCAGTTACTCATCGATTTAGGTAACGAACAGGAGCCTTTGGATGAGAAGTACAAGACAGAGCAGAATCTGATTGACGGCTGTCAGAGTCGTGTGTGGTTGCAGGCCGATCTGGTGGATGGCAGTATCCACTTCAGTGCAGAGAGCGATGCCCTGATTGTGAAGGGTATTGTGGCCTTGCTGATTCGTGTGCTGAGCGACCATACGCCTCAGGAGATTCTGGATGCAGATCTGTACTTTATTGAACAAATAGGCCTGAAGGAGCATCTGTCGCCTACCCGCAGCAATGGTCTGCTGGCCATGGTGAAACAGATCAAGATGTATGCGTTGGCATTTAATGAGACACTTAAATAATAATAACTAAATAACCATATGATACAGACAGTAAAGAAGCGCGATGGGCGCATAGTAGGATTTAACGAACAGAAAGTAATGGCCGCTATCCGTAAGGCCATGTTGCACACTGATAAAGGCGAGGACGAGCGTCTGCTCTACCAGATTACCGACCGTATTGCCCAGAGAGGTGAGAGTCAGATGACGGTGGAGGAGATTCAGGACCTGGTGGAGATGGAGCTCATGAAGTCGAGTCGTAAGGACGTGGCTCAGAAGTACATCGCCTATCGCAACCAGCGTTCTATTGCCCGTAAGGCCAAGACCCGTGAGGTATTCCTTGATATCGTGAATATCAAGAACAACGACGTGACGCGTGAAAACGCCAACATGAATGCCGATACCCCTGCGGGCATGATGATGAAATTTGCCAGCGAGACAACCAAGCCCTTCGTAGATGACTATCTGCTGAGTGAGGAGAGTCGCAACGCCGTAGAGCATAACTATCTGCACATTCACGATAAGGATTACTATCCCACCAAGAGTCTTACCTGCGTGCAGCATCCTCTGGATAATATCCTGCAGAACGGTTTTACCGCCGGACATGGTGCCTCGCGCGCAGCCAAGCGTATTGAGACAGCCAGTGTGCTGGCATGTATATCGATGGAGTGTGCTCAGAACGAGATGCACGGCGGACAGGCTATCCCTGCCTTCGACTTCTATTTGGCACCCTACGTGCGTATGAGTTATATTGAGGAGCTGAAAGCCCTCGAAGACCTGTATGGCGAGAGTTTCAAGGACTTATACGATGAACCTTTGATGGACTACCTGAAGGCACCACTCGATGGTCTGGAGGGGCGTGATCGTGCCCGTCAGCATGCTATCAACAAGACCGTTGGTCGTGTGCATCAGGCTATGGAGGCCTTTATCCACAATATGAACACCATCCACTCGCGTGGTGGTAACCAGGTGGTGTTCTCGAGTATCAACTACGGAACCGACACCAGTGCCGAGGGTCGTTGCGTGATGCGTGAGATCCTGCTTTCTACTTATGAAGGTGTGGGCAATGGCGAGACAGCTATCTTCCCTATCCAGATATGGAAAAAGAAACGCGGTGTGAACTACCTGCCTGAGGATCGTAACTTCGACCTGTATCAGCTGGCATGTAAGGTGACTGCCCGTCGTTTCTTCCCTAACTTCCTGAACCTGGACGCCAGCTTCAATCAGGATGCAGAGTGGCGTGCCGATGATCCCAAGCGTTTTGTACACGAGGTGGCTACGATGGGCTGTCGCACCCGCGTGTTCGAGAACCGCTTCGGGCCAAAGACCAGTATTGGTCGTGGTAACCTCTCGTTCTCGACCATCAACATCGTTAAGCTGGCCTTGGAGTGCCGTGAGGAACAGGATCAGCAGAAGCGTATCGATATGTTCTTTGCCAAGCTCGACCAGATGCTGGAGATTACTGCCAAGCAGCTGGACGACCGTTTCCAGTTCCAGAAGACAGCCTTTGCCAAGCAGTTCCCTCTGCTGATGCAGTGCCTGTGGATTGGTGCCGACAAGCTGAAGCCGATGGATACCATCGAGAGCGTCATCAATCAGGGTACTCTGGGTATCGGCTTTATCGGACTGGCTGAGTGTTTGGTGGCTCTGATTGGCAAGCACCATGGTGAGAGCGAAGAGGCACAGGCCTTGGGCGTGAAGATTGTAACCTATATGCGTGACCGCGTGAATGAGTTCTGCGAGCGCTATCATCATAACTATAGTGTGCTGGCTACGCCTGCCGAGGGTCTGAGCGGTAAGTTTACCAAGAAGGACCGTAAGGAGTTCGGTATCGTGCCAGGTGTGACTGATCGTGATTACTATACCAACTCGAACCATGTGCCCGTGTACTATAAGTGCTCTGCCCGTCATAAGGCTGAGATTGAGGCACCTTATCACAACCTGACCCGTGGCGGACATATCTTCTATGTAGAGATTGATGGTGACGCTACGCATAATCCACAGGTGATTATGAGTGTAGTCGATATGATGGATCAGTTGGATATGGGTTACGGCAGTGTTAACCACAACCGTAACCGTTGTATGGACTGTGGCTATGAGAATGCCGACGATCATCTGGAGAAGTGCCCCAAGTGCGGCAGCGCTAACATCGACAAGCTACAGCGCATTACAGGCTATCTGGTTGGTACTACCGACCGCTGGAACTCAGGTAAACTGGCTGAGTTGAACGACCGTGTGACTCATATCGACCACGCCGCCCAGGAGCAGAAACTGTTCTGATGATCAGGGTATTAGACGTCATAGAAGATACAATGGTGGATGGACCGGGGTTCCGGACGTCCATCTATTGTGCTGGATGCAGGCATCAGTGTCCCAGCTGCCATAATCCCCAGTCGTGGGATTTTGGTGGCGGGCGCGAGATGAGCACTGAGCAACTGATGCAAATCATCGAGGCCGACCCATATGCCAACGTGACATTCTCGGGTGGCGACCCTATGTATCAGTGCGACGGATTTGCCGAACTGGCCCGCGCCATACACAGCCGTACCAACAAGGATATATGGTGCTATACGGGATTTACCTACGAGGCACTGATAACACGCGCACAGCGCGAACTGCTATACGAGATAGATGTGTTGGTGGACGGTCCGTTTGTAGAGCGCCTGAAAGATCCCGACCTGCTGTTTCGTGGCAGCTCGAACCAGCGCATCATCAACGTGCCCGCATCGCTTTACGAGGGGCACGTGGTATTGTGGGAGCCGGATATCAACGTTTAGGCTTGGCTAATTTTGCCTCATAATCATTAATTTTCTTCATGTAGTATTCGCGGAAATCGCGATAATGATAATAGGGCGCTATATCAGTAGGTATAGGCAGCGTGGCCTCGTTTTCGTTAAGCAGTACCTTGAAGATAATGTCATGATCTTTTTCGTCCTTCCGGTAGAATATAAACTGGATGTTGGCCGCCATGGGGAATACCTCGAAGTTGATCCAACCATCGATATCCAGGCGGTCCAGATCGCGTATCTCACGACCATAGCCATTCAGTCCTAACAGACAGGTGAGCGGCAGGATAATCGTTTCGTGTCCAAATCGCAATGTGGCGCCAGGGTGCGGCTGGTTAATGCAGCTGTCGGCATCCAGGATGATACGCTCCAGAAGCCGGCGCTGGGTGTAAGGCTGTTTGCCGCCATTGAAGGGATTGCAGCCAAAGCTGAGGTACCAGAATGCATTAGCCTGGAGCCAGTTATTGTAGAGCTCGTCGGGCGAATAGATATCGAACAGACTGAACAAGTCGCGCATCTCGGTGCCTTGTACACTCGATGCAATCTTGAAGATGGAGCGGTTTAACTCAAAAGCGTCCACCTCCCGATTGAAATAATCCTTGTCATTAAACAGTTTGCTCATGGCGGGCTTGTGAATTTCGTATTTCGCACAGAAATTCTTGTATGCCTGTTGGGTTTTCTTGGAATAGCGTTTCTTGTAGAGCGCCGAGTCCTGCATGTTCATGTAGTACATGTCGTGCTGTGAGGCATCGGCATTAAAGATGAGCTTCGGGTTGTTTTTTGCCAGTTGTAGTAGCTCGTGCTGCATGGAGAGGATACAGCGGATAACGACTGTGCTCTTGGCTTCAATCACAGAGCGCCCTTGGAATACTTCTGGGAAACGGTCGTACATGCGCTGGGCAATCTGCTGATGTTGTACGGCGCCAAGCGGTGTCAGGTCGCCATAACGGTCTTGGGCATCTTCGCGCAAGTAGCCTAATAGCCGTAATGCCTTCTGACCTAACTCGGTCAGTTTTCCAAGGCTGTCAGCCTTGAGTAGAACCTGATAGGGATAATCGTACTCTTCGGCCTTAATGAGATAACGCGATCCATGACGCGAATAACTACTGATGTAGAATGGCTTTTCACCTGAGGGTGACGGCGTGAGTTCTCGTGTCGGTCCCTGGTAAGCATAGTAATTACTGCCCGCCTTGAGAAAGTCTCGTTTCAGTTCTTCGCGAACGTTTTGAGCGCAGACGGAGGTTACAGATAGTGCCCAAAGGGCAAATAATACCACTTTTCTCATAATTTTCTCTCCTTTTCGGTGCAAATATACAAAAAAAACATTATTTTTGCAAAAAAATAGCACATAATATGGCAAAAAACTCAAAATGGCAGGATGAATACTGGCTGCTGCTGATGCAGTTGTACTTACAAAACCCCATTGGTATCAAGCCGATGTATAGTAAGGCAATGGTTGATTTGAGCATGGAATTGCATATTGCGCCCAATGTGCTCTTCAACAAAATGTGTCAGATAGCCAATCTGGAAACACCCCGTATCGAACACTTCTGGGAGGTGTACGGGCAGAATCCCCGCAAGCTGAAACGCGCAGTGAACTTATTGCGCGAGATGTGGGGGTTCAACAATGCGTTGGAGTTCTATAATGGTGTGGAGACCAACGAGAGTTTTGAGAAGGATTTCAGACCTGTTGCCGATACAACCCCGTTGACACCTGTCATGTTGACGTTAATCCTGGACCTTTATTTCCGTCTGACACCTATCACGATGGTGGTAGAGACGCCCGAGGTGCAGGAACTGGCCAAAGATATGAAGGTGAAGCCTCAAGATGTGGTCGAGGCGATGGCAACCTTCCAGCATTGTGATCCTTACCTGAACCGCAAGGATGTGGTGAGGGACGATTTGGTGCAGGCTTGTCAGCAGATATGGCGCCGCTATGGCAATGCCAATCCGGAGGATCTGGCCTCGTTTGCCGAGCAGCTGAAAGAGTACTTTAAACATTGAACATTGAGCATTGAACTTTGAATTTTGAACTTTGAGTATTAAGAACGCACAGATACAGGAACAACTACAGCAACAGAAACTGGGACAGACGTTTTCTCAGCAGCAGTTGTTGCAATCGTCGCTGATAGAACTGCCAGTGACGCAGTTGGTTGACCGTATCAACACAGAGATGAACGACAATCCAGCTCTGGAGAGCGAGTCGCCTTATGACGATGATACCATAGCCACTGAAGAAAATGATTTCGATAATGATGCCGAGGGCACTGAGGATTTCGAGACCGTCAACGAGCGTGAAGAGCGTCAGTCGGCGTTGGACGAAGCCCTGAGTGGTATCGGGCGTGACGACGAGGATCTGCCTGTCTATCAGAGCGGCAGCTCGTATAGCGAAGAGCGTGAGGAGATGGTCTATGGTGAGACCGTATCCTTCTATGACCAGTTGAAGGAACAGGTGGGCGAGATGGATCTGACACCGAAAGAGCGTGATATCATGGAATACCTGATAGGGTCGCTCGATGATGACGGACTATTGCGCAAAGATCTTTCGATTGTGAGTGACGAGCTGGCGATATACCATAATATTGATGCAACAGAGCAAGAGATAGAGCATGTACTGCTGATGCTGCAGGCTTTTGACCCGGCAGGTATCGGAGCCCGTTCGCTGCAGGAGTGTCTGCTGTTGCAGATAGAGCGTCGCGACCCGTCGAGGGTGCGCGATCTGATGGAACGTGTGGTGAACGACTATTTCGAAGCCTTTACACGCAAGCACTGGGATAAGATACAAGATGACCTGAAGCTATCCGACATGCAGGCCGAGGCTTTGTTTCATGAACTGCGTAAGCTGAATCCGCGTCCAGGTGCCTCGTTAGGTGAGACTGTTGGCAGGAGTATGCAGCAGATAACCCCCGATTTCATCGTAGATACCCAGGACGATGGTACCATCACCTTTACGTTGAATAATGGTGAGGTGCCCGAACTGAGGGTGTCGCAGTCGTTTGTCGACTCCATGAAGGAGTATCAGCAGAACAAAGACCATCTGAGCAAGCAGACCAAGGAGGCGCTGTTGTACATCAAGAAGAAGGTGGATGCTGCTCAGGGATTCATCGAGGCTGTCAAGGTGCGTCGCCATACGCTGACGGTTACCATGCGTGCCATCATCCAGTTGCAGCGTCAGTTCTTCCTGGATGGTGATGAGGCTTCGCTCAGACCGATGATTCTGAAGGATGTGGCTGAGAAAGCCGGACTCGATATCTCGACCATCTCGCGTGTGAGCAATTCGAAATATGCTCAGACCCGTTGGGGCACCTTCCCGTTGCGTCATTTCTTCAGTGACGGCTACGTGACAGAGAGTGGTGAGGAGTTGAGTACCCGACAGATCAAGGCCGCGCTCCGCGATCTGGTGGATGCTGAGGATAAGCGTAAACCGCTGAGCGACGATCAGTTGAAGGACCAGTTGGCTACCAAGGGATTCCCTATTGCCCGTCGTACGGTGGCCAAGTATCGTGAACAGTTAGGAATTCCCATAGCAAGACTTAGGAAATGAGCAGAGAAAAGAATATCATATTGACGGCACGCGTGGTGAGCATGGTGTTCACACCATTCTATCTGCCGATTGTGGGACTGATGGCACTCTTCTTTCTGAGTTATCTCAGTCTGATGCCCTTGGCCTACAAGTTGCAGGTGCTCGCGTTGGTGTATTTCTTCACAATCCTATTGCCTACGGTACTGATTCATCTCTACCGTAAGTATAATGGTTGGAACCTGATTGAACTGGGACATAAGGAGCGTCGTATGGTGCCCTATGTGATCTCTATTCTGTGCTATTTCTTTTGCGTGTATATCATGGATATGATGCATATCCCCCATTTCATGGGAACCATCGTGTCGGCAGCTCTGGCCATTCAGATTGTGTGTGCCCTTGTCAATGTGTGGTGGAAGATTTCTACCCATACCTCTGCTATCGGCGGTGTGGCTGGCGCTCTGTTTGTGTTTGGCGAATTGTTTGGGTTCAACCCCATCTGGTGGCTATGTCTGGTGCTGATACTGGCAGGTATGCTGGGCACCAGCCGTATGATTCTGCGTCAGCACTCGTTGTCGCAGGTGGTAGCAGGATTCCTGGTGGGCCTTGTATGTTCTGTACTCGGTCTGCTGTATCTGTAAATGGTAAATTGTAAATAATGAAATTGTAAATGATATGAAGCCATTAGTTAGTATTATCATGGGCAGTACAAGCGATCTGCCCATTATGGAAAAAGCCTGTAAGTTTCTCGATGAGATGCAGGTGCCTTTTGAAGTAAATGCCCTTTCAGCTCATCGTACTCCCGATGCTGTGGAGGAATTTGCCCGTACCGCTAAGGATCGTGGCATCAAGGTGATTATTGCTGGTGCCGGTATGGCTGCTGCCCTGCCTGGCGTCATCGCTGCTTCTACTACGCTGCCCGTCATTGGCGTACCCATCAAGGGTATGTTGGATGGTCTTGATGCGATGCTGTCCATCATCCAGATGCCCCCGGGAATTCCCGTGGCTACGGTTGGTGTGAACGGTGCACAGAACGCTGCTATCCTGGCTGTTGAGATGATGGCGCTGGCTGATCAGGATCTGGCTCAGCGTCTGGCTGTGTATAAAGGTAATCTGCGTATCAAGATTGAGAAAGCCAACGAGGAACTCGCAGAGATCAAGTATCAGTTCAAAACCAACTAAAGTTCAAACCTCAAAGTTCAAAGTTCAATGTATAAAAGAAGACAATCATCCGAAGCCCGTGTAGGCGGTATTGGCATTGGTGGTCAGAACCCTATCCGCATCCAGTCGATGGGTACGGTAGATACCAATAATACCGAGGGGTGTGTGGCGCAGGCCAAGCGCATCATCGACGCTGGTGGCGAACTGGTGCGTTTCACCACTCAGGGAACTCGCGAGGCAGAGAACATGAAGAACATCTCGGCTCAGCTCAAGGCCGATGGCTATCAGACACCACTGGTGGCCGACGTGCATTTCACCGCCCATACGGCCGATGTGGCAGCCCTGTATTGTGAGAAGGTACGTATCAATCCAGGCAACTATGTGGATCCGGGACGTACGTTCAAACACCTGGAATATACTGATGAGGAGTATGCTGCTGAGTTGCAGAAGATAGAGAAGCAGCTGGTGCCATTCCTGAATATCTGTAAGGAACATCATACTGCCGTTCGTATCGGTGTGAACCACGGTTCGCTCTCTGACCGTATCATGAGTCGTTACGGCGATACGCCCGAGGGTATCGTGGAGAGCTGTATGGAGTTTCTGCGTATTTTTAAGCGTGAGAACTTCAATGATGTGGTTATCTCGATCAAGGCTTCGAATACCGTTGTGATGGTAACCACCATGCGTCTGCTGGTAAAGACCATGGATCAGGAGGATATGCACTACCCCCTGCATCTGGGTGTGACTGAGGCCGGTGAGGGCGAAGACGGACGTATCAAGAGTGCTGTAGGTATCGGCGCCCTGTTGACTGAGGGTATCGGCGACACCATCCGTGTATCGCTGAGTGAGGAGCCCGAGTGTGAGATTCCTGTGGCTCGTAAGCTGGTGGATATGATTCCTGAGTGTACCGCCCTGCGCGAAAAGGCTGAGGCCAGCATCAAGAATGATACCATCACACTCGATGTGGATGCTCCCGATTGGGAGACGCTCCAGCTGAAAGCAGCGATGGCAGTTGGTGCCCTGCTGATAGATAAAAAAGCCCACCAGCTGGTCATCAACAGTTCAACGTTCAAAGCTCAAAGTTCAAAGTTAGTTGAGCTGGCCGATGCCATCCTTCAGGCCGCCCGCATCAAGTTTACCAAGACCGAGTATATCTCGTGCCCAGGTTGCGGACGTACGCTCTATAACCTGCAGGAGACCATTGCCAAGATCAAGGCTGCTACCAAGGATCTGGTAGGTCTGAAGATTGGTATCATGGGCTGTATCGTGAACGGTCCTGGTGAGATGGCCGATGCCGACTACGGTTACGTAGGTGCTGGGCGCGGAAAAATCTCGCTCTACAAGGCCAAGGAATGTGTTGAGAAAAATATCCCAGAGGAGGAGGCTGTAGAGAAGCTCTTAGAGCTTATCCGCAAGGATAGAGGATAAAGAAAAATCCGTAAAAACGGGTTATTTTGAAAAGTACCTGGAGAGCAATTGTTTTCCAGGTACTTTTCATTTGCAAACCAGTTAGAGAATTTTTACTAACTCTTTCATGCCTTCGGAGGCGCCTTTTTGGATTTGTGTGACGCGACCGCCTGCGTTCACAGGGTTAGGGTCGATCAGGTAGATGGGTACGCCAGGACGGGCATAATGCAGCAGGCCTGCGGCAGGATAGACCACTAACGAAGTGCCGATGATAATCAGAATGTCGGCCTCCTGTACCTCTTCGGCTGCCACGGTGATGTTAGGCACTGCCTCGCCGAAGAAGACGATGAACGGGCGCAGCAACGAGCCGTCGCCAGCCTTAGTGCCTGGTTCTATCTCGCAGTTCTCGGGGGTGAGCTGTATCTGGTAGCGCGGGTCGTCAACATCCCGACTGGAACACACCTTCATCAGTTCGCCGTGCAGGTGGATGACTTTGGTGGAACCTGCCATTTCATGCAGGTTATCAACATTCTGTGTCACCACTGTCACATTGTAGTTCTTCTCGAGTTCTGCCACCAGTTTATGCCCTTCGTTGGGCTTGACGCCCCAGCACTTTTTACGGAGCATATTGTAAAAATTGGTGACGAGTGTAGGGTCGTCCAGCCAACCCTCGTGAGTAGCTACTTTCTGTACGGGATAATTTTCCCATAAACCATCGGCATCACGGAAAGTCTTCAGGCCGCTTTCTACCGACATGCCAGCACCTGTAAGCACAACGATCTTTTTCATAAGAATGATTTTTAAGTTTGATGTTGCAAAAATACAACTTTTCTGATATAAAAAAGAAATTTTAGCAATTATAATGCATCGGAATAAGAAAAAAAGTGTAACTTTGCAGCCGATTTTTTAGAAGGTTACACATTATTAATAAATAGAAATGGATAAGTTAAGTTATGCTTTAGGTCTGGGCATTGGTCAGCAGTTGTCTCAGATGGGTGCTGAGAACATCAGTGCCGAGGATTTTGCACAGGCCATCAACGATGTGCTGAAGGGCAATGAGTTGAAGGTTTCACACCGTGAGGCTCAGACTATTGTACAGGAATATTTCCAGAAGCAGGAGCAGAAGCTCCAGGCTGAGCGTGCCGAGAAAGGAAAGGCACATAAGGAGGCTGGCGAGAAGTTCCTCGCTGAGAATAGTAAGAAGGATGGAGTCATCACCCTGCCCAGCGGCCTGCAGTATCAGGTGCTGAAGGAGGGTAACGGTAAGAAGCCATCTGCAAAGGATACCGTACAGTGCCACTACGAGGGCACACTGATTGATGGTACCGTATTCGATAGCTCATATCAGCGTGGCGAGCCCGCTACATTCCCACTCCAGCAGGTAATCGCTGGTTGGACCGAGGGTGTTCAGCTCATGCAGGAGGGTGCTAAGTACCGTTTCTTCATCCCTTACCGCTTGGCTTATGGCGAAGGTGGTGCTGGTGCTTCTATTCCTCCATTCGCAGCTCTGATCTTCGATGTAGAGTTAATACAAGTAGTTTAAAATAATAACAGAAAACAATGAAAAAGTTATCAATTGTAGCCGTTCTGGCTATCGCTGCTGCTGGTTTCACCGCATGTGGCAATTCAACTCCTAAAGCTAGTCTGAAGACAGACGTTGACACCATGAGCTACGCTATTGGTATGGCTCAGACTCAGGGTCTGAAAGAGTATCTCGTTGGTAGTCTCGATGTAGATACTGCTTACATGGCTGAGTTCATCAAAGGTCTGAACGAGGGTGCCAATGCCGGTGACAACAAGAAGAAGGCTGCATACTATGCAGGTATTCAGATTGGTCAGCAGATTTCTAACCGTATGATCAAGGGTATCAACCATGAGGTATTCGGTGAGGATTCTACCAAGACAATCTCTCTGAAGAACTTCCTGGCTGGATTCATCAGTGGTACAACTGGTAAGAAGGGGCTGATGACTCCCGAGGTTGCTCAGGAGGTTGCTCAGCGCCTGATCCAGGAAATCAAGGCTAAGGAGATGTTGAAGACCTACGGTCCTAACAAGGAGGCTGGTGAGAAGTTCCTCGCTGCTAATGCCAAGAAGGACGGTGTGAAGACTCTGCCCGGCGGTGTACAGTATAAGGTTATCAAGGAGGGTACAGGTGCTATCCCTGCTGATACTTCACTGGTAAAGGTACACTACGAGGGTCGTCTGATCAATGATACAATCTTTGATAGCTCTTACAAGCGTGGTGAGCCTACTACATTCCGTGCTAACCAGGTAATCAAGGGTTGGACTGAGGCTCTGACTCACATGCCTGCTGGTTCTGTATGGGAGGTTTACATTCCTCAGGATCTGGCTTACGGTGAGCGTGCTCAGCGTAACATCGACCCATTCTCAACTCTGATCTTCAAGATCGAACTGCTCGAGGTTAATCCTAAGAAGTAAATGAAAAAGACTATGATTATTGCACTCGCCCTTGTGGCGGGTGCATCTTTATCTATAGATGCTGCCAAGAAAAAGAAGGTAGTCAAGCAGCAGAAGCCTGCTGTCGAGGTTTTCAGCTTGAAGTCTGTTTCTGACTCTATCAGTTATACAGCTGGTATGAGTGTTGGTAGCAGTGTTATTCCTTTCTTGCTCCAGCAGAAGGTGGATACCGCTTATATGGCCGACTTCGTACGTGGATTCCAGGAGGCTGCCAAGGCCGAGGGCGATGCACGTCAGAAGGCTTATCTGATGGGTATTCAGATTGCTAATCAGGTAAATGAGCGTGTACTCCCCAGTGTTAAGCATGACTTCGAGGGCTCTTCTGATTCTATCGAGACCGCAAAGTTCTATCGTGGATTCACAGATGCACTGCTGAAGGATACTTCTGTATGCAAGGTGCTTGATGCTGAAAGCTACTACATGGTGAAGACCAAGGTGGCCAAGGCAGTGAAGGAAGAGAAACTCTATGGCGCCAACCGCGACGCTGGTAAGAAGTTCCTGACTGATAATGCCAAGAAAGATGGGGTGGTTACCCTGCCCAGCGGTCTGCAGTACAAGGTGCTGAAACAGGGTAAGGGCGCTGTGCCTACCTTGAGTGATAAGGTGATGGTGAACTATGAGGGCCGACTGATTGATGGCACTGTGTTCGATGCCTCAAAGAATCATGGCGACAAGCCTGCTGAGTTCCGTCCCACTGATGTCATCAAGGGCTGGACCGAGGCACTGACAATGATGCCTGTTGGCTCAAAATGGCAGCTCTACATCCCTGCCGAGCTGGCTTACGGCAATCGTGAGGCAGGTCAGATCAAGCCTTACAGCACACTGATTTTTGATATCGAGCTTGTTGGAATCGATGGTAAGACATCGACAACCGGCAAAAACACCAAAAGTCAGAAAAAAACAAAGAAATAAGTAAGTGTGTCACGAAAGTGACACGCTTTTTTTAATTTTTTCTCCAAAAAAGTTGCATTGTTCGATTAAAATGCTTACTTTTGCTGACAAAATGTAACCAAAAGGGGAAAATCATGGAAAAAATTGATTTTTTGGATAAGAAGATATTGAGTATCCTATCCAAGAATGCGCGTATTCCTTTCAAGGATGTAGCAGCAGAGTGTAATGTTTCAAGAGCCGCCATTCACCAGCGTGTTCAGCACCTGATTGATGCTGATGTGATTACTGGTAGTGGATTCGATGTTAATCCTAAAAGTCTGGGCTATTCTACCTGTACTTATGTAGGTATCACCCTTGAAAAGGGATCGATGTATAAAGAGGTGGTAGAGCGCCTGCAACATATTCCAGAGGTAGTGGAATGTCACTTTACTACTGGTCCGTATACGATGATGGTAAAGCTCTATGCCAAGGACAACGAGCAGCTGATGGAACTGTTGAACGGCAAACTGCAGGGCATTCCTGGTGTTGTAGCCACAGAAACCCTGATCTCGCTGGAGCAGAGCCTGAAGCGTGAGATACCTATCGTACTCGACGAAGACGATAAGAAACTATGAACAGATTTGACCTTCAGTCGCATCTGAGTGATGTGTATGCTCACTTCCCAGAGGCTGAGAAGCGTCCAATAATCGGTATCACTGGTAATTACGAAGACCTGACCTGTAAGTTAGGTCGCGGCTATTACCAGTCGGTAGTCGAGGCGGGTGGTGTGCCTGTAGTGATACCACCTGTAGCTGATAAACATGTGATTGTGAACACCCTGGAGCATATCGACGCCCTGATTTTGAGTGGAGGCGGCGATATTAATCCTTTATGGGCTGGTGAGGATCCCTCGCCTAAGCTTCATGGTATCAATCAGGAGCGCGACCTTCCTGAACTGTTGATAGCCCGTTTGGCTTATAACCGTCAGATCCCGATGTTAGGCATCTGTCGTGGTATCCAGACGTTGGCTACGGCTTTAGGCGGAAAGGTGCGTCAGGATATCAGCGATGTGGCTACAGTGAAACATTCGCAGGATGCCGACCGTTCGGAGGCAACCCATCGTGTGAAGATTGAACAAGATTCGGTTCTTTACAGCATATATGGCCATGAGAACCTGATGGTCAACTCGTTCCATCACCAGGCAGTGTCGGAAGCCGGCGACAAGTTCAAGGTTGTAGCCAAGTCGGCTGATGGAATTGTTGAGGCGATGGAGAGCAGTGAGTTCAAGTCGATACTCGGTGTGCAGTGGCATCCAGAGTGTATGGCTGATGGTCTGCCCTTGTTCCAGTGGCTGGTGGGCGAGGCCAAGTGCTTTCATGAAGCCCACAGAACGCATGATCGTGTGCTGACACTCGACACCCATTGCGATACCCCGATGTTTTTCCCTCAAGGAATTCATTTTGATCATCGTGATTCCAAGATTCTTGTCGATCTGCATAAGATGACAGAAGGTCGTCAGGATGCTACCATCATGGTGGCTTATCTGCCACAGCCAACGGTTAATCCTACGGCTTTTGCCGACGATATCTTCGACCAGATTGAGGTGATTGTGAGTCAGAACAGCGATTATATCCGTATTGCCAGCACCCCTCACGACCTGTGGATGAACAAGCACATGGGATTGAAGAGCATCATGCTGGGCATAGAGAACGGTATCGCCATCGATGGAAAACTGGAGAATCTGCAGCACTTTGTGGATCGAGGCATTGTGTATATGACACTTTGTCATAATGGCGATAATGATATCTGCGATTCGGCTTCTAAAACCAATCATACCCACCATGGTGTGAGTGCCTTTGGTGAGCAGGTCATCAAAGAGATGAACCGTCTGGGCGTGATCGTCGATATGAGTCACGCCGGCGAGGAGAGCTTCTATCAGGCTTTGGAAATCAGTAGCAAGCCTATTGTGTGCAGCCACTCTTCTGCCCGTGCGCTTTGTGATCATCCACGTAACCTGACTGACGACCAGATGCGTGCCCTTGCTGCTAAGGGCGGTGTGGCGCAGACTACCATCTATCATGGTTTCCTGAAGAAGGACGGCGAGGCAACCATCAACGATGTGATGGCTCACTTAGAGCATGCCATCGACGTGATGGGCATCGACCATGTGGGGCTGGGTACCGACTTTGATGGCGATGGCGGCGTTCGTGGTCTGGCTGATTCGTCGGAGCTGATTAACTTTACCCGCAGATTGCTGGCGCGCCGTTTCAGCGAACAGGACATCCAGAAAATCTGGGGTGGTAACTTCCTGCGTGTGATGGAGGAGGTACAGAGAAACGTGAAAAGGTAAAAGGGTAAAAAAGTAAAATTTGAAATGAGAGATAATAAAATAGCAAAAGTAATGAGGTTGGTAAGGATTGTACCTTTTTACCTTTTTACCTTTTTACTTTTAGTGAGTTGTGGTAATCTGAAGAAACAGACCACTGATGAGTCTGTGTCAATGCAGCCTATTGGTCCTGCTTTCTGTGCAGATAGTGCGTATCAGTACTGTCAGGCTCAGTGCGATTTTGGTCCTCGTACCATGAACAGTCAGGCACACGATGATTGCGAAGCGTGGATTATCTCGAAGTTCAAGAGCTTCGGCATGACGGTGCTGCCGCAGAAGGCTGTGCTCAAAGGCTATGACGGCACGCCGCTCCACAGCACCAATATCATTGCCAGCTATCGTCCGGAACAGAAAGACCGTATTCTGCTTTGTGCCCACTGGGACAGTCGCCCTTGGGCTGATAATGATCCTGATGAAGCCAACTGGAAAACGCCTGTGATGGCTGCCAACGATGGCGCCTCGGGTGTGGCAGTGATGCTTGAAGTGGCTCGATTGCTGTCGCAGGACACCTTGAAGCTGGGTGTAGACTTTATCTGCTTTGATACTGAAGACTGGGGTGTGCCTCAGTGGGAGGAGAATGATTACGAGGGCGACTCATGGGCTCTTGGGTCTCAGTACTGGGCAGCCAACCTGCATCAGAAAGGCTATAAGGCCCGTTTCGGCATTCTGCTTGATATGGTAGGCGGTCAGGGTGCACAGTTCTATAAGGAGGCCATGTCGGTACAGTATGCCAGTCATATTGTGGATAAGGTTTGGCGCGCTGCACAGGTTGTTGGCTATGGTAGCTTCTTCCCTGGTCAGATAGGCGGGGGTGTTACTGATGATCATCTGCCTGTCAATACGAAGGCTAAGATCCCTACCATCGATATCATCCCACACTATCCCAATTGTGCGCAGAGCACCTTTGGACCTACCTGGCATACCATCAATGATGATATGGCGCATATCGATAAAAATACCCTACAAGCAGTAGGGCAGACATTGATTCAGGTACTCTTCTCAGAGAAGTAGTACCTGAATCATCTTTTTACTCTGTTTTTATTTGGGCTGTTCTGCCTCTAAGTTCTCTACCGCTCCTGTCAGGGGGTGGAGTAAGAGGCGTGTGGTATATTTCTTGTTGAACAAGGCGCCGCTCAGCAACTCTACATTGCCAAACTGTGCGGCAGGGAACTCGCTGGCCAGAATCTGGTTCTTGGCGTCGAAGATGGTGGCGCGCAGTCTGCCGGGAATGTTCACATAGATGCCTGCCTGCTGAGGCTTGACGGCCTTCTTGGGGTCAGCAGGTGCTGGCTCGGCAACTGTCTTCAGATTCTCTATATTAATATAATAAGGTGTACCAGAGAGGTCGTCGTTGTCAACCAGTCCGAATTCAGGCGAGATGCGGAATAGTACGTCACGCTTGATGGGCTTGTCAACTATGTAGGTGATGGTGTGACTGGTGGTGTCGCAAGTGGTGACACCAGTAAACATACTGGTCAGGGCCTGGTCCTGTGTGCCCAGCTCCTGCAGCATCAATCGCAGCTGCTCACCATCTTTAGGCATGAAGTCGGCCTGTCCCTTAGCCAGCATACCTCTGCTTTCTCTGATTTCATAAATCTCCTGAGCTGTCAGTTCGGCCATCTTGGCGGTGCTACCTGCTGAAAGGATCTCCTCGCTCAGGTATGACTTGGGCGATTTGGTGATGGGCGCAGCCTTGATGGGGGCTGTGGTCTGAGGCGTTTTCTGTTGCTTGATGTCTCTGTTGATAGCCAGCAGGATACCGTCGTCGGACAGTCTGACGTTGCAGGCCGATGTCCTGGCGTCGAACTTCACGGCAAAGCACTTCGAGGTATCGGCCACGGCAAACGGTTCCTGACTGACGGCCATCAGTCGGTACTTGGTAGATGGCGTAGGCGATACGTCCTTGATACGCAGGTATTTCTCGGAATATTTGCAAAACTCACCAGGGGTATAGGTGGTCTTCTCTATCTGGAAGGTGATGCGGATAGCGGTCTTGGGCAGGTAATACACTGCTCCCTCGCTGGTAACTCCTGGTTTGTATGAACTGATAACTGTCTGGGCCTTCATACTGCCTGTAGTCAGCAGCAAGGCCATAATCATTACTGATAATTTATTCATTCATTAAGTCTTTTAAAGGCGTAGGGTAAGTTCTGTATCAGGTCGCTGGCAATGACGCTCTCCTCGCCTAATTCGCGAGCGGCAATATCGCCAGCCAGTCCGTGCAGGTACATACCTACGATACAAGCGTTTTCCTGATTATATCCACGGGCCAGCAATCCGGTGATGATACCTGTCAGCACATCGCCGCTGCCTGCTGTTGCCATGCCGGCATTGCCTGTAGAATTGATGATAATATGTCCGTCGGGCAGACAGAGTGAGGTGTGGTGCCCCTTCAGTACCACGTAGCCCTGTATGCGCTCTGCCAGTTCGCGCGCTTTCATCAGTCGTTCATAACTGTCGTTCGAATGACCTTCCATGCGGTCGAACTCCTTGGGGTGGGGTGTCAAGATGATGCCCTTGGGCAGCTGCTGCAGCCAAGCACGATGGGTGGCCAGGATGTTGATGGCGTCGGCATCGGCAACGATAGGGCACTGGGTGCGGCGTAGCTGTGCGATGATAGCGATAGCTGTCTGTTCGCTGGTGCCTAAACCCGGACCAATGCCTACAGCGTTGAATCCCTCTGTATCGACAGCCTCAGAGAAAGTCGTCTCCTCTCTGTCGAACTGGATAATGGCCTCAGGTACACTGACTTGCAGAATGGCACTGTTGCGCTTAGGGGTGTGGGTGGTGACCTTGCCTACACCTACGCGCAGACAGGCCTTGGTGGCCAGTACTGAGGCGCCTGCCATGCCATAGCTGCCAGCTATGATCAAGGCATTTCCCATCTTGCCTTTATGGGCGAATGGATCACGTTTTAGCAGTCGCGCGCGTATGTCGCTCTCTTCGAGCAGCGTATAGTTGGCATCAATCTTTTTCATGCCTTGTTTGCTCAGTCGGATGTCGAGCACCTTCAGTTTACCAATGAAGATCTGGTTCTCTGGGAACAGGAACGAGAGTTTGGGCATCTGAAGCGTCAGCGTCAGGTTTGCATGGATGATGTTGGTCCTGACGTTGTAGGTGTTATCCTCCGTCATCAGTCCTGAAGGCACGTCGATGCTCACTACCTGAGCTGGCGAGGCATTGATGTATTTTACAAGTGAACCGAATCCGCCTGCCAAAGGCTTGTTGAGGCCTGTGCCGAACAGACCATCAACCACCAGCATGCCTTCTTCCAGCTGTGGTGGCTCAAACTCCTGAATCACCTCTATCAGCGCCTTCGACCGTTTTTCGATCAGACGACGCTTATTGATATCACAGTCTTCAGAGAGGTGATTGGATATGTTGAATAAATAGACTTTGACATCGTAATCCTTGTCGATGAGCATTCTGGCTACGGCCAGCGCGTCGCCACCGTTATTGCCTGGTCCTGCAAAGATAATCACAGGCGTGTTCACACTCCAGCTATCGGTGATGGCTTGAGTTATGGCTTTTGCAGCGCGCTCCATCAGGTCGATAGACTTAATGGGCTCATTTTCTATGGTGTATTTGTCCAATTCATGGACTTGTGCGCTCGTAAATATCTTCATAATGGTGCAAAAATACGAAAAAATTGCTAATGAATGATAGAGTTTGGCAGATTTTTTGTAATTTTGCACAAATTTTTAATTCTTTCAGCGTATGAGTGTCATTCAAGTTAAGGATAAATCGTTCAAAATCTCTATTCCAGAGGCAGAGATTAAGGAGCGTGTAAAGGCTCTTGCTCAGCAGATCAGTAAGGATATGGAAGGTAAGAATCCTCTGTTGTTAGGCGTACTGAACGGCGCGTTTATCTTTGCTGCCGACCTGATTCGTGAGATGACTATCCCTTGCGAGATATCGTTTGTAAAATTAGCTTCCTATCAGGGAACTACCTCTACAGGTAAGATCAAGGAAGTGTTTGGTATCAACGAGGACTTGACTAATCGTACGGTGATTATCGTGGAGGATATTGTGGAGAGCGGACTCACCATGAAGCAGATGATTGAGTCGCTGGGTACCCGTAACCCTGAATCCATTCATATCTGCACTTTGTTCTTGAAACCCAGCAAGTTGAAGGAGGATATCCATCCGGAGTATGTGGCATTCAGCATTCCTGATGATTTCATTCTCGGCTATGGTCTCGACTACGATCAGCAGGCCAGAGGTTTGAAGGATATATATACCATTGTAGAATAAACGTAGCAACTTAAATAAAACTAAATATCAGGATAATGAAGAATATCGTTATTTTTGGTGCTCCCGGCTCAGGCAAGGGAACACAGAGTGATAAGATGATTGAGAAGTACGGACTGAATCACATCTCAACTGGTGACGTACTTCGTGGTGAAATCAAGAATGGTACCGAACTGGGTAAGACGGCTGCCAGCTATATCGAGAAGGGACAGTTGATTCCCGACGATCTGATGGTTAGCATTCTTGCTTCTGTTTATGATAGTTTCGGACGCGACAGCAAGGGTGTTATCTTCGATGGCTTCCCCCGTACCATTCCACAGGCCGAGGCTCTGAAGAAGATGCTCGACGAGCGTGGCGACAAGGTGGCTGCTATGATTGAGCTGGATGTGCCTGAGGACGAACTGATGAAGCGCCTCATCCTGCGCGGACAGCAGAGCGGTCGTGCCGACGACAATGAGGAGACCATCAAGAAGCGTCTCGTAGTTTACCATTCTCAGACTATGCCTCTCATCGAGTGGTATAAGCAGGAGGGTGTTCACTTTCATATCGACGGTCTGGGCGAGCTCGACCGCATTTTTGCAGACATTTGCCAGGTTATTGACAATATCTAAATGGAATCAAATTTCGTAGACTACGTAAAGATCTACTGCCGCTCCGGTAAGGGTGGTAAAGGCAGTATGCACTTGCGTCATGTAAAGTATAATCCCAACGGTGGCCCTGATGGTGGCGACGGTGGTAAGGGTGGCAGCATTATTCTGCGTGGAAACCATAACTACTGGACGCTGCTCCACTTGAAATACGAGCGCCATATCTTTGCCGAACACGGCGGAAATGGTGGTCGCGACAAGTGTCATGGAACCGATGGTAAAGATGTTTACATCGATGTGCCTTGTGGTACTGTGGTCTATAATGCCGAAACAGGTAAGTACGTCTGCGATGTTACATACGATGGTCAGGAAGTATTGCTCCTGAAAGGTGGTCGTGGTGGATTGGGTAATTTCCAGTTCCGTACCTCTACCAACCAGGCTCCCCGCTATGCACAGCCAGGTGAGCCCATGCAGGAGATGACCATTATTCTCGAATTGAAACTCTTAGCTGATGTGGGCTTGGTAGGTTTTCCTAATGCAGGAAAATCTACCTTGGTCTCATCGCTGTCGAATGCTAAGCCCAAGATAGCAAACTATCCTTTTACCACGATGGAACCCTCATTGGGTATCGTTGGCTATCGCGATAACAAGTCGTTTGTGATGGCCGATATCCCTGGCATCATCGAGGGTGCTTCGGAAGGAAAGGGCTTGGGACTTAGATTCCTGCGCCATATTGAGCGCAACTCACTCCTGTTGTTCATGGTACCAGGCGATACCGACGACATCAAGCGTGAGTACGAAATTCTGCTGAACGAACTCTCGCAGTTCAATCCTGAGATGCTCGACAAGCATCGCGTCTTGGCTGTTACCAAGTGCGACCTGCTTGATGAGGAACTCATCGAAATGCTGAAGGAGAGCCTGCCAGAGGATCTCCCCGTGGTCTTTATTTCTGCCGTCACTGGTTATGGTCTCGACGAGCTGAAGGATGTGTTGTGGAACGAGCTGAACGCTGAAAGCAATAAGCTCAATGCCATCACTTCGGAGGACTCTTTGGTACACCGCGACAAGGATATGAGCCGTTTTGCTCAGGAGCTTGCCGACGAGGGCGAAGATGAGGATATTGAGTATATTGACGAGGATGAGATCGAAGATCTCGAGGATTTTGAGTTTGAAGACCTCGACGACGAGGCTTAACATTTCTCAAGAGTTTTTACCAATTTTAAAAATATTTTCCGATTTAGAACAATAAATCGGAAAAATTTCCTATCTTTGCACCGAAATTTTAAACCAATCGGACGTAGTCCGCTAATTATTTAATTAAAACAGTTCTAGTTTATGCAGAAAAGATTGCTCTTTCTGGTTTCATTAATGTTGACATTCTCGTTAACATTGATGGCGCAAATCACAACTTCAAGTATGGCTGGAAAGGTGACCCTCGACAATGCGAATGGCGAGGAAGTCATCGGTGCTACAGTTGTGGCTGTACACGAGCCTTCAGGTACTCGTTACACGGCAGTGACTAATACCACAGGTCGTTTCTCGATCAATGGTATGCGTACTGGTGGTCCTTACAACGTGACCATCTCTTACATTGGTTTCCAGCCAAAAACCGTCAAGGGTATTACCCTCCAGCTGGCTGAAACTTACAATCTCTCAGTGTTCTTGACTGAGGATGCTACTGAGCTGGCAGAGGTTATCGTAAGTGGTAAGGCCTCTAAGTTCGCTGCTGAAAAGACGGGTGCAGCTACTAACATCAACAGTTCGCAGATTACCAATCTGCCAACCGTAAGCCGTTCTATTACCGACGTTACACGTCTGTCTCCTTATGGAGGTAATGGTATGAGCTTCGCTGGTGCTGATGGTCGTACTGCTAACTTCACCGTCGATGGTGCTAACTTCAACAACAACTTCGGTCTTTCTGACAAGTTGCCTGGTGGTGGTACCCCAATCTCTATCGATGCTATCGAGGAGTTGCAGGTGGTTATCTCTCCTTACGATGTTCGTCAGACCAACTTCATCGGTGGTGGTGTGAACGCTATTACCAAGTCGGGTACTAACACCTTCAAGGGTAGCGCCTATGTTTATCACCAGAATGAGAATATGCGTGGTGATGCTGTGAAACGTCAGCAGATTACAGGTGCTCGTGAGAAGGCTCAGACCACTACTTATGGTTTCACCCTGGGTGGCCCAATCATTAAGAACAAGCTTTTCTTCTTTGTAAACGGTGAAATGTCAAAGATTCCTTCAATCGTTAACCGTTGGAGAGGTTCTGAGGATGGTGTAGCTGATGCTACCAACTACATCTCTCGTACAACTAACGCTGATTTGGAGGCCGTTTCTAAGTATGTCGCCAACAAGTATGGTTACGATACTGGTTCTTGGACCAGCTTCCCTGCTGATGAGAGTAACTACAAGTTGATGGCTCGTATGGACTGGAATATCACCGACAGACACCATCTGGCAGTTCGCTATAACTATACTAAGAACAACATCTGGAACGGTCCTAACGCTACCTCTATGGACGGTGGTACACGTATGTCGGGTGCCCGTATGTCTCAGTATTCTATGGCGTTCGCTAACACCATGTACTCTATGGAGAATTTGGTTCACTCTTGGTCAATCGACTTGAATAGCCGCCTCACTGACAATCTGTCTAACCAGTTCCTGGCTACTATCTCTAAGCTCGACGACATTCGTGGTACCAACTCTTCAGCGTTCCCACATATCGATATCACTAAGGACGACGATAACTACATGGCTCTGGGTTATGAGCTGTTCACTTGGAACAACGCTGTTCACAATACTATCTGGAACATCAAGGATGATGTAACTTACTACATGGGTGCTCATAAGATTATGGCTGGTTTCAGCTTCGAGCATCAGATGGCCGACAATATGTACATGCGTAATGGTGCTGGCTACTATCGTTTCAACATTACAGACGATATGTACAACGCCAACGGTGTACTCAATGCAGCTATGCTCTTTGGTGAGGAGGCTTTGCCAAATGGAAAGTATAATCTTCCTGAGATCTTCTGTCTGACCTATGGTTACGATGGTAAGTCTGATCCTGCTGCTCGTGTACAGTTCAACCGTCCTGGTTTCTATGCTCAGGATGAGTGGAACGTTAACGATAAGTTCAAGCTCACTTACGGTCTGCGAATTGATGGACTTTTCTTCAATAATAGCGACCTGATGACCAATGGCGTGTATAATCCTAACTATACAGGAACTCTCTATGACAAGAATGGAAAAGTTGCAACTTCTAGTACATATCCTCTTTATGATGAAAAGGGCGATTATGTTCGTAGCGGTATCCTTGGTCTTGATTATAATGGACGTCATATCGATACTGGTAAGTGGCCTAAGAACAGCATTACCTTCTCTCCACGTCTCGGCTTTACCTACGACGTATTTGGTGACAAGAGCCTGAAGGTACGTGGTGGTACTGGTATCTTCTCTGGTCGTCTGCCTCTGGTATTCTTCACCAACATGCCTACCAACGGTGGTCTGGTACAGTATCAGGCACAGGTAAATGCTAAGAATGCTGCCGCTAAGGGCTTCACAATGGAAGAGTTCAGCGCTAACAAGAATGGTGGTAAGTTGATTACTGATGTCAACGAGATGATTACCAAGCTGCATTCTTTGGGCTATCCTACCACAGCCACTCCTGAGGATGGATCTGTTCCTTCTACTATCTCTGCTGTTGATCCTAAGTTCAAGATGCCACAGGTATGGAAGACTTCTTTGGCTGTCGACTATCAGATTCCTGTTGACTTCCCATTCTCTGTAACAGTTGAGGGTATCTTCAATAAGAAGATCTATGATAACTGCATCTCTGACTGGTCAATCCAGAATGTAGGTGGTTTCGCACGCTTCAACGGTGTTGACAACCGTCCTATCTATCCAGATAATTTCCGTTCAGGCACACCTGCCTTCGTTCTTGAGAACACTACAAAGGGTTATGGTTGGAGTGCTAACGTAACTCTGAACGCTCAGCCTGCTGACTGGATCAGCTTGATGGCTGCTTATACTCACACTGTATCTAAGGAGGTAACTGGTATGCCTGGTTCTAATGCTGAGTCTGCATTCACATACGTTCCTACTTCTGAGGGTCCAAACAATATCAAGTTGCACAACTCTCAGTATGTAACTCCCGATCGTGTAGTTGCTTCTGCTACTATTCACGACAAGAGCGGTAACCACTATAACTTCGTTTACGAGGCTTGGCATGGTGGAAACAGCTATGGCTGGATGCTGACTAACGATATGAATGGTGATGGCTACAAGTACGATGCTCTCTATATTCCTACCGACGAGCAGGTTGCTAACAAGGAGTTCCGTTTCAAGACTGAGGATGATGCTAAGCGTTTCATGGACTTCGTTCATAACGATAGCTACCTGAGCAAGCACCAGGGTGAATATGCTGAGCCTTACAGCGCTTACTCTCCATGGGTACACCGTATCGACTTCGGTTACAAGCACGACTTCAAGTTCAACGTAGGTCAGACCAAGCACATGCTGCAGCTCACCTTCGATGTGAAGAACGTCCTGAACTTCTTCAACTCTGCATGGGGTGTTGCTAAGTACCTGAATCCTGAGATTGGTACAGAGTCTCGCTGCCTGAAGTATGAGGGCGTTGATCGTGATGGTTACGCTGTATTCTCTACTCCAAGCGCTATCAATGGTAACACTAAGACTTGGACTACTAACTATGGTCTTGGTCAGTGCTGGTATGCTTCTGTAGGTATCAAGTATTATTTCAACTAATTAATTAAGGTAAGATAAATATGAAACTTAAATATTTCATTCCGTCTCTCGTAGCAGTTATTGGTGCTTTGTTCACCAGCTGCTCTGAGGACAATACTCCCACTTATCTGGGTAACGTGAAAGTTTCGTCATCTTATGTGGCACTCCCACAGGCTGGTGGAACAACGACGATTACAGTTAATGCTGCTGAGAACTGGAGCATTGATGCTTCGTCAGTACCTGAATGGCTCACTATCAGCCCCATGTCAGGTAGCGTAGGTGAGAGCAAGGTTTCTTTCTCTGCTGCTGAAACAGAGGATGGTAATAGCTGCGAGGTGCTGCTCAACTGTGGTGAAAACACGCAGCGTATCAACGTACTGCAGTTTGCTGAGGAAACAGAGCCTGTTATCCTGACTGTTAAGGAGGCTGTTGATATGATCAAGGCTGGTACTCAGGGATCTAAGTCGTACTATGTAAAGGGTATCGTTTGTAAGATTAATGAGATCAGTACCTCTTATGGTAACGCAACCTTCTTTATCTCAGATGATGGCTCATACAAGGGCGATAACGCTAATGAACTGGAGATTTATCGTGGTCTCTGGTATAATGGTGGCGCTTACACCGATGCGAACGCCTTCTCTGTAGGTGACGAGATTGTTATTAAGGGTGTACTGATTGACTATAAGGGTACTCCTGAGACTCAGGAGAAGAACTCTGAGGTAGTATCACTCTCTAAGTCACTGATCAAGTGCGAGTATCTGGCTATTGGTGAGGAAGTAACCGACGAGCTTCCTGTTGATGGTGGTGAGATTACTGCTTACCTTACCTGCAAGACTACCAATGGCGTAGCTGTTGAGATTCCTGCTGAGGCTAAGGATTGGCTGGGTGTAGTTTCTTCTACTGTAGGCGAAGTTCCTTCTGTAACCTTCTATGCCAAGAAGAATGAGGGTGGTGATCGTTCTGTTACTGTTTTCTTCAAGACAACTGACGGTTCTAAGGACTACACCTCTCAGGCAACCATTAAGCAGAAGGGAGCTATCGTCACTTGCAGTAGTTTGGCAGAGTTCCTTGCTGCACCAGTTGGAAACACTCAGTATCGCATAACTGGTGTTATTTCCAAGGTTGCTAAGGCTCAGTATGGTAACATCTATATTAAGGACTTCTCTGGCGAGGTTTACGTTTATGGTGTTGGTGCTAAGGGTGACTTCGAGGCACTTGGACTGAAAGTTGGTGACATTGTAACACTCGTAGGTAAGCGTGGTGAGTTCAGTGGTACTGCTCAGATGACAGGTGGTCAGTATGAGAGCCACATTCCTGTTACTGAGGTAACTATCGAGGAATTCCTCACCAAGCCTGATAGTAAGACTACTTATTATATGGTAACAGGTACTATTAAGTCTCTGCTTGACAGTAAGGGCAAGGCTAACGATTATGGTAACCTCTACATGACTGATGGCACTAACGACCTTTACGTTTATGGTTGCTATCCTGGTTATGGAGCTACGGGCGACAACAAAAAGTTCTTCATTGCTGAGAACGAGATTCAGGTAGGAGACAAGCTGACCATGATTGGTTACAAGGATACCTACAATGGACTTGTTGAGCTCTGTGGTGGTATCTGCTTCGGATTCGAGCACGCTGAATAATCAATTTGAATACAATATTTGCTCCCGATGTCGTTAGTGGCATTGGGAGCATTTTTTCCTAAAAACCAGATTTATATGAAGAAATCTCTACTTTTTCTTTTTGTTTTTTCTGTCTGCTCAGTTTGGGCGCAGGGACCAAATGAAACAGGAACTTACTATCAGGCAGCTGATGGTAAGAAAGCTGCGGAACTGAAATCAGCCCTTTTCGCAATCATTAGCCCGCATACTATCCAGAAGTACACCTATGGTGTATGGGATGCGATTGAATCTTACGATCTTCGTGAGGATGGTAAGATTTGGGAAATCTATTCCAGCATCTCTAATTTTACCCCAAAGACTGATCGGGATAAGGGAGATGAAACTGTAGTTGATGAAGGATTGAAGTATAATCGTGAGCATGCGATGCCTAAGAGTTGGTTTAATGAAGCTACTCAGGATAATTATTCTACCAATGTGTATCCCATGTATACCGATCTTCATCATCTGTTCCCAACAGACCGAATCATTAATACAATGAGGTCAAACTATCCTTATGGAGAGGTTGGCAACGTCGTTACCAAAAAGTCAGAAGGTGGTTTTTCAAAATTCGGCCGCTGTAAAGAGGAGCTTGGTTATAAGGTGAACAATCAGAACGGACGCGTGTTTGAACCCAACGATGAGTACAAGGGCGATTTGGCTCGTGTGTACTTCTATATGGCTACGGCCTATGAGTCGTACACGAACGAAAAAGGTGAAACCCGCAGTCCTGCCAACTGGACAAGCGATATGCTGGCTTCGAATGTTTATCCTTTCTTTACGGAGTGGGCGCTGAACATGTTGCTCCGTTGGGCTGCCAATGATCCCGTTAGCGAGAAGGAGATCAAGCGTAATCAGGGTATCTATGAGATTCAGGGCAACCGTAATCCCTTCGTGGATTATCCTGGCCTTGAGCAGTATATCTGGGGTAGCAAAAAGGAGGATGCCTTCAGCTACGACAATTACGTGCCTGTAACTTCTGGTATCGAGGAGATTACCAAGACCATCTTCGTTGAGGACGATGGCGCTATCTATAACCTGCGTGGACAGCGTGTAGATGGTAAGAACCTGAAAAAGGGTATCTACATCCGTAAGAATAAGAAGGTGATCGTAGAGTGATTTTTTTCAGAATTTTCTGAAAACATATCAACATCTCATCCAGACGGCCTGAAAGCCTTTGTGGCAAAGGGTTTGCGCTGGATGAGATGTTTGCTTAACCTCTCACTCAACCTCTCCCTTAACCTCTCACTTTTTCTTGTTTCCAGTCCTCTTTTGGTAGTACGCCAGTCCTCTTACTGCAGTACTCCAGTCCTTTGACGCCAGGACTGCAGTCCTTTAACGGGAGTATTGGCGCTGAAATGAATACAATCTTAAACTTTTGACCTAAAAACTTGCATCCTATCAAATATTTTTGTATCTTTGCCGCAATAGTATAAACGAAAAACCGGTTCGAATGATGAAAAGACTATCTACATTGCTATTGACCCTTCTGATATTCACGATTTCTGTTGTGGCTCAGGTTACTACGTCGGGTATTACTGGCGTGGTGATGGCTGATGGCGAGGAGGCTATCGGCGCTACCGTTTCGGCCAAGCATGTGCCATCGGGAGCCATCTATCGTGCTGTGACAAATATCGAGGGCCACTACTCGATAACTGGCATGAAAGCGGGTGGCCCTTACGAGGTGGAAATATCGTATATCGGATTCCAGACAGCTAAGTTTACCGATATCCAGCTGATGCTGGGACAGAACGCTGTGGTAGATGCCACGCTGAGCGAAGGAACGGAGCTGATTCAGGAAATCGTAGTGACGGCAAAGGCCAACAACACGATGCGCTCTGACCGCAGTGGCGCCGTGACAAATCTGAACGCCCAGCAGATGGCTGCTGTACCTAACATCGGCCGCTCTATGCTTGATATCATGAAGATGACACCACAGTCGAGCTCGGCCAGCGGTATGGCTATCGGTGGTGGAAACTATCGCCAGTCGTTTGTGACTATCGATGGTGCCTCGTTCAACGACTCGTTTGGTATGGAGCCCAGTCCGCTGCCTGGCGGTGGCACGCCTATCTCGCTCGAGGCGCTCGACCAGATGACGGTTTCGGTGACGCCTTACGATGTGCGCCAGAGTGGATTTACAGGTGGTGGTGTGAACGCTGTCACCAAGAGCGGTACCAATACCTTTAAGGGTATGGCCTATACGTTCCTGACCAGTTCAGATCTGAAGGGTAAGAAAATCCGCAATGCCGAACTGCCAGTATCCGAGGGGCATAACAGCACCTTCGGCTTGAGCTTCGGTGGTCCTATCATCAAGGATAAGCTCTTCTTCTTTATTAACGGTGAGTACGAGGATAACGTGACGGCTGGTCCGGCAGTGTTGGCAAGTACTGATGCTACGTCTTCTGCATCTTATTCGGCTATCAACCGTCGTCCGAGGATTGGCGAGCTGGAGAGTCTGTCGAAGTTCTTGCAGGACACCTACGGCATTACCACAGGTCCTTGGCAGGACTATCATCTGAAGACGCCTGCCTATCGTATTCTGGCCCGTATCGACTGGAACATCAACGAGAATCATAAGCTGAACGTACGCTTCACGAAGTCGAACCGCAAGGAGTCGAATCCTGCTTCGGCCTCACGCAGCATCGGCAGCAATCGCACCTCTATTATATATGGTGGCAATCAGAACTCGTATGGTGGCAATACCGACTACGGCATGTCGTCGCTCTCCAGCAGGTATATGACCGAGTTCCGCTTCACCTCGGTAGCTGCCGAGTTGAATAGTAAGTTCGGCAAGTTGCACAACACCCTGCGTGGCACCTATTCGTATCAGGACCAGCCGCGTAGCAACGAGTATGGCGTAGGTGTGCCTGTGGTTGAAATCGTGATGAGCGACAATCAGGGCCACTATCCTTACTGGGCGCTGACTGGCGACCTGTTTACCTATGGCAATGTGGCGCAGACTAAGAATACCGTGATTACCGACGAGGTGAACATCCAGTTGGGTAAGCACAACCTGTTTGGTGGCTTGCAGTTCGAGAACGATTGGGCTGCTAACGGCTATGCCCAGGCTGGTGCCGGCTATTATGCCTTTGAAGCTACTCCCGAACAAGTGGCTGCTGGCGACTGGAAGAGCGTGTTTACCCTCGAGCATACCCGCCTGTTTGGTATCACCTACGGCAATGGCGACGACCACTCTCACTTCGTAGCTAAGATGAGCACCAACCAGTGGTCGCTCTATCTGCAGGACAATTGGAGTATTTCCGATCGTTTCCGTATGTCGTTAGGTGTGCGCTTCGAGCTGCCATCTTATCCCAGTCTGAAGAATAATTTCAATAAGGAATACTATGACTTGGGCGATCTGCCGCCTACAGACAAGAACTACTTTGGCGGACAGCACTTCCGTACGGATAATGTGCCCAAGGCCAGCATATCGTTCTCGCCGCGTGTGGGATTCAACTGGGATATCACAGGCGAGCGAAACCTGATACTGCGTGGCGGCTCGGGTATCTTCGTAGGTCGCCTACCGTTCGTATGGCTCATCTCGGCAGTGGGCAACTCGGGTATGGGACAGACCTCGTATATCGCCTCGCAAAAAAATCCGGAAGGTATTCCCACTTTTACTACCAGTCAGCAGGATATGCTGCAGCAGATTAAAGCTAAAAGTAAGGTATCTATCCCCAGCAGCGCTACGATTCTGAGCGACAATCTGCGTATGCCCAAGACGTGGAAGACCTCGTTGGCACTCGATGCCAAACTGCCTGGCGATATCGACTTCACCATCGAGGGAATCTACAACCGTGATATCAACCCTGTGGTGGTGGCCAATCGCGATATCTACTGGGACGGGCATTCTACCATCGACTTAGGGCATGGCGATGTGCGCCACAGTATGTCGTACTATAATCCCAACTACTCGGCCTACGTGCTCGAGAACGCTGGTCATAAGGCCTACTATCTGTCGCTGACAGCCCAGCTGCGCAAGAAGTTCGACTTCGGTCTCGATCTCTCGGGAAGTTACACCCTGTCGAGAGCCAAGACCTATACCGATGGTATCGGCAACCAGGTGGCTTCGGCCTATAACAACTACCGCAATTCGGTGAATGCGGTTAACGACAACGAGATGGGCTATGCCACCTATGTGGCGCCTAACCGCTTGCTGCTCTCAGCCAGCTATACCCTCAAGGAGTCGAAGCGTGCCAGCTCGCACTTCTCGCTCATCTACGATGGCTACCAGTATGGCTTCCTGACCGAGTATGCCTTCAGCCGTTACAGCTATATCTTCTCGGCAAATGTGAACAACGATGCCTTGGCGCCTGCCAACCTGATCTATGTGCCTGCCTCGCGTAAGGAACTCGACAGTTGGGATTTCGCCGAGAGCGTATATGATGGCCATCAGGTATATACTGCCGATATGCAGCGCGACGACTTCTGGGCTTATATCCAGCAGGACGACTATCTGAAGCATCGCACAGGTCAGTATGCTGAGCGTGGTGGCGCCAAGATGCCTTGGCACCATCAGATCGACTTCAAGTTCCAGCATGATATGAGTCTCGACTTCGGTAAGACCAAGCACACTCTGCAGTTAGGCGTCGATATCCTGAACCTGCCTAATCTCCTCAACAAGAAGTGGGGCCTCTACAAGCAGATAAGCGAAACAGCGCTGCTCTCGTACAGTAAGGGAAAATACACCTATAACACGGTTAATGGCGAGCGCCATCTGCACACCTATACTGACTTCCTGGGGCTGCAGTCTACTTATCAGATTATGTTCACGATACGCTATCTCTTTAATTAACAGAGATTAATCCTCGCCAGATGGCGGGGATTTTCTCTGATTTTTTGTTAATTATCAATCCACCATGAACAATTCTCGATTTATTTGTGTATCTTTGCACCCAAAATAGCAAAATAAACGTTTATTATGGCACAAGAAGATGTATTTAAGAAGATCGTAAGCCACTGTAAGGAGTATGGCTTTGTATTCCCCTCAAGTGAGATTTACGATGGTTTAGGAGCCGTTTACGATTATGGACAGAACGGTGTAGAGTTGAAGAATAACATTAAGCAGTACTGGTGGAAGGCTATGACGATGCTTCACGAGAACATCGTTGGTATCGATAGCGCCATCTTTATGCACCCCACCATATGGAAAGCGTCAGGACACGTGGATGCTTTCAACGATCCCTTGATCGACAACCGTGACTCTAAGAAGCGTTATCGCGCTGACGTGCTCATCGAGGACCAGATTGCCAAGTACGACGAGAAGATCCAGAAGGAAGTGGAGAAGGCTCGCAAGCGTTTCGGCGACAGCTTCGACGAGGCTAAGTACATGGAGACCAGCGAGCGCGTGAAGGAGACCAAGGAGAAGCGCGACAACCTGCACGCCCGCTATGCTGAGGCTATGCAGGGACCGGATCTCGAGGCCCTCAAGCAGATTATCCTCGACGAGGAGATTGTGGATCCTATCAGCGGTACCAAGAACTGGACCGATGTGCGTCAGTTCAACCTGATGTTTGCTACCGAGATGGGTGCCAGCGCCGATGCCTCAATGAAGGTTTACCTGCGTCCTGAGACTGCTCAGGGTATCTTCGTGAACTACCTGAACGTGCAGAAGACCGGTCGTATGAAGATTCCTTTCGGTATCGCACAGATCGGTAAGGCTTTCCGTAACGAGATTGTAGCCCGTCAGTTCATCTTCCGTATGCGTGAGTTTGAGCAGATGGAGATGCAGTTCTTCGTACAGCCTGGTACAGAGCTCGAGTGGTTCCCCAAGTGGAAGGAGACCCGTATGAAGTGGCACCAGGCTCTGGGCTTCGGCGCTGAGAACTATCGTTTCCACGACCACGACAAGCTGGCTCACTATGCCAACGCTGCTACCGATATCGAGTTTAAGATGCCATTCGGCTTCAAGGAGGTTGAGGGTATCCACTCTCGTACCAACTTCGACCTCTCGCAGCACGAGAAGTTCTCTGGCAAGAGCATCAAGTACTTCGATCCTCAGACCAACGAGAGCTATACTCCATACGTTATCGAGACTTCTATCGGTGTCGATCGTATGTTCCTGAGCATCATGTGCCACGCCTTCGAGGAGGAGAAGCTCGAGAATGGTGAGACACGTACCGTACTGAAGTTGCCCGCAGCTCTGGCTCCTGTTAAGTGTGCTGTGATGCCTCTGGTTAAGAAGGACGGTCTGCCCGAGAAGGCACGTGAGATCATCGACCAGCTGAAGTTCCACTTCAACTGCCAGTACGATGAGAAGGATTCTATCGGAAAGCGTTATCGTCGTCAGGATGCCATCGGTACGCCTTACTGCGTAACAGTCGATCACGACACCCTCACCGATGGTAAGGTAACTCTGCGTTTCCGCGACACTATGGAGCAGGAGCGTGTGAACATCAGCGATCTGAACTCTATCATCGAGGATAAGGTGAGCATCGCATCATTGCTGAAGAAACTCCAGTAAACAATGAAGAATTGGAAATACATATTGCTGAGCGTGATACTGTTCCCACTTGTGGGGATGGTATCATCGTGCAGCGAAGATACTACTGAGGAAGATGAGTTCGGTAACTGGGAGCAGAAGAACGAGGCTGTCATCACTGAGTGGGCCAAGAACACCAGCTATCAGAAGATTCTGACTTATACCAAGGATGCTACGGCTCAGGGCTTGACCAACTCCGACTATATCTATGTAGAGGTGCTTGAGGAAGGCGAGGGTACAGAGTCGCCACTCTATACTGATACCTGCCGTGTGGCTTATCGTGGACATTACATCCCCACCACATCCTATCCGGAAGGATTGGTCTTCGCCCAGACTTATACACAGAAGGATTTTTCTTGGGATCGTGCCGATACCGCTGATGACCAGTCGTGGGTGGATGGCTTCTCAACAGCCCTGCAGCACATGCATATTGGCGATCGCTGGCGTGTTCGTATCCCCTATACGCTGGGCTATGGTGCCAGTGCCTACAATAGTATTCCAGGCTACACCAACCTGGTATTCGAAATTGCCCTCTACGACTTCTGGCATCCAGGTGAGAAACGCCAGCCTATGAAGTCGCGCGTTATTGATATCGAATAAGGTTATCATCTTTTAATACCCATTGCCTATGCCTAAATATGCCGATTACATTAAACGCATCGAGATCGACTCGCTGTGGAGCGGGAAGAAACACATTGTGTGGGAGCTAAACCGTCAGGTGAACATCCTGAGTGGCATTAACGGTGTGGGTAAGAGTACTATCCTCAACAAGGTGGTGAAGGGATTGGCCGCTGGCGGCGAGTTCCCCTCACACATGTTGAAGGGAGTACGCTTGGATGTGGTGCCCGAGGATGCCAAGTGGATTCGTTACGACATGATCCGCTCGCTCGACTCCAACCTGCAGCAGTCGCTTGCTGAGGGCGAGGGCTTCCTCCGTCAGGCACTCTCTGCGCTTGCGGGTGTGGGTGGTGGTTCGCTGCTCGACATCCAGTTGTACAACCTCCAGCGCAAATACCTGGACTATCAGGTGAATATAGGCAATCGCATTATCGAACAGCTGCAGGCTGGTAATGCCGATGCTGCCCAGAAACTATCACAGAAAAAGACACGCTTCCAGGATATCGTCGACGAGTTGTTTCGCGATACTGGCAAGAAAATTATCCGTACAGAGAACGAGCTCCGCTTCACGCAGATTGGCGAGGTGCTGTTGCCCTACCAACTGTCGAGTGGCGAGAAGCAGATGTTAGCTATCCTGCTCACCGTGTTGGTGGAGGATAACGAGCCTTATGTGCTGTTTATGGACGAGCCTGAGGTATCGCTGCATTTCGAGTGGCAGAAACGCCTTGTGGATCTCTGTATCGAACTGAATCCCAACGTACAGATTATCCTCACCACCCATTCGCCTGCTATCGTCATGAATGGCTGGGTTGACTCCGTAACTGAAGTGAGCGATATCACGGTCTAATTGACAATTGATGATTGATAATTGACAATTATGCCAAATAGGCTGAGGGATAATCTGAATAGCAAGTATTTCGAGGCGGCCAATGCACTGACCTCCAAGATGGCACGACGTAGGATAGTGGCCTATGTCGAGAGCTATGATGATATCTACTTCTGGCGAACGGTACTCTCTGATTTCGAGAATGATAAGCGCTATTTCGAGGTGATGCTGCCCTCGAAAATCAACCTTACACGTGGTAAGAAGTCAGTCCTGATGAACTTCCTTGAAGGCGAGCCGCTGGGGCGTGATATGATAGCTTGTGTGGATGCCGACTACGATTATCTTATTCAGGGGCGCACCCACCAGTCGCGTCGTGTGTTAGAGAGTCCGTATGTATTCCATACCTACGTGTATGCCATCGAGAACTACCAGTGCTATGCCCCTTCGTTGCATAATGTCTGTGTGTCAGTGACGCTCAACGACCATCGTATCTTCGATTTCCGCGACTATTTCCAGCAGTTCTCCGAGGCCATCTTCCCGCTGTTTGTGTGGAGTATCATGGTGTATCGCAATGGCAACTACCCCAGGTTCTCCATCACCGACTTCTGTCGGATAGCCGATCCAGGCGGATTCAGTGTGCAGAATCCTGCTACCTCTATCAACAAGTTGAAGCACAAGGTGCGCACCAAGGTCAACGAACTGCAGCGCCTGTTCCCAGATGCCAAGGATGAATATCTGCAGACCAAGGACGATATCCGTGCTCTGGGGGTAACGCCACAGACCACCTATTTATATATACAGGGACACCATCTGTTTGATACCGTGGTGTCGCCCATGCTGTCGAAGGTGTGTAACCAGCTGCGCCAGGAGCGCCAGAACGAGATCTATCATGCAGTGGCTCATCGTACGCAGAAGCGAAATGAAATGTCCTGCTACGAAAACTCGCTGCAGGACATTAAGTCGATGCTTAAGAAAAATACGGGCTACATGAGTTGCGAACAATTCCAACGCCTGCAATCCGACATCCGTCAGTATTTAGACGAACGTCTCTAAGAACTTTACTTCGCCCTCGATCTTGACTTCGCCAGTAGTCGCTGGCAGCAGGATGGTGTCGCCCATACGGAAGGTGGTTGCCTCGCCATCAGCCTTGATGGTGCCCTCGCCCTTGACTGCAATCAGGATGACAAACGAGTCGAGCTCTGAGTAGTCAAGCGTCATGGGCTCAGTCAGGTCGTACACGGCTGTGGTGAAATAGGGACATGTAGCCACTTGTACACCCACATTCTTGGTGCGCTCGTATTCGGTACGGTAGTTGGGCAGTACGGTGTAGTCGATGCTCTCAGCCGCCAGTTCGGTGTGCAACTCACGATAGTTGCCGTTCTTATCCTTGCGCTTGAAGTCGTAGATACGGTAGGTCACGTCGCTGGTCTGCTGGATCTCAGCCACAAAACAGCCAGCGCCAATGGCATGGATACGTCCTGCAGGGATGAAGAACACGTCGCCCTCGCTCACCTCGTAGCGAGCTAATGCATCTGTGATGGTATCGTTAGCTACCATCTGCTTGTACTGATCGGGTGTGATCTGCTGCTTCAGTCCGTTGTAGAGTTGTGCGCCCGGTGTTGACTCCAAGGCATACCACATCTCGGTCTTGCCACGACTCTTGCCTTGGCGGTGGGCTATCTCGTCGGTGGGGTGTACCTGTATGCTCAGATCCTGACGTGCGTCGATAAATTTGATGAGTAATGGGAACTCGTCGCCAAAGCGCTGGTAGTTGTCTTCGCCCACCAGTTGGCCTTTCTGCTCGCGTACCAGTTCGTTCAGACTCTTACCTTTGTCAGGTCCTTCGGCTACGATGGTCTCATTGTTGTTAACACCTGAAATCTCCCAGCTTTCGCCTACGTTTTCCAGTTGATCTTTTAAGTTCTTAAAGGGGATAATCTTGTCGCCTCCCCAGAGCGTCTGCTTAAGCAGTGGTTCAAATTTGTACATTGTTCTCGTTATAATAATAGTTGTTAGTTTAATTTTCTTTCCAGAAGCTGGGTGTAAACAGCACCAGTACCGTCATGATTTCCAGACGTCCCATCAGCATCAGCGGACAGAGAATCCACTTGATATACTCGGGTAGGACTGACCACGACATGACGGGACCAATCTGTGTGCCGAGGGTGGGGCCGACATTGCTTACACAGCTGAGGGCTATGGTGATAGCATTTGTATTATCGATACCTGCCACAATCATGATGGTGGCGGTGACGAGTGTCATGAGCATGGTCAGTGTGAAGAAGGCGAATAGCGCCACCAGCTTCGATTGTGGAATGCTGATGCCGTTGATCTTCACGGGCAGTATGGCGTTGGGGTGCAGTATCTGGCGAAAGTTGTTGCGGATCACCTTCAGCAGCATCACGCCTCTGATGCACTTGAATCCGCCACTGGTACTACCAGCACAGGCGCCTAAGTACATCACCACGCCTAAGATGACCCATGTGATATGGGGCCAGGTGCCGGCATCCTCGTTGAACATACCTGTGGTGGTAATGAACGATACTACTTGGAACAGAGCACTACGGAAAGCGTGCTCCAGGTCGTAGTCCATACGCGTCAGGAGCAGATACATGATCCAAAGGGTAGCGCCTACCACCATACCGAGATAGAGTTTGAACTCTGAGTTGGTAAAGAGGGCCTTTACGCGCATCTTGATGATGCTGATATATAATAAGGTGAAGTTGATACCCGATAGGAACTGGAACGTGATCGAGATGTAGTCGATAGTGGGTGAGTGGAAGTACTCCGTGCTCTCGTTGTGTATAGCAAATCCGCCAGTGGCTGTAGTGGTCATCGAGTAGTTTAGTGCCTCAAACCAGTTCATGCCGGCAGCCCAGTATGCCAGTCCGCATGCCAAGGTGAGAATCACATAGATACTCCAGATCCACTTGGCAGTGGTGGTCAGTCGTGGGTGCATCTTTGCCTTGATAGGTCCGGTAGCCTCGGCAGCAAACACCTTGACGCTACCACCTACCAGCGACGGGAGGATGGCGATAGTGAAGAATACGATTCCCAAGCCGCCAATCCATTGTGTCAGCGATCGCCAGAAAAGGATGGCGTGGGGCAGTATCTCTACGTCGTCGATAATCGAGGCGCCTGTAGTGGTGAAGCCTGAAGTGGATTCGAAGAAGGCATCTGTGATATTCGTGATGCAGCCGTGTGTCAGGAAGGGAAGCATGCCGAAGAACGAGAATACCGCCCAGGCAGCAGTCACCAGCAGGTAGGCATCTCTACGGTTCAGGCTGTTGTCGGAGTCGCGTCCCAGGTACATAAAGAAGAAACCGCTACCGAAAGTTGCCAATAACGATACGAGAAAGGCCATCAGGTCGTCCTCATGATAGAGGAACGACATCAGGGCGCACAGCGAGAGAAACAGTCCCTCGATGAAGAGCAGTGAGCCTATGATCTTACTGATGATACGGAAGTTTACCATATCGTATTCTTCTTGAAATATTTCTCTATGTTGTTTAATTTCTGCTCATGACAGAACACCATCACCGAGTCGCCTGCCTCGATCTGTGAGTTTCCGTTTACCAGCATGCCCTGTCCCTTGCGTACCAGTCCACCAATCGTTACTCCGAATGGCAGCCCTAAGTCCTTCACGGGTTTCTTGGTCACCTTCGAGTCCTCTGCAGCTGTAAACTCAGCCACCTCGCTGTCAACCATCATCAGCGAGCGCAGGTTGTTTACGTCGGCATCCAGTAGCATCTGGTAGATATGGCTGGCGGCAATGGTCTTCTTGTTGATGATGGTACCGATGTCCAAGCTCTCGGCCATGCTCACGTAGTCCAGGTTCTCAACCATGGCCACGGTCTTGCGTACGCCCATCTTCTTGGCTGTGAGACAGGCCAGAATGTTGGTCTCGGCATTCTCTGTCAGTGCAACGAAGGCCTGTGTATTGCGGATTCCTTCCTCCTCTAACAGTCCTAAGTCGCGTCCGTCGCCGTGAATCACCATGGTGTCCTGATTCTCCAATAGCTCGTTCAGCTGTTCGCAGCGCTTGGCGTCCTTCTCGATAATCTTCACGTGCATGTAGTCGGGGGTGGTCAGCGCCGCACGTACGGTGGTCTTGCTGCCGCCCATCATGATCACGTTCTTCACGTCGGTATAGTGCTCCTTGCCCACAATCTTGCGGATATAGGGAATATAGCTCTTGGTGGTCATGAAGTAAGCCAGGTCGCCCACGCGCAGTTCGTCGAGTCCGCTGGGTATGATGGTGTCGCCGCCTCGTTTGATAGCCACGATGTGATAGGGATCATCAGGTCCGCACAGGTCTTTCAGTGGCTGGTTCAGTATCTCGGCTTGTTCTCTCAGTTTTACGCCCAACAGTGTCAGTGCGCCATCGTGTACGTCCCAGCGCTGTCGTACCCACGACAGCTTCAGACCGTTGTTAATGTCGATGGCAGCCAGCACCTCAGGATAGATGAGTGAGTCGAGTCCTAAGTTCTTGAAGAATGACTGCAGGTTGGGTGCTAAGTACTCGTAGTTGTCGATACGTGCCACGGTTTTCTTGGCACCTAAAGCGTGTGCCAGAATACAGGCATTGATATTGGTGCTTTCCTCAGGCGTTACGCCTACAAACAGGTCGGCATGCTGCACGCCAGCCTCCTTCAGTGCCTTGATGCTGGTGGGCGATGCGCAGTATGTCATCACGTCATATTCGCTCATCTTTGCCAGACGTTCATCGTCAGCATCTATCAGCACGCAGTCCTGATGCTCTCTCGACAACAATCTTGCCAGGTGTGTTCCAACGGCGCCTGCACCTACTATTACAATCTTCATTTCTCCAGTATAGCTTTTTTGATACCTTCCTCGTCGATGCCTACGATGTGTTGCAGCTCCTTCACGGTACCGTGCTCCACAAAGTGGTCGGGCAGTCCTAATCGTTGTACCCTTGGGGTGTAGCCGTGATCGTTCATCCACTCTAATACGGCACTGCCTAATCCGCCTTGCTTTACACCGTTCTCAACAGTGATGATGCGTTTGAAGTTACGTCCCACCTCTTCGAGGATCTTCTCGTCGAGAGGTTTCAGGAATCGCATGTCGTAGTGTGCAATAGATAGCTGACAATTGTCAGTTGACAGTTGCTCAATGGCGCGGGTGACGTTGTTGCCTATCGGACCAATGCTCAGCACGGCTACATCCTTTCCTTCATGCAGTTTGCGTCCTGTGCCTACCTCGATCTCCTCTAATGGGCAGCGCCAGTCCTGCAATTCACCGCCACCGCGTGGGTAGCGTATCACGAATGGTCCCTTATTGGGCAACTGTGCCGTGTACATCAGTCGTCGCAGCTCATGCTCGTCGAGTGGCGAGCAGATAGTCAGATTGGGCACAGGTCTCAGGGCTGCCAAGTCGAAGGCGCCATGGTGTGTAGGTCCGTCTTCGCCCACCAATCCGGCACGGTCAAAGCAGAACACTACGTTCAGGTTCAGCAATGCCACGTCATGTATGATATTATCGAATGCGCGCTGTGCAAAGGCACTGTAAATATTACAGAATGGCAGCAACCCGTCTTTAGCCATACCGCCGCTGAAAGTTACGGCGTGGCCCTCGGCGATACCCACGTCGAAGGTGCGCTCAGGCATCTCCTTCATCATGATATTCATCGAGCAGCCGCTGGGCATGGCAGGCGTTACGCCTACAATCTTTGGATTCTGCTGAGCAAGTTCCAGCAGCGTATGTCCGAACACGTCTTGGTATTTCTGTGGTTTAGTAGGGTCGTTGTCTACGATGCGCTCACCTGTATCTGGATTGAATTTGCCTGGAGCGTGCCAGATGGTCACATCCTTCTCTGCCGGCGCATAACCATGTCCCTTTTGGGTGTGCAGGTGTAGCAGCTTGGGACCGCTCATCTCCTTCAACTGGCTCAGGATACGTACCAGTTCCTTTACGTCGTGTCCGTTGAAAGGACCGAAGTATTGGATATTCATGCCGTCGAAGATGTTCTGTTGGTGTGAGATGGCGCTCTTCATGGCATTGGTCAGTCGGATGAGCCCTTTCTTACGGTCGTCATTCATCAGTCCGTGGCGGTTCAGCCAACGGTTGGCCTTAAACTTAAAGGCGTTATAACATTCGTTGGTGCTCAGGTTGAGCAGGTATTTCTGCATGCCGCCCACGGCACGGTCGATACTCATGTCGTTGTCGTTCAGGATGATGAGCAGGTCGTTGGGACTGCTCGATACATTGTTCAGTCCCTCAAAGGCCAGTCCGCCGCTCAGTGCGCCGTCGCCTATCACCGCTACCACGTGGCGTTTCTTCTCTCCTTTTAACTCAGCAGCCACGGCCATACCTAAGGCAGCCGATACCGAATTGCTGGCATGGCCGCAGGCAAAGGTGTCGTATTCACTCTCTTCGGGCGATGGGAAAGGCTTGATGCCGCCCAGTTTGCGGTTGGTGCAGAACTGTTCTTTTCTGCCTGTCAGTATCTTATGTCCGTAGGCTTGGTGTCCTACGTCCCAAACGATGCGGTCTTCTGGTGTGTTGTACACATAGTGTAGGGCCACGGTAATCTCGGCTACACCCAGACTTGAAGCCAGGTGGCCAGGGTTTACCGCTACCTCTTCGATGATGTCGCGTCGCAGCTCGTCGCACACCTGTGGTAGTTCGTCCACCTGCAGTTTTCTCAAATCCTGAGGTGTTTGGATTCTATTTAGTAACTTAAACTCAGCTTTTTCCACACAATAGATATTTATTTCGTCTGCAAAGTTATACAATTTTGATGAATAAACAAAATTTATTCGTGAAAAATCAAATCTGTCCACTCTCCACCATGAGTACCACGCGTTCGGTCAGACGGTCTACACCCTGTGCGTCGTATTCTTTTTTCAGACTGGCGCCGAATCCCCAGGCAAACACCTGCCAGAATCCTGCGCGGATGGGGCCCATAAAGGCTTTGATCATGTCGTAACTGCTCGAGTGGCACTCGCGGTCAATGAGTTTTATCAGCAGCTTACCTTGGCTGTAGGTCAGTTTTTTCATTTTCGGTTTGTAGGTTTTAAAAATGTCTTCTTCTACGCGTTTCATATGCTCGGCCTTCTCCTTGTCGTTTGATAGCGTCTCCAGATATTCCGTTGTCTCTATCAGCATCATACGTGCCTCCTTGGCTATGGGTAGCACTTTCTTAACATTCTGCACCAGTCGCATATACTGCTGTGCCTGTCGTTTGTTCTTAAACGTCAGCTGGGGATACACATACACATTGTTCATCTCCATATACTGTATGCTGTCGCCCTCGTGAAGCACCTTGCCCACTTTGACGGTTGGCACAAAGGTGGGTGAGTCCATCTCCGCCAGCACCTGCTCAGCGGTCAACCGCTGCTCCTCCTGGGCCAGCGCACAGGAAGAACAAAGGAGTAATGCGATGATTGCATGTTGTCTCATTTCGGGTGCAAAGGTAATGCTATTTTTTCTATTCTCATTCACTTTTTTGTGCTTTTTGTATTTATTTTCGTAAATAATCATTATCTTTGCCACAACAATTAAATAACATAAACCCATGAGACTGCTATTGTTAGTGCTACTACTCCTTTCTGTTGTACGTATAGATGCCCAAGGAACCTCTCAACCTTGGGAACAGTATTTGAATCAGGTAATGACTGCGGAAGATATGGAATCGGAAGCTTGGCAGCAGACTTACGACCTGCTGTGTGACTTGGCACAGCATCCGCTTGACATCAATCAGGCAACACGCGAGGAATTAGAGGCACTCCCTTTCTTATCGGCACAACAGGTGGAGGCGCTAATGGCTTATCGGCATCGCTATGGAGCAATGAAATCGCTGGCTGAGCTGCAATTGATACGGGAGATAGAACCGCCACTAAGACGGCTTATGACGTGCCTGTTCTATGTAGGCGAAGCGTCTCAAAAGGTGTCTCGACTGCATCATGAACTGACGGGGAGTCTACGCGTGCCATGCTATGAGCGACAGGGTGATAAGAACGGTTATTTAGGTTATCCCTACCGCCATTGGCTGCGCTATCAGTTGTCAAAGGGCGACCAGCTGAAACTGGGACTGGTTGCAGCCCAAGATGCGGGAGAACCTTTCTTTACAAACAAGAATAAGTATGGCTACGACTACTATGCACCCTATCTGGAAATGCGAGGACGGGGAGTGGTTGAGACACTCGTGCTGGGACGCTATCGGGTAGCGATGGGCATGGGGCTGGTGATGAACAATAGTTTTGCGCTGGGCAAGATTGCCATATTGCAGCAACTGGGACGTACCACCAATACGCTGCGAGCCCATGCTTCGCGAACCGTTGGCAGTCTGCAGGGGGCTGGTGCTACCATCAATCTGGGGCATGGACTGCGGACTACAGCCTTCGCTTCGTACGCACCGATGGATGCTACGTTGAATGCCGACGGCTCGGCACGCACGATACTGACTTCGGACTATCATCGTACAGCGACGGAAATGGCCAAGAAACACAATCTACATGTATTGAAAACGGGTGGCGCTCTGAGATACGATGCTGGACGGTATCATTTAGGTCTGCATGCACTCTATACTCATATGGACAGAACGTTGAGTCCCGATATGACACAATTGTACAATTACTATAAGCCAGCTGGCACTGACTTTCTGAACATGGGAGTGGATTACGGCTATACAGGGCGGAAATGGACCCTGCATGGCGAGACGGCCACGGATAAGCAGGGGCATATTGCCACTATCAACACCATCAGCCTATCCATGAACAACGGTCTCAAGGTGATGGCACTACAGCGCTACTATAGCTATCGATATACCTCACTCGACGCCCAGAGCTATAGTGATGGTGGACGGGTACAGAACGAGAGTGGGGTATATCTTGGTGTAAACTGGCAGCTATCACCCCGATGGCAACTCGCAGCTTATACCGACTACGCCTATTTCCCTTGGGTCAGATATGGTGAAACAACTTCGAGTTACTCCTGGGATCACTGGTTACAATGTTTGCATACTACGGGCAGTTGGAAGTTGACGGCACGCTACAGACTGAGGATGAAGGAGAAAACTCACCGTACCCGATTGAGTGCGGAGTATGCTACGGCGTCGCTGAGTGTGAAGACACAATTGGATGGTGGCTATTGCGCTACGGCCGACTCGGAACTGGGGGCTATGCTAAGTGAAAGCGTGGCCTATACTCGTGATTGGTTGCGACTGAATGCTGGTGCAGGCTATTTCCATACAGACAGCTATAATAGTCGCGTGTATCTGTACGAAAATGGACCGCTGTATACCTATACGATGCAGCAGTTTTATGGCGAGGGGCTAAGATACTGGTTGATGGCACGCGCACAAATAGGACGTCATCTGATAATGACCGCTAAACTGGGCGTTACTGATTACTTTGACCGAGGACAGATAGGAAGTGGCTATCAACAGATAGCTCACTCCGCTCAAACAGATCTGGATCTGCAACTCAGATGGACGCCCTGAGCAGTCGTTCGTAGAGCTGGACCACCTGGCCAGCCACATCGTTGCCGTCGAAACGGTGAATGTATTGCTGGCTGAGTTGGATGCGCTGCTCGCGATCTTCGGCGCCTTTCAACGAGCGACGGAGGGCATCGGCCATGCCTAACACATCGCCTGGGGCGACATAGAGATTGTGGGGGCCGCCGGCCTCTTCGAGACAAGAGCCTGTGCATGCTACCACAGGCAGACCACAGCGAACCGCCTCGATGATGGGGATGCCAAAACCCTCGTAGACACTGGGATAGACAAATGCTTCGGCTCCTGCATAGAGGGCTGGCAGTTCGGCATCGCTGACGCCATGGAGAATACGTACACGGTGTGCTACGCCATGTTGTTCGGCCCAAGTTGATATGCGATCGGTATAAGGCGTGTGGCGCCCCACGATGACCAGTGATATTTCGTCGGGCAGATATGGCAAGGCCTGTACTGCTTGTAGCACATTCTTACGTGCCTCGATAGACCCCACGCTGAGTATATAGCGCTGATTGTCTTCTGATGAGCCAATTGGTGATGCCTCGAAACGGGGTGAACACGACTGATAGATGAGTGAGATGCGATCTTCGGAAACGAGGTCGCTACCGTATTCTAATATGTCACGTTTTGTACACTCGCTGATGGCGATGATATGGTCGGCCTCGCGGAGTGTCTGACGGAATTTCCACTTGTATATCTGCACATCGATGGGATGATAGAATTCGGGATGACGCAGGAAGATCAGGTCGTGGATGGTGACCACACTCTTGATGCCACTGCGGCGGATGCCGATGGGGAGCTCGCCTGAAAGACCATGATACAGCTGGATGCCGTCGCGTTTAAGATCGGCAATGATGCCGCGGCTGCGCCAATAAGACTTGAAGTGGCGAGAGGTGGGGTAAACAAACGTAATGTTTTCGCGGGCGATGATTTGCGAGCGGAGGTCATCGCATCCCTTATCGGGAGCATAGAGGTTGAGGCGTAGGGGATACTGGGCCAGATCGTTGACCAACGTGCGGCCATAAGAACCAAGTCCTGTGCCATTACGTACAATGCGCTTGGCATCGATACCTATCAGTGGGGCAGATGAATTCATGAACGGCGGAAGTGTTTAAATACAAAACGGATCATTAGGAAATTGACTGGTACGGCGATGGCATAGACACCTAACGGCGCCAGAGAACGCGACAGACCAAGCCAGAGAAAACCATTGAGCAAAAGAATCTGAAGCAGGTAGTTGCACACATGAGCGCCAACAAATCCTATACCATTACGGGCTGTGGTGCGCTCACGAAAGGTATAGTGTGCCGATAGCAGATAGTTGGCTACAAAACTCACTACATAGCCCACAGTATAGGCTATGTTTACCTCGATATGGTGCTGTAACCACCAGTATATACCATAGTGAATGGCCGTAGCCACCACGCCTACCACGCAGAAGCGTAATGCCTCGGATATGGACTCTTTTTTCAGCATTCTTGCAAAAATATGCTGCAAAGATACGAATATTTTACGGAAAATACAGTTGTTTGGCTTTTTTTTTGTACCTTTGCGCCACAATGAACGAACAAAACAAGATATCGGTAGTCATCAATACCCGTAATGCGGAAGAGCACTTGTTACAGGTGCTTGAAGCTGTCAAAGACTTCGACGAGGTGGTGGTATGCGACATGGAAAGTTCTGACAGGACCCTTGATATTGCTCAGCAATATGGCTGTAGGATTGTGACTTTCCCTAAGGCTGACCATAAGAGTGCGGAGCCTGCGCGTACGTTTGCCATTCAGTCGGCAGATTATCCATGGGTACTGGTGGTGGATGCCGATGAGATTGTGACACCTGAGTTGCGTGACTATCTGTATCGCCGAATCGCAGAGCCGGATTGTCCTGCCGGACTTTATATACCGCGTCTGAACCGTTTTATGGGGCGCTATACGAAAAGTCTTAGCTACGACCATCAGTTACGTTTCTTCCGTCGTGAAGGGACGGTGTGGCCGCCTTATGTGCATACCTTTCCTAAAGTGCAAGGGAGGACTGAAAAGATTCCAGCCTCGCTGCGACATGTGCGTTTTATTCATCTGGCTGATGAGACCATTGGCGACTTGGTGCGAAAAACCAATGCCTATACTGATGGGGAACGGCAGAAACGTGGTGATAAGAATTATGGCTTAGGTGCGCTGATTGGAAGACCCGTCTGGCGATTCTTTCGTAATTATATCCTGAAAATGGGCTTCCGTGACGGGTTGCCAGGATTGGTGCATGCTGGTATGGATGCCTTCTATCAGTTTGTGTTAGTAGCAAAGATTATCGAGAAAAGAACTAGAAATGATAAATCATCAAAGAAAAATGGGTAAACCGTTGTTCTCTATTTTAATTCCTTCGTGGAATAATCTGGATTTTCTGAAACTCTGCGTGGCGAGTATCAAGAAGAACTCAACGTACGAGCATGAATTGCTGATTCATGTAAACGATGGTAGTGATGGTACACTCGACTGGGTGAAGGCTGAAGGACTGAAGTTTACCCATTCGGAGAAAAATATTGGTGTGTGTTATGCTCTGAACGGTCTCAGACCATTGGTGACGACGGACTATGTGCTGTTCATGAACGATGATATGTACACTTGTCCTGGCTGGGACGAGGCGCTCTATGAGGAAATCAAGGCAATCGGACATAAGATGTTCTTCCTGTCTTCAACGCTCATACAGCCTCGAAAGTTCTTCTGTAAGAGTGTGATTGCACCTGCCAATTATGGCGAGAGCGTGGATACATTCGATGAGGAACGATTGTTGCGTGAGTATCAGACTCTGAAGCATGGCGACTGGAAAGGTGCCACATGGCCACCTAATATTGTACACCGTGATCTCTGGGACCTGGTGGGAGGCTATAGTGTGGAGTATAGTCCAGGCATGTATTCTGATCCTGATTTCTCAGCCAAACTTTATCATGCGGGGGTGAGAATCTTTAAAGGTATCGACAAAAGTCGTGTCTATCATTTTGAGGCACGGTCAACTCATCGTATCGTTAAAAATGATGGAAGTACACAGTTCTTGAGAAAGTGGGGTATCACCTCCTCTTCGTTTATGCGCGATGTGTTGCAACGTGGTGAGCCATGGGATAGTCAAAACGATACGAAAATGGCCCTTAAGAAGGATGTGACCAGAAGTATGTTTAAAAAGGCTCTCACAATCTTCCGCGATGTTAAGATCCGGAATATCTGGGAAGACTAAAAAGAAGGTACTTTGATGATGTTGTATTTATCATATATATTGGGCGTTTTGCTTGTGTTTGCTGCCAGTTGCCTGATTTATTACACTTGTAATAAAGGTATGGCGAGTTATGCAAAGGGACAGCAGACAAGACGCTTTCTGATTGGGACTGTTGTCGTCTGGGCGCCGTTTGTAGTTGCTGGTGTTAATCCATTTCAGCTGGGTATTATCACCGCTTGGATAGTAGGCTTCCTGTGGGCGCTCTGCTACCCATTACTCTATCATATCACCTATCGCAAGTCATCACCTGATTACGAAAACTATGGTGACATCTCATGTGGTATGTATTTCTTTGGATTACTGGCTGCTCTTTGGACTATTGGAGCTGGTTATGTTGCTGCGTTGATAGAGTATGTGGTGTTAGTGATTCTGTTGGCACAGGTGGTATATGGTGGCCTTTATGGCACATGTGTGGATGTGAATGGCATGAAACTGATGCACGACACAAATCCTAATGAGGTGATTGAGTTCGCAAAATCCTATCCGTGGTGGAAAGTGGTTCTGATCTTTCTATTGGTCGTTTCGCTCTTGGCTATGCTTTTTGTAGTAAATGCCGATTCGCCCATGTTATGGAAGGAGCAGCCTTTTGAGATGGCGCTTTTATCTGCGGCAGCTATATTCTTTGGCTGGTATATTATAAAACCTCATAGGGGGATGTTTGTGCGTTCTGGTATCATAAGATTGTGGTTGGATGTAAAGGAATACGCTGCTAATAACCAGCGTTATCTGACCGAAATGGAATTACGATTAAAGGACCTTCATGTGACTCCGTTAGGGAAACCGTTTAAGCGCCCTTCTACAATCATTCTGGTGGTTGGCGAGTCAGGTTCACGTGATCATATGAGTGCTTTCAAGCCGATGGAATACGATACAACACCTTGGATGCGAGAGATGGCTGAGGATGTGAACCATTCGGTGATTTATCGCAATGCCTACAGTTGCACCATGCATACGGTTCAGGTGTTGGAGAAGTCGTTGACAGAATATAATCAGTACAATGGCAAACAATTCTATGATTCGTGCTCTGTGATAGATATGGCTCATCAGTTAGGCTATCAGGTACATTGGTTCAGCAATCAAGGGATTCTCGGAGCAAGCGACACACCTATTACCCTTGTGGCAAATACCTCAGATGTGGCAAAGTGGACAAGTGAGGATTTAGGTAAGGTGCAATATGATGAAGCACTTTTGAGCTTTCTTGATGAACTGGATCCAGAACAGAATAATCTGGTTGTGTTCCATCTGATGGGAAGTCACTTCAACTTCTTGAGCCGTTATCCGAGTGAAGCCACAGTTTGGGGAGAGCCTGATGTGCAGGATGATGTACTGAATTACTATAATTCGCTCCATTACACGGATACACTCTTGAAGCATATTTACGAGTATGCCACAGAGAAGCTGAACTTACAGGCTATGGTTTATTTCAGCGACCATGCAACCATTCCTGATCGTCATCGCTCACCAAACTTTGATGGTTTCGGTAACGTGCGTATTCCACTGTTTGTGACCATGAGTGATGAGTATCTGGCATGTCACCCTGAACGGGCAGAAGCCCTGAAAGCTAATCGCGATCGTTATTGGACTAACGACTTGCTGTACGAACTGATGTGTGGATTATTTGATATTCATTCTAACCACTATGATGAGCAGGCCTCTCTGGCTTCTGCATCATACAAATATCAGCGAGATGACCTCCTGACTTATGAGGGAAAGGCACGTATCGCTGATGATAATTGAGTTCTGATATTTAACATCGCATGAAAGTATTGTATTATATCGTTCGATTCGTTTGGTATGTGTTCTCTTTACTGCCGTTCTGGGTACACTATCTGTTCAGCGACTTTATCTACCTGATACTTTATAAGCTGTTAGGCTATCGTGTGAAAGTGGTGCGTAAGAACCTGACAGAGTCGTTTCCGGAGAAAAGTGAGCAAGAACTGCGTGAGATAGAGCGTAAGTTCTACCATCGCTTGTGCGACTATTTTGTGGAATTGGTGAAGACCATGACGATGAGTAATCAGCAGATACGTCGGAGGATGGTTTTTAAAGGGACTGACGTGGTAAACCAGTGTGCCGAGGAAGGTCAGTCGGTGGCTGTCTATCTGGGCCATACCTTCAACTGGGAGTGGATTACATCGCTGCCTTTCAGCGTGTCGGAAAAGTTGCATTGCGGGCAGTTGTATCATGCTCTCGAAAATCCAATCTTCGACAAACTCTTGTTGAATCAGCGTCAGCGCTGGGGTGCAGAGTGCATTGCACTGGTGGATATTCTGCGTAAGACCGTTGAATACAAACGTAAGAACCAATTGACGATTTTTGGTTATATCGGCGATCAGGTGCCGCATTGGAATAATATCCACCATTGGTGCTGGTTCCTGAATCATGATACGCCTGTGATGACGGGTACGGAACGTATTGCCATTAAGAATCGCCAAGCGCTCTTCTTTCTCGAGGTGACTCAGACTAAGAGAGGATACTACGAGGCAGAGTTTAAGTTGATAACACGTCATCCGGAGCAGTTGAAGGAGTTTGAAGCTACAGATATCTATCACCAGATGCTGGAAGCGAATATCCGTCGTCAACCAGAACTCTGGCTCTGGAGTCATAACCGCTGGAAGCGTACACGTGAGGAGTTTGAGCGTCGTTTCAAAGTGGTGGATGGTAAAGTTGTACCAAGAAATGAGAAATAAAGTATGATTTTTGTTCACGATAAAGGCCGTATGGCCAATAATATCCTACAGTACGGACATTTCTATGCCTGGGGCAGAGAGCATGGGCGTCAAACCATGTCTATGCGTTTCGCTTATAAATACCCGTATTTCCATATCTGTAGGACGTCACATCACAACTTCCTGACGTATGCTTTTGCAAAGTATGCAGCCAAATGGGGACTGATTCCTACCTTACATTTTGATGAGAAGGATGGTGATTATCGCGCCCATGAGCAGCAGATGCTGGCACGCAATCTGTTGATGGTGACTGGATGGGAGGCACGTTGGTATGATGCTTTTCTGAAATACAAACAGGAGATTATAACACTCTTTGCTTTCAACGATGCTGTGGAACAGCAGGTGAAACCGTTGTTAGGTGATGGCATCCGACTGGGCATACATATCCGTCGAGGTGACTATGCTCGTTTCTATGGTGGGCGCTTCTTCTATTCGGATGAGCAGTATGTGAATGTGATTCTCAACTTCGTGAAGCTGCATGCAAACGAGCGGATAACGGTATATATTTGTGGCAATGATCCTAAACTGAATCGTGACTACTATCGTGAGCAGTTAGGCGATTGCCAGGTGGTGTTTCCTGATGGTAATCCAGGCGAAGACTTGTGTCTACTGTCACATTGTCACTATCTGATAGGTGCTCCCAGTACGTTTACGTTGGTGGCATCCATGTATCATGAAACACCCTTGTATTGGATTGAAAATCCTGTGAAGGAATTTACTTCCCAAGACTTTAAGCATTTTGATGATTTGTTTAGGCATATTTATTGATAGAAAAATAAACGGATAATGAATATCTTCTATATGATTTTTGGTGAGCAGCCAGTTCACCATATACAGGCATATCTGTCTATACGTACATTCCAGAAACAGTTAAAAAGTGATGATCGCATATTTGTGATGACAACACATCCAGAACTCTACAAGAGCAGTGGGGTAGAAACCATTGCTGTAACAGATGAAATAATCAATAAGTGGAAGGGTGACAAGGACTTCTTTTGGCGAGTGAAGATTAAGGCCATTGAATATATGGCTAACCATTTTCCTAACGACCATCTCATGTATCTGGATACAGATACGATCCTGTATGGATCACTGAAAGTTCTGAAGGAACGGCTTGACGCAGGCTATGGGATGATGCATCTGAACGAAGGGCATCCTTCAAGTATGAAAACGAAGACACTACGTATGTGGAAGAAGGTGGCTGCACATACGTATGGTGGCGTCACACTGGGATTGCAGCACGATATGTATAATGCTGGTGTAGTAGCTATACCCAGAGAAAAACTGAAAGAAGTCAGTCGTTTAGCGCTAACTCTTTGTGATGGTATGCTGGACGATGATGCTGAAAGAATCGTGATAGAGCAATATGCGTTGTCGATAGCTCTTTATGAGTTAACCAATCTGAAAGTAGCCGAAGATCTGATAGGTCACTATTGGGGTAATAAGTCGGATTGGGTGACGATGGCCAACAATCTGATGGTGAATGCCTATATGAAAGGTCTTTCCGTGCAGGAGGCTGTGGCTGCCATCGATGTGGAAAAGTTATGTAAAACACCCGTATTTGTTCACCGATCGAGTACAGCGAGAAGACTGAAAAAACGGATTGATAGCTGTTTTAAGGCTAAGCATCACAAGTATTTATTTGACAATGCTCTGCGGGGTTAGACGGTCTTGCGTCATGCGTTCCATGTACTGCTGGATGATAGCTTTCAACTCGCGTTCCATCTGAGGCTGCTGGGCTACCTTGCCTTTCAGGTTGTGGCGCATCAGCGAATCCTGCAACGCATATACGGCACGCGTGTGCTGTCCATCGAACTGTAGCACATGACCGTGTTTTACATATTGGTAGATACCATTGAGATAGTTGACTGCCCATGTATCTTCAGCAGGGGTGTTGAGTACATCGATACCAAAGCCGAAGTAGGGTTTGGGATAGTGGAGCATGCCCATGATGGTGGGTAGGATATCAATCTGCTGGGCTATCTTATCTTGTATTTCTGGCTGGCAATCCGTACGCCCAGGCTCATATATGATAATGGGTGAGCAGAAACCTCCTAAGTCGGTCTGATAGTAGGCGTGGTCGGAGAGGTTGGTGTGGTCGCTGGTGAGCACAAAGATGGTGTTTTTGAACCAGGGCTGTTTGCTGGCGGTCGCAAAGAACTTGCCTAATGCCATATCTGTATAGCGGATACACTTGTGAATGATGATGCCCTCTTCTGGATAGGTGTTCTTGTATTTCTCTGGGATGACATAGGGGTGGTGACTGCTGGCCGTGAAGACTGCTGTCATAAAGGGTTCTTTCATCTCCGACATCTTTGTGGCGTAGTATTGTAGGAATGGCTCATCCCAGATGGCCCACATGCCATCGAAGTCGGCATCACCGCCAAAACGTTTGTCGGCATCGTAGTCCTCACGACCAAAGTAGTCCTGGAAACCGGTGGCACGAGAGAATGCCTGGAATCCCATGGAACCACGCTGAGCACCATGGAAGAAGGCCGTCTGATAGCCTTCACCAGCCAGCAGACTGGCGATACCGCTGACATGATTCATCGAGGCGGGCGTAAGGAAGAAGGGCTCTACAAACATGGGGATGCTCGACAGTACGCTGGGCATGCCATCGATACTCTTACGACCATTGCAGTACGAGCGACTGAAGGTGATACTCTGACTGATGAGAGAGTCGATACAAGGTGTATAGCCTTTGTATCGTCCGTTCTCTAAGTTCTTATTCAAGGCACCGATATACTCGCGACCAAAACTCTCAACAATCAGTACCACCACATTCTTTTTCTGCATGGGCAGACTATCAACAGGCTCGTGGATGGGTGAATAAACCAGTGCCATCTCCTGTGCATCTGCATAATAATCGGGTACCACGAAGACGGCTTTGCCAATGGTGCGATACATCGAGAATGGGGTGTTGAGTACCAAGGCGGCCTCGACAGGACGATTAACGTACTGATTAGCGTTTGAGATGGTGATAGGACGTACGGCAGTAGTAAAACCACCACGGATGCCTGCTATCACAAAGGGGGCAAAAACCGCTAACGATAACAGGTTGCTGGCATCGTAGGTGAGCCAACGCAGTTGCTGCTTGCGCAGACCTGTTTGGCAATAGAGCTTGTACATGGCCCAGATGATGAACACGAAGAGCAGCACCAAATAAAAGTGGCGCAGGGTTTCTGTCAGGAAAATGGAACCTAAGTTGCCCTCGTTGGAAAACTCGCTGAATACCGTACTGGTGGTACGGCGCATGGTGTACTGGAAATAAACGCTGTCGCAGAGGTTCATGGCCAGTGCGACACCATTGATAAACAGATAGACCATACGGCAAATGCGTTGGTAGGTTTTATTCTCCTTGCCATGCCAGGGGAGTAACATCAGAACGATGTAGGGGATATTGGTGACAAGGATGGCTGAGGTGTCGAACACCAAACCACCACCCAGCATCTCCATCAGGTGACTGAATGTCAGACCTTGGCCTAAGTAGCTGAAATTAACCAGCAGGTAGGCGATACGTGCGATAAAATAGACCACATACACTACCAACAGATTGCGGAGGGTGGTGTATAAGGGCATGAGAAGACTGGGTAGTTTGATATGCTTCATTTTCCTAATTCCTTTAAATCTTTGGTAGTAGCCTGTAGGATGGCTTTGCCGATACGTTCTAAGCGTTGGCTGTCGGTACTTTTATCGGCTACTATTCTATTGACATCGAAATCATATGCCATGAAACCAGTAGAATCCGTCACGGAGAATCCGTTGCGATAGGTGTGCATGGCGAGGGGGTGCTGATAAGAACGACTGAGTATGTCGCGGCTCCAGCGGAACTGGTTATGCGTCAGACCCAGTTGTGCCAACAGCGTAGCTGCCAAGTCGGTCTGATTACAGATGGTGTTGATTTGTCTGGGACCCTTGATGGCGCCACCTGTCCAAACCATAGGGATACGGTTGCGATCTGGCTGTGTCTGGTTGGCACCTGCATAGTCGTAGCTATGGTCGGGCAGCAGGATGACCAGCGTGTTCTTCCACTGGGGCGACTGTTTAAGCTGGTCGATAAACTCGCCGATGCAGGAGTCGAGATAATAGAACGCATTGAGTATCTCGTCGTCGTATTTCTTGACAGGTACATCCCATGGTTCATGACTGCTGAGGGTGGAATAGCCTATGAAACGGGGTTTGTCTGAGGGGTGCTTGATGAGCGACAACAGGGTTTTGAAGGTGATATCGTCGCGCACTCCCCATTGGGCAGAGTTGCGTTCGTCGTCCTTATAGTCGTCCTTCCAGATAAGCTGACTGAAGCCGGTTCCTATCAGATAGCTGCGCATATTGGTGAAGTTGATGTCGCCACCATAGAGATAGGTGGTCGCGTAGCCAGCCTGCTGCAGTGAAGAAGCGATGCCTGGGAGGGCACGTGTCTTATTGGGCATCTTCATGACCGATGAGGTGGGGAAGGATGGATAGCCGCTATAGGTGCAGACGGTGCCACGATCTGTGCGCCATGAGTTAGCAAAGCAGTTGGCAAAGTTGATGCCCTCCTGCTTGAGTTGTTGCAGGCGCGGCATGCCCTTGGCGAAGACCTCGCCGGCGCTCTCCATCAAGATGATGATGACATCAGGGTGGTTGGTCGTTAGCAGTGTATCAGTATCGACAGAGGTGGTGGTGTAGTAATCTGCCATCAGCTGCTGGCAGGTATCTTCTGTATAGAAATCGTAGTCGACGATGTTGCTGGCAGTTTTCTCGAACGACGACAGAAAACTGAATACGGGGTTGACAGCCGAGTGGTTGAGAAACTGGTTCTGCGAGTAGTACACCTGCCCAATATTGGTGGTCGACTCATCCAGCCCACCACGGATACCAATTACAATGAGCGGTATGGTGAGGATATAGACGAGAAGCTCCAGCCACTGGCGTGAAGAACAACATGCCGTATGTAGCATGAGCGGTCGATAGCCACCATAGATGACAATGCTCGCAATAGCGATGGCTAAGAAACGCCAAACAAGATAGACAGACGATACGCTGGCCATAGCCTCTGTAGGCGTTTCGAGATACTGCAGGCATGAGGCGTCAAGCTTAAACTCCCAGAACGGGTACAGACTTGTGTCAGCCACAAAAGCCAAGGCGAAGGCGATGGCTATCAGCACGAAGTAGCCACGCAATATATAGGTGAGCCATTTGGCCCAGTACCAGATGCTGATTATCGACAAGAGGAAGGGTAGAATCAGGAAGTAGAGCGCTGTTGATAAATCGAGTGTTAATCCATGCCATACAACCTGCCACATGTCGGTAAGGGCAAACGGATGCTCCTCTTGACAAAAGAGCATAAAGGATATCTTGGCCATGATGAACACCAACAGCGTCCACAGATAGGTACCCAGTAGGAACTTAACTCTGCATCTCATGGAGTTTCTTGTAATAGCCGTTACTATTCAATAGTTCGTCGTGGGTGCCACGTTCTACTATCTGACCATCGTGCAGCACACAGATTTCATCGGCATTCTTGATGGTAGACAGACGGTGGGCTATGGCCACAGTGGTACGTGTCTTCATCAGGCGCTCAAGGGCGTCCTGAACCAATCGCTCGCTTTCTGTATCGAGAGCAGAGGTGGCTTCGTCGAGAATCAGAATTGGGGGATTCTTCAGGATGGCACGAGCGATAGACACACGCTGGCGCTGACCACCAGAGAGACGTCCGCCACGATCACCGATATTGGTATCAAAACCTTGTTCAGATGCCATGATGAAGTCGTAGGCGTTGGCAATCTTGGCAGCCTCTTCTATCTGTTGCTGGGTAGCGTTATCCACACCAAACGAGATGTTATTGCGGAAAGAATCATTAAAGAGAATAGCCTCTTGGTTCACATTACCAATTAACTGACGCAGGTCGTGGATGCCTAAGTCCTTGACGTTGATGCCGTCGATGAGCACCTCGCCTTCCTGAACATCGTAGTAACGGGGAATCAGATCGACCATTGTCGATTTTCCGCTACCGCTCTGTCCAACCAGTGCAATAGTCTTGCCCTTGGGGATGACGAGGTTGATATCCTTCAGTACCCACTGTTCGCCGTACTTGAATGATACATGACGGAATTCTATCTGGTGCTCAAAGCTGGCAATATGCTGTGGGGCAGCTGGCTCCTTGATGACGTTCTCGGCCATCAGAATCTTATCTACGCGTTCCATCGAGGCCAGTCCCTTTGGGATGTTATAACCAGCCTTGGAAAAGTCCTTTAGAGGGTTGATGATGGAGTAGAGCATTACCATATAATAAATGAATATAGGACCTGAAAGGGCCTGATAGTTTAATACCAATACTCCTCCGAACCAGAGGACGATGACAATAAGGATGGTGCCCAAAAATTCACTCATAGGATGGGCTGACGACTGGCGGATATTAACGCGCATGATGTCATCGCGATAGGCTGAGTTGATAGCGTCGAAGCGTTTATTCATCTTATCTTCGGCACAGAAGGCTTTGATGATGCGCAGACCACCTAAGGTTTCTTCAACCTGACTCATGGTGTCGCTCCAAAGCGATTGTGCCTTGATGGAGGCTTGTTTCAGACGGCGACCTACGTATCCCATAAACCACCCCATGATGGGCACTATGACAAGAGTAAATACGGTGAGTTGCCATGAAATAAAGATGAGGGCCGCAAAGTAGGAGATAATTAGGATAGGATTCTTGAACAGCATTTCCAGCGATGCCATGATGGAGTTCTCGATTTCCTGTACATCGCCACTCATACGGGCTATGATATCGCCCTTGCGCTCCTCAGAGAAGAAACCTAATGGCAGGGCTGTAATCTTCTGGTACAATTGATTACGGATATCGCGAACCACACCTGTACGAATAGGGATGATAGTTGCGGCCGAAAGAAAATAAGCTCCTGTTTTGAGGAAGGTGGTGACGGCCAGAAAGATTCCTATCAGTAACAAGGTGGTGGTCTGACCATAATCGGCTATCAGACCATTGACGTAATAGTTCATGTTGTTCATCAATACCTCCTGGATGTTTGTCCAGTCCCATGCCATCAGCGCAGTAGCCGTCTTGGCATCGCTGGTCTGGAACAGAATCTGCAGGATGGGAATCAGCGCTGCAAACGAGAAGATGTTGAGCAGGGCTGACAGGATGTTGAACACAATCGATAATACCAGATACTTTTTGTAAGGGGGTACAAATCGCTGGAGTATGTTCAGAAATTCTTTCATGCTAAAACTGTTCTTTAAATCATTAGCTCAATGCCTCGCCAAAAAGGGTGGCGCTGGTGGAGCCTGTGATACGGACACGGACAATCTCACCAATGTGGTGGCTGCCTTTGTCGAATACGACCATCTTATTCTGCTCAGTGCGTCCGCAGAGTTGTTCGCGACTGCGTTTTGAGAATCCTTCAACCAGCACGTCGAACTCTTTGCCCTCGTCCTTCTTGTTCTGGATGGCCGAAATTTCTGTCTGTAACGCGATGAGCTCGTTGAGACGGCGAATTTTCTCCTCCTCAGCCACATCGTCAGGCAGATGCTTTGAGGCGTATGTGCCTGGACGCTCAGAGTATTTGAACATGAAAGCAGAGTCGTAGCCAACCTCACGCATCAATGAGAGTGACAACTGGTGATCCTCTTCAGTCTCAGAGTGATAGCCTACGAAGATATCTGTAGAAAGGCCACAATCTGGAATGATACGACGGATAGCGTTGACACGATCCATATACCACTCGCGTGTGTATTTGCGATTCATCAGCTTCAGAATACGATCACTGCCACTTTGTACTGGCAGGTGGATGTGCTTGCATACATTGGGAACTTCGGCGATGACCTTCAAGGTCTCGTCGCTCATATCCTTAGGATGCGAGGTAGTGAAGCGCACACGCATGGTGGGCACCTCCTCGGCCACTCTGCGGAGCAAGGTGGGGAAGTTGATGTCTTCGAACTTATACGAATTGACATTCTGGCCCAACAGGGTTACTTCCTTATAACCTTTTTCGTATAGGTCGCGTACTTCGCGCAGGATACTCTCAATATCGCGACTACGCTCACGACCACGTGTATAAGGTACAATGCAATAGTGACAGAAGTTGTTGCAGCCACGCATGATGCTGACGAAGCCACCAATCTTATGCCCCATGGCAATGCGCTGGGGTACAACATCTTTATACGTCTCTGTAGTTGAGAGCTCAATGTTCATCGCCTTATGACCAGTCTCGGCCTGTGCGATGAGGTCGGGCAGCGAGAGATACGCATCAGGACCAGCCACGAGGTCGCAATGGTGGTTGTCGAGCAGATCCTGCTGAGCGCGCTCTGCCATACAGCCTAACAGACCAATGAGCATACGCTCTTTCTCTGGATGGGTTTTCTGACGATGGCGACGTTCTGCCTCCAATGCGTCCAAACGATTAAAAATCTTCTGCTCGGCATTGTCGCGAACAGAACAGGTGTTTAAGAATACGGCATCAGCCTCTTCAAGGTTCTCGGTGGTCTCGTAACCAGCCATCTGCATCACTGATGCAACTACTTCGGAATCTGCCACATTCATCTGGCAGCCATACGTTTCAATATATAATTTCTTCATCATTCAATCGTTAAATAAGAGGTAGCGATATGCCATTAATCTTCTGGAAGACATCCAGTGCATAGACATCTGTCATACCGCTGATATAATCGATAATAGCCATGATACGTGTCTCAAGATCGGGGGCATCGATGTCGTATTGACTTGATACGCGACTGATGAGGTGCTTAGAGTAAAAGCGTTCAGGATGAACCGCTGCATTGATAAACTTCTCCATTAAAGTCTGGATAATCTGATAACCAGATAGTTCTACGTCGAGTACAGGACGACTCTTATAGATACGGTCAACAGAAAGCGTGCAGCAGTTCTTGTAAGCTTTCTGTGGTGTGTCGCTGATATGGTCGATGAGACTGCCTTGGAACTCGCCGCTGAGAATCTCATCTTCGTGTTCTACGAATACACGAACACATTCGTTCTCGAGCTTGCCAATCACGCAGGCACGCAGATATACCACTTTTTCGTTGTTATCCGTTACGCCTTCTTCGACGATACGCTGTTGGATGTGGATCTTGGTCTCCTCGTCAAAGAATGCTAACAGAAGTTGGGTAGTCTCTTCGTGTGAAATTATTTTAAGTTTGTGGGCGTCTTCGATGTCCATTATTTCATAGCAGATATCGTCAGCAGCCTCGACGAGATAGACTAATGGATGACGGGCGTAATGTAAAGGTTCGCCAATCTCGGATTTGCAAGGGATTCCTAATTCTTCGGCAATACGGCGGTAATAGGATTTTTCGGAATCGAAAAATCCGAATTTACCTTTCTTGCCTGCTGCACTCGAAGAGAATGGATATTTAACGATGCTTGCAAGAGTGGAATAAGTCATGACAAAACCACCTGGACGACGCCCCTTGAACTGATGGGTGAGCAAACGGAACGCATTGGCATTTCCCTCAAAGTGAACCATGTCGTTCCAGAAGATGGAGCTCACCTGACGTTGCAACTCGTTGCCAGCACCCTCGGTAAAGAAAGACTGGATAGCCTTCTCGCCACTATGACCAAAAGGTGGATTGCCCAAATCGTGAGCTAAACAAGCTGTTGCCACAATCTGTCCAATCTCCTGAAACAGACCGTCTTTTAACTCCGGATGCTTCTTGATGAGCTGAGCAGCCACATCATTGCCTAATGACATGCCCACACTGGCTACCTCAAGCGAATGGGTGAGGCGGTTGTGCACGAAGATGCTTCCAGGGAGGGGAAAGACCTGGGTTTTGTTCTGAAGCCGACGGAATGGAGCAGAGAAAATCAAACGGTCGTAATCGCGTTTGAACTCTGTTCTGTCGTCGTGGCGCTCAGGATGGCGATGCTCCTGACCAAGGCGCTTGTTCGATATCAGTTGTTGCCAATTCATCATAATCAGGGTGCAAAGGTACGAAAAATACGCGCAGTAGCCGCATATTTCGCAGAAATTAACGAAAAAATCAAAAAAATGGGGTTCAAAAAGGCAATTTCTTAGGTAAAAGCACTACCTTTGCACATTGATTAAAATAATATTTTAAAGAATGCTGAAAATTAAAGTTGTAAACAAAGGTCACCAGCCATTGCCACAGTATGCTACTGAGCAGAGTGCTGGCATGGATCTGAGAGCTAATATAAACGAACCGATTACCCTGAAACCTCTGGAACGCCGTCTGATTCCAACAGGCTTGCATATTGCCTTGCCCGTTGGCTATGAGGCTCAGGTAAGACCTCGTAGCGGTCTGGCACTCAAGAAGGGTATTACAGTTCTGAATACCCCAGGAACTATCGATGCTGATTATCGAGGTGAGATTGGTGTCGTGCTTATCAACCTTTCGAACGAGGATTTTGTAGTCGAGGATGGTGAGCGTATTGCTCAGATGGTGATAGCTCGTCATGAACAGGGAGAGTTTGTCTCTGTGGAGGTGCTTGATGAGACCGAACGTGGTGAGGGAGGATATGGACATACTGGCGTGAAGTAATGATAAGAATGAAGAAAATAGGACTGTCGTTGTTGCTGATGCTATCCGTAACTGTTAGTTACGGGCAACGGACCTATGACGAGTTCTTTCTTGAGGCTATGGTGCAGCGCCAGAAGGGGAACAATGATGCCGCCTTTGATTTGTTGCGCCATTGTTTGGAGATTAATCCTAATGCACCAGAGGCTTATTTCTTTTTAGCTCAATACTATAACGCACTGAAGGACAACGAGAAAAGTCTGGAGTATATACAGAAGGCGGCTTCGCTCGATCCTGATAACGGTACTTATCTGGAAACGTTGGCGCAAGCTTATCTTCGTCAGCAGGATTACGAGTCGGCCATCCCCGTTTTCGAGAAGATCTATGCACAGGACAAGGAGCGTGAGGATTTGCTGGAGATGTTGTTTCAGCTTTATCAGCAGGTAGATGACTATGCTCATGCTATTGAGGTTCTGAATCGCATCGAGGCTATCGATGGCAAGAGCGAACGTCTCTCAGTGGCTAAGAGTGAAATCTATACCCGTCAGGGCAACAAGAAGGCTGCTATTGCTGAAATCAAATCGCTCTCGGATAAGTATCCCAATGATTTTAATTATCTGGCGCTGTATGGTGAGACGCTGATGATGAATGGTAAGTTGAAACAGGCATTGAAGGTGTATGATAAGATACTGAAGGGAGAGCCAGAGAACAATCGTGTGCTGATGTCGTATCGTACCTATCATCAGGCTTTGGGACATAGTCAGATTGCCGATTCTCTGACAGAACGTGTACTCTTGAATAAGAATGCCACGATGGAAGAGAAAATCCACCTGCTCCGTCAGGAGATTTCGGCCAGTGAGAATGCAGGAGGCGATAGTACCAGAGTTCTCCAGCTGTTTGACAAGATTCTGAAACAGCCTCAAACCGATGAAAACATGGCTCTCCTCTGTGCCTCGTATATGAATGTGAAGAAGATGCCGAAGGACAGCATTTGTAAGGTGTTAGTCAAGGCGCTCGATATTGCTCCTGACAATTCGTCGGCCCGCTTGCAGCTGATAGGCTATGCCTGGGAGGCTGACGATATGGAACGTGTCATCTCGCTCTGCCAGGATGCCCGTCAGTATAATCCTGACGAAATGGCTTTCTATTATTATCAAGGTGTAGCCTACTATCGTCGTGACAGTTTGGATGCGGCCCTGTCTGCCTTCAAGAATGGTATCGGTGTCATCAGAGAAGATAGTGACCCGGCAATTGTCTCTGACTTCTATGCTGTGATGGGTGACATCCTGCATCAGAAGGGACAGATCAAAGAAGCATATGAGGCGTATGACTCTTGCTTGCAGTGGAAAGACGATAATATGGGCTGTTTGAACAATTATGCCTATTACTTGAGTGAAAACGGTGAGCAGCTCTCAAAGGCGGAGCAGATGAGCTTTAAGACCATCAAGGCCGAACCTAAGAATGCTACCTATTTGGATACCTATGCTTGGATCCTTTATATGTTAGGCCGCTATTCAGAGGCTAAGATTTATATTGACCAGGCTCTACAGAATTTGGATGCGTCGCAGGACAATTCCGTGATTCATGAACATGCAGATAAAATAAAACAAAAAACAGATCGATAATGAAACTAAAGAGTATCGTAAGATTGGCCGTATTGGCATTGCCATTGGTGCTGGTGTCGTGTAAATCGCACAAGAAGGCAGCTGAGACCATACCGATGTATGGACAGCAGAAGACTGCCGACTTTGTTACACAGGTGCGTGAGAATCAGCAGACGACAAAGTTCATTACCTCAAAGGTTAAGTTCTCAGTCGAGGTTGGTCCACAGAAACTGACGCTGACTGGCAATCTGAAGATGAGACGTAATGATGTGATTCGTCTGCAGTTGATGGCCTTCGGATTTGTGGAGGCAGGACGTCTCGAATTCACCAAGGACTATGTGCTGATTATGGACCGTATCAATAAGCAGTACCTCAAGGCACCATACCGTCAGATTGACTTCCTGCGTAACAGCGGTCTGAACTTTGAGGCTCTTCAGGCTTTGTTCTGGAACGAACTTTTTAGACCTAACCAAGGTAGCGAGACAGTGGTTCTTGATAAGTCGAAGAGTGGTGGTGATGGCAACTTCACAACCATTGAGAATGGTGATGATATGATTATCAGTCTGGAGAGTGGCAAGATGGATTACAGTTGGTTGGCAAGTAAGAATACTGCCCTGATCCGTATGGCGAACATTCTCTATAAGGACCGTTTCAATGGTAACACTCAGTTGAACTGGGATTATTCTGATTACGAGGTGTTTGGTCGCAAGATGTTCCCCAAGAAGCATGGTATCACTCTGACAACTCCCACTAAGGAGGTTAAATTGGCTGTGACGCTGAACTATCTAGGTACGGATACCGAGTGGGAGCCACGTACCGAAGTGTCGAACAAATATCGTGAGGTAACTGTGGATGAGATACTCCGCCGATTCATGGCTCTATGATGAGTAGAGTGTTCCGTAGAGATTATCTGGTGATGGTGCTGGTGGCACTCATCGCTTTTTCTTCGCCTGCTATAGCCCAGCAGGCGAAAAAAAAGTCTGCCCAGAAGCGTACGACTATCACCGCTAAGAAGTCGACCACCGCAAGAAAGAAGACAACTCCAAAAAAAGGTAGTTCAACTCAACAGCCTGTTACTGTTAATAGTTTGAAAACGGAACAACAGCGTGTTCGTCGGCAAATTGAAGAGCAGCAACGCAAGCTGAAGGCTAATGAGCGTGATGTGAAGAAACGTCTCCAGAGTTTGTTGATTATCAACAACGAGATTGCCGATAAACGTAAGTCGATTGATACCATTCGTCATGATATCAATCGTCTGGATGGTGATATCCACACGTTGGAGGCTCATATGAAATATCTGGAGAGTGAGCTTGAAGAGCGTAAGCAGCGTTTCATCAAGTCGATGCGCTATATGCATCGTAACCGTGATTTGCAGAGTCGCATGATGTTTGTGTTTAGTGCCAAGAATCTGTCGCAGATGTATCGTCGGTTACGTTTTGTGCGTGAATATGCCTCTTATCAGCAGAATCAGGCAGAGGCGGTGAAATCGATGAAGGCGCAGGTGGCTGAGGCTTACGATGAACTGACCGATACCAAGAAACATAAGAACGACCTGCTGGTGAGAGATGAGATGGAGCGTCGATCACTCGAAGGGAAACAGGTAGAACAGCAGAAGATGGTTACTTCGTTGCAGAAGCAGCAGAAGACCATTCAGGGTATCATCGAGCAGCAGAAGAAACGTGATGCAGAGCTGAATGCTCAGATTGACCGTCTGATTGCTCAGGAGATAGCCCGTGCCAAGGCTCGTGCCGAGGCCGAAGCACGCAGGAAGGCTGCTGAGGCTGAAGCCAAGCGAAAGGCAGAGGAATTGGCCCGAAAGAAGGCAGCTGCCGAGGCAGCCCGCAAAGAGAACGAACGTCGAATAGCTGAGGCCAAGGCGAGAGAAGAGAAAGCGAAGGCAGAGGCTCGTGCGGCTGCTGCTCGTAAAAATGCTGAAGAGAAGGCTGTTGCAGAACGTGCAGCTGCAGAGGCTGAGCGCGAGCGACTTGCTGCAGAGCGTAAGGCTGCTGCTGATGCCAAAGCACATGAAAAGGAGGTGGCCGAGGCACGAAAGTCTTCAGAGCCTATTTATACGGTTTCGTCTGAAGACCGCCTGCTGAGTGGTAACTTCGAGAGTAATCGTGGCCGTCTGCCTATGCCTATTGTAGGTGGCTATCGGATTGTGAACCACTTTGGAACCAATCACGTTACAGATGTGAAGGGGCATGTAACACTTGATAAGAAAGGTATCGATATCAAGGGACAGCCAGGCGCTGCTGTACGCTGTATCTTTGATGGCGAGGTGAGTGCTGTGTTCAGTTATGCTGGCACTACGGTAGTCATCGTGCGTCATGGAAGCTACCTGTCTGTATATTGCGATCTGGCATCTGTCAGCGTGAGTCGAGGACAAAAAGTAAGCACCCGACAGACCATCGGTCGTGTGGGTGCTGAGGGGTTGATGCAGTTCCAATTGCGCAAGGGTAGCGCCAAACTAAACCCAGAGGGATGGTTGGCCAGATAGGCACTAAAGTGTCAATCCGTCCAACAATCCTATGTAGGTGTTGATAGCGTTATCTATTTCAGAAATCTTAATGAACTCGTTTGCTGCATGCGAACGACTTGACTCGCCAGGTCCCAGCTTGAATGAAGGGAATGGCATCAAGGCCTGATCGCTCAGAGTGGGTGATCCAAAGGGTTGCATGCCGCGCTCGATACATCTCCTGATAAGTGGATGGTCGGGCGAGATGGATGATGAGTGCAGACGGAACGAACGGGCACGAAGCTCGCACTTGGTCATCTTCTTACAGAGAAAACTAAATAAGAATTCGTTCTGGTAGAATTCGTTGGTGCGCACATCAATAATGAAATGTAATGTATCGGGAACTACATTATGCTGAGTGCCGCCTTCAACGACGGTTACCGTCATCTTGGTTGCACCTAAAAGCGGACTTACTTTTCTGAACTGATAGTCGCGAAGCCATACCAAGTCGTCGAGGGCTTCGTAAATAGCATTTACGCCTTCGTTTCTGGCAGCGTGGCCAGATTTTCCATGGGCGTAGCCGTCAATCACCATCAGACCTTTCTCGGCGATAGCTGGCTGCATGCCTGTTGGCTCGCCTACGATAGCTACGTCTATCTTGGGTAGTAAGGGCAGAACTCTGCTGAAACCGTTTACGCCCGAAATCTCCTCCTCGGCCGAAGCAACCCATAATAGGTTATAGTTGCGATGGCGGTTGAGCATGATACGATATGCTTGCAGCAATGCCACCAGTCCGCCACCACAGTCGTTGGCGCCTAATCCGTAGAGCAAGTCGCCTTCTTGGGTTGGACAGAATGGGTCGTGCGTCCATGAGTTAACAGGTTTTACGGTATCGATATGGGCGTTCAGCATCACGGTGGGGCGATTGTTGTCCCAATCAGGACAGCCTACCCACAGATTGTTACCTTCACGTCCAAATGGCAGGTTCCACAGCCTCAGATAGTCAGCCATCTTATCGGCTGCCTTGGTCTCGTTTCTACTTACCGAGGGAATGGCAATCAGCTCCTTCAGCAGTTCTACAGCATCGTTGGTGTAGTTTCTGAAATCCATGTTTACTTAGTTTTAGTTTTCGATATCCATACAGATAGTAACATTGACATGACCAGCACGCCGAAAATGACAGCCAATGACCAGGTCGTTGGGATCTCCCAATGTGGTATGTTGATGTTCAGCCCAACCATCTCGCCTGCTGCATTGACGTATTCGTTCATGGCCAGGAGCATCTTCACGCCTACAAAGCTCAGGATGATGCCCAGTCCATATTTCAGATAGGTGAAATACTTGGCTACTGCAGCCAGGGCGAAGTAAAGGGCACGCAAGCCGAGGATGGCGAAGATATTCGAAGTGAGTACGATAAAGGGATCGCGGCTCACGGAGAATACTGCGGGGATGGAATCGACGGCAAAGGCTACGTCTGTGGTCTCAATCACCAGAAGGGCGATAAACAGTGGGGTTGCCAGTCGTTTGCCGTTCTCGATAATGAAGAACTTGTCTTTGTGCATCCGGTCTGTGACAGGGAAGAATTTTTTAAACAACTTCACGAAGATGTTGTTCGAAGGGTCAACCTGTTCGTCGTCGTTATGGCTGAACATTTTGATACCTGTGTAAATCAGGAAGATACCAAACAGACCGAGTATCCATTCAAACTGGGCAATCATAGCTGTGCCGGCAAAGATGAAGACGCTGCGCAGCACCAAGGCACCAAAGATACCCCAGAACAGCACCTCGTGCTGGTATTTGCGCTCAACACCGAAGAATGAGAAAAGCATCAGGAATACAAACAGATTATCCATCGAGAGCGATTTCTCTATCAGATAGCCTGCTAAGAACTCCATCGCCTTCTCTTGCGGAGCGGCAGGATAGAACAAATAGATGCCGCCACAGAACACCAGCGAAACACCTATCCACACGGCTGTCATTTTCAGGGCTTCGGATACGCTCACTTCGTGCTGGCCTTTCTTGCCGAAAGATTTCAGGTCGATGAACAACATCACGAATACCATGATGTAGAACAATATCCACGCCCACAGGGGTATATCTACCATTTCCATTTCTTACATTTTTATATGTTTGCGGCTGCAAAGTTACTATTTAGTTAGCAAAAAGCCAAATTAATTTTGTTTTTTTCTTAGAATAAGAAAATAAGTTATACTTTTGTCAATTGGTATGCGAAACGGAATATTTGTGAAGTGTCCATTGGTGCTGGTGGCGATGAGTATGATCATAGGTATCATCATTGCTACTTATGTGGCGTTTCCCATACTCATACTCCCTGTACTGGCTGGTATGGTGGTGATAGCGCTGCTGTTGCGAAGGTTTGAGTATTGGCAGTCGGGGGCCATCGTGGTGTGCTGCTTACTGTTAGGTATGTGGCTGATGCAACGCCACTTGTCGGCTCCAGCAGAGACCTTGACTGATTCGCAGTTGGAACGTTGTCAGACTTATTTCATCCATCAGCGCAGTGTGTTGTTAGAGCGCTTGTCGGCTGGTGGCGTCGATGGTGACACCTATGCGGTGGTGGCGGCGATGTCGTTAGGCGATAAGTCGGCATTGACGCGTGATTTGAAGGAAACGTATTCCGTGAGTGGTGCTTCGCATGTGTTGGCGCTCAGTGGCCTTCATCTGGGCATTGTCTATATGCTGTTCTCGCTGTTTCTACCTCGTCGGCGCTGGCCGGCAGTATCGCAGTTATGCCTTTTGCTGGCTGTATGGATATTTGTGTTTCTCGTTGGTATGCCTATTAGCGCCATGCGTTCTGCCATCATGCTGAGCGTTTACGGATTGCTCTCTATCGGTCATCGCAACAGAATGTCTGTCAATGCCTTGGCCTTTACGGCCATTATCCTGCTGATGTGGAATCCTGCGTGGCTGTTTGATGTGAGTTTCCAACTGTCGTTCATGGCGGTATGGGCCATCTTGATGTTCGTGCCATTGTTCGAGAGTGTATTCCCGAGCGAATTCCTGATGTCGCATCGCTGGTTGAAGTGGATGTGGGGGATGGTGGCTGTATCCTGTTCTGCCCAACTTGCGGTGGCACCACTGGTGGCCTACTATTTCGGACGTTTCTCTACCTATTTCCTGCTTACCAACTTTATTGTCATTCCTGCGGCTTTTGTTATTCTGTGGCTGGTATTGGTGGTACTGGCGTTTCCATCGGTAGCATATCTGTTATTATATGTGGTGCAATGGTTGAATACCGTTTTGCAGGCAATAGCCTCCTGGCCGGGGGCGAGCGTCGAGGGATTGCACCCCAATACGCTTCAGGTGGTGCTCATTTATGTGCTGATAGGCTGTGTCTATCTGCTTATAGGAAGAATAAGACCATTAGTGGGATGGAAACCATCGAAACGAGCGTTGTGATAAAGGTCACACCTGTGATGGTGGTCGTGTCTTTGTCGTATTTCAGGCAGAGGATGGTGCCATAGGTGGCTACGGGCATGGCAATGACGACTGTATTGATGTTGACTACGAAATCGTCGAACCCTAAAGCCTTGCACAGATAATAGATGCCGATGGGCAGGATAGCCAGTCGGAAGAGTGTGGTCGTATAGACGGTAGTGTTACCTAATAATGAGCGTAGCGACAGGTTTGACATCGATGAGCCGATAATCAATAAGGCTGCAGGAACGGTGATGTTGCCAATCATTGTGAGTGGAGCACTGATGGCCTCAGGGATGTTGTCAATGCGTAACGCCACAATCAGCATGGTCAGATAACAGGCTAACATCGGGGTAGAGTAGAGCACCTTTTTCTCAAATCGCTTTTGTTCCACGTCGCTTTTACCAGTAATGAGGATTGTACCTACCGTAAACACGGCAAAGGTGTTCACTACATTCAGCACAGCAGCATAGAACACGGCCTCATGACCAAATATGGAGGCTACCACAGGGTAGCCCATGAATCCTACGTTGCCAAACATCAGGGCAAAGCCAATGGCGCCTTCGTCGTCCTTCTTCTTTGTGAGGTAACGTGGCAATAGAAAAGCCACGCCCGTCAGAACAGCGTATGTAATCACGCTAATCAAGAGCAATGGGAGAATATACTCGCGATCAGGCAGTTCGCCTGTCATCGCCGACGATAGAATGAGCGCCGGACAAGTCATATTAATCACCAACCTCGACAATTGCCTATCGAAGTCGCCTCCTAAGTAACCTAATTTGCCAGCTCCGTAACCTACGATCACAATGGCAAACAATGTCATCATCACTTCAAACATGCTGCAAAGGTACATCTATTTTCTATCATAGATACTATGCGTATGACGAAATCTTATTTAATTCATGAATTCCTTAACTCAGGACAATCCGCTTCGCTGCATTTATAGTGATTGGAGGAAATCAGTGAGACTTTCTTTTTGTTCGAGACCAAGCTTTTGGCGGATACGGTAGCGGGCGATTTCTACACCACGGATGGAGATGTTGAGTAGTGGGGCAATCTCCTTCGACATCAGATTCATGCGCAGGTAAGCACAGAGCATCTTTTCCTTATGCGATAGCTGTGGAAAGCGTTCGCCAAGGGTTTTGAGGAAGTTGTGATGTACACTGTCGAACTCGCTGCGGAAGGCTTCCAGGTCTTCATCGTGTTCGATGTTGGTATCAATCTGACCAATCAATCGTACTACGCGGCGCTTGATGGCTGGAAGATTTTCCTCGTTCAGTCCGTTATTGATGCTTACGGCGGTCTTTTTGATTTCCTGTAGCATCTCGTTCTTACGGACCACGTTCATACGCGAACGCACCAGTTCATCTTGTCGTGCTCTCAGTTCTATCTCCAGTTTTTCCTCCTCAAGATTCTCGATTTTCTCGTCTTTCTCGCGGATCAGTCGCTGGCTGCTCTGTACAATACGCAGGTACATGACGTAGAGTGCTGCCAGGATACCTATTATATATAAGGTGTAGGCCCACCACGAACGATACCATGGCGGCAGAACAGTGAATTCGAAACTGGTTATGCCGCCCTCACTGCCATCGGAGGTGACAACCTTTACATGGAACACGTAATGTCCCTCGGGCAGATTAGTGTACTCCTTGATATGTAAACGGGTAAAGGGGCTCCAATTGCGTTCGCCAGAGCCTTCGAGCCAATAGCTGAATCGCACGGTCTGCGTAGGATCGTAGCTGTTGGCACTGTATTCGAAACGTATCGAATTGTTGGCCCACTTAATCTGCGGACTCGCTGCTTTGTAGTAGAGTGTGTCGGTGCCGTTGCCAATGACGATGCGACGTATGTATGGTTGGATGATACGGGCCGTATCCTGTGGTTGCTGGTTCTCAAGCAACGCAAAACCATCTTCTGTACCTATTACGGCTTGGTGGTGGTTGGTGAAACTGACACTCTCGAAATCGGCCATCAGACAGTCGTTCAGATAGCTGCGATGTAACTTGCCGTCGCTCACGTGCATGGCACCATCGGTGGCATACCAGATCTGGTCATCGGGCGACTGATAGATATAGGTATAGGCTGCTGTACCGCTCAGGCGTTTCTCGAGTGCGATATGACGTACTAACTGGTCGTGTGCTGCGTCATAGCGGAATAAGCCCTGGCGACTGGCGATAACCATTTCACCATCAATCTTAGCGATATGTACATTATCGCCCTTAGGCAGATCTGCTGAGTTATAGCATTTCTTGGTCCTGACGCTCTGCAGATTGTCAGAGAGGGTTAGGCGGTAGAGGCCTTTCTCCTTGTTTGCCACCCAGACAGCATCTGTCACATCTTCTATATAGAAGGTCTTGGCTGATATGTCGGCTCCCTTCACCTCTTCTGCCATCGTCCAACCTTGTGGTGTCTGACGCATCAGGCGTAATCCCCAATAAGAGCCTGTCAGCAGTACATCAGGATGGTTTCCCAACCGTCGTACACCCCACACGCCACGATTGGCGTAGCGGGTGATGCGGTCGCCGTTGATGTTCAGGAAGAACTGTCGACCGCCACAGAATAGTTGACCGCCGATGGTGTCGAGACAGAGCACCTGACTGCCTGTACCCTCAATAAAGCTGATTTGCTGATTGGCCATCACATATAATCCTTGGTTGGTGCCAAAGTAAAGTTTGCCTTGATAGGTTACACTGCAGTTGCCGCTGCCGATGGGTGACTGTCGGCTATTAAGGAATCGTAATGGTGATTGGAGTTGTATACAGTCAAGGCCGTTGTCGAGTGCTAACCACAGATTCTGGTCGGCATCAAAGGAGGCAGAGAGCACTGTCTTGTTCTGCAGACCGTTGTTAGTAGAGATTCTGTCGACGGTACGGTTAGCCAGATCCAGAAGTATTACACCATCGCGCAGGGTCCCTAATGCCAAGGTCGATCCGGAGAGTGCTGCGCACGATAACTGTAATCCCTCAGGAATCCTGCATCCTTCGAGCGTAAATGGTTGCAAGCGGTTGTTGCCATAGAGGTACAGACCTTTCTGACTGGTTACCATCAGCAGTTGTTGTTGCCAAGGCAGGATAGCTACGATGTCTGAGGTTTCGCGGATATCGATACCGCTAAGTGGCACAAACTGTTGCCCTACCAGCACTGAAACTGATTTTGATGAGGTGAGATACAACTTGTTGTAGACTACCGTCGAATAGTGTACGCCAGGGTGGCTGGGCAGGCGTGTCTGGTAATCATTGATGTAGAAAGTGCCGTCGGTCTGGAAGTAGATATCGTTACCGATGCGGTGTATGTGCCAGACGTTTACCTGCTCCTTCTGACCTATCTGCCCTGACAGGTCGTGGTAAATCAACTTGCCTTTGCTGTTTCTGACAAAACATCCGAATTGGCCTAAGGCACCCACATAGATGGTGTCGCCCACTGATAATACCGATCTTACCTTGGTGTTGCCAGGCAGTGGATAGGTGTTCCAGTTGGCACCATCATATTCCAATAGTCCGTTGTTGTTGGCAAAATACATCCACCCTTCCATGCTCTGCGCAATCTGCCAGTTCTGGTTACCAGAATGGTACGACTGACGCGAATGGTTCACCACTGCTCTTTGCCAAGGCGTCTGGGCCATTGTCTGCAGTGTTGCAACAGTCATTAGTGTTAACAGCCATTTCCTCATACCTATTCTATTTTTCGGCAAAGATAAGCAATATATCCGAATCGTGCAACAATAATGAGATATTTCTTTTGAAACTTTGATGTAATGGTTATATAATAGAACACGCTGACTATTAACGAGATAGCGTTTTGATGAGAAATCATTGATGTAGTGATAAATGTTGTTTGTAGTAATCGTGATGTGGCAGAAAGTTTGTAATGCATGAAGATTTGACTTACTTTTGCGGCATCAATTTTTATTTTCAAACTAATATACCTGTTTATATGAGAAAACAAACATTGTCAACAAGAGGCATGCAGCTGGTACTAAGCTGCTGCATGTGGTTACTGATGGGAGCCAGTGTCTGGGCACAAGGTAACCAAACCATTAAGGGAACCGTGCTCGACGCCAGCACGCGTGAACCTATGATTGGCGTCAGTGTACTTGAAAAAGGTACCTCGAATGGTACTGTGACCGATTTTGATGGTCAGTTCTCTCTCACAAGCGTCAAGAATGGAGCTACCATTCAGCTTACATTTATTGGTTACAAGAGCTTGTCGTTGCCCGTAGCCAAGGCACAGGGTACTATTCTGATGACTGAAGACGACAAAACCTTGACAGAAGTGGTTGTTGTGGGTTACGGCACACAGAAGAAGGTAAACCTTTCAGGTGCAGTATCGGCTGTGGATGGTGAAAAACTGGCTGCTAAGCCATCGAGTAATGTGCTCGATGCAATGCAGGGTGAACTGCCTGGTGTTGCAGTACTGCGTAGCAGTGGTGAGCCAGGCAGCGAGACCAGCGGTATGCGTATCCGTGGTTTTTCTTCGGTCAACTCTACCTCAACACTTGTGTTGATTGATGGTGTAGAAGGCGATTTATCGTTGCTCAATGCCGATGATATCGAGAGTATTTCTGTACTGAAGGATGCTGCAGCTTGTGCTATCTATGGTGCTCGTGCTGCTGCCGGAGTTGTGCTGGTGACCACAAAGAATGGTGGCGAGGGTAAACCCAAAATCAGCTATAGCGGTTACTATGCTACCAACCTGCCTGGCAATATGCCAGAACGTTTGCCGGCCTGGGAGGAGCAGGAGTGGATTAATATTGGTCGTCAGAATCAGGGAGGTAAACCAGAATGGAACCCGGAGCAGTCAAGTTGGGTTGGTAACCGCAACTTCAACTATCGTCCTAATAACTCCAATGGTCGTTGGGATCAGTTCTCGGCTACCAATTGGGTCGACGAGGGTACACGCAACCATTCTGACCAAACCAATCATAGCATTTCTGTATCAGGTGGTTCCAAGAGTATCAACTACCTTATTTCTGGCAACTATTTCTATAAGAATGGTATGCTGAAGTATGGTAAGAACGACAATACACGCGTGAATCTGCATGCGAAAGTGAATGCCGAACTTAATAAGTATATCGCAGTCGGCGTAAACATGCAGTATCAGTCAAAGAAGAACAATGCACCATCGGCTGGTGCAGGTGCTATTCTGAACAATCTCTATGGATCTCGTGCTCGTCAGTTATTGTACAATCCTACTGAGGACGTGAACTACGATGTGAATCCTTATAATGGCGACCTGCAGTTCAATGCCATCCAACTGATGAAAGAGGGTGGACAGGCTGAGACTCTTTATGAGAGCTTTATCGGCAAGGGCGACCTGACTATTAAGAATCTGGTAAAAGGGCTGCGTATTAATCTTAATGCCAGTCGCCGGGCTGGTTACTATACCGGTCGCACAGAGCGTCACTATCTTGTTTGGTATGGCATGACTGGTAATAATAAGCGTCAGTCGTACAACGATCCGAATCAGCTCTATCGTATCAAGAACAATGATTATCATGATCTGTTCGAGGCTACCGTAAATTATGAGTTCGACGTGAAGAAACACAACATCAAATTGTTGGCTGGAACTTCCTATGAAAACTATCGCAAAGATGAGTTCTCGGCTACTGCCAAGAATATGAACTCTAACGATTTCTATTCGTTCAACTACTATGATTCAGCTGAGGCTACCAATACCTCTCTGAGTGATAACATCGCCCCTTGGTCGATGATGTCGTATTTCGGTCGTCTGAATTACAACTATGCCGATCGCTATCTGCTTGAGGCCAACATCCGTTACGACGGCTCTTCACGTCTGGCTCCAGAGAAGCGTTGGAAGGCCTTCCCATCTGTATCAGCTGCTTGGCGTGTCAGCCAGGAGACGTGGTTCAAGCTCGATTGGGTTAGCAATCTGAAATTGCGTGCTTCATGGGGTCAGTTGGGTAATGGTGCTATCTTAGGTCTCTATGATTATATCCCAACCATCTCACAGAGCACGGTCTATATGGGCGAGAAGTCGTACTATCAGAGTCAGTTGGCTTCAAAGGATAAAACCTGGGAGACCATCGAGACAACGAATGTGGGTGTTGACCTCGGTCTGTTAAATGGTCGACTGAATGCCTCGTTCGACTACTATTGGAAGTACAATAACGACATGTTGTCTAAACTCCAGTTACCTCATACCATCGGTATTGGTATCCCTAATGTGAATGTTGGTAAGCTGAAGACTTGGGGGTGGGAGTTCGAAGTGAAATGGAACGACCGAATCGGCGACTTCAGATATCAGGTGGCCTTCAATATCTCTGATGCCCAGAACAAGCTGATGGAGTATGATGGTGCCGATGTGATTTCTGCAGGAACAGTTGGCTTGCTCGAGGGCTATGCCTTGAATACCATCTGGGGGTATAAGACCGATGGCTATTGGAGCAGTCTTGAAGAATATAAGCAGTATAAGGAAGAACATCCAGGCTACAAGTCGTTCAGCGATGGAAAGGTGGGCGGTGGCGATGTACGCTACCTCACTCAGCCAGATAAGGATGGAAACATAGGTCATCAGGTAGGTGCCGGCGATGGAACAAAGGAAAACCACGGCGATTTGGTTTATCTGGGTGATGCCAATGGACGTTATCTCTATGGTCTGAACCTCTCTGCTCAGTGGAAAGGCTTCGATTTCGCGATGATGTTTCAGGGTGTTGGAAAACGCAAACTACTTATAGATACAGAAGCTATCGCCCCCTTCGGCCGCACCCATCAGATGCCTTGGACTATCCATCGCGACTACTGGACCGAAGATAACCCAGATGCCTTCTGGCCACGTCTTTACAATTACAATGGCGATATGTTCAACTTCCAGCCATCAGACAAATGGGTGCAGAACGCAGCTTATCTGCGTCTGAAGAATGTTACGCTTGGCTATACCATTCCTGTCTCAAAGCGTTACATCCAGAAACTGCGTGTTTACATCAGCGGTAGCGATGTCTGGGAGAAGTCTGACATCCTGAAGGTGTTCGATCCTGAGTCGGGCAATAATGTTGGACGTAACTACTATCCTTTCTTCCGAACATGGGCTTTCGGTGTGAATATAACTTTATAATGAATAACGAATATTGAATAATGAAATAAGAAAGAGTTATGAAAAAGATAATCCTCAAATCCATATATGTAGCAGGTGCTGTCTGTTGTATGATGCTGCTGACGGGGTGTGAACTCGATCGTCTGCCTGAGACCACACTGGCTGATAATACATTCTGGCAGAGTGAGACAGACCTGCGTGGCGCTTGCAATAAATTGTATGTCGACCTGCCTGGTTTCGACCACGACCGTCGTGCCGACGATATCATCGGTACATCAGCCAATGGTACATCGAGTGGTAACTGGAGTCTGCCCTCAACATCGAGCGACTGGACAAACCCTTATAATAGAATAGGTGTATGTAATAATATCATAGCTAAGGGTAGTGTGGCTCCATTGACTGATGCCCAGAAGAATCGCTGGACGGCCGAAGCTTATTTCTTTCGTGCTTTCCACTTCTTCGATTTGGTGAAGAAATATGGCGACGTGCCCTTGATTCTGAAGGCTTTCGACTCTACCAGCGATCCGGATATCAAAATGGCACGCACCCCAAGAGAAGAGGTCGTCCAGCAGTGTTATAAGGATCTGCGTTTTGCTGAAGAGTGGTTGCCAGAGATTGATGCTGTAAGCAGCGAGTCCGACTGGGGACGTGTATCCAAGTCTGCTGCTCGTGCGCTGATGATGCGTATCGGACTCTATGAGGGAACCTTCTCAAAGTATCACAGTCTGTCCAGCGACCCAAAGACACACCTCCAAATAGCTGTCGATGCGGCAGAACGTCTCATCAACAGCGGAAAGCATGCCTTGTATCCCGACTATCAGAAACTGTTCTACTTCGATGGTGAGGGGCGTCAGAACAAGGAAAACGTGTTTGTGAAGGTGTATGGTCCTAATGGTGCAGGTGCTACCATTTCGCATGGTAACTCTCGCCAGTTGGAGAATGGTGTCAGCGTGACTCGTCAAGCTATCGACCAGTATCTCTATACCGATGGTCTACCTCGTGAGAAGAGTACACTGGCTATGATTCCTGAAACGCATTACGACGATATCTTTGAGAACCGCGATCCTCGTCTGGCTATGACCATCTATCATAAGAACGAAGAGGCTTATAAGGGGGGCTACATGCCTTTTAGCAACCAGCATGGCAATGGCTATGGTATCAAGAAGGGCTTCATGATCGACGAATGGACTACTAATAGCAAGGAGACTGTTGATAAGATGGTAATCCGCTATGCTGAGGTTCTGCTCTCATACGCAGAAGCTCTCTATGAACTGAATGGTAGCATTACCGATGAACAGTTGAACATGACAGTGAATGCCGTTCGCGCCCGTAGTGGATTTGAGGCAAAGTTGACCAATAGCTTTGCTCAGCAGAACGGCCTGAATATTCTTGATGAGATTCGTCGTGAGCGTTTAGTGGAGTTTATCGACGAGGGCTTGCGTTACAACGACATCATTCGTTGGAAGATAGCTGAGCAGGTACTGCCTGTCACTATGCTTGGTTTGAAATACAATGAGGACGATACCAATGCCCAGCGCGAGGATTTGCAGAGTCGCCTGACTACCGAGGGTGGTATGTACAAGGGCCAGAAGGTTTGCGACCAAGCCGATATCTATGTGATTGAGGAGGCTGGCGCCCGCTCTTTTAATCCTAATAAGGACTATTATTATCCCATCCCAACCTACGAGATTGCTACATCTGATGGCAATGTTGTTCAGAATCCAGGATGGTAAACAATCAAACAAACTAATAAGAACGTATTTATGAAAAAGATATTATATCAGATCGCATGTGCCGCTTGCATGATGATCGTTGGCATGTCGCTCTCAAGCTGTGGCGACGATGCGTGGGGTAACGACAACCCCGAAACAGAGAATGTATTCTATTTCGGATTCCAGGATTGGGGTAAATTAGACAATAAGGTTGCCTATACCGTTAATCAGGGGCAGACAATTGATATTCCTGTACAGTTCTGGTGTGCTGGCTCGCGTACTTTCGACGCAGAGGCTTACTATTATGTGGATACCAATTTGGCACTGGGCACCGATTTCCAGATTGTCGATGCTAATGGTAATCCGCTGCAACCAGATGCCAATGGCGCATTCACGATGAAATGGCAACTCACTGGCCCCGATGAAACTGATAACCATCGTGTACAGAGTATCTATTTCAAGGCTCTGAATGGCACAACTGGCGATGTCAACGTAACCACCTTCGATCCCAAGGATGTGGATGTTGATGGTAAAGTGAAAATATCGAACGGTTCGGCAGATGGCGTCATTTACACGCCCAACAATATCAACAGTCTGTATGAAGTGCATTGCTTTACACAGAACTACAAAGTAAAAGTTTCGATTAAGTAATTTCATGATATGAAGAAGTTTAGGTTAGTTGTATTCATACAGTTGGTTTTGTTAGTTATGCAGGCAGGTGCGCAGTCCATTTGGGACGGCGCGCACCTGACCCAAGTAAAATCCTGCCTGGAACAGCCGGCCTATGCTACGGCTTATCACCAGCTGATTAAGGAGGCTGACAGACAACTACAGGCTGAACCAGTATCGGTGATGATGAAAGAAAAAGCAGCAGCCAGTGGCGATAAGCATGATTACCTCAGTTTGTCGCGCTACTACTGGCCTGACCCCAATCAGCCTGATGGTCTGCCTTATGTGGCACGTGATGGTGTATCGAATCCAGAACTGGAGAGATACGATCGTCCCAAACTGGCAGAGATGGCAGGACGTGTTACCACGCTTTCGTTGGCTTGGTTCTTCAGCAACGATGAACGCTATGCACAGAAGGCTGTTGAACAGCTTCGCGTGTGGTTCCTTAATAAGTCCACACGTATGAATCCCAATCTGAACTATGCCCAGACTATTCCTGGCAAGTTCGATGGGAGAGGACGTTGCTATGGTGTCATCGATGGCTATTCATTGGTCGAGATGCTTGATGCCGTACAACTGCTGGAACACTCTAAATCGATGACTTCCAAGGATTCCAAGGTGCTGAAACAATGGTTCTCGCAGTTTCTGAATTGGATTCTGACCAGTGAACAAGGCATTGAGGAAGGTCAGCAGCTGAACAACCACTCTACGGCTCATGATGTGCAGGTAATTGCCTATGCCAAATATGTGGGCAACCAAAAGGTGATGAATCAATATCTGGGTGAGTTTTACACAAAACGGATGGAGCCACAGATCAACAGCGACGGTCGACAGCCTCGTGAACTCCGACGTACACTGGCGTTTGGTTATTCGCAGTATAATCTGAGTCATATCATCGACGTGTTCCAGATTGCCCGTTCTGTTTCCTTCGAGTTGCAGCCCGAGGCGCTCCCCTTGTTGGAGAAAGCGGCTGATTTCCTTGCTAAGTATTTAGGAAAGCAGGTTGAGCAGTGGCCCTATCAGCAGATAGGAGAGTGGGATTACAAACAGAATCTGTTTGCGCAGGATCTCTATCGACTCTGGTTGCTGCATCCGCAGCGTACTGATTATCTGCAATTGGCCCAACAGCATATGATAAAGCGTTTCTCTGATCGTTTCTTTCTGTTGTATTACCAGCCCGATAAGGCTGACCATGCCTTTGCGGCCGCCGATACCCAGTTGCGATTCCTGTTGAAGAATACGGAACAGGCCAGAAAAGAGAAAAAGGACAAGTCGAAGTTCATGCCTCGCTGTGTTGAGAAAGACGGTTCATTACGTTTGGTGGGTATGTACGACTGGTGCTCAGGTTTCTTTCCAGGTTCTCTTTGGCAGATGTATGAGTACTCGCACGATCCGTTCTGGCGCGAGAAGGCTGTGTCGAACACCTGGAAGATAGAGGAGGTAAAACACCATAAAGGTACCCATGACCTTGGTTTTATGATGTATAACTCGTTTGGTCAGGCTTATCGACTCACGGGTGAGCAGTCCTATCGTGATGTTATCATTCAGTCGGCTAAGACGCTTGCCACTCGTTTCAACGAGAAGGTTGGTTGTATCCGTAGCTGGAGCTGGGGTACCCCCGATCGTTGGCAGTATGCGGTTATTATCGACAATATGATAAATCTCGAGCTCTTATTCGAGGCTTCCAGACTGACTAACGACAAGCGCTATTTTCAGATGGCTGTGAGTCATGCCAATATCACGATGGCCCATCATTTCCGTGAGGATGGCTCGTCGTATCATGTGGTGGATTACAATCCAGAGGATGGCAAGGTCATCAAACGTATCACTCATCAGGGATTGTTTGATGAGTCTGTCTGGAGCCGTGGTCAGGCTTGGGGCTTGTATGGCTTTACCATGTGCTATCGCTATACCCACGATGAGGCTTATTTGCGTCAGGCTCAGAAGATTGCCAAGTTCTTTTTCTCGCAGAAAGATATGCCTCAGGATATGATACCCTACTGGGATATGCGTGATCCTCAGATTCCCAATGCACCTCGTGATGCCTCGGCAGCCGCTGTATTCGCTTCAGGCTTGTATGAGTTGGCTACTTATTCTGATGCTGCATTGGCCAAGGAATATCGACGTATTGCCAATCATATCATCTTGTCTTTGGAATCAGGATATCAGCCTCAACCTGGTACCATGCAAGGCTTTCTACTCCTCCATTCAACAGGCAACTATCCTGCCAAAGATGAGATCGATGTGCCTATCAACTATGCCGACTATTATTATCTGGAGGCATTGCATCGCTCAAAAAGAATGTAGTTATGTTAGTTAGGTTATATTTGTTATTATTATTTGTTTCATTGATTGGTCGGTCAGATGCACAGCCTGTGATGGGTGAGGGGCATCTGACTCAGACCATCAATGATGGTTGGACGTTTGAAGGACAGAGGATAAAGCTACCGCATACCTGGAATACCGATGCTTATACAGTGAAGGATTATCGTCAGGGATGTTTTACTTATGAGCGCTCCTTCGTGTGGCACCCGGCTGGTCGTCAGACGTGGCTGAAGTTCGATGCTGCCTTCAAACGTGCTGATGTGTTGGTTAACGGGCAGGCCATTGGCCAGCATGTTGGTGGCTATACCGCTTTTGCATTTAACCTAACCCCATATTTACGAGAAGGAAGTAATACCTTGCAAGTAAAAGTGTCGAATGCTGATGAGACGATAACGCCTGTTTCGGCCGACTTTACTTTCATGGGTGGTATCTATCGCGATGTATGGCTGATAGAGAAGACACCACAGCATTTTGATGTGGTTGATGGAGTGAATGTCACAGCCAATCTTCATCAGGTCACTGTTGATTGTAAAGTTTCTGCCCCCGATGGCTGCCAGGTGGTTAGTGTGTTGCAGGATGCCGAAGGGCATGTCATAGCTCAGGCTCATTGTCGTGCTAGTGCTACCACACGTCAGGTTCTGCCTTTACCCAAACAACCGCATCTCTGGTCGCCCGAATCACCATATCTATATAAGGTTGTCACGCTACTGCAGAGTAAGAACGGTAAGACGGAATACGATCGCCAGCAGCGCTCAGTGGGTGTCCGTTCGTATGCATTCGATGCAGAGAAGGGATTTCTGCTGAATGGCAAACCTTATAAACTGCATGGAGTGTGTATCCATCAAGACCAGAAACCGTATGGCATCGCACTCGATGACGACCAGCATCGCCGTGACTTCCGACTGATGAAGGAGATGGGGGTGAACTTCGTGCGCTTGGCACATTATCCACAGGATGATGCCTTGCTCGAATTGTGCGATCGCGAGGGTATGTTGGTGTGGGAAGAAATCCCCGTGGTGGATGTTGTGCCTGAGGGTGAGACTTTTGCTGCAAACTGCGTGCGCCAGTTGCGCGAGATGATTCGTCAACATAAGAGTCATACATCTATTATCCTCTGGGGATACATGAATGAGATTCTGCTTCAGACACAACGCCGTTATCAAGGTGTGCAACTCGATGCTGCCATCCAACGAACACTCGCGCTGGCTCGAAGGTTGGAGCAGGTTGTGCACGAAGAAGATAGTACCCGTTTCAGCGTGATGGCTTTTCATGGTAGCAATGATTATAATAAGGTGGGGTTGAGCGATATTCCTCAGGTTGTAGGCTGGAACCTCTATCAGGGATGGTATGGTTCGGATATGACTGATTTCGAGCGATTCCTCGAACGCCAATATCGCCAGCAGCCTTCCCATCCCATTATCGTCAGCGAGTATGGGGCTGGTAGCGACCTGCGTTTACATAACCCAACAAATTCGGTGGCTTTCGATTTTTCGATGTCGTATCAACAGCGCTATGTTGAACATTATCTGCCGGTCATCGAACAGACACCCTATGTGTGTGGGGCGGCATATTGGAATTTTATCGACTTCGCCTCGGCCAACCGCGATGAGTCGATGCCACGAATCAACAACAAGGGGGTGGTTACTAACGCTCGACAGCCTAAGGATGTGTATTATTATTTCCAAGCCAACTGGGTTCAACGCCCTGTGGTACATATCGCCGTTAGTGATTGGCCCGACCGTTGTTCGTTTGAGCGCAAGATGCCTGTCAAGGTATATACTAATCAGCCCACGATAGAACTGATACATAATGGACAGTCGTTAGGTCGGAAAAAAGTGGTAAACTGCCAGGCTGTGTTTGTTGTTTCATTCTTTGATGGTGTCAACACCTTGCGGGCAGGTACAGGAACTCATGAGGATGTGGCAACGGTGAAATATTGTCAGCCGTCGGACGAGATTGCTGTGAATGTAGGTAGTAACTGCTATTTCCAATCAGATGCCTCCGGACTGACTTGGCTGCCTGACCAGCCTTACCGTGAGGGTAGTTGGGGCTATATCGGTGGCAAGGCGATTCAAACGCAGAAGGAGATACTCCTGACGCCCGATGTACCGCTCTACCAGACTATGCGTGAGGGAATGCAGGCTTATCGTTTCGATGTGCCCATTGGGAGCTATGAGATTGAACTCCTATCTGTCGATACCCGTAAATCGCAAGCTTCGAGTGCCTATCTGCTGGGGCGCCAGGATACCCGTGGCGGTGGTATCGCTGTGCGTCGCCGTTACTTTGTCGATAATACCGATGGCTATTTGTTGCTACCGTTTGGTGTGCACGATTGTTTGTCTGGAATCAAAATCAGGAAACTATAGTTATGTACAAGCAAACTTTACAATTCATATTGTCCGCCTGTGTGGTAGCTACTACAGCTACTGCACAGGTTAAACTCTGTGTAGATGATAACTGGCATTTCTCTCGTCAGGATTTGATGAATTCATGGAAAACCGTTAATCTGCCGCATTGCTACAATGCGCAGGATGGAGTCGATCCCGATGTGAAATACTATCAAGGGGTAGGCTGGTATCGTACTACACTACAGGTAGATAATCCATATCCCAATGGTCATACGTTGTTGGAATTTGAGGGCGCAGGTCAGAAGACAGAGGTGTATGTTGATACGGTTCTGGTCGGATCGCATGTGGGCGGCTACGACTGTTGGACGGTCGATCTCTCACGGTTTGGCAATGGCCCATTGCCATTGGTGGTTCGTTGTGATAATAGTCGTGATGTACAGATGATACCATCCAATCTGTCCGACTTCTGTCTCTATGGCGGACTCTACCGCCCTGTCAATTTGCTATATATGCCTGAGACGTACGTCGATGATGTCTGTATCGATGTCAGTGACAACGTGGTCACCATCTCTCCTCAGTATCCTTTACTGGTGGAGTTGTTTTCTCCCAATGGTAAGTGTGTTTACAAGGGCGACAACCACAAGCCTATCGTCATCAAGCATCCTGCGCTTTGGGATGTGGACCATCCCCAGCTCTATACGGCTCGCATCCGCTATGGAGAGCAGCTGATTGAGAAGCGTTTCGGCTTTCGTTCATTCGAGTTCAAGAAGCACGGGCCGTTCTATCTTAATGGTCGGCGCTTGCTGCTCAATGGCACGCACCGTCATGAAGACCATGCTGGGGTAGGAGCAGCCATGACCGATGAGCAAATTCGTCGCGAGATGCAACAGATTAAGGATATGGGGGCCAACTTTATCCGTTTGGGGCATTACCAGCAGCGCGACCTCGTATTACAACTTTGCGATTCGTTGGGTTTGCTGGTGTGGGAGGAAATCCCCTGGTGTCGTGGTGGCGTGGGTGGCGAACGCTATCAGGCGCAGGCTCGTCGCATGCTGACCAATATGATTACCCAGCACCGTCATCATCCCTCTATAATCCTTTGGGGATTGGGCAATGAGAACGACTGGCCTGGCGATTTCTCGGATAAGGTCGATACGGTTGGTATCAGGCAGTTGATGACCTCGCTGAACACCTTGGCCCACCAACTTGATCCGGGCCGCAAAACCACCATCCGCCGTTGTGATTTCTGTGCGGATATCGTTGATGTTTATTCGCCTTCCATCTGGGCGGGTTGGTACACCCGACGTTTTGCCGACTACCGTACCATGGAGCAGTCGGCCATCGAGCGTTTCCCCCATTTCCTGCATGCTGAGTGGGGAGGTGATAGCCATGCTGGGCGTCATGCCGAGGGTGGCTTCGATATCGAGGCAGGCGACCGCCATGGCGATTGGTCAGAGAGCTATATCGTACGCCTGTTCGATTGGCACTTGAAAGAGCAGGCGCAGATGGATAGTCTTACGGGCTCAGCCTTCTGGACCTTTAAGGATTTCTGCACCCCTTTACGTCCTAATAATCCTATTCCTTATGTCAATCAGAAGGGCGTCTGCCAGCGCGATGGTACACTCAAGGAGAGCTATTTTGTTTTTCAGTCGTATTGGTCGACCAACCCTATGCTTCATATCTACGGCCACTCTTGGCCAATCCGCTGGGGTAACGAGGGCGAGGCAAAAGAAATATTGGTCTATTCCAATCAGCCAGAGGTGGAACTATTCGTGAATGGCAAATCGTATGGTAAGAAACAGCGTCGAATCAGCGATTATCCTGCACAGGGCTTCCATTGGTATGTGCCGTTGGCAACCGGTACCAATCATATCCGTGCTGTGTCAGCCGAACTTTCCGACGAAATCATTTGCACGTATCAAACCGAGAAATGGGGAACACCAGCACAAGTCAAACTGAGTTATGCTGACGGGCTGCTGACGGCTCAGATCTGTGATGCCCATGGTGTGCCATGCCTGGATTCAAAGGATTGGATTGAATTCTCGCTTGTTGGCGATGGATATCTTCATCAGAACGAGGGAACGGTTACCGGTTCCAGTCGTATTCAGGCAGCCAATGGTCGTGCCGTAGTGCGTATTGATGCTTCGGGGGAGTGTATCGTTTATGTTCGGACATATCAAACAGCTTTTTTTGATATAATACGTGCTGAATTCAAAATAAAGTAGTATATTTGCATCCGAAAATTAAATGACCGACTAAAATGCTACGTACTATTACTCTTTTCTGTTTTTTTGCATTATTGTGCGTTGGAACCTCTGCTGGTGTTCCATTTATTTGTCACTATGGTATTGAAGACTATGGTAGTGGCCATACAACTTGGCGTATCGCTTCTTATGAAAACTGGACTTTTTTTGCCAATGAACGTGCATTACTTACGTTTGATGGCGTCAGCTGGGAGCGGCATATGCTCAATAACCGTTCAGAAGTAAGAGGCGTTGCAGTTTTTCCTAAACAGCATCGTGTGTATGTTGGTGGAGAAAATGAATACGGTTTCTTTGAGGTTGGTCAAAACGGTGTTCTGCAGTATCACTGTTTATCAGATTCTGTTGATAAGAAATTCCGTGAGGTCGGAAATGTTTGGGAAATATATGAATTAAGCGGTGTCCTCTATCTGCGTTGTGATGATTATATCCTGATCATGCACCATAAGGAACCCTTCATGATTGAATCAAAAGACAAGATTTTTGCCTCTATATTGGTAGATGGTGTTATCTATGTGGCTACTGATCATGGTGTGAAGATGGTGGCTGGTGAGCGTCTACTGCCTATAACTGGAGGAGCTGTTCTGGATCACATGCGTATCAACTCTATGTTTAAGTATAAACAAGGTATGATTGTTACCACTTCTAATGATGGAATGTTTTACTATAATGGTCGCTCGGTTACGCCTTTTCCAACAGCTGCCGACCGTCTGCTGAAGGAAGGTGTCATCTGTTGTGCTGCTATTAATGGTGATCTGGTAGCATTGGGAACGATACATAATGGCGTTGTTATCATCAATCTTGCCACGGGTGAAGTGAAAAATTATGATGAGATGCATGGATTGCAGAATAATACCGTACTCTCAATAAGTTTTGATGCTTCAGGTAATTTGTGGGCTGGTATGGATTACGGTATTGACTATATCCTTCTTAATGCGCCTTATTTTCATCTTTATGGCAAAGGCATGTCGTATGGTATTGGCTATAGCGCACAAGTATTTCATGATAATTTGTATCTTGGAACTGATCGTGGACTATTTATGACACCTCTTGACCATGTTTTGGAAGGTCAGAACATTAATATGAATAGAATTGATAGTCCCAGTGGACCTGCTTGGTTCTTATATAGTCATCATGATGAGTTATTCTGTCTACATGACAAAGGCATCTTTTGTGTTAATGGGACAAAAGCAAGCAAAATAACTGATGTAATCGGTGCATGGTCGTGTGTGGCCCAAGATGGAATAAACAACAGACTGTTTGTGGGGTTGTATAGTGGTATCTGTATTTTGGAGAAGATAAATGGTCAATGGCGGTCGTTAGGTCGGATAAAGGGAATAAGTGAATCATGTCGCTATTTCCGACAAACGGGGAGACAACAGCTTACTGTGTATAACCGGAATTTGAATCTTGCTGAAATCTATCAATTGGATAGTTCATATCAGAAGGTTATCAGTCATAAAACGGTGAGAAAAGTTTGGATAGATTCCTTATCAGATGTTCCTTCTGATTTATATGAGATGTGGGATGCTTCAGGTAATATCATTAAACTCGATAAGCAGATTAATTTAATTCCGTGTAGTGCTGGTTTCATCCTGTATAAACCTGATGTGAAAGTGCCGCCAGTGCGTACGTTGATTCACCGGATGCTACTGACTGCACCGAGGGATTCTGTAGTGTATCGTGCTAATTTCTCTCATATCAAGTCTTCACCGATTATCAGCTTTGACAACAACTCTGTCCGTTTTGATTTTCGTGCCGTTGCATTACAAGTTGATGGTGGTGTTACTTATCAGTATAGACTGAATGATGGTGAGTGGTCTGATCCTACTACTTCGACGTCAAAAGAATATAGTAATCTTCTTGAAGGAACCTACACTTTTGAGGTCCGAGCATGTAGTGGTAATCATTTTACAGATCCTGATAGTATTACTTTTACTATTTTATCTCCCTGGTATCGTACATGGATAGCCAATCTCATCTATATCTTCCTGCTTTGTTGTGGTGGATTATTTATATATCAATACGCCCGTCGTTACGTATGGCAAAAGCAAAATTTGGCGGTTGAACAGAAAACCAAGGAAATGAAGATAGAAATCGATCAGTTGGAGAAAGACAAGATAGATCTTGAATTGAAGCATAAAAACCAGGAAATAGCTAATCTTATTATTAGTGTTGCCAGAAAGAATGAGACACTCTTTGCCTTAAAAGAGAGTATTCGTTCTGTGGCTGTGAAACTCTCAAAGACGAATACGGCAGAAAGTAAGCGTGAGTTGTTGATGATCAATAACAGTATTGAAGCGAGTATGGAAGGGGATGAGTTACTGAAGCGATTTGAAGAACAGTTTGATTTGGTTAACAATAACTTTATGCAACGACTTTCTCAAAAGCATCCCGACCTGTCTGGAAGCGAACGATTGATGTGTGCTTATCTGAAAATGAATCTTTCTACGAAGGAAATAGCCCCGTTACTCAACATTTCTGTACGTGGAGTTGAGACAATGCGATATAGAATCCGTAAAAAATTCAATCTTGAACGCGATATGAATCTAATCGATTATATTAACTCATTTGCTTGATAATCAGTAGTTTGTGTATTTTGACGTACTTCTGACGTATTCGGCAGATGCGGGTGGTGTATTTATAACGACCATTAAAAAGAACACCATTTGGTCATAATAACTACCTTTGCCAGCGAAATCGACTTTTATCCATTAACTAAATCAAAGCAATCGATTATGAAAAAAAAGTTTTTGAATGCGCTCCTCGTTGGAGCAATGGTGCTAACAGGAACAAGTTTCTCATCCTGTAGTAAAGACAATGATGACCTCGAAACACGTATTACAGCTATCGAGGGTTACTTTAATGAGGCTGTAGGTGCTACGGTCGTAAGTGCTTCTCAGGCAGCTGATGGTTCTTGGACATTGACTATGAGCGATGGTAAGGTGATTACGACACCACCGGCAAAGAGTGGTTCTGAGGTAACTGTAATTGAAAACGAGAACAATTTTATTATTACTGTAAATGGTACTCAGTACGTCATTCCTAAAGCTGCAGCGGCTTGCCAGTTAATCTATAGTCCACAGTATGTGGATGGAATGGAAATGTATGATGGTCAGCCTATCTATATTATGTTCCAGATGAGTCCTAAGCTTGCTACACTTGATGGTGCCTATATTGATATACAGGAAGCACATGAGCTGAAGACACGTGGTAGCAACGACTTGTTCAAGGTTATCGATGGTGCCAGTATTAGTGGCGACATGATAACCATTCCTGTTCAGGCAACAGCTGCCGAGGAAGGTAAGTCTTATGCTGTGAATATTGTGATCACACAGAATGGTAAGACCTACATCTCTAATTATTTCCGTATTCAGGTTAATAGTAATAGTTTTGTAGCCGAGGCTCTTGAGGATTATGGCTTTGCCACATCTGTTTCTGATGCGCAGAAAAGCGAGGTAACACAGAGTACCGCAGGTACGGATACCTGGTATTGGACTGCTACTATTCCTGCCGATCTGGTGGATGATTTCAATATGGCGGAGTTCTTTACAGGATTGCCTGAAGGTGTAACGTTCGAGGTTGCAAGTGCCTCTAAGCAGATGAATGATAATGCACGTAAGGCCTATGATGTTCTGAAGAGTAGTCTTGCAGCCAATGGCACATGGTCGTTGGCTGGTCGTCCTGGTTGTGACTTCCCTGAAGGTTTTATGGTAAATGTTCTGGTTGATGGCGTGGTCAAGATGAAGGTTAATTGGATTTTCAATGATCCATTGAAGGAAATCAGTTTCAAAGGTGGTTTCAACAATCTTTCTGAGCATATGGAAATTTGTCCGGAGGACGGCTCTGGCTATTGGGCTCCAGGCGTGAATAGTTGGGATATCCAGAAGGCTTTCTCTGCCGTATTCGATGGCGACGATAGTCAGGTCCCCATGCAGCATGGCGGTGCACAGACATTCCTGCACGAACAATGGGGTAATTATTCTGTTCAACTGAAGGAGCAGGGCGACATCATCTTCCACGATGGAACCCGTTTGGCATTAGGTGATTTGGGACAGAAGTATGCTAAGCATTCTAAGGGCGTCTACTGGTATCTTGGTGGTACTGCTGTCACTTCTTCTAACCGTCGGAATATCGCAGGAAAACCAGAGGATGAAGCAGGTCTGATAGAGCTGTTTGGTGGTAACTGTAATGGTGAGATTATTGGTGGCTGGGACTGGATTCCATATAGCGACTGGCATGATCTGATTGGTATTGATATCAACGATGCTGGCGTGATGACCACTGGCGCTCAATATCCTGGATGGGGTCTCCGCATCCATGCCCGTGCAGCCTTCGAATATGCTTATGGTCAGCGTTATATCGGTGATGGTGATGGTGGTATCGCATTCCTCTTCATTAATCGTCGTGGTGCTGCTGAAGGTGTTGTCGATCCAGCTTCGCGTTAATCATTAATCTCCCATTGCTTATGAGAAGATATATTATTGTCATATTGTGTATGCTTGCTGCATTGTCAGGTTTTGCACAGCAACGTGAGGTGAAGGGCCTTGTGACTGATGCTAACGGTGAACCTGTCATTGGCGCGACCATACGTGTGAATGGTTCGAATAGGGCGACCGTCACTGACATGAATGGCCAATTCAGTATTTTGGCTTCTCCCAAAGAAAAGCTTAAAATCTCTTTTGTAGGTTATCATGATGCGCAGGTTACCGCTTCAAAGAATAGCTTGAGTGTGATGTTACAAGAAGATAGCCACTTGCTCGACGACGTGGTTGTTGTTGGTTATGGTACACAGAAAAAGGCTACTCTTACTGGTGCCGTCGCTTCCATTAACAACAAGGAAATGACTGTCACCAAAAACGAGAATACGGTTAACATGCTCGCTGGTAAGATACCTGGTATCCGAATCACCCAATCCAGTGCGCAGCCTGGTGAATTTAATAGTAAGATTGATATTCGCGGTATGGGAACGCCATTGATTGTGGTCGATGGCATTCCTCGCGACCAGTCCTATTTCTCACGTATGGATGCTAATGAGATTGAGAATGTATCTGTCCTGAAGGATGCATCGGCTGCTATCTATGGCGTACGTGCTGCAAATGGCGTGATTTTGGTTACTACAAAGCACGGAACTGGTGCAAAGAATGGTAAGTTTGATATTACGTTCTCTGCAAACTACGGTTGGCAGTCGTTCCTCTACCTTCCAGAAACGGCCTCTGCTGCAGAACATATCATGCTGTACAATGAGAAGGTTAACAATTCCCTCAGCAATAATACCTATCCTCAACGCTTAGGTAACGGCCTGAAATCGTATAAGGACATGTTCTACTATACCTCGCATGGTATCACCGGTACCAACTGGACTAAGGAGATGTTTGATAATACTTCACCTCAGGAACAGTACAATGTGTCATTGAATGGTAGCTCGCAGAAAATCGACTATTTCTTCAATGTCGGCTATATGAAACAGATGGGTAGTTATAAGAGTCACTCGATGAATTATAACCGTTGGAACTTCCGTTCGAATGTCGATGCAAGAATTACTGATCGTCTTAAAGCCACAGTTTCACTCAGTGGCTATAAGGACGAGAAGAATCAGCCTTATACGGATATTTGGAGCGTTTATAAAAAAGCATGGACCTATCGTCCTACTGCTTCACCATATTTGAACGGCAACACGGATTATCCTTCTAAGGACCCTGACTTTACAGAAGAGTCTAATCCTGTTACGGAAATTGATTCAGATTACTCAGGTTTCCGACGTGAGCGTCGTTATAATTTTAATGGTGGCTTGACGTTACAGTACGACTTCAAGTATGTAAAAGGTCTGAGTGCCAAGGCATTCTATAGCTATGATTATTATACCACTGATAACCATAACTACCAGAAGGAATATAACCTTTATCGTCTTAACGATTCAGCCAAGGGCATAGATGAGCCAGGAAACTTGGTTTCTCTGCCTCAGAATTCTGGTAAGTCATATGTGCGCCGTTGGACTGATCCCAGTCATGCTACTGATCTCCAGCTGTCGCTGAATTACGATCGTACCTATGGTGACCACAAGATCAGTGCCTTGCTACTTTATGAAGAGCAGTATAACACATGGGACAATTTCTCTGCACAGCGTAACATGCTATTATCGACCGAGTACCTCTTTGCTGGTGATACAGATGGTATGGCAGGCTCAAGCTCTGGTATTGGCGATATCACCCGTAAGGCTTGGGTGGGCCGTCTGAATTACGATTATCAGGGAAAGTATCTGGCAGAGTTGGCATTCCGTGAGGATGCCTCTTCTCGCTGGGCTGATGGCGCACGCTGGGGGTTCTTCCCCTCTGTGCTTGTAGGTTGGCGCGCCAGTGAGGAAGGCTTCGTTAAAAAGCTGATACCATTCCTGTCTAACTTAAAATTCCGCTTGTCGTATGGTGAGATGGGAGATGATGGTGCTGCCGGTACTTATCCTCCAACTGTTGTTGGATACAACCTGAATAACGATTATGGTTGGTATTATACTGAGGGAACTCTGACAACAGGTGTCACGCCTACTGCTATCCCTAATCCTGATCTGACATGGTATAAGTCAAAGCTTTACAATGCAGGTATTGATTTCGAACTATGGAACGGACTCCTTGGTGGTACGTTCGAAGTGTTCAAGCGTCAGCGTAGCGGACTTCTCGATCGCTCAAACCGTACTATCCCCGGTACTGTAGGTGCTGATCTGCCGTTGGAAAATATGAATAGTGATATGACTTTCGGTTGGGAAATCAGTCTCTATCATCGAAATCGCATTGGCGAGTTGGGCTATCAGGTCATGGGCCAGATCTCCGCAGCTAAGAACCGTTGGGATAAACGTAACAACAATCAGGGTAGTAACTCAATGAGTAACTGGTACGATGTAAACCGTAGTGGTCGTAACATGGATATTTGGTTCAGTATCGAAGAAGGTGGTCGTTTCAGTAACTATGAGGAAATCCAGCACCATTCAACTATTGGTACCAACTATGGCACAGGCACACTTCCTGGCGATTATTGGTATAAAGACTGGAATGGCGATGGTGTCGTTGATGGAAATGATAATCATCCTGTTGCCACCTTCAATCTGCCAGTATTCAACTACGGCATCTCTTTGTCAGCCGACTGGCGTGGTATCGACCTTTCTATGAACTGGCAGGGTTCGGCAGGTATCTATAATCTGTACGATGAGGTGTTTACTGAGGTTTGTCCGTTCAATGGCGGTGCTGCTCTTGATATCTATCTTGATCGCTGGCATACCAAGAAACTGACTGACGACCCCTGGAATCCTCATACAGAATGGATGTCGGGCTATTATCCAGCAACAAGTCATAGCTTTAATATTGGTACAACAGGTATTCAGAATACGTCTTACATTCGATTGAAGACCTTGGAACTGGGCTATTCTTTGCCAAAGAAATGGTTAGGAAGAGTTGGTGTGAAAGACCTGCGTGTCTATGTCAATGCCTACAACCTGTTGACAATAACTGGTATTAAGAATATGGACCCAGAGCGTCCTGGCCATCAGGGTGGAGCTAATAATGGTACTGAGAGCAGTATACTTTTCTATAATTATCCTGTGAACCGCTCGTTTAATGTTGGTGCTACGCTTAAGTTCTAATTAAAGAAAGAAAAGAATATGAAGACGATTAAGTATTTAATATTTACAGCATTCATAAGCACGTTAACGATCGCCTGTAACGACTTGGACTTGGAACCTAAAGGTATCTTGGCCGAGAACCTGCTCTTTAAATCGGAGGTGGGAGTGCAGCAATATTTCGCACGTGTTTATAATACTTTACCGATAGAGGATTTCAATTACTATCAAGGCGAAGGGTATAAGAAAGAAGGTAATGCTTGGGAAGGTCAGAAAAACAGTCCTTCATCAGTCTGTCTGGAAGGCAATGGTCGTGGAGAAAACATGGATGCCGGCTATTACTGGCCCTATGGAGAAATCCGTTATATCAACACTTTCCTGACAGAGTTCCCTAAATACAAAGAGAACTATACTGAGTCCGATTATGAGGCGCTGATGTCTGAAGGTTACTTTATTCGCGCCTTCTACTATTTCGGTTTGGTTAAGCGTTTTGGTGGTGTGCCCTTGATTGATACACCACAGGATCCCAAAGCTGCTCCTGACACATTGAAGGTCGCTCGTAGCACAGAGTATGATACCTACAAGTTTATCTATAACGACTTGAAGTATGCTATGAATCATGGCAGTACGGATAAGAAACGAACCACCCGTGGAACAGCATATGCTGCAGCAGCTCTGATGTCGCGTGTCATGCTCTATGCGGCTTCAAGTGCCAACTACGGTTGGACGGTAGGAACCACTGGTCCTGCAGTCAATGCGGGCTTGATGATTATCCCTCAAGAGCATGCCGAGGAGTTCTATCAGTATGCATATGATGCTTGTAAGTTCCTACATGATGCAGGCTTTAAACTCCATCTGGCTGGTGATGGCGAGACTGCTTTTGTTGAAACCATGGTCAATGATACTGAGGAGGATATCTTTATGAAACGATTTGGCAATGTAACGACACTCGAGGCTGGTGGTAATCGTAATACAGGCTTGTTCCATGGTTGGGATGCTATGGTATTGCCTTTGGGCACAGGCTTGTCATCGAGTGTAGGCTGCGCATTGCAGGGGTGCTGGGAATCGGCAAAGCTGTTTCAGATGCCGGCTATTGCCGACGAAGATGGCAAGCCCATTCGCTTTAATGACCCTTCTGAGTTGTGGGATACTGATGAGATGGAAGGGCGTGCTCGTGCCACCTTCTTCTTCTCAGGTATGACAGAACCTGTGTCTGGCGAGAAGATGGATTTCCGTGCAGGTATTTTCAAGACCTATGGTAGTCATACGCAGGCTGATGGATGTCCTTATGGCGGCAGTAACGACTTCACCAACGAGAACCGTGTTATTGGTGGCGATAACGATATGCTGAATGGCATCCGTGTAAATGGTCGTTATGGTATGGTTACCAATCATGGCGATGAGGGGTGGAACTACATGGGTATTGGTGTGCGTAAATATGTAGGCACCACCACCGGTCGAGGTAAGGAACTGCATCAGAGTTCTACCAACTGGAAAGTGTTCCGTTATGGCGAAGTGCTATGTAACTGGGCTGAGGCTGCTTATGAACTTGGACAGCTGCGTGGCGATGAAAGTCTGAAACAGGAGGCTGTTGCCCATATTAACGAGTTGCATGCTCGTGCTGGCGCTCGTCCTTATGTCTATAAGGCTGATGCTCAAAACGTCAATGAGATGGATGCCGAGCAGTATCCTTATTCCTATAACGTTGATGAGAATCTTCAGTATATTCGTGATGAGCGCGTTCGCGAGCTGTGCTTCGAGAATCAACACTACTGGGATCTGCGTCGTTGGAGAGTATATCATGATTTGTTTCAAAGCACGATTGCTCACTGTCTGTCTTGCTATTATGTGTTGGATGAGGATAAGTATATTTTCCTGCCCGATGAGCCTTCGTTCAACTCTTATCGTCGCACGTTCTACTCCTCGCAGTACTATAAGCAGATTGGTGACGATGAGATTAATAAGAATGATTTGCTGATCCGAAATGATGGATTCTAAATAAAAAAGATAGAAGAATATGAAAAAAGGATATTTTAATCTGATATGTGGCATGACTCTGCTGGGCTTGGTGTCGTGTATGGAGATTGATAACTTCGATGAGCCGGCAGCTTCTGTCAGAGGTAGTATTATCGACTCTACAACAGGACTGCCCTATGAGGGCTGTGTGGGCGATAATCATATCAAAATCTGGGAAAAGAGTTTCAGTACCAATCCAGCTGAACAGGGCCTTCATATCAAGTCTGATGGTACGTATGTCAACAATAAACTCTTTGCAGGTACTTACGATATGTGTCCTGTCGATGGTCCTTGGTTCCCTATTGATACTATCCGTGGGGTACAGATTGGTAATACGAATAATGCCACTCAGGACTTTGTGGTAACGCCTTATATCAAGGTGAAGGATTTCTCTGCAGAGCTTGAGTTGTATCCTGAGGCCACTTACGATACGCTGGTGGTAAGCGGACGCTTGTTTGCTCCCTATCCTAAGGGCTATAATGGTATAGATATGCCACAAGTACGCGAAATACGTCCTTTCGTGAGCAATGTCGAGACCTGTGGCGCTTCCATGTGCATGAGTTACTACTATAGTGATCAATGGCGAGTAAACGTGAGAAAAGGTTGGAGTACCATTGGCAACATGGATACTGGCGAGGGCAACTTGACTTATACTTTCCGCCTACCTGTTAAGCGTGGATACAAGTACTGGGTTCGTATGGGGGTCAACATGAACGACCAGTATAACCACTGGAATTACTCTGAAGTCAAATCGATAGAAATCCCACAGTAAATGATGTTAAGTAAAAGAAAGTTAGTTGTTGCAATGATGGTTGGGGCCTTTACTGGCCTCACCATCATGGCTTGCGGTGGCGGTGGTAACGATGATTATATTCCGCCTGCAGTACAACCGGAAAAACCTGTGAATTCCGATACACCGGATGCAATGTCTGAATATAACAGTCTGGGCGATGATTTCAAGATCCATCAGGACGGTGAGCCGTTTGATACCTACATGGGTTTGGTGATGTGTGGTTATCAGGGGTGGTTTGGTACACCGGGCGATGGCTCGCCTCTCACCACCGTGGCAGCCAACGAAGGGTGGTATCATTATCGCGAGAGTGAGCAGTTCCGTCCAGGCGTACTGCGTAACAGCATCGATTTCTGGCCAGATATGTCGGAATACGAGCATAAGTATGTGGTTGGTGATGGCGATGAGACGGGCTACAGTTCTCCTTTTATACTGCCTGATGGCAGTCATGCTACAGTGTTCAGTTCGTACGACCAACAGACGGTGATGACCCATTTCAAGTGGATGAAACAGTATAACATTGATGGTGCCTTCATGCAGCGTTTTGTAGGTGAGATTATGGATGCTCGTCATAAGGATCATTTCGATGTTGTTCTCAGTCATGCTATGACTGCCTCTAACGAGTACCAGAGAGCCATCGCCGTGATGTACGATATGAGTGGAGTCACTACCGATGCCAATATGCGAATCATGGTTGACGATGCACAAAAACTAATGAATGAATATAGTCTGTCTGATCGTTCCAAACAGAAATACTATCTGTATGAGAATGGTAAGCCCATGCTGGCTCTTTGGGGCGCTGGCTTCAATGATAACAACCATCCCAAACCATCGTTCCTGAGAACCTACGTTGAACAGCTGAAGGCTCAGGGTTGGAGTATCATGCTGGGATGTCCTGGCTACTGGCGACAGGGTGGCAACGATTGTGTTAGTGGCTCTGAACATACCGAACTCATCAAACTCATCAAAGAGTGCGATGCTTTTATTCCTTGGTATGTGGGGCGTTATGGGCACGATAATTTTACCAATGCTGATTGGCAGACGCGTATTAAACAGGATATTGCCACTGCCAAGACCTATTCCACAGCCTCTCATCGTGTGGTTTATGCTGAGCATATCTTTCCAGGTGGCAGCGATCGCAATATGCATCCTAACAATGGCAAGGCTAATCCGGATCATACCAATACCGGTTTCCGTTTTGGGGGGCAGTTCTACTGGAACCAGTTTTATTACGACATCAAAAATGGTGCGCAGGCTATCTATGTTGGTATGTTCGATGAGATGGACGAGGGCACAGCCATCTTCAAGCAGCTGAATGTGAGCAAGGTGCCTAGCAATGTAGCCAGTCAGGACTATTATGTCAACTATACCACCGGCGGTAGCTATTCTATGTCGTCCACTCAGCGCACAGGCTCTTCTATCCAGTGGAGCGAGCTGGCCAGTTCGTTGGATATCAGGTTCCAAGGTATCGATGATGATAAGCCTACTGACCACTATCTCTGGTTGACAGGCGAAGGTCGTAAGATGCTGAACGGTCAGACCAAGATGACAAAAGATATTCCTTTACGATAATACAACAGTTATGAAGTTATTCAAGACAACAACAATTCTGATGGCAGCAAGTATGAGTATCAGTCTGCTTGCTTGCAGTTCTTCGCGTGAATCAAAAGAAACAAAGATTGGCGAATTGCCTGCCAATCCATTCGTGACTCATATCTATACAGCCGACCCCTCTGCTCATGTATGGAAGGACGGCCGACTGTACGTCTATCCTTCACACGATGTTGACCCACCCCGTGGTTGCGATCTCATGGACCAGTACCATGTGTTCTCCACTGATGATATGGTCAACTGGAAGGACCATGGCGAAATTCTCAACTCATCGCAGGTGGAGTGGGGGCGTCCGGAGGGTGGCTTTATGTGGGCACCTGATTGCGCCTATAAGAATGGTAAATACTATTTCTACTTCCCGCATCCCAGTGGTAGTGATTGGAATGATACATGGCAGGTAGGCATCGCTGTGAGCGACAAACCAGATTCAGGCTTCCAGCCAGTAGGTTATATCAAGGAGATTACCGACCATTTCGCCATGATCGACCCTTGTGTGTTTGTCGATACCGATGGTACACCCTATTTCTACTATGGTGGTGGCGGCCGTTGCTTGGGCGCAAAGATGAAGGACAATATGGTAGAGTTGGCCGAGCCTCTCCAGGAAATGAAGGGGTTGCAGGATTTCCACGAGGCCACATGGGTGCATAAGCGTGGCGATTGGTATTACCTGTCGTATGCCGACAACCATACAGAGAATGGTCGTGGTGCCAACCGCATGCACTACGCCATGAGCAAATCGCCGCTTGGTCCATGGGATTATAAGGGCATCCTGCTATTGCCTACAGGGTGCGATACTACCCATGGTTCTATCGTCGAATATAAGGGCGAGTGGTTCCTGTTCTATCATAATCAGGCACTGTCAAACCATGGTAACCTCCGTTCCATCTGTGTCGACCGTTTGTCGTATAATGATAATGGAACCATTAAACTTGTTAAACAACATTGATGAATGTATAAGTTAGAGATAGTTATATGTTAGTTAGTTTTGTAGTTTTTCTGATGTTATTCTGTGTCTCTCCTGCGGGAGCAGCAGCGTACACGGGCGGTAAGATGTACAACTCTTATCGTGGTTTAGTCATGGCCGGATACCAGGGGTGGCAGAACACCCCTGGTGACGGCGCTAACCGTGGCTGGCATCACTATCAAGGACGCAATGGTTTTCAGCCAGGTTCAACGAATGTCGATTTCTGGCCCGATGTGTCAGAGTATGAAAAAACATATCCTACCCCGTTTAAGTTCGATGATGGCAGTGTGGCCCAGGTCTATTCGCCTTACGATGCCTCGTCGGTTGATACGCATTTCCGTTGGATGCAGACGTATGGACTCGATGGCGTGTTTATGCAACGCTTTGTGGCCGAGATTCGTAATCCCAGTGGTAAACAGCATTTCAATCGCGTGTTGAGTTCGGCCATGACGGCTGCCAATAAGTACGAACGCGCCATTTGCGTGATGTATGATCTGAGTGGTATGAATCCTGGCGAAGAACAGTTGCTGTTGAATGATATCAAGGAACTGTCTGCAATCCATGCGTTGAAGGAACACCAGAAAACCCCCTCTTATCTCTATCACAATGGTCGCCCATTGGTGGCCGTTTGGGGCGTGGGCTTCAACGACCATCGCCGCTACGGCTTGGATGAGGCTCAAACCATCATCAGTGGTCTGAAGGCTCAGGGCTTCAGTGTCATGCTGGGTGTACCCACCCATTGGCGACGCCTTTATGAGGATACCGAGGGCGATGCCCGTCTGCACGAGTTGATTCAGCAGTGCGATATCGTGATGCCGTGGTTTGTTGGTCGCTACGATGAACGCGTCTTTGATACCAGATATCGTCAGCATATCATCGATGATATCGCCTGGGCTAAGGCGCATGGTGTAGATTATGCCCCGCTTTGTTATCCAGGCTTCTCGTGGCATAACATGCACTATCCCCATAAGCCAGCCGTTGAGATACCTCGCAACCGTGGACGTTTCTTTCAGATGCAACTCGATCATGCCATCAATAGTGGTGCAGAGATGATTTACATTGCAATGTTCGACGAAATAGATGAGGGTACGGCCATCTATAAGATAGCTCGGCGTGTACCTGTAGGACAGCCTGGCTCTATATTCGTACCTTTGGAGGATGGTATCGGCAACGATCATTACCTACGACTGGCAGGACAGGCTGCCCAGCGACTGAAACGCCAAGTCAAGGAGCCTGTCGACTATGTAAACCCCTACATCGGTAATATCAGCCATCTGTTGGTACCTACGTTCCCCACGGTACAATTGCCCAATAGTATGTTGAGGGTCTATCCTCTGCGTGCCGACTATACCTCGGAATATGTATCTGGTTTGCCTATCATTGTGACCAACCATCGTGAACGTTCAGCCTTCAGTCTGTTGCCACAGACAGGTAGCCAGTTGGCGCTAAAGAAACAATATACTTACGATAATGAGACAATTCGTCCTTATGAGTTCGCCATTGAACTCGACGACCAGATGTCTGCTCGCTTTGCCGTTAGTCATCAGTCGGCTATCTACGAGGTGAGCTATGATGATGGCATTGCACCCAGTGTGGTTCTTGCTACCGACAATGGTCAGCTCACGGCTTCTGGTCGTGTCATACATGGCTGGCAGCGCATAGATGGTTCAGTTAGCAACGATACCAAGGTCTATATTTATATGGAGTCGCTTGAGCAGCCCACGCAGACCGTCACACTCTCTTCAGGAGGTAGTACCAGTGGCGTGGGGGTCCGTTATCCTCTGTTAACTCAGAAAGTACATCTGCGTTACGGCATCTCTTTTATCAGCGAAGCACAGGCCAAGGCCAACCTGTATCGCGAACAGTCTGGCTTCGATATCGATAGTCTGGCCGCTGCAGGTCGTCAGTCATGGAACGATGCCCTTGGACGTATACAGGTGAAAGGGACTTCTGATAATGATCTGACAGTCTTCTATACCGCTTATTATCGCACCTTCGAACGTCCTGTATGTATGAGCGAGGATGGGCGTTATTGGAGTCCCTTCGATGGACAGGTGCATGACGATGGTGGCACGCCGTTCTATAATGACGATTGGATATGGGATACTTATCGTGCTGCCCATCCTTTGCGTACGCTAATGGATCAGTCTGTCGAAGAAAACATCCTGAATTCCTATCTTCTGATGGCCGAACAGATGGGCAACGGATGGTTGCCTACGTTCCCGGAGTTGAATGGCGACTCACGTCGCATGAACTCTAATCATGGTGTTCCCGCACTGGCCGATGCTTTGGCCAAAGGCTTAAGAGTCGATGCGCAGAAGGCTTTCCGTTATTCTCAGAAGGCCATGGAGGAAAAAACCTTGGCGCCATGGTCGGGGGCAAAAGCGGGCTGGATTGATCAGTTCTATCAGGCTCATGGCTATATCCCCGCTCTGAATCCAGGCGAGAAGGAGAACGACCCCAATGTGAATGGTTGGGAGAAACGTCAGCCAGTGGCTGTCACCTTAGGTACCAGTTATGATGCGTTCGCACTCTCAGAGATTGCGAAGCATCTAAGTACAACAGCCAAGAAGAAGGAGCGCCAGCAGTGGTTGCAATTGTCTGAAAAGTATGCTCGTCAGAGTCTGAACTATCGTCATCTGTTTAATGCAGAAACAGGTTTCTTTCATCCGAAGAACAAGGAGGGTGAATTCATTACCCCTCTTGACTATCGATACGATGGCGGTGTTGGAGCCCGTCAGTATTATGATGAGAACAATGGTTGGATATATCGTTGGGATGTGCCTCATAATATTGCTGATCTGATTCAGTTGATGGGTGGGCGCCAGCAGTTTGTCGCCAATTTGAACCAGACTTTCGCCGAGCCGTTAGGCAAAAGTAAATGCGAGTTCTATGCTATGATGCCCGATCATACAGGCAATATTGGTCAGTTCTCGATGGCCAACGAACCCTCGTTCCATATACCCTATCTGTATAATTATGCCGGTCAGCCTTGGATGACTCAGAAACGTATTCGCCAGTGTCTCCGTACCTGGTACCGCAATGACCTGATGGGTGTTCCTGGCGACGAGGACGGATCGGGCATGTCGGCTTTCGTGGTGTTCTCGTCTGTAGGTCTCTATCCCGTCACTCCAGGTCTGCCTGTCTACAACATCGGTTCGCCGCTCTTCCCCTTGGCTGTGCTTACGTTGTCGAATGGTCGTATTTTCGAGGTGCGCGCCCATGGGGCTTCGGCTCAGAATAAGTATATTCAGAGTGCCACGTTTAATGGTCAACCTTGGAATCAGCCCTGGCTCAGTCACCAGCAGCTGATGCAGGGTGGGGTGCTCGAACTGCAGATGGGTGCGCATCCTAACAAACAGTGGGGGGCTGCTGAAGATGCTGTACCTCCATCAGCAAAAATCAATTAATCAACATGAGAAGATATATTATAATGGTATTCGTTCTACTCTTGTGCGTAGGATTCTCATCTGCGAAAATCAAGAGCGAACGAAATGGAATAGCAGTGTTCCATCAGGGACTCTATATTAAGGTGTCGTTTCTGAACGACAGCGTGTTGCATGTCACTAAATCGTACGATGTAAACTATCAGTCGGATAAGCTTGTCGTCGGAGCACAGACCACTACTCTTGCTACGCTCAGACAAGAACAGCGCAAGCAGCATCTGATTCTTTCAACCAGTCGGGTGGTGGTCGATTATCACCAACGCACTGGCATGGTCAGTGTGCGCCGTCCTGATGGCCAGCTGCTCATCAGCGAACAGGCTATGCAGTTCACGCCTTGTCAGGATGGACCGTTCGATGCGTACACTGTCCGTCAGTCTTTTACCCTTGCGCCCAATGAACGTATTTACGGATTGGGCCAGCTACAGAATGGTCGTCTGAACCAGCGTGGTCAGCATATTCGTCTGGTCAACGAGAATATGAAGATATGTATCCCCATGTTCCTGTCTTCAAAGGGCTATGCACTCTATTGGGACAACTATTCGCCCACTGATTTCGACGATGATGCCAAGGGCACTTCTTTTACATCTACAGGCCGTGCTATCGATTATTATGTGCTTGTGGGCAGCGATGCTGTTTCGGCTCAGCGTGCCGTTTTCGGCCTGACCAGTCATATTCCCATGCCTGCACTTTGGAACTTAGGTGTGTGGCAAAGCAGGGAGCGTTATACCAGCAGTCAGGAACTGCTGGGAGCATTAAAACGTCTGCGTAGTCTGCGTGTACCTGTCGATTGCATGGTGCAAGATTGGCAGTACTGGGGCGATAATATGCATTGGAATGCTCAGCGTTTCCTGAATCCGGCCTTTGCCGACTATCGGCAGATGATTGACTCTGTGCATGCGCTCCATGCCAAGCTATTAGTATCTGTCTGGCCCGATTATGGACCAGCCACCGAGCAATACCAGCATCTGCAGTCGTTGGGTAAGCTTTTGCCTGGCAAATCGTTCCCCAACGATGTCGAGTCGCGTGTGTACGATGCCTTCGACAGCGATGCGCGTAACTATTACTGGCATCACATGTTCGATGGATTGCTGCGTCATGGGGTCGATGCCCTTTGGCTCGATTCAACCGAACCCGATTATTCTGGAACCGAGGCCGATCTCGACTTTGTGACAGGTGCTGGTCGCACGTGGCGCTCGCTACGTAATGCTTTCCCCTTGGCCACCGTTCTGGGTGTTTATAACCGTCATCGTCAGGAGCCTTTGCTGGCCGATAAGCGTGTCAGCATCCTCACCCGTTCCGGTTTCTTAGGTATGCAACGTACGGGCGCATTCGTGTGGAGTGGCGATATCGATGCCAACTGGCAGACGTTGGCCCGTCAGATTCCTGCGGCTTTGAGTGCATCTATCAGCGGTCTGCCCTTGTGGAACAGCGATACGGGTGGCTTCTGGGTGCGCGATTACGAGGGCGGCTGTCGGAATCCTGCTTATCGTCGGCTTTTTGCCCGTTGGACGCAGTTCTCCACCTTTACACCGATGCTGCGTTTCCATGGCACGAATACACCTCGCGAGATCTGGAACTATGGTACCGAAGGCGATGCCGAGGGCACCTATGATAATATCCTGCGATACATCCGGTTGCGTTATCGCCTTCTGCCTTGGCTTTATTCCCAGGTGCATCAGCTAAACACGAAAGGCGAGTTGTTAATGGGTGCCTTGCCTCTTTACTTCCCGCATGATAGCCAGGCTGCAGAGATCATTGACGAATACCTGTTCGGACAGAACTTCCTCGTTGCACCCATGCTATCTGATAAGGCAGATGGCCGTCAGGTCTATCTCCCCTCAGGAAATGATTGGATTGACTTTTGGACAGGTGAGACATTGAAAGGTGGACAATGGCTGTATAAACAGGCGCCTTATCACGTCATCCCGCTTTATGTCAAAGCTGGCTCCATCATGCCGTGGGGACCAGATGTGCAGTATGCCACCGAGAAGAAGTGGGATGATATGGAGATCAGAGTCTATCCCGGGGCTGATGGTGATTTTACACTCTATGAAGATGCCTTCGACGGCTATGGCTATGAGCAGAGTCAGTCTTCCGAGATCCGTTTCCATTGGGACGACCAGGCAAAACAGCTCACGATAGGTGAACGTAACGGGGCGTATCCGGGTATGATACAGCAGCGCACCTTCCGTGTTGTGGTGGTAACTCCGGAACAGCCTTTAGCCGATGGGCATGCCATGACCGGTAGTCAGATGGTTACATATGATGGCAGGCGCACAACTGTTGATATGTCGGGAAAACAAGTGGCATGCCGGCAGATGGCTGCTAATCCCTTCATCACGCATATCTATACGGCTGACCCGTCAGCTCATGTCTGGGCTGATGGCCGCTTATATGTTTATGCCTCACATGATATCTACCCTGCGCGCGGATGTGATCTGATGGATGCTTATCATGTGTTCTCAACAGATGATATGGTACATTGGATTGACCATGGTGAGATATTGCGTCAAAGCCAGGTGCCTTGGGGACGTAAGGAGGGAGGATGGATGTGGGCACCCGACTGTGCCTATAAGAATGGGAAATACTATTTCTATTTTCCACACCCCAGCGAAACCGAGACCTTTCATAGCTGGAAGATTGGCGTGGCTGTTAGTGATAAACCTGCCAGCGGGTTTAAGGTCGTGGGCTATATCAAGGGGGCGCCTTCTGCCATTGATCCTTGTGTGTTCGTTGATGACGACGGCCAGGCCTATATCTATAACGGCGGTGGAACGGGACCGGATTGCTATGGGGGAAAGTTGAAGGATAATATGGTGGAACTGGATGGGGAGATGAGTCCAATGAAGGGGATAGTCGATTTTCATGAAGCACCTTATGTACATAAATACAATGGCTGGTATTACCTTACTTATGCTGATAACTATGTGGAGAATGGTGTACAGAGAAACCGTTTACGTTATTGCATGAGTCACTCACCCCTTGGTCCATGGGAGTATAAAGGGGTGTATTTGGAACCCACAGACTGTGATACTTCTCATGGCTCTGTGGTAGAGTTCAAAGGGCAATGGTATGCGTTCTATCATTGTTGCACACTGTCCCGTCAGGGTAATCTGCGCAGTATTTGTGCCGATCGCCTCTTCTATCATGACGATGGTACAATAGCAACTGTTGTTCAAGGAAAAAGAGAAACAAAACGGATTAAGTAATAGGCATCATTCGAAATGAAATATCTGAAACTGTTATCAGCAGTGCTGCTATTTGCGCTGCCGGCAAAAACACAGAAACTGGTTTATCATCACACCTTTGCACCTACTGAAGGGTGGGTGAACAGGTATGAGAAACCTTATAGGGACGACATCTGTTTGAATGGCTACTGGGATTTCCAACCTGTTGACCTGCCAGCGGAGTTCGTACATGGTAAAGGCGAAGCACCGGCTTTGCCCATGCCACAGGATAATGGTTGGGACAACGTGCGCATCAAAATACCCTCGCCTTGGAATATCAATGGTTTTGCTTTTAATAATCTGGAAGGTCCCGATCATCGTAATTACCCCTCATATCCAAAAGCATGGGAAAACGTCAAGATGGCATGGATGCGTAAGACCATACAAGTGCCTGCCGATTGGGACGACAAACAGATCAGTCTGCACTTCGAGGCAGTGGCGGGTGAGGCTGTCGTCTATGTTAATGGTCACAAGGTGGGCTGCAACTTCGATCTGTTCCTGCCTTTCGACGTGGATGTGACCGATGTGGTTGAGGTTGGTCAGAGTGTTGAAGTGCTTGTGGGCGTACGTAGCCAATGGCTGTTTGAAGATGAATCGACAGTAGGACGTCGTATTCTGCCAGCTGGGTCTATGTGGGGCTATTATATCAATGGCATCTGGCAGGATGTCTATCTTGTGGCCAAACCACGCATCTTTGTGAAGGATATCTATGTAAAGCCACTCGTATCAAAGGGCATGCTAGAACTGGAACTGACTATCGAGAACCACACTGCCAAGCAAGCTAAGCTGCAGTTGGATGGTGTGGTTCACGAGTGGCTGAACCATGCAGGAACAGAGGTGAATACCGCCCCTGAGCCCAACTGGAGTCTGGGACGTACTGCTTTGATGCTTCCTGCGAAAGCTGTTACTATAGGTGCTCATAGCCAGACCACACAAACCATTCAGGTGTCAGTTGATGAGCATGTGCTTAGGTATTGGACACCAGAACACCCCAACCTCTATGCCATACTGCTGAGACTCAATCAGGGCCGACAGACGCTCGATACAAAATATCAGCGTTTTGGCTGGCGCGAGTGGACATTCGAGGACACCCGATTATGTTTGAATGGCCTGCCTTATTCGTTGAAGAGCGACTCTTGGCATTTCATGGGTATCCCACAGCTGACGCGCCGCTACGCCTGGGCGTGGTATCAGGCGATAAAGGGTATGAATGGCAATGCCGTCCGTCTGCATGCGCAGGTATATCCCCGTCTGTATATGGAGATGGCCGATGAAATGGGTATCTGTGTGCTCGACGAGACGGCTAACTGGGCCAGCGATGGCGGTCCGAAACTCGATTCTGAGTTGTTCTTCGCACACTCTCGTCAGCATCTGCGCCGTTTGGTTGAGCGCGATCGTAACTATCCCAGTGTGTTCGGTTGGAGCATCTCTAATGAGAACAAACCTGTCATACTCTATGTCTTTAAGCGCCCCGACCTGCTACCCCGTCAGAAAGAGGAGTGGGGCGTTTGGCGCGATATCGTTCGAACTGCCGATCCCACTCGCCCGTGGATATCGTCTGATGGCGAGGATGATGGGGATGGCATGTTGCCCGTTACCGTGGGGCATTATGGCGACGACCTGGCCATGCATCACTGGCAGCAGATTGGCAAACCATGGGGCATCGGCGAAACAGGCATGTGCTATTATGGTACGCCTGAGCAAGTGGCTAAACGCAATGGTCAGCGGGCTTACGAAAGTGCCGAAGGACGTATGGAGGGACTGGCCAATGAGTGCTATCATCTGATAAAGAATATGCGTGTGATGGGAGCCGCCTATAGTACCGTATTCAATATGGTGTGGTATGCTCTACAGCCGTTGCCGCTTGGCAAGCGTGATGTCACCAAGACACCAACGATGACCGATGGCGTGTTTTTCGGTCCTTATGTCGAAGGACTGCCAGGCGTGCAACCAGAGCGAATCGGACCTTATTGCACTACGCTCAATCCTGGCTACGATCCACATCTGCCGCTTTATAAGCCGTGGCCGCTCTATGCTGCGTTGCGGGCAGCCAATGCTCACCCGCAGAGTGCCTGGTCGGCTTATGCCGATGTGGATACGCTGGCCTATGTGCATCCTCAGTCGGATATGCCGATAACTCCCCGTGCGGTCTATTATGTAGGCAGTGTCGATAGCCCGCTTAAGCAGTTGCTCGATGCACAAGGAGTGGTTTATGCCCAGAAGGCTGCTAAGTCATTGGTAATTATTGATGCCAGTAAGCCCATGCCAGCCGCTGTTGTTAAGCAGATATCTCAAGCTGCTGATGTCTGGCTTTGGGGAATCACCCCCGAGACGGTAAAGAGTTATCAGCCATTGCTGTCGACGCAGAACGGCCGCACACTAACGCTTGCCTTCGACAGTTTGAGACGATCGTCGTTTCTGCCCGAAAACCGCTCGTGGTTGAGTGGACTGCAGAATAGCGATTTCTATTTCTGTGAGGTCCAGCAGACCGATGCGGCTGAGTACACCATGAAGGGAAGCTTTGTAGATGAGGGCGAGGTGCTGTTGAATGCCTGCAAGACAGATTGGCGCAGCTGGAACCTGCGCCCAGAGGAACTCAAAACAGCTGCCTTGCTACGCTCAGAAAACGAGTGTACTGCCACTTTGCCTGTCTTCGTTAAGCACGGCCATATTTATGTCAGTACGCTCGTTAATTTTGCGGATTCCAAGAAGGGCTTTGATACTCTTTCGGCCATTTTGCGCCATGCAGGGGTTAAAACCAATAAACAAACTGGTGAACTTGAGTACCGGAATACAAAACGTAGTACCGATAATTTGCTCCTTGATCCCTCTGTTGATACTTCGAAAAAGACTTCAAATTAATTGCTCCACCCGAATCGAGCATCCATCACTCCCCCTATACCCTAAGACTATCCCCGCGATAGTATGATACTAAAGGGGTGATAGTGTTATGGCAAAACCGCCGCTGGGGGCTAAGTTGATATGGAGCGAAGTAATGGAGCTGACGTCCTGTTGCAGAATGGTCATGGGATAGGGATTGGTGCGGTAGTCGGCACCAGGACCATCCTGATAGATGATAGCGCGATAGGTGGTGTTGGCATCGAGGAAATCCAGAGGGATGGTCAGGGTGCGTGCTTCGTTATCGGTGGCACCGCCTACAAACCAGCGCTCACTGTCACGGTCCTTACGTGCCATCACCAGATAACGCCCTATCTGAGCATCGATGACCTTCGATACGGTCCAGTTGGTGGGACACGACTCGATGAAGTTCAAGGCGGGCTGGTGCTCGTAGTTCTCTATCTCGTCGGCTGCCATCTGCCACGGGGTATATAGCAACACGTAGAGCGACAGCTGCTTGGCCAGCGTGGATTGCGGGTGGGTGGCTGGCACAGCCTTGTTGGTGAAGTTGAAAATGCCAGGTGTGTAGTCCATCGGGCCTGCCAAGCCACGTGTGAAGGGCAGCAGCACTTCGTGGTAGGGCGGATTGCCACCATCCTGGCTCCAGGCATTGTACTCCTGACCGCGCATATCCTCGGTGGCCACCAGATTGGGATAGGTGCGGCGCAGACCGGTGGGCATGGCGCCCTCGTGGTTCACCACCATGAGATGGTATTTGGCTGCCGTCTCAATGACCTTACGGTAGTGACGGATGCCGTACTGCGAGTGCTGCGTCTCCTTGCCATCGAGCATCATGTTGACATAACCGGTCTTCACACTATTGATACCCAGGCGCTGGTAGAGGGCGAAAGCTGCATCGAGCTGTTGCTCATAGTTGGTGGCCGAACCACCCGTCTCGTTGTGGGCGATGAGGCGCACGCCTTTCGAGGCAGCATAGCGACAGAGGCCCTCCAGATCGTAATCAGGATAGGGTTTAGTGAACTTGAAGTGGTTGCCTATGCGCGTCCAGTCGCCATCCCAACCTTCGTTCCAGCCTTCTACCAGTACACCCTTGAAGCCATGCTGGGCTGCAAAGTCGATATAACGGCGTGTCATCTCCGTGGTGGCTCCGTGCTTGGGGCCTTGCGCCCATGTGTAGTCGTTCATGTGCATGCCCCACCAGATGCCGATATAACGGCCTGTTTCGAGCCACGAGGTGTCGATACGACAGGGCTCGTTCAGGTTTAGAATGAGGCGCGAGGCGATGAGGTCGCCAGGCTTTGCCCCCACGATAATGGTGCGCCAAGGCGACACAAAGGGGGCTTGGGCATAGACCTTAACGCCCGACTGCCAGGGGGTGAGTGCCGTGAGTAGCTTGGTGTCACGTGGTGTCAGGTTCAGACTGGCATAGTCGGTGAGGTTGGCCTCGTGGATGGCTAAGTAGAGGTCGGGCTTAGCCTCGATGGTGACTGGAGTCGAGACGGTATCCTTGCGGCTGACGGGCTCCTTGGTGTACAGCGCCTCGTAGTACACGGTGCCATTGGTGGGTTGCGACCACATTTGTGCATCCCAAGGCAGGTTGAACTCAGTGAGCTCGTCCATAATCTCAAACTGTTTGAGATGAGACTGTTGGGGGAACTCGTAGCGGAAGCCGATGCCATCGTCGAACACACGGAACACCACGTTGAGCAGGCGTTTCAGTCCGTTCTTCTCCTGCAGGCGCATACGCAGCTCGTTGTAGTGGTTGCGCACAAAGCGCTCCTCGCCCCATGGCTGCTCCCACGTCTCGTCCTTCGTGTCGTGCAGGAAACCAATTATGCGGAAGTTGTTGCTGAACAGCCCTTGACTCAGTTGGAAACCAAGGTTGGAGGTATTAATGACCGGCTCGCTGCCACGCGATAGTTGGTAAAAGGCTTGTCCCTGCCTTACGCCTGCTGAAAGCGTGAGCCTGCCATCAGGCGAACTGACTGTTTCGACCGATTTGGCTGCAGCTGACAACGAGAAGATGGTGATGAGTAATAAGATGGTTTTCTTCATAATCATTCGAGTGTTTTGATGATCTCCTCAGCTTTCGCAGGTTGCATGGCTGCCAAGAACGCGTAGGCCTTGGCTACCTGAGCATCGTTCGGCTTCGACTTGCGGACTTGATACCATCGCTGGATGAGCGCCAGATGGGCTTCCGTACAGTCGACGCCTGAGAACGTTTGAAGCAGGGTGAGGTATTGATATTTGTATTGTGTGGTTGGTTCGATGGTGGTACCCTCGCCATAGTCGTTCCAGGTGCTCACCTGCAACCAGTTGAGGCCTGCACTCTTTGCTGCCTCTAACTGACGTTTGAACAGGGCACCGTTCTCCCTGTCGTAGGTGGTATAGCCGTTGCCCTGGCCGAACTGCTTATAGACATCCCAGAACCCAGGCATGGCGCCACCGATGGTCCACCCCTGAAACTTACTGTAGTCGGGTGTGGGATTGACCCACAGGAACTCACCTGCAGGGGTGCCGTAATTGCTGGTGTGACCGTTGAGTACCACTACTTCAGCATCGCCCAGTGGATTGGTGATATACTCCCAGTTGGCAGCACCTGTCATGCGGGCAGGACCGAACATCAGCAGCACGGGCTTGTTGTTGTGCTTGGCATAACTATCCTTATTCATATAGTTACTCTTGATAAACCGCATGTCGGTTCGGCCTTGGTCCTTGGCATCGTCGGCCTGAGGGAATACACCTGTGGCAAGGGCTGTCTGCTCGTCGTAGCAGAGGGCGAACTCCATGCCGGCCTTGGTGATGGCGCTGACCATCTTCTTGGTGTTGGCGGCAATGGTGCCGAAATCGTTCTTGCCCGATTCGCCCATATAGTCGATGATGACACCATCCAGTCCGGCGTATTTCATCAGCAGGCACTGGTAGTCGAGTATGGCCTCATCATCGGAGGCGTAGGCACCTGTCAGCGGCTCGTAATGACTCGCCAGATTGCTCTTGTCGCTCTTCAAGGCGTTGGCACTCATTGTCCAGTGGTTCCATACACCAGCGGCTGTAGGCTTTACAAACCAAGGCATGTAGTGGGCATAGAGCTTCATGGAGACGGACTTTGCTGGCTGGACAGGAGCGCCAGGTTCCTCATCCACGATGACTGGCGGCGTGGGCGGTGTAACGGGCTCGTCGCTGCTACCACTGCCCCCACATGCTGCCCAGAGGCTGCATGCGGAGAGTAGTATGGTATATAAAAACATGTTCTTTCTCATATTAATAACCGGGGTTCTGAACCAGATTGGGGTTCTTTTCCATTTCTACACGGGGGATGGGGAAGAGGCCTGTGTGATGGTCGGCAGGGTCTTCCTCCTTGTTCCACCACGACTTGAAGAAGGTGCCGAAGCGGATGTTCACGTTGCGGCGCAGACCCTCGAAAACGAACTCATGCTTCCACTCGTTGTCGATGGCATCAAGTGTCAGACTGGTGAGTCCCTCGACGTTGGCACGGGCGCGCACTCTGTTGATGTAGCTCAGAGCGGTCTGTGTGTCGCCCAGACGGAAGTAGCACTCAGCCTGCATCATCAGGATCTCGGCATAGCGCATCAGCACCCAGTCGTTATCGCGCTCCCACTGGTCGTTCACGCTCCACTCATATTTGTCGAGACGTACGCCTTCGTTTTGCTTGGCATTGGTGAAGTTTTCGATATCCTCGGTATAGTTCAGGGGCTCGCCATTCTCCATCAGCACATTGCTGCCATCCTTGGCGCTCTTCTGCTGACCGATCATCAAGCAGTTGCGACGCACATCACCCTCCTCGAACGATGAGTAGAGACCAGGCTGACCACAGATACCATTGCCGCTCCACTGCCAGTTGCCATCAGGCGAGAAAGCATACTTCTGGTTGTAGTGGTACGACATAGAGGCCAGATAGTTGCCTACAGTGCCTTGTGCGTGGTCGTACTGGATGGCAAAGATAATTTCCTTCGACTTCTCGTTCTCGATATAGAAGTTGGCCTTGTAGGTACCTTCGAGGGTATAGCCCTGCACCTTCTCGCAGGCGTTCAGACAGTCCTGCCAACGGGCCTGGCCTGTATAGACCTCGGCATTGAGATACAGACGGGCCAGTAGTGTGTTGGCAACATTCTGGGTGAAACGGCCGTAGATGATGTCTGTCGGCAACGAGGGCAGCACCTCCTTCAACTCGCTTTCAACAAAGTTGAATACCTCCTGGCGTGAGGCGTTCCTGGGCAGTTCGCTGGTGTTGAAGTCCTTCATGATGGGCACATTGCCGAAGTTGTCGAGCAGATTATAATAATAGTAGGCGCGCAGACCTCTGAGTTCGGCCTCGGCCGATTTCTTGGCGGCTGCAGGAATCTCAGTCTGATCGACCTGACTCAATACGGCGTTGATCTTAGAGATGCCTACGAAGTTGTAGCGCCAGATAGAGGTGACACCATCATTATCGGGTGTCCAGGTGTGGAACTGCAGTTCCTGGTAGCGGCCACCGTCGTACCAGTCGGAACCACGGGTGGGGATACATGCCTCGTCGCTGGCGCACTCGGCAGTGAAGAATACGTATTCGCAGGTAGGGTAGCAGTTGATGCCATTGCCCTCGTCGGTACCAGAGCCATAGCCGCGCAGGGTGGCATAGGCACTGTTGACAAACGACTCGGCCAGAATAGAACTCTTATCACCCTTGAAATCATCAATCGTCAGTTTGTCGTACAGATGCTCATCAAGGTTTGTACATGCGCTCAGTGCAAAAGCCGAAGCACAAAGTGCAGAAATAATATATCTTGCTTTCATAATTGTTTTGAATCTTTATTTGTTTCATGTTAGAAGCTTACGTTCACACCAACAGAGATGGTACGTGGACGAGGATAAGAATTAAACTTGTCGATACCTGGGTCGTTGAGTACATTGTCTGGAATCTGTACTTCAGGGTCAAGACCCTTGTAGCCTGTCAGGCAGAACAGATTCTCGCCAGTGACATAGAAGCGCAGACGGCTGAGTCCTAACGCCTTGGGATTGGGCAGTGTGTAGCCGAGGGTGATGCTCTGCAAGCGGAAGAAAGAACCGTTCTCGATAAAGTAGTCGGAGTACTTGGGTGCCTCTGTAATACCACTGGTCATGCAGTCGTCGAGCACGTTCTGTGAGGGGAAACGGTTGGAATCGAATAGTACCATGCGGGTGGCATTGAGAATCTTCTGACCGAACATGCCATAGCCGGCAACTGACAGGTCGAGATCGCGATAGGTCACATTGATGGCCAAGCCGGCATTCCACTTGGGCTGAGCCGATCCCAGATATTCATTGATAGGATTGCCATCGGCATCTGTGTTCAGGATATAATGACCGTCGGCATCGATGCCTAAGCACTTGGGTCCCCAGAATGCGCCTGCAGGGTAGCCTTCACGAATGGTCTGGGCATACATGTTCGACATGCCGCTCAAGCCATGGAGTGAACCGGCCTGCAGTCCTACTGCCTCGTACTGGTCGTTAGAGAGCTTGGTAATCTCCTGCTTGTTGTATGATGCTGATGCGTTGACATCGACCGTCCAGTCCTTAGTGCGGATGACATTATAGCCAAGGGTCAGCTCGAAACCTTTGTTCTCCATGTCGCCAACGTTGGCAAGCATAGTGCCGTAAGGGTAAGGTGGCTGGGGAACAGGGTAGGTCCACAGGAGATCGCTGGTCTTCTTGTAATACAGCTCCAGACTACCATGCAGTTTGTTGAACATGGCGAAGTCGATACCGATATTCCACTGGGCTGTCTCCTCCCACTTCAAGTCGGGGTTGGGGTTCTGGTTCTGGGCGTAGGTGTTTTTCCACAAGCCTGTAGCCGCATTTTTGGTGATACCGGCAATGCCGATAGTGGCCAGCGACTTATACTCGCCGATGCCATCTTGGTTACCAGTGATACCAAAGCCAGCACGTAGTTTCAGATTGTCGAGCCACGACTTGGTACTCTCCATGAACTGTTCGTTGCTGATGCGCCATGCTAATGAAACAGATGGGAAGGTGCCCCATTTGTGGTTGTCGCCGAATCGTGAGCTACCGTCACGGCGTAGAGTGGCTGTCAGCATGTATCTGTTGTCGAGGGTATAGTTCACGCGTCCGAAGAATGAGATCAGAGTTGCCTCGCCTTTATAGCTGTAAACATCGCCCTGCTTGTAATCAGTACCTGCAGCCAGATTGTTATACAGGAAGGCATCGGTATCGAATCCGGAACGAGTAGAACCGAATCCTTCGTAGATATTATTCAGGTGGGAATAACCTGCCATCAGGTTGAGATGGTGGATGTCAGCAAACAACTTGTCGTAGGTGAGATAGGTTTCCAACTGCTTGTTGGTATAGTCGGCATAGGTGCGCTGTCCCCAGCCGCTCATGCTCTGACCTTCCAGGCGGGCATAGGTTGGCTTGTAGATACCTCCCTTGGTGGAGTTCTGCTCGTACGAACCATTAACGGTGTACTTCAAGCCATCGATGATGTCGAGCTCAGCTTTGAGATAGGCGAGGAAACGATGACGCTTCTGGTCGTCATTACGATTGCTGTTCAGTTCTACAGGATTCTCGGTGTTCAGACCAGCCAACTGTGCAAACGAACCGTCAGGATTATTGACAGGGAAGGTGGGGTTGACATTGGTCATACGCTCAAAGATACGTGTATCGATGGGGTGCCAGCTGTCGAAGTTGGCATTGATGCCCTCGTCCAGGCGCAGACGTCCCTGCCAGCCAATCTGATAGGCTGTCAGCGAGCCTGCCAGGCGGTTCATGTTACTGCGCTCGATGACGCCTTGGTTGTTGTTGTAAGTGACTGATGCGCGATAGCCGCTCTGCTTCTTTGAGTTGCTGAAAGAGAGGTTATGCGAATGAGAGATAGCCGTACGGAGCAGCTCGTCCTGATAATCCACGTCGCCACCAAAATCGTTGGCATTGAGTACGTTGTTGTTACGGACATAACTACGCCATTGATTGGCTGAGAGCAGATCGAGCTTGGAAGCGGCCTGCGCAAAAGCTACATAGCCGTTGTACTGGATAGAGCTCTGTTCAACATCGCCGCCTTGACGGTTGGTGGTGACGATAATGACACCATTGGCACCACGGCTACCGTAGATGGCAGCGGCTGAGGCATCCTTCAGGATATCCATCGATACAATCTCTGTGGGCTGGACAGAGTTGATGTCAGCACCAGCTATACCATCGATGACAACCAGTGGACCGTTGGAGGCAGAGAGCGAGGTGCCGCCACGCAGACGGATGCTGGCACCAGCCTCAGGTGCACCTGACGACTGTACGATGCTCAGACCTGCCACCTTTCCTTGCAGCAGCTGCTCTGTTGAGGTGATGACGCCTTGCTTCATGTCCTTGGCGCTGACAGATGCGATTGATCCTGTCAGGTCGCTTTTGCGCATGGTACCATAACCGATACCAACGACGATGGTCTCATCAAGCACTTTGGCATCCTCCTGCAGAACGATCTGCATGTTAGGTGCTGCCTTGACTTGCTGACTGAGATAGCCCACATACGAGATTTCGAGCGTGCTGCTCTTGGCGCAGTTGATGGAGAACAGACCTTCTGCATTGGTGATGACACCAGCTGCTGACTGCCCGACCACTCTGATGGTGGCACCAATGAGGGGCTCTTGATTGTTGTCAACGACTTTTCCGTTAGCCGTTATATTCTGTGCTTGTGCACTGTGGCAGACCATCAATAAGGCTGTCACTATCATAAACAGATATCGTTTCATATGATTCTCTTTTTTTTGCGATTAATCCTCTGTGGGAACTTGTATGGTTCTCTTTTCTACAGGTGTTCCGTCTTCTTTTTGTATCTCAATTTCGATTTCTGAAGCGGTTGTGCCACTCAGCTCATCAGTCAGGTTCAGGGTTACTGTTCGTTTGTCGCGAACACCTGGAATCTCACCAGTCAGTGTTTTGCTGCCTGCCTTGACGATATATTTCAATTCGCCAGCATTACGCTCATTATACTGGCGTGTCAGCGTGATGATGTCTTTCGGCGTGAATTTGGTGGGGAAAATTCCGAAAACAGGATCGGGATAGGGAACAGCAGCACCTGCCTTCTGACTCTTGTCGCCGCTATTGGGGCCCCAGTCAGGATTTCCTTCACCATTGGGCTGAACCTTGACTACGAGGTAGCAGATATTCTCCAGCTCATAAGCAGAACGGGTGTCGGCATCGGCCAGAATGGTGGGGATAATCTCATCGCCATCACCAGGGTTGGTGGCAAAATAATCGCCAGGTACACCGATATTCCATACCCAATAACCATTGGTCAACTGCTTCACTTTTACCTTCTCCAGGCACTTGGGGCGCCAGGTGTTCAGCTGTTGCTGAACTTCCCAGTCGTTAAGACCTGCATGAGTTCCGAACTGGATGAAATCGGCATCCTGGGCCACCTCGTTCATGGTACGTCCGCCGATGGTAAACAGGTCGCCATTGAATACTACCGTCAATGGATCATTCAAGGTGAAGAGTTCTTTGAAACCCTGCGCCTTGATACCGCTATAGAATTTGACATCTTGGCCTGATTCAGCAAAGTCAGTCCACTCTGAACGAGAGTCAGGGGCCTGGAAAACATCACTTTCTTCGCTTCCGTCCTTCGTTTTCAGTCGGCACCAGAAACCTGGCCAGTCGGCAGTCTGGCAATAGTCGTACACCTCCTGCTCACTCATGCTTGATGCACCGCTTGAGAAGTATTTTGTGGGTACCATTGTCATCGTATAGATATTGTCACCCTGATAGGTCAGTTTGGCAAAATCGGATGAGTTCTCCCAGTTACCGGCATCGGGCTCTGAGGGGTTCCAACACCAGAGATAAAGGTCGACTCCTTCTCTGAAACCGGCATCGTTCATGTCGAAATAGAAGGTTACTTCTTCGTCGACCGAGAAGACTGCTGGTACAGTCCACATTCTCTGAGGACCACCGTGGTCTATTGTCTGTGCAGCTCCTGCCATTGATACAAGCAGAAAGGCTGTCAATAGTATGATGTTTTTGATGCAATTCTTTTTCATAATGGCATTTTTATTTTATTCTACGGGTGATAATGAGTATTTATAAGATAGGAATGCTTTACCTTCAGAGGTACGTGACAGCTGGAAGCCCAGTTCAGGTGTAGCACCAGGTGTGCTGGTAACCGTCAACTTCACATCCCCTTCACTGCCTTTCAGTAATAACTGGGTTGCCTCGCCTGTTGATTTTACATAATTGTTGTCTAACTCCCATGTACCTGTGGTGGGAATCAGTTTGGGCGCATTTCCTGATATAGAAAACTGTCCGCCCTCTGATAGGTTGATACAGAAGGTGTCGAATCCAAGCAGATTTGTCAGCGTCATCTCGTTGCCGCTTGTCTCATCTACTTGCGTGATGGAGTTGAGCATCCAGTTTCCACCAATCTTCTCCGTGAGCTTGATGGGGTCTACAAAGGAGCCGTCTTCCGTGGTGCTGCATGACGACAACACCAGCATCGGTAGCGTTGCTACTGTTAAGGCGAAAGCCCTGATTAATCTTTTTTCTGTTCTCATTTCTTTTAAGTTTTTAGAGTGAATGAACTTAGTTAAAAATTGTCGGTGCAAAATTACGACAAATGAGAACTGAAGGGATTAAATATTATGGATTGTATTAAGAAAATTAGGGGTACTAAAAGTTTAAGTAACTGAAAATGAGTCACTTAATATTTTTGTAATCTGAGAATTGTATTAAAGGAATATGGGGTTAAATGGCCATGATTCGTTGCTCAAACTCCTCATTATCCACGATGGATTTGTTTTTAACGCGGGTTTTATAGGTGTTGATGGTATGAACGGAGTAGTCAAGGAAACTGGCAATGCTATCACTGTCGGTGATACCCAGGCGCATTAGTGCAAAGATGCGCATCTCGGTAGTAAGCGATTTGTCGTTGTCGGGCATCTTCTGGTCTTTCTCATCGAAGAGTTTGTTGTACTCAGTTACAAAATGTGGGAACAGTTTAAGGAATGTCTCATCGAAACCATTGAACATGTTCTTGCGATCAGCCATCAACTCTGATTCCTTCAGCGATGTCTGTAGGTTTTCATATTGGCGGGTGACAATCTTACGGTCTAAGGTCTTATATAGTTTCTCCACCTTATTAATATATTGGGCATTGATATAGAAGGTTTTGCCAATATATTCATTCTTGATGGCATTAGCTTCTGAGAGCTGGGCATTGGTTTGTTGGAGTGCCGTATTCCTTTCAACAATGGTTTTACGGGCTTCTTTTAGTTTCTTGATCTGTTTCCAGATGATGTAGGTGGCAATAAGCAAGCATACAACAGCCAGCAGCGCTACGATGAGTGCTGTTGTGATGGCATTTCGCTCGTTTTTGATGATGTTGTATCTGTCTTGCTCAATAATCGGTAGGATATTACCTATCTGGATCTTTCTCTGGCGGGCATCGTAGAAGTTGGCATCGTTCATCGACTCCTGAACGAAGCGGGTGGCGCGTTCAATATCTCCGTCTTCGTAAAGCATCTCGGCCAATACGCAAAGAGCAGTGGTCTCTTTGGTGGCAGTCTCGTTATCGTAGATAGCGGCCTGCGCCAGATAGTCTTTGGCTGCTTCGCGTTCTTTCTGTGAGATACTGATCCACCCCAGACAGGAGGTCACAATGGCTTTGATATGGGGATCGAGGAGAGAGTCTTTCTGTAGTGTTTTAAAGGTTCCGATACTTTGCTCATAGTGGTACTCCTTCATCTGTCTCATGGCTACGGCATAGAGCCAGTCGGATGATTGAGGTGTGAGATATCTCAGCAATGAGTCGGTGTATATGCCTCCTTGCGTTACATATTTTTTCTGATATGGCATGGAGTGGTTATAGTCGGCCATATCATAGTTCAGGCGACTTGCCATCCAGAAGAACTTCTTGCGATAGTCGGTCGAAGCTCCCTTGATATCAATACTCTCGAGTGTTTCGAAAGCTTCCTTATATAAGCCTGCTGATGAGAGACAGAATACAACGGCACATTTTGCCTCAATGATATAATCCTTTTTCTTGAGGCCAATAGCAGTCTCTAAGCTTTTTTGTGCATAGATGTGTGCCGAATCGTATTTATACGACTTGTACTCATCATATAACTGATGATAGATATGATAAAGTGAGAGCGTATTGTTGGCATCCTCTAATTGTTGTCGGATGCCAGCAATACGCGTCTCCTTGGCTTTGACATAGTCGTCTTTATGCTCAAGACTGTTCTCTAACTTCTGAATGATGTCAGAATGGTTTGTTGCCGACCAACTCATGGGGCAACTGGCCATCAAGAGGATAGAAAACAGTACCTGACGCATTGTTCTTTAATTACATATAACCTAACCAGCGTAGAATATCGTTGAGGTTGGCAAAGACCATCAATAGGATGAGTAGTCCGAAGCCAACATATTCAGCGCGAACCATGAATGTCTCAGAAGGCTTGCGACGGGTAATCATCTCGTAGATGAGGAACAATACATGTCCTCCGTCCAAGGCGGGGATGGGCAGAATGTTCATGAAAGCCAGGATGATAGAGAGGAAGGCGGTCATCTTCCAGAACAGATACCAATCCCATACTGGTGGAAACAGACTTCCAATGGCGCCGAAACCACCTATCGACTTGGCTCCGTCGGCTGTGAACACATATTTCATGTCGCCAACATAGCCCTTCAGTACGTTCAAACCGTAGGCAATGCCTGCGGGGAAGCTCTCAAAGAATCCGTATTCTTTTGTGACGGGCTTGTAGATGCCTGCAATGGTCTGCACAAAGAATCCGAGCTTGAGGTCGGGTGTCAGCGTGATGGTAGCGGTGTCGCGAATCATGGCTGTCTTGGCGGTCTGATTATCGATGCTGTCCATCAGGAGACCTTCACGCTCGAAAACGATAGTGGCAGTACGGATCTTCATACTGTCGGCCTGTGTCTTGGCGGCGGTCATCATATCTTCGAGCACACCGAGCTGGTCGGTAAACTCATTGTAGCTGTCAACGGGTTTGCCGTTAATCGCAACAAGTTTGTCGCCTTTCTGCAGGCCCATCTTTGCGGCAGGTGAATCGTTCATCACGCTGTCAACTACTGCAGGAATCAACGGACGTACAAATGATGGCTCTGCCTTCAGCATACCTAACAGGTTGATGTCGCCTGGCAGGCTGATGCTCATAGCCTTGCCATTGCGGATGATGTCGGCACGAGTGGCTTCGCTCAGGTCGCGGTACATGTCGGCAGAGAAGTCCTTGAACTCGCCTTTCTCAGTACCTACCAAGATATCGCCATCCTGGAATCCGTACTGCTTGGCCTCGGTGTTGAACTTCATACCAAGTGTCATGTTCTTGGTGGGGATATAGGTGTCACCCCAGTAGAACAGGATCATGGAGTAGATGAACAGGGCCAGCAGGAAGTTGACCAATACGCCGCCAATCATCACCAACAGGCGCTGCCAAGCGGGTTTCGAACGGAATTCCCAAGGCTGCTCGGGCTGTTTCATCTGTTCGGTATCAAAACTCTCGTCGATCATTCCGGCAATCTTACAGTATCCGCCTAATGGCAACCAGCCCACACCGTACTGGGTATCGCTGTTCTTGGGCTTGAACTTAAACAGACTGCCGTCCCATTTCCAGATGCTGGGATCGAAGAATAGATAAAACTTCTCTACGCGGATGCCAAAGAGCTTGGCAAAGAAGAAGTGGCCGCCCTCATGGAGCAGCACCAGCAGGCCAATGGCCAGCATGAATTGCAAAAGTCTAATTAAAAAAATATCCATTGTTGATTACTTGTTCATTAATTCTGTAGCGATGCGACGAGCCTCGGCATCGGTAGCGATGTAGGTGTCGTAGCTGGGGTTCTTGTCGAAGGTGGCACGCTGCATGGTCTCGGCAATGATGTCGCCCATCTGCAGGAAACCGCACTTGTCTTCTAAGAATCCGCGGTTCACAATCTCATTGGCTGCATTCACGATACATGGCATGTTACCTCCCTTGTCGATCGCCTCGAAAGCGAGTGCCAGGCAACGGAACTTCTCCAAGTCGGGCTCGAAGAACTCCAGGTGCTGAGCCTTAAACAGGTCGAGACGCTCACCACTCAGGTGCAAACGCTGTGGAAACGAGAAGGCATACTGGATGGGCAGACGCATATCGGGCACACCTAACTGAGCTTTTACGCTACCATCCTGGAACTGAACGGCCGAGTGGACGATACTCTGCGGGTGAACCAATACCTGAATCTGTTTGGCATCCACACCAAAGAGCCACTTAGCCTCGATAACCTCGAAACCTTTGTTCATCATCGATGCAGAATCGATGGTGATTTTGGCTCCCATGTCCCATGTGGGATGGCGCAGGGCGTCGGCCTTGGTCACGTGGGCTATCTCTTCCATCGACTTCAAGCGGAATGGACCGCCTGACGCTGTCAGCAGAATCTTTTCTATCGGATTCTGATCCTCACCAACCAGACTCTGGAAGATGGCAGAGTGCTCGCTGTCGACAGGCAGGATGGGGGTGTGGTACTGCTGAGCCAACTGCAGAATCAGTTCGCCTGCCACCACTAATGTCTCCTTGTTGGCCAGGCAAATAGTCTTGCCGGCTTTGATAGCGTGAATGGTGGGGTTCAGGCCGGCGAAACCTACCATTGCGGTGAGTACCATATGGATGGGGCCGGCTTCTACAATCTCGTTCAGAGCTTGAGCTCCGGCATAAACCTTCACATCGGGCATGTCGCTCATCAGCGACTTCAGCTCATCGTAACGTGCTTCATTGGCTATGACGATGGCTGCGGGCTTGAACTTGTGAGCCTGCTCGGCCAACAGTTCTACCTTATTGTTAGCAGTTAGGCAGTACACCTCATACAGGTCTGCATGTTCTTCGATGACCTCGAGTGCCTGCGTTCCTATCGACCCCGTAGAGCCGAGAATGGCTATTTGTCTCTTCATAACTCTAAAATGCCTTCCGGCAGTTTTACTTTTATTTGTTGTTTCTTTGTATCTACATCCGTAATCAGTTCTTCCGATGCGGGAATCAGTTTGCCGTCTTCCAACTCGAAGAGGATGTTCATGGTCGTGTCGTCAATCGAGGCTATGCGACCAGCAACCTTGTTGGTGTTGGCATCAATCAGCTCAAATCCCACGATGGCAGCCCATGAAAGTTGCTCCTCATCGTCCTCTGCCATCTCGCGGGGAAAATAGACCTCACAGCCAGTCAGCTCTCTGGCTCGTTCCTGTGTGTCAATGCCTTCGAACTTCATCAGCGCATTGTCATCGGTCTTGAAACGGTACTCTTCTATAAAGAAAGGTACAAGGATGCCATCCATGTCGAGAATCAGATAGTCGGCATCAGTACGATCGAACACGTCATCGTCGAAGAGAAAGCTGATCTCTCCTTTCACGCCGTGTACCTTGCCTAACTTACCTATCTTATATACTTCTTCCTGACGTATCATGCTCTTGTGATTTTTGCGCCGAGGGCATTCAGACGGGCTTCGATGTTCTCGTAGCCACGGTCTATCTGTTCTATATTGTCGATGCGGCTGGTGCCATTGGCACTCATAGCGGCAATCAGCAGGGCGATACCAGCACGGATGTCGGGACTCGACATGCGTCCGCCACGTAGGGTAATCTTGCGGTCGTGACCAACGACTACCGCACGGTGAGGATCGCAGAGGATGATTTGTGCTCCCATGTCGATCAGCTTGTCGACAAAGAACAGGCGACTTTCGAACATCTTCTGGTGGAACAGTACCGAACCACGTGCCTGCGTAGCTACTACGATGAGTACTGATAGCAGGTCGGGAGTCAGTCCTGGCCAGGGGGCATCGGCCAGTGTCATGATGGTACCATCCATAAACGATTGTATCTCATAGTGCTTCTGACGGGGCACCCAAAGGTCGTCGCCTTCAACTTTGAGCTTGACGCCCAAACGACGGAAGGCATCGGGAATGATGCCGAGGTTCTTTACGCTGACATTCTTGATGCGGATGCCATCGCCACACATTGCTGCCATGCCGATGAATGATCCTACCTCAATCATGTCGGGCAGAATCAGATGATCGGTGCCATGCAGACGGTCCACGCCTTCAATCGTCAGTAGGTTCGAAGCAATGCCACTGATGCAGGCACCCATGCCGTTCAGCATCTTGCAGAGCTGCTGCAGGTAGGGTTCGCAGGCGGCGTTATAGATGGTGGTGGTGCCTTTGGCAAATACGGCAGCCATAATGATATTGGCCGTACCAGTCACTGAGGCCTCGTCGAGTAGCATGTATGTGCCTTTCAGCTTCTTGGCCGAAATCTCGTACACGTCGCGACCTTCTATGCGGTTGAAGGAAGCTCCAAGTTTCTCGAATCCTAAGAAATGGGTGTCCAGACGACGGCGCCCGATCTTGTCACCACCAGGTTTGGTGATGATGGCTTTGCCCATGCGGGCCAACAGTGGACCAATCATCATGACGCTCCCTCTCAGAGCAGCACATTTCTGTACAAACTCATCGCTCTCCAGATAATCAAGGTTCAGCTCGTCGGCGTGGAATGCGTAGGTATTTTCCTCTTTCTTTGAAACCTTTACACCAATATCACGCAGCAGCTGGATGAGGTTGTTTACATCGCGAATGTTCGGGATGTTACGGATAATCACCTCTTCCTCTGTCAACAAAGAGGCGCAGATAACCTGCAAGGCTTCGTTCTTGGCACCCTGCGGCGTGATGGTTCCTTTCAGAAGATGGCCGCCTTCGATGATAAATGATGCCATATCGGTTATTTCTTTTTCTTATTCTTCTTGTCTTCAGGTGCTGTTACCTTTTCGAATCTAAAGGCGCCCAGGTCTATCTGGACGGCACCGTCGGTATAACGTGCCAGATCATCGGCCACACGTTCATCATCCATAGAGCCGTGACCCCATAGTGCCAAGTCGCGTTTCATCTGATTAGCGGTGTATCTTATCAGGGCATTACGCTCCTCGCTATCAGGCATCGTCTTTAACTTCAGAAAGAGCTCCTCGACCAGTCTGCCATAGTGGCGCAGTCTCACGCCATCCTGAGGCAGTTTCATGGGCTGGGGCTTCGATAGGATTTTATCGGCCTCGCTGATATCGAAAGGCCAGTCAATCTCGAGCTCTCTGTGACTCATCAGATACAGATGATTCCAGAGTGTCTGCTCAAAGTCTTCATTTTCCTTCAGTTGTGGGTTTTTAGTCTCCATCAGTTTGATGATGGTATATGCACATTGCAGGCGTTCTTCTTTTGTCGGCAATTCGCAGGCAATCTCAACCATCTTCTGGATCTCGCGCCCGTATTCCGACATCACCAGCTTCTCTCGCTGTGTGTTGTAATCTAATCCTTTTATATCCATAAACTCTTCATTATTCACTATTCGTTATTCATTATAGTAGCTTCTTTGGAAGCTTCGCCACAAAGTCCTTCAGATAATACGGCACAAAATAGGCCACATCTTCTGTCTGATTGTTCAGTAGTCGCTTCTCTGCCAGTGGCTGCATCCACTTGGCCAGTGGTTCGATGCCCTCAATCAGATGGGCATTCGGGTGATTGATGGTCTCCATGCATTTCTTGGCGCCATTGCCGAAGAAGTACACAGGGTGTTCATCCAGGTATTCTTTGTAGGTCTCTGCGGTCACTACATCGGCACCAATCTCACGAATGGGTTTTAGTGCTCTGTCATAGATGCCGGCATATACCTCCATGCGGCGAGCGTCAAGCATTGGACAGAGTAGGGCATCCTCTTCGGGAATCTCTCTTAATAGCACAGGTACACAGAGCAATTCCAACGTAGGGACGGCAATCAGTTTCAGATTCCTGCCGTAGCATACTCCCTTTGCCATTGATACGCCGATGCGCAGTCCTGTGTAGGAGCCCGGACCACAGCTTACAGCCACGGCATCAAAGGGAATGGCGTGATTATCGGTAAACGAGAGTGCCTCGTCAACCATAGAACCTAAACTTTCTGCATGATTCGGACCGCTGTGATCTTCTTGCTGAAAGATGACGTGTGAGTCCTCCGAAACAGCAACGGAGCATACGTCCGTACTGGTTTCAATATGTAATATCGTCGACATACTTTTTAATTGTTTCCTATATAAGTAAGGTGCAAAGGTAATCATTTTTTTGTCAACTACCATCGTTTTATCAGAAATTAACGTAGTATGTAGCCTGTGCTTCAGTTCTTGTGGAATCGGGTGCGAAAATCACGTGAGTTAATTCGATTGATGATTTGAGCCGGCTCGATTGATGATTTGAATTAACTCACGGTTTTTGCCTGGTTCTGATTCTCTCTATATAATATATAATAATGTGACAATATTTTTCGGATTGATATTTGTCAAGAGCGGCCAAAAAAATGCATGAAAAATGAAAATTTCTCTCGAAAAGTTTTGGTAGTTTCAAAAAAAGCCGTACCTTTGCACCCGCAAATCAGGAACACCACCTGA
>NZ_JNKF01000018.1 GCF_000702825.1 Prevotella sp. P6B1
CCACGTCCCATGTGCAGTTGTCCACAGATTTCGCGGTGTGGGATGCTTGCCGCCAGCATTTGAAATGCTCTTTTTAACTTGCTCATTGTTACATTTTGGTTTGCCATATCTCGCTAAAGGTTTTGTATTTCCTTCGGCAAAGATAGTAATTTAACTTCAATGGCAGAACCGAAATGAACTTTTGGTACCGATTCGAGCGCTACAGCGGTACCGATTGGTGCGCTACGCTGGTACCGGTTGGAGTGCTATGGTGGTACCGATTGGTGCGCTACGGTGGTACCGATTCAAGCGCTACGATGGTACCGTTTCGCCGATATTATCAGCTAATAGTTGAAAACCTTTAAGCCATTTATAATTTGCATCTATAAGCCCTATATTTATAGCCTTTTTAAAGTATCTTTTTGCCTCATCGTTATTTAATAAATCTGGCAAAATAACATTGTTAGTTTCCTCTTGTTGAGGCTCTGGGGCGGCTTTCTCTGGCTCTGGTTGTACTTCATCCAGAAACTCTTTATAAAGTGTTTCTCGCTCACTTTTTAGCTGCTCTCGCTCTTTCCATTGTAAATGCAGTGAAAGTGCTTTGCCGCTTAGTTTGTCGTTTATCTGCTTAATTCTCAAAAGCAACTCCAAAACCTTATCGGCTTTTGCTTTTTCATCGTTGAGGCTTTCCCCCTCTGCCACGCCATATAGATAACGGCCACCCTCATCTGGGGTTGTTTCATAGTATCTCTCTGGGTTGAGGCTATCACCGCCAAACCTCTCTGTTTTCCAACCATCAAACCACTCGTTTATTTCTCTTAGTGATTTATTAAAGTCTATAGGCCATATTTCCATATTAACACCCTCCTTTTATTCTGTTTTATTCTTCTACACCATCCACAATATATACTCTCTCTATTGCATCCATTTTTAAGTAAACATCTGTTTTCTTGGGGTTGTAAAAAACCAACCTCAAACAGCCTGTTAACTCATCAAGTCCTACAACCTCTTTTACTACACAATACCGCTTTCCATTTTGCCTTGATACTATTGCACACACCTTTCCTCTCATTTCCTCAATATGCCTGTAGATATGGAAAACGCCATCATCACACTCTAACTCGTGTACTTTTAGCTTTTGCCCATCTTTTAGCCTTATTGGTGCCTCTGGTGCATCCATACAATCACCATCAACCCAAAATCTAACCTCACATTTACTAAGATCCAGATCTACAGGGTAGCCGATTTGTTTCTTTTTCTCCATACCTTAACCCTCCATCAGTTTGCTAAGTTCTGCCATCGCCTGCTTTTTCTGTTCGTCTACAACCCTTGTATAGCGTTCTGTATATCTTAGGTTGCTGTGTCCCATCATTTCTTGTACAACTCTCACACTAAAGCCTTTCTGGGCTGCTGTTGCTGCCATATTAGTACCAAAAGAGTGCCTTGCACAATGCCACGTTATATGTTTATCAATCCCCGCTCTCTTAGTCCATCGCCTTAGGGCTTTAAGGCACATTGTATGGCTTGGTAGATCAAACACTAAGGCGTTTTTCTCTGCCGCCTCCATCTTGTCAGCAATCAAAGCCAACAGGCCATCTGTAAGGGGTAAAGAAACGCTGCTGTGTTTGCTGTGTCCTTTGGTCTTGTTCTGTTCATAAATTAGCACTCTGTTGGCAAAGTCAAAGTTTCCAAAGGTCAACTCTTTAATATCACAAAAGCGCATACCTGTGTACAGGCAAAAGATAAAAGCGTTTCTGATCTCTTTGTTTTCCCCTGTATAGTGGGTTTCCATCAGCTGCTTTTCTTCTTCTGGGCTTAGAAAGTCCTTAACCAAAACGCCCTCATCCACCATTATTGATATGGTTTTCCCCTCGCTATCGACAAAAGGCCTTTGGTAGTTTATATTGCACTTTGTTGCACAACTCTTAAACACTTTCTTAAAACGCTGATAAATGCTTTTAGCCCCCTCTCCACTACTCCTACTCTGCAGATACTCTGTGAAAGCCTCAACCATTTCACTATTTATCTGTTCTGGTCTTATCTCTGTTTTATATCTGGTGTACTCTGGTGTATCTCTTAGAAAGTCCTTAAAACGCTGTAAGGCCATCTGTATCATTCTAACATCTTTCTTGGTGTATGCATCCAGATACTCTTGGAAATACTCCAAAAAGTTGATCTTGACTTTCTTCTGTAACCTATAGCCGTTTTCTTGTTCCAGAAACTCTTGTTCTTTCTCCTGTCTTATCTTCTTTGCTAATAATAGGGTTTCTTTGTTGTGGTTTCTGTCTATCGGGCTTTTGGGCTTTGCAACCAAATATAAATTTAGGTTTTCTTTTCTTCTGATATGCTTAACCTTAAATTTGGGCGTGCCTGCCATCCTGCCACTCTCATACAATACAGGATCGCCAAACTCATCCAATACAGGCTCGCTTTCTCTACCTAAGTAATACTCCAGATAGAGGCTTATTTGTCCGTCTGATAACAACCTTTGCTCTAACCTTGGGTTGTCTTTGGTCTTGTTTTCTAACTTTGCCATAACTAACTTTTTATCTTTTGGTTTCTTTTTCTGGTGCAAAGTTAAAAAATATTTTCAAAAGGTGTACTATAAGGTGTACTAAATAATCTAAAATAGTACACCTTGGAGAAACTAAGTGAAAACATTAAAAATGTAAAACACTGAAAATCAATACTTTTTGTTTCTCATTTTTTCAGATTTTTGCAGGGTTGTGTATCGGGTCTGGGTACCAAGATTCTTCAAAAGCAATAAGTGCTGTTGGTTTTATATCAGCAGCACTTTTCTTATCTCGGAAGTGTGAGAATGAACCGGGCACCGGGTGAGTATGTGGTGTCGAGTACCACATCGCCCCCCATGCGGCGCGCCAGACTGCGCGCCACGCTGAGTCCGATACCTGTACCGTCATAATAGTCGTCAAGCTGTACAAACTCCTCAAAAATATGTTCGGCCTCTTCGGCAGGTACGCCTATTCCGGTATCTTCAACGGCGAACTCTATATTTTCGGGTGTCACTCTGACATTGAGCGATGCTCGTCTTTCTGACGATTTTGTGGTGTATTTTTGTGCGTTATCCAGCAGACAGCTTAGTGCACTAACTGCCGATTCTATATTAGTCTTGATTCTGATGGTCTCGGCCTTGGGTGTTATGTTCATATTGAATGATAGACCTTGAGCGTCGCTTATGCAACTGGTGCTGACAGCGCTTCGGGCTATGTCTGCCGCTGTTGTCTCGTCGTTGCGCTCTATCACACTGCGGCTTCCAGCCTCGCTCAGTTCCAGCATACGGTTAACCAAACGGGTGATACGATTGGTGTTTTCAATGATATTATGACCTATTTGTTTTTTTTCTTCGTTGCTCAGGTCCATGTCGGGGGTGGTGATAACTTGAGTGAAGCCGCTCAGAATGTTCAGAGGTGTACGTATCTCGTGAGATATCTGCTTGATGAAGTTTTGTTTCATCTTGGCTGATTCCTCGGCTTTCTCACTGGCTGCAATCAGTTGGTGGTTAGTTTCAAGCAGTTCCTCATGGCTCATTTCCAAAATCTTATAGTTGGTTTCGAGCATCGCATTGGTCAACTTTAATTTGCGGCGAGAACGATACATCATACCTGTGTAGAGAATTAGGAACAGAGTTCCTACAGCAAACAGCAGATACCACATCCACTGGGGAACACGTGTTTCTACGCTATGTTTGAAGTTGTCGCCATAGATGCTGTCGATAATGCCTGCGGCCTCCATTCTGTCCAGCTCCTGATCGATGGCGTCAATCAGTTCTTTATTGTGGCTTACATAGCAGTATTCGCGTGGCTGCATGGAGATTTCTTCGGCCTGTAGTTGGTTCAGGTGGTAATGCTGAATAAAGTACTTGGCTTGGTAACTATAGCAGATGATGGCATCATATTTGCCGATGGCCAGATTCTGAAAAGCCTCGTTTAAGTCGTAGACACGCACGCTTTTGCCGCCTTCACGTTTAATCAACTCTGTAATGGGACGTGAATTGAGAAAGGCAAGAGTCTTGCCTTTCAGGTTACGGAAGTCAAATTTTTTGTAATCTGACTTACGATATACCACCTGATAATACAGACGGAAGATGGGGTGGGAGTAGTGGATGCTGTCTTTGCGATAAGGCGAATAGACCATCATGGCCAGATCTGTCTCACCGTTCAGTACGTCGGACGCAACCTTTCCCCACAATGCGGGCACGTAATAGAACTTTAACCCGAGACGACTCATCAGTTCGTGGGTAAAGTCAACATCGTAGCCACGTGGTTTCCCATCACGCCCCACTGATTGTAGGGGGGCATAGTTGGCATCAAGGCCTATGGTTATGGGCTGCTTGAATGTGTATTTCTGATCTTTGGCTGCATGGGCAACCAAAGTAGAGACGCTGATAGCTAATAGTAGTATCAGCCGATGGGTAGTTAGTTTGCTATTCGTCATGTGAATGGTCATTCCTTTCTCTCTCTCGTTTCGGGTGCAAAGATAAGAATAAAAATTGGAAGTCTCAAATTTCTAAGATAAAATGTAAAAATGTGCTACAGGCAATATCGCGTGCAGCACATTTATTTCATTTCTCGCACGCTTTATTCGATGACGTCAGGGATGTATGTAACTTCGATGCCGTCCTTTACAAAGATGGGCAGGCCCGAGTCGGTGTTTACGTATTCAATAGATAGGGTGACATCGCGAGGTCCCAGCATGCGACCATCGACTTCAAAAATCGATTTGTCGAGAATCACCGTGTTGCCATTCTTGCTTTTCAGCTTCTTGGTGAGCATGGTGTCGCCATACTTATAGGTAGCCTGGAAATAGCACTTTTCATTCAGTTCTACCTCGGCAGGTAACTCGATAGAATCGAGCAGGTCGTATTGGCTTTCAAAAACGCTACCCAACTTCTCATAGATAGTCTTAGGCGCATCGCTGGTATCCATAAAGTCGTTAGTCGACAGCCGCTTACTACTGATGAGTGCCTCCATACCTGTTTTGCGTATGTACTGTTTGCCCAGCATGAGCATCTGTTTCTTGGTTGTGAGGTTGAAAACCTTCACGGCCTGTTTGTCCTTTGCCCACTTAATGGCGTTCACATCACTGAAGGTGTCGCCCACTTTCACTTTCTTGCCGTTATTATAGGTGAGTGAAGCATCGTTGATGAAGAGCACCTTGTAGTTGTCGGCGCTGGCGTAGCTGAGCCACGAGGCCAGACATGTGAGTAAGAGTAATCTTTTCATTTCTTCTTGTTTTTATAGATGTTATACTTCTGCATAAATGTGTCGTAGAGAGAGTAGACAGTGGTAGGAACCCACATGTTGAATGCTAAGTCGAACCAGCTGGCTACCAAAGCGATAATCAGGAACACTGTGGCTGTACTGGCAAACGATAGCACGATGCTGAGCCAGGGATTCATGACCATTGATGAGAATGAGTGTCCCGAGAGATAGAATAGACCAATGATAATGTAGATGACAAACAGGATTGCCATGTAGGTCCAGTTGACAAGATGGGCGCCTTGAGTCAGGGCAATGTAGCCATTGAACAGAATGCTGGAGCCTGGCTGTGGACCAAGGAATGTGGAATGAACATCACTCTTGAAGTCGCCGATGATAACCAGCTTGTCATCTATTTGTTCGCTCACCGACATTACGCCCATCTCGTCGAGATCGAGCATGTCGGCGCTCAGATAGATATAGTTGCGTTCGCGTGCTTGCCCTTCCTCGTCAAGCAGACTGCCTGTCACACGGATAGGTAGCAGAAGCGTAGCACTATTCTGACATAGGCGTCCGTTGTCGGTATACCATAGTCCGCCCCAGTGCCGCTTGATAGTTGAGCCGCAACGGTCCTGATAGATCTTGAGGGCTACCGACTCATCATCGTCGTGTATGTATTGATAACGCGAGAAAGTGAGTGCCTGCCATGTAGTGGCATAGTCGGCATTTGAGGCCTTCCTGTAAAGGTTGCTGTCGCACATGACTGCCCCTTTGTGCTTTGGGATGACCAAGCGGTCCATCGATAGGATGGTGCTGAAGAGTGCCGAGTCGTATTCAGTCTCCATGCCTTCCTCGAAGAATACATCCATAAAGATGTAACGATAGTTGTTGGCAGCCTTAGCTTTGGTGAGAAACTCCAGTAACTTGCCGCGATCTGTAATGATGGTATTACCTACAGGAACCTCGTTCTCGGTGTAGGGGACAAGCATCTTGTCGTAGCACACGTTAATCATCAGAACGCTGTCGGGGATCTGACCAATCTGTATACCGAGGAATTTCTTGTAGTCGGTTATTTGTTTGAGCGCACCAGTCTCACCCGGCAGAGGATAGCCCGAGTTGCCCATCACGTAGGTGAAGATGATAATGACGGTGCTCGTGAGCACGGAGAGTGTGACGAGGTGCAGATGCTGGTGTATCCAGCTTGTTATGCGTTTCCAAATGGCCTTCATGGGCTGTTGGTTTTATCGCTTCAAAAGGATGACTTTTGCCTTGGAGTTGTCCATCTTACTCATGGTCTTCCCCACGTTGGCATTGTAATAAGTAGGATCGGCCACGGTGAACTTTCTGCCGTTGACCATAATATAATCGCCTGCAACCTCTTCGTTATTGAAACAAACGGCGGTGTAGAGATGGCCTGGGTAGTAAACCAGTACAGCGTCGAGGTCGAGCAGGTCGCGCACTAAGTGGGTGTACAGGATAGCGCGATCTTCACAGTCACAGAATGGGTAGAAAAGTGTCTCCTCTGCAAAGAAGGCGCGGTCGTGACCCCAAACCTTGTCGTCGTAACCATAGGTGAGTCCCATCTGAACCCAATTGAGTAACATGTTGGCTGCTCTGAGTTTGGGTAGGCTACCCAACTGCTGTTTGAGTTGTGGGTAAACTTTCTCGCTGATTTCAGGAGCTACTGGGGTATTGGCATAGTAAGCCCAGCGAGTCATCATGTCCTTGCCGTCGTACGACGTGGGGTAGTCGTTGTAGAAATCTATCAGGTTTTTATTGAGCTGCATGTCAGCTTTTACGTTTACAAAGCGTGAGATGACGGTACGCTGCTCACCCAGATTCTTTTTCAATTCGGGCTGTTCGGCAATGCCTAAACCCATTTTCTGTTCGCCAGGGAAGGCTGCATCGCAAACGGTCAGTGTCTTGGCTTTGCAACCATCCATCAGGTGGAATATCTTGCCATCCGAAATCAGGTAGTTGCGATCGTAGGGGAAACCATCCATACTGGTCATGAGATGCATTTTGTTACCCTCCTCGAGGGCAAAGCGAATCTGATATCCCGACTGGTTCATGAGTACCCCCTGCATGAATACAGCCTCGTTAGTGCCTTTCCCGCAAGCCTCTTCTGAGATTTTCTGCAACATCTTATAATATGCCCAGTCACATAGCTTGTATTCTTTGCGGAGCTCCAAACAGTCGTGTACGAGGTTGTTATACCCCTTGGCTGTGAGTTCAAGGAAGGCATTTGAAAGCTCTTTTTTGCCGGTGCCCTTCAGTTTGAACTGCTTGGCGTTACCCCAGCGAACCTTCATTGGGGTACCGTAGAACTCAAAGCTGCTGGTGGCTGTGGCTTCGTCGTTCTCGACGATAGGCTGCTGAGGCTTTGGCTGTGGCTTTACTTCAACAACCACGGGTACTACAACAGCCTCGATAGGCTTACTCTTCTTTTCTATCTGTTTCTTTTTTTGCTCAGCCAGCTGACGGGCCTTCTCCTCTTGTTGCTTCTTTTTCTCAGCTAACAAGCGGGTCTTTTCTTCCTGTTGACGTTTCTTCTCTGCCAGCAGACGGGCCTGCTCTTCCTGCTTTTTCTTTTCGGCAGCTATGCGGGCCTGCTCCTCTTCTTGCTTTTTCTTTTCGGCAGCTATGCGAGCCTGTTCTTCTTCCTGCTTTTTCTTTTCAGCGGCTATGCGGGCCTGCTCCTCTTCCTGCTTTTTCTTTTCGGCAGCTAAACGAGCCTGCTCTTCTTCCTGTTGGCGCTTCTGTTCGCTCAATAGGCGTGCTTTCTCCTCTTGTTGTTTGCGCTTTTCCTCTAACAGACGAGCCTTCTCTTCTTGTTTCTTCTGTTTTTCTTCCAGAAGTCGGGCTTGTTCTTCTTGTTTGCGCTGTTTCTCGGCCAACAATTGCTGCTGACGCTCTTGCTCCTTCTGTTTGGCGAGAGCCTGACGCTCCTGCTCTTCCTGCTTCTTCTTCTCTGCTAACAGTTTGGCCAACTCGGCTTTCTTCTGCAGTTTCTCCAGTTCCTTTTGCTGCTCCTCCTGTTTCTTTTTCAGGTCGGCCAAGCGCTTTAACTCTTGCTCTTGTTTCTTCTTCTCAGCTAATAGCTTGGCTTGTTCCTCCTCTTGTTTTTTCTTCTCAGCCGCAATACGGGCCTTTTCCTCCTGCTGAGCTTTCTTCTCGGCAGCTAAGCGGGCTTGTTCTTCTTCGCGGGCCTTTTTCTCGGCGGCCAAACGGGCTTGTTCTTCCTCCTGTTGTTTCTTCTTAGCTGCCAATTGGGCCTGCTTTTCTTCCTGCTTCTTCTTTTCGGCAGCTAACTTGGCTAAGATATCTTCCTGTTTCTTTTTTTCGGCAGCTAGTCGAGCTAACTCTTCCTCTTGTTTTTTCTTCTCAGCCGCAAGTCGTGCTAGCTCTTCTTCCTGCTTCTTCTTCTCTGCAGCGAGTCGGGCTTGTTCCTCTTCGTGCTTTTTCTGCTCTTCTAAGAGTTTCTTTTGTTCGGCTTCGCGTTTCTGTTGCTCTTCGGCCAATTTCTGCTCCTCTTCTTGTTGACGGAGCTCCTCAAGATAGTCTTCATCTTGGTTTTTATCGTATTCAATAGGCTTGATATCGTCCTCCTTTGGGTGGTCGACAGCTTTTTCGATGTCAAAATCCTTCCAAGCTTTTTCCATGAAGGCGGCATACTTCTTGTTCACGCTGTCGCGGAAAGCCTCGTACTTGCGGTTGGTTTCCTTTACGAAATCGTCGTAATTCAGCTTCTGACGGCTGTTGACCTGCTGTCTCAGGCTGCCCCGCTGGTGCTGGGTTTGTTGTCTTTGCGGTCTCTGGGCCTGTGCTTCGGCCAAGCCAATGAGTAGCATCATGATGAGTAAGGTGAACGAAAGCTTTTTCATATCTTTTATTGTTTTAGTTATTTTCTATTCGAATAGGGATGCGCTTTACCTGCATCTGTTCGTCCTTCTGCTGATATTTTGTCAGCCAGGCATTAAATTCCTTGTAACTTAATGAACTTGGAATAATCAAGGCGTCAGTCAGTTTCTGCTGACCTACCTTAGAACTGATTTTTGCATAGTTGTTAGGTGAGAAGATGACGTAAAGGTCGTTGTATTCTTCTGTATTTTCATCGGCACAGGTTAATGTTAGTTCGTCAACAGCACCATCTTCTGGTCCAGCTTTAGTTTCAGAGAATAGATAATACTCTTTGTCATGAGTGATGGCAAACGACCCCATGCCTGAACTCTGATAGGGAAGCAAGCTGAAAACTTGATTACTCTGGATATCAAACAAGAACACTGTCAGGTAGCCATCGACTGGTGATTGAAAATATAGGTAGAAGTCGTCGCCGCTTTTGAACGTGGTGGCTTCGTCTCCCTTGTCAGGATGCCGGCGAAGGGGTTTGGCGTCGAATTCTACGCCGGCGGCAACCAATTCTCTGATCTTGCCTTTGACGGTCACCTTCAGAAAATCGCGGCCGTTTTCCATTACGCGCTCGAATTTCGGCTCATTCACATCGCCCAGCCATACACCTCTTACCTGATCACTTGTCATGGAGTGGAATGATGTACTCGACTGACCGTTGATGTTCGTTACGCCAGTCACATTGATACTTCCCACAGTGAGGCCGAACTCGCTCTCGATGGCGTCATTCTGCGCCTTGACAAGGGCAATACGTTTGGCTTGTTCAAGTGAAAGGTTGGCGGGTATCTCATAGAGATAACTGGCCTCGACCGTTTTCACTTTACCTTTCTCCTGAGCGCTACTGCATAGCGCCCAGGAGAATATGGTGATCAGTATGAGTAATTGCTTCATATACTGTTATTTATTCCTGATTCTTAAGTTTCTCGACATCTTTCAGCAAATTGTCGCGACGTGCTCTCTGAAGAGCGGCTTTGGCCAGTTTTTCAACATTTTCTGACGAAATAGCCTGGATAATCAGAACTTCAGTATTTCCGTTTGACAATTTACGGAAGCATTCCATTAGAGTGATGGGGCGCTTGATAGACTGATCGACGCTACGACCTTCACGGGCCATGATAGTCTTAGCAACAGATTCAGCCTCGTCGTTGCCATATTGTTCGTTGGCTAGGTCTTCAGAAATAGTTGTTGATACTTGGGTTGTCAACTTGTTGGCTATTTCGCCTCTTGAGAATGATAGGGCTTGAGTTCTGGCAGCATCATAAATGGTACCTATGCTACGGCCTTCACCAGTGATCCATGCCTCGCCGCCAGAAGAATCTCTTTCCAGTCTGGCCTCAAATGCCTTTGTAACCTGAGTCTCCAGAGGTAACTGACCAGGGTTGACCTGCCATCCTTGTGACTTGTACTCTTTTACAGATTTCTTGAGCAGCTTCTGGTCAGCCTTGCTCAGGTTCTGAGCACCTACACTTGCCGATACGGCAAACAGCATGAATAATGCTGCGAAAATCTTAATAGCTTTCATAATTAGAAATTGTTTAAGTTGTGAATAACTGAATTATCTTGTCTCGTAATATTTTGAGTTTGGGGTCAATACGTGGGGCAAAAATATGAAAAATATCCGAAAGTTCCAAATAATTCGCCTTTTTTTTCCGTGTAAAGTTAAAAAAAGTTGCAAAATGGCTTTAAGTCTCAATTTAAGTTACTATCTTTGTACCATCTCATTAGATAGTGTTATGATAAGATATACAAAAAAAGAAGAAATATGGAATGCGTCATCGCACGGCGGGGGCATCCTGCTGGGTGTGGTGTTTGGCATTATTTTTCTTATTTGGTGTTTTCAGACCGATAACAATTGGGCTCGCTGGGGCGTCATTCTCTATTTGTTTGGTATGCTGGGGTCATACATTGCTTCTACACTCTATCATTCGATAAAACATCATTCCAAGTGGAAGGAGCGCCTCAGAAAATGGGATCATGCCGCTATTTACTGGCATATTGCCGGCTCGTATTCACCTCTCACGCTGGTAGCACTTCGTGAACAAGGCTATTGGGGATGGGGGCTGTTCTGCTTTGTATGGGCTTGTGCCATTGCTGGTACAATCATCAGTTTTATCCATTTAAAGGAGCATTCCAATGTTGAAACATTCTGCTTTGTCGGCATGGGATTAAGTGTGCTTGTTGCCTTCAAACCTTTGATTGATTCGGTGTCAACGGCAGCTGTTATTTGGATTGTTGCCGAAGGTGTTAGCTACATCACTGGCGCCGTTTTTTATTCTTTGAATAAGACCAAATATATGCATTCCGTATTCCACTTTTTTGTGCTCGCAGGCAGTGTTTGTCACATCATTGCCGTGTGGGATGTGTTGATGGAGTACTTATAATGGTTAAAAGTTGAGCCGTTTTTTTGGTGGTTTCGCCAAAATGATGTAAATTTGCACCCAAATTTGCAAATTTTGGTCTATTATGTCGTATACACGTTTGACTGCTGCCGAGGCTGCAGCGCTGATTAAGAATGGCGAGAATATCGCTATGAGTGGCTTTACACCTGCAGGTGTGGCTAAAGCAACAACAAAAGAACTAGCTAAGATTGCGGTTGCCGAACACGAGGCTGGTCGCGAGTTTAAAGTGGGTATTTTTACTGGTGCTTCAACTGGACAGAGTACTGATGGAGATCTGGCTAATGCTCAGGCGATCAAGTATCGTGCTCCTTATACCACAAACCCTGATTTCCGTAAGCACGTTAATTTGGGTGAGATTCCTTATAACGATCTTCATCTGAGTCATATGGCACAGGAGCTTCGTTATGGATTTTATGGCGATGTGGACTGGGCCATCCTCGAAGTCTGTGATATTGAAGAAGTAGGTAACGATTATCATGTATACCTGACTGCTGCTGGCGGTATCTCTCCCACAGCAGCTCGTTTGGCCAAAAAGGTAATTTTGGAATTGAATGCTTTCCATAATCCTAATGCCAAGTTTATTCACGACGTATATGAACCATTGGATCCTCCTTACCGCAAGCCTATCATGATTGAAAAGGTAAACGATCGTATCGGTGTTCCTTATGTGTCAATCCCCAAGGACAAAGTGGTCGGTGTGGTAGAGTGTAACATCCCTGACGAGGCTCGTGCTTTCAAGGATAGTGACCCCGTGACAGAGAAGATTGGCTTCCTGACAGCAGAGTTCCTGGTTGAGGAGATGCACAAAGGTCGTATCCCCAAGGAGTTCCTGCCTCTGCAGAGTGGTGTGGGGTCGACAGCCAATGCTATCCTGGGTGCCCTCGGTGAGGATAAGCATGTGCCCGACTTCAATATCTATACCGAGGTGATCCAGAACTCGGTGATCGAGATGATGCTTAACGGACGTGTGAAGGATGCCTCTGCCTGCTCGCTGACCGTTTCGAACGACTGCCTGATGCAGGTTTACGACAATATGGACTATATGAAGCAGCACCTGACACTGCGCCAGAGTGAGATTTCAAACTCACCCGAGGTGATACGTCGACTGGGGGTGATTGCTATCAATACAGCTATCGAAGCCGACCTCTATGGAAATGTGAACTCGACCCATATCAGCGGCGTGAAGATGATGAATGGTATCGGTGGTAGCGGCGACTTTATCCGTAACGCCTATCTCTCGATTTTCACTTGTCCTTCCATCGCTAAGGGTGGCGTCATCAGTTCTATCGTGCCCTTCGTTAGCCATCAGGACTCTTCGGAGCATGATGTCAATATCATCGTTACTGAACAGGGTGTTGCCGACCTTCGTGGTAAGAGCCCCGCACAACGTGCCGAGTGTATCATTGAGAACTGTGCACACCCCGATTATAAACAGCTGTTGTGGGATTACCTTAAAATTTCTAAGATGGGACAAACACGACACAACCTCACAGCTGCATTTGCCATGCATGACACACTGGCTCGTAAGGGCGACATGAAACTGACAGACTTTGCTGAATATTTAAAATAAAAGAATAAAAATAACAAAAGGTAATGGGAAAACTGAAACAATGGTGTTTAGGGATAGCTGTCCTCCTGGTAATCGCCTTCGTTGCTTCGTGTGGAAGTAAGGATGACCGCTCTTGGAAGGGTAGTGGCAAGAACTCTGCTAAGGACTCAGTGAAGATGAATCTGATTGACAGCATGATCTTAAAAGCTGAAAACGCGAAAGACTATGATCGCAAGTTCTTCTTGGCAGACAGTTTGGAGAAAACAGGAGATATCAGCATGGTCAGAGCTAACTATTTGCGTGGTTCGGCCTTGAATAGCCAGAAAAGAAAAGGCGAAGCTGAGGTCTATTATAAGAAGGCGCTGAGCGTTGAGCATTTGGACGATAAGGATTTGATTCCCTATAGCCGTGCGGCAAGAACTCTTGCTCAATCGCTTTCTGTTAAGAACGACTATGAAGCAACCTTGCGTGTGGCTATGCCTGCCGTTGAAAAATTGGAGGGACGTGATAAGGCTCAGTCTCGTGATTTGGCTGTACTCTATTACGTGATTGGCTCAGCACAGATGTATCTTGGTCACGACAAGGATGCTGCGCAGAGTTATGAGAATGCCTTTAATCACTATTTGACTTCAATTTCGAAGAAAGATACCAATGGTTCGCGTATCCGTTCAGCTATTCTCGGTGTTAACAATATCACAGTAGCCTGTCTTAATACCCAACATTATAAAGAGGGTAAGAAGTGGAATGATCGCACCGATTCGTTGCTCTATGTTTATCGCTTGCGTCCGGATGCTGACGCTGATTTCTGTGATCGCTATCGTGCGCGTATCCGTTTGTTCAATGCCCTGACTTCTTATGACGCAGGTCGTCATGCAGAGGCAGAAGCAGCTTTCGCAGGCTTCCTGAAAACAGATTATGCTCAAACTGAACAGGGACAATTGGATGCTAATGACTATCTGATGATAGCGCATCGTTATGATGAGGCTGCCAAGAACTTCCGTACACTCGACCATTGGATAAAATTCCGTGGCATGAAGATGACACTTGATAATATCAGCATGTATCTCATTCCGAAGTATCGTGCTAATATTGGTGCAGGTCATAGAGATTCTGCCTTATATGTGGCTACACAGATCTGCAATGCATATGATTCGGCTTTGGTTTGGTCAAAGCGTGATGATACAGCCGAAATGGCTACTATCTACGAGACCCATCAGAAGGAGGAGGAGTTGCAGCGCAGTCAGTGGGAGATAGAGAAACGTGGACACGAGATGTTCCGTCAGCGTCTTATCAGCCTCGGTATTGGTTTTGTTCTGTTGGCAGGTTTCTTGGGCTTCTATGTGATTCATAAGCGTAAGGCGTTCAATCTGTTGCAGGAAGCCTATGGACAGCTGGAGGAGGCGACAACAGCCCGTGAACGTATTGAGAGTGAGCTTCGTATCGCGCGCGACATCCAGATGTCGATGATTCCTGCAGCCAATTTGGAAAGCGAGGGATTGGATCTCTTTGCGTCGATGACTCCTGCTAAGGAAGTCGGAGGTGACCTCTACGACTATTTCATGGAGAAGGATCATCTCTACTTTGCTATCGGCGATGTATCGGGTAAGGGTGTACCTGCTTCGCTCTTCATGGCACAGGTTATCCGTCTGTTCCGTGCTATGGCAAAACATCACTATTCTCCTGCAGAGATATGTAATCGTATCAACGACGAGTTGACCGAGAATAACGAGAACGGCATGTTTATCACCATGTTTATTGGTCTGGTGGATTTGACTACAGGTCGTCTCGATTTCTGTAATGCAGGTCATAATCCTCCAGTACTTGGAGGTGATGCTGATGGTGGTAACTTCCTCAAGATGATTCCAAATGCGCCTATCGGTTTGTGGCAGGGGATTGAGTACGAAGGCGAGTGCATTGATAGCATCAAGGGTAAACCGCTCTTTATCTATACCGATGGCCTGAACGAAGCTGAGAATCCTGATTTGGTTCGTTTTGGTGACGACCATATGCTTGATGTGCTTCGTGAAACGAAATTTGTTAATGCCATGCAGGTGGTTGAGACCTTGAAACGTCAGGTTGAGGAGCACCGTAAGGGAGCTGATCCTAACGATGACTTGACCATGATGTGTCTGAAGGTTGGATAAGTTTACCTTAAAATATAGGAAATATACCGCAACGCGTTGCGGTATATTTTTTGTACATATGTATTCCTGGTTTCGCTTTTTTTTCTTTAATTTGTAGCACGATTACAACACAGGAATATTAGATATTGCCCGTTTGATGATACTACAGTATAGTGTATTTATATTGCATATCATTGAATACAGTAGTGAAGTAGCGCCATTGACTTGTGAAAGTTGGTGGCGTTATAATTAGTAATTTACGCAACCCGTTGCGCAACATTTTCCTGATTGTTGCGTTCTGTTTTTGAGTAAAAATGTTACTTTTGTAGAGCTAACAAAACTATATTACAGATGAAACGGATATCACAGCGGGAAATCGCTAATTTATTAGGAGTAAACGTCTCTACCGTATCGCGTGCATTACGCGGTTTGGAGGGAGTCAGTACCGAACTTCGTCAAAAAATCCTGCATTTGGCCAAAGAACAGGGCTATCGTCCTAATCCATTTGCCGTTAGTCTTCGTTATGATACAACAAGAACGATAGGTATCATTGTGCCTGATGTTTCGTTCAATCATTTTGCCCATATCGTGAAGCGTATCGAGGCTGAGGCCCGAAAAGAAGGCTACATGTGCATTATTACTGATACGGATGATAAATACGAAAACGAGAAATACTGTTTGGAGTTGTTGGTAAATATGCATGTAGAGGGCATTATCATGTGTTTGTCGCAAGAGACAACCGACTATGCCCATATACAGCGATTGAGAAAGATACATATGCCAGTTGTCTTGTTTGATAGAGATGCGGATATAGATATTTCGTCGGTCGTTATCAACGATGCTGATTCCGCTCGTAAGATCACCAACTATCTTGTTGACAGAGGGGCTCAAAGGATTGCTTTTTTGGGTGGCCCTAACAAACTGAAGCAAACTTCTGATCGCAAGCATGGCTATCTTGAAGCGCTGCATGAACGGAATATACCCGTCAGAAAGAACCTGGTGAAATGTAACTATTTTAGCTATAACTCCGGATTGACCGATACATTGGAACTGCTGGATTTACCCGAACCTCCTGATGCAATTATCGCTACTCACGGCTTATTGGTCACGTCGGCTATGAAGGCTGTAGAGAGTAGAGGTTTGCGTATTCCTGAAGACGTTTCAATCATTGGCTATATGAGCGACTGGGTGTCGGATGTTGCATCGCCCCGTGTGTCATTTGTGAAGCAGAATCAGAAGGAGATAGGTCTGAAAGCCTTCAAGTTACTGTTCGATCAGATGAATGGTGATACTTGTGTACAGCATGTCATTGTGAAAGCGCGTTTTGAAGTTAGAGACAGCACCCGATAAACAATCAGAATAATAAAATAGAAAACGCTGGGTTTATGAAGAACTTATTATCACTATTAACGCTGCTTACTGTACCTGTGTTTCTACAGGCACAGGGCCTGAAACTGAACGATTGTGAGTATTTTGAAAGACAAGGGGTCAACGTTTTGGTTTTCAGCAATGATTTCAATGGAGGTTTCAATGATGAGAAGAATTCGGGAATAGAGATTATCCATCATGGAGTCCGGACCGTTCAGGGAGGTGCAGTCCGCCTGAATAACACTCCAGAGCAATGGGATCTGGTTCCCAAGACTATTGCCCGCAAGGTGGATCGTGAGAAGGGAAGTATAGAGGTTGTGATGCGCTATGACGACTACGATTTCGATAGTAGGGTAGTAGTGACCGCCAAGGGGCGTGCCGTAGAAATCGCCGTTTGGCTTGATAAGCCTGTGCCAGAGATGTTGGCTGGTGAGGCAGGTTTTAACTTGGAATTCCTGCCCTCTCAGTATTGGTTGAAGACATATCGTGTAGATGGCCGGTTGGGACGTCTGCCTCGTTATGCAACCAGTCAGACCATAACCCGTCCGAATAACGAGAAACCACGCCAGTTTAAGGGATTTAAGACGTACGATGATCGTGGTACCGATTGCTTTATTGATCCGTTGCCGATAGAGACAGGTCATCAGATAACGCTTGCTACCGACCAGCCTGAGCGTATGGTCAGTATCAGCAGTAGTGATGCAGAACTTAAATTGTACGATGGACGTGTTCTTGCCCAGAATGGGTGGTATGTCCTGCGTAGTGAGTTGCCTTCGGGAAAAACTGGAAAGGTTGTTACGTGGCTGGTAGAACCTTATGCTATTCCTGGTTGGATTCGTGAGCCCAACATCGGTTTCTCGCAAGTAGGCTATACCCCAGAACAGCCCAAGGTGGCTGTTATCGAATTGGATAAGAACGATCATCCCGAATCATCTGCAGTTCTGATGCGTATGAAGGACGATGGTACAACGGAACAGGCCTTTGTTGGGGAAGTCAAGAACTGGGGACCTTATTATAAATATAATTATGTGAAGTTCGATTTCTCATCAGTATGTCAGCCAGGAGTGTACTATATTCAGTATGGTAACACTCGAAGTAATGATTTCCTTATCGATAAGCACGTTTATGATAAGATTACTGATGCGACTACTGATGTATGGGTTCCTATCCACATGAACCACATGTACGTGAATGAGGGCTATCGTACCTGGCATGGCGAACCCTTTAAGGAAGGCTATCTGCAGGCACCACCAAGCGATCACTTCGATTTGCACCGACAGGGTGAGACCACTGATACCAAATACAAGCCTTTGGAACTGATTCCTGGACTGAATGTCGGTGGATTCTTTGATGCTGGAGACTTTGACATAGAAACAGGTTCGAACATCAATGTGGTACAGAATTTTATCCGCACTTGGGAGCTTTTCAAACCTCAGCGCGATGAGACCTTCGTCAGCCAGCAGCAGCGCTATGTGGATTTGCATCGTCCTGATGGAGTGCCCGATATCCTGCAGTTTATAGAGCATGGTACACTGAACCTTGTGGCTCAGGCAGAACAGATTGGGCATATGGCTTCTACACTTTCTAATTCGGTACTGGATAATTATCATCATCTGGGTGATGCGGCCTCGATTACCGATGGCTTGCATTACGATCCGAGTCTGAAACCCTATGAGGTGTCGGCCGATGGAAAACGGAGTGGAACGCCCGATGATATGTGGGCTTTCACCACCCGCAGTCCTCAACTCGATCAGCGTGCAGCCACCATGTTTGCTGCCGCCAGTCATGCCCTGAAGGGCTATAATGATGAGCTCGCGGCACGTGCGCTCGCCCAATCGAAGCGTTTGAAGAAGGAAGCAGATGAACTGCTTAAGAAAACTGCAACCGATAGCCAGATGGAGGCTGACTTCAGTTGGCTGGGTGGAGGAGAACAGGGTGATATGGCCACTAATCTCCAACTCTATGGCGCTACTGGTGAGAAACAGTATCTTGTTAGCTTTGAGAAACAGATATGGAAGGCGCTCGACCACAACGTGGCATTTAGTATGCAGACCGCTCTTGATGCTGTGCGCTATATGAACGAGGCCTACAAAAAGAAGTTGCGTCCCTACGTAGAAAAGTACAATGCTTATATCAAGAGTTTCGATCAGCAGAATCCTTATGGCGTACCCATCGGCTTGGGTAACTGGGCTGGAGTCAACATGGTGCTTAATTTCGGTATCACCGTCAACTACGCTTATATTTACTTCCCCGATATTGTCAGAAAGGACGAAGTGTATCGTGTCGCCAATTGGCTTTACGGCTGTCATCCTTATCATAACTATTCGTTTGTGGCTGTTGTAGGAGCTGCTCGTCCTAAGCAGGTGTTCTACGGGAACAACCGTGCCGACTTCTCGTTTATTCCTGGTAATGTGGCTCCTGGCTTACTGTTCCGCAAACCCGATCATTTTGAGAACTATGATGACTGGCCATTCCTTTGGGGCCAGAACGAGGGTACCATTGCCGGCAATACACAGTATGTCATCTTTGGTTCATCCTTTAAGAATATTGTCACTCCTAAATAAGTATGCAGTATCAATGACTTTATTCCATAGAATCCGCAGTTCATTCACCACCCAGCTCACACTTTGGGTGGCTGGATTTGTTATTGTAATCTATGGGGTAGTCATCTTCCTGTTAGTCCGTTTTTCGCAACAGGTGGTGATAGACGAAACTATCGAAACCACCATGCAGGCACTCGAGAATACTGCTCTGAGGATAGATAATACAGTTCGACAGGCAGAAATGACGGCCTTTCTCGAACATCGCACTTTTGCAGTTGACCAGAAACTGGTAGAACGACTGATCAAGAAGAATCGATATTTTGAGAGTTTTATCCAGTCGCTTTCCCATGCCCAATTAGTTGTCTCTGCTGATAATGATGGTCCGCTTAGCAGCTATATCGTTGAGGCAAATGAGCGCAAATCGGCTTTCATTCCCTGTCGGTTCACTTCTGAGGGTTTCATTAAGCTATCCGTCAGCAAGAACGAGACGCACGTTCAGTTTGCCATTGCTGATACGGGCATGGGCATTCCAGTTGACAAACGCGATACCATCTTTGTCCCATTTTAACAAAACAATATGCAATACAAAAAACTATTTTTTATATTTTTAATGATCCAGTTTTTCCTCTCTGCTTGGGCACAGCCTGAACCAGAGGATCGTAAACTTACTGTACGTGGCCAGTTACTTGATGCAGAATTGAAAGAACCCATGATGCAGGCTACCATCCAGCTTTTTACTGCCTCTGATAGTACTTTTGTTGGCGGAACGGTTAGTAATGACCATGGAAACTTTTTTATTGTGGCTCCTCGTAATGGCACCTATAGATTGCGGATATCGTCGGTGGGATATCTCACCATCGAACGAGAGATTACCTTACGCCGTAACGAGAATCAGGATATCGGCAATCTGTTGATGGAGTCTGAGAGTATTATGCTGCAAGAGGCCGTGATAACAGGTCGTGCTGCACAGGTTATTGTAAAGAAAGACACGCTTGTCTATAATCCCGAGGCATATCGTACACCTGAAGGTTCGCCTATCGAGGAGCTGATTAAGCGTATCCCCGGTGCCGAGGTCGATGAGGATGGTAATATCACCATCAATGGCAAGGAGGTCAAGAAAATCCTGATTGATGGCAAAGAGTTTATGTTGGGCGATGTAGAGACGGCTCTGAAGAATATACCCGTTAATATCATTCAGAACATGAAGTTCTATGACCAGCAGAGTGATCAGGCCCGTATTACAGGTATCGAAGACGGTGAGAAAGAAACGGTGTTAGACTTCTCAATAAAGAAAGGTATGAACCATGGCTTTATGACCAACCTCGACTTGGCTGGTGGAACCAAGCACCGCTATGCTTCACGTGGAATGGGAAGTATGTTCACTGATAAGGTACGATTTGTCTTATTAGGCAATTTCAATAATAAAGAAGAGAATGCAGGTTGGTGGAATCGCCGTGGACTGAATGCCCGGAAGATGTTGGGCTCTAATTTCAACTTCGATAATGATACCGTGAAATTCGATGCCAGCATCCGCTGGAACCATCGCGGTGGCGATAATCAAACCGAGAATGCTAAGGAGGATTTCTATAGCGAGGGTAGTACCTTTTCAAATACCCTTACTGCCAATTACACCCGTAGCAACAACTGGTGGGGTAATATGCGCTTTGAGTGGAAACCCGATAGTCTGACTAATATCCTTGTTCGTGCCAACGGCAGCTATGGAACCAACGATGGAACAACCCAGTCGGTAGCAGCAACTTTCGATGCCGACCCTTATCTGTATGTAGCCGATCCTCTGAATCAGCTCTCATCGCTTGGCCCCTATCTGATAAACCATAATCTGAATGCCAATCTGACCTATAGCGAGAACAAAAACGCCTGGGCTATGATGCAGTTGTATCGTCGACTGAATTCACGTGGGCGCAATATCATCTTGCGCTTGGAAGGCAGTGTTGGCAATAGCGAAAGCCAGAATGTGAGCGACAATGAGGTCCGTCTTTTCCGTAAACAGGATCAATATGGAAATGATTCTACATATTATACGGCTCGCTATAATACCACACCGACCGACAATTACGGCTATGTGGTACGTACTTCGTATAGCGAACCGCTGTGGAAGGGAGCACATCTGCAGTTAAGTTACGAACTGCGATATAGCCAGAACAAGAGCGACCGTCTGACTTACGACTTTAGTGATTTGCCACAGAATATCTTTGCGGATGTTACCCCTGAGTATCGCACCTGGGATCCTTGGCTTCATAGCGTCTATCCTACGCTCGATAATTATCTTGAGCGTGATCTCAGTCGCTATTCAGAGTATAAGAACTATACTCACAATATGCGTGTTAATCTGCGTCACCATGAGGAGAAGTATGATTATAACATCGGTTTTCTGGTTCAGCCGCAGCACTCAAACTTTATTCAGAACTATCGTGGTGTCTATGTAGATACTGTGCGTCAGGTAACTAATCTCACGCCGACATTCGATTTCCATTATAAGTTCAGCGATCAGAGTAATCTGTGGTTACATTATCGTGGTGATACCCGTCAGCCAGAGATGACGCAGCTGCTCGACATCACCGACGACTCCAATCCACTCTATATCACCAAGGGTAATCCTGGTTTGAAACCACAGTTCACCAACTCGCTTAATGGTTACTATAATAACTACATTGTCCGCTATAAGCGTAGCATCGTGGTCTATGCTAATTATCGTCATGTCCGCAATGCCATCTCTAACATGGTCCGCTATAACCCGGAAACAGGTGGTAGCGAAACCCGTCCGGAGAACATCAATGGCAACTGGAATGTGAATGCTGGTGTCACCTTTAATACTGCGCTCGACAGTACTGCTCATTGGAATGTAGGTACCGATACGCGTGTTCGCTATAATAATCTGGTGAGTTATGTGGCTCAGGATAAGGCCGATGCAGCCAAAAACACCACTCGCACCACTAATCTGAACGAGCGAGTCTCGCTGGGCTATCGCAATGACTGGCTAGAGATTTCTCTGGATGGTCAGCTCAATTATCAGCACTCGCGTAATGAACTGCAACCTACTGCCAATCTCGATACCTGGCAATTCAATTATGGTGGACAGTTCCTGGTTCGACTGCCGTCAGGATTTGAAATCAGCAGTAACTTTCATGAGCGCAGTCGTCGAGGTTATAACGACTCGTCGATGAACACCAACGAGTTTCTTTGGAATGGACAGGTGTCTAAGGCTTTTCTGAAGTCAAAATCGCTCATTGTAGCATTGAATTTCTATGATCTGTTAGGCCAGCAGAGCAACTATGAGCGCTGGGTCAACGCCACAGGTCGCAGCGATACCCGTTATAACAGCGTCAACTCGTATGCCATGCTTCATGTGCGTTATCGTATCAATATGTTCGGTGGAAAGATTGACACCGATGGACGTTACGATAAGAAGTGGGGTGGCCGCGATAACCGTGGTGGCTACCGTGGTGGTTGGCGGAGATAGACCGTTATCAGTAGGTGGCTATCCGCCTGACGTCATCTTCAAAGGAATCTTTATTGATAGCTTTTGATTTGAGTTTTGACCGATAGGTGTAGATGGTCGTGATACTGGATCGGAGAATGTCGGCAATCTCCTGATTGTCTGTGATATCAAGTCGTATCAGGGCCAGAATGCGTAGTTCCGTCGTCAACCGTTTGGTTGGCGTGGCATTACTCTCTATGGTAAACTGGTTGCTGTCAGTCAGCAGTTTGTTGACCTCGCTGATAAAGTGGGGATAGATATTAAGAAAGGCTGTATCGAAATGACTATGGAACGTGCGAATTCCCTTATTCACAGGTTCCATAGTTTTTAGTTCTGCATACAGTTCTTCCAGTTTGTGCTCTCTGGCCAGTCGGTTCAGTTGCTTCAACCGTTGTTCTGTGTCTGAAAGGAGCATACTGTTCAGTTCAAGGAATCGTCCGATATACTCCTCTTTGATGCGGTTGGCCTCTTTCATCTGTGTGTTCACACTCTCAATCTCTTCAGTGTGCTTTGCCAGCATTTTGTTCATCTCAATAATCTGTAATCCTGCAGCATGCTTCTTTCGATAGAGTATAAGGGTGTAGATGAAGATGCCTACAAGAAAAAGAGAGATGATGGATATCACGATGAGAAGGAGCGTAGTACGTCGTTGCGTCTGCGCACGTTCTGTATCATATAACTGTAATATCTGTGGGGCCATGTGACTTACTTGCATCATACGAATGCGACTGCCATAGAACCGGGCCTCGCTGATGGCTTGATAGAGATAGCGGTAAGCATTGTCATTATCGCCACGTGCCATCAGTATTTCGGCTAACGAACGTAGTGAATTGTTTTCCCTGATGGCACTCCGTTCATCGCTGATGGCGCTCAGAAGCAGATATCGCTCCTGTTGCTCGTACATCTGTTTGGCTTGGTAGAAAAAGGCCAGTGTACTGGTGACGATGCTATAGGAACGTGTGCCTTCCTGTAGCTTGGGCAGGTAGCCTTCAAGCATCTGGATGGCTTGGTCAATATCTCCCTCCTCGCATGTGTAGGTTGCTTGATTGAATATGTGGTCATAGCTGTCCTCAGGTGCTATCTTTATCACCAACTGTCGGTAGTATTGTGCTCTTTGTATATAGTCATGCACGTAAGGTGTGAATTGTGCCATCTCTGTCCGATAGATGTTCAGCTCGCTTTGTTGGTTATAATAGGCTATTTTCTGTTGGTCACTGATGGAGTCCGGATTCACTTGGTCAAGTAACCTGCGGGCACGGTCAAAGAGGCCTGTCACGGCCAGGATATGTGCCATACGGACGGCACTGGAAGCAAAGCGGTCTTTGTCTTTTGAACCGCTGAGCGCTTTCACGTTCTTATCTATATAAAAGAAAGCAGAGTCGAACTTATAGGCCACATATTCATCATAGAGACGTTGGTTCAGATCGTATTGCTGCTCAGGTGTGAGGTTAATGCCTTTTACCCCTTCTTTGATGTCGGCTACACGATGTTCTTTCTCTGCGGTGAGCTGATCGTAGTTGGCTATCAGACTATCGAGTGTCTGATAGAGTTGCTGGTTACTTGTCCGTTGGGCAGAAATATCTGTCGCGTAAACCATTAGGACTAAAATAAACAATCGTCTTATCATAAGTTAGTATTGTTCTTGTAAAACCCTGGGGCAAAGTTATAAAAATATTCTGAAAGAACCAAATAGAATAGACTGTTTTGTGCTGATTTTGGGTTGATTTGATTTAGATTTTTAAGAAGCGTGTAAAATGTATATCTTTGATTATGAGTGTATTGCATTTTTATCGGTTTAGATATTTGTTAGTTGCGCTTGGAAGGGTTGATAGTTATCCATACCTTTGCCGCAAAAATTCCAAAACTATGCAAAAGTTAGTTGTTAGATTTGTTATATTAGTTGGTTTCGTACTGTTTGGTGTTACAGCAGGTAACGCTGAGAATGTTAAGGTGTCTTCGCCCGACGGTGCTGTGATAGTCACCGTCGGTGTGAAGAACCATCGTCCATTTTATATGGTTGACTACGAAGGCAAGACGCTTGTTGCACCGTCTCACTTAGGCTATTTGATTGCTGATGGAGAGTTGGGAGCCCATGCCAAGATGGGGAAAGTGGTCCGTTCCTCAAAAGATGAGACTTGGACGCAGCCATGGGGTGAATGCGAAACTACTCGTAACCACTACAACGAGTTGATTGTTAGTTTCCGTGAGAAGACAGGACATCCTATGCTGGTGGTATTCCGTGTTTTCAATGATGGTTTTGGTTTCCGCTATATCCTGCCTGATAGTCGTAAAGGACAGGCATATCAGATCATGGATGAACTGACAGAGCTGACTCTGTCGCACGATGCCCAAGCATGGTCTATTCCTTCAAACCACACTGAGTATTTCGAGGGTATATACAAGAAGGACCTGCTGAGTAAGAAGGATACTGTTTGTACACCGCTTACTATAGAGTATGAGAAGGATCTTTTTCTGGCCATCCACGAAGCTGCGCTTGAGGATTACGCCAGTATCAACCTCACACCACGTTTTGGCGATGGCGGTGCAGTGCGTCTGCTTACGGCCCTCACCCCTTGGCGTAATGGTGTAAAGGTCTATGCACAGGGTGAGATGAAGAGCCCTTGGCGCACAATGATCATTAGTAAGACTGCTGGTGGTTTGTTGACCTCGAACCTGATGCTGAACCTGAATGAACCATCGCAAATTAAAGATATGTCATGGATAGAGCCAGGTCGCTACATCGGCATCTGGTGGAGCATCCACAAAAAACAGAATACCTGGGAGCTGGGTCCCACACATGGTGCTACAACCGAGAATGTGAAACGCTACATGGACTTTGCTGCCCGTCATGGCTTCAGTGGTGTACTGGCCGAGGGCTGGAATCCAGGTTGGGGACAGGGCGAGAAGATCAGCTATCTGGAGTCGTACCCTGATTTTGATATGGACGAGGTAACTCGCTATGGCTTGCAGAAAGGTGTGCGCTTTATCGGTCATACAGAGACCTGGGGTAATGCCACACTGTTGGAGAACCAGATGGAGCAGGCTTTCAGCTGGTTTGAGCGATTGGGCATTCGTGCCGTGAAGACAGGCTATGTGGGGCGCTATTTTGATGGTAAGGAACTGGCTAAGTCGCAGTATGGCATCCGTCATTACCGTCGTGTGATAGAATGCGCTGCCAAGCACCATGTCATGATTGATAACCACGAGCCTGCTATGCCCACAGGTATTCAGCGCACCTGGCCCAACCTGATGACGCAAGAGGGTGTTCGTGGTCAGGAATATAATGCTTGGGACCGTCGTGGCGGTAATCCGCCATCACATACCGTTACGTTGCCGTTTACCCGTGGATTGGCCGGTCCTACCGATTTTACCCCCGCCATCTTCAATTTCTCTGAGATTGTGCCGGGTACACATCCGCACTCTACGCTGGCCAAGCAGCTGGGCGAGTTTGTTGTCATCTACAGTCCGCTGCAGATGGCGGCCGATGCCATCGAGAATTACGAAGGTCAGCCAGCACTCAGCTTTATCGAGAGTTGTCCTACAACCTGGAGCCGTACATTGGTGCCTAATGGCGAGATTGGTAAGTATATCACCATAGCCCGAAAGGAGCGTGGCGGCGACAGGTGGTTTATCGGTAGTATCACTAACGAGGAGGCGCGCCATCTGGATGTCGTGCTCGATTTCCTGGACGAAGCCACCACTTATCGTGCAGTCATCTATGAGGATGGTCCTGAGGCCGACTTTGAACGTCATCCTTACGAGATGACGATACGCCAGATCACAGTGACTAAAGGCGATACCTTACACCTGCGACTGGCTCGTAGCGGTGGTGTTGCCATTAGGATTGAAAAGCTTTAAAAGGTTGATGATCTGAAACAGTAACTATTTTTCTATAACTCTAATTTTAACAAAACCAATGAAGATGAAAAGAAAGAAAAATCTTTGTTATCGCCTGCTCATGTTGCTGGCGGTAATGTTTTTCGCCTTGGATGTTTCGGCACAGACCACCATTAATGGTCATGTGAAGGATGAAACGGGCGACGCCGTAATTGGCGCCTCGGTTGTAGTCAAAGGAACATCAAACGGTACAGTGACAGACTTCGACGGAAAGTTCAGCCTGAAATGTCAGGCCGGCGCAACGTTGGTGTTCACCTACATCGGTTACAATCCTCAGGAGCAGCCTGCCAAGAATGGTATGGAGATTACGCTGAAGGAGGATGTGGCTCAGTTGAACGAAGTGGTCGTTGTAGGTTATGGTTCGATGGCTAAGAAAGAGATCTCGAGCTCTGTGGTACAGATCAGCAAGGATCAGTTCAATCAGGGTGCAGCCAGCGACCCTATGGCGCTGATTGCCGGTAAGGTGGCTGGTCTGAATGTGGCTGCTACTGCCGATGCCAACCCTAATGCCATGACCGATATCCAGGTGCGTGGTGCTGGTTCGTTGACAGCCAGCAACGGTCCACTGGTTGTGATTGATGGTATTGCTGGTGGCGATCTGCGTAACATAGCTACGCAGGATGTTGAGTCAATCACCGTACTGAAGGATGCTGGTTCGGCTGCCATCTATGGTACCCGTGGTGCTAATGGTGTGATTCTGGTTACAACCAAGAAAGGTTCGGGTTCGGCTGGTGTCACCAACGTAACCTACGACAGCTATATTGCTCTCAATATTCAGAAACCCCGTGTGGATATTCTCTCTACCGATGAGTTCCGTCGTTCACGTCGTGGTCAGGACTATGGTGCTGATACCGATTGGTGGGGCGAGATTACGCGCCCTGTCAGCTACAGTCTGAATCAGTATATCTCTGTCGATTCTTCCACCAAGAACGGCTATTTCGGTCTGTCGGTAAATTATAAGAAAGGTAATGGCTTGGATATTGTATCCGGTCGTGAGGAGTACGGTGGTCGCTTTGTTGGCGAGCAGCGTGTGCTCAACAACCGTTTGCAGTTCAACTCATCACTCTCCGCCCGTAAGGTACATGAGAAGTGGGGTAACGATGGTCTGTTTGATACTGCCCTCACCATGAATCCTACTATCCCGGTAAAGAATCCTGATGGCACTTACTATCAGCCCAACTCTCCTACAGATATCCACAACCCGGTGAACGACCTGAAGGAGAACGTAAGTCAGGGCGATCGTATCTACCTCCTGGGTAATGCAGATGTAAAGCTGAATATCCTGCAGTTGGAGCAGCACAATCTGAACACATCGTTGAGTTACGCTCTGCAGTACAACGATCTGAAGGAGAACTTCTATACACCATCCACCTCAAGTGAGTCGTACTGGAACGGCTATGATGGTCGTGCCCGCATCAACTACCAGAAGTGGTGGACCAACCGCTTGGAGTACCTCATCAACTACACCATGACCCTCAAGCACCATCAGCTAAAGGCTGTGCTTGGCTATTCATGGGAGCGTAGTATGTGGGAGCAGAGCGGTAACGAGAATATGGGCTTTGTCTACGATGCCCTGTCGTATCATGGCATTGGTAACGGTAGCTACCTGCGCGATGGTAAGGCTAACCTCTGGGCTGGTTCATCCGAATCAACACTGATCGGTTTCTTCGGACGTGTGAATTATAATTTCAACGATATGATCTATGCCTCGGCCTCTATGCGCCGTGAGGGTAGCACTAAGTTCGGTGCCAACAAGAAGTGGGGTAGCTTCCCATCAGCCTCACTGGCATGGGAAATCGTCAATACACCGTTTGCACAGAGCTTGCAGCAGACCTTCCAGAGCTTGAAACCCCGTGTGAGCTATGGTGTGACAGGTCGTTCCGACTTTAATGCCTATCAGAGTATCGCTACCTATAGTACTCGTGGCGCTTATCTCATCGACAATCAGTGGATTAACGGTTATGCACCATCGCTGAATGCTAACCCCGATCTGGCTTGGGAGAAATCAACGGCATTCAATGTGGGTATTGATTTCGTGGCATTGAAGAGTCGTCTGCGTGGTAGCATAGAGTATTTCGACCGTCGTTCGCAGGATCTGCTCTACAACTACACCGCTCCCCAGCCTCCATTCATCTACAACACCATCCTGGTGAATGTAGGTAGCACAAAGAATACCGGTATCGAGGTGGCTCTCGACTACGATGTGATTGCCAAGAAGGCCTTTAAGTGGACCACTGGTGTTAACTGGAGCATGGGTGATACCAAGCTGACCAAGCTTTCGAGTGATGCCTATCAGATGGCTTATCTCGATTTGTATCAGAAGCCCGGTCCTGGTACCAGCGAGTATTTCTTCCGTGTGGAGGAGGGTGGCAAGATAGGTCAGTTCTATGGCTATGAGCATGCCGGCATCGATGAGAACGGCTTGCTGCTCATCTACGATAACAATGGTAATAAGGTGCCTGCCGCTCAGGCCGATCCTTCTTACAAGCGTACCATCGGCAATGGTGCTCCTAAGCACTTCCTGTCGTGGAGCAACTCGTTCACCTATAAGAAATGGGATCTGAGTCTGCTCTTCCGCAGTGCACTTGGCTACGAGATTTTCAATATGCGTAAGTATGGCATGGGCCTGAAGGGTGCTGGTACTGATAATGTGCTGCGTACGGCCTATACCGATTATGCCGATGTGAACTCAAGTGGTGGTATCATCTCCAGCTACTTCCTCGAGAAGGGCGATTACGTTAAGCTCGACAATGTAACCTTGGGCTATACCTACGCTCCTAAGAACCGTCAACTGGTTGAGAGTCTGCGTGTTTACCTTACTGCCAAGAATGTCTTCACATTGACAGGCTATAAGGGCAACGATCCTTCTATCGTCACCTCAACAGGTATCACTCCTGGTATCGATTCTAACAGTGCCTATCCACAGGCCACTCAGGTAAGTCTGGGCGTTACACTTCGTTTCCACTAATTGAAAACTGATAATTATTATGAAAGCAATAAAGAATAGCATATTAGCGATGGCACTGGGTATGGGGCTTACGGCATGTACCGACCTCGACGAGAAGGTGTACGACCGTATCGACGCCGGTGTCTATTACCAGAATGAGGCCAGTGTAAAGGGTGCTGTGGCTGCCATCTATGGCCAGACCTCACAGACCTTGGCTGGTGAGAACTTCTTCCATCTCTCAGAATACCCATCCGACCAGATTACCTGGCGTGTGTGGAATGGTGGACTGTGGGGCTGGGATGAGGCCATGAAGACCGTACTCTCTTGGCACAACTGGACATCAGAATCTACGATTATCAACAATGCCTGGAATGGCGCCTGGACGGCTATCGGACTGGCAAACCTCTTGTTGAGCGACCTTGAAGGTCTGAACGCCTCAGCACTTGGCATGACCGATGCTCAGCTGGCACAGTATGTGGCCGAGGTCCGCACCATCCGTGCCTGGAACTATTATTGTATCTTCGAGCTCTGGGGTGGTGCTCTGCCATTGAATACGTCTGCCAGCAGCGTGGTACCAGGCTCTGCCGATCCCGATTGGGATACATCATGCAAGAAGATTTACGACTTCATTGCTACCGAACTCGATGAGACTGTGAGCGCTTTGGCTAAGGACGATGCAAACCACTCGATGGTGAATCGTGCCAATCAGGCCATGAACCGTCTGCTCAAGGCGCGTCTGCTGCTCAATGCCGAGGTGTTTATCGGCGAGAAGCATTTTGATGAGTGTGAGGCACTTTCCAAGGAGATTATCAATGGTGTCTATGGTGACTATGCGATTGACGATAACTATCGTAACCTCTATTCTATGGATAATGTCAAGAGTCCTGAGGTGATCTTCGCATTGGCTGCTGAGGATGGACAGGGTGCAGCTAATGCCATCTCTAACGTGCGCACCATGGTGGGCATGTGGTATGGCTATGCCGACTACTTCGGACAGAGCTACGATGGCATTGGTGCCTGGAACTGCGTATGCCTGGTTCCTTCGTTCGATAACTCGGGTACAGTTCAGTCAACAGGCGGTTCTATAGGTGCTAAGTGCTTCTTAGACTATGGCGATAAGCTGGGTGCTCCCTACGAGCGTTTCGACGATCGCGACATCCGTAAGCAGAACTATACTTACGATGCTGCTACCAAGACCCACGGTCCCGGTATGTTCCTCAAGGGTGTTATGCGTGCTAACTTCGGTACAGGCGATGTGCTGAAGGCCGATGCCGACCGCGATGGTCAGGACCTGGTATTTGTCGACCAGTTGGGTACCTTCTTGAATCAGGGGCGCGACCTGGAGCCGGTGATGAGTCCTCGTTGGGGCGAGACCAACTCTGGTGTACGTCTGGTCAAGTATCCGCTCTATCCTAACGACGAGAACGGTGGCTTCAAGAGTATCGACGATGTGCAGTTCCGTCTGGCCGAGGCTTACTATAATGTGGCCGAGTGCGAGATGCGTAAGGGTAACAGCGCCGAGGCTAAGAGCTATGTTGATGCCGTGCGTGCCCGTTATTATAAAAGCGCTGACCGTACTGCCGCACTGAGTGTTCCTGGTCCAGGTTTCGACAGTTTCGATATGGACTGGATGCTTTCTGAGTGGGGTAAGGAGTATCTGGGCGAGGGCAACCGCCGTCGTACCGATCTGCGTCGCTTTGATAAGTTCACACAGGGCCAGTGGTGGTTCTGGGGCCGTGCTACCGAGGATGGTATCGACCTGCCGGCTAAGCGCGACCGCAAATACGAGTGGTATCCATTGCCTCAGACGGCCATCTCTGTCAATCCGGGCCTGATTCAGAACCCGAACTATTAAGTAATTTGTAATTGATAATTGACAATTGATAATTATGAACAAGAAAATATATAGTCTGTTACTGGCGCTGCTGGCCTTTTCTGGCCTGATGAGCAGTTGCTCAAGCAATGAGGACATCGTGTTTGACCACGAGCGTCAGCAGTTTGAAACGCGTGCCGACCGTATCCTGCTGGAGTTCATTGCGCCTTTCGGCACTACTGCCAGCGAGGAAATCTATATCACGGGTGCCTTCAATGGCGAGGATGAGGCCATTGGCAATCCCCAGTATCTGTTGACAAAAGCGCCCGACAGTAATGTGAAGTGGGGCATCTATCTTGATCCCAGTACCTTCGTCGCCGGTAAGTCGCTGGCCGATGGCTTCTGTTTCTACTCCTCCACTCAGGGTAAGGAACTCACTGTAGCAGGCGAGGGCGCTGTGCATACTGATAATCCAGGTGTTGGCACCTTTACCAATATCTGGGGACAGCGTTGGGAGAGTTACTACTGGAGTGGTGGCGAGGCACCAGAACCCGCTCACGATGGCTTCTGCGTGTATGTCGACGATCAGACCGGTTGGGATGCATTGACACTCTATATGTGGGGCGATGTCAACAATCTGAATGGCGACTGGCCCGGTATGCAGGTCACTGGCACCTGGAATCACGATGGCGTCACATGGAAGTACTTCGACCTTGGTGAGGCTAACACTGGTCTGGTTGAGAACCTCATCTTCAATAATGGTGGTAATGGTGAGCAGCTGGCCGACTTCAACTTCACCATCGATCGTAACATCTATCTCCGTATCACGACATCAGGTGTCGAGGAAATTGGCGCTGCGCCTAAGGTGGTACACGATGGCTATGCTGTGTTTGTGTACGACGAGACTGGCTGGGACACCTTGACCCTTTATATGTGGGGCGACACCAACAATCTGAATGGCGATTGGCCTGGCATGTCGGTTACTGGCGAGCAGACCATCAACGGTGTTACCTATAAGTACTTCGATATGGGTGAGGCTAACACAGGTCTTGGCGAGAACCTTATCTTCAGCAATGCTGGTTCCAACCAGTTGTCTGATTATGGTTACACCATCGATCACGATGTCTATCTGCACATCACGACTTCAGGTGTCGAGGAGATTGATCCCGCCACTTTCCAACCCTGATCCATGTGATATGTTATACAGTAATGACCTGCTTCATCATATAAACAAAGGTATTACTGATATTTGAGTTGACTCATAGGGGGTGCACCGCTCTGTGAAGACCGGTGGCCCCATTTTTACCCTTTAAAATATCTGGTTGTTATGAAGAAATTGTTAATGACGTTAGTGTTCTCTCTGATAGCAAGCACAGGTTTTGCTGTCGATTATGTTGATAATATCAATAACTCGAACGAAAAGCGCCCTGAGGGCCATCGGGTTGTCTACGAGATGAATGTGGGCTCGTTTACTACCGAAGGTACGTTTGCCGCAGCGCAGGCCCGTTTGCAGGAACTCAAGTTGTTGGGTGTCGATGTGGTGTGGCTCATGCCCATTTATCCCCGTGGTGGAGGTATCAACAGTCCCTATGCTGCTACCAACTTCCAGCAGATCAATCCCAATTACGGCACCATTGCCGATCTCAAGGCTTTCGTGGCGAGTGCCCACGAACTGCAGATGGAAGTGTGGCTCGACTGGGTGCCCAACCACACGGCTACCAATGCCGATTGGGTGACCACACATCCAGAGTACTATGCCAAGAGTGGTGGACAGATGATCCATCCTAACAACTATGGCGATGTGTGGCAGCTCGATTACGACAATGCTGATCTGGTGAACGCCATGAACGACTGTCTGAAGTTCTGGATCGATCAGGCTGATATCGATGGCTATCGCTGCGATTATATCAGCAGTCCGAAGATTCCTGCCAGCTACTGGCAGACCACCATCCCGATGATAAAGGCCTATAAGGCTCAGGCCGTTGGCAGCGAGGCTGCGGCTTTTACTTTCCTTGGCGAGGCAGATATCGCTTCCGATGCCACCCGACTCAAGACCGTTGGCTTCGACTACGATTACGCCTGGCAGTTCCAGTCGTCGTTGGCTAACTACGGCACCAGTGCAACCTCGGCGCGCCTCAAGGCATTTATCAACACCCTGCTCGAAAAGTCGGCTGACCTCTCGTTCGGTCGTATGCTCTATGTCACCAACCACGACCAGAACTATAATGAGGAGAAAAAGACCCTCACCCAGAAATACGGCGCCAACCGCTATCCTCTCACGGTGCTGGCTTATACCGTCTATGGTATGCCGCTTATCTATAATGGTCAGGAAACGGGTGGCAATCAGGCGCTCGACTACTTCAACGATACTAAGATAAACTGGACCACAAAAGACGATAAGATGCTGAACACCCTGCGCACCCTCTTTGCCCTGAAGCATGATGTGCCTGCACTGGGCGATGCCAGACTGGCTGCCGACAATCCTGTCACCACCGTGCTGAATGTGACGGGCAATACAGGCGTGCTGGCCTATACCCGTACACTGGGCGACAGTCAGGTGTTGGTAGTGCTCAATATGGCTACCACAGCTGTCACCGCCACGGTCGATGGTATTGCTGCCGGCGATTGGAGCCTCTGGCTTGATAGTGAGACCATTGCTCAGGGCACCAGCCGTCAGCAGATCACGTTATCAGCCTCGCATACCTTCTCGCTCGATGCCAAGGGCTATCGGGTGTATGTGCGTGGCACCTTTCCTGAGCAGACGATAACGCCAACTGCTATCCTTAGCCCCGTTCAGTCGGAGGCTAAGGATGATCAGTATTGGTTCGACCTGAGCGGTCGTGCTCTGTCCAAGCCAACCAAGCCCGGCCTCTATATCCATGGCAGACGCAAGACACTGGTGCGATAGTTTTTCTCGGCCACCTACCACGATGCCGAAACCGCCAAGCGTATTACCGACAAGCACCATTTCACATGGACGCATCTCGTCGAGGCCAAGGACATGATGGCATGGATTGGCTATGAGGGCTTCCCACTGACCATCGTTGTCGATAAGAAGGGCATCGTCCGCCACGCCGTCCAGGCTTGCTCGCCGACAGGGTCAACTATGGGTCGTGCATGACGCAACTATGGCTCGAAGGCAAGTCAACTTGCGGTCGTAGTCCAGTCACTTTCCCCCTCTAAGCTGACTGAGGAACGATGCGAAGATGACTGCGGAACGAGTGGAAGATGACGCTTGGACAACCCTAAACTGACCTATCTGCGGCTCGCTTGCCTTAAGAAGTACAAAGATACAACATCACCCTCCATTTTTTTTCTTTTTTAGAAAAATGACGTTTTTAAATAATATGATTTAACTTATTGATTCGTAGAGATTTACACTGTTTTGCAGGTGACGAAGGTGACGTATAAACACAACCTTTATACGCGCGAGAAAAAAGTGGAAGATTTTTATTATAAAAAAAAAGTTTGTAAATCACGTCACCTTCGTCACCTCAACGAGTTTCAAAAAGGAAGCTTTTGTTCCTGAATATCAGGCAGTTGCGGAGATTTTGATTCAACATTTTTACCATGACTGTTTTATATAAAACAGAAATTATCACTACCATTATTGCTATCTGGAGCGATGTCGGTCTATGGTCAGATGAATCTGTCTGGCATGGTGCCAGAATCGACCGAATTTTGGCTGAGTTAACTCGATTGATGAAACGAGCGCGTTCATTTCATCGTTTGAATTAACTCACGGTTTTCAGGCACTCTTTTCAGGCGGGGCTCAACAGGCTTTGAGAAGCGTTTGCACAACAGTAATTACAAACAATTGTTAAGAGTGTACTGTTATTGGGATAATAATTGTATATTTGCACCAGTACAATGACCAAAATAGACGTTTTTTATGAAAGATTTCAATTACTATGCACCGACTGAGGTGGTTTTTGGAGAACAGAGTGAAGAGCAGGTGGCTGCTTTGGTGAAAAAATATGGTGGCTCGAAAGTGCAGTCGCGACTATACCGCTACCTGTGGCTGTCTGAAGGTGCTCAAAGCGGAAGATATGGAGGCAATCTATAAAATGGCAAGAGGATGAAGATATTACTGATAGGCGGTACGGGCACCATCAGCTCGGCCATCACACGACAATTGGCAGCTGCAGGTCACGACCTGTGGCTGCTCAATCGCGGCACCCGCAAACAGGAGGTGCCTGCTGGTGTACATCAGATAGTTGCCGACATCAATGATGCCTCGGCATCAGTCCAGCTCCGACAACAGATAGAGGAGGTGCTGGGCGGTGCGCTATTCGATGCGGTATGCGAGTTTATCGGCTTCCTGCCCTCGCAGGTGGAGCGCGACATCCGGCTGTTTCGTGGGCTCACCCGTCAGTATGTGTACATCTCGTCGGCCTCGGCCTACAATAAGCCCGCCGCCAGCCCTGTCATTACCGAGGGTACCACGCTTGCCAACCCCTATTGGGAGTACTCGCGTAATAAGATAGCCTGCGAAGAACTGCTGTTGAAGGCTTATCGCGAAGAGGCGTTCCCCATCACCATTGTGCGCCCGTCGCATACTTATTGCGAACGCGCCGTTCCTGTCAGTGTGCATGGCCCTAAAGGCTCGTGGCAGGTGCTGAAACGCATGATGGAGGGCAAGCAGGTGGTTGTGAACGGTGATGGCTCATCACTCTGGACTCTCACCTGGAATGAGGATTTTGCCCGTGGCTTTATCGGCTTGTTAGGCAATCCGAAGGCTATCGGCGAGGCTTTCCAGATTATGAGCGACGAACAGTTGTCGTGGAATCAGATATACCAGTGTGTGGCCAATGCCCTGGGTGTTGAGTTCCGTCCCTACTATGTGGCCTCTGATTTCTTAGCTGCCACATCGCCAAAGGATTGGGACTTCACGGGTAATCTGTTGGGCGACAAGAGTGTCACCGTCATCTTCGACTGCAGCAAGCTGAAGCGTGCCGTGCCTGGTTTCCAGGCCACCACCCGTTTCGATGAGGGCGTGCGCCGCTGCGTATCGTATATCCTGGCTCATCCCGAACTGCAGACGGAGGATCCTGCGTTCGACGCATGGTGCGACAAGGTAATCGCCGCCCAGGAACAAGCAAAAAGCGATTTGTGTTAGCATTATTTGTCAAATACTTGTATTAATTTTGCAAAGTCATAAAAAGGCATAGTTATAATTCGGATTTTATATTTTTTTTTTCTTATCTTTGCGGCATTATAAGATATGTAAAAATAAGAAGGTGTGAAAAAGTTATTAACTATCGTAGTTGGTTTGCTTTTGATGGTGGATATACCAGCAAAAGCTACTGACTTCGAAACAGCAACTGTAGCAGTTCAGAATATGGGGGTAGGCTGGAACCTCGGTAACACTCTTGAGGTCAACAGCCAGACTATAACTGATGTGACAAATGACAACTATTGGGGACAGCAGGATTTAAGTTCAGAAACCTGTTGGGGGCAATATGTCACTAAGCCGGAACTCTTAAAGATGTTGAAAGATGCCGGTTTTGGCGCAATCCGGGTGCCCGTTACATGGTATAACCATATGGATAAGGATGGGAATGTGGATGCTGCGTGGATGGCTCGTGTCAAAGAGGTGGTAGATTACGTCGTCAATCAGGGCATGTACTGCATTCTGAATGTTCACCACGATACAGGTGCTGATGGTGATAGGTTTAAGTCGTGGATAAAAGCCGATGCGGATAATTATACTGCTAACAAGTCTCGTTATGAGAAACTATGGACTCAGATTGCAGAGGAGTTCAAAGAGTATGATCAGACACTCTTGTTCGAAGGCTATAATGAGATGTTGGATGCTAATAACAGTTGGAACTATGCCAAGACATCTACGGCCTATGATGCCATCAATAGTTATGCTGATAGCTTTGTGTCGGCTGTAAGAGCTACAGGTGGTAACAATGCCCAGCGTAATCTGGTTATAACCACCTATTGCGCAGCTAACGGTTATGGGTCATGGGATTCGCACCTTAAAGATCCTTTGACAAAGTTAAACAATCCCGAGAGTACAAGCAACCACATCATATTTGAGGTTCATGCCTATCCCAACATTGAGAGTGGTACTATTGCTTCGGTTAAGGCTGATGTTGATGGGATGATCAGTCTGTTGAAGGAAAAATTGGTTTCTAAAGGAGCCCCTGTTATTATTGGCGAGTGGGGAACGTCGAATGTCGATAAGACTGGCGAGACTGATTATGACGTACGTAGAGAGAAACTATTCGAGTTTGCAACATATTTTGTGCAGAAGTGTAAGGAGAATAATATAGGAACATTCTATTGGATGGGACTCACTGATGGTTTGTCTCGATTCTTTCCTGCCTTCAGTCAGGCTGACTTGGCCAAGACGCTGCTCCAAGCCTATTATGGTAGTGAATATACTCCCTCTCTTCCAGAACGTAGTGATTTTGGTAGTATCTCGTGCACTGTCGATTTCAACCAGGCCTATTCTGAACTGTATTTATTTAAAGGCTCCATCACATCTAATGACTATATCCGACTTATGTTGGATTTAGACGAGGCGCCTGCCTCTGGACTGTTGCAGTTGAAAGTATATCATGGTAATGGTCAGACATCTTTGAAGACGATATCGTCTGCTACGACTACTTATTCAATAACAGCTGATTTAGGTACTGTGACTGCGATTACTTTGCAATGTTTGAAGTCGAGTGGTAGCGCAAGGATAAAGAGTGTGTTGTTGAAGAAAAAAACGGGTGCTACTGTGCCCAGTGATCCAAGCGTTTTCTGGGGCTGTACGATAAGTGATATAACAGTAGATTCAACCTCGGGGATAGTCAGTAATTTGGTGGATGAGAAGCAGAACAACGGTTTGTTGTATGATTTGAATGGCCGCCGGCTCTCTGCCCCAACCAAAGGTGTTTATATCCGTAACGGCAAGAAGTTCGTCAAGAAATAAAGAAATCCCTCCTCTATCCAAAGAGGAGGGATTTAACTTTTAGAACTTCAACCTTTTTAGTATTTTACCTGACTACGTGTGATAACGATATCGGCATTGGCTTTCTTCATGGCCGACTTCCACCAGTTGTCACTCACCATTGTGCGCGATGTGTTTCCGGCACTGCCATCATACCATACCATGAAGTGCCCCCACTTGGCACCGGCATTCCAGCATTCTACGATGTCGCCCTGAGGCTTACCTGTCTTATTACTGCTGTCCCAGCCACATTCGCCTAACACAACCATCTTATTGGGATATGTTGTCTGGATTTCGGTAAACTCCTGTGCATTCTGGGCTGCAGTATAGCCATAAAGGTCGCGTGCCACCATGTCGCAATAACCATCACCGGGATACCAATTGGTGTCCTGATGATAGCTCTCGGCATTACCGTTGTAGTTCTGTGTAGTCCATATCCAGATGAGATTGTTCACTCCCTTCTGTTTGAAGTAATCGAACATGGCTATCCAGAGCTTCTTGAATGTGTCGGAGCCTTCGTTGCCCCACCAGAACCAGGCTTTGGTCCAGTCGGCTTGCTGTTTGGCTGTAGAGTTACCAGCTGCCTCGTGAAAGGGACGCCAGGTGGCAGCGATACCAGCCTCCTGCAGTTTCAGCATGACTGCAATCACACGGTCCATCTGCGCGTAGAAATAATGATGCTCCCATGTGCCGTCAATCAACGCATTAGAAGCCTTAAAGGTTGTCTCACTTGGTGAGCACGTTACGCCACTACCATCTGTCCCCACTGTGGTAGTTTCGCTTTTGGGCACATTGAAGTGCCACATCAGCTGCACGATACCACCCTTTTCTGTCCACTCGGTTACTGGAGTGATGTCGCTATAGTTAATCCATCCGTTACCATCCGGTACTTGGATGTGGATAAAGTCGTAGCAGTTCATGGCCGGCCACTTGCCAGTAAGATTCTTCTTGATGTTATCTGCTATGGTGTGGTTCCATGCCACATCGGCCATCACGCTCGAGATAATGCTCTTGCCGTAGTTGTTACGAAAATAGCGATACAGGCGCTTTGCTGCATCTGTTGTGCCTGCAACAGGGCTGAGGGCGATGTTGTCATTCTCTTCATCCACGGCGATGCTGTCTACCTGATAAACCTGACCTGCGATGGTGAGTGTGCCATCGCTTTGCGAGTAAGTCATCGTACCTGCCTCTGAAGCCTTGATCTGCTTGGGTGTGCCTTCTGCATCAATCACTGTGATGGTTTGGGCGGCAATATATAGTGTAAAGTGCATTGTGAGAAGCACTGTAATCAGTCTCTGTAGGGATGCTTTTATCATTTTACTATCACTTTTTGCGTTTCGTTTCCTTTCTTGATGATATAGATACCTTTGGGGAGTGTTGCGTTGGCTGGCAACTGCTCACCTTGAAGGTTATAGATGGCATCACTTTTTCCATTTGTTTCGCCAACTTGGATGGTACGGATGCCAGTGGTCTCATCGGTATTAGAGAAATTCATCGATGCAAGGTTGGTCAGTGCTATCGTTGCGGTCTCGTCGGTATATGCATTCTTAGCTGTCAGTTGCGTATCTGAAAAACTGATTGAGAGGCCGACTGCTGTCAGAGAGGTCTTTGTTCCATCTATGCCAACAATCGTCAGATACTTATAATCCTCAGCCTGCACCGTTGCCATGCCCAGCAGTGTGATGAATAGTAGTAGAGTTTTCTTCATAATCTGTGTATTAAAATATGTCCTTTAAAAATAAGGAAGAGAGGGTGTGAACAACATGTACACACCCTCTCTGTATCAGAGTATATTACTTGGCCGAAACCTTGGTGAGGATGAAGTTATCTCCTGTGATAACCAAACCACCATTGGCAACAAGATCATCAATAACATTCTGGGGGAACTTCACCTCGAGTACACCCTCATCGGAATCGAGGTCATACTGTCCTTCGATAGGTGAAGGCAGTGCTCCCCAACTATCACCATGGCGCAGGCTGATGCAGGCCCATGAGCCGGCGGTAATCTTCTTGTACTTGAAACAGAGTGTACTACCACCAGCAATAGTGCTCCAATCATAGCCGCCCCATGCCAGATCCTGGTTTCCTCCCCAACCCGAGCATACGAACTCGTTAGCCCAGAGTGTGGTCTCTGCAACAGGAATGGTAACCTTCTGCAGATAGAAGTTATCACCAGTAATAACCAGACCGCCATTAGCAACAAGGTCGTCGATGACACCTTGTGTGAGCGTAACGGTTAATACACCTTCGTCGTCATTCAGGTCATACTGTCCAGGAATTGGATCGGGCAGAGCACCCCAGCTGTTGCCATGGCGCAGACTGATACATCCCCATGAACCGGCAGTAACCTTATTGTAGTAGAACTTAAGCTGGGTACCAGCCTGAACGGTGCTCCAATCATATCCGCCCCAAGCCAGATCCTGATTACCGCTCCAACCTGTGCATTCGAATCCATTAGCCCAGATAGTGGTCTCAGGAGCCTCGCTGTACATCATCACGCTCTGCTCGATGGTGATGAAGCTGTTCTGTACAATCACAATCTTACCATCGGTCATGCCCTCGGGCACAGTGAAGGTAATCATGGTGTTGGTGAGTGTATACTCATCATCAGCCAGAATACCATAACCCGGAAGGGTGATGCTCTCGATGCGATCAAAGTTATAACCTGTGATGGTAATCACATCATCCTCCTTGATGTCCTTGACCTTCGAGAAAGATGTAACTGTTACTGTAGGTAATGTCAGTTCGTCAGTTGTGAGTGATGCACCTGAGTAGAGCACCAGTGTGACAGCACCCGACTTTGTCACAGCAGGAACAGTTGTCGTGATGGTGTTATGGTCATCAGATACGGTAAACTCGCTGGTGACACCGCCTGGGAACATAATGCTCTCAACAGTGTGCAGGTTGGTTCCTGTAATCTTGATTTCCTGACCGAAATCAGGTGTCGTAGTACTGATGCCTGTATATGTGGCTGGCAGAATCTCCAATGCTGTGGGATACTCGTATTCCCAATTGGCACCATCGTTGAAGGTAATGACACCGCTCTCGGCTGCCAGAGGTACTCGGAAGCGGACTTCGCTACGAGAAACGTAGGTGAAGTTCTCGGCCTCAACAGGCGCACCAGTCACACCATTGGTGAAGATGGCTTGATAGATGTTGTATACATAGTCGCCCTTCACCGTTACTTCGTCACCGGCATTCAATCCAGTTGTAGGAGATACGGATGTAATCTCAATAGGCTCCTCGAATGTGATAGGTGATATGGAGGTGGCAACAGTATCTGTGCCAACCAGCAGACGGATTTTACCAGGAACTGACTCGTCGGGTACGTTCAAGTAGATATCCTTATTGTCTCCTTTGTTAAAGTTGGCCTTCGCAACAACTGCACCTTCGCCTGGGAATACCACGCTGGTTACATTATTCAGGTTGGTACCTGTGATACGAATCTCATGGGTGCGGAGGATTGGTGATGGACCAAAGGCCACGAGGTTAACCCCCGATTTGTTATATGGGTTTGTGTCCAGATTGTCCTCAGAGCACCCTGTCAGTGATAGCCCGAGGAGGGCTACCATCGACAATGTGAAATATCTATATATATTATTCATAATACTCTAATAATTATTTGTTAGGAACTATACGGATGTTATCAATCTTGATAAGCGGGGTGCATGCTACACCAGTAGGCAGCACACTCTTATTGTTATAGCCACCCCTCACTACGAACATATTGAAGTTTGCAAAGTCAGCTTCGGTCATGTAGGTGCTGTTCATCTTATTACCATCCCAGTCATAGATAAAGTCAGAGATGGGGATTGTAACAGTAATCCACTTTCCTCCGGTATGGAAGAGCAGGTCGTCTTTGTCCTTCCATGGCATATAGAGTGCGCGACTCAGCTTGCCCTGCTCGTGGAAGAAGTTGTTGTTGGCGCCAGCACAAGTATGTCCGTAGATATCAGGACCGGCAGGCAGTGATACCTGCTCAACAGAACCGAAGTAAATCTGTATTGGAGCTGCTGACCATGCGTTGGACTCAGGAATGTTCAGCTCGAACTTCAAACTCTTGTTGGCAAAGTCGGTAAAGTCGGCCACATCGAAGATACGTGGATGCTGTGAATAAGCCTGTGGCTCTTCCCAATCACCGCACCAGTATTCGAAGGAGAAGTTACTATCGTCCCAACCACCATCATCAGCCATGGCAGCACCGCCCAGTACGAGATAGTTGCCCTTCAGTGAGGTTTCGTCGTTGAGAATGTCGCGGTTGTGCCATCCGTTGTTGCTCAGTACAGTACCTGTGCTACATGGTGTATCGAAGTCGAACAGCATACCGCGAGTGTCCTTATACTTGAATCCGCCAGCAGTTGTACCATAGATAGATGTTACGCTGATTTTCTCCTCTGGAGCGTCTGCAGGCATGGTGAAGACAATCTTGGTCTTGCTGATGCTCTTTATGGCAGAACGGGCAAGGGTGTATTTATCGCCAAAGTTCACCGTTACAGGGGAGTCGGGATAGTCCAGGAAGTAGTCACCTATGATGGTTACCTCTTCACCAGCCTCAGCCCATTCGTTTGACATGGAAGATACTACTGGCGCAGGGATAATCACGTGGAAGTCGTAGGTTACGGTATCTTTATCCCTTGTAGCAAAGTAGATCTTATCTGTCACTGTATTAGGAATCTCGTTAGGCACAGTCACAATCAGTGTGTTGTCTGTCATATAACTGGTGTTCAGTACAGCTTGCTGGTCGTTGAAAAGCAGACCTGTGACACTACGCAGGTTCTCACCGACGATACAGATGGTTGACTGCATTGAAGCGGCACTTATGATAGAGTCCTTGGCACTGACGCTAACGGGGCGGATGAAGCTGATACTGGGCTTACCCCCCTGAATCTTGTAGGCATCAGGCTCGTCCTTGCATGAAGTGGCGGCCAAAGCGGTAAAGGCTACCAAAGCAAGACTCAGACCTTTGAATATTTTCTTTGTTTTCATTGTTAGTCTCATTTATAGATTAATATGTATATTCTGTTCTCACATCTACATGGATAGCCTCTGCATTGCTGCCAAGGTTCGGGTTCAAGGCTACATCCTCTGTAGGATAGGGAAGATTGAAGCTGTTGGCTGTTACATTGGGAATCGGTGTCGACTCATCATACGATATTTCTGTTGGATCCCATGTTGCACCATCACTTTCGAAGTATTTCTTATACACCTCGCTACAATTAAAAATGGCATTGCGGCGCTGGCTGGAAAGTTCGGCGATACAAGCATTTACATCGTAGTATGAACGGCGCACGAAGTCGTACCAGCGATCCCCCTCGCCTGCAAGTTCCAAACGGCGCTCCTTCCAAACATCATCAAAGCTGAGCTGTGTCTTGTCTACAGATGATGGTACCGAACGGCTACGAACAGCATTATAGGCAGCAAGAGCGGTGGCGCTGGTGGTCTTACCCTGCAGTACTTCTGCTTCGGCATGTACCAGATAAACATCAGCAAGGCGAAGAATGTGAGTGGCTAGGGCGTATGCCATTCGGGCAGCAGAAATACCACATTCTGCTTCATGATCGGCATTGTCACCATAAGCATGCTTTACGTTCTGGACACCGCATGGACCCTGGAAGCTGCTGGTGGCAGCAGGATTGTATTCCTTATCGAAATAGAACTTCAGAACATCAAATCCTTTCTTACCATTGCCCAGGTCCTTGTCACGCCAGAAGTAGTCATAAACATCGCCAGGCCCCATCATGGTTGCCTTACGGCGAGCATCTACGTCAAGACGGTTCTTGGGATTCTCGGTTACATCGTAGCCGAAAGCATCCTGCAGGTCGGCAGATGGGCCACCCCAGCCGCCCCAACAGTCACCAAACTCGTCGAAGCCTTCAGGCATCAAGTCGCTTTGCAGGGTGTTCTGACTGGTCCACTTAGAACCTACAGTCCAGCGCCATGCAAATAGACTCTCGTCGCTTGCATTATTTGAGCCACGGAAAATGTCAGAATAGTTCTCCAACAGTTTGCGACCAGAGTTGTTAATCACATCGAGCGAAGCGGTAGAGGCTTTTTGCAACAGGCTGTTGTCGAGTGAGCCAGAAACGCCTGCAGCTGTCAGGGCAACCTTTGCATACAGACCTTCTGCACAGTAGTAGTCAATACGACCTGTAGTACTCTTGGTCTTAGGCAACAGTTCCATTGCCTTTTCAAGGGTCATCATGATGTATTCGTAAACATCTGCTTTCTGTACCTTGTGCAGTGAATTGTAGTCACCGGCAGCAAGGTTCACAGAGTTATCGTGTACGATGGGAACATCGCCAAATGAACGTACAAGGAAGAAGTAGGCCATAGCCTTCCATGCCAGACATTCACCCATGCACTGGTTCTTTACACTCTCAGAGGCAGAAGCCCCCTTGATAGAGTTGTAGACAGTATTACAGTGTCCTATCTCTGCCCAGAGAGAGTATGACATGTTTACCAAGTCCTGATCGGTACCATTTACCGAGAAGTTCATATAAGGAGAACTGCCCCAATACATGTTACCCGACATGACTTCACCGATCTTGATGAAACCGCGCTGGAAGTCATACCATGGAGAGTTGTACAGGTAGTTTACACCCGCTATACATGAGTTGTCGTCGGTGTAGTAGTTCTCTGTGTTGTAGTTGTCTTCCACAGGCCTGTCCAGGAAGTCGTCACAAGAGGTCATGCTCACTCCCAAAAGCATGGCTGCTGCTACATATTTTAAATTCTTGATATTCATAATCTTTTGTTTTTACTATTTTACCTAATACCCTTTAGAAAGATACGTTAATGCCTAATGTAACAGAGGTTGGAGAAGGATAGCGTCCGTTATCCAGTCCATATACGTTGTTTGATGCTGTAGACACACCAATTTCTGGATCGTAGCCATCGTAACCTGTGATGGTTAGCAAATTGGTGGCATTGAGGGTTAGGCGCAGGTTTGTCAAACCAAGCTTCTTGATGAGTTTCTGATCAAAGGTATAACCCAGTGTGATAGCCTTAAGGCGTACATAACTACCATCTTCGATGTAGCGTGAACTCCAAGCGTCGTTATCGTTCGGGTCGTTGATAGCTGCACGTGGTGTACTGCTATAGCCTGTGGTGATGACATTAGATATGTCGTTGTACCACCAATCAGAGTAGTTGCCGTCCTTAGGCTGCAGACGGGTGCGGTTCTGTACATCGGCGAGCTGGTTAGTCCAAGGAGAGTTCATGTGTGTGAGCTTCATCTTCATGTAGTTACCAACTTTGTTGCCTACCGAACCATTGATAAAGATGTTCAGGTCGAAGTTCTTATATACGAAGGTGTTGTTCCAACCAAATGTGAACTTAGGCAGTGGAGAGCCGATGTTTGTCTTATCGTTTTCGTCGATAATACCGTCGCCGTTTACATCCTTGTACTTGATATCTCCCACATAGGTGGTGTTCTTTGGATTATACTTGGTTGGATCTGTGCTCCATGACTTTGTACCATCAGGGTTTGTTACGATTGGATTGTTCTGCTGCAACGTGTTTACTGGAGAGTTCAGAATGTCCTCAAAACTCTGGTAGATTCCTTCTACTTCGTAGCCATAGAAATTATAGAGACTCTCGCCTGGTACTGAACGGCTGACCACATCAGTCCACTGACCGTAACCTGGAAGTGCGGTAGAACCACTGAGGCTCTTCAGCTTGTTTCTATTGAACGAAATCTGGAAATCGCTCTGCCAGCTGAAGTCCTTGGTTTCGATAGGACGTGTCTTGAGTTCGAATTCGAAACCGGTATTCTCGATGTCGCCATAGTTACCGTAAGGCGCAGCAAGAGCAGAAGAGGCGTTACCTGATGTACCCATGATTGAAGGCAAGGTGAGCTGCATCAGCATGTCCTTAGATACCTTCTTGTACCAGTCGGCTGTAATGGCAATGCGACCATTAAAGAAACCTAAGTCAAGACCAATGTTGATCTGCTCCTGAGTCTCCCACTTGATGTCGAGATTCTTCAGGTTGGCAGGACGATAGCTCAGTCCAAGACCTGTTTCCATGGTTGACATGGCAGAACCCCATTTGTATCCACCGATGCTTGAGTTACCAGTCTGACCCCATCCGAGGCGAAGTTTACCGTTAGTGAACCACTTCAGATTCTTCATGAATGCCTCGTTAGTGAAACGCCATGCTCCTGCAACAGAGTGGAAGCCTGCCCAACGCTTGTTAGGACCGAAGTTTGAGCTACCATCATAGCGGTATGTATAGGTAAGCAGATAACGGTCGGCATAATTATAGGTTTCGCGCGTAAAGAACGATGCCATTGATGAAGAACCAAAGCCACTGCCTACCTTAGGCTCACCTGAACCGAGTGCAGGGTTGTGAACCTCGTCGTTAGGCAGATTGTTGTTCTGTAGAGAGATGTAGTCGTATTTCGACTCCCAAGCCTCTTGTCCCACCATGGCTGTGATAGAGTGCTTGCCAAATGTGTTGGCATAGGTTACATAGTTCTTCAGTGCCCAGAAGGTGTTTGAGTTCTTCTGCATGCGGCTCTCGTTCGACGCGCGGTTCCAAGTGCCTAAGTTCACCTTTGGTTCATAAGTCTCTCCCTTTGAACTACCGATGTCGAAACCGAGTTCGGCATGCCATGTCAAGTGGTTGATTGGGGTGACGTCGGCAAATACACTACCGTTCAGTTTCTTACGTCCCAGCAGAATCTCATCCATCATTGCCAGAGCGATGGGGTTAGGACTGGTGAATCCTTCCTTTGAAACATGCGAGTAGCCACCATTGATATCGTAGATCTGGATATCTGGGGGGGTGGTCAATGAGTAGTTGATGATACCCTCATCAGAGTCGGCCAGTTTCAGGTCCTCATCCGTTGAGGTGAACGATGCGTTCAAACCAAGCTTCAACCACTTCTTCAGCTGTGCATCGAGGTTAACGCGGGTAGAGAAACGTTTGAAATTAGAGCCGATGATAGTACCCTGCTGGTTCATTAAACCACCAGAGATGAAGTACTTAACGGCATCTGTACCGCCCTGCGCACTGATTTGATGCTGGTGTTGCCAGGCGGTGCGGAATACGGCGTCCTGCCAGTTAGTTCCCTTTCCCAGTATTGAAGGATCGCTGTAGGTCTCGTCGGGCTTCGAGATCTCCCCCTGCTGAGCCATATCGTTATAGTACTCGGCAAACTCACGTAGGTTCAGCATATCGAGGCGCTTGCTCTGGCGCTGAACTGTTACGCTGCCATCATAGGTGAATTTAGCTTCGCCGGCCTTACCGCGCTTGGTGGTAATCAGTACTACACCATTAGCACCCTGTGCACCATAGATGGCGGTGGCCGAGGCGTCCTTCAGAATCTCCATGCTGACAATATCAGCAGGGTTGATGGTTGATAGTGGTGATACGGTAGAAACCGAACCATTACCCAGAGCGTCGCCAAGGCCGAAGTCGGCACCAGAGTTACCGCCACCTTGCATAATCACACCATCAATAACGTACAACGGTTCGGCACCGGCATTAATGGTGGCCTGACCACGTACACGGATGGATGAAGACGAGCCTGGAGCTCCTGATGTCTGTACAGCGGTAACACCAGTGACACGCCCCTGAAAACTCTGGTCGATATTTGTGATATTTGACCCCTTGATGGCCTTCTCGTCCATGGTCGCAGATGCACCGGCAAGGTCGCTTTTCTTCATCGTACCATAACCTACAACAACTACTTCCTCGAGCAGTTGCTTGTCTTCTTCGAGAGTGATCTGATAGGTGGTTTTGTTAGCGGTAATTTTTACTTCCTTGGTTGTGTAACCAATGTAAGTGATGACTAGGGTCTGACCTGGACTGGCGTTGAGTTGGAAGTTTCCGTCGAAATCGGTGGCTACACCGTTTGACGTCCCTTTCACTACTACACTGGCTCCAATCACGGGGCCCGAAGCGTCGACTACAGTACCTGTAATCTTCTTCGCTGCCTGCTGAATCTCCTGAGGAGCTCCTGCGGCATAAGCGTTTGATGAGTAGCCAAGCCCCAAGAAGGTCACAGCACCCATCAATAGCGCTGTTTTTGTAAGAAATTGATTCATACTTAAGAGTTATTATTGAAAATTGGTTTGTGAGATGTTAGCTTTTTAATCTGACAATAGTGAATCAGTGCGCACATACGTTCCTATATATAATAAAGGTACGCGCATCGAACCATTATGTGGAGTTGTTTTGGGTCATAAGTTCTTTTTTTAAAGTTTATTATTAGTTATAGTGAGGAATACAGAAAAACTGAATCCGGTGCAAAGATAGACCTTTTTTGATAAAGTAGTTAGCTTTTGCTTGCTCAAAACTGATACTTTTTTGTCTTTCTGCATACTTATTTGCTTTATTTGCTCAAAACGCGTACTATATGGGACAAAGTATTTTGCTTTTTTTGCCAAATTGCAGTTTTTTTTATCATTGTGAGAATATTGTTTGGTGGATTCGTGGGATTTTTGTTCCTTTGCAACCATGAAAACGATACTGACGATAACAGGTAGTGATGGTACAGGCGGTTCGGGCGTACAGGCCGATATCCGACTTATCAGTCAGCTGGGCGGCACAGCAGCCTCGGCCATCACTTCGATTACGGTACAGAACACACTGGGTATCCAGGAGTTTCATGACCTGCCGGCTGCGGTGGTGCGTCAGCAGGTAGAGGCTATCATCAATGACCTGCAGCCGCAAATCGTCAAGATTGGACTGGTGCGTCGTAACGACGTGGTGCAGATATTGGCTGAGGTGCTGCAGCGCTACAAGCCACAACATATTATCTATGCGCCCGTATTAACATCAACCAAGGGTGAACAATTGGTAGAACCGCGTGTCTATGAGGCTATCGAACGTTTGCTGTTACCCCTGTGCACCGTGGTGCTGGCACCGAGCGATCTGCCCGTAGGACCTCGCCGGCATGGTGCTGCCAACCAGTTAGGTTCGGCATTAGCCTACTACCTGAGTCTCAATGAAAAGGTGAGCGAAGCTATGTTGCACGCACAGACGTATCTGAAACAGTTGCCAGCCGACTATACTGATGGCAATACCCGTACCGATGAGCTCTACAACCAGTTTCTCGACACCGTGGAGCGCTATTACAACCGCTATGCCGATGTGGCGTTCTATGCCGAACAACTGAACGTCAGTCCACGCTATTTAGGCCAGGTGACCCGTCAGGTTGCCAACCGCTCGCCCAAAGCTATCATTGATGAACGTATCACCACCGAAATCGCTAAACTTATCACCACCACCAATAAACCGCTGAAAGACGTTGCCCGCTGGTTGGGGTTCTCGTCGCAAGCACACCTGTCGCGCTTCTTCAAAAAACGAAAAGGCGTGTCGCCAAGAGATTATCAGAATCATAAACAATAAATAAGAAAATGACAAACGAAAGAACATTGCTAAACCGCCAGTTGGCTCAGATGCTGAAGGGTGGTGTTATAATGGACGTGACTACTCCCGAACAGGCTAAGATTGCTGAAGAGGCTGGTGCCTGTGCTGTAATGGCTCTCGAACGTATCCCTGCCGACATCCGTGCAGCAGGCGGCGTGAGTCGTATGAGCGACCCCAAAATGATTCGCGGCATTCAGGAAGCCGTCAGCATCCCCGTCATGGCGAAGTGCCGTATCGGTCATATTGCTGAGGCCCAGATTCTGCAGGCCATCGAGATTGACTATATCGACGAGAGTGAGGTGCTGAGTCCTGCTGATAATATCTATCATATCGATAAGACCAAGTTCGATGTTCCTTTTGTCTGCGGTGCCAAGAACCTGGGTGAGGCCTTGCGTCGTATTGCCGAGGGCGCCACAATGATTCGTACCAAGGGTGAACCGGGTACAGGCGATGTGGTGCAGGCCGTGAGTCACATGCGTCTGATGCAGAGTGAGATCCGCCGACTGGTGTCGATGAGCGAGGATGAGCTCTTCGAGGCTGCCAAGCAGTTGCAGGCGCCTTATGAGTTGGTGAAGTTCGTGCACGAGAACGGCAAGCTGCCCGTTGTGAACTTTGCTGCCGGCGGTGTCGCCACCCCAGCTGATGCTGCGCTGATGATGCAGTTGGGTGCCGAGGGCGTGTTTGTGGGTAGCGGCATCTTCAAGAGCGGCAACCCCGCCAAGCGAGCTGCCGCCATTGTCAAGGCTGTGACCAACTATAAAGATGCCAAACTCCTGGCCGAGCTCAGTGAGGACCTTGGTGAGGCGATGGTAGGCATCAACGAGCACGAGATAGAACTCTTAATGGCTGAACGAGGAAAATGAGGATTGCAGTATTGGCCTTGCAAGGGGCTTTTATAGAACATGAACAGGTGTTGCAGCGTTTAGGAGTAGAGACCTTTGAAGTCAGACAGCTTAGCGACTGGCAGCAACCCAAAGATGCACTGATTCTGCCGGGGGGCGAGAGCACCGTACAGATGCGCCTGCTCAAGGAGTTGGGACTCTTCGAGCCTATCCGGCAAGCCATTGTTGATGGTTTGCCTGTGTTAGGCACCTGTGCTGGCATGATTCTGTTGTCGGAAGGCTATTTGGGTACGATGCATATCCGTGTACGTCGCAATGCTTATGGTCGTCAGTTAGGCAGCTTCCACACAATGGGGCGTGTTGATGGCATCGGCAACGATGTGCCAATGACATTTATCCGCGCACCTTATATAGATGCGGTCTTAGCTGCCGATTGTACTCCTATCGCTCAAGTGGACGGGCACATCGTAGCCGCCTGTCAAGGCCATCAGATTGCCACCGCCTTTCACCCTGAATTAGACGATGACATGCGTCTGCATCAGTTACTGGTCGACATGATAAAACTGTAGTGGTGAGGCTGGTTGGCATCGATGGTGTACTGGGGTAGGGTATGTTTGCCCCAGGTATCGGCACCTCCTACGCCGTGGACGTTTTGGTCAATATTCAGGTTGATAAAGCGTCCGCGGCTTATTTCATTGGGATGGCGTACACCTGTCAGGTCTTCTTCACCGTAGTCCCAAGCGCGAATGCATAGGGGGCCACAACCGGTGATGGTGATGCTTGATGGATGTGGCGTGGCTGTGGATAATTGTATCCAGCGGATGTCGCAACGGTTGCCATTGTCTTGCGGATGGATGTAGTCAACTTCGAAATTCTGTATTTCTGATTTGTAGATACCAAGGAAGGCAGAGCGTTTGCGGTCGGGATAGTTCTCCCATGGGCCTCGACCATAGTATTTGATTTGAGTGTAGTCGGCTGGCAATCGCATGCGCATACCGAACTTCGGCATTAAAGGGAGCGGTTGGGCTGGTGACTGTAAGCCGTCAGTAGTCGGTGTTGGCTTGTAATCCATATCGATCTTGACCTGCCCTTCCTGACTGGCGGTGTAGGTCAGCGTAAGGTCGGCACCTACGGGCAGCGACAGTTCTACAATCACCTTGGCACTGCTTTTGTTGCTCTCTGTTCGTAGGGCTTTTAGCGTGCGGTTTTTGGCGGCATGCTCCCAGATGGCTGACGCTTCGGCAAAGTGGGCCGCATGCTGGTTGTCGTTCTCGGGCTTCCAGAAATAAGGCTCCAACGGTGCCTTCAGCAGTTCCTGGCCATCAACAATCCACGAGGTCATAGCACCTGTCTGATCGATAGTTATGGTGCCGCGTTTGGTGTGTAGTCTTGCGCCGTTTGCGGTTTTCTGTACCTTGGCGGGCTTGCCATGGACGGTGTTGCCGAAGTCGTAGGGCTCAAGCACAAATTGTTCACGGGCTACGGTAAAGCCTTTTTTAGCCCATGGTCTATCAGACTTCAAACGGGCATAGACATTCAGCAGACGTTCTGAGCCGATGAGGACGGTGTCGCGTACGATGTCGTATTCGTCGATGCTGGTAAAAAGGTCGCGGTTGATGATGTGGAGTTGATCATTGTTCAACTTGAACTGCAATGGCTGATATACGTACTGCACCTCATAGTAATGTGGGTGTGGCTGACGGTCGGGGGCCACCACACCATTGATATTAAACGGACCATCGTTAGGCTGGTCGCCAAAGTCGCCACCATAGGCATAGTAGCCGTCCTTCTCCAGACCTTGGTCAACCCAATCCCAGATGGCTGCGCCGCAGATGCTGGAGTCGTTGTAGATAACATCCCAGTATTCCTGCAGATTGCCGCAGGAGTTACCCATGGCATGGGCGTATTCGCGCATCATGAAAGGTTTGTCCTTCACCGCTTCGGCATTCTTCTTCAGATCGGCGGGATAGAGGTAGCTGTCGTCCCAGATGCAGCTATAACGGCGGTCGCTATCGTAGAAGGGTAGACGGGTTGTATCGAGCTCCTTTACCTTATTATACATAGCCTCGATGTTGGGTCCAACGGCACCTTCGTTACCCAAACTCCATAGTATGATGCTTGGATGGTTAAAGTCGCGCTTAACCAACGATTCTGCGCGATCCACATGTGCCTGCTGCCAAGCCAGATCAAGGCCCATCTCTTCGTTGGCATAGCCATAGCCGTGGGTCTCGTGGTTTGCTTCGTCCATCACATAGATGCCCCAGCGGTCGCAGAGTTCGTAGATATATTCGCGGTCGGGGTAGTGGCTGGTACGCAGGAAGTTGATATTAGCCTGTTTCATCAGGCGGATATCCTGCTCGTAAGTGGCATCATCAACATAACGTCCGGTCTTGGGGTGATGGTCATGACGGTTTACGCCGCGTAGCTTCACGTTCTTACCATTGATTTTGAATACTTCGCCATCAACCTCTATTCTCTTTACACCTAAGTGGTAGTCGAAGTGTTCCACAACCTGACCTTTCTTATTACGCAACTCTACTCGGAAAGGATACAGATGTGGTTTCTCGGCCGACCACAGTTGCGGATGGTCAATGGTATAGTTGAGGGTGATGGTGGTAGTGTCGCCAGCGGCCAATGACGTCGCATCGGTCTTCACCTCTTTATCGTTGATGAGCAGTACAGGCTGCAGGCCTTTGGCGGTTTTCTGTCCTGTATTACAGAGGCTGATAGTGGCTTTTACGACGGCTTTGCTATAGTCGGCATTGGGCTCGGCCTTCACTTGATAGTCGCTGATGTGTACCAATGGTCTTACCCATAATTGTACTGGGCGATAGATGCCTGAGAGGCGCCACATGTCCTGATCCTCTAAGTAGCTGCCGTCGCTCCAGCGATACACCTCGACAGCCAGGCGGTTCTGGCCGGCCTTCACGTATTTGGTGATATCGAACTCGGCTGGCGACATCGAGTTCTGACTATAGCCTACACGTTGCCCGTTCACCCAGACGTAGAAAGCCGAGTGTACACCGCCGAAGTGCAGAATGAGATGCTGTTTGAGCATGGCCTTGCTGACCTCGAAGTGGGTGACATACGACCCCACAGGGTTGCGGTTCTCATAGGCCGTCCAGTCCTTGGGTGGCTCGGTGGTTACGCTCGGACGGTTTTTTACGAACGGATAGTTGATATTGATATAAATCGGTGTACCGTAACCCTGTGTCTGCCAGTTGCCAGGCACAGTGATGTAGTTCCAATGACTTGTGTCGAAGTCGACACGATAGAACTCGACAGGACGTTCCTCTGGATTCCGGCTCCAATGGAATAGCCACTGTCCGTCGAGGCTCACAATCTCATCACATTCCTTTTGTTTTGATGGTAGTTGTAGTGTGGCGTGATAAGGAAGTTTGTTGATACCTACTACTGCGGGGTTCTCCCAATCGCGTGTTTGTGCCTGACTCTGTAATGCCAGCAGAGACGACAGAATGACGATAAACCTTTTCATATATGGTTGATGGGTTTTATTTATTACCTAAAATCTACTAAGATACGGAATACCTTTCCCGGGTTCTCGGCCCATTGTTGCATGGCCTGTTCGGCCTGCTCAGGCTTTACCTCGTTGCTGATGAGGCGATCGACAGGGCAGGTGCCGCGCTCAAGATAGTGGATGACAGCACGGAAATCGCTGGGTAGAGCATTGCGCGAACCACGGATGTCGAGCTCCTTCTGTACAAAGTACTTCGTCTGGAACGATACCTCGCTCTTGGCATAGCCAATGCAAACCACGCGACCGGTAAAGGCTACCTCGTTAACTGCCATCTGATAGGTGGGTACGCTACCTACCGCCTCGATGACGACATCGGGACCGAAACCACCAGTGAGCTCCTGTAAACGGGCATGCGCATCCTCCGTCTTGGTGTTGATGGTGTAGGTGGCTCCCATCTCCTTGGCCAGCGCTAACTTCTCGTCGTCGATGTCAGCGGCAATCACGGTGGCGCCACGCAAGACTGAGCGTACTACAGCACCCATACCCACCATACCGCAGCCAATGACCATGACCACATCAATATCAGTTACCTGTGCACGACTCACGGCATGGAAGCCCACACTCATTGGCTCGATGAGGGCGCAGGTGCGTGCGGGCAGGTTGCCTGCTGGAATCACCTTCTCCCAAGGCAGAGCGATATAGTCGCACATGGCGCCCCAGCGCTGTACGCCTAATGTCTCGTTATGCTGACAGGCGTTCACACGACCATTACGACACGAGGCACACTTGCCGCAGTTGGTGTACGGATTGACGGTGACGATCATGCCAGCCTGCAGGTTGGCAGGCACGTTCTTGCCTACCTTTACAATCTCGGCACCTACCTCGTGACCGGGCACTACGGGCATCTTCACCATCGGGTTGCCACCACGGTAGGTGTTCAGGTCGCTACCGCAAAAACCCACATATTTCATCTTTAATAATACTTCGCCTTCGCCCATTTGAGGCTCGGCCATCTCGATGACCTTCATAACCGAAGGCTCGCTTATCTGAATTGCTTTCATTGCTATTTGTTTTTTTACATTATTTCTTTTTCTATGAGTTTCTCCAGCGAACAAACATCTGGTCGCCGATAATCTGCTGTACCTCTTGTACCAATTGCTCGTCCATAGGCTCGTTGACGTAGCCGATGTTCTTCAGTACGTTTTCGGGATTGGCACTGCTGAAGAGGGTGGTTGCGATACGTGGATTGCAACTGGTTGAGAACTGAATGGCCAGTTTCTCGATGGGGTAGCCCTTCTGTTGACAGCGAGCTGCTGCACGGGCACAAGCTGCCTGTAGGTCCTTACTGGCAGGATGCCAGTCAGGTGCACCGCGTTGTGAGAGCAAACCCATGGATAGGGGTGAGGCGTTGATGACACCTACATTGTGCTGTTCAAAGAAACCGAGGTAGTCCTGTAGCAACGTGTCGTTCAGACTGTAGTGGCAGAAGTTCAGGATGCTTTCTACCACGCCCTCGTCGCAATGTTCGATGACCCACTTCAGATTCTCAGGTTGCAGGTCGGTGATACCTACATGGCCTACCACACCTTTCTTTCGCAGTTCTACCAGTGCAGGCAGTGTCTCGTCACATATCAGCTGAAGCCCGCCTTCCAGATCGCCTTGGAACTCAATATCGTGGACGTTGATCAGGTCGATATAGTCTACGTTCAGACGCTCCATACTCTCGTAAACACTGGCTGTAACGCGTTTCGCTGAGTAGTCCCAGGTGTTAACGCCATCCTTACCGTAGCGGCCTACTTTTGTTGACAGATAGTATTTGTCGCGGGGAATCTCCTTCAGTGCTTTTCCTAAGACCATCTCGGCCTTTAGGTGTCCGTAGTAGGGAGATACGTCAATAAAGTTAATACCATTGTCGATGGCTGTGTGTACGGCACGAATGCCCTCGTCTTCGCGGATGCCATGGAATACACCGCCTAATGAAGAGGCACCGAAACTGAGGTTCGACACCTTCATGCCTGTTTTTCCGATTTCGTTATAAACCATTTCTTCTATATTTTATTTTGTTTGATGACTCACTTTAAAAGTACGATAGCCGTAAAGGGCGATAAAGCAGAAGCACAGCAGCGGCAGACAGAACGATACATTGACTGCTGGCCAGCCGGCTACGGTGCCCAGATCGATGATCATTCCCTGCAGGGGAGGCATCAGGGCGCCCCCCACAATGGCCATCACCAGGAAGGCGGCGCCAAGGGTGGTGTCTTCAACCTCAACATCCTCCAAAGCGATACCATAGATGGTGGGGAACATGATTGACATGAAGAGGCTGATGCACACCAAACTGTACAAGCCTGCACGGCCATCAATGCAGATAGCACCCATAGTAAAGGCCGAGGCGCAGATGCCAAAGATCATAAGCAACCGACGGGTGTTGATGTAGCGCATGATGAATGTGCCGACAAAGCGACCGCAGAGGTTCAGTGACATGGCTACGATATTAAACATCTGTGCTGTTGCCTTGTTGATGCCCAAACGGTCTGCATACTGGATGATAAACGTCCAGCACATAATCTGGGCGGCCACGTAGAATACCTGGGCAAGCACGCCGTAACGGTAGATATTGTTGTGCCAGAGGCGGCGCAGACTGTGACTGGCATCGAGCTTGGTGCCGTCGCCTGCCACGTTTGGCATCTTAGTTACAGCAATGATAATAAACATGATGAGTACCACCAGACCGAGAATGACATAAGGGTCGCGGATAACAGCCAGGTCGTGCAGACGAATGCTGGCTTTCTCGGCTTCGGATAAGGTGCCGAAGATAATCTGTCCGGCAGCATCGCGCTTATCCGACCATAGTTGGGGCAGTACGATAAACGAGGCTACAGCCATACCCGAGAGCGAACCCACGGGATTGAAAGCCTGTGCCAGATTAAGTCGGCGCGTGGAGTTACTCTTGTCGCCCAACGAGAGAATAAACGGGTTGGCCGTTGTCTCTAAGAAGGCGAGACCGAAGGTGAGGATATACAGCGAGACGCAGAAAAACGAGAACTGCTGGAACTGTGCTGCAGGGATGAATAGGAATGCTCCAAAGGCGTAGAGTGCCAAGCCGTTGAGGATACCCACCTTGTAACTGAATCGACGAATGAACAGAGCTGCCGGGATGGCCATGGTTGCATAACCGCCGTAGAAGGCGAACTGAATCATGGAGGCCTTGGTGGCCGACAGTTCCATCACGGTTTGGAAGGCTGCCACCATCGGGTTGGTGATATCGTTGGCAAAGCCCCATAACGCGAAAAGTGAGGTGATGAGAATAAATGTGAGTAGATACTTTTTTTCTACTAAAGGTTTCTTTTCCATATTGCTAATTGGTAGATTTACTTATAGATTGGTCCGAAGTTCTGACAGGCCCGATAATCGGCGCCTTCTTTATCCATGCCGAAGGCATTCCAGGCTGCTGGACGGAAGATGTCCTTGTCAGCGATATTGTGCATGCATACGGGGATACGCAGGATGGAACAGAGTGTCAGCAGGTCGGCACCGATATGACCGTAGGCAATGGCTCCGTGGTTGGCACCCCAACAGTTCATGACGCTGTATACATCCTTGAAACAATCCTTGGTGGCATCGAGACGGGGCACAAACCATGTGGTGGGCCATGTGGGATCCGTACGTTTGTCAAGTATGTCATGGGTCTCAGCATCAAGTTCAATAGTCCAGCCTTCAGCCAGTTGCAGCACAGAACCTAAGCCTTGCACCATGTTGATACGCATCATTGTCATGGGCATGCCACCCTTGGTAACGAAGTGTGAGCTGTAGCCACCGCCACGGAAGTAATCGCGGTCGGCAGGCATCCAGTAGGTTGCTTTCAAACAAGCTTCCATATCGCTATCGCTTATGTTCCAGAACTCCTTCATGGTAGGTTCCCCGTCTACATCGGTCATGGCACCTGTAGCATCGAGTGTGGTTGCTCCACTATTGATCAGGTGGATGAAACCATTGGCTGCTAATCCTTCAGGTCGTTTGCCGGCCACACGCTCTACAGCTTCAGGACTCCAGTAGGTACGGATGTCGGAGAACATCACGCCACGATTGGTAAGCAGATGGCCAAACAGCATCGACATGCCATTAAGGAAATCATTCTCGGTAGCCAGCACGTCGGCTTCGCGTGGACCATTCCAGTCGAACGAGCTACAGAGCATCGACTCTGGGAAGTCGAAGTTGGGCTTATAGTCTGTCCATTGGCGTTGTCCTTGTACACCACCAAAAATGGCGTTGTGGCCTAAGGCCTCTTCTTTATAGCCCATCTCCAGTAAGCGTGGATTGCCGTGCATCAGGTCGCGGATAATCATCATGGTCTTGACGGTAAACTCCCAATCAGCATCTTTCTCCTCGCGGTTTTTCCCTTTCCCCTTGCCGTTGAAGTTAGTCATCGGTGTTCCTGGGAAGAGTGGACGGTCCTCATTGTAGTCATGACCCTCTTGAGGCTTGCAGTACTTCTCGACCCATTGCATGGCTTTCTCAAACTCTTCATGGTCGTAAATGTCAAAATCAACACGTCGCAGAATCTCTACTAACGATACGTATTCTGTACGCATGCCGAGGTATTGTTGTAGGAAGTCGGCATTGACAATCGAACCAGCAATACCCATACAGGTATTGCCTATTGAGAGGTAGCTCTTGCCTTTCAAGGTGGCTACAGCCTGAGCGGCACGTGCAAAACGCAATAGCTTCTCGGCCACGTCGGCAGGGATGGTGTTGTCGTTGATATCCTGTACGTCATGACCGTAGATACCAAAGGCGGGCAGTCCCTTCTGGGCATGAGCTGCTAAAACAGCAGCCAGATATACTGCGCCTGGACGCTCGGTACCGTTGAAACCCCATACAGCTTTCGGATAGTAAGGGTTCATGTCCATGGTTTCAGAGCCATAGCACCAACAGCTGGTAACGGTGATGGTACTGCCAACACCCTCGCGTTCGAACTTCTCGGCACAGGCGGCACTTTCTGCCACACGACCTATTGTGGTATCGCTAATGACACATTCTACAGGTGAGCCGTCGCCATTACGCAGCTGGGTGGTAATCAATTCTGCTACAGCTTTAGCCAGTGCCATGGTTTTCTCTTCCAGACTTTCACGTACGCCACCCTGACGACCATCAATGGTGGGACGGATACCAATTTTAGGATAGTTATTCTTGATCATAGTTCCAGTTGAATTATTTATTGACTATATTTCTCTCGATACTGTTGTGGTGTAATACCTGTATGTTTCTTAAACAATCTGTTGAAGTAAGAATTGTCATCATATCCTAATGCGGCTGCAATACTCTTTACAGATAGGTCGGTAGTGACCAGCATGAGCTCAGAGCGTTCAAGCTTCTTTTTGGTAATAAAGGCATTGGGAGTATAACCTGTTTCGTTCTTGAACACCCGGATGAAATGATCCTTCGACATACAGATCTTGTCAGCGAGCATCTCGACATCAATGTGTGAGTTGATGTTTTTATGGATAAAAAAGAATACCTGATGAATTCTGTCATCCTTTACCTCTATTTTGGGCCTTGCTGTTTTTAGAAAACGGGATAACAAGATATATAGAATGCCTCTTGACTCAACTTTGTCGCAAAATGGACGACGCTGATTCATTTGTAAATTACTGATAAGTGTGGAGTGATTATCATATACGGCAGGGTCGGATTGAGGCAGTTTCAAAAAGGGGTTCATTTGGCAGAGCCGACGAATGAGCTCCAGATCCATCTCACAACCTCTCACTTCAAATGGCAATTCCCATTCTTCCAATATACTTTGCTCGTTATTCGGATTCTCGTACACGTGTATATAATAATGTTTAAACGTAGTGTCGCAGACATAGCTATGGGTGGTGAAAGCTGGAATAAAATAGAGATGCCCTGGCTGAAGGTTATATGTCCCTTCTGGCATTACTATGCGGGCCGTTCCTTCCTCAACATAGAAAATTCGTGCGAATGGACTCCGCACGTTTTTCCAATTCCAGTCGCCATGATGTATGGCCTGCCCTACGTTTAGCGTGTATGGATGCAGCTTGTTAACGGAAATATTCATAGAGATAGTTGAATTTTGTTGTGCAAAGTAACAAAAAAAAAAGCATCCCGCCAAGCATTGTTTCATGTTTTTTCTGCCGTTATTAATTTTTTAGTCGTTTTAGCATTTGTTATTCGAATTATTAAAATCAAATATCGATATTGTCCTATTGTCGTATAGGATTTTATCGATATAGAGTTGACGCAGTCGAAAACGTCCTATATAATGTCGATATTGTTTTTCTTTGGTTGCATTACTATTTCTATATTTGCAGCGGATTTGTGAAAATCTTATCATTTAGTTCTATTAGTTAGTTGCTAATTGTAAGACAATGGCGTATATGGTTTCTGAGGTATTAGATTGTAAAGGATGGGAACTAAGCAATTATTATTAATTTTATTAAATTCAAATTAACTGATTATGAAACTAAAACTAAGGAAGATTGCCACGACTCTTTTGATGAGTCTGGTTTGCGTAGTCGGATTTGCACAGAAATCGATTACGGGAAAAGTCGTTGATTCCAATGGCGAACCAATTATTGGTGTCAGCATCGTTGCCGGACAAGGCAAGGGTACTGTTACAAATTTCGAAGGTCAATTTACATTGGCCGATGTGACTCCTAAAACGGTGTTGACTATCTCTTACATCGGTTATCAAACACAATCGATCAAAGTAGGCGAACAGTCAACCATCAATGTGGTGATGAAAGAGGATGCCAAGTTGCTCGACGAACTGGTTGTTGTGGGCTATGGCACCCAAAAGAAAGTGAACCTCACCGGTTCAGTATCAAGCGTTTCGGCCGAAGATCTGGCTAATAAACCGGTTATGAGCACGGCTCAGGCATTGGCTGGTTTGGCTCCTGGTCTCAGCGTACTTCAGAATTCAGGTCGTCCTGGTTCAGGCGCAACAGTTAAGATTCGTGGTGCCGGAACATTCTCGAGTGCAGGAAATGATCCTCTTGTGCTGATTGATGGTCTTTCTGGTAGCATTGATGATGTTGATCCAAACGATGTGCAGAGTATCTCATTCCTTAAGGATGCTGCGTCTGCATCTATCTATGGTAACCGTGCTGCAAATGGTGTGATACTGATTGAAACAAAAAAGGGAACAGAAGGTAAAATCTCTGTTTCGTATAATAACTCATTTGGTTGGCAGAAAGCTACTGAACTGCCTGATTTCCTGCCATCGTGGGAGTATGCTACCTATTATAATATGGCCATGCGCAACATGGGGCGTCAGGAGGCTTATAGCGCTGATCAGATAGAGAAGTACCGAAATGGTTCTGATCCTGATAACTATCCTAACGCCAATCATCTGAAGTGGCTTTTGGAGTCTGGCTCTGGTTTCCAGCATCAGCATAACGTCAGTATTCAGGGCGGTAGTGCCAATACAAAATACAATCTTTCGGTAGGTTACCGCAACCAAAATGGTCTGACCGCTGAGACTTCGAATGAGCGTGTAACCGCTTTACTCTCGCTGACAAGCAATCTTACTAAGCGCCTGACCATGAATGTGAACATGAATTCGTTCTATAATAACTATAAGGCTCCCCTCGGTAGTGGCAGTATCGATGGTATCGTTGGTTATGCTGTTCGTGAAGGACCTGTTTATGCAGGACAGAAATCGGATGGCAGTTTTGGCTATCAGGACAATTACAGCCCTGAGGCATGGCTGGCCAGTGAGTCGTTCGTTAATAATATCAGCAGAAACCTGAGTGCATCGGGACAGCTCATTTGGGATACGCCTATCACAGGTTTGAAACTCACCGGTAAGGCTGGCGTTACTTTCTATAACAGTAACGACAAGTCGTTTACTGCCAAGACCTATTTCTCTGAGGAGAAGACTGTAGGTCCTGCTAACCTTTCCATGGGAAGTCGTGATAATACCTATACCACACTTGAGGGATTGATTACATACGAGAAGGCCATTAAAGGCCATAGCTTTAAATTGCTTGCAGGTTCTTCGCTTGAGAATGCCTCAAACAAGTATCTGAGTGCAAGTAGAAACACCTTTCCTAATAATAACCTTTATGAGCTGTCGGCAGGAAGTAGTGCTACCGCAAACAATGGCAGCTCAACCGAGGAGTGGGCACTCATGTCTTTCTTTGGCCGTGTCAACTACTCGTTTATGGACCGCTATCTGTTAGAAGCAAATCTGCGTTACGATGGATCGTCTCGTTTTGCCGATGGCCACCGTTGGGGTCTTTTCCCATCGGTATCAGCTGGATGGCGAATTACAGAAGAAAGCTTCTGGAAGAACTCTTCACTTAATGAGGTTATCAATAATCTGAAACTGCGTTTGTCGTATGGTGTCTTGGGTAACCAGAATATTGGTGTGTATCCTTATCAGCAGACTTACACGCTGGGGCATGATACACCGTTAGGAAATCCTGCCAGTCTGCAGTCGGGTGTCTATATGGCATCTTACAACAATCCTGAGATTACATGGGAGAAAACCTCTATAGCTGATGTTGGTATTGATTTCGCATTGTTCAATAGTGCACTGACTGGTACTATCGACTATTTCTACAAATATACTTCTGATATTCTTGCACCTGTTGAGGTTTCAAGTCTCATTGGTCGTAGTGTGGGACAGTCGAATGTTGGTGCCGTATCAAATAAAGGTATCGAGGTTACGCTTACCTACAACGGTAAGATTGGTAAAGATTTCCGTTTCAGTGTTTCGCCTAACTTTACTTGGGTTAAGAATGCTGTCGAGAAGTTGTCGAATGGTGCTACTGAAGAAATCAATAACAATCGTATCGTCGGTCAGCCTCTTGGAATCATCTATGGTTATGAGACAGAAGGTTTGTTTGTTGACCAGAATGAAATCGATAATGCACCTGAGCAGCTCGTTGGTAAGTCGGATTTGAAGCCTGGCTATATCAGATATAAGGATTTGGATGGCGACAATCAGGTTGATGCTAATAACGACCGTAAGGTGCTGGGTAGCACCACACCTAAGTTCTATTATGGCATGACTATCACTGCCAACTATAAGAACTTTGATTTTTCTATGTTGATGCAGGGCTTGGGTGGTCATAAACGTCTGATTGGCTCATATATGGCCTATGCATTCTATAATGGTGGTCAGATTCAGCGTTGGCAGGCTGATAACTGCTGGACAGAGGAGAACCCCAATAAGTGGGCAGAGTACCCACGTCTTGAGACACTCAATATGAACAACACCAATCTGCAGGTATCCGACTACTGGGTACGTGATGCCAGCTTCCTGCGACTGAAGAATCTGCAGGTGGGTTATACTCTGCCTAAGTCGTTGGTTAACAAACTGGGTATCCAGAACCTGCGTGTTTTCGTTAGTGGACAGAACCTGCTTACCTTTAACAGTTTCTACAAAGGCTGGGATCCTGAGAATGAGATTGGGACAGGTGATTCACCATCTTACTATCCTATCAATAGAATCTATTCGTTCGGTCTGAACGTGAAATTTTAATCCAATAAAGAATCAGAATTATGAATACAAAGAATTATATCACAGCACTATCTATAGCATTCTCGTTTGGTTTGCTGGCTCCGCTATTCAGTAGTTGTTCGGATGTACTTGACAAGGCACCAACAGCTTCCATCTCTGATGCAACCTTCTGGACTGATGAGAGTGAAGCCAAACTGGCACTTGTTGGTTGCTACCGTTTTCAAACAGGTTGGAGTCACGATAACTTTGACTCTCCCCAGGGATTGCTTTACCTTGACTTCGCTGGAGGTAATGGTACAGAGAAGGAGAATTTTACATCATTAATGGCAAGCAGTAATACACAGGCCACTAACAGCAATATCTATTGGTACTGGGCTAATGCATATACACAGATTGCCAAATACAACACATTCCTCGATAATATCGACAACTGTAAGATGGATGAGACGAAGAAAAAAGCCTGGAGCTCTGAAATCAAGAGTCTCCGTGCTTACTTCTTCTACAATCTGGCATTCTACTTCAATAATGTACCTATGCCTTTAACTACTTTAAATGTAGAAGAGGCAAATAACATCGCTCAGACTCCTCAGTCGGAAGTTTATGCACAGGTAGAAAAGGATCTGAAAGAGGCTGTCAATGTGCTTCCAAGTAGCTATTCGGGCGATGATTATGGTCGTGTCACCAGTGGTGCTGCTGCAACGATGCTGGGACGTGTCTATCTGGCTCAGGGGAAGTATTCTGATGCTGCCGACATGTTTAAGAAAGTGATGGATTCTGGTGTATATCAGATCGACCGTCAAAATGGTGATGAAAGCTACGAGAAACTGTTCTATTCAGGTGGCGAATATAGTCCGGAAACCATCTTCTGTATCATGGGTATCAAGGATAAGTTCACGAATTCACGTTATATCTATCTGTTCCCGGAGGCTATGGGGGGCTGGCACCAATTCGCACCATATAATGAATTGGTGAAGGAGTATTTCTGCACTGATGGTAAGGGCATCGATGAATCGACTGTTTATAACGAGAATGATCCCTATGCTAATCGTGATCCTCGTCTGTATGCTACGATCTATCTGCCACCTCTTGGCTCTTATCCTGGTACTCAGTTTAACGGTACAACCTATGATTGCTATAAAGGTGCTAACACTTCTGATAGCTATAACCGCTATACTCTCTTTAATGGCTATTGCCCGAAGAAGGGGGCTGATCCTAACAATTGTGGAAATATCTGGGATAACTATGTCTATACCCCGATTATGCGTTATGCCGAGGTGTTGCTTAGCTATCTGGAGGCTCTCAACGAGTCGCAGCCTACTTCTGTTACTCAGGAGGTACTTGACAAGACCATCAACGATATCCGCAACCGTGTTGGACTGCCTGCCATCACCAAATCCGATGTGGCTTCACAGGAACTGGTACGTAAGGCTGTACGCAAGGAGCGTCGAGTAGAGTTGGCTTTCGAAGGCCTGCGCTATTTCGATGTGCTGCGTTGGGGTATTGCAAGTGAAGTGCTCAACCATACATTTACAGGTGTGAAACTCTCTGATGATCCCAGCGCCCGCAACTATCGTGGCAGTGGTAGCTCTGCATCGCCTGTCGACAAGGATGGCTATTACCAGTTTGAACCTCGTACATGGAGCGCTCATAACCGTTATTGGCCTATTCCTCAGAACGATTTGAACATTAATAAGAATCTGAAACAGAACGAAGGATATAATTAATGACAGAAGGCTATAGACAAAAAGATTACGGCCAGCCTGTAAAACGGTATTGTCAGACACTGGATTTGAAGGAAAATCCCGAGCTGATAGCCAAATACAAAGAGGCTCATAGTCAGTCGCGGGCCTGGCCGGAGATCATCGAAGGTATCCGTTCTGTGGGTATACTCGAAATGGAACTCTACATTCTGGACAATCGTATGTTCATGATTGTTGAGACCCCTCTCGACTTTGATTGGGATGCTGCTATGGCTAAACTTGCAACTCTGCCCCGACAGTCGGAATGGGAAGACTATGTCTCCCTGTTCCAAGACTGTCGGCCGGGCAGCACATCCGACCAAAAATGGAGTATGATGGAGCGTATGTTTCATCTTTATGACCCGAAATAGACATAAAAAGAAAAAAATGAGTATATTTGCAGCATGAAAAGGATTATTATGACATTAGCCATGTGTTGCGGTGCGACCGCCATGATGGCGCAGACTTATCAAGTGCCCGTATCTGAACAGCATGAGAAGATGCAGAAGGGCAAGTATGAACCCACCTGGCAGTCGCTCGAGACGCATCAGACCCCCGAGTGGTTCCGCAATGCCAAGTTTGGTATCTGGGCTCACTGGGGACCACAGTGTGTAGAAGGCTCAGGCGACTGGATGGCCCGTGGTATGTATATCGAAGGTAGCGATCAGTACAAGTATCACAAGAAACATTATGGTCATCAGTCTGAATTCGGATTTAAGGATGTTCTGCCGCTTTTCAAGGCCGAGAAGTGGGACCCGGAGAAACTCGTGGAGCGCTATAAGCGTTGTGGCGCACAGTATTTCTTTGTGTTGGGTAACCACCACGACAACTTCGACCTGTGGGATTCGCAGTATCAGGAGTGGAACTCGAAGAATATCGGTCCCAAGAAGGATATCCTTGAGGGTTGGGCTAAGGCTGCCAAGAAAGCCGGGCTGCCACTTGGCATCTCGTTTCATGCAGATCATGCCTGGACTTGGTATGAGACATCGCAACGCTATGACCAGAATGGTCCTAAAGCAGGTGTATATTATGATGGTAAGCTGACAAAGGCTGATGGTAAGGGAAAATGGTGGGAAGGACTCGACCCGCAGAAACTCTACGCACAGAATCACCCGATGAGTGACCGTTCATGGAACAACGGACAGATACATGCTCAGTGGGGTTGGGGCAATGGCGCCTGTCCGCCATCAGAGGAGTTTGTCACCAACTTCTATGATCGTACGCTCGATGCTATCAATCGTTATAATCCTGATCTGATCTATTTCGATGTAACGGTATTGCCATTCTATCCTGTGAGCGACTGCGGACTGAAGATCGCTACACATCTGTATAATAAGAACCCTCGTGGTGTGGTGTTTGGCAAGATTCTGAGCGAAGACCAGAAGAAGGCGCTGACATGGGATGTGGAGCGTGGTGCTCCAAACCAGATTATCTCTGAGCCCTGGCAGACTTGCAATTGCATCGGCGACTGGCACTATAATACCAATGTGTATAAGCATGGTTATCGCACATCCGAGAATATCGTTAAGCAGCTGGTCGATATTGTATCAAAGAACGGCAATCTGCTGCTCAATATCCCTCTGAAGGCTGATGGAACTTACGATGAGAAAGAGGCTCAGTTCCTGGATGAACTCGAGGCATGGATGACTCCTAATAGTGAAAGTATCTTCGGCACTCGTCCCTGGGTGAAGTTTGGCGAGGGACCTGTAGCTGAAAAGGTTATCGAGATCAATGCACAAGGTTTCAACGAGGGACAATATAATGGCATGGATTATCGTGACGTACGTTTCAATCAGACTAAGAAGTATCTGTACGCCACGGCTATGGGATGGCCTAAGGATGGCAAATTGGTTATCAAATCGTTAGCTAAGGGTAATCCTAATTTCAAGAAGTCGATAACCAGCGTCTATCTGTTAGGATATGGCAGACTGAAGGTAAAACAAACGGCCGAGGGATTGGTTGTAATGCTCCCTCAGCCGTGTAACAAAATCGCTCCAGTATTGCGAATCAATAAATAGGTTGATATGTAATCTTCTGTACGATCTGACCTGGATCTACAATCGAGAGCGTGATAACGTGCTGGCGTTTAGCCTTGTCAAGGGGCAGCGTCAGCACGAAGTCTTTTCGGTTCTCCTGTATCTGGATCTTCCACTCGCGGCCCCACTCCTTGAACTTGTTCTCTAAGGTTGTGGTCTTACCTTGATCCACGCTCACTGCCAAACGATTGCTGCGGTCGGCTGAGACGGGCCACATGGGTACAACCGAGATACATAACTGGATGGAGTCTGCACGTGCTGACAGCGTAGGTATCACGATGTCGATACTGCCCTTGGCTTTCTCATCGAGTGGCTGTCCCATCTGTAATACCTGCCAGTCGGTACCCATCCCGTCTAACAGCTTGATGGGCGCCTTGACGTTGAGTTTTGCCAAGTCAATCTTATAATCGAACTCCGGATGGCGCTGATTGTCGGGCAGACGATAGGCGGTGGTAGGCTTGTCGGTGAGTGCTGGCATCTGATGATAAAGGGCGGTGTAACCTGGTGGCACCTCTGATATCATCTGGTTCCATTTTCCGTCTAACTGGGTGTTGTAGCGTTCCAATAGTTTGTTGATTTCTCGGTTGGCATCCCTGCATTGTTCGGCATATAGTGTGTTGCCTGTCTCGTGGTTGGCCTGAGCATAGAGGAACTTACGGTTCATCTGATAAGCAGAGTGTACGGCATAGCCTAACATCTCGAAGAGGGCAGGGCGCTGCTCTGGGGCGAGGGCCTGTTCGATGGCGTCGTAGGCATAGCAGATATTCTGGTAGTCTACCAGTCGTTTCTGTGCCGTACCGGTTTCGAAACTGAAGTCTGTATCATAGAGTCGGGCATAGAAGGGCGTATCCCATTCCATTTCGTAACCCATGAACTCTGGTTTGCGGTTCCACGCCAGACGGTAGTAGTTGTCGAGTATGTATTGGAAGGAGGCTTGATGCTGTTTGCCGAACATCTCTGCCAACCACTCTGCCTGGTAGGCATTGGCATTGTCGTAGCTGAACTGCTTGAAGTTATAGGCCATATCCATGAACATCTGTGTCTCGATCTCTAAGGGTTTGATGTCGCCTACGTTCAACAGCCAGTAGCGGTCGGCTCCAGCAGTGTAAGCTTTCAGCAATTCCTCGTACATCAGCATAGGTGCGGTGGAGAATAGCCATAGGTTATCGTGGGGTACGCCGCAATAGCTTAGGTGGTAGTACACACCACTACCGCCGCTGCGTCGCTGTTCCTTCGCGTTGCTCACGCGTTTCATATAGCCATAGTTGTCGTCGGGCCATACCAAGGTGATGTCGTCAGGTACACGCAATCCGGCATCATAGATGTCGAGTGTCTCTTTGTAGGGTACGAATATCTGTGGCAGCTGTGTGGCTTTCTGCCTTTTGTGTTTCTCCAGTATCTCGCGCTGTTTGGCAAACACCTTCTCTAATGTGCGGGCACGGTCTTTGGGGTCGGTACTGCCTTTCATAGCTTCGTCGTGCAGACCACGCATGCCCATCGTGTAGATATTGTCGAAGGCTTTGGTATCGCGGATGCGGTCATCGAGTTTCTTGAGGATGGTGGCACTGTTGGTCTCGTAGTTCCACTCACCGTCACGGTCCTTATTCCATTCAGATGTTGCGGCATTGTTGAAGAGCAACGGCTCGCAGTGGCTGGTGGTAATCATGATGCCATAAGCATCGGCTACCTTCTGGCTCTCCGGATGACTGTAGAAGGCACCTGTACATGCGTGCATGGCTGGTGCCAGCATGTTGGCTTTCAGACGCAACAGCAGTTCACACACCTTGGCATAGGTTTTCGGACCGATATCGCCTAACTCTTTCTCAAAGGTTTGGGCGGCCCAGGGCTTCAGGCCCCAGTCCTCGTCGTTAATAAAGATACCACGGTATTTCACTGAAGGCTCACCTGAGGCATAGTAATTGCAGTTGACGGCGGCATCAGGGTTCTTGGCTACAGGCACATCGGCCCACCAGTACCAGGGCGACACTCCGATACGTTGCGACACGTCGTAGATGCCATAGATGGTACCACGCTTGTCGCTGCCTGCAATCACCAGACGAGGCTGCTTCTCGTTTGTCACGCTGATCACGTAGCTTTCCCATTTACCTTTCAGGTCTTTCTCCTTCAGCAGCCCTTTGGCGATGAGGCGGCTGATGGATTTACTGCCATAGGTGCCAACAATGATTTGCGACGACCCGTTTGCGGAAGAGCCTGTCACCATCGCGATGTCGTGCTTCAGGTCGTTGATGGCACGCACCACCTGCGATGACTCGCTCTTATCGTAGCTGACAGTCGCCTTTGCTACTTTGAACGTCCCTCCCTGCATGCAGAGCGGAACAAGTAGTAATAACCATAATATTCTTTTCATAACGATTCCTTATTCTAATTTAGAGTGCAAAGATATTGATTTTTCTTTGTTTTTTTGAAAAAAGCCCAGACTTTCTCAAGCCCAGGCTTTTTTAACCAATTACTAACTAACTATTTTTTTTACTCTCAATATTAATAGCCTGGGTTCTGATCGAGTACACCGTCCTTGTTGGCCTGAATAGCCGACAATGGGATGGGGAACAGATCGAAGTGTGCATCATAGTCCTTATTGTCGGCGCTATGGGCAGCACTGAAGTAAGGATTGTATTTCTTGATGCGCTCAGCCAACTTGCCTACACGTGACAGGGTGAGACGGCGCTTCTCCTCGCAGACGAGCTCACGCAGACGTTCATCCAGGATGAAGTCGATGTTCATCTGATCGGCAGTCACTTTATCGGCCTTAGCGCGGGCACGCAGTACGTTGATGTCGGCAGCAGCTTCGGCTTTCTTACCCAAGTTGACATAAGCTTCAGCACGTAGCAGGTATGCCTCTGCCAGACGGAAGAAATACTGATCGGTGAAGGTCTTACCACCGGTTCCTGCCAACTGATAGGTTTCTTTGTTCTGATACTGGGCATCGGGATAGTGGTATGGTGTAGTCATCTTTGTCGAGTAGCCGCACATGAAGCGGTTGGGCAACTGAGTGGTGGCATTCACACCGCCGTCAAAACCTGTTGTCATAGAGTAGCCTGCTGGCAGTACGGTCTTCTCTAAGTCGAAGTATCCGTCGGGCATGGCTGCTGCCAGTTCTGGACGATCAGCCAATACATTTGTACGGTGGATCTTGAAACGGCGGGGCCAGTTGAACTCAGAGTTACGGATATCTTTCTTGTCTACGTCGTCGGCCCAGATGCCGTTGTAGAGATGGTCTACAGCATAGTGTGTACCGATACCACGTCCACCGGTCATGTCGCCGATAGGCCAGTTAAACAGCTGTACGTTAGTGCCATCAGGAGCAATGAGTTGGAACTTGTCCACCTGAGGTGCGAAGAAACGCTCGCCCCAGAAACTACCGGGATTCCAGAAGAAGTGGCTGGTGTTGTTTCCACCACCGTCAACGTTGGTTTCGAACTGAATCACCCATACGCCCTCTGTATTGCCTGAGCTGCGGTTCTGGTTGTTTGGACGGAACAGGTCGTAGAACACGTCGCCATCTTCTTTGGCCTGTGAACCGAAACGCTGGGTCATCAGGGCGAGGTTGCTGTTGTTGATAACAGCCGAAGCAGCGGTTACAGCCTTGTCGTTGGCGCCTGTAGCTAAGTAAACCTCCGACAGCAGCATGTTAGCTGCGGGCTTACTGATCTCACCATCTTTCACGGTGTTGATCTCTGGCAGATTAGAGGCTGCATACTCCAGATCCTCTACGACCTGAGCCAATACCTGATCTTTCGAATCACGCGTATAGTCGGTCTTGGGTGCTGTTACCTCCTCAATCTGCAAGGGTACACCACCATAGAGATAAGCCAGTGTGCGATAGCCTAAGGCGCGGAAGAAACGCCCCTTAGCCTCGTATTCCTTCTTCTGATCGTCGGTCAGCGCTGTTGCACTGGGTACGCGACTGATAATCGTGTTGGCCTGGGCAATCAGTTTGTAGTTCTCATCCCAGTAGAACTTAGCGATTGAGCCTGAAGGCGAGAGATCAGCAGTAACATTCGACTTGAGAGGGTCGGCTGTAATCCACATATCAGCAAACTTCGAGAGGTCTGTTGTACGATCGTATGTGGTATAGAACTCTTCACGTGTCAGGTAATAGAGTTCGGTGACTGCAGCATCGAAATCTGCTTTTGTATTGTATGAATTGGATGCCGAATTAAAGTCAAGGGCTTTCTCTTCCAGGAACTTGTCTTCGTTACATCCTGTCAGCGTCAAAGCTGAGATAACGGTGAATAATAATATCTTTTTCATGTGTAATGGCAATTAAAGATTGATATTGAGACCAAATGTCACGCTCTTCATAACCGGACGGTTGTCGTAGCAGCTACCTGTTGTGCGGTTCTGTCCGTTGATGTCCTGATAGGTCATGTTTGGCTCAGGATCCCAACCGTGCCAGCCGGTGATGGTCAGCAGGTTCTTGCAGCTCATGTAGACGTTGATACCGTCGATACCGATGGTTCTCATCCACTGCTTTGGCAGGTCGTAAGAGAGTGTGATGTCCTGTAGACGTAAGAACGAGCGGTTCTCGTAGCGATAAGGATTGATGGCGGGGTTGGCATTGTAGAGTGCATAGATACCATCAGGATTGCTTGGTGTCCAGAAATTGTCCACCTGTTCTGTCAGGCGGTTGTGACGCAGCGTGTTGTCGTTGACGAGCTCAGCGAATGAGTTCTTACCTAAGAAGCTCTTGCTACCGCCCAGTACGGCGTTGAGGAAGAAACTCAGGGTGAAGTCCTTGTACTTGAATGTGTTCAGCAAGCCCATGCGTACAGAAGGATCGGTCTTACCGATGATGCTGCGGTCTTTCTCGTTGATCTCGCCGTCGTTGTTGATATCAACGATGCGGTAGTTACCAGGATGATAGCCTTCGGGGATATTGTCGCCAACCTGCCAGATACCATCGATGGTGTAGTCGTAGATGGCAGAGAGCGACTCGCCGATGAACAGTGAAGAAGAAGTGAGGTCGTCCTCCTTACCATCACCGTTGGTGTCCAGACCGGCCAGCTTGTTGATTTTGTTGCTGTTGGTCGAGAGGTTGAACATCGATGACCACTCAAAGTCCTTGGTCACGATATTACGTGAGTTGATAGTAATTTCGAAACCGTTATTCTGAATCTCACCGACATTCGACATGATAGAGGTGAAACCGGTGATAGAAGGAATCTGTACGGCATAGAGCAGATCCTTGGTCTTGGTGGTGTAGTATTCGATATTACCAGTGATACGGTTGTTCAACAAGGCGAAGTCGAGACCGAAGTTGAAACCGGCAGTCTTCTCCCACTTCAGGTCAGCGTTCTCCATTGAAGCTAACTCCTGGCGCATAGCACCGCTGACGCCATCGCCGAAGATATAGCCGATAGAAGAGTCGACACGGGCCAGTGAAGAATAGCGTGAGGTCTGGTTACCGCTCATACCCCAACCGGCGCGCAGTTTCAGATAGTCCAGATGAGGCACCTTGAACCACTTCTCGTTGGTGATGACCCAACCTAAGGCTACAGATGGGAATACGGCGCTCTTGTTGTTGGCCGAGAATCCAGAGTAACCATCACGGCGTACGGTGGCTGTCATCAGGTAACGGCCGTCGTAAGCGTAGTTCACACGAGCCATCTGGTAGAGAAGGGTCTCCAACCATGCATCCGAGCTGGTGTTCTGTGTTGAGGCGAGCTCCAGTGAATTGTAACCCAGTGTCATGCGTGGGAACAACTTGGCGTCGGCAGCGGTATAGCTGTACTTGCGGCGTGAAGCACCGTAAACCAAAGTGGCACCAACGCAGTGCTTGCCGAAGTCGTTCATGTAGTTCAGAATGTTATCGAGTGTGTAATCGTAATAGGTTGAGTGGTGTTTGTATGCCTGTCCGTTGCTGTTCTCAGCAAACTCGCTGGCATAGTTGTGCTCACCGATACGATAGTTGTTACCGAAGTTAAGACGATAGGTCAGACCCTTCAGGGGAAGCTGTATCTCGGTATATAGGTTAGCAAAGAAAGAGTTCGAACGGTCGTAGTCGTCAACCAGCGAACCATGATAAGGATTCTCGCGGGCGTCGTGTGCGGGATAGTGAATCATATCGCCGTTCTCATCATAAGGCTTGGTCAGTGGGCTGCATTCAATGAGGAATGGCAGATAGGTCTCCTGGCCATCGCGGTTCTCAAACGAACCGAAAGCCTGTACGCCGGCCTTCAACCATTTCACTGGCTGGATATCCAGGTTGACACGGATTGAGTTACGGCTGTAGTCGTCATTGAGCAGATAGTTCTTCTGCTGGGTGTTACCTAATGAGATGAGGTACGACATGGCGTCGCTACCACCAGATACGTTCACCTTGTTCTCCCAGATTGAACCATTGCGGGTGAAGTCGCTCCACCAGTCGTAATCGCCAGCGATGATGTTACCCTGATCGTCGGTCATCCAGGCATCCGGCATGCGCTCAGAGAGCTTGAAGTTAGGATTCTGCTGAGTATAGCCCGACTCTTCAGTCTTAGAGTACTGCCACAGACACTCGTTGTCGAAGTTGAGCATCTCATTGCGATTCATGGTGTGCATCTTGTTAGTAGGTGTCTGGAAGCTGTAGCTGCTCGAGAATGATACCTTGGCCTTACCTTTGGCACCCTTCTTACTGGTGATGAGCAGTACGCCGTTGGCAGCCTGTGCACCGTAAACGGCAGTAGCAGAGGCGTCCTTCAGAACGTCTACGCTCTCGATGTCGGCAGGGTTGATACTTGAGAGATTACCGGTGAAGATGATACCGTCGAGGATGATCAGTACACTGGTGTTACCCGAGATGGTGTTGGCACCACGGATAGAGAGCTCGGGGCTTGAACCTGCAGAGCTGGCCTGACCGACATTCAGTCCTGGCACTGTTCCCTGTAACGACTGCAACAGGTTGGTGTTGGGGCTCTTCTCGAAGGCTTGGATGTTGGCACGGCTAACGGCACCGGTCACATCGCTCTTTCTCATCGTACCATAACCTACTACAACCACCTCGTCGAGTAGTTTCTGGTCGTTCTCCATTTTCACCTCTACAAAGTTCTTGCCTTTTACAGACACTCTTTGAGTAAGAAAACCAACATAAGTAATCTGAATCTCACCTTTTGTGATGTTCTTCAGTTCAAACTTTCCATCGAAGTCGGTCACGGTTCCGTTCTGTGTTCCAACTTCTCTTACAGTTGCACCGATAACGGGCTCGCCCGCATCGTCTTTCACAATACCTTTAATGATGCTTTGTGCCGAGAGCAGCATAGGGGCTGCCAGCAGTGCAAGCATCATCAGGAATCTTCTCATTGTTTTTTCTTTCATACGTAGATGATTTTAATTATTAGTAAAGATTGAAAAAATCTGGTGCAAAGATAAGGCGTAATTTGATTTTTGTTGCAAGGAAATTGTTTCATTGCCCTGCGATTATCTTTCAAGATGTAAGATATCGGCATTTTGCAACAAAATCGCAAAATGCCGATACAATTCTCCCTATTCGGTAAGATATTACTCCTTATATGTTTCAACATATTCTGAGGGCGACATGCCGAAATGTGTCTTGAATGCGGTTGAGAAATGGGCCTGATCGGCATAGCCAACCTTATAGGCTACCTGCGATACATTCACCTTGCTCTCGCGTAGCAGTCGGGCAGCCTGCTCCATGCGCAGGTTGCGCAAGAACTTACCACTCGAGATGCCGGTAATCTCCTTCATCTTGCGATGCAGCTGGGCTCGACTGATGCCCACATCGGCGGCAAGTGTGTCGATATTGAATTCCGGATCCGACATGTTGGCATTGATAGAACGCATGACACGTTCCATCAGTGCATCGTCGTTGCCTTTTACCTGGATGTTCTCCACACGCTCCTCCTGTTGGGCGGCACCGCTGAATTTTCCGCGTAATCTACGGATATTATCTATCAGATTGTCTATCTGGATATGCAACTCCTCCATGCTGAAGGGTTTGGCGATATAGGCATCGGCGCCCGACTTCAGACCTTCGAGTTTGTTCTCCACTTCGGCTTTCGAGGTGAGCATGATGACAGGTATCTGCGAAATCTGCGGATTGTCTTTGATACGTTTCAGCAGGGTGAGACCATCCATCTCAGGCATCATCACATCGCTGATAACCAGGTCGAACTGTTGAGTGAGCAGGCATTTCAGAGCTTCTTTGCCGTTTGGAGCATGGTCGAAATGATAGTGATTACCCAATTCGCTGGTGATATAGTCGGCTATCTCCTGGTCATCATCCACCACAAGGATATGGAACTGGTGGAAAGCCTGCTTGGTGCCGATACCTGCCGAGAGAACCTCGCGGGCAGGCGCATCAGTGATGATCTGTTCTGTTTTGAGATGGGCATGTCCCTTGGGGATGGTTACAATGAAGCAGGCGCCTCGCTCCCCATCCTTACGGTTCATGGCTTTGATCTGTCCTCCATGCATCTGGGTGATTGAGCGACTGAGGTTCAGTCCGATGCCTGTACCTCGCATGCCCAGGTCGTCGGCACTTCGTCCCTGATAGAAACGGTCGAACAGTTTTTCGGCCTCTTCTTCTCTGATACCTACCCCAGAGTCAATCACTTGTATTTCAATCTCCTTCTCTGTCTCGCGCAGTACTACTTTCACTTCACCGCCATCAAAGGTGTATTTAAAGGCATTGGAGAGTAGGTTGGAGATGACTTTATCGAAATTGATGCGGTCAACCCATGCTAAGACATGGTTCTTCTCATGCTCGAACATGAAAGTGATATTACGTTGACTGGCATTATACTGATACAGCTTACAGATGCCGCTGATAAATTCTACCAGATTGGTCTCCCTACAGTGCAGCTGCATCTGGTTCTTGTCGATGCGGCGTTCATCCAGAATCTGGTTCACTAACAGCATCAAGCGTTGGGCATTCCGGTCGATGGTGTCGATATAACCTTGCTCCTCGCTGTTGGTGGCAATGCTCTTCAGTTTGGCCAGTGGCCCCATAATCAGGGTGAGCGGTGAACGGATGTCGTGGGTGGCATTCATCAGGAATTTCATTTTCTCCTCATCCATTCGCTGATGGGCCTTGCGGCGCAGATTCAAGCCCAAGGCTGCCAGTAATAACATGGCTATGATGAGATAGATGATATACGCCCAGGTCGACTGATACCATGGTGGTGTCACCTCTACTAAGATGGTCTTGATCTCAGAGTAGACACCTGCCGACAAGGCTCTGACTTCAATCTTATAGGTGCCAGGCTGCAGATGACTGAGTTGGATGCTGTTCTCACCCTCGGGTTTTTGTATCCATTTCGACCCGTTGATCCTGTATTCATAGATGATATTATCAGGACTGATAAAGTCTAATAGCGAGAACTCAAGGGCGATGCTGTTGTCGAGGTAGGATACCTGATAGGTGTCGGTCTCAATTACAGGTCCCTCGGTTATCAGATTGCCTGCGATATAAAAGCCTGTCAGTTTGATGGGGGGCAGATCCTTATGACTGCCAGTGACTTGTGCGGCGTTGAATACGGTCAGTCCATCGTTATTGGCAAAATAAACCATGTCGTTGTTGGTATGCATGCCCACACAGTTGATATATTCCTTGGTGGTCAGTCCATTGCCGCTGACATGACCGATAAAGTTCTTTTTGTTATGGTCGAACTGCCAGATGCCCATAGAGGTGGCGCACCAGATGTCACCGTTGTTGGCTCTGACAATATAGCCTACCACTTTGTTGGACAGGGCGTCGCCATAGTCGAATCGGGATACCTGTTGATTGTTCTGATGGTAGGTGAACAGGCCTTGGTCGGTGCCGATGAGTATGTCGCCGTTCTGCGTCTCGCAAAGTGAATAGCACATGGTTCCTTCCAACAGATTCTCCCAACCGTATGGGTGGAAGTTGTCCTTCTTCGGGTCATAGCACGAGATACCTGCTGAGGTAGCCATCCAGATACACCCGTTTCTGTCGGGCATCATGGCCATGATCCAGTTGTTATGCAGCTGTCCTCTGACGGCATCGTATTGCGTAGCCAGAAACTGCTTAATGCTATGGTCCTCCGGGTTGTAGATGCAGAAACCGCGTGAGTAGAGGGAGATGAAGAGGCGACCATCGCCTAATTCGGTCATGTCGTTCACCTTGTCGCAGACAAAGGTAATCTGGTATTGTGACCTACCTGTCAGTGGGTCGTATGAATAGAGTGCCTTGTCGCTGCCTATCCAGTAGCGTCCCTTCCGGTCACGGTAGATGAATTCGGCCGATGGAGGTGAGGCGGGATGTGCCACGATATGGCCTCGCTTATCGAATCCAAAGACACCGCTACCCTGTACCACTGCCCAGATGATATCCTGGTCGCCTTTGCATACCGCGGTGACCGTTGAACTGATACGATAGCCTTGCGATGAGAAACTCCATGATGAGAACTGTGGTTGGATGCGGGGTATCATGACCAGACCTTTTGACTGGCATCCTAACCAGATGTTACCGATGCGGTCTTCGTGGATGCACCATATCTTGGCGGTGTTCAGATCCAGACCGTTCAACTGGCATTCTACACGTTCCAATTTCTTGCAGTTTTTTTTCAGGATAAACAATCCGTCGCCTCGTGTTCCTATATATATATCGCCTTTTCTGCTTTGGTATGCACTGCTGATGACAACATTATCGCCTGCAAGTGCCGATAAGTCGATATCAGCCTTCGTTATTTGTCCTTGGTGATAGCGGCTGATGCCATGCTGGCAGATAATAAGGATGTCGCCCTCGGTCTCAACAATCTTGGCCACGATGCCTTGCTCTACAAAGAACTGGTGTACCCTGTTCTGGTCTTTCATCGTAATCTCTTCACCATAGCCGCACTTCCAGAAACGTCCTTGATGGTCTTCCATCATCTGATTGTAATACCAGTTACCGCTACTGGTGGTATAGCCATCGGCCACTTTCTGCAGGGTATTATCTTTCAGGGTGTAAAGTCCCCTGCCTGATGTGCCCACCAGGAACTCGCCGTTCTTTCTTTCAAGAGTGGATATGACGCGTGGACTTAGTTGGGTAGGAAACGTGTAGTGGATAAACCGGTCGGATGCATAGTCGTAGCGCGATAATCCGGTTCGGGTGCCCACCCATAACTGCCCTTTCTTGTCGCAATAGAGCCTGGTGACAATATTGCTGCTCAAGGTGGTAGAGTCGTTGGGCTGCGACAAGTAGGTGGTGAAGCGATAGCCGTCGAACTTGTTAAGCCCGTTTTCGGTTGCTATCCAGATGTAGCCGTATTTATCCTGACATACATCGTTAATCAGTCCGCTCGAAAAACGTTCCGACGGAAAGAATTGTCCGGCCTGTCCATGTGCCATTAGCGACACAACAAAAAGCAGCAAAGAAGTCAATAGATGTCTCATATTGTATCATTTTGCTGCAAAATTAAACAAAAACCTTGGAATGACCATAGGTTTTTGTTTCATAGTCATGGAAAAATGTTTCTAACTGCTATAAGTATGTACACTTGCGCCTGCTGTCGATGGGAGATAGTTGACGCCCCACCAGCATATCTGCAGGAGAACAAACGACACGATAATCACCCATAGAGCCAGCTGTGGCTTGTGCTTGGGTAACAGCCGGTAATGGATGTAGATGAGATACGACAGCCAGGTGATGGCAGCCCATGTCTCTTTGGGATCCCACGACCAGTAGTGCCCCCAAGCTTCCTTGGCCCATAGTGCTCCGAAGAGCATACCACAGGTTAGGAATACCAGTCCTACGTTCACCAGGTTGTCGCTGATGTCAAGTTCTTCATCGGCAATGGCACTCTTTTTGAAAAAGAGCAGATAGATGGCCATGACAGCCGCAGCTCCCAGTACGGCATAGGCAAACATGTACACGATGACGTGAGGTGCAAACCACGGACTCTGCAGAGCCGGCATGAGAGTTTTGTCGTGAATCTCGGGCTTGAACAGGTTTACACAGATGAATACCAGCGAGAGTATCGTTGAGAACGAAAGTATCCACTTGTATTTCCAACGTGAATAAACGGTCAGTCCGGCCAGTGGCAGGAAGAAGGAGTACCATAGTCGTGTCTCCCCCATGGTGCGCAAGGGTGGACGCTCCAGTGATATCCACATTGAGACGATGAAACTGAAGAATACTAACAGTCCAATGATTGTGGCACCATAAACCATGCCGGTCTTGTTGCGCCAGGCGGCATAGGCACCGATAGCCCATAGTAAAACGGCTGCTATCGCAAAATATATAAAATGTTCCCAAGTCATACGCGTTTCCTCCTTCCTCCTGTTACAAACATACATACCGCACCAGCCAGCATCATGTAGATGCCTGAATAGACAAGCGGCAGCCAAGGATCGCTCACCAGTTCGAGTATGGATATCTGACTTTCAGCTCCCATCTGGGTGTCGTAGCCATACTGGTAGATTTTCCATCCGTCCACTTCATAAGGCTTGTTGACATCGACGGTGGTCTGGATGTGTTTACCTGTCATGGTCAGAATCTTTATTTCTGAGGCAAAACGTTTTGGCGAGCCGTCAGGGTAGGTCTCCATGATGAATTTCTTGAGCTCGATGCTGAGGGGCATCTCCTTGATCTGGTCACCGTCTAATGCACGCCATTCGGGTTGCCCGATGGTAGTTATCATTTTGACGCGTTGCATATCGGCATTGCCCAGTGTGGCTGTGGTGAGTGCCAGAAACAGTCCAAGGTGATTCAGCAGGAAGGGAATGTCGCGCTTCCAGCTGGATAGATGAACCAGACGGCGCAGGATGATGATGCCAAGAATCAGTGCGATATATACATAAATAAGCACGAATGGCCAGAATGTGAGCATATTGCTCAGCCATGAGCCATGGGGCTCCTGTCTGGTCAGTCCCATTACCACTGTGAGTGCCACGGCGTAGATCATGGCTGGTATGGCAGCTTGCGAGGTGCCTAAGAACTGAAAGGCATAGGCTTTCTTCCGTAGCAGGAACAATAAGGCGATGATAGCCAGGAAGCCCGCCAGTACGATACCGTTGACGGGCCAGGCAAATGTATTCCATGCCACAGGTCCGACACTCAGTTCAAGTGCCAGACCTGTTACAATCAGACCGCCTCCAATCAGGAAGCCTTCTTTCATTGTCCAAGGTTTATTCCACATATATTGTTAACCTTTCTCAGATGTGTATCTATTTTTTATCCTTGGCCTGCTTGGCAAACTTGAACAGCTCTAACGGCAGATGACAATAGCCCGTGGGGTTCTTGTCGAGATAGTCCTGATGATACTCCTCTGCTGAGTAGAAGTTCTGTAGGGGTTCTTTCTCAACAGCCAATGGCTGGTCGTAGTTCTGCTGCTCCTCGGCATACACCATGTTAATGGTTTCGAGGTCGGCCTCGTCGGTATAGTAGATACCGGTACGATATCGGGTACCTTCATCGTGGCCCTGCTTGTTCAGACTGGTGGGGTCGATGGCCTTGAAGAACATTCTCAGCAGGAATGCCAAGCTGGCTACCTCGGGGTTGTATTTAATGCGGACGGTCTCGGCATAGCCCGTCTGGTCAGTATATACCTCCTTGTAGGTGGGGTTCTCCGTATGACCGTTGGCAAATCCAACTTCAGTTTCTGTTACGCCTTCAATCTGCTTAAAGAAGTGCTCTGTTCCCCAGAAGCAACCTCCCGCCAGATAGATTTCTTTCTCCATATTAGTTTTTTTTATTAAGTAATGATGGCAATAATGCCGTTATATATATAAACGTTTTGTGTTGCTATTTATTTTTCTTTGCTTCTTAAAGTATCAATGATGGTGTCGAGTTCGCTGGCAAAATGAACGTAATCCTCCATCTTGAACGGACAGGTTTTCAACTCTTCGCCCATGCCGGCAGGGATGATGCTGTATGCCTGCTCTTCCATCGCTTTTCCTTTTTCGGTCAGCGATACAATCTGCTGGCGCTTATCCTCCTTGCCACGCTGACGCACTACGATACCCAGCTTCTCCATGCGCTGCAGCAAAGGTGTCACCGTATTGGTCTCTAACAACAGCCGGTGCGCAATGTCGTTAACGGGTTGACCGTCCTGTTCCCACAGCACCATCAATACCAGGTACTGTGGGTAGGTGATGCCCAGTTCGTTGAGCATCGGCGTATAGGCCTGTGTAATCAGTCGTGCCGCTGTATAGAGGCGGAAGCATATCTGATTATCGAGTTTTAATTCTTCGTGCATATTGACTATCGAAACTATTCACTGATTACTTCGAGAGCATCTCTTCAATGTCCTTTTCAAAATCCTTGGGTTCTGTAGTAGGAGCGTAGCGCTTGATGGTCTCGCCATCCTTCGAAATCAGGAACTTGGTGAAGTTCCACTTGATGTCGCTATCTTTCTCCACACTCTTACTGATAGCCTTGAAGAGAGTCTTGGCTGCCTTGGCCTTCAATCCGTTGTAGTCCTCGGTGGGTGCCTGTTCCTTCAGATACTCAAAGATAGGTTCTGCGGCAGGACCGTTTACGTCGGTCTTCTTCATAATCTGGAAGGTAACGCCATAGTTCAACTGGCAGAACTCCTCAATCTGACCGTCGGTACCGGGATCCTGCTCCTTGAACTGGTTGCAGGGGAATCCGATCACTACCAGCCCCTGGTCCTTATACTTCTGGTTCAGTGCCTCCAGTCCTTCAAACTGAGGGGTGAACCCACACTTGCTGGCTGTGTTGACCACCAGCAAGACTTTACCTTGAAAGTCAGAGAAATCAATCTCCTTACCTCTGCTCGTCTGAGCCTTGAAATCATAAATCTTTGCCATAATCCAATACTAAATATGTCGTTTGCGATGCAAAGGTAAGCATAATTATTTATATCGCAAGCGATTTATTGAATTATTTAAGAACGTTTAACCTTTTGTCGTGTGCGATATATGTTGCTTTTAACTGATTGCAGGCTGCTTAATGTTTAATCTTTGTTGCAAAAAAAGGCAATAAATGTGCTAATCTTGTATTTTTTATATATATTTGTAGCAGAATTAGAGATTAATGTATATTATCCATGAAGAAATCACTTTTATCCGCATGTCTGTTATGTATTGCGCTGATGGTCAAAGCGCAGGGAGGAAACACAGGCATGGGTGGCGACGATGACGGCTACCAGAGCCTGGCCGAGCGTTTGGCTAAGGTCGAGAAGAAACACGATATGCTGAGTATCTATATTGACTATGCTGCCAGTGCGCAGGCATCGGATGCCGAAGGCTCATGGCAGACACGATTTGCCAATAGGGAGTTGCGCTTGGAATTGAAGGGTAACCTCACTGACAAGTTGTTCTACCGTTTGCGTCACCGGCTGAACAAACGTAACGATGCTCAGGGCTCCGACAACTTCTCGAAGGCTACCGATATCGCTATGGTTGGCTATCATTTTAATGACAAGGTGACGCTGATGGCTGGTAAGATCTGTCAGATATGGGGTGGCTACGAGTACGATGCCAACCCGATGTTTGTGTATCAGTATTCCGATATGGTGGACCACATGGAGATATTCCAGGCTGGTGCTACGCTCTCGTTGAAACCGTTGCCTACCCAGGAGATAGCCCTGATGGTGAGCGATGCCAATAACGGCACGCTCGAAGAGACGTATGGCGAAAACCCCGTGTTGGTGGATGGTCAAGGCAACTATCGTGCACTTGAGAAAGCCAATCACCCGTTGACCTTCATTGCCAACTGGAATGGCAGTTTCTGCGATGATAAACTGCAGACCCGTTGGGCGTGGGGTATCCAGAAGGAAGCCCAAGGCATGTACTCACGTATGTTCACGTTGGGGCAGCGGTTGAATCTGCCCAAGGTGCAGTGGTATGTGGACTATATGGCGGAATTCGACGATATGGACCGCTTAGGGATAGTTACTGATGATGTGGCAGGTAGCTTAGCGCCCATGAATCCACGCTGTGCCAAGGTGCATTACCATACCTGGATTTCGAAATTCGACTGGCAGTTCCTGCCGCAGTGGAACCTGATGTTGAAGGGTACTTACGAGACGGCCTCGATGAAGCATTCTGAACAGTTCAGTAACTATCGCAAAAGCTACGGATGGATTGGCGCACTGGAGTATTATCCCGACAAGACTCAGAATCTGCGTGTGTTCCTGACCTATATCGGCAAGCATATTGATTTCAGCAAGTCGAGTCTGCTTGGTCAAGTCAACACCAACCGTATCGAGCTCGGTTTCATGTACCGTATCAAGTGCTATTAAGTGCTGCCGCTTATTTCCCTAAGAACTTAGTGTCCAGATAAGCCTGGAAGGTATCTTTGTACAGGTCGCCGATGGGCAGATAGGTGTCGGCATCCATTATCACGCGGTTCTTGTTCACCTCTTGGATCTTATCCAGATTGATGATGTAGGAGCGGTGTATACGCATGAAATTGCCGGGCAGTCGTTCCTCCATCTTCTTCATTGATAATAGCGTGATGATGGGTTTGGCCTCACCTTCTAACCATACCTTCAGATATTCGCTCATGGCTTCCACGTAGCGGATGTCGGAGATGTTGATCTTGATGATACGATAGTCGGTTTTCAGGAACAGGGTATCCTGATCGGCCGAAGATGTGCTCTCTGCCCATCTGCCGCTCATCTCCAACCGTTCTTTCAGTCGGTTTGCTGCGCGCTGGAAGTCCTGCAGTCCGAAAGGTTTCAGCAGATAGTCGACGGCATTCACCTTGAACCCCTCGATGGCATATTCCGAGTAGGCTGTGGTAAACACTACGAGGGGTGGGGCAGCCAGCGTCTTTACAAAGTCCATACCGTTCAAGTCGGGCATATTGATATCGCAGAAGATGGCATCTACCGTATCTTCGGTCATAAACTTACGTGCTTCGAGTGCGCTCTGGCACTGGGCAGCCAGTTCCAGAAACGACACCTTATTGATATAGGTAGCGATTTGTTGCAGAGCCAATGGCTCATCGTCGATAGCTAAACAGCGAATCTTCATAACGGTAATTTTAGTTCTACAGTATATATGTCAGCCTCGTCTTTGATGTTGAGCGAGTATCTCTTGTCGTATAACAGGTCGAGGCGTTTCCTTACGTTCTCCAGTCCTACGCCCCCCTTCTCCTGATTGGGCTTCTCGGCTTTCGAGTTGCGACATGTGAAGATGAGGTGACCATGCTCCACCCATGTCTTGATCTCTACAAACGAGTCGTGCTGGTAGCTGATGCCGTGCTTAAAGGCATTTTCGATAAACGAGATGAGCATCAGTGGTGGTATGGTCTTGTCGGGTGCCTCGTTGGGCACGTCGATGGTCATCTTGACCTTGTCGGTGAAGCGCAGTTGCATCAGCTTGGTATAGGTGCGTATAAACTCGAACTCCTTGGTCAGAGGCACCCCGCTTTTGTCGCCCTCATAGAGCACAAAGCGCATCATCTTCGACAGCTCGAGGATGGTCTCCTGTGCCTTCTTAGGATCAATATCCACCAGGGCGTGGATGTTATTGAGCGTATTCATGAAGAAGTGCGGGTTGATCTGGTATTTCAGATACTCCAGTTGCTGTTCCAGATTCTGCTTTTCCAGTTCCTGCAGTTTGCGTTGGTCGCTACGGGTGCGGAAGAACAGTTTGGCGCCCAGATTGGCTCCGAACATCAGGAGCAGTACCACGATGCTCAGGATGTCGTGTTCACGCACAAAAGGCGGTGGTGTTCTGCGGCCGTCGAAATGTGGCGGGCGCGGTCCCATCCGGTCCATCCGCTCCATCTGTTCCATCTGTGGTGGACGTGGTCCTCTCATGTGGTGCTGTACTCTGGGGTGCAGAGTGCTCTGAAAGAACATAAAGCCAGCCAGGATGGCCACCATCACCGTCAGGTACAATGCCCTGCGGTGCTGATGGATCAGTAGCGGTGCTATCAGGAAGTTGTGAAGCAGGAACAACAGCAGGTAGATAGCAAACCTGCCCCATATAAAAAATACTTCCTCCCAATGGAAACTCAGGTTGTCATCACTCATGGTGCGTAGATACAGACTCAGTAGCGGAGTTGCAAAGAGCAGACTCCACACTACCAAGTATGCCAGGTTTTCTTGTCGCGACTGATTCTTCATCCAATACATACCTATTACTACTAATAATAACGAAAGGATTTGCGATTTATTGTGTCAGCGCCACCCACCGGGCCAGCCGCCCATGCCGCTACCGCTGGTGTAGCTCGACAGCGATACGCTCGAACCGCCGCTGGCAGTGCCGCCCATATTACCGATACCACCGAAGATGCTGCTGCCGCCACTTACGGTGGTGCCCGATGTCAGGGTGGGGGTGGAAGCGGCTGATACCACGAGACCAGAACCGCTGCTCGATGGTGTCTTAAACGAGAAGGTGTTGCCATCGTAGGTCAAGGTGTACCAGGTGTCCTTGGTCCATGATGAGGTCTGATAGCACGACTGCGACAGACTGCTGCCACTCTCCAGTCCGCCTACGGCTACTATCGTACCGCCTGTCAGGTAGAGTTTCTTGCCACCCTCTGTATTGGCATCGATAGCCACCTCGGGCGTGCCCGAGCAGATGGCATATACCAGTCCGCCCTTGATATACATGTTGCCGTTAGCATCCAGACCGTCGTTGTGCTGCCCCTGTGCATACACGTAACCGCCAGTGATGGTCATATCGTTCTTCGAGTTGATGGCATCGTCGTAGGCGTAGCAGGCCACCTGTCCGCCCGTGATGTTCAGGTTGCTCTTGGTCTCAATACCCTCACCGTTATAGCCGCTGGTACGTACCCAGATGGTGCCGCCGCTGATGTTGATGTTACCGTCGGCCTTGATGCCCTTAGGCGACGAAGTGTCGTTGTTACTCTTGTATTGTCCGCCTTCGGTCACCACATACACGTTGCCGCCATTAAAGTTAGCCTCCATATCCACATTGATGCCTTTGCCGCCGCTGCCGGTGCTCTTCAGCCACAGTTCACCGGCGTTGATGGTAAAGGTCGAGTCGGCTTTGATGCCAGCAGCCCCTTTGGCTTCCTTATCGGTGGAGTCGTAGGTGCCGTTGCCTGTAGTCAGCACGGTGGTGCGACCGCCGTTAACGATGATGTTACTTTCGCAGTTGATACCTTTGGCGGCAGCTGCCGAAACCTCTACATTGATGATGCCGCCGTTGATGAATACGCCGTCGTTAGCCTTGATGCCATGGTTGGCGCTGGATGATACATAGATGTTGTTGCCTTTGTTGAATACGATATAGTCGGCCGAGTGGATACCGTTGTTGGTGTTGCCGACAACACTCAGCTGTCCACTGCCGTTGAACAGTAGTTTTCCCTTGCAGTAGAGGGCGCCCTTCTGGTTGCCGCCCGTACCGTCGGTCAGTGTGTTGCTGGTGCCGTCGGCCAACACGATATAGGCGCGCTTACCGCTCAGCAGGTTCAGGGCAGCCGAGTCGGGATTGGTAATATTGGCGCCGTTCAGTATCAACTCGTATTTCTTGTCGCCCACCACGGTCAGCGAGCCGTTCGTGGTGGTACCGCTCACTATGTAGCAGATGTTCTTGGTCGAGCCGTGGTTTGCGGTGATGTGTCCACCATTCACGGTTATCTCGACACCGTTTTCAGTCTTGGCAGTGGGATTCGAGAGGTCGATAGCCACCTCGGTGGTAAAGCTGTTGTTTTCCAGGGCATCCTCCTCGTCGGGCAGGTATGCGCTGACTGTCGAGGTGGGCTCGGCAGTGGTCTTGTCGATGTTTACGGTAAAGGTGGTCAGCTCGCCTGTAGTGGTCGAACTGCCGCTGTTGTTCTGGGTGGGTGTCTCGTTGTCCCCCCAGTTATTGCCCCAGTTGTTGTAGTAATCGCTGTACGGATCGTCGGCCGAACAGCCAGTCATGGTCATTACCGATGCTGACAGCAGCATCCAAATCATAGTCTGTTTCATTATCTTTAGAATTTAAATTTATATCCTATCCCTAAGTAGTGCATATCGGGGTCGTAGTCGTCGGCCGACACGTTTCTCATGTCCTGGAAGCGGTAGAAGGCGGTGAGTGTATGTGGACCGCCTAACTTGATGTCGGTACCCAGTGTGTAGCGTACTTTCTCAATGCCCCATGCGTTGTAGAGCTCTATATGGGCATAGGGTGCCAGCAGGGCTTTCTTCTTGTCGTAGCTGATGCCGAACCTTGAGCGCAGCACGCTCTTGCCTTTACCGTTGCGCACCTTGTCTTCCCATTCCTCGTCGTCGTAGTCCCAGCGCTTTACGGTGGTCTCCGGCCGGTAGGTGTACTGCCAGCGTTCGCGTAGCGACAGCTTGATGCCGTTGCCGAGTCGGTACGAGCCTGTCAGCGAGGCATACACACGGTGTTTCAGTCCCCAGTAGCTGGGGCGCCATTTGTTGGCTGCGCCCGATGCCTTATAGGTGGTCTTTTCGCGGTTGTTATCATCGAGCAGCATGTAGCCTGCGTCGGCTTTCAACCACGAGGTCAGCTTGTACGAGGCACCCAGGCCCACGCTCCAGCGGTCCATGGTCTTGAAGTCGTTGCGGGTTCGCATGGCTGCTTCGATGTTGAGGCTCAGTTGCTTGTTGATTTTCTTCTCGGCCTCTGCGCTCAGCACCATGCCGCCTTCGCTTTGGGCTAAGGCGGGCAGGGTAGAGCTGACTATAAAAATACCCAAGATAAGTCGTTTACATGTGTACATCGTCTGTTGCTTTAAGTTTGAGTTTGTTGTTGATGTCGTTGTTCTCGCCAGTGTAGCTCACACGCAGCATGGCCATGTCGCGTAGGAAGTCCACGGCACCCACTTCCACCTTCAGAATCTCTATGCCCAGTCGCTGTTCCAGGTCGGCTTTCAGTTCCTCGCGGTGGTCGGGCTTAATCAGTTCAATACGGTCGTACTGCACCAGCTTGGTGGCGTTTACTTTCAGGGTCTTTTCAAATATGGCGATGGCCATGATGGTAATGACGTCGATGGCTATCAGTTCCAGCATCGGTGTGCCTGGTGTCGTGCCGTTGCTGTCGATGCTCAATGCCGACGACATGGCGTGTACCACCGATAGACATATCACTACGAACAGGTAGGTCATCTCGCGAACGGGCATCGAGTCGGTGCGATAGCGCATGATCGAGAAGATGCCGAACAGCCCTAGGCCTACGCCCATGGTGGCTTTGCCACGTTCCATGCCCATCATCAGATAGACCAGGAAATAGATGGCTACCGATATCATCATAAAGGTAAAGTAGAAGTCGCGACGGCGGCTCTTCTTGAAATACAGGCGACTGACGATGACCCAGTTGACGAATAGGCAGAGCGCCAGTCGCAACAGGGTCTCGCCAAAGTCGGCAGAAAATACTGCTTGCAGGTTCATATACATTTTTATTTATTGTTGTTTTACTAATTTGCCTATCTCTATCAGTTTGCATTTAAAGCGGTTCACTGGCAGTCGGTTCTTACTGGTCAGCGCCTCGCCCATGCAGTATTTCGAGAATCCGTGAGGGTGAATGCGTAGCTGGCGCAGCATGTGCATGACGGGCGAATACACCAGTCCGTCGCGCTTCAGTTCTATCACCACCAGCTGGCCCATATCCTTGTTCTCGCCGTTCAGCAGATTATGGAATCGCAGGGCGGTGTCGATGGTCAGTCGTTCGGTCATGCCTTTATTCACGAGTGTGATGCGGTTGAAGTGGTTGTTCAGCACGGGTTGCAACTGGTCGGCATCGTAGCGCAGGTGCTGCTGCAGGAACTGTCGCTTGGTGGCGTCTCTCAGGTCCATGTCGCCCACCTCTATCCGTTTCTTCTTGGTGCGTCCGTGGTTGTTTTTTGTTTTCACCTCCATAAACTGCAGTTTGCTGGTGCAGTAGGTGCGGAACCGTATCTTCTGGCGGTTGGCGTGGCCGCATTGGTGCTGGGTGTACATGTCGAACGCCATGGTGTCGAGGTAGGTGGTGTCATAGTCAGGGTTACGTTCCCCGTCGATGTCCTGCACATAGTAGTCGCGCTGTGCCAACAGCAGCAGCTGGCTCAGTTTGTCGATGTTCGTCACGAACTTCGTGTCTGTGCGATTCATCAGTTTCACGCTTTTCATCTCCTCCAGCGTGATGGGTTCGTATGCTTTTAGTAATTCAATCATGGCGCAAAGGTAGCACGATATAATGACCTATCCAATTATTTTCAACGAACCCACAGATTCGTTCAACAAACCGCTGGTGGGTATTATTTTTATGCGATTGTTTGGCTGATTGGGAATAAGTTAGTATCTTTGCAAGCTGTAAGGATAATGAAAAGGTATTGCTATATCATACTGCTTGGTCTCCTGCTTTTGAGCTGCTCTGAGCGTCAGACCTTCATCTCAGCCTTGGACCGTGCCAAGGCTGTGCTCGACGAGCATCCCGATTCCGCCTTACGGATTCTGGATAGCTTAGGTAGTCACGAGGCTGATTTCGGCAGACATTTCAGGATGCGGTACCGCCTGTATCGCCTCAGTGCCTATAACAAACTTGATACCGTGTTCCGTTCTACAGCAGAACCGCAACAGCTTGCCGACTACTTCGAGGATAACGGTACTGCCAACGAATGCGTCCTTGCTCGCTATCTGTTAGGCCGTGCCTATAGTGATATGGGTGAAGCGCCAAATGCCTTGCAGACATATTATACAGCTATCGCTGCTGCTGATACGCTCAGCAAGGATTGCGATTTTAATACATTGAGGGGCATCTATGGTCAGATGGCTTATATCTTCCATCGTCAGAACCTGCCACATGATGAAATCTGGGCGTTCCAGCATTATATTGACTATACAAGGCGTACGTCAAATGAGGAGGAGTATATCATGGCAAAGGCCCAGTTGGTTCGACCATATTATCTTCTTGGCGAAAAGGATTCTGTACTACATTTAATTGATGATACGTTCTGTGCTCTTAGACGTTTAGGGAATCATAAAAGAGCAGCAGCCCTATTAGTCACGGCTATTTATCTTCATGTAGAACAGCATGACTTATCAAAAGCTCAGCAGGCTATAGACATATTTGAACATGACTCTGGCTTATTTGATAGAAAGGGGAATGTCGCAAGAGGTCGTGAGGGATACTATTACATAAAGGGGTTCTTTGAACTTGGCGTTAACCAAGTTGACTCTGCAGAATTCTATTTTCGAAGGGCTTTAGAAAATGGCTATTTGTCGGAAGGATACAAGGGGCTTCTTTCTATATATAAGGTGAAAAATAACATCGACTCAATCGTTCATTTCGCTAATCTTTATGAGGCGGCACAGGATTCCTTGCACAACAGGATGCAAACCAATGCCATTCACCAGATGTCTGCCCTCTACAACTATAGCAGAAGCCAGAAAGAGGCCGAACAGGAAAGGGAGAAATCCCGTAGTACATTAGTCCTGCTGAATTATATCATTCTTATTGCTATTGCTTTATCTGTTATCATTGTCATCATATGCTGGTTATATAGAAAAGCCCAAAAAGAAAAGCGAGTAAAGATAGCCAGATTGAGATCGTCGCTTGCCAATGCGAGAAAGCAAAGACGTTTTGTACAAGAGGAGCTGCAGAAATTGAAAGACAAGGATTACGAGGGTATGATTGTCGAAAAAGAAAATCAAGAGGCCGAACTGACCAGAATCATCAGTCAGTTGCAGGCAGAAAATACTATGTATAAAAATAGTAGTTTGCCTCACGACAACCTGGATGATTTTCTTGATAGCCCAATTGCTCAGTTATTTATAAAGAAAGCCAAAGGAAAGGCCGAGCGTCCCGAACCAACAGAAGCAGAGTGGAAAATGTTGCTCTCCCAATTCTGCAAGGACAATCCTTTCACTTTTAAGTCTTTTGGCAGTGGAAAAACTTTGTCCCTGTTGGAGCAGCGTATCTGCATATTAATAATCCTTGATATCCCCGAGAGAGATATTGCAAAGATGACAACCTCACAGGCCTCCACCGTTTCTAACGCAAAAACTCGTGCCAACGAGAAACTCTATGGTAAAAAAGAAGCTCATTCGCTTAAAACCAACCTAATTCATGCGCTCAGAGGTGTTTGACGAATTTTGACGAATTATTTCTGTAACTTATTGATATAAAGAGTTTTAGATAATGTAAAAATCTAAAATTGCAAAGTGCTGCCGAATAAAAAGATATGTTTTTATTTGGCGCTTTAATTTTGTGTAGATATCTTTGTAGCCAAATTAAAATTACTTGAAAATGAAACATATATTTTTTATCATTGTTTTAGTTTTCTCAGCGTTGTTTTGCAATGCTGAGGAGTTGAATGAAGGTCTGACAGAAGGTGAAAAGATTGTTCTTCATGTAGGTATACTCGACCCTACAGAACCTTGGGAACCGATAAAGAAGGCTCCTGTGCGCGTTCCTTCTGTCAGTATTGAAGACTATACTTTGTATTTTTCTTCCTCATGCGATGGTTGCCCACTACGTCTGTTAGACGAAAATGGTATGGTGGTTTATTCAACGGTAATTCCGCCTGGCACGAAATCCTTGTTACTTCCGGCTTATCTTTCTGGTGATTATCAGATTCAGATTGTCCGAGGTAGATTCTGTTTCTGGGGATATATATATGTATAATAACTTTCGATGAGATGTCCTACTAAAGAAAAGTGAATATGAGAAAGTATAGCTTATTGGTGCCATGTACTGAAGTGAACCCAGAAAGTTGGACACAGCTTAAAGGTTCAAATGAAACAACATCGTAGTTTAGAAGAAAAGTTAGCAATTCTTAAGTTGGTAGAACAAGGTCAGTCAGTTCGTTCTGTGTCTGACAAACTTAATTTAAATCGTAATAATGTGTATGAATGGTTGGCTGCCTACAAGGAGCATGGAATTCAGGGCCTTATTACTAAAGGAAAAAGGGAAAAGAAACTTTCTTATGAAGAAAAATGTAAAATCATTCGCGAATATCAAGAAAGTGAATTAACTTTGTACCAGCTTTCTGGAAAATATGGCGTATCAAGTACTGCGTTGAGTGACTGGGCTCAACTTGTAGAAAAGGGCGGCTTTGAAGCGCTTGCGCCTAAGAAACGAGGGCCAAAGACTGGTATGGTAAGAATGAAACGACTCCCAAAAGAAGAATGCGAGAAGGAAAATGAGCGCCTTCGCAAGGAGAACGAACGCTTAAGGCTGGAGATTCTCCTGCTAAAAAAAGTGAGAGCCTTAGTCGAGGAAAGAGAAGCCCGAAACAAAGCGATTGGGCGCAAGCCATCGAAGAACTAAGGCGTAATGAGCATGCGGACTTAGATGTCCTGCTAGAGCTCAAGAAGATGGCGCGTAGCACGTTCTACTATCACCTCAAGCACGGCAAGAAGAAAGACAGGTACAAGGAAGTAAAAGATATGATATACACCATATTTCATAAGCATAAAGGTCGTTACGGCTACAGGCGTATAACTCTGGAACTCCGTAATGAGGGTCGTCTTATTAATCACAAGACGGTCAAGAAGCTTATGGATGAACTTGGACTGAAAAGCGAGGTGAGGAAGGTGAAATACCGTTCCTATAAGGGCGAAGTGGGTAAGACGGCTCCCAATATCATCGACAGGGATTTTGTTGCAGACAGGCCTTACCAGAAGCTTGCTACAGACGTAACTCAGGTGACGATAGAGGGGCGTAAGGCCTATCTCTCACCAATACTCGACATGTGTGACGGCGAGATCCTTGCATATACAATCACACAGGTACCCAACATGGAGATGGTGCTCGGTATGCTCAACCAAATGTACAAGCGTATAAAGCTGCCTGAGAGCGTTGTATTACACTCTGATCAAGGATGGCACTACCAGCATATGGCCTATCAGAATAGCCTAAAGAAACATGGCATCATCCAAAGTATGTCTCGCAAGGGAAACTGTCTGGACAATGCCATGATGGAGAATTTCTTTGGTCTCATGAAGTCTGAACTGCTATATCCAGGTAAGTATACCTCTATGGAAGTCTTCATAAAAGACTTGAAAGAGTACATTGAGTATTACAATAATGAGAGAATAAAACTGAGGCTTAATGGCATGTCTCCTGTACAATACAGGAAAATGCTTACAGCTTCTATTGTTTAACCGTCCAAACTTTGGGGTTCACTTCA